>NZ_OY764190.1:4800000-6000000 GCF_963668215.1 uncultured Desulfosarcina sp.
AAAGCTGAGTGCCGAGGAGGCCTGGATTCGCCAGGGCATCAAGGCTCGCCGCACCCGCAACGAAGGCCGGGTCCGGGCCCTGGAGCAGCTTCGTGAGATCCGCCGCGGGCGGCGGGACCGCACCGGCCGGGTGCGCATGTCCCTGGACATGGCCGGCCAGAGCGGGAAACGGGTCGTGGAAGCCACGGACCTGACCTTCTGCTTCGACGCGAAAATCATTGTTGAGAATTTCTCATGTACCATCATGCGCGGCGACCGCATCGGAATTCTGGGGCCCAACGGAGCCGGAAAAACCACGCTGGTCCGTCTGCTGCTGGGCGAGTTGGAGGCCGACCGCGGGCAGATCAAGCACGGGACAAACCTTGAGGTCTGCTACTTCGACCAGCTGCGGGGACAGCTGGACGAGGACAGAACCGTCCAACAGAATCTTTCGCCGGACAGCGACATGCTGGACATCGGCGGCCGCCAGCGCCATGTGATCGGCTATCTGAAGGATTTTCTCTTTTCACCCGAACGGGCCCGGACGCCGGTGCGGGTGCTTTCCGGGGGCGAGAAAAACCGGCTGCTGCTGGCCAAGCTTTTTGCCCGGCCGGCCAATGTTCTCGTTTTGGACGAACCCACCAACGACCTGGATGTGGAAACCCTGGAGCTTCTCGAGGAGCTTTTGCTGGACTACGCGGGAACCGTTCTGCTGGTAAGCCACGACCGGGCCTTTATCAATAATGTGGTGACCAGTACGCTGGTCTTCGAGGCGCCCGGACGGGTCGAGGCCTATGCCGGCGGATACGACGACTGGCTCGATCAGCGGCCCGGGGAAGAGCCGTTGCGGACAAAGAAGGCCGCCGCCAAAAACGGCCGGAAATCCACAGCGCCGGTCGCAGTGCCGAAAAAACTCGGGTATATGCAGCAGCGCGAACTGGACGGCCTGCCCGGACGAATCGAGGCGCTGGAGTCCCGGCAGGAGGCGCTTTTCGGGATCATGTCCGAAGAGGATTTCTACCGCCAGGATGGCCAGCGGATCGCCGCGGTGAAGCAGGAACTGGCCGATGTCGAACAGGAACTGGAAAAAGCGTTCGCGCGCTGGGAAGAGCTGGAATCGATAAACGGTTAATCCGCAATGGACTTGAAAAAGGTCTCAGGCTCGTCATGCCGGACCTGATCCGGTATCCAGAAAATCCCAAACCCAAGAACGTCGAACATCGAACGCCCAACTTCGAACGTCGAATGAGGCATCCTGCCGTTTTTCATACGATCAAACCCTATCTCACAGACCGTATCAACGACCGGTGATTCTTTTAATCGATTGACGGAGCGAAGCGATCTCAACATTCGACGTTGGACGTTCGATGTTCACTGTTCGACGTTCAAATAACAATTTAAAAATGCTGGATTCCTGCCTGCGCGGGAATGACATAAATGGTGACAGTTTACGAGTAAATCAATCTGTAGATTCAGGAGAAGTGATTGTAGCCGCCGGCGAGTTTTTCGCGCTTTCCGTCGGGCAGTCGAATCAATATCCCCGCGGCGGCATTGGTAACCTTACCCACCGTGACAACATCGATGCCGCGGCGTTCCAGTTGCTGCCGGTCCTGCGGGGCGATGGAGAAGAGAAGTTCGAAATCCTCGCCGCCGGCCAGGGCGAAGGTCAACGGGTCGCTGCCGGTCATACGGGCGGCTTCGAACGCCAGCGGATGCATGGGGATATCGGCTGCCACGATCGCGGCGCCGGTCCCGCTCTGTTTGCAGATGTGGTTGACCTCGGCGGCCAGTCCGTCGCTGATATCGATCATGGCGTGGGCCAGCGGCGCGATGGCCGGGCCGACGTCCAGGCGGCAGCCGGGCGTCAGATGCTTTTCCTTCAGCAGGTCGGGCGGCTTCAACCCTGCGGTCATCATGGCCAGACCTGCGGCGGCCGATCCCAGAGGGCCGGTGACGCAGAGAAAATCGCCGGGGCGGGCATGGCTGCGCAGGCAGAGATTTTCGGGGGCCACGCGCCCCAGCAGGGTAATGCTGATGGTGACCGCGGCCCCATGGGTGGTGTCCCCGCCGGCCAGGGTCACCCCGTAGCGTCGACAGGCCTTACCCATTCCCCGGTAGAGCGATTCCGCCCATTGAACCTCGGTTTCCGGTGCCAGGGCCAAAGAGACGAACATGAAGGTGGGCGTGCCGCCCATGGCGGCGATATCGCTGACATTACAGACCACCGACTTGATTCCGATCTGTTCGGGCGTGGCCCAGTCGCACCGGAAATGGCTGTTTTCCACCAGCATGTCCGTGGTGACCAGCAGATGGCTGCCATCGGCCTGGATCCCGCCGATAACGGCGGCGTCGTCGCCGATGCCGGCCAGCAGATCCGGATGCGCATTGGGCGCTTGGGCGCAAAGCCGTTCGATCAGGGCGAACTCTCCGCCGATGTCAGCGATCTTCATTGTGCGTCCTTGAAAATTGCCTTGATCTTGCGGGACAGGGAGACCATGCGGAAGGGTTTCTGGATGAAGCCGCTGCACATCGTCAGTGAATGGCGGACGGCTTCTGCGTCCTGGCTGTAGCCGCTGGCCAGGAGCACGGGGACTGAACCGTCGATTTCCCGCAGCCGCCGGATGGTTTCGCTGACGGGGGGACCGGGCATGATCATATCGAGGATGATCAGCTGCACGGAGCCGGGAGCGGATGAGAAGCGTTCCAGCGCCTCTTCGCTGCTGGCGGCCGGGATGACCGTGTAACCGAGCAGTTCCAGCATTTCCCGCCCCACATCGAGAAAGTCCGGTTCGTCGTCCACGATCATCAGGGTTCCCGTGCCCGTTTCCACGGCGGGTTCGTCGGCGACCTCCGCCGTTTCCGTGCCGTCGGATGCAGGCAGCAGCACATTGAACTGCGATCCTTCTCCCGGTTCGCTGTATACTTCGATATAGCCTTTATGGGCCTTGACGATGCCGTAAGTGGAGGCCAGCCCCAGTCCCGTGCCCTCGCCGCGCTCCTTGGTGGTAAAAAAGGGTTCGAAGATCTGCTTTTGGGTTTCCCGGTCCATGCCCTTGCCGGTATCCCGCACCGAAAGCAGGGCATAGCGTCCGGGAACAACCTCGTATACGCGGCTTTCGTTCCTGCTGAGCCGGGTCGCTGCAGTTTCGATGAACAGTTGCCCGCCGTCCGGCATGGCATGCACGGCGTTGATCATCAGATTCAGCAATACCTGTTCGATCTGGGTGGGATCGCCCTTGACCCTGGGGGTATCGGGATCCATGCGGGTCCTCATGACGATGTGCCGCTGGGCGCGCCCGAACATTTCCAAGGTGCCTTCGATCAATCGGTTGAGATTGATCTCGCGCACTTCCTCCTGTCCGCCCCGTGCGTAGCCGAGCAACTGTTTGGTGAGTTTGGCGCCCCGTTCCACGATCTGGCAGATGATGTCCATGCGTTTGCGCTGGGGGTCATCATCGGAGGCCTGGCGCCGGAGGATCTCCACGTTGCCCTGAATGCCGGCCAGCATATTGTTGAAGTCATGGGCGATGCCGCTGGCCAGGGTGCCGACGGCCTCCATTTTCTGGGACTGGATCAGCTTTCGTTCGGTCTTTTTGCGGTTGGTGATGTCCCGGACGGTGACCACGCGGCAGCGGCGCCCGGCAAATTCGCCGAGGCGGGCGCGCAGTTCCACGGGAAATGTACGCCCGGTGACAGAGCGGCCCGTGATTTCATAGGGGCGTTCGTCTTCGGAGTCGACACGACGCCTGACGCGCTCCTGGTCTTCGAGCGCGATGAAATTTTCGATCACGTCCATGCCGATCAGGCGTTGCCGCGGGCATTCGACCAGTTCGGCGAAGGCGTCGTTGACCTCGATCATGACTCCGTTTTCGTGAAACAGGATCCCTTCGGTGGAGGCTTCGGAGAGCAGACGGTAGCGGTTGCGGCTTTCCTGCAATTCCTGCTGGACCTTCTCCCTTTGTGCGATTTCGGCCTTCAGTTTCTCGTTGGCCTCCTTCAGGCTTTGGTTCTGTTCCTGGACCCGGGCGGTCAGTTTCACCCTGTCCTGTTCCAATAAGGATTCCATGGCCTTGCGGTCGGTAATGTCGTTGCCCACGCACAAGATCCCGGAAACCTTTCCCGCTTCGTCCCGAAAGGCGCGGTTGGACCAGACCACCCAGACGCGCTGGCCGTTTTTGCGGCAGTTTTCGTTGATCTGGCGGACGTAGTCGTCGGGGTTGCGCAGCAGGCCATCGATCATGGCCGCCATGTCGTTGCCCGCACGATCTTTTTCAGGAATAATGGTGCCCACAACGGGTTGGCCGAAAATTTCCGAGTGGTGGTATCCGAAGAATTCCAGACCGAATCGATTGAGAAGTTGTACCTGTCCCCGGCCGTCCAAAATCAGGACAATGGAATTGGCCTCCTCCAATGAGATGGAGGCATTTTCGGCGGTCGGCGAAACGGGTGGCGCGTCTGGTGGCATGATCGATGCGGCCCTTAAGAAGAATGCGAACGTCGAGACTGGCTTTATCCTGATAAACTACCTGTTTTTTAATGTTCTTTCAAGTGTTATAGAAGATTCGGGAAATCAAGGGCCTGTTTAGAGGCTTTTTGGCACGTCGTTTCACACGAAAAAATCGTGAGATCTGTTCGTTGGGAGAGCGCATGTTTGAAGCATTGGAAAAGATCAACCAGCGGCCGGAGCCGTTTCAGTTTTACACGGCAAGCGATTTGTGGACCGACGATCATACCTCGAAGCAGATGCTTTCGTTTCACCTCAACGCGGCCATCGACGTTTCTTCGAGAAACGCGGCGTTCATCGATCGATCGGTAAATTGGATCGCAGATCGGTTCAATGTGGATGCCGGTATTGATATCGTTGATTTCGGCTGCGGCCCTGGCTTGTACGCCCAGCGGTTGGCAAGACGCGGAGCGAATGTGACCGGCATCGATTTTTCGATCCGGTCCATCGAATATGCGCAAAATGCAGCGGCCCGCGAGCGCTTTAATATTCGCTACCTGAATCAAAATTACCTGGAGTTTGCCACAGAGCGCCGGTTCGACCTTGTCCTGATGATCATGTGCGATTTTTGCGCGCTCAGCCCGATGCAAAGAAAGGGACTGCTGAACAAATTTCATGAAATCCTGAACCCCGGCGGACAGGTCCTGCTCGATGTCTATTCCCTGTCGGCATTCGAAAAAAGAAAGGAAACCGCAACGGTTGAAGCGAACCAGCTCGACGGATTCTGGTCGCCCGACAGGTACTATGGCTTTGTGAATACCTTCAAGTATGAACGGGAAAAGGTCGTGCTTGACAAATACACAATTGTTGAAGCACAACGCACTAGAACCATCTACAATTGGCTGCAATATTTCGCACCCGAAGCACTCGAAAGGGAGTTTCTGGATGCGGGTTTTTTCGTCGAGGGGTTTTACTCGGATGTTGCCGGAACCCCTTATGATCCGCAATCGGAAGAATTCGCAACCGTCGCGAGAAAAGAGGAAAATTGATTGAAGGCCTTAATTCTCTATTATTCCTGTTCTGGAAATACCCGATTGCTGGCACAACAAGCGCACGAGGCCTTACTTTCCAGGCAATGGAATGCCGATATCTTCCATCTCCGTGATTTCAATACGGACAGATACCCTCACCATCCGGATCTGATCGTACTCGGCGTCCCGGTGCAATACTGGGATATCCCCAATTCCGCCAGGCACTTGATCGAAAACCTACCCCCGTACAATGGCGCTTCGGCTTTCGTGTTTTCAACCTTCGGCAATTGCGTCATCAACCGTGTGCCCTATCTTCTGGCGAAAGAATTGATCGGGAAAGGCTGCACGATCGTGGGCGGCGCCCAGATCGTTGCCCCCCATGCGGCCAAGGTCGATGGCCGGCAGCGCCTGGGAGACCTGGAAACTGCGTTCGGAAAAGGACAGCCAGACGACGATGTTTCAATGCAATTCACAGCGGTCATTCAGGGCATCGCCGAAAAGATCGAGATGAAAAATATCGCCCGGATTGAACTGGCGGAGCTGAAAAAACTACATACCCGGGGAATGCTCGCTTCGCTGATGGAGTATTGCACTTCGAACAGGGAACGAATGTGGTTTATGCCGCATATCGACCATGACGCGGCGAAGTGCAAAAACTGCCGGCAGTGCATCGAATCCTGCGATGCCGGGGCGATCGGTTGTGCATCGGAAAAAGAGATCGCCATCGACAAAAGCCGTTGCAATAAATGCTATCGATGCATCGATGTGTGTCCATCCGGTGCCCTGGGGACCAACTGGAAGCAGGCGGTTTTCTGGGTAAGAGCGATTCGTTTGCTTGCCAGGGGTGCCGAGACGAAATTCGTTGCCTGATGGCATCCGATCAACCTCTATCTTCCTGATTCGGCTTTAGGAACGCTGACAGCAGAACACCTGCCAAAATCAATCCCCCCAAGATGGCGATGCCGCCGGAAAAGCTGCCCCTGTCTCCCATGAGTCCGATAAAAAGGGGCATGACGCCTCCGCCGACCATAAATCCCATGGGCACGGCCAGCGAAACCGAGATGTTGCGCACTTCGGGCGGACCGACGCTGGAAAGAAGGGCAAATGCGGGCGGGAAAAAACTGACCGCCATGAGTGGTTGCACGAAAACCAGGAGAACCAACCAGAATCCCGGCAGCAGCCCGAGCAGGATCGTCATGGTGCCGGTCAAAAACAATACGACCATCAGGGTGCGTTTGGGTCCCAGGCGGTCATTGACCACTCCGGCCAGCAGGGCCATGGCGATGCTCAGCAGGCGGGAAAGGCCGATGAGTTCGTTGGCCAGGCTGCGATCCATTCCATGCTCCGACACCAGGAAAAGCGGCAGCATCGTGTAGATTCCGATCGTGGAACTGATTCCCAGCATAAAGAGCACCGTCATGATCCAGAAGGCCGGCAGCCTGAATAGCGTTTTGCACGCCCCGAAGCCGGGTGCGCTGCCGGGAAAGTCGCCGCCCCGACCGAACCTGGAAAAGGTGATCGATGAAGCTATCGTCAGGCTGCCGAGGACGACCAGGACCGTGCGCCATGAAATCCACCCCAGCATGAACTCGGCCAGCAGGGGTGCTGCCAC
Source organism: uncultured Desulfosarcina sp. (assembly GCF_963668215.1). Taxonomy (NCBI): domain Bacteria; kingdom Pseudomonadati; phylum Thermodesulfobacteriota; class Desulfobacteria; order Desulfobacterales; family Desulfosarcinaceae; genus Desulfosarcina; species uncultured Desulfosarcina sp. The sequence goes on from NZ_OY764190.1 coordinate 4,807,067, forward strand.
GAAGGCCAGGTTGGGGGCCACTTCGTGGATGGCCAGGGCCTTCCCCCAGTGCCGGGGGTCGACCAGGTGGGTAATCGATGCGATTCCCGAAGGAAGGTAGAGTCCCGCGGCCATCCCCACGAGGATCAGGCCGGCCCGCATTCCGAAAAGTCCATGGCTGAAGGCGACGAGATAAAGGGCGAGCCCCAGGGCTACGGACGAGAGCACGATGGTCCGGCGATGAAGAAGACGGGCCGAGACAAAGCCCGATGCCAGCAGGGCCGCGAAATATCCGACCGAGATCAATAAAAAAAGCGATCCTGCCGTGCCGTGGCTGATGCCAAGATCCTGCTCGACGGTTGGCAACAGCGGTGCCAGGATGATCCTCGACAAAAAGTTGAGGAAGAAAATCGATGCCAGAAAAAATATGGGGAACAGGTGTTAAATGGTCCTGGAAAGAGAGACAGCCTGAAGGGTGAAATAAGCAATGAGACGAAATCATGATTGTTGTCGGCTTCAGGCGGCCCGGTTGTGATTTTGAAGTCCTTGATCATAAGCCTCATTTGGGGTCAGTTTGTCAAGGGACGAATGCTTCCGGTTTTCATTGTACCAGTCGAACCAGATGGCCAGATCCCGGGATAGTTCAACACCGGTTTCGTAATCCCTGAGGTATATTCTTTCATATTTCAGGGTGCGCCAGAGGCGCTCGATAAAGATGTTGTCTTTGAACCGTCCCTTGCCATCCATGCTAATCTTGACTTTCCAGGCTTTCAGCACGGATGTAAAGGCCTCGCTCGTGAACTGGCAACCCTGGTCACTGTTGAAGATTTCCGGAGCGCCATATTTGAGTAGCGCTGCTTTGAGTGCCTCCACGCAAAACTGTGTGTCAAGGGTATTGGATAACCGCCAGGAGAGGACTTTCCGGGTAGCCCAGTCCATGATTGCGATTAGATACATATGACCGCGGGCCATGTGAATATACGTAATATCGGTGGCCCACACCTGGTTGGGGCGATCAATGGTCATCCTTCGCAGCAGATAGGGATAGACCGGATGCCTGGGTTGACGCCTGCTGGTACCCGGCTTGGGTGCCAGGGATTCGATGCCCATGATACGCATCAGGCGTCTGACACGCCCGCGTCCTATCGGTCGATCAGGACTCGTTAAATGATCGGCCAGGGAACGACTGCCCATCCAGGGATGATCCGTGTAGAGTCTATCGATCCGACGCATCAGTTCCCGGTCCCCTTGCCGCAGTCCCATAGAGGGGCCACGATAATAACTTGCACGGGATATACCCAATAATTGGCAGCGCCGCTTTACAGAAACATCCGGGTGACCGGTTGCAATCACCTTCTGTTTCTGCGCCCGGTCGAGTTCAGACCGGGCAGATTGGACAAAAAATCGTTTTCAACCTTGAGCTTGCCGATCTGGCGGTGAAGTTCGTTAACCTCGGCTTCGTGGTTGAGCGCCTTTTTCTTAGCCTTACCAAACAAATCCGGTGCATTGGCGACCAGTTCCTGTTTCCAGCGAGTGATTTGTGTCTGATGAACGCCATACTCACTGGATAGTTCGGCCAGGGTCTTTGCCTCGGACAATGCAGCAAGGGCGACCTTCGCCTTGAATTCTGCGCTACGACGGATACGATGTTTTGCCATGGATCTTTCCTTTCGATATTCTTGATCCATTGCTTATACACCTGTCTCAATATTCCGCGCCACTTCAGTGTGCTTTAAACCCATTGGTGCTTTGTAGGGTTTTTGGGACGTTCGGTTGCATAATGGTTCTTTAATTCCAAACTCGTCATGCCGGACTCGATCCGGCATCCAGAAGATATTCAAATAGCATGATTCCAACTCATTCCGGAATGACCCAAAGAATGATAGTCTCGATTCATTCCGAACAGAACCCGATCCAAAGCGGATGCCTATATCACAAATCGCCGTAAAAGACTGCACGATTAAAAAAGTCAAGGTTACCGCACGCCAATTTGTTTTTTGTTAGGGGTGCCGGCGATTTCGGAATATCGATGGCCACCCATACCGCGCTGTTTGCCGCGAAGCCTCATCCAGACGTTCCCTCGCTCCTGTGGGGAGAGGGACAGGGTGAGGGGAAAAAATAAGACCCCAATCCAATTACAGTTGCCAATGGAAAAATCCAAGGTCTACATTTGCAAATCCTGTTTTCTATGGTAAAACACCGATCATTGACGACCATCTTGCTTACGGATGAACCATCTGTAAACGGAGTTGGTAATGATTCAAAATCTCCAAATCGCAATAAATATTTCCATGGCAGGCGGCCCCCGGCCTTCCATCACCGCCTTTGATCCTTCCGCCATGGCGAAACAGGTTCCACCAAAATTCTGTTCCTGAACCGCCGCTGCCGATTTGGTATGCGGTGTTTTTTGTATGGCGTTGCGTCTGATCGTGCATAATAACGGGGTGAAACTTGACCTAATAGTTAAATTATTAGGAGCCCAATTGGGCTCCTAATCCGGCATTTAGAAGGCCAATTGGGCTTCTAATCCGATTTCGTCTGCGAAATGGTCGTATTATAAGGCGGCTATTAGGCCGTTTAAACTAGGTTGAACAAAACCGCTTCGCGGAAGTACTTCTCCTGAACCATCTACCCGCGATGCATCCTCCTTCTTTTCTGTATTCAAGTCTATAGATTCTATCGACATCGCTTATAATGCCATCCGATCGCGTCATCAGGCCGGTCGGATTTTTATTTTCCTTACCATTTTCAAAGGAGGCATTATGAGCACTGCATTACGGCAAAGATTCATCGATCACATGACGGTCAGGAGGCTTTCCCCAAAAACCAGGGAGTCCTACACCAACGCCGTGGCCGGACTTGCAGCGTATTACCGCAAGTCACCCGAAAAACTGAACGACGACCAGATCCAGGCTTACCTGCTATACCTGATCAAAGAACGGAAGCTGGCCTGGAGTTCGTGCAACGTGGTCTTCTCCGGTTTGCGATGTTTTTACGGGGAAGTGCTCAAATGGGAGCAGACCCGATTCAGCATTCCGCCCCGACCAAGAAAAAAACAGCTGCCCATGCTGCTGAGTATCGAAGAGGTTCGCCGGCTGTTTGACGCCACCAGCAACCCCAAACATCGGTGCCTGTTGATGACCATTTACGGTGCCGGCCTGCGGGTCAGCGAAGCGGTCCATTTAAAGCCCTGCCATATCGAAAGCTCCCGCATGATGATTCGCGTGGAGCAAGGTAAGGGAATGAAGGATCGCTATACCCTGCTTCCCGAACGCCTTTTACAGGAACTGCGCTCCTACTATACGACCTATCGTCCCGACGAATATCTCTTTTTCGGAAAGTCGAAATCCCGTCCCTTACCGGTGGGTACGGCGCAAAAAGCATATTACCATGCCAAAAAACGAGCGGGCATTACCGGAGGAAGAGGGATTCACACCCTGCGCCATTGCTTTGCCACGCACTTGATGGACATGGGGGTCGATATCTACGCAATCAAACACATGATGGGGCACAGCGCCATAAAAACCACTTCAGGATATCTGCACGCCAGCCGGCAAAAAATCGCCAACGTGATCAGTCCGCTGGATCGGGCCGCAGGCGAAAGCCCTTGCCATGCGGCCTTCTGACGGCCCTGGAACCGGTCGGCAAGCCCTTGAAGTCGCACACATTCTCCAACGCCATGGCGATACCTATGCAGCAAAGCGCCGCCTTCCGCTCAAGCACCTCAAGGCGATGCACCATATCCGATTCTGCCGTACCGCCGTGATGGGCGGACATCGGCAGCAATGCGACCGCTGCGGATTCGAACGCAACGCCTACAACAGTTGCGGTGACCGCCACTGTCCCAAATGCCGCACCCTGGCCAAGGAACGCTGGCTGGATGCCCGCCGGAGCGAGTTATTGCCCACCGGCTATTTCCATCTGGTCTTCACGCTGCCGCACGATCTAAATCCGATGATTCACTGCAATCCGAAGGCGCTGTTGGATAATCTGTTCGGCAGCGTCAACGAGACCCTGCAGACGTTCGCAGCCGATCCACGCTGGCGCCTTAACGGCCGACTGGGATTCGTCGGCGTGCTGCCCACCTGGTCCCAGACCTTGATCGATCATTTTCATCTGCACTGTCTGGTTCCCGCCGGCGCCTGGTCGTTCGACCGTTCCCGCTGGAACCCGTCGCGCAAGTCGTATCTGTTCCGAGTCAAATCCCTGGCCAAACAGTTTCGCAAGACCTATCTCGGCCGCCTTCAGGAAAGGTATGAGAATGGTGAATTACGCTTTCCCGGCCGGATCTCACTCTTGGCCGACCGTGAGGAATTTGCCCGGCAAATCGGCATCTTGAGGAAAAAGCAATGGATCGTATACGCCAAGGCGCCATTCGCCGGGCCGGAGCAGGTGATCGACTATCTGGGCCGCTATACCCACCGGGTGGCCATCTCCAACCATCGCCTATTATCAATGGATGATGGAAAGGTGACGTTTTCATACAAGGATCGCAGCCGGACCGATCGGACCCGCCGGATGACCCTGTCTGCCGACGAGTTCATCCGGCGCTTCCTTTTGCATGTGCTGCCGCCGCGGTTTGTCAAAATCCGCTATTTCGGATTTCTGTTTCATCGAGACAAACGGCAAAACATCGCATCGATCCGGGAGCAGATGGGGTCGCAGACCGTAACCGCCGAACCGGCGATTGAAGATGCCCGACAGATCGTGCTTCGGTTAATGGGGATCGATATCCATTGCTGTCCCCAATGCCGAAAGGGACGGATGCTGGTGGTGCATAAGATCCCTAAATGCTGCCCGATACGCGATCCGCCGTAGCATCGACAGGAACTGTTGTACCAGAGTTGATCGGGTTCCGGCAGGTACCACCGGTGGGGTGCGTCCGATGACTGAAAGGACATGAAATTGGCCCCGTAAGCCAACATCTACAGACACGTTTATCCAAACATTACTGGTCGAACGAGATGACAGGAAAGCTCTTTCAAGACCCAAACAACCAATGTCCCCTTGCATTCTTCCACGGGTGAGCTATATAAACTCCATAGCTTGACCGACGGTATCGGGCGGCTCTGTTCAACAACATTTTATCCATCATCCCTTTCATCGTTCCATCGGTTCTATCAAAATTTTTGTGGCCGCGTAGCTTGCCGTCGCTATGTGCTTTGCTTCGGGACGATGGATAAAACGCTATTCGTTAAATATATTTGTTTCAGTTTGATTGAAAATTCATAACGATTGAATTTGCTGTGATGACGGTAAAAACAGGCGCAGAAAAAATCCAGGAGATTGGGCGTATCGTCCAATTCCACCGGAAAGAGGCGGGCCTGTCGCGAATCAATTTGGCCTATATTGCCGGGGTGTGGGAAAAACGGTTGTTTATGACATTGAAAACGGCAAGAAAACGGTTCGGTTGAAGACCTTGTTCAACGTTTTGGGAGCGCTCAATATCTCCTTGTCGCTGGACAGTCCGTTGATGGACCGTTACAAGGCGGGTAACGATGCGCAAGGCTGATGTTTTCATGCACGATGTCCATGCGGGGGGCCTGGAGGAAACTTCTCCGCGGACAACCTTCCGCTTCACGTATCGTTCCGCATATGCCGGCCCCCCGGTTTCCCTGACAGCTCCCGTCCGAGCTGAGCCATACGCGTATGAAACTTTCCCGCCCTTTCTGGAAGGGCTGTTGCCCGAGGGGTGCAATCTGGAAGCCCTCCTTCGAGCCCGGAGGATCGACCGGCAGGATCTTTTCAGCCAGTTGCTTGCGGTGGGAGGGGAAATGGTCGGTGCGGTTACGGTGCGGGAGGCTGAATGAGCATTTGCCCCATCACCTATGGGGTCCGTGAACAGAGGTCTACGAACTTATATGATGGGTTCGGACGGTTCAACTTCCTGAGCACTGATGCCGCAATAGAACTCTCCCAATCGGCAGATCGTATTGATGAGGATCTTGCAAAGCTGCTCGTTGGTTCGGAGGCAGCGAAAACATGACAGATCATATAAAAGCTCTCGGAAAGGGTTATCCTCGCTGAAATTTTCAACAGAGCACCTTCAACACTTTCAAGCGCATATTGGCAAAGGCAGGGTTAAGACAGATCCGGTTTCACGATATTCGGCATACATTCGCCACGCTGTTATTGAGATAGTGTGAAAGCCCGGTTTATGTGAAGGAACAACATGGTCACCACTCCATCCATATGACCGTTGACGTGTATGGTCACCTTATCCCCGGAGCCAATAGGGGAGCCGTCAATAAGCTTGATGATTCAGCACCATACCGCACCCTATACGCACCCACCGAAAATACAAAGGCTGCAACCCGTTAGGATTACAGCCTTTTGATATCTATGGTGCCGAGGGCGGGAATAGACAGATAGTGAATGATTTCAATAAGTTATTGATTTAAATGTTAGTTTATGCGAGTTTAAACGAGTTTTGTAACGGTTCCGGCTGCACAATCGCATATTTATCGCATATTAAAAATGGTGAAGTACAAAATAAAGACAATAGTGAAAAGCTTTTTCCTGCTATTTATTCAGCAAACCCGATGCAAGTAACTTTTACCGGTTCAGGAAATACATTTTGAATCAGTAAAATCCGGTTAAGGAATTGCATAAAAATAATTTAAAATCAGCAGGTTAAACGATATTTTTGCTTGACATTGGGTCGTCAATATGGGCGGCGTTTTGTATACCCTATTATATCAAGAGGTTATACATGCCACGCACATTCGACCCTTTCCAAAAGCTCAATGCCCTGGAGTTTTTCTCTTTTTTTCAACCAGCGACTGAGGCAACATCACGGATGCCAGCTCTTGATTCCAAAGGAAACCGACCATTGCAGATGACTTTTGAGGAACATCTGCGCGCGCTGTCAATGGGAATGAAAAGTGTACCAGAAGTGGGAAAATAAAAATGTACCACCCTGGAGCTCATTGATTCTCCGTCTTCCCATCCACGTCGGCCAACCCTGAGGAACCGACCGTGGCGAAATCGTTCTTTGAAAAACTGTGCCCGCGGAGCCGATAGCTGTGCCCCTTGATGTTGACCACCCGGCAGTGATGCAGCAGCCGGTCGAGGATCGCGGTGGCGATGACCTGCTCGCCGAACAACTCTTGCCAGTCCCCGAAGCTCTTGTTGGAGGTGATCAGCGTCGATGATCGCTCGTAGCGATAAGAGACGAACTGAAAGAACAGATACGCCTCCTTCGTGTCGATGGGCAGGTACCCGACTTCATCGACTACCACCAGGGCCGAAGTCAGATATGCCTTGTGCCGGGACTGGGGCTCTTTGAGTTTCCTCATCAGGGTGTCCATGGTGGTGAAGTAGACCTTGAACCCGTGATGGCAGGCCTTGATCGCCAGCGATATGGCCAGATGGGTTTTGCCAACGCCCGGCGGTCCCAGGAAAATCACGTTCTCCTGCTTGCCGATGAAATCCAGATCGAAAAGGGCCATCACCTCCTTTTTGTTCAGCTTGGGGTGAAAGGTAAAATCGTACTCTTCGATGGTCTTGGCCGATGGCAGCCCGGCGGTCTTCATGGCGGTCTGTACGCGCCGTTTTTCCTTGGCGGCGACTTCCTCTTCCAGCAGCTGATCCAGAAAAGACAGATAAGAGTCCTTGTCGGACTCGGCTTTGGCGACCACGGTTTCGAGCATCTCGGCGGCCTGGGTGAGCTTGAGCCGTTTGAGGTTGTCCTGGAGGCGGTCGGCGATCAGTTGATCCATGTGCCGATCTGCTCATACACGGACAGCGGACGGTAAAGCACCTGTGGGAACAAACTAGCATTCACCAGTCCCCGGGTGGCCTTGCCTTTGGTGCGACCGTATTTCTTTTTCGCTTTCTGCCGCTGCTTCAGGATCTGGGCGGTGATATTCGCATCGGTAACCCAGCTGCCCTTTTCCTCGGCTTCCCTATGCGTGGCCAGCAGCCGGTCGTCATCGTAGAATCGGATGATACCGTCCTTGACCTTCAGCAGGATCTTTTTGCCGACCACATCCGGCGGCACCTGATACCGGCTGGCGTTATAGGAAATATAGCAGTCCTTGTAGACCCTGCGATACTCTTTTATGGACGTATCGTAGTCGCTGGCAGGGCATGGACTTAAGCTGGATTGTTCCTGCCGCCAGCGCAGGTCCACCAGCTGCCGGTGGGTTCCATGCTTCCTGCGATTGGCTGTTTCGTCAAGCCAGCTGAGAAGATCCCGGTTCGCCTGCTCGATGCTGGTAAAGGCATAACCGCGCCAGAACGACTCGCGAATGTAATCCACCGGGCGTTCCACCTTGCCTTTCACCCAGGGACTGTAGGGCATGCAGGCCAGAGGCTTGAAACCATAGTGCTGGGTAAAGTGCATGAACTCGACATTGAAAACAGTCTGCCCACCTGTGCGGCTGATCACCACATGCTTCATGTTGTCATAGAGCATTTCCATGGGAATCCCGCCCAGGTAGTGAAAGGCGGCAATATGGGCATCCATGAAGGACTGCAGGGTGCAGCGGTCAACGAACATGGCAAACATGGCCCGGGAAAATCCCAGGACCAGGACGAACAGGTAAACGGTAAAACTGCCGCCCTTGAAATCCGCGACCTTGAAGTCGGCCCAGTCCATCTGCCCCTGCAATCCGGGAATCGTCTCGAACCGGATGTAAGCCTGGCGCTTGCGTTTTCGTTTGCGCCTGCGGACATAGATTTTGACGGTATCGTATCCGCCAGCATAGCCTAACTGTTTGAGTCGTTGATAGATCCAGGTGGCACGGTAATCATCCTCTTCGAGGAAATCGTTAATCACCGGGTAGTAGGGAGCCAGGATGCTTTCGCGCCGTTGGGCCTTGTGGTAACCGGGAGTTTGTCCATTCTGAATATATTTTTTAACGGTCTTGCGATGGCGGCCAGTTCGTTTGGTGATCTCCCTTTGCGAAAGGCCTTGTTGATGCAATGCAATAATGTCCATGTACGCCTCCCATGAAATCATGGCGACACCCTCCTTTCAGGAAGGAGTCTACCATGCGGTGCTATTCATGGGTGGTACACTTTTCGTTCCCATTTTTGGTACATTATCGCATTCCCGGCGACACGCGCTGGTTTACTTTCATCTTGAAGAACACCATTCTGCTCAACACCTGCTGCAAGTGCTTGAAGAAGATGATTTTGCCAAAAGTGCCATCGCACCAGAAAACGGAATCAAAAAGAGCAGCTTCTCAGAGGCCACCAACAGCCGGGGACTTGAACAGTTCATGTATGTCTATCAGAACTTACAAGCTCAGGCATCTTCGATTTTACCCAAGCAACATCCCGAACTCGGTGATCTGGTGGGGATCGACGGTTCCCTCATCGATGCAACCTTATCCATGCATTGGGCCGACTACCGTAAAAAATCCAAGAAGGCGAAGGTCCACGTCGGTTTTGATCTGAACCGGGCGATTCCAAGAAAGCTTTATCTTACCGATGGTAACGGGGCTGAAAGACCTTTCGTCAGCTTGATCCTGTCTGACGGTCAAACCGGTGTGATGGACCGGGGTTATCAAAGCCATCAACGCTTTGACCAATGGCAGAATGATGGAAAGCTGTTTATGTGCCGGATTAAAGCCAGCACCAAGAAAACGATCATTAAACAAAACCCCATTGCCTCTGATAGTATCGTTTTTTTTGATGCCATCGTTGTTCTGGGCACCACGGAAGTCAATCAAACACAAACCCCACTTCGTTTGGTGGGTTACGAGGTGGATCGCGTTAAATACTGGATCGCTACGAATCGTTTTGATTTAACTGCCGAGCAAATCGCCACTGCCTATAAGCTCCGATGGGATATCGAAAATTTTTTCGCTTGGTGGAAACGGCACCTTAAAGTGTATCATCTCATCGCCAGGAGCGAGCATGGCTTGATGGTGCAAATTCTGGCAGGTCTGATCACCTATTTGTTGCTGGCAATCTATTGCCATCGCCAATTTAACGAGCGCGTTTCCATCAAGAGAGTCCGCCAACTGCGCATAAAAATCCGGAATGAATTACGCGCTGGTGTTTTTGGCAAACCCCCTGATTCAAATTTTAAAGAGCAAGAATTACATACCGTTAATGCAAGTACTTAGCCGGAAATTACTGATTTTGAATAAATATCGCTTAATAACCTAGTAGTTTTAGATATTTTTACTTTAAAGGAGAATAATGGTTAAGTTGAACAAAACCGCTTCGCGGAAGTACTTCTCCTGAACCATCTACCCGCGATGCATCCTCCTTCTTTTCTGTATTCAAGTCTATAGATTCTATCGACATCGCTTATAATGCCATCCGATCGCGTCATCAGGCCGGTCGGATTTTTATTTTCCTTACCATTTTCAAAGGAGGCATTATGAGCACTGCATTACGGCAAAGATTCATCGATCACATGACGGTCAGGAGGCTTTCCCCAAAAACCAGGGAGTCCTACACCAACGCCGTGGCCGGACTTGCAGCGTATTACCGCAAGTCACCCGAAAAACTGAACGACGACCAGATCCAGGCTTACCTGCTATACCTGATCAAAGAACGGAAGCTGGCCTGGAGTTCGTGCAACGTGGTCTTCTCCGGTTTGCGATGTTTTTACGGGGAAGTGCTCAAATGGGAGCAGACCCGATTCAGCATTCCGCCCCGACCAAGAAAAAAACAGCTGCCCATGCTGCTGAGTATCGAAGAGGTTCGCCGGCTGTTTGACGCCACCAGCAACCCCAAACATCGGTGCCTGTTGATGACCATTTACGGTGCCGGCCTGCGGGTCAGCGAAGCGGTCCATTTAAAGCCCTGCCATATCGAAAGCTCCCGCATGATGATTCGCGTGGAGCAAGGTAAGGGAATGAAGGATCGCTATACCCTGCTTCCCGAACGCCTTTTACAGGAACTGCGCTCCTACTATACGACCTATCGTCCCGACGAATATCTCTTTTTCGGAAAGTCGAAATCCCGTCCCTTACCGGTGGGTACGGCGCAAAAAGCATATTACCATGCCAAAAAACGAGCGGGCATTACCGGAGGAAGAGGGATTCACACCCTGCGCCATTGCTTTGCCACGCACTTGATGGACATGGGGGTCGATATCTACGCAATCAAACACATGATGGGGCACAGCGCCATAAAAACCACTTCAGGATATCTGCACGCCAGCCGGCAAAAAATCGCCAACGTGATCAGTCCGCTGGATCGGGCCGCAGGCGAAAGCCCTTGCCATGCGGCCTTCTGACGGCCCTGGAACCGGTCGGCAAGCCCTTGAAGTCGCACACATTCTCCAACGCCATGGCGATACCTATGCAGCAAAGCGCCGCCTTCCGCTCAAGCACCTCAAGGCGATGCACCATATCCGATTCTGCCGTACCGCCGTGATGGGCGGACATCGGCAGCAATGCGACCGCTGCGGATTCGAACGCAACGCCTACAACAGTTGCGGTGACCGCCACTGTCCCAAATGCCGCACCCTGGCCAAGGAACGCTGGCTGGATGCCCGCCGGAGCGAGTTATTGCCCACCGGCTATTTCCATCTGGTCTTCACGCTGCCGCACGATCTAAATCCGATGATTCACTGCAATCCGAAAGTGATGTTGGATAATCTATTCGGCAGCGTCAACGAAACCCTGCAGGCGTTCGCAGCCGATCCACGCTGGCGCCTTAACGGCCGACTGGGATTCGTCGGCGTGCTGCACACCTGGTCCCAGACCTTGATCGATCATTTTCATCTCCACTGTCTGGTTCCCGCCGGTGCCTGGTCGTTCGACCGCTCCCGCTGGAACCCGTCGCGCAAGTCGTATCTGTTCCGAGTCAAATCCCTGGCCAAACAGTTTCGCAAGACCTATCTCGGCCGCCTTCAGGAAAGGTATGAGAATGGTGAATTACGCTTTCCCGGCCGGATCTCACTCTTGGCCGACCGTGAGGAATTTGCCCGGCAAATCGGCATCTTGAGGAAAAAGCAATGGATCGTATACGCCAAGGCGCCATTCGCCGGGCCGGAGCAGGTGATCGACTATCTGGGCCGCTATACCCACCGGGTGGCCATCTCCAACCATCGCCTATTATCAATGGATGATGGAAAGGTGACGTTTTCATACAAGGATCGCAGCCGGACCGATCGGACCCGCCGGATGACCCTGTCTGCCGACGAGTTCATCCGGCGCTTCCTTTTGCATGTGCTGCCGCCGCGGTTTGTCAAAATCCGCTATTTCGGATTTCTGTTTCATCGAGACAAACGGCAAAACATCGCATCGATCCGGGAGCAGATGGGGTCGCAGACCGTAACCGCCGAACCGGCGATTGAAGATGCCCGACAGATCGTGCTTCGGTTAATGGGGATCGATATCCATTGCTGTCCCCAATGCCGAAAGGGACGGATGCTGGTGGTGCATAAGATCCCTAAATGCTGCCCGATACGCGATCCGCCGTAGCATCGACAGGAACTGTTGTACCAGAGTTGATCGGGTTCCGGCAGGTACCACCGGTGGGGTGCGTCCGATGACTGAAAGGACATGAAATTGGCCCCGTAAGCCAACATCTACAGACACGTTTATCCAAACATTACTGGTCGAACGAGATGACAGGAAAGCTCTTTCAAGACCCAAACAACCAATGTCCCCTTGCATTCTTCCACGGGTGAGCTATATAAACTCCATAGCTTGACCGACGGTATCGGGCGGCTCTGTTCAACAACATTTTATCCATCATCCCTTTCATCGTTCCATCGGTTCTATCAAAATTTTTGTGGCCGCGTAGCTTGCCGTCGCTATGTGCTTTGCTTCGGGACGATGGATAAAACGCTATTCGTTGGATTTTTGTTTACAAAAGTTTTAATGATGTTTAACGAATTAACGATCTCAATTAAGATAATGTTTAGAGCGAGATGTCCATTTTAATAAATAATGGAATGTCAAGATTATGATAGAATCTATGAAAAATGCAATTATAATTGTCCAAAAAATACCTACTACAATCAACTGAACATTAGAAAAAGAAATTGAATATTTAAATACCCTTCCGATTCCCGTTGGAGAAACCATATACTCACAAACAACAGCTATTCCTAAACTCATAACACTTGTAATGCGGATTGAACCTCTTAATTCAGGAACTATTGCTGGCAATTTTATTCTTAATAATAAACCTATGTAGTTTTCTCCCATAAATATAGCCAAATGTTTGTAGTTAAGTGGAACATTTTGAATAGAGTTAAAACTATAAATAAAAATTAAAAAGGATGTATATAGAACTATGATGAATAGCTCAAGATTTTGAGATGAAGAAATTAATATTGTGCAAAATGGAATAATTAATAGAGGTGGCAAGACTCTAAAAATTTCAATGATTGGATCAAATAAATAACTTAAAAAATTTGATGAAGATATAATTAGTCCTGAAAATAGTCCGATTATTATTCCAATTAACAAGCCTGCGGTTAATTGTAAAAAAGTGAAAATCACATGTGGAAAAAATCCAAAAGATCCACCACCTTGAGCTTTAATTATAGGGTCACTAAAAGCGCTTCGATAAAAGGCAGAAATTGATTCAAAGAATCCAGGAAAAACATCAGAACCTACCAACAAAGATAGGATTTCTGCTCCCGCTATAAGTATGAATATGGGGAAAATTATTTTGTATATATATCGACAGTGCAATTTAAGTCCGGCCAATTTAAGAAATTATTAGAATATCGGCGATGAAAATAGCAAAAAGTCTTATATGTTTTCAGAGTTCAAAATTTATGAGTTCATTTTAAAGGTAAAATATTCATCTCCTCAGCGATTTCTTTTGCAATACGTTCAGAATCAAAAAAATTAAATATTTCAAAATTTCTTTTGGCAATATTTAATTTGCTCCTGATCACTTCATTGTTTTTTTCACCCAAGTTTCTATCAATAGCGGAAAATAATTTCAAAGTACTATTTTTAAGTGAATTTAATTTTAAGTATACATCATCAGCATAAATTACATCATCGACATTTGGAGGATTTGATTTGTATATACCATTTGCTATAAAACTATTTAATATACTGCCATTAATATATTTATAATAAAAAGGACTTTCTACATTTAAAAACCAATCTTTTTGGGCATCGAAAGTAAAAAATGGATCAAGACTATTATAAATTATAATTCCATCTTTACTATCGAAACTTTGACCAGATACTTGACTTAAATAGGGCATATGCAATTCAATTGCTTCACTTGGGAAGTCATTTATATATTGCATAATCCGATAATTTACGGAAGCTAGTCTAAGAATTGTATCTTGGTTTTCAGAATAAAAGTTTAAATTAGTCGCCCATCCATTTTGAAGAATGCTAGATAGTTCAGAAGAATTGGCAGATGGAATTGCGCCTTTTGCAAAATCGCTAGATGTGATAATTGGCTTAAAGCCATCTTTTTGGAGAGTTAGGCGTGAAGGAACACCTCCAACTTGAAAATCAGCATCTTTATTCCTCATAGCTACTATTGTTAGAGGATCGTCTAATACTTTAGTTATGATGTCATTGTAGGTTAATCCACCTTTATTGAGAGCAAGATCAATAAATGGCTTGATAGCTGTTTCAGTTGGGTATGCGAAGATTTTTCCTTTCATCTGATTTATAGTAGCTCTTATGGCATCCTCATGTGTATAGCCTTTAGTTATAAATTCCTCGTAACTGAAATAGCCAGCATCAGGCTGTGCCAAAATAGCATAACCTTGAAATAAATCGCCAAAAACAAAACTAATTAAATTAGGGGCATTGTCGTAAGCAGAAAAAAGGATGCCGGGTGGACAAGATATTACGTCCATTGTATTATTTTTTAAAAAAGGAACAATCTCTTCAACTTTAATTGACTGATATTCTAAATCGATTCCAACTTCCTTAAACCAACCTTTTTTTGCGCCAATAATAGCATAAGTATGGTCACCATAAGGGAGCATTCCAAATTTTATAGTTGTAAGTTTAGTTTTTACACTATTTGTTTGTTCATTTGAAACTTCTTTCTGTTTTTCGCATCCATTAAAACTAAATAAAACAACTAAAAATATTACAGTTATGATTTTACTTTTAACAAAATTAAATGATTTCATATTTTCTCCTAATTATAAAAAATTTAACTATAAATGAAACAAGTAAAGTGTGAAATTAATTAAGTAAAAAGATATAAGACCGCATAAAGCATATATAATTAAAAATACAATTAATTTTCCCATATCTGCATACAAATAAGATTGATATACTAAATACCCAATACCTGAATTACCTGAAAGATATTCTGCGCCGAGAGAAAAAGCCCAAAGCAACCCGATAACATTTCTAAGACTTCCCCGCATTTCAGGAAATATCGCTGGCAAGTATACAGATTTTAAAATTTGAAATTTGCTCGCTCCAGAAAAATGAGCAAGATAAGCATAATTAGAAGGAATATTCCAAACTGATTCATAAGTGTTCGTAGCAATAACAATAAATACGCTGAAACCGATATAAATGTATATCCCAGCCTCATTACCACCGAACCAATGTAAAAAAAGAGGAATTAATGCAAAAAGTGGAACAGACCGAAAAAATAATAAAATAATAGAATTTGCATTTCGAGTTGATTTAAAATAATGAATCAATAATCCAACTGTAAATCCTAAAAAAGTACCTATACTAAATCCAATTATAATCCTAATAATAGTTTTTGATAAATGAGTTAAAATTACTAAGAAAGCTTGAGTATGACTTGGTTCAGGTACACCCGCAAAAATTGCTATGCTTGGCAAAGATTTAATGGCAATGTAGTTGAGCGTAGGAAACAGTTTGTTATTATCAATAATTAAAGAAGATAATTCCCAAAGTGATAAAAAAAATACTATGGAGAATAAGAGATTTGATTTGTTGAATTTACTTTTCATCAACATAGATCGTTCAATATTTTTTATGACTGTTCATAATAATTGCGAATAGTAGATCGGTAATTATGAAAAACAGGTTCAGATAACAAAGATTGTTTTCGAGGATAAGAAAAGTTTATATCTAAAGAATTTAAAATTTTTCCTGAATTTATGATCAAAACCCGATTTCCTAGTAAGATTGCCTCATCGATATCGTGAGTTACAAAAAGAAAAGTAAAATGGCTATATTTGAGCCAAAGGTTTTGGACAACTTCATGAATCTGATCTTTTGTATAAAAGTCTAGTTGGGAAGTCGGTTCATCCAGAAGGAAAACGCTAGCATCATACGCTAAAGCCATACCTAAGGCAACTCTACGAGTTTCCCCACCTGATAATTCCTTAGGATATTTGTCAAGGATTGATTCAGGATCAAATCCAATTAATCGTGAGAGTCTTATTGCTTCATTGTGGCGTTTAATTTTGGATAACCCTCTTAATTCAAGAGAATAGGTGAGGTTTTGTTCTACAGTTCTCCATGGAAAAATTGTATTAGACTGAAAAACAAATCCTAACTTAGGCATAGGATTATGAAATAATATTTCGCCTGAACTTTTTGTTTCTATTCCAGATAAAATTTTTAACAATGTAGTTTTACCACAACCCGATGGACCTACTATAGTTATAAATTCTCCTTCTTTTATCTTTAAATCGATATTATCCAAAGCCAATGTATATTTATTAGACAATAATTGATATTTTTTTGTAATACTCTTAAGATAAAATATTGTATTCATAAATTTATAAAACAAGACCAACCTGTGTCATCTTCTTCAAGATATACAAGGTTGATTAGGTTTTTTGGAAAAGATTCTTCTATCGCCCTGGTAGCACCAGGACAATGCTCATGATCATAGTCATCAAAATATATCATTCCACCATGATTAATTACTTTTGTAATATAATCACAACAAAATTTAGTGGGAAGATATAAGTCACAATCAATATGAGCAAAGGATATATTTTTAAGATCAAGTGATTTAAAAATTTCTTCAACTTTTCCTTTAAATAGAAATACGGATTTTTGAATAGACCTCCTTTTAATAATTGATTGCATATGAACAAAATCAACATCTCTATACTTTCCGACTGGATGGACTGGATGCCCATCGGTATAAGGATGGCCAGAAAATGTATCGATACCGTAGAATTTTGTTTGAGAAAAAAATGGAAGAATCTTATCTGCCATAGCAAGCAGTGTGCCGCCCTTATATACTCCGATTTCTAAAACGTTTCCTGGAGTCTTTTGCAATACTTCATGGCATTTGTTAGCCAAGTATTTTAACCTATTATCTGGTATTACAGATTTTGTGTACGGAACACTATCGATTACTTTATTAACTTTAATCATTCTATGCAGCCCTTAGTTTTTCAATAATTCTATTCCCAACTATTTGGCCGTCATAGAAACTATAAATATTTCCATGTTTATTAAATATTTCAATATCTCTGGAGAGGTTATTGATGGTGTTCGAAGTCAATTTATTTTTTTTATGATTTAATAATAAATCAATGTTTTTTTTGCTATCTAAAAATTTATCCCTGTATATAATAAAGTTTTGAAAAACTTGAGGTGCTATAACTTTAGTTAATTCAGTTGGGTCTATTTCGTTACTTTTAAAAGATGTTCTATATTCTCTGAAATTTGGGTCGTTGATTTCGTTAAAAGATTTAAAATCATAAGAAGATTCAATTGACCTTTGGATACTCTCTATGCTTAGACCAATGGAATTGTGGGAGTTCCAGCTATCTTGGACAAATCTTGAGAATGATAATGTGTCTTGTTTAATTCGGTCGATTGTTTGGTAAGCAATTGATAGTATACGCATTATCAATGATTCATTACTATGCCAATCTAATGGTTTTAGATTGAAGTTCCAGACGTTATGTATATTAAAACTAGAAAATTTATTTTCCCAATAAGAAAAATCTTTGCCCCTTAACAGAGAGTATAGTTGAATGTCTTCTATGGTGAGAAATAATTCAAATCCTTTGTCTAAAGCGTAGGACAAAGTAGGTCCTGTAGCAACAATAAATTGAGGGTTTTTTGAAGACATGTGTTGGAAAAGTTTTTGATGATTTCTTTCTATAAACGTATTAAAATTCCTTCCTTCAAGCAAATTTTCATTTTCTTGATGAAGAAAGTCCCAGATTATCCTAATAAAATTCTTAGCACTTTTGTCTAAACAAAAAATCTGAGGTTGAGGTTTTGATAAAAGGTAATTAATGAGTTTTTCAAAAGAAGAGATTGGATCTTCTTTGTTGAAAGGCTTTATAGAACCGGCTTTGGGATATAGTAATTTGTATCCTTTGAACGAATTAATTATCGCTAAATCACTAAAATTATCGCTACTGTTACCTTCAAAAATAACTCTTGGTAATGATGTTATAGCGTTAGCCAAAGAGTGAGAGAAATATTGCTTAGAATATTTTGTATAGTTTTTATCATATATTGGGTCAATTTCTATATTGAAAAAATTAAAAAAGCCATTTTTATACGCATAATTCAAACTTTCATGATCAAAAATACCAGTGTTAATTAATTTAAGCTGTATACCTTGCGGATCTTCACCTAAAAAACTATTAACAGAAACATCTGGGAGTTCAATAACTTGAGGAAATGCCGGCTCTAAGTTATCAACAATATTACTTATGAAATTTGCTGCCCATTCTTCTATATTATTATAAAGGTTTTTAAGGAATAACTTTCCGTTTTTTTCTAATAATAACTTATCAACAGCAGAATTAATTGGTAGTTCGTAGTCTGAAAGATCTATAGGTTTTTCTTTCAAGAAACGAAAAGTTTCTAACGATTTTTT
Source organism: uncultured Desulfosarcina sp. (assembly GCF_963668215.1). NCBI lineage: Bacteria > Pseudomonadati > Thermodesulfobacteriota > Desulfobacteria > Desulfobacterales > Desulfosarcinaceae > Desulfosarcina > uncultured Desulfosarcina sp. The sequence goes on from NZ_OY764190.1 coordinate 4,825,751, forward strand.
AGGATTAGAAAATTCCAAGGCTTGGATTCTAGCAAATGCGAAAAAAGGATTTTTTGATATATTTAAATCACTGATCCAAAAGTTTAAGTCCATGCCATCTTCGTATACAGATAAAGTATTTGCTGCTTTTATCCTTAAACTTTCCGGAAGGTCAGGGTCCAATACTAATTTTTGTGCTATAAGATCTTTATTAACACCCCATTCTAAAATTGAACAAATTTCTAAAATTTTAACTGCAATACTTCTTGATCTATTTTTGATTTCAGGTAACGCTTTAATGAAATGAAAATTTAGTGCCTCTTTCAGCAAATTAACAGTATGAGAGTTAAGTTGATCAAAAAATGCACAAAAATAGTCTATTACAGATAAATCTTTTGCATCTGACCTTAGCAGTTGAATATATTTATTTTCTGTTATAATGCCTTCGATTAAATCTATCCAATCCGTTTGATTTAAAGATTCAAGGAATATTAAAAAATTAGTTTTAGTTGAATTTTCTTCATATAAAAGAAATTTTTTAAAATATAAAGGTTGCATGATTAGCCTGCCAATAATTCGAGAGGAAGATTTAAATCAGAAATTGTTTTTGTTGGAGAATGTACTGCTTCAGGTCTCCTTTTAAGCCATCTTTTGAAAGTCTTTAAACCGTCGCTCAAAACGCGTTGCGGTTGGTAGGGACGGGTAAGGCCATGCAATTCATCTTCTGGAGGATGATAAAAGTATGGGAAGAGTCCTGCATCGGCAATAGTGGGAAAATGAAGTTTTATGTTATCGTAATTATACCTTAAAAGAAAATGGGCCTGTCTTGTTTGCCTATCATCTAATCCAAGACTTGCACATACTTTATAAACTCGTTTTGGTGATTTAGCAAAAAAAAATGGGTCGTTATTATTTTTGTTTTTGCTCCAAGTAACCCATGCACCATGGGAGGCTATTTTTATACTATTTTCACTCCTAATACTTGGAGGATTACCTAATACAAGGGAATTTAATAATTTATCAATTTGACTTTTTTTAGGTTTTTTTAAAGGGTCAGTATAATAATTATTCTTTAAAAATGTTACAAAATTGCTCTTTGAAATCGCCCTCCCAAGAATTTTAGGTTTTTTTAAAGGCGCGGTGAACGATATTTCACGACCCTTGAGTGTATGTCTGTAACATTCAAGTTTATATTCTTTTTCCAATTCAGGTGTTTTTTTGTCTTTACATCTATATAACTTCCATAGAAGCTTTTTCATTGAAGAGAGTTCTAAATTATTTTCATTTTTTATATTGGTAACTAAATATGAGCCAAAAACGTCTTTTTCCCACTTATCTAAAACGGTCTGAATTTCAGATTGCTCAATCGGCGTAAATGATAAAAGCGCTTGTTCATATTTATTCATTTAGATTCCAATTGTTTAAAATTAAAAGAAAAATTGAACGATGGCACTCAAGGATACGATTGTAAATAGTATACTTACAAGTTCTTGTCAAGAAACCAGCTTTATGGATTCATTTTTGGATATGTAATTTCAATGTGTTAAGTATCCGATCTATATTAGAGACATCGTCATTTAGTTTTATAATATGAAATCTATCTTTACAGCCATGGTGGGCATATACCGCTGATATTTAATGAAAAAATTATTCAAATCAATCCCTGGCGTGATGACTAATGTACAAATTTTGTTAAAAATGAAGTAACAATTTTCTTGCCCTCGTGATCTTTATCAGAAAATTTTCAAAAGCCATCGTTTGAGAGCAATATCCCATTTCAAGTTTGAAATTTTGGGCTTTCCCACCAATATCACGACCTCCTTTGCCAAGTCTAAGATCCATTAGTAGGCCGATTCTCTTTGGCCTTCGGTATATTGGATGCGATTCTTGACAATATAGGTTTAGCATGTCGTTTGATGGTTAAATCCGCGGTTGGTCGTATGGTTCAACTCATGGGGGAGTTCTTAGCCAAGGTTAACAAGGTATCCTTTGATTTAGCTTTTTCACGGGCAGTGCTTGAGAAAGGTTTTAAACTCCTCATGGGTTCGCTTGACAGCACCGATGTAGGAAGGCGTTTTGGACGGATTGTTAATAAGGATCACCCATGCATCCTCCAGTACTTCATCTATTGTCGAAAGGTTTAGGTTGCTCCGTTGTCCCGTCTACAAAAAAAATGGGGGTCGAAGTGAGCGAACAGATACGACTGATGCACGGCAACCTTCTCACCTAAGGGTAACTGTTCGGTGGCGATTGTGGCAACTTATAAAAAAACAAGGTAAATCAGGACGTGTAGATGAAGCGTTTCTTTGGTACTGGTACCCTTTTCCAGCGTATAAACGAAATACCCTTATGATTAACCTGAGATTGTTCAATTTTGGATGAACACAGGAAGAAATAGAATAACTATACCAATATATAATGTAATTACAATAGGTTAATTTGTTTACATTTTGTCGGTAATCGGTTAAAATATTATTAAAAACTGATATTTAGGGAAATTTAGGGTGTATATAATGAGTTTAAATGAGTCATTTTGGAAGAATTTAGAACTCGATCTGCAAGAAATCAAGTTGGCCTACCTCAATTGGGCCATTGAACATACAAAAGAACCGAAACCTGAGCATCGACATTTGTTTCTTTGGTGTCATCAAGAAAGTTTTTGTCTAATCAATAGCAGGTACGGTCGAGCTTTCAGTTATAGCCCATTCGGATCTGGGGTTAGGGGGGTGCCAAGACCAAAATATAAGGGCATTCCACGAGGTATGGATGAAATAGACATAGCGCTTCTTGCTCGGTTAACAGAAAGTACTAGACGCATTCACATAAGGCGTTGAATTGCGATCTGGCGAGCTTAAAGGGAACCGTCTTGCCGTTTTCCCAGCGGTTGATTGTGGAAAAGCTCACGCCCAGTTCGTGGGCCAGTTCTTCCTGGCTGAGCCCTAATTGCTGGCGGACGTCCCGGACCATTTCCGCAAAATTTACAGGTGCCTTTGACATATCGGCTTGCCTCAAGTTGTTGTGGTTTAACGGGGCCATGGCAGGGGGTGAAGGATGCATTTCCAAGGTACAGATTTTCGAGCTACTATAGCAGGTGATATTGCAGGTGAAAAGCGGAAAGTTACTGATCTTAAAGTGCTAAGTGGTTAAAAAATCCAAAAATGACGGTTGCTGTCGCCGGGAATGCGATAATGTACCAAAAATGGGAACGAAAAGTGTACCACCCATGAATAGCACCGCATGGTAGACTCCTTCCTGAAAGGAGGGTGTCGCCATGATTTCATGGGAGGCGTACATGGACATTATTGCATTGCATCAACAAGGCCTTTCGCAAAGGGAGATCACCAAACGAACTGGCCGCCATCGCAAGACCGTTAAAAAATATATTCAGAATGGACAAACTCCCGGTTACCACAAGGCCCAACGGCGCGAAAGCATCCTGGCTCCCTACTACCCGGTGATTAACGATTTCCTCGAAGAGGATGATTACCGTGCCACCTGGATCTATCAACGACTCAAACAGTTAGGCTATGCTGGCGGATACGATACCGTCAAAATCTATGTCCGCAGGCGCAAACGAAAACGCAAGCGCCAGGCTTACATCCGGTTCGAGACGATTCCCGGATTGCAGGGGCAGATGGACTGGGCCGACTTCAAGGTCGCGGATTTCAAGGGCGGCAGTTTTACCGTTTACCTGTTCGTCCTGGTCCTGGGATTTTCCCGGGCCATGTTTGCCATGTTCGTTGACCGCTGCACCCTGCAGTCCTTCATGGATGCCCATATTGCCGCCTTTCACTACCTGGGCGGGATTCCCATGGAAATGCTCTATGACAACATGAAGCATGTGGTGATCAGCCGCACAGGTGGGCAGACTGTTTTCAATGTCGAGTTCATGCACTTTACCCAGCACTATGGTTTCAAGCCTCTGGCCTGCATGCCCTACAGTCCCTGGGTGAAAGGCAAGGTGGAACGCCCGGTGGATTACATTCGCGAGTCGTTCTGGCGCGGTTATGCCTTTACCAGCATCGAGCAGGCGAACCGGGATCTTCTCAGCTGGCTTGACGAAACAGCCAATCGCAGGAAGCATGGAACCCACCGGCAGCTGGTGGACCTGCGCTGGCGGCAGGAACAATCCAGCTTAAGTCCATGCCCTGCCAGCGACTACGATACGTCCATAAAAGAGTATCGCAGGGTCTACAAGGACTGCTATATTTCCTATAACGCCAGCCGGTATCAGGTGCCGCCGGATGTGGTCGGCAAAAAGATCCTGCTGAAGGTCAAGGACGGTATCATCCGATTCTACGATGACGACCGGCTGCTGGCCACGCATAGGGAAGCCGAGGAAAAGGGCAGCTGGGTTACCGATGCGAATATCACCGCCCAGATCCTGAAGCAGCGGCAGAAAGCGAAAAAGAAATACGGTCGCACCAAAGGCAAGGCCACCCGGGGACTGGTGAATGCTAGTTTGTTCCCACAGGTGCTTTACCGTCCGCTGTCCGTGTATGAGCAGATCGCGAAAGGAGGTGGCACATGGATCAACTGATCGCCGACCGCCTCCAGGACAACCTCAAACGGCTCAAGCTCACCCAGGCCGCCGAGATGCTCGAAACCGTGGTCGCCAAAGCCGAGTCCGACAAGGACTCTTATCTGTCTTTTCTGGATCAGCTGCTGGAAGAGGAAGTCGCCGCCAAGGAAAAACGGCGCGTACAGACCGCCATGAAGACCGCCGGGCTGCCATCGGCCAAGACCATCGAAGAGTACGATTTTACCTTTCACCCCAAGCTGAACAAAAAGGAGGTGATGGCCCTTTTCGATCTGGATTTCATCGGCAAGCAGGAGAACGTGATTTTCCTGGGACCGCCGGGCGTTGGCAAAACCCATCTGGCCATATCGCTGGCGATCAAGGCCTGCCATCACGGGTTCAAGGTCTACTTCACCACCATGGACACCCTGATGAGGAAACTCAAAGAGCCCCAGTCCCGGCACAAGGCATATCTGACTTCGGCCCTGGTGGTAGTCGATGAAGTCGGGTACCTGCCCATCGACACGAAGGAGGCGTATCTGTTCTTTCAGTTCGTCTCTTATCGCTACGAGCGATCATCGACGCTGATCACCTCCAACAAGAGCTTCGGGGACTGGCAAGAGTTGTTCGGCGAGCAGGTCATCGCCACCGCGATCCTCGACCGGCTGCTGCATCACTGCCGGGTGGTCAACATCAAGGGGCACAGCTATCGGCTCCGCGGGCACAGTTTTTCAAAGAACGATTTCGCCACGGTCGGTTCCTCAGGGTTGGCCGACGTGGATGGGAAGACGGAGAATCAATGAGCTCCAGGGTGGTACATTTTTATTTTCCCACTTCTGGTACACTTTTCATTCCCATTGACAGGTTGCTAAGGTTTTTCAGCCTCGATAGGGTAATCTTGGTTGACCCATGCAACTTTCATAGTGAAAACGATTCCACGTTTTTTCGGTTTTATAGGAAAATTGCCCATCTTGTCCCTTTGATTTAACGGATTTTTAGGAAATTCAGGTCCTTTTCATAGTGAAAATTCCACATAAACTATTGGATTGTGGATTTATATAATGTCGGCAAATGCCAATGGTGAAAAAACAAGGATGGATGGTGGAAGAGAGTAGCCCGCTGCATGCAAGAAATTTTTAGCGCGCATTGTAATTTGCCATTTTTACCGTTGGAATTGTATGATTGTTAAATTGTAAAGGTCTAAAACAAAGTTCCACCTCATCAATGTAGGCAAAAAAAATAGCAATTTGCCAATTTATTCCGTATAATTATGTCTACAATTTCATATTTCACAGAAATTTGCCACTCATCCTTGAGGGGGAGGGGGAGATTTTCCGATTTTTTAACATCTTGGAGGGCTGATATATGAAGAAAAAACTATCATTAAAACGAGATCAAAATAAAGCGATAGATTACAATCAAATTCTTCTTAATTTAGTGCAATATAAAAATGCTTTGATTGACTTCGTCAATGAGGAAGACCCCAAAAAGGCGCGAGATAGTATAATGAACAGTTTACAGGAATGGTTCAATTTAGAGACCCCCACTCTTAGTGTTATTTTATACTATCAAAAGCAATTGAGAGAATTATTTGATGAGCTAAAAGATGTAAACAACCTAATGGATAGTAACAAAATACATGATTTTACAATTGACTATATTCCAATCAGATCTGAAGCTGTTATCGACGTTCAGGAAGATGGAACTTTGGGAGAAAGCTCCATTCACTTGATGAATCGACCGTTCGGAGACATTATTACTCACTGTGTAATCAAGCTATTCAGTGATGGGCGTAACGTGAAACTGATAAATAGATGTGAAAACGAAAAATGCGGTAAATATTTTTTCGCAAAGAAGGCTAAAAAGAAAGGGACTGGAGGGATTAGATTTTGTTCCGACAAATGTAGGTTTAATTTCCATAGCCACAGACGGATTAAATCCGGAGAAGCAAAGAAATATAAAAAGGAACGCTATTGGGAAGGCAAAGACCAGTAATGGGAGCACGGTAAAAAATAAAATACGTAACTTTCCGTTATTAGAAGTAAAAAATTGACATAGTCCCCACTTCTGTTGGATAAAACCATTAGATCAACATAAGATCTTATGGTTTTTTTATGTTTTTTCCCAAATAGCGATAGTGGAAATGGGATTATGGGTTAGAGGTCACCGGACCGGAGCCCGAAATGACAATACAGGAGGTGTAACTATGTCATTGCTTAGCGATGGAGTATATTCCAGCATAACATTGAACGGAATCGGTGATTTTAAGTATTCAGAATTGCGAAAATATCATCAAAAACTAATTCAAAGTGTCACGAAACGACAAAGAGCTAAATACGCAAGGCACGGAATAATCCCTTGTCAGATCCTCAAGGTTCTATGGGATAATGGGTACCTTCCTTGCAATACTTATCCTGCATCCGGGATGAAAATAGAAAGACTTTTCGATTCATTGCAAGAAGGATGCTACAGTGACCAAGAGAATCACGATAGGGCCATGTGGTTGTATGATAAACTGGTACACGAAGAGCTTATGCCGGTCGTACATAGACACCGAAAAAAATCTGAAAAGGGATTGTTCAGAAAGTATACGAAATCACAACTTAAAGATATGGGAAAAAATATCTTTTGCAAATGATCAGACATTAGGATGTTCACTATAATAAGGAGGTGGTAACAGCATAATTTATAATTAATTATAATAGTCTTAGCATCCCATTGGCCAATTCAATTATTTGAGTTGGCCGTTTTTTTAACCATACTAAAAGGAGGTTGTCTATGGCATCAAATTCGACAATCGAATGGACGGAATGCACTTGGAATCCGGTAACAGGGTGTAGCAAGATTAGTCCTGGCTGTAAGAATTGCTATGCCGAACGGATGAGTCACAGACTTAAATGCATGGGGCAAAAAAATTATCACAGTGGTTTTAAGGTTACAACACATGAGCACATGCTGGATAAACCTTCAGAATGGCGAAAACCGAGAATGGTATTCGTAAATTCCATGAGTGATTTATTCCATAAAGATGTTCCGGATGCATTTATATCCAATACTTTTGAAGTGATGTGTAATTATGGACAACACACATATCAGGTATTAACCAAAAGAGCTGAGAGGATGGAACAAATATCAGCATATTTGCCATGGCCCGAAAACATATGGCTGGGTGTAAGCGTTGAAACTAATTGCCAAAGTCCAAGACATCGTTAACCCGAGTCTAACGGTAAAAAGGGTCACGACATCGTTAACCCGAAAGCTAAAAATAATGACTATACCCGAAGCCTGTAGTCAAAGGATGCCACCAACTCGTCACCGAGATATAACTGCAATGTATGTATCTCGGTGACAATGACCGCTTTGACGTATGAGTAGACAAGGTCCTTTGGCACTTTGAACGTTTCACCAAAAATGTTGAGGACGCAGTCGCTTCGTATAAATCGGACCAGAATGATGTTACCATCAGGAATATCCTCGATGGTTGGGATTTTCGTATTCGGGCCGAGCGTTTTTATCGGAAACGGGCATTGCTTTATTACCTCGGAAGGTGTTTTGCCTTTCAGGCAACTGTATCGGTGATACCGGTTGTGGAAACGTTGGAAATTCTTGCTCTGCCGTTTCAGATGGACATAGCTGTGAAACCATTGCCGCCGGAAAAACTTTTTGTTGTAGGTGTCGTTGAAGCTCTCGACCACAGCATTTCGCCACGGCTCCGACACAGGAATAAACACGGGCTGGACCCCGAAATGCAAGCATAGCCGAATGACCAGGCCTGGTGACCGAGGGTAACGATTGCTGCCACGGAAACTCAGTTCGTTATCAAGTTGCAGGAAATCCGGCAGCCCTATCGCTTTCCAACCACGAAGCAGGCTTTGGGCGACTGGCCGATCCGCTTTAGTTCGCTGTGATTCGATATAAACCCGGTGGCTGAAAATATCGATCACATTGAACGAGTAAAACTTGCCATCCCCTTTGATGTACCGAGGTCCGACAAGGTCGGCCTGATGGATGTTATTGATGTCGAGCGCTTCTCTAAAATACGGATATTCAACACCCTTGGGGATGTAACGAGTTTTTTTTAACCAAGCCTTCGGCTCTCAAGACCCGTTTTATAGTGCTGTCCGAAGGCAGCTGATATCCAGCTTTTTTGAGTTCCCATTTGATGGCTGATGGGCCGAATTGGGCGAACCGCTGGGCATCGAGGTGGCGGCGCGTTTCAATAATGCGTTTTCTGTCCTCCGGTCGTAACGCTCTGGGAGAGTGCTTCGGTACCCTGGATTTATTCTTGAACCAGTTGGGATCTCCGCTTTGATATCGTTTCAGCCATTTGAAAAACCATGGTTTTGAGCGGTCCAAGCTTTCGTATATTTGTTTTGGTTTTTCTCCTTGAATGAATCGATTGATAGCTGTTTTACGGATTTCTTGTTCCATCATGACACCTCCGATAATAGATTTTCTTCGGAGATTATCAAAGATCGAAAATAACTTAAATCGGGTTAACGATGTCGTGACCCTTTGGACCCTTAAGAGTTAACGATGTTTTGGCCCTTTTGGGTTAACGATGTCTTGACCCTTGTCAACTAATGAGTACCTTTTCAGAATCGATCATTTACGTCGAACACCTGCGGCTATCAAATTTCTTTCAATCGAACCATTTCTGGAGTCGCTGAATAAGGTCGATTTAACGGGCATTGATTGGGTGATAGTTGGTGGTGAGTCAGGCCCAGGTGCAAGACCTATGAAAAAAGAATGGGTTTCTGAAATTCGGGATAAATGTGTCGAAGAGAATGTCTCATTCTTCTTCAAACAGTGGGGCGGTACCAGAAAAAAATTATCAGGGCGTGAACTTGACGGTCGTACTTGGGATCAGTTTCCTGCAATTTAACTAAATACAACGCTTTATCAAAAAGCAGTACCATTATCGGGAAGGTCACAGATTTGAAAAATCCGTGACCTTCCTTGTTTTGGAGATTTGAATATGACCTGGACTAATCAAATAAGGCAAATGAACTGCGGTGGGATGAGTTCACGGTTGAGCGCTACGAGCAGATCTGGCGGTTGCACCTCAAACCACATGCCTGCTTCCACAAACCCATCGATCAGGTGACCCGGGCCGACATAAAGGCCAACCTATTGGATCTGCTCCAACGGCGTGCGCCAAAGACAGTGGAGGGGGTACACACGGTGCTATCTTCGATTTACAACGAGGCAATCGACGACGGCCTTTGCGATGCCAACCCGACCCGGCTGCTGCTCAGGCGGATTCTGCCGCCGAAGAAGCGACGCGATGTCAAGTCCCCGGACCCGTTCTCCATCGATGATCGGGACCGGTTCGAGGCAACCGCCCAGCGCAACTGCAGCTGGAAAGAGCAGATGTTGTTGAAGGTCATGGCCCATGCCGGATTGAGGCTGGGCGAGGCGCTGGCCATGCGTGTGGAATATTTCGATTCGCGGCGAAAGACGTATACCGTGTGCCAGGGTTACAAGCGCCACCGGTTCAAGAAGCCCAAAGCAGGCAAGACCCGTGTGGTGGACCTTCCGGAATATTTGGTCGATGAGATGGAACAATACGTCCGATACCTGAAAAAAGAGAGTCTGAAAGTCGGTCGGGGAGGGGACGTGGATCTGTTTTTCGAAGATCCGGAGGAGAGGGGAGGGACGTTTCCCCTCAGCCAGCGCAAGGCCCAACGTCTGATCGAACGGGTCTGCAAGGCCGCCGGCCTACGGGTGCGTAACCCCCACGATCTTAGGCACACCTATGCGACCATTATGCTGATGGCCCATATCAGTCCGGCCTATGTCCAGCGCCAACTCGGGCACAGTTCCATCGCCATTACGGTGGACCGATACTGTCACTGGTTTCCCGGAGAAGGGCGAGGGGATCTGGAGGGAGCGCTGCGCGGGCGGGTGCGAAAATCGAACGGAAAATCGCATATAATCGCATATTCCAAAAAGAAAGGGTTGTAACCATAATGATTACAACCCTTTACGTATCGTTGGTGCCGAGGGCGGGATTTGAACCCGCACGACCGTTGGCCACTACCCCCTCAAGATAGCGTGTCTACCAAATTCCACCACCTCGGCATGTTTGCATGGTTGTGTTATTCCGCCGCCGTTCCGGAACCGGAAGCGCCGTCAGTCGGCTGCTGGGCCGGTTGTTCGATAGGCGCCGGCGCGTCGCTGACCACCGATTTCATAGTCTTGCCGCCGGCCATGTAGGCCAGAATCAGGGAGGTGAGCATGAAAATGATGGCCGCCGCCGTGGTTGCCTTGCTCAAGAAGGTCGAGGCTCCGCTGCTGCCAAACAACGTCTGGCTCGATCCGCCGCCGAAAGCGGCTCCCATGTCTGCACCTTTGCCGGTCTGAAGCAGTACGATCATAATCAGGGCGATGCACACGACAACATGTATAATAATCAATAATATGGACATTGGTTTACGTTTTTTAAGGTTCGATTAATCGTTGAAAAATACCAGCTTGCTGAATGTTTCAGGATCCAGACTGGCACCACCCACCAAGGCGCCGTCAACGTCGGGCATGGCCATCAGGGCCTGCACGTTGTCGGGTTTTACGCTTCCTCCGTAAAGGATGCGAACCGAGTCGGCCACCGTTTCTCCGAAGAGGGTTTTCACCAGGGACCGTATGTACGCATGGGCTTCCTGCGCCTGTTCCCGGGTGGCGGTTTTGCCGGTGCCGATGGCCCAAACCGGTTCGTAGGCGACGACCAGGCTGGTAGATCCATCAAAAACAAAGCCTTTTAGACCATCTCGGACCTGTTTGTCAAGTACGGAAAAGGTCTCTCCGGCCTCGCGCTGGGTCTCGGTTTCGCCGATGCAAAAGACAGGCAGAAGGCCTGCGGAAACGGCCGCCTGAATTTTTCGGTTGACGGTTTCATCGGTCTCACCAAAGAACTGGCGACGTTCGGAATGGCCGATGATCACCTGGCTGCAACCGGCATCCACCAGCATCTCCGTCGATATCTCGCCGGTGAAAGCCCCTTTGGGCTCCCAGTGCAGGTTTTGGGCGCCCAGGGCGATATTGCTGCCTTTGAGCACCTGGGCCACCTGATAAAGGGCGGTAAAGGTGGGGGCGATCATCACCTCCACACCCGAGGCCTTTGCCACCAGGTCCTTCAACTGCCCGGCGGCTGCCGCTGCCTGGACTCCGGTTTTGTGCATTTTCCAGTTGCCCGCGATCAGCGGGATTCGATGGCTGCTCATCTATGGGCTCCTTGGTTATAATTGCTTGCCGATCATGGCGGCCAGATCGACCATGCGGTTGGAGTATCCGGTTTCGTTGTCGTACCAGGACAGCACCTTGACCATGTTGTCCACCACATCGGTGGTCAATGCATCGACGGTTGAAGACAGGGCGCAGCCATTGTAATCGGTCGATACCAGGGGCAGTTCGCTGTAGCCCAAAATCCCCTTGAGCGCGCCTTCGGACGCTTCTTTCAGGGCGGCGTTGACATCGGATTTGGTGACGCCGGCTTTTTCAACATTGACCACCACATCGACGATGGAAACGTTGGGTGTGGGCACCCGTATGGCCAGCCCGTTGAGTTTGCCCTCCAGTTCGGGCAGTACCAGGGACACGGCCTTGGCGGCTCCGGTCGTGGTCGGAATCATGGACAGCGCGGCGGCCCGGGCCCGGCGAAGGTCCTTGTGGGGAAAGTCCAGCAGGCGCTGATCGCCCGTGTAGGAGTGGATGGTGGTCATCAGCCCGTTTTTGATGCCGAAGTTTTCCAAAAGCACCTTGGCCACCGGGGCCAGACAGTTGGTGGTGCAGGATGCATTGGAAATGATGTTGTGCTGTTTGGGATCGTACTTGTTGGCATTGACCCCCATTACGATGGTAATGTCCGGCTCTTTGGCCGGTGCGGAAATGATGACCTTGCGGGCGCCTGCAGTAAGGTGCTTGGCCGCGTTTTCACGGTCCCGGAAGAGGCCGGTGCATTCGCAGGCGATGTCCACGCCGAAATCCTTCCAGGCCAGTTTTTCGGGGTCCCGGATAGCGGTGTAGGCGATCGATTTTCCATCGACTTCGATGGCGCCGTCCTTGGCCTGGATGTCCATATCCAGGCGGGCATGGACCGAATCGTACTGGAGAAGATGGGCCATGGTGGCCGCGTCGGTCAAATCGTTGATCGCCACGACCTCCAGATCCGGATGGTTCAGCGCGGCCCGAAAGACCACGCGTCCGATTCTGCCAAAGCCGTTGATACCGATTTTTATGCTCATTTCGCCTCCTTTGCGGTTAACCCCGTAATCGTTTGCGGGTGTTTTGCAGGAAAATGACTGATTGCGGGGGCGGTGACGCTCCCCGCGTTCCTTTCACGAAACCTCGCATGGATAGCCCGACCAACCTGCCGGACCGGTATCGATAGTCGTCTGTTTGAAAAAGGGGATCGCCGATCCGGATGCCGGTATGCCAGGCTCAGGCCCTTTTGTTGCCCTTCAGGATTCCGCTGGCCAGTGATATGCTTTTTTTGCCGAAAGCCTCGATATTGGCGGCCAGTTCAGGAAGGGGCTGCGTTTTTCGGGCGTTGGCAGCACGGATCAGGATGGGCAGGTTGACGCCGGAAATCACTTCGATGCGCCCTTCTTCCAGAAAAGAATAGCTCAGGTTGGATGGCGTGCCTCCGAACATGTCCGTAAGGATCAGAACCCCCTGGTCGCTTTTCAGCTTTTTGATGCCGTTGACGATCTTGTTGCGAAGCTTATCCGCGTTTTCGTTGAGGTCGATGGTGATCGCCTCCATGGCTTCGGGACGCTGGCCCAGTATGAATTCAGCCGCCTCGATCAGTGCCTCTCCGAGCCGGCAATGGGTAACCACTAAAACGCCAATCATATCAGCCTGTCTTTCACCGTTGCGTTGGGGTGTTTGGTCCACGTTTCATTCCGAATCAGGAAAGTACCTTATCGATATCGCGATGGGTCAGTGATACGCTGCGGCCCGATGACGCGATATGTTCACGCAATTGCTCGGTAATGACCACACTGCGGTGCCGTCCGCCCGTGCAACCGATAGCAATGGTGAGGTACGATTTTCCTTCACGCTCATATTGGGGAATCAGAATGTCCAGCAGTTCAAAATATTTGTGTAAAAATAAACAGGTTTGGTCATTATTCAAGACAAAAGAGCGAATTTTTTCCGATTTGCCGCTCAGCGGCCGCAGCGAATCCACGAAATACGGATTTTTCAGGAAGCGGACATCCATGACCAGGTCGGCAACCGCCGGCAGACCGTATTTGAACCCGAAGGAAAGCACCTGGACCGTCATTCGCTCCTGGTCGTCAGCGGCGATATTGCGGATGGTTGCTTTCAGATCGTGAACGGTGAGATCCGAGGTGTCGATGATCTGGTCGGCTTTGCTGCGCAAAGGGGCCAAAAGGGGATTTTCCGCGGCAATGGCTTCCTGCAGGCTTTGGTTGCGTGCCAGCGGATGCCTGCGCCGGGTCTGGCTGTAACGTTTGAGCAGTGTCCGTTCGTCGGCTTCGAGAAACAGGATTCGAACCGCAAATGACCCGGTTTTCAGTTTATCCAGGATGGGTTCGACCTGGTGGACAAAGTTCTTTTCCCGAAGATCCATACCGAAAGCCAGGCCCTTGAAAGCGTCGCCGGAGTCCGGCGATTGCTCCAGAAATGCGGGCAGCAGCGCAATGGGCATGTTGTCGACGCAATAAAAACCGGAATCTTCGAATGCCGCCAGTGCGGTGCTTTTCCCGGAACCGGATCTTCCGGTCACAATGATGATGGATGAACGTTTCACGGCGCCATTTCCGGATGGGCACGAGTCAGAAATCGTCATCATCCTCACTGATGATGGAAACGATCTCTTCCACACTTTTTGCTTTCATCAACATCTCTTTTAAAGGCTCTTTTTTAAGCAGTCGGGACACCCGGGCCAGGAGCTTGAGATGCAGGTCGGTGGAGTGCTCCGGTGTGATGAGCAGAAAGAAAATGTGGGTGGGGCGGCCGTCCATGGACTCGAAATCCACCCCCTCGCGGCTCAAACCGAATCCCAGAACCAGCTTGTCCAGATTTTTCAATTTCCCATGGGGAATGCCGATGCCGCCGCCGATGCCCGTGCTGCCCAGCCGTTCCCGCTCCATCAACACCTGTACCATCTCTTTGTGGTCGATTCCGGTAATCCGGGCGGCAGGCTCGACCAGCTCATTGAGAATGCCGATTTTATCCTTGGATTTCAGATCGATCAGGATCGCTTCTTTGTCGAGAACATCCAGAATTTTCATTGTTGGTTTTTCCGATCGGAAGAGCTGTGGAATCCAGTGCCGCTAAACATATGCAAAACCATTTTTCGAGTAGGGGCGTCAGGATCTGGGCTGGATCAACCCATAGTTACCGTCCTTTTGGCGATAAAGCACGTTGACCGTGTCGGTACGGGCATTTGTGAAGACCAGAAAGCTGTTGTTGATCAGGTCCATTTGCATGATTGCCTCGTCCACGTCCATGGGTTTGTAGTCGATATGCTGGATCCTGACCCGCGGCGGTTCGATTTCCTCGTCGATGGACGTTTCGGGTGGCATGGTGCCCGATTTCGTCTTGGCCCGGTATCCTCGGCTTTTCTGTTTGCTTTTTTTGATCTGGACCTCGAGTTTGTCCAGCACCATGTCGATGGCCGCGTACATTTCCTCGGTCTCTTCCTTGCCGTTGATCGTCAGCCGGTCTCCGGTAATGTTGATTTCTGCGCTGTGACGGAATTTTTCGATGGAGAGGACCACATTGGCTTCGGTCGGACCGCTGAAATATTTATCGAAGCGGTTCAATTTTTCGGTGACATAGGATCTGAGGGCGTCGGAAGATTCGAGGTTCTTGAATCTTACGGAAGTGTTCATGCGAGGTGGCCTCCTTGTGTGGTAAATCCCTTCAATGGAAAAAGCGGCCGGTTTAAACGAAACTTTTCTTCCGGCCGATGATCTGGAAAAACGATATCAAGCCGGCCGGTTGATTCAACCGCGCCTAAAACTGCTTTCTTTTGCTGGAGGACAAAATACCCATCATTTCTCGGTATTTGGCCACTGTGCGACGGGCGATGTCGATATTGTCCGCTTTCAGCAGTTCGGCCATTTTACTGTCACTGTATGGTTTTTTCGGATTTTCCCCCTCGATGAGTTTTTTGATTTTGGCCTGTACACTGGCCGAAGCAATATCCTCTCCATGCACCCGCTTGATGGAACTGTTGAAAAAATATTTGAGTTCGTAAATTCCCTGGGGCGTATGCACGTATTTGTTGGTCGTAACCCGACTGATGGTGGATTCGTGCATGCCGATGTCTTCGGCCACGTCCCGGAGCACCATGGGCTTTAAATGGACCACCCCCTTTTCGAAAAAGTCCTGCTGGAATTTGAGGATACTCTCCATAACCTTGTAAATGGTTTTCTGACGCTGATGAATGCTGCGGATCAGCCAGGCGGCGGAGCGCATTTTTTCCCGGATGTAATCCTTGGCGTTGGCGCTGACCTCGTTTTTGCGGGTGATGGCTCTTTTATAAAAGGGATTAACCCGCAGCTTGGGCATGCCGTCGTCGTTGAGGACGATGACGAACTCGCCCTCGCTTTTGTACACGTAGATATCCGGGATGATGTAGTGCGGGGTTTCCTCGTTGAACTGGCGCCCGGGTTTGGGTTCCAGGGCCTTGATGACGTTGACCGCGGTGATGACATCCTTGAGTTTAACCTTGAGGGCCTTGCAGATAAGCTTGTAGTTCTTGTTTTCCAGGTTCTTGAGGTGGTCGGAAATGATGTCGGTGACCAGGCTGTCTTCCAGGTTGAGAAGTCTGGCCTGGAGCAGGAGGCACTCGCGCAGGTCCCTGGCGCAGACGCCCACGGGATCGAAAGACTGCATGGTTTCGAGTACGTCCTCCACCATTTCGATGGAAATGCCGCTGATCTCGCAAAGTTCCTCGACGGAAAGCTGCAAGTACCCGTCCTTGTTAAGATTGCCGATGATCAGGCTGCCCACCTGCTTTTCGATGTCGGTGGGCGACAGCATCAACAGCTGCCACAGCAGATGGTCGCTTAAAGATTCCTTGGAGGAAACAAAGGCTTCGTACTGGGGGGCTTCACGGTTCTCGGATTCGAAATTGACTTTGCCCGGCGAGTTGTACTCGTCGATGTAATTGCTCCAGTCGATTTCGTCATTGATCTTCTCTTCAATCGTGACTTCCCGGGCTTCCTCGGCAGCGACGGGCGCTTCTTCGGGTTCGTTCTCCTTGTTTTTTTCCGGCGATTCCTGGACTTCTTCCAGAGTGGGATTCTCTTCCAGCTCCTGCCGGATCGTATCCACGAGTTCAAGTCTGGACAGCTGCAGCAGCTTGATCGCCATCTGAAGCTGGGGCGTCATGATCAGCTGCTGGGTCAGTTTGAGTTGTTGTCTGAGTTCGATAGCCATCTTAGAGTTTGAATTCGTCTCCTAGGTAAATTCGACGAGCGATCTTGCTTGCCGCGATCTGCTCGGGTGTACCGGCTTCAATCACCTTGCCGTCGCTAAGGATGAATGCCGAGTCGCATGCCTCCAGGGTTTCTCGAACATTGTGATCCGAAATCAGAATGCCGATGTTGCGATTTTTCAAATGGGCGATGATCTTTTTGATATCGATCACCGCCAGTGGATCGATGCCGGCAAACGGTTCGTCCAGCAGCATGAAAGCCGGCTCCGTGGCCAGGGCCCGGCTGATTTCCAACCGTCTGCGTTCCCCGCCGGAAAGCACCGCCGCTTTTGAATCCGCCACATGGGCAATCCCCAGTTCGGCCAGAAGACTTTCCGTGCGTTCGATCCGCTGACTGCGGGTCAAAGGCAGCGTTTCCAGGATCGCCAGGATGTTTTGCCTGACGGTCAGCTTCCGGAAAACGGATGCCTCCTGGGGAAGGTACCCGACGCCCTTGCGCGCCCGGATGTGCATGGGATATTCCGTGATTTCGACGTCGTCGAGAAATATCCGGCCGCTGTCCGGTTTGACCATGCCTACGGTCATGTAAAAGGTCGTCGTCTTGCCGGCGCCGTTGGGACCCAAGAGGCCGATCACCTGCCCGCTGTCCACGCCCAGGCTGACTCGATCCACCACTTTGCGGCCGCGGTAGATCTTAACGAGTTCGCGCACGGACAGGGTGGCCATCAGTTCTGTTCCCCGGGCCAGGCGCTTCGCATGCTATTCCAGCCCCGATTCTTCGGGGAGGATGACAGCGCTGACGCGGCCGTTGGTCCCACCCTCTACGGTAAAGCGTCCATCTTCCCGGTAGAAAGTGATGGTTTCGCCGGCAATCGTGTTTTCGCCGCTGGTTACACGGGCTCCGGGGCCGTGCAGGGTCAAAACACGCTGCGCTGTTATATATACTGCCTGCCGGGCAACGGCAAGCCTATTGTCGAATTTAATTTCCACATTTCCGGTGGCTACCAGCCTGTCCAGGGACTGTGCCGCAGAGGCACCCTCGCCGTCGGACTTTTTCGAAAAGAAAATCTTCAGGCTGTCCGCCTGAATCGTGGTGTCGCCCTGGATGGCCTGCACATTGCCGATGAATTCGGCGACATTGCCGGACTGATCCGAGATCAGGCGCTGGGACGTTATATGGATTGGTTTGGCCTGTGTTTCCGCTTTTTCCGATGCCGGTTGTTCCGCTGCGGCGATGCAGCGGTCAGAGGCCATCAGGCCCGGTCCGAGACAGGTCAGCAGCAGCCATACGATGGCGGTTTTACAGTTGCAGATCTTCACTGATGGTCCCTTTGACATGGCCTTCGAAACGGGTAATGCTGGTTTCCAGATTCATATCCATGCTGTCGGCTTGCAGCGTGAATGCGTTACCGGAAATGGCCACCGGTGTTTTCGCCCGAAGTTCTCTGGCTTGCGGGTCGTAGTCGAGGGTTTCGGTCCGGAAACGATAGCGGCTGGTGCTGGCCGACACCTGACCGGAAACCTCCATCCGGTTGGAACCCGTATGGATGGTTCCCTGGTCGGCGGTCAGATGCAAATTGTCTCCGTCCTCCATGAAAAACTCCACCTCCGGTCTGGATAGAACCATGACCTGCCGCTTTTCCATGAGGGTGGCCGATTCCGCTTCCAGGCGCCATTCCCGGATTCCATTTTTCGACGCTGTCTGGTGAATTTTGCTCAGCTGCATGTCGGCCTCTTCCGGGATCCGTTCCAGCAGCGCTTCGGGATGACGCGTCAGGTGGCGGTAGCCGATGAATACGCCGATGGTGGCGATCAGCACCACGGCGGCAACGGACAGCAGAAGACGGCGTATCAGTTTGGATCGATTCATGGAAAAAGTTTCTTCAGCAGCGGCTCCCAGTCGCCCCTGGCTTTCAATATGCGCTCGCTGACCTCACGCACCGCGCCGCACCCGCCTTTGGCCCGGGTCGTCCAGACAGCGATTTGTTTGACCGCATCATGGGCGTCGCCGACGGCAATGGGTGCGCCTACCCGTCGCATGATGGGAAGATCCGGCAAATCATCGCCCACGAAGGCCGTGTTTTCTGCCGCGATGCCGGTTTCTTTCAATATGCTCGCCAGGGCGGCCGCTTTGTCGCGAACGCCGTCTTTTAAAAGTTTGATGCCCAAATTGTCGCAGCGGTGCTTCAGCGCCATGGAGCTGCGTCCGGTAACGATGCCCACCCGGATGCCCGCTGCCATGAGCAGACGAATGCCCAATCCGTCGTGAACGTCGAACACTTTGATTTCGCGGCCCGCATCGTCGTAAATCACCTGGCCGGTGGTCAGCACCCCGTCCACGTCCAGCAGGACCATCGAAAGTTGTTTGAAAAGGGCGTCGCTCATGGGAAGATGTCAGGCGGCCAGGGCGGCTTTAATGGCTTTGAGTTGGGTGAGCAGGGCGGGCAGCTGGTCCAGATAAAGGGAGTTGGGGCCATCACAAAGGGCCTCGTCCGGGTTTTCATGGACCTCCAGAAACACGCCGTCGACACCGGCCGCAACGGCCGCCCGGGCAAGCACCGGGGCAAATTCCCGCTGGCCGCCAGAACTGTTACCGGCGCCTCCGGGCAGTTGCACGCTGTGGGTGGCGTCGAAAATTACCGGGCAGCCCGTCTGCTGCATGATGCCGATGCCCCTGAAATCGACCACCAGATTGTTGTAGCCGAACATGACGCCGCGTTCGGTAATCATCGGCGTAACGCTGGAAACCGACTGTATCTTATCGACAATGTTGACGATGTCCCAGGGGGCCAGAAACTGGCCTTTTTTGATGTTGACCGGCTTTCCGGTACGGGCGACGGCCAGGATAAGGTCGGTCTGGCGGCAGAGAAACGCCGGGATTTGAATCACGTCGAGAACTTCGGCGGCCGCTTCGACTTCGCTGATGCGGTGGACGTCGGATATGATGGGAACATCCAGGGCCGCTTTGACCTTGGCCAGCAATTCCAGGCCTTTTGTAATGCCCGGCCCCCTGAACGACCCGATGGACGTGCGGTTGGCCTTGTCATAGGATGCCTTGAACGTGAAGGGGATGCCAAGGCTATCCGTCAGCTCCTTGAGTCGGGTGGCGATACGCAACGTGACCGCCTCGTCTTCGATGACGCAGGGGCCGCTGATCAGGAAAAAGGGACTTTCCGCTTTCATCGAGAATCATCTTTCGGAGGAATTGAATTCATATTTTCCTATGTATCCTCGGGCGTTTAAAATGTCAAGGAACGAAAAATTGATCCTTGATTACCCGTGGTCGAACTGGTATTGTAACCGCTTTAAAAAAGGTTCATCGTCCGTACCGGAAGGGATTTTTTCGTTGAGTAATAAAGCAAGTTCAGTCAAACCGATTCTGGTCGTTGCCATTGTATTGCTGATCAGTATTCCTGCCGTCTGGTTGGCGATCATCCGGATGGAAGGAACACCGCCGTCCATTGAAATCATACTTGATTCACCCTTTATCGGCGCCTCGCAATCCATCGGCGTCTCCGTGGAAGACGCCGGCAGCGGCATCCGCAGGATCTGGATGGGGCTGCTGGTCAACGGGCGCGAGGTCGAGATTCTCCAGCGCACCTTCCCCTCGGCCGGATTTTTTGCCGGCGGCAAGGAAAAATCGGTGCGGGTAAAGACGACGGTTTCCCCCAAAGCATTGGAACTGGCCGATGGCAAGGGGATCATCCGGACGGTGGTCTGGGACTACTCACTGCGTAAATGGGGCAAGGGGAACCAGGCTTACCTGGAAAAAGAGATTCATATCGACACACGGCCGCCGGCCATCGAACTGCTCAGCCGATCCCACAATATCGCCCAGGGCGGCAGCGGCGTTGCGGTTTACCGGCTTTCCGAAGCGTGCCCCGTCAGCGGCATAACGGTCGGGGATTCCTTTTTCCCCGGGTATGCGGGCCTTTCCGACGATCCGGCGGTCCATGTGGCCTTTTTCGCCCTGAATTACCAGCAGGGCAAGGACACGCAGATCGCCGCCACCGCCAAGGACTACGCCGGCAACTCCGGGGCTGCCAAAATGGTGTATCACATCAATGCACGGTCTTTCAGGAAAGACGCCATCAATCTTTCCGACAGCTTTTTCAAGGCCAAGATGCCCGATTTCGATGGGCGTTTTCCGGAGTCGTCCAGCGATCATCCCCTGGACCTTTTTCTCAAGGTCAACCGTGAATTGCGCAGGCAGGACAACGAGGCGTTCTATCGCGTCACGGCCCAAACCGAAAAGCAGATCCTGTGGAAGGGGCCTTTTTTGCGGCTGCCCGGATCTGCCAACCGGGCCCGGTTTGCCGATCACCGCACCTATTTCTATGGCGGCAAGGTCATCGATCGGCAGGTGCACATGGGCATCGATTTGGCCTCGACGCAACACGCCCCCGTACCCGCTGCCAACCGCGGAAAAGTGGTGTTTGCCGACGATCAGGGGATTTACGGCAATACCGTGATTCTCGACCACGGTTATGGGCTTTTTACCCTCTATGCGCATCTGAGCCGGATCCAGGCAGCGGTGGGCAACATCGTCGAACAAGGCGAGATCATCGGGGAAACAGGCATGACCGGGATGGCCGGCGGCGACCATCTGCATTACGGGACCCTGATTCATCAGACCTATGTCAATCCCATCGAATGGTGGGACGAAAACTGGATCAAGAACAACGTCAGCGGCAAGATCGAGGGCGCGATCCCCTGACAGGAGCAGGCAGCGATATGGCAAGCAAGCGCGTTACGAAAACGGTTCGGGAAATCAACGAAAAGATCCGCTCCGGCGACGTGGTCGTGGTTACGGCCGAGGAGATGATCGATATCGTCGCCCGGGAAGGGGCCGCAGGGGCGGCTCAGCAGGTCGACGTGGTGACCACGGGAACCTTTGCCCCCATGTGCTCGTCGGGCGCCTTCATCAACTTCGGCCATTCGACGCCGGGGACCAAGGCGTCCAAGATCTGGTTCAACAATGTGCCGGCCTACGGCGGCATTGCCGCGGTGGACTGTTATCTCGGGGCCACCGAACCTTGCGAAGATGATCCGCTGAACAAGGTGTACCCCGGGGAATTCAACTACGGCGGCGGCCACGTCATCCAGGATCTGGTGGCCGGCCGAAAAGTGCACATGAAGGCGACGGCCTACGGCACCGACTGCTACCCCAGCCGGGAATACGAAAAGACGGTGACCCTTGACAAACTGCCCCAGGCCACCTTGTGCAACCCCAGGAACGGATACCAGAACTACAATTGCGCCGTTAATCTCACGAACAAGACCGTATATACCTACATGGGGGCGCTGAAGCCGAAAGCGGGCAACGCCAACTACTGCTCCGCCGGCCAGTTGAGCCCGCTGTTCAACGATCCCTACTATCGCACCATCGGGCTGGGGACCCGCATTTTCCTGGGCGGCGGCATCGGCTATGTCACCTGGCACGGCACCCAGCACCGCCCGGATGTAAAACGGGCGCCGAACGGAACTCCGGTCACCCCGGCGGGTACGTTGTGGGTGATGGGGGATATGAAGCAGATGCATCCGGACTGGCTGGTGGGCGTTTCCATTCAGGGGTACGGGTGTTCGCTGGCTGTCGGCCTGGGCGTTCCCATCCCCATCCTCGACGAGGAGATGGCCCGCTTCACGGCGGTGACGGACGCGGACATCTATACCCAGATCGTTGACTACGGCAATGACTACCCCAAAGGCAGGTCCAGCGATTTGGGCCAGGTGAGTTATGCCGAACTGAAAAGCGGGGAGATTCGGGTCAACGGGAAAAGCGTTCCCACGGTGCCCCTGTCCAGCATGGTCAAGGCGCGGCAGATCGCCGACACGCTCAAAAAGTGGATCCGTGCGGGGACCTTCGCGTTGGGAGAACCCCAGTTCACCCTCCCGTCCGTATGAAGATGCGTCACGGATTTAGTGCACCCGGTAAAGATAGATGAAAAAGACCCTGCGACTTTTCATTGCCGCACCGATTCCGGATGCAGTGACCCGCTTTTTAAAAAACACGAGGACCACGCTCGACCAACCGGGGCTGAACATCCGATGGGTGCCCGTTGAAAATATCCATCTGACCTTGAAATTTATCGGCGATATCGATGCCGTGAGCGTCGATCCGATCGCCGAACGCATGGACGCGGCGGCCGGCGCCAACGCATCCTTTGCCTTGATCGCCAGGAGCGTGGGCGGTTTTCCGAATCTTCGCAGTTTCCGGGTGTTGTGGGTGGGGGTGGACGGCGATACCAGGCGGTTGGAAACGCTCCAGCGCAGCGTCGAATCCGAGCTTGAGACCCTTGGCCTGGAAAGAGAGCGCCGACGGTTTCATCCGCATTTCACCCTGGCACGGGCGCGGCAGCGGGTAGATGGCGGCCGGTTCGGCCTGTTGGACGCCTCCTGGACCCAGCACGCGTCCGAGGCATTCCGGGTGGATCGGATCTGCCTGTTAGCCAGCGTCTTGAAGCCCAGTGGCGCCGAATACACCCGGTTGCATACGTCTTACCTTGCCGGTTGACCGATAGCGCCTGATGGTATCGGTTCGAACCGCGCAGCAATAATTCGCATTAATGCCAATCAACCTTGGGAGGATTGCATGACTACAAATATGGATAAAGCCAAGGCGGTCGATACCGCCATGGGGCAGATCGAGCGCCAGTTCGGCAAAGGCGCCATCATGAAACTGGGCGCCCGTCCCATCGAAAACATCCCTGTAATCCCCACGGGATCCATCGCCCTGGACCGTTCCCTGGGCATCGGCGGGTTGCCGCGCGGCCGTGTCATCGAAATATTCGGGCCCGAGTCTTCGGGAAAAACCACGCTGGCTCTCCACGCCGTGGCCCAGGCCCAGAAACAGGGCGGCATTGCGGCTTTCATCGACGCCGAGCACGCCCTGGATATTACCTATGCCCGCAAGTTGGGAGTCAACTGCGACGAACTGCTGGTCTCCCAGCCCGATACCGGCGAACAGGCCCTTGAAATTGCCGACATGCTGGTGCGCAGCGGAGCCATCGACGTGATGGTGATCGATTCCGTCGCCGCTTTGGTGCCGCGCGCCGAAATCGAGGGCGAAATGGGCGACGCCCACATGGGGCTCCAGGCCCGGTTGATGTCCCAGGCCTTGAGAAAACTGACCGCCACCATCGGCAAAACCATGACGTCGGTGATTTTCATCAACCAGATACGTATGAAGATCGGCGTCATGTTCGGCAATCCGGAGACCACCACCGGCGGCAATGCGCTTAAATTTTACGCTTCGGTGCGCCTGGATATTCGGCGGATCGGCGCGATCAAGGACGGCCAGGAGGTGGTGGGCAACCGCACCCGGGTCAAGGTGGTCAAGAACAAGATGGCGCCGCCGTTCAAGGAGGCGGAATTCGACATCATGTACGGGGAAGGCATCTCCCGGGCCGGCGATCTTCTGGATGTCGGGGTGGATACCGGCATTGTCGACAAAAGCGGCAGCTGGTACTCCTACGACGGCGAGCGGATCGGTCAGGGTCGTGAAAACGTAAAGAAATTTTTCTACGAGAATCCCGATCTTTTCGAAACGGTGACGGCAAAGGTCCGCCAGGCGGTGGGGCTCGATCCGGCCGAAGAGAAGAAAGAGGAGAAAAAGGAAAAATCAGCCAAGCCATAGGCATGGGGGCAGCAGGATCAAAGGCTGGCATAGACACCTCAATTCAGCCTTAAGGAGACGGTTATGACCGGTAACGAAATTCGACAGCTATACCTTGACTTCTTTCAGAAACACGGGCACCGGGTGGTTCGCAGTTCATCTTTGATCCCCCAGGACGATCCGACGCTTCTTTTCACCAATGCCGGCATGGTCCAGTTCAAACGCACTTTTCTGGGAGAAGAGAAAAGGGATTACCTGCGCGCCACCACGTCGCAGAAATGCGTACGGGCGGGGGGCAAGCACAATGATCTGGAGAATGTCGGCTACACGGCCCGCCATCACACCTTTTTCGAAATGCTGGGAAACTTCTCTTTCGGCGATTATTTCAAGGAAAAGGCGGTGGATTTCGCATGGGATCTTCTCACCAACGGATACGGCCTGCCTGCGGAAAAGCTCTGGGCCTCGGTTTACCTGGACGATGACGAAGCATACGATCTGTGGCACAAGCGCATCGGGATTCCCGAATCGCGGATGATCCGTCTGGGAGAGGAAGAGAATTTCTGGGCCATGGGCGATACCGGTCCCTGCGGTCCTTGCAGCGAAATCCACCTCGACCGGGGTGAGGAATACGGATGCGGCCGGCCGGACTGCGACGTGGCCTGCGACTGCGACCGTTTTCTGGAAATCTGGAATCTGGTTTTTATGCAGTTCAACCGCGACGAATCCGGTGTCATGACGCCGCTGCCCAAACCGAGCATCGACACGGGGCTGGGGCTGGAGCGCATGGCCTCGGTCATTCAGGGGAAAAAGACCAATTTCGAAACCGACCTGATTTTCCCCATCATTCAACGCGCCGAAGCGTTGGCCGAAAAAGCCTACGGCAGCAGTGAGACCGACGATGTCGCCATGAAGGTGATCGCGGATCACAGCCGGGCCGCCGCTTTTCTCATCGGCGACGGCGTTTTGCCGTCCAACGAAGGCCGCGGCTATGTCCTGCGGCGGATCATGCGGCGGGCCATCCGCTACGGACGCAACCTGGGGCTGAACCGGCCGTTTCTCCACGAGACCGCCCGGGTGGTATTCGATATCATGGCGCCGGCCTATCCGGACCTCAAAGAAGCCTCGGCTTTTATTACCAACGTGATTGAAAACGAAGAGGTGCGGTTTTCGGAAACCCTGGACAACGGACTGCGGGTGCTCAACGACGCCTTGGCTGACATTCGGGCAAAAGGCGAAAAACGGGTTCCCGGCGACCTGATATTCAAACTTTACGACACCTTTGGCTTCCCCGTGGACATCGTCCGGGATGTGGTGCGCGACGAGGGACTGGCCCTGGACACAAAGGGATTCGATGCGCGCATGGAACAGCAGCGCAAGCAGTCCCGTTCCAAGATTGCCTTCACTGGAATTTCCGATGCCTACCGCCAGTTGAGCGCGGCCGGGGAAAAGCCGGAATTCGTGGGCTACGGCACGTTGACCTGCGAGGCCCGCGTGGTGCTGCTGGTCCAGGACGGCAAAGGCGTGGACGGCGCCGACGCCGGAAGCGAAGTCGAAGTGGTGACCACGGCCACGCCCTTTTACGGCGAAGCTGGCGGCCAGGTGGGCGACCGTGGAACCATCACGGCGCCGGAAATGGAAATGGTGGTCACCGACACGATCAAGGATCCCACCGGCATTATCATCCACAAGGGCCGGGTGCAAAGCGGACGCCTGGAAAACGGCCAGACGGTGATGCTGGCCGTGGACGGCGAACACCGCGGGGCCGTGGCCCTGAATCATACCGCCACCCATATTCTGCATGCGGCCCTGCGCAACGAACTGGGAGACCATGTCAAACAGGCCGGTTCCATGGTTTCAGCCGATCGGCTGCGTTTTGATTTTACGCATTTTTCCCAGATTGCCCCGGACGCCCTGGAACGCATCGAAACGTTCGTCAATGACCGCATCCGGCAAAACGTTCCCGTCGACGTCGAGGAGATGGATATGGATCAGGCCATGGCGTCGGGGGCCACGGCCCTGTTCGAAGAAAAGTACGGAGACCGTGTGCGGGTTATCAACCTGGAAAGTTTCAGCCGGGAGTTGTGCGGGGGAACCCATACCGGCCGGACCGGCAATATCGGGCTGTTCAAAATCGTTTCCGAAGCCTCCGTGGCCTCCGGTGTACGCCGGATCGAAGCCCTTACCGGAAAAGCCGCCCTGGATCACGTCCAGCAGACCAACCGGATCGTGCAGCAGTTGAGCCAGATGGTCAAAGACAAACCCGACAACCTGGTCACGCGGGTCGCGTCCATCCAGGGCACGATGAAAGCGGCGGAAAAAGAGACCGAGCGGCTCAAGACCAAGATGGCCGAGATGCAGGCCGACGAAGGCGGTCAGGCAACGGAAATTAACGGCGTCAAGACCGTCGTCCAACTGGTGACGGTGGAAAAACCGGCCGCCTTGCGCGAACTGGCAGACCGGTTCAAGGACCGCATCGGATCCGGGATCGTGGTTCTTGGTTGCGAAGCCGGCGGAAAGGCGCTTTTGATCGTTGTGGTGACCAAAGACCTCATCAACCGGTTCCATGCCGGAAACATGATCAAAACCATTGCCGGAGTTGTGGGCGGCGGCGGCGGCGGACGGCCCGATATGGCCCAGGCCGGCGGGACCCAGCCGCAGCACCTGGAAAAGGCGCTGGACAAAGCCCGGGAGTTGATTCAGGAAGGATAAGACCTATTTATCGTTTTTTTTCAGCGCCACGTCGATAACCAGTTCCCCTTTATCGGTGATGCAGGGAATGGAAATGATGGGCAGGCCGGACGGGTAGGAGACCTTGTGCTTGCCCACCACCACGCTGGGGACGCTGATGCTGGTGCCCTCGGAGGGGAAGTCGGTCTTGGCGTTTCCGGCGATCATATTGGCAATTTCACCGATGGCGTCGGTGCAGTCGTCGTCCAGTTCGGTGACCTCATCGCCGATCAGCTTTGATACCAGTTGAAGTGCGATATCCTTGGACAGATTGATGACCACGCAGCCGGTCACCGTGCCGGAAAGGCCGATGATGCTGCTGATCTCGTATGACGGCACATTGCCCTTCTTCAGACTCGGCTTGCCCAGTTTGAAGGGCACTTCGATCATGGTATTGAAGAGGTTCTTGACAGCGGTGACGAATGGGTTGATGTATTGGACGTCCATTTTCCCCCCACCAAATGTTTATTTTCACATTAAAGAGTATATTCGGTACGATCGATCCCTGTGTACAGAGGTAACATCGGTCGCTTTTCCAGCAACTTTACCCGATATTGAAAATAAAAATCCGTTGGAGCGATCAAAGCGTGCGACCTTCGGTTTGCCGGGTTACAAGGATTGGAGCACGTCGATCATAGTGTACACCCGGCCGGTTTTTCCTACGCCGATTTTTTCGTTCAGAAAGCAAGCCGCATCAAAGGTGCCTTCGGCGTAAATGTCGCGTCCGTTGACGTTATGCTGAAATTCAAACGCCACCGTCCCGTCCGCCGAGGTCAGCCGGTAGGTGTGCCAGCCGTGGCCGGACAGGTACTTCTCCGGAATACCCCATTTGTCCCGCTGAACTGCGGGGTCCCTTTCCATGACGATGTCCTTTTGTGAAAAATCGATGCCCATGCGCTGAAAGGCGGCCACCACCGCCTTTGCCGTGCCGCTGGTATCGGCCTTGCCAGCCTGATGGCTTTCGCGGACAGCGAGGGTATAGCCCCTGAAGATTCCGGGAAACGTGGTGGCGGCGTACTCCATCATGGCCTGGAAACCGACGATCTGCTTGGCCATGTTGGGTGCGATGACGGCGCAGACGGACGACCGGGCCACCGTTTGGTTCAGTTTCTCGCGGTCACCGCCGGTGGTTCCCATCACGAATGGCAGGCCCTGTTCACAGTAAAAGGCGGCATTGTCGTTGACCGCACTGGGATGGGTGAAGTCCACGCTGATGAACGTTTCATATTTCTCCGCCAGCGCCCGGATGTGCCCGCCACGCTCGGCCGGTCGGATCAGTTCGACGACCATTTCGCCGATGGCGCACGATTCCGCGTCGATTTCAGGACCGGTCAGCGAGTGGGGCAAAAGGTTGACCCGCTCATCTTTTATGGCATGGACGGCGATGGTGGAGGCGACGTTTCCCGGAAGACCGTTGATCATGATGTTGACTGGTTTCATCGTGTTTCCCCTTGTTTTTTTGTTTCTGCGGCGGACCCGGCCTTTCATAAGGCCCCCCGCTTTCTCGTCATGAATTGAAAGGATGCGGCCGTTGCCCCGAAAGCTCCCGGCGGATCGTTTCGGCGAGGGCAGCCAGTTCGGGAAAATGGTGGTCTCCCAGCGCTTGAAGATGACCGGCCAACATGCTGCCGGCCGCCGGAATCCACTGTTCGAACAGTCTTTTGCCTTTGACCCGGTTCAGGAAACCGAAAGCGCCCAGCATCTGAAGATTGCGGGTGACAACGCAGTGGCGGTAGCCGTAAACGAACCGCTCCGGGTCGCAGTTCAGACGGTTTTTTGCCTGCTCGGCGGCATAGCGCAGCAATTCGTGTTGAAGGTTCGGGTGCAACCGGGCATAGGGATCGATCAACAGGGAGGCCAGGTCGTATTGGACCGGCCCGATGCGGGCCCCCTGAAAATCGATGAGATAGTGCCGATCCTCACGGACCATGACGTTGCGCGATTGAAAATCGCGATGGATCAATCCCGTGACCCCGTTTTCCAGGGTGCGTCCGGCCAGGGTTTCGAATGCTGCGGCCAGATCTTCGTAATCGACGGCCAGATCGAGATACCCGTTGACAAACGCGTCCATAAAATAGCGGCACTCGTTTTTCAGAATCAGGCCGCGGTCGTAGGCTTCGCTCTGGCAGGTCCAGTGCGGATCGAAACCGTCGGCCGCCCGGGACGTCAGGTCCAGCAGGGTGTCGATGACCTTGCAATATCGTTGTTTAATCAATCCGTCGTCGGTTTCCTGCCGGATGGCCTGCTGAAGGTGACAGTCTCCCAGGTCTTCCATGAAAA
Organism: uncultured Desulfosarcina sp.; assembly: GCF_963668215.1. NCBI lineage: Bacteria > Pseudomonadati > Thermodesulfobacteriota > Desulfobacteria > Desulfobacterales > Desulfosarcinaceae > Desulfosarcina > uncultured Desulfosarcina sp. Next base: position 4,855,283 of record NZ_OY764190.1, read on the forward strand.
CCAGGCCGCTGAATTCATCGTGCCGGTATATCCGCGGAACGGGCAGACCACGGTTGAACAGGTGGGCGCCGATGGAAACGAAGGCACGGACTTCGCTGCCTTGCGGATCGGGGGTTATGCCGTGATCGGCCATGACGATGCGGTTGCGGCCGTCGGTCAGGCGGTACCACTTGCGGTCGCTGCCGTCGCCGGCCAGCTGCCGGCAGCTGATCTCGCCTGGAGAACATCTGGGAAAAGCCATCCGGAAGACATCCGGCGCCAGGGCATCCATCACCGCGTCGCGGAAGCGCTGCGGCGTTCCCACATCCTGCCAGTAGGGGGGGCGGACCACATGGGCATGGATGGATTGGCCTTCGGCGAGCATCTCCCTGTAAATCGCTATGATATCGCAGAACGCTCCTTCCGGTATCCGCCCGACAATGCCGGGATTGATGACATGGATACCGGTAAAGGCCAGTTTCCGGCAGCCATCCGGTGGCGGCGGATCGGAAAAACGTTCGAATCCCACCACATGATCGCCCCGATCCACCCAGACCTGATTGAATTCCTCGTGGTCATGCATGACCATAGTTGCCGATGCGTTTTGGTTGCAGTGGCGGCGATAGACTTCTGCAAGATCGATGTCCGTGAGGATGTCCGCATTGACGAGCAGAAAAGGGGCGTTGTCCCAGAAATCGGCCAGGCGGCGAATGGCTCCACCGGTGCCCAGAATTTTCGATTCGTGGCTCAAAAGGACGGCAAGCCCGAAATCGTTTTTCTCCAGGTAGGCCCGGATCTGCTCGGCCAGATGATGCGCATTGACGGCGATGCCCGTACATCCGGCCGCCTTTAACGCAGCGATCGTGTGGCCGAGCAAAGGCGTGCCGCCGACCGGAAACAGCGCTTTGGGCAGGTGATCGGTATGCGGTGCCAGACGGGTGCCGAAACCCGCTGCCAGTATCAGCGCTTTCATTGCCCCAATGCGGTCAGGTAATGTGAAATGAGCGATTCGTATCGGGAGATGGCGCCAGTGTCTTCCTGGTTTTGGATGCCTTTGTTGGCAAAGAAGAGCAGTCCATTGGAATAGTTGATCTTGGATACCGATTCGACCAGTTCGATTTCCCTGTTTTTGACCATTTGAAGGCCCAGGGTTTGAATCTTTTTCAACTTGTCCTTGGTTTCCAGATTCTCTTTGCGGTTGGTGCGGATAAAGGCGAGAACGACCCGATAGGATTCGAAATAGGGTTTGACGAACGCAGCGAACAGCTTCAGTTTGCGATAGCCCGAAGAGGTGATCTGATAGCGGTCCGGGATGGTGGGGTGCGGCATGAGTATGGCGTCGTCGATGAAGGCCTTGATCGTTTTTCTCACTTCGTGGGTGGACGGGCGATCCATGTCGAAAGCGAATTCGTATTTGAAAAAGTCCCTGAAGAACTGGTGCTGTTCGTGCAAATCGATGGCGTTGAACTGAAAAGCGTCCTTTTCCAGGATGGCCAGCGCGGTGAACGCGGCCGGAACGAAATAGGAAATGCAGTTGTTTTTGTAAAATTCCAGCAAGGAGCGTTTGGCGGCATTGACCGTATACTCGGTCTGATCCTCCGGAGGGCCTTTTGCATTCGAAGCGTCTTCCAGCAGCTTACGCGCCAGGTAACGATCGACGGCATGATCCATGGCGCGGTCCGCATTGAGAACGAAGGTATCCGCCAGCTTGGCGTTCTGGGACATGGCAAAGGTCAGGTAGGTGTTGGCCGTTTCCATGAGTTCGTCATGGGTGAAGCGCGGCCGGGCGATGTTGAGAATTGCGGCCGCCACCAGCCCATGGGGGGTGACCACTGTCTGTTTGTCGATGGCGTTGACGATCCGCCAGCCGAGCTGCCGGATCAGGGCGTTGACCTCCTTGTCGGGCATTCGATCGAAAGGCGTCGATTGGCCGGCCAGAAATTCACTGGCCGCAATGGGCTCGTGGTAATTGATATAGATTTTCCCATACCGTTTTTTCAGAAAACGCCTGGCGCGGATGACCTGGCCCAGATTTTCGCTCTCTTTCTTGCCCCCCTCCACTTCATGGATATAGGCATGCTCTTCGATAATACGATCGTAGCCGATATAGACCGGAACGAAGATCATATCCTCGCAGGCCCCGTTGCGGTAAGCGTTCAGCAGAATCGAGATCAGGCCCAGTTTGGGCGCGAGCAATTTGCCGGAACGACTTCTCCCCCCCTCGATAAACAGTTCGATGTTGAAGCCTTCTTCGAGCAGTTTGTGGATGTAGGCCGAAAAAACGCGTGAATAGAGAACTGCGCCCTTGAACGTACGCCTCAGGAAAAAGGCTCCGCCGCCACGAAAGATGGGACCCAATGGCCAGAACGAGAGGTTCTTGCCGGCGGCGATATGCGGGCAGGGCATGTTGTTGTGGTACATCACATAAGAAAGGATCAGGTAGTCGATGTGGCTTTTGTGACAGGGGATCAGGATCAACGGGCCTTTTTGGGACATGGCCTTGACTTTTGCCAGGCCGGCCTTGTCGATGACGGCGCCGTCGAACATGGAATTAATGATCCAGCCCACGACATAGTTCAGCATGCGAATGACGAAAGGGCTGTACCGAGCGGCGATTTCGTCCAGGTAGCCGTCGGCCTTCTTTCTGATCTTGTGGATCGGTTCTTTACGCGAATCGGCATGTTTTTTTATGAAGCGCTGCATCGATTCGCCGGTGAAAATGGCTTCTTTGATTTCTTCGCTGGATTTCAATACAGGGCCGGTGATGCTCTGCCGGTGACGATTGTGCTGCAGCAGAAGTTCGCGCCGCAGTTGAAGGGCCTTGTAATCGTCGGTCTTGTCGGCACAGGCGGACCGGGCGAGCCATTGGCGCAGATTCAGCGGCTGGGAAAGCTCGACGAAGATCTTTCCGGGCTGACGGATCAGGGTCACGACCTTCCTGATTTTGCCGGGTCTTTGGGAGGTGCCGAAGAACGAATCCACCAGACTGGGCACAGACGGCAGCGGTTTTTTGCTGTAAAAGATCAATTGGGGAACCAGGTAAATGGGGCGGTTCGTCTTTTCCTGGATCTCGATGAGGTAGCGCAACGGATCGACCTTGTCCTTGACGAAACGGCGATAAAAGCCTTTTTTCTCAACCAGCCAAACCAGAGCGCAGCCCGAGGAAAGCAGGGACCGTTCATAATAGCCGCTGCGATAGGGATTGTGTATCCGGTGGCGTTGAATCAACTCGTCGAGGTAGGCCAGGCAGATGCGCAATACCCTTGAAATCGGCTGCCAGAGGTAAACTTCGGAATCGAAGAGCAGTTGAGGAACGGGCAGCCGCTGTTGCCGATAGCGGGTATGGGCAAAGAGAAAATCGAACCCGCTTTTGTACTTGGTGGTGTATACGATGATGGCGTCTTCAGGAATATTTTTTATGATGTCGGCTTGTTCGGGACCCATGAAAACGCCTGAAAAAAGGCGGTCGAGTAAAAAAGCCGAGAGACTGCCGGGAGGGGAAGGCAGAAAACAGAAAAAATGATCATGGGAATTTTTCAACAGCCTGTCCATCCACCGGCGAAATTTCGATCCCATGGCAAAAATGCGATGTCTATTTTTATTTTTCATTATATCAGAGTGTTATCATGAGTGAAGATGAGGGCTGCATTTTTTACGGAAAAATAACAGATGCCTTGATCCATTGCAACGCCATATTCATCGGAGAAAAATATGCTTGCGCATCTCCGGCTTCTATGTTATCTCCAAATAATTCGATAGCTTTACCCAATAGGGGGCTATCTAATTGAAATTCCATCGATATCCCATAGCATAAGCGTCAGTCGGTCCATACCGGCGCCCATGAAGAGGATCGCTAAACAAGTCGAACCTCGTCCCATAAGCGGTTCGACCAAAAGTTATTTTGTCTGTCTAACTTAAAAATCTAGTTTACGAAGGAGGATGATTTTTTATGAAAACGTTAATTGGTGGAGCGGTGGCAGCAGTCCTCGGCCTGATCGGCCTGTCGGTATGGTTCGGTGAATTCCTTCAGCTCTTGGCCGGCGCGATTCCGGTGATGTTGTTGCTCGGCGGCGGGCTTGCCCTTTATCTGGGATTTGACGAACTCAAGGATACCTGGAAAAAAGATGAAGGCGTTGCCGATGCCGGAGCTGCCGATGACGATGCCGAGAAATACAAACAGGAGATCGATGATCTCAAAAAAGAGATCGAAACCCTGAAATCCGAAAAGTAAGCCGAACGTTCCTTCCGAATTAGAAAACTACGCCCCGACCGAATCGTCGGCCGGGGCTTTTGTTTGCTTTTCCGGAAGTCTTTTCTCGATGATCCGCCCCTTTCGACAGGTTCCGTCCCCTCCCTATGTTCCGCCCGTGTGATTTCCCGATCGTAACCACGACAGCATTGCGTGCGACTAAAGCTGAAAGGCAATGGCGCCGATATTTGATGGCGGGTCGTTTCGAAATGCTTTGTTGCCTGAACGAAGCGGCGCCGTGTTAAGACTCCCCGGAAGCCCGGTTTCGATTTTAGCCCCGGGGAAAACGAATGAAAGGAAAAGGGGCTGATTTTACGATCCGATCCCGTAAGCGAACGGATGCCCCGAAAGTAAACGTACCATGTTCCCGAAAATGATTGACCTGATATTGCCGTCGACGATCGATGAAGCCGTCGATATCCTGCTCGATGATTTGCCTTTGCTGGATCGGTCGCGGCTGGCCTGTCTTACAACGGAAGAACTGGACCTCATCAACCGTATGGTGGGGCTTCAGATCGCCAGAGATTTCAAGCTGTGGAGCGGCAACGACGATCTGCTGCATGAATGTATGGCGGTTATCGAACAACAGGGCGATAAAGACGCCGACCCGACAATGGTGATTATCCGTGCCATGTGGGCAAAATTGCAAGAGACCCATGTGCTGCGGTTGGTCAAGTGACCTGTCGGCCTTGTTTCGCCGCGCTCAATACAATTTCACCTTCCGAATCCTTTTTTCATAAGCGGACAACCCGTCTGCCCATTGGGCGGTGATTTGCGCGACGGGCCTGCCGGCTTCGATTTGTGAGCGGATTTCCCTGTCGCCCAGGATCAGGTCCATGGGAAGACGCGTAAATTCGTATTCGTAAGGCGGCTGTTTATACGCGAAGCGATCCGAGTATAGCCGATAAATGGCCTGGTAAAGCCCCAGGGACAGCGCATAGGGCGAATAGCGCGCTTTGTCGGTAATATGGATTTGAAATCCCCGGCACGGCTGACCCGACCATTTGTTGGCGGTCGGTTCGAACACGACGGGGCGAAGAACGACGCCTGGCATCAGTTCGTCGTCGACGGCGTCCAACAGCCGGTCGGGGGAGATGAACGGCGCCCCGAAAAGCTCGAACGGCTGGGTGGTGCCCCTGCCTTCGGAAATATTGGTGCCTTCCCAGATCACCTGGCCGGGGTAGACCAGGGCCGACGCGGGCGTGGGCAGGTTGGGGGAGGGGGCGACCCACGGCAGCCCGGTTTGTTCGAAGGTCATTTCCCTTTTCCATCCCTGCATAGCGACCACCTCAAGGTCGCAGCCGATTCCGAAAGCGGTATTGAACAAAATGGCCAGTTCGCCAATGGTCAGGCCGTGACGCATGGGAAGCGGATATCGCCCCACGAAAGATGAAAATTCCGTTTTCAGTAAGTTTCCTTCGATCCGGTCTCCGCCCACCGGATTGGGCCGATCCAGCACGATGACTTTTTTTCCGGTTTGCCGTGCTGTTTCCATGCAATACGAAAGCGTATAGATGAAGGTGTAGACGCGGGTGCCAACGTCCTGAAGGTCCACCAGCAGGACGTCTACGGGGTCCAGCATGGCCGGGGTGGGTTTGCGGGTTTCGCCGTACAGGGAGAACACCGGCAGGCCGGTGGCGCCATCCTCCAGGTGGTCCGATTCGACCATGTTGTCCTGCTTTTCGGCAAAAAAGCCGTGCTGGGGAGAATAAAGCGCCTTGAGCTGTCCCGGAAGAGCTCGGGCGATTCGAAGCCGCGCGTGGATGAACCGGCTGTCCACCGATGCCGGATTGCACAACAATCCCATCCGTTTGCCCTTCACCGTATCGGGCGGTGCATCCAAAAAAACTTCGAGACCGGTCTTCACTTTTTCCATTCGCAGTTTCGCCTCAAGGTTCGCGGGTTGATCCTGTTTTTTCCCGTGAAGTGATTTATCACAGTGTCGGAGACAGAAAAAGTAGAAAACGATGCGCCAAACGGCTTGACACGGCTTGAAAGAAAAAATATAAAAAACGTTTTCGCTATAATTTCCGACAACGGGCCGCACCCTCGCGACATCTTCCAACAGGTTTTCGCCTTTTGCCGGCCGGCATTGTACAACGATTGGTAAAGGATCACTTGACCGGTGGAACTGGATTTACGTGGTATTGTCATCATCGTCGGCGCCTATGGCAGCGGGAAGACCGAAGTGGCCATCAATCTGGCCCTTGCCATGAACCATCGGGGAACCGAGGTCCGGCTGGCCGACCTGGATCTGGTAAATCCCTATTTCAGAACCCGTGAAGCCCGCCATGTTCTAAGGAGCCGGGGAATCGACGTCGTTCTGCCGGAGGACCAGTACATGCACGCCGATCTTCCCATCCTGACACCGAAGGTGTCCGGCATGCTGAAAAAGCCCACGGGTCTGACCCTGTTGGATGTCGGGGGCGACGACGTCGGGGCGACGGTGCTGGCGGCTCTGGCGGACTTCTTAAAAGGCAAGGTTCCTGAAGTCCTGCAGGTGATCAACCCCAACCGCCCCCATACCGACACGGTGGACGGCTGCCTGAAAATGCGCCGGGAAATCGAAAAGAGTTCCAAAATGACCATAACCGGCATCGTCGGCAACGCCAATCTGATGGAGGCGACCCGGGAGCAGGACATCCTCGATGGATACGATTTTGCGAGCCGGGTGGCCCAGGCCGCGGGTATCCCATTGCGGTTCATTACGATCCCGGCCGCCCTGTTGACCCGGATAGACAAAAGGAGTATTCATTGCCCGGTGCTGGCCGTAAAACGGCAGCTGGTGCCCCCCTGGATGAAAGCCGAATCATTGGATTTCAAATCTCAAGTTTGAAATTTCAAATGCGACGAAGGAGCAATGTATCATGGCATATCAACACCATATCGAGCGGGACCGGTGCAAGGGCTGCGGCCTGTGCATCACCGTGTGTCCCAAAAACGTTCTCGAAATTTCCCCCGATGTCAATGCAAAGGGGTATTTCCCGGCCTTTCAGGCGCGTCCGGACGACTGCATTCACTGCAGTATGTGCTGCATCATGTGCCCGGACGTGGCCATCACCATCACCGAAACCGAAGAACCCGCCGCCTGACCGCGGTTAATGGAGGAACACCATGGCAAAGGTATTGATGAAGGGAAACGAGGCCATCGGTGAAGCGGCGATCCGGGCCGGCTGCCTGAACTACTTCGCCTATCCGATCACACCCCAGTCCGAAGTGGCCGAGTATCTGGCCCGGCGCATGCCCGAGGTGGGCGGCGTCTTTCTTCAAGGGGAGAGCGAGGTGGCCGTAGGGTACATGCTTTTCGGCGCCTCTGGCGCCGGTGAGCGAGTATTCACCACTTCTTCCAGCCCGGGTATCAGCCTGATGAGCGAAGCCATCAGCTACATCGCCGCGGCCCAGTGTCCGGCGGTGTTCGTGAATATCGTGCGCGGCGGGCCCGGTCTGGGCGGCATTCTGCCTTCCCAGGGGGACTACTTTCAGGCCACCAAGGGCATCGGCCACGGCGACTGCCGGCTGCTGGTCATGGCCCCGGCCAGCGTCCAGGAGGCGGTCGAAATGGTGATGACGGCTTTCCCCCTGGCCGAAAAATATCGCAATCCGGTGATGGTGATCGGCGACGGACTCATCGGCCAGATGATGGAGCCGGTGGAATTTCCCGACCATCTGAAAACCGAACCGACCGACAAAAATGACTGGGCGACCAATGGCATGGACCATCGCGGCAGCGACACGCGCAATCTGGTCAAGTCCCTGTTTCTGGACCCGGTAGTCCTCAATGACAACAATCTCCAGCTCAAAGCCAAATACGACCGCATGCGGGCCGAAGAGGTGCGCTTCGAGGCCTATAATACGGATGGGCCGTACCGCTTGTTGATCGTCAGCTACGGGACCATGAGCCGGGTGTGCCGTACGTCCATCGACATGCTCAAGGCCGAGGGCATCGAGGTGGGCATGATCCGCCCGCAGACCCTGTTCCCGTTTCCCGAAAAGGCCGTTTCCGATGCGGCCGATGCACCGTCGTGCACCCATGTGATCAGCATCGAGATGAGTATGGGCCAGATGGTGGAAGACGTCGAGCGCAGCATCCAGGGCCGGCGTCCGGTGAGCTGGTACGGAAAGTGCGGCGGCGAAATCCCGACGCCGGAAGAGATCATCGAGGTGGTCAAGGAGCGTATCGGCTGATAGCCAACAGCCGTTTACAACGGTTGTCAGGCACCAATGCAAGGAGTAGATAACGATGGGAAAAACCTTTTCAAAACCGAGATCCCTCACGGATGCCCACACCCACTATTGCCCTGGATGCACCCACGGCGTCATCCATCGTCTGGTCGCCGAGGCCATCGACGATCTGGGAATTCGCCGACGCGTTGTCGGAATCGCTCCGGTGGGCTGCGCGGTACTGGCCTATAACTATTTCGACTGCGATTTCCAGGAAGCCGCCCACGGCAGGGCCCCGGCCATGGCCACGGGCATCAAGCGGGTGCGGCCCGATCTGATGGTCTTCACCTACCAGGGAGACGGCGACCTGGCCAGCATCGGCATGGGGGAAATCGTCCACGCCGCCAACCGCGGCGAGAAATTTACCACGATTTTCGTCAACAACGCGATCTACGGGATGACCGGCGGACAGATGGCCCCCACCACCATGCCGGGTCAGCGCGCCACCACCGCGCCCTTCGGCAGAAATGTGGAAGAAGTGGGCATGCCGATCAAAATGGCCGATCTCCTGGCGGCCCTGCAGACCCCGGCCTACATCACCCGACAGACCGTGATCCGGCCGAAATATATCAACAAGGCCAAAAAGGCGATCAAACAGGCGTTTACCTATCAGATGGAAAACCGTTGCTTCAGCCTGGTGGAGGTGGTCAGCACCTGCCCCACCAACTGGGGGATGACGCCCATGGAGGCCGTGGAGTGGACGGAAAACACGCTGTTGAAGTACTACCAACTGGGCGACTTTAAAGTCCCGGCCTGACCCCTGAAGGAGGCACCATGCAGAGCGAAATCATGTTCGCCGGATTCGGTGGACAGGGTATCTTGTTAATCGGCAAAGTCCTGGCCCATGCGGCCATGGAGGAGGGCTACGAGGTGGCCTGGATTCCCTCCTACGGCCCGGAAATGCGCGGCGGAACCGCATACTGCACCGTGGTGATCAGCGACCGTCCCATCGGTTCGCCCATCATTAAAAATCCGCTTCATCTGGTGGCCATGAACGGGCCGTCGCTGGAGAAGTTCGCGCCCACGGTCAAGCCCAACGGAATCGTCTTCGTCAACAGCTCGCTGATCTCCTTCGGGGCGAACAGGGACGATGTGGATGAACTGCGGGTCGACGTGGTGGGTATCGCCAAGAAACTGGGCAGCGTCAAGGCCGCCAACATCGTGGCCCTGGGAGCGTTTGTGGCCCGCAGCAAAATCGTCCCGCTGGAAACGATCAAGGCGTGCGTCAAGGAAGAGTTCAGCAAAAAGCCAAAACTGATACCGCTGAATATGGATGCCGTGGACGCCGGTGTAAAGGCCGCCCAGAAATAGACCCACCCATCACCGGGTTTTTGCGTTATTCCGTTGATCCCTATTTTTCATTTTTTCGATGGCCGGGCCATGGTGCCCGGCCGTTTGATTGCAAGGGCAAACCGATGAAACTGATGATCCCCGACCACATCCGGGCCATCTCCCCCTACGTTCCCGGCAAACCGTTGGAAGAACTCGAACGCGAATACGGCATCCGCAATTCGATCAAGCTGGCCTCCAACGAAAACCCTTTGGGCCCCAGTCCAAGAGCCCTGGAAGCCATCGGCAAGGGGCTTTCGTCCCTGCATCGCTACCCGGACGGCGCCGGCCACGATCTGATTCAAAAAATCGCCCGGGTCAATGACGTGGCACCGGAGAACGTAGTTATCGGCAACGGATCGGACGACATCATCGCCATGCTCGTCCAGGCGTTTGTCCGGCCCGGCAACCGTGTGATCGTGCCGTTGCCTTCTTTTCTCATGTACGACATTGCGGCCACTGCCGCCGGTGCCGTGGTCGACCGCGTCCCCCTCGACGGTCTGGGGTTGGACCTTACCGCCATGGCCGAGCGGGTGACGGCGGACACCCGGCTGATTTTCGTCTGTAACCCCAACAATCCGACGGGAACGGTAGTCACCCGCGCCGCCTTTGAAAACTTCATGGCGCGGCTGCCGGATCATGTGGTGGTCGTCGTCGACGAAGCCTATATCGAGTTCGCCAAAAATCCAGATTGCCTGAAAACCGGCAGCCCGGCGGACCTGACCCGCCCGCTGGTGACCCTGAGGACCTTTTCCAAGGCCTACGGACTCGCCGGACTCCGGGTGGGATACGGGATCATGCCCGCCGAACTGGCCGGATTGCTCCATCGGGTAAGGCTGCCCTTCAACGTCAATGCCTTGGCGCAGGCGGCAGCGGCGGCAGCCCTGGACGACCGGGACTTTCTGGAGCGTTCGGTCCGTCTGGTCCACGATGGGTTGGAAAGCCTTTATACGGCCATGGATTGCATGGAACAGGTTTACTTCAAGAGCGAATCCAACTTTTTTCTCATCGATGTGAATCAGCCGGCGGATGAGGTTTTTGAAAAGATGCTGAGACAGGGCGTGATTGTCAGATCCATGCGGGCTTACGGGTACCCGAACTATATCCGCATCAACGTGGGGCTGGAAGAAGAAAACCGGCGCTTTGTCCGGGCGCTGGAAACTGTCCTTCAATCATAGGTATTTAGGGGCATCGGTCAAATGAATACCACCCCTCCATTGCTGATCACCATCGACGGCCCGGCCGGCGCAGGAAAAACCACGGTCAGCAAGATGCTGGCACGGGAACTGGGATACCGGTACCTGGATACCGGCGCCCTGTACCGCGGCGTCGCCTACGAAGTCCGTGCCGCCGGGATTGCCGCGGATGACGATGCGGGTCTCGAGCGCGTCTGCCGGAGCCTGAAACTTGAATTTCAGGACAATCGGCTGACTTCCAACGGCGCGGACATCAGCCAGTTGATTCGTACACCGGAAATCACCATGCTGGCATCGGCGGTCTCGGCCCGCCCGGTGGTGAGGCAGGCCCTGCTGGACCTGCAAAGGGACATCGGCCGGGCCAAAGCGCTCGTGGCCGAAGGGCGTGACATGGGGACGGTCGTCTTTCCGGACGCCGATCTCAAATTCTTTCTGGACGCCTCGGTGCGCCAACGCGCCCGGCGCCGCTATGAGCAATACGGTGCGGCCGGGCAGCAGACGCTCGAGCGGATCGAGCAGGAGATCCGCCAACGGGACGCCAACGACAGCAGCCGGGATGTCGCTCCGCTCAAGCCGGCCGACGATGCCGTGATCATCGATTCGACGGCGATCGATGCTGAGCAGGTCGTCGCAAAGATGATGGCGCAGGTTGCCGCCATAATTCCCTAACAAAATTAACCATTGCATTTTGACGCACGCTTCTGTATGGTCTTTTGGCTATACTGCAGGCGTTGACGCTCGCACGTAAAATTCATGAGGCTAAGGGGGTAATCATCAGTCAATGGACAACTTTGTAGACAACGAATCAACCGAAGAAGAAGTCGAGAAAGACAGCGTTACCGGCGAAAGCATGGCCGAACTCATGGACCTGTATGAGGAAAGCTTCAAACGCTTTGCCGAAGGGGAAGTGGTCAACGGAAAAATCATTTCCGTGGACAAGGACCACGTCCTGGTGGACATTGGATACAAATCTGAAGGCCAGATTCGCATCCGGGAATTCGAAGTGGACGGTGAAGTCACCGCCAAGGTCGGAGACACCGTCGAGGTGATGGTCGAATGGTGGGACGACGAAAATGAAGTCGTGGTCCTGTCCAAGGAAAAAGCCGAGAAGGTCAAGGTCTGGGACGACATCAAAAAACGTCACGAGGCCGATGAAACCATCGCCGGCACGATCACCAACCGGGTCAAGGGCGGCTTCTCCGTGGATATTGGCGTTCAGGCATTTTTGCCCGGATCACAGGCGGACCTGCGCCCCATTCGCAACCTGGATGAAATGGTCGGCAAGGAATTCGATTTCAAGATTCTGAAATATAACCGCAAGCGCAGCAATATCGTGCTTTCCCGCAGAGCCCTGCTGGAAGAAGAGCGCGAAAAGAAGCGGACTGAAACCCTGGCCTCCATCCATGAAGGCAAGGTGGTTCCCGGCATCGTCAAGAATCTCACCGAATACGGGGTTTTCGTGGATCTCGGCGGTGTGGACGGACTGCTGCACATTACCGACATCTCCTGGGGGCGGGTCAAGCATCCCTCGGAGCTGTTTTCCGTGGGCGACGAGATCAACGTCAAAATTCTCAGCCTGGACCTGGAACGTGAACGGGTTTCTTTGGGTATGAAGCAGCTTACTGAAGATCCCTGGGCCTCGGCCATCGACAAATATCCGGTGGGCTCCCGCATCAGCGGAAAGGTGGTCAGCCTGACCGATTACGGCGCCTTCGTCGAACTGGAAGAGGGCATCGAAGGTTTGATCCACGTCTCCGAAATGTCCTGGACCCGCAAGATCCGCCATCCCTCCAAGGTGGTATCGGTGGGAGAAATCGTGGATGCCATCGTGCTGGACATCAAGCCGGAGAACCGGAGAATTTCTCTGGGCATGAAGCAGGCCGCTCCCAACCCCTGGGATGTAATCAGCGACAAATACCCGGTAGGCACCACCATTGAAGGCAAAATCAAGAACATCACCGATTTCGGCCTTTTCATCGGCATCGACGAGGGTATTGACGGCCTGGTTCATATTTCCGACATCTCCTGGACCAAACGGATCAAACATCCCTCGGAAGTTTACAAGAAGGGCGACGTCATTCAGGCCATCGTTCTTGAAATCGACAAGGATCAGGAGCGCTTTTCTTTAGGTGTCAAGCAGCTTCAGTCCGATCCGTGGGATACCGTTGCCGAACGCTACGAAGTGGGCAAGGAAATCACCGGCACGGTAACCAACGTGACCGATTTCGGCGTGTTCGTCGAACTGGAAGAGGGCATTGAAGGGCTGGTGCACGTTTCCGAGATCAGCAAAGAGAAAATCAAGACGCCGGTCGGCCAGTTCGAGGTCGGCCAGATGCTGACCGCCAAAGTGATGAACATCAACAGTGAAGAACGGCGGATCGGACTTTCCATCAAGCGTCTCGACATGGAAGACGATCAGGAACTGCTGACCGAGTACGTCAACAACATGGGGCCGGCAACCTCCAGTTTCGGCGAAATTCTTCGCGAGAATCTGCAGGAAAAGCTGAATAACGACGAACAATAAACCCCCGTTTCGACCATCAATGCCGGCGGTTTGCCTGAAACAGGGCCCGCCGGCATTTTTCGTCAGTCGCCATGGTTCGGATTCAAGGAGCTTGCCATGTTCACTCGACGCCACCCTTACCTTTTTTTTCTGCTGGTTTCCTTTGCCATTTTTACGGTCATGATTCTGGGCGTCTTGGGAACCGCCGCCTGGATCGGCCAGGGTGCTGGCGATTTTGACGGAGAAGGGGTCGGCGTCGTCGAAATCGAGGGCGCCATTGCCGACGCCAGGGACACCATCGAACAGATTCGCGAATTTCGTGAAGACGATGACATCAAGGCCATCGTGGTCCGCATCGATTCTCCGGGCGGTGCCGTCGGTCCTTCCCAGGAGATCTACCGGGAGATCCGCAAGACCGTGATCACCAAAAAGGTGATCGCCTCCATGGGCGCCGTGGCGGCATCCGGCGGATATTACGTGGCGTGTGCAACGGACGGCATTGTGGCCAATCCGGGCACCATCACCGGCAGCATCGGGGTGATCATGGGGTACACCAATTTCCGCCAGCTGCTGGACAAGATCGGCATGGTTCCGGTTGTGATCAAAAGCGGTCCGTACAAGGATACCGGTTCGCCCACGCGGGAGATGCGTGATGATGAACGCGAGATCCTCCAGGCCATCACCGACGGCATTCACCAGCAGTTCGTCACCGCCATTGCCGAGGGCCGAAACATGGAGCGGGGGAAGGTCGAAGCCGCCGCCGACGGGCGCATTTTCACCGGGGAGGACGCCAAAGCAAAAGGCCTGGTCGACCGCCTGGGCAATTTTCAGGATGCGCTGGCCTGGGCCGGTGAACTGGGCGGCGTCGAGGGGCCGGTGGTTCCGGTGTACGCCCGGGACAAGGAACTTTCCGTTTTGCGCTATCTTTTGTCGTCCTCGGTGACCGAATGGTTCTCCAAAATGATACACCCGGGTCTCTTTGCAGAATACCGTTACTCTCCAAATGGGAGCTGAAAGGCCATGGGAATGCGTAAGATCGCCGTGGCAATGGCAAAAGGCGGCGTAGGGAAAACGACGACGGCCGTCAATCTGGCCCATGGGCTGGCCCTGGCCGGTAAACGGGTGCTGCTGGTGGACTGCGACACCCAGGCTCAGACAACCGCTTTTCTCGGCGTCTCTCCGCCCCATGGGCTTTATGAGTTTATCACCGGACGCGACGGCAACGGCAAGACGGTGCTGAAGAAAGAGGCCATTTTTCCGGCCCGCCAGAATCTGTGGGTGCTGGCCGGCGGCATTCAGTTAGTGGAGTTGAAGCACTGGCTGGGCGAGCAGCCCCGGGATCAGCGGCACGCTGTCCTGCGCCACAGCTTGACACCCAAGAACAACGGGCTGGACTACCTGATCTTCGACTGTGCGCCCGGGTGGGACGTGCTCAGCGTGAATATTCTCATGGCGGTCAACGAAGTGCTCTGCCCCGTGGCGCTGCAAGGCCCGGCGGTGGAGGGGTTGAAAACTTTTTTCGGCTACCTGCTTTCGGTGCAGCAGTTGAACCAGTCGCTGCGCCTTAAATACATCCTGCCGACCCTGTTCGACCGCCGTACCCGGCAGAGCCATACCATCTACAACCAGCTTCGCCGGCTATTTCGCAAACAGATCTGCAGCCCCATTTACCACAATGTTCGCCTGTGCGAAGCGCCGGGCAGCGGACAGAGCATTTTCGAATACGACAACAATGCGACGGGGGCCAACGATTACCGTAAATTGGCAGAAAGATTGATCGATGACGCCATCAGACGACAAGACCATCCCGGACTTTTTTGACGAACGCCGCATGGATCCGGTTTCCGTGGCAACCGGGCGTCCCGCTCCCAAGCCGGATATTCCCAAGAAAAAGGTCGGTTTTTATTTTTCGGAGGCCCTGCTGGATCGCTTCAACCGGAAATTCCACCAGTTGAAGCTCGACGGCGTGCCCGTGGAAAACAAATCGATGCTGGCCGAAATGGCGCTTTCCTTCGCCCTGGACGACATGGATCGCGGAAAGGCCAGCTACCTGCTCGAAAAGTTGAAAAAAAGCTGAATCGAAACGTCCCGAACCTTCGTTTACAGCAGGCTCACATCTCCCAATCCTTCCCGGATGATCTCCGGGACATCGTCTTCAAGGGAAACCACACTGGAGGGCTTTCCTGCCACCGGTCCGCCGTCGATGACGGCATCCAGCCGCGCTCCGAAATGGTCGTGGATCAGGGATGCATCGTGAAAGACTTGGCCGTCAGGCAGGGTTGCACTGGTGGAAATGATCGGGTTGCCCAGGCCTTCGACCAGCGCATGGCAGATGTTGTTGGCCGGAACCCGGATGCCGGCGGTCTTGCGCTTGGTGAGCATGATTTTGGGAACCAGCTTGGTTCCCGTGAGGATAAAGGTATACGGCCCCGGCAGCAGCCGTCGCATGGTTTTGTAAGCGTAGTTGGAAACCCTGGCGTAGAGGCTGATATTTTTCAAATCGGCGCAGATGAAGCTGAAGGGCTGGTTCTTGTTGCGCTGTTTGAGCTGGTAGATCTTTTCGATGGCCCGTTTGTTCATGATGTCGCAGCCGATGCCGTAATAGGTATCGGTCGGATAGGCGATCAGGCCCCCTGCTTTCAGGATGTCCACCACCCGCTCGATCAGTCGCTGCTGAGGATTTTCCGGATTGATGCTAAACAGCATGACGGTTGCCCGAATTTTGTTAAAAGCAAAGCCCACAAGGGTGCATCGCCGCCCGATCTTATTTAAAATCAAGGAAGTGGTGCGCCCGTCCCCGGTTGTGTTGCGATACGCGGAAGCGCTAACTTATTACGGGCCGCAGGGGGTGTCAAGCGGCCAAATAAAGATTGATAAAGACCATCTCATTTGTTAATTTGCCGAATGAATCGGTTTCGGAACCGATGCGGAAAGGATGCTCTTTTCAACGGATTCATCGCCTGCACACCGAAGCCTTCGGGACCCCCCGCTTCCCGGCCCGCAACTGCACGTTTCCCGGTCCGGACCGGTCATTGAGGGACGTCACCGTTAATCGCCACCGCCGACCCGGCAAACTTCCATACGAATGCGGAGGATTTCATGACCGACCAGATTACGGCAGAAGCATATTCCTTTGATGACGTTCTGCTTGTGCCCAGCTATTCCGATGTTCTGCCTAAGGACGTCGATACCCGAACCCGTTTGACCCGTAACCTGAACCTGAACATACCCATCGTCAGCGCCGCCATGGATACGGTAACCGAGGCGCAAACTGCCATCACCATGGCCCGGGAAGGCGGCATCGGGTTCATCCATCGCAACATGAGCGTCAAGAGCCAGGCCATGGAAGTGGACCAGGTGAAAAAGTCGGAAAGCGGCATGATCGTGGATCCGCTGACCATCGGTCCGGAGCGGCCCATCGAGGAAGTGATGGCGCTGATGGCCCGGTACCGCATCTCCGGCGTTCCCGTGACCCAAGGCAATCAACTGGTGGGCATTGTCACCAACCGGGATCTGCGGTTCGAGACGGACATGACCAAGAAGGTCAGCGACGTCATGACCAGCAAAAAGCTGGTGACGGTGAGCGAGGGGATCGGCCTGGAAGAGTCCAAGAAACTGCTCCACGAACACCGCATCGAAAAACTGCTGGTGGTGGATAAAAACGGCCGCCTGACGGGCATGATCACCATCAAGGATATCGAGAAGATCAAAAAATACCCCAACGCCTGCAAAGACACCATGGGACGGTTGCGGGTCGGTGCCGCCGTCGGGGTGGGCGAGGATATGATGGATCGCGCCCAGGCCCTGCTGAATGCCGGAGCCGATGTCCTGTTGATCGATACCTCCCACGGCCATTCCGGCAACGTCATCCGCGCCGTGCAGCGCCTGAAGGGGGATTTTCCGGAGATGCAGTTGGTCGCCGGCAACGTGGGAACCGGCGCAGGCGCCCAGGCGCTCATCGACGCCGGGGTGGATGCCGTCAAGATCGGCATCGGTCCGGGTTCCATCTGCACCACCCGCATCGTGGCCGGTATCGGCGTTCCCCAGGTTTCCGCCATCATGAACTGCCGGGAGGTGTCGGAGAAAACCGGCGTTCCCCTGATTGCCGACGGAGGCATCAAGTTCTCGGGCGACATCACCAAGGCCCTCGGGGCTGGTGCCCATACGATCATGATCGGTGGCCTGTTTGCCGGCACCGAAGAGAGCCCCGGCGAGACCATCCTGTTTCAGGGGCGCAGCTACAAGGTCTATCGCGGCATGGGCTCCTTGGAGGCCATGAAAAAAGGCAGCAAGGACCGCTACTATCAGACCGAACAGGAAAGCGACGACAAGCTGGTTCCCGAAGGCATCGTCGGCCGGGTACCCTACCGGGGGACCCTTTCCGGCAACATCCACCAGCTCATCGGCGGACTCAAGGCTGGCATGGGATATGTGGGATGCCGATCCATCGAAGAACTGCGGGAAAAAGCCCGCTTCGTGAAGATCAGTGCCGCCGGCATGCGTGAAAGTCATGTGCATGATGTGATTATTACGAAGGAGGCGCCCAACTATAGGGTGGACAATTAGTGTCCGAGGAAACTTCCGATTTCGTTCATTTACACGTCCACACCCAGTACAGCCTGCTGGACGGCGCCATTCGCCTGGGGGACCTGTTCAAAAGGGCCAAGGAATTTCACATGCCGGCGGTGGCGCTCACCGACCACGGCACCATGTTCGGCGCCCTGGATTTTTATCAGCAGGCTACCTCCAGCGGGATCAAGCCCATCGTCGGCTGCGAATGCTACCTGGCCCCCCGCACGTTGAAGGATAAAACGCCCCAAGACAAGGCCGGATCACGGCATCTGGTGCTGCTGGCCGAAAACCAGCAAGGCTACCGCAACCTCTGCAAGCTGGCCACCATCGGGCAGTTGGAAGGCTTTTACTACAAACCCCGCATCGACAAAGCGGTGCTGGCCGAGCACGCCGAAGGTATCATCGCGCTATCCGCCTGCCTCAAAGGAGAGATTCCCCAATACATCCTGGCCGGGAAGATGGACAAGGCCGAAGAGGCAGCCCTTACCTATCTTAAAATGTTCGGGGAGGGTAATTTCTTTCTGGAACTGCAGCACAACGGCATCGCGGTCCAGGAAAAGGTCAACCAGGGGTTGGTCGAATTGAGCCGCATGTTGGACATCCCGCTGGTGGCCACCAATGACTGCCACTATCTGGATCAAAAAGATGCCAAGGCCCATGAGGTCCTTTTGTGCATTCAGACCCAGAAGACCATGGCCGACGAGGACCGCTTCGTTTTCGATTCCGATCAGCTCTATTTCAAATCTCCCGAGGAGATGAAGCACCATTTTGCCGAATATCCCGGTGCCATCGAAAATACCGTGGCCATTGCCGACCGCTGCTATATCGAGTTCGACTTCAAGACCTACCATTTCCCTCAGTTCGACGCCGAATCCGGCAAAACCGCGAACGAACTGTTCGAGGCCCAGGTGCGCGAAGGCTACGAACGCCGCATGGGACCGGTGCGCCGCAAAAATCCGGATCTGGATGAAACCGTGTACCGGGAGCGGCTGGAGTACGAGCTGAAAACCATCAAGGATATGGGCTTCCCCGGCTATTTTCTCATCGTCGCCGATTTCATCCGCTATGCCAAGGAAAACGGCATTCCCGTTGGACCCGGCCGCGGATCGGCTGCCGGCAGTCTGGTTTCCTATGCCATGTCCATCACCGACCTGGATCCCATCGAGCATGGCCTGATTTTCGAACGTTTCCTGAATCCCTCGCGCATCAGCATGCCTGACATCGATGTGGATTTTTGCATCCACGGACGGGAGCGGGTGTACAACTACGTGGTCGAACGCTACGGTGGGGGGGACTATGTGGCCCAGATCATTACCTACGGCAAAATGAAGGCCAAGCTGGTGATCCGGGACGTGGGACGGGCGCTGGGACTGCCTTTGGCGGAGGTGGATACCATCGCCAAGCTGATTCCCGACAGCCTCAAGATGACCATTGACAAGGCATTAAAAGAAGAACCCAAGCTGGCCGAAATGGTCAAAACGGACCCGCGCATCGCCGAGTTGATCGGAATCAGCCGCGCCCTGGAAGGGCTCTCCCGGCACGCCTCCACCCATGCGGCCGGCGTGGTGATCGGCGACAAACCCCTGGTGGAGTATCTGCCGCTGTACAAGGGGAAAAAGGGAGAAGTCGTCACCCAGTTCGACATGAAGAAGGTCGAGGATATCGGCCTGGTGAAGTTCGATTTTCTGGGATTGCGCAACCTGACGGTGATCGACCACGCTCTGAAAAGCATTGTCGACCAGGGCAAAACGGCGCCGGATCTGGCCAACCTGCCCATGGACGATGAGAAGACCTTCACCCTGCTCCAGTCGGGAGACACCACCGGCGTATTTCAACTGGAATCCTCCGGCATGAAGAACCTGATGGTGCGCCTGCACCCGGAATCCTTCGAGGATCTTACCGCCCTGGTGGCCTTGTATCGGCCCGGTCCCCTGGACAGCGGGATGGTGGACGACTTCGTGGACCGTAAACACGGCAAAAAGGAGGTGGTCTATTCGGTGGATTCCCTGGAGCCGATCCTTCAGGAAACCTACGGGGTAATTGTTTACCAGGAGCAGGTCATGCAGGTGGCCGGCGCGCTGGCCGGCTACACCATGGCCGATGCGGATAGCCTGCGCAAGGCCATCGGCAAGAAGATCGCCGATTTGATGGCCAAGCACAGGGAGAAGTTTGTCACGGGCGCCGTGAAAAACGGCGTGGATAAAGCCGTGGCCACCGAACTGTTCGATCTGATCGAGAAGTTCGGCGGCTATGGATTTAACAAATCCCACAGCGCGGCCTATGCGCTGATTGCCTACCAAACGGCATACCTCAAGGCCCATTTCCCGGTGGAATTCATGGCGGCCCTGCTGACCAGTGAAATCGACACCATAGACGGGGTGGTGAAATTCATCAACGAATGCCGCTCCCACGGCATCGAAGTGCTGCCGCCGGACATCAACGAGAGCAGCACCCTGTTTACCGCCGTCGACGACCGCATCCGGTTCGGTCTGGCAGCGGTGAAAAACGTGGGCGGCGCGGCCGTCGATCTGATTATCGCCGAACGGGAAGCCAACGGAACCTTCGAGTCCCTGTTCGATTTCTGCCAGCGGGTGGACCTGACCAAGGTGAACAAACGCGTGCTGGAAAGCCTGATCCGCTGCGGCGCCTTCGATTCCACCGGCGTATACCGTTCGCGCCTCATGGCGGTGCTCGAAGAAGCCCTGGATTACGGGCAGCGCATCCAGCGGGAGAGAAACAGCGCCCAGATGAGCCTGTTCGATGCCGGCGGCGGAGAGAATTTGTCCATCAACCTGCCTGCCATTCCCAACATCGACGAGTGGGACGGCCACGAGAAGTTGCAGCAGGAAAAAGAGACGTTGGGGTTCTACGTCACCGGCCATCCCCTGGACCGCTACAAGGATATCATCGAGAAATTCACCAATGTCGACGCCCTGAGTCTTCGGGAAGTGGCCGACAAAAGCGCCGTGCGCATCGGCGGCACCATCAGCGCCGCCAAGGTGATCCGCACCCGCAAGGACGATTTGATGGGCTTTGCCACTGTCGAGGATTTGAATGGCGGGGTGGAAGTGGTGGTGTTCCCGTCCATCTACGCAAGCTGCGCCGATCTTCTCACCCCGGATACTGCCGTGCTGGTCCAGGGGGCGGCACAGGTGGAAGAGAGCGGCGTCAAAATTCTCGCCGACCAGATCATCCCCATGGACCAGGCCGAGGCGACCTGGACCGTCCAGGTCCGGCTGATGGTGAACCCGAACAAAATCGATCGGGAGAAAATGACCCGGCTGAAATCGATCTTGCAGCGCTACCCCGGCCCCTGCAAAGGATTCATTCACATCTGCCTCGATGAAAAGGCCGAAGCGGTCGTCTCCATGGACGAAGGAATGGGTATCCGCTACTGTGACGCCATGGCCCGGGAAGTCGATGTTATTTTGGGGCGCGGGGCCGTCCAGACGCGGGTCAGCGACGCGGCCAGCGCCATGCGCAACAGTGATCTCAACGGCCGTCGCAACAACGGCCGCCAATACACCAGGAATTGATCGCAGGACCATTTTCGATACGATCAAAGGGATGACAGTATCACGAAAAGTCCCGGACTCGTCATGCCGGACGTGATCCGGCATCCAGAAGAATGAAATCGAAACCATGGCAACCAAACGACTGACATTCGGCTACTCTCCCTGCCCCAACGATACCTTCATGTTCGACGCGATTGCACGGGGTACCGTGGGGATCGAGGGGTGGCGGATCGATCCGGTGCTGCACGATGTCCAGACCCTCAACAACCTGGCCCTGGAGGCGGCCCTGGATATCAGCAAGCTCTCTTTTTACGCCTGGATGGCGGTCAAGGATACCTACCGGCTGCTGAGCAGCGGCGGTGCCATGGGATTTGGATGCGGTCCGGTGCTGGTCGCGAGAAAACCCTTGAAGCGCGAGCAGATCCGGGACTGCCGGGTGGTGCTGCCCGGAGCGTGGACCACGGCCCATCTTCTTTTTCGCCTGTGGGCGCCGGATGCCGACCAGCGTTTTTTCGTGCCCTATGACCATATTTTTGAAACCATCGATTCCGGGCAGGCGGACTGCGGCGTGATCATTCACGAGAGCCGCTTCACCTTCGAAGAGGCGGGCTTTCGCACCATCGTCGATCTGGGAGCCTGGTGGGAAGAACAAACCGGCCTGCCCATCCCCTTAGGCGGCATCGCCGTCAAAAAGAGCCTGGGAGATGCGCTCTTCGATCAGATCGATGGGGCGGTCAACGCCAGCATCCGGCAGGCCATGGGCGATCCCGACGCGGCCCTGCCCTACATCCGTCAGCACGCCCAGGAGATGGATGCCGCCGTGCTCAAGGCCCACATCCACACCTTCGTAAACGATTTCAGCCTGGATTCGGGCGCGACAGGACGAAAAGCGCTGGACGTCCTCGAATCCATGGCCAAAACGGCCGGTGTCCTGTGACCGTGGGGATCCTGTTCGCGACCCGTCAGGAGGCCGAACCCTTCCTGGCGCTTATAGCGGCCACACCCCTTGCCGGCCCGCTGCCGCTGTTCACAGTGCCGGAAACGATTCATCCGGCCTGTGTCGTGGCCGTCAGCGGGATGGGCAAGGTGGCCGCCGCCCTGGCCGCCGCACATCTGGTGCAAAAACATCGGGCGACCCTCTTGATCAGTGCCGGGTTGTGCGGCCGTCTGACCGCAGATAAAAACTGGGCCGTCGGCGATCGGTTGCGCATCGAAAGCGCCGTGGAAGGCGACTGCGACCGCTTCGGCGGCCCCGAAGCGGCCGTGGACTGCGATTTAAGCTGGTTCCCCGATTTAAAAGCGGCCCGCCTGGTCACCTGCGACCGTCCGGTGTTTGAAACCGGTTGGCGCGGGCAACTGGCCACCGCTGGCGACGTGGCCGATATGGAAGGGGCCGCCGTGGCCCGCACGGCCCTTTTTTACGGCATCTCCTGCGCCATGGTCAAAGGCATCAGCGACTGCGCCGATACGGCTGGCCGGAAGGACATTGCCCGCAATATCGCTGCGGTCTCGGAAAACATCGCCGAGACCCTGGTGCAGGAACTGAAACGAAACGCAAACGACGAACGACCATGAAAACGGAAACGACGCTGAAAAACATACTCAACTTCACCAAGATCGAGCACACCGCTTTCAGCCTGCCGCTGATTTTCACAGGCGCCTGGCTGGGCGCAGGCAACCGGCTGCCGGCCCTGGATGTGATTCTTCTCATCGTGGTGGCCGCAATCGGTGCCCGGGTTTTCGGCATGTCCATGAACCGGATCTTCGACCGCCACATCGACCGCCTCAATCCGCGTACGGCCAATCGCGAACTGCCCGCCGGAAAAATGGACCTGGCCCAGGCGATGGTCGTTGCCGGCGGCGGCCTGCTGCTCTATCTGGCATCCTGCTGGGCCCTGGGCGGCTGGTGCCCGATTCTGGCGCCGATCCCACTGATCCCGCTGCTGGGCTATTCTTTGCTCAAACGGTTTACCCCCTTGTGTCATTTCGGCATCGGTTTGTGCCTGGCCCTGGCGCCGCTAGGGGCTTTCGTGGCCGCATCGGGCCATCCCCGGTTTACCTGGCCGGTCCTGCTTTTCTCCGGATTCGTTTTTTTCTGGCTTAGTGGGGCCGACATCATCTATGCGCTCATGGACATCGACCATGACCGAAGCCACAATATCCATTCCATACCGGCCCGGCTGGGGTTCAATGGCGCCTTGCGCGTGGCCGGTGCGGTCCACCTGGCCGCCCTGGGAATTCTGATTGCCGTGGTCCGAACCTTGAACGGCGGTTTGACGGCCTGGGGCGCGCTGGCCGTGTCGGCCGTCTTCTTCGTTTTGATGTATGTTCCGGCCATTCCCGTTCCCAAGCGCTTTTTCCCCATTTCCACCCTGGCGGGCATTGCGGGCGCCCTGGCCCCCATGGTCGCATGAAAGACAGCCTTCGACGGAGGGACTCATGAGCAAGACCGAATCTGCCCATCTCATCTTGGGCGTTACCGGCGCATCGGGCATTTACGCGGCCCGCAGGCTGGTGGATAAATCGAGATGGCCGGTGGATCTGGTGGCCAGCCGGTGGGGCAGGGCCGTGGCCGGTACCGAGTGCGGCGGACTTGCGGAAATCGAATCTTTTGCCCGGAAGGTGTATGCCGCCGACGATCTGTATGCCCCGCTTTCATCGGGATCGGTGCCCACCGTCGGCATGGTGGTACTGCCCTGTTCGGCCCATACCATGGCTCAGATGGCCGCCGGTCTGGGCGACAGCCTGATCACCCGGGCGGCCCACTGTCAGCTCAAGGAGCGAAGGCCGCTGATCTTATGCCTGCGGGAGGCGCCGTTGACGTTGATCGATCTGGAAAACGCCCGGCGTCTCAGCCAGGCCGGCGCCGTGATCATGCCCATGAGCCCGCCGTTTTTCATGTTTGCCGGCCGTGATCCGCAAACGGTGACCTATCACGACCTCATGGATGCCTTTGCGGATCGGGTGCTGGCCGTCCTGGGCCAACCCGCAGAACGAACCTGGGAGGATGTCCGTTGAGCTTTGTGGATCTGCGCGCATTTCTGGACCATCTGGAACGAAACAGCGAACTGGCCCGCATCCGGGTCCCGGTCGATCCGGATCAGGAGATGACCGTCATCCAGCACCGGGTCATCGCCAAGAAAGGGCCGGCGCTGCTCTTCGAAAACGTTGTCGGATCGAACCACCGCGTGGTCAGCAACCTGTTCGGCACCCGGCAGCGCACGGACCTGGCTTTCGGCGGCGATCCGGCCTTGCTGGGAGAGCGGGTTTTCCGGCTGTCGCGCAACCTGATGCCGCCGGGATTGCGCGGCATTTATCGTTCCCGGAGCGATCTGATGGCCCTTTCCTCGGCCCGCATGCGCACGGTCCGGCACGGTCCGGTCCTGGAAACCGTCCAGACGACACCCGACCTGAACCGTTTGCCGGTACTCACCTGCTGGCCGGAGGACGGCGGTCCGTTTTTCACGCTGCCCTTGGTGCACACAACTGACCCGGAAAACGGCACCGGCAACCTGGGCATGTACCGGCTGCAGCGCTTCGACAGCCGCAGCACCGGCATGCACTGGCAGATCGAAAAGGGCGGTGGCTTTCATTTTCACAAGGCCATCGCCAGAAAACGCCCGTTGCCGGTCAGTGTGATTCTGGGCGGGCCGCCGGCCCTGATTCCCGCGGCGGTGGCCCCGCTGCCCGAAGGCATCGATGAACGCCTTTTGGCGGCCTACATGATGAATCGCCCGCTGGAGGTTATCGCCCGCCGGACCACCGGCCATCGCATCCCCGCAAGGGCCGAATTCGTTCTGGAGGGCAGCGTGTCGCCCGGGGACCTTCGATGGGAGGGTCCTTTCGGCGATCATTTCGGCCACTATTCCCATGCAGCCGACTATCCGGTGTTCCGGGTGGAGCGCATCCTGGCCCGCAAGGACGCCATCTATCCGGCCACGGTGGTGGGCAAACCGGTCCAGGAGGATTACTACCTCGGTGAGGCCCTGCAGGAGATGACCCTGCCTCTGCTGAAGATGATCCGGCCCGCGGTGGTCGATTTCTGGGCCTATCCGGAAACCGGGTTCCACGCTCTGGCCGTGTTGGCGGTCAACGAACGCTACCCCAAAGAAGCGCTCAAGCACACCCTGGGCATGCTGGGGGAAGGGCAAGTGTCCTTGACCAAGGTTTTGATCACCGTGGGTAAAAGCGTAGACGCACGGAACATCATGGACGTGAGCCGAGCCCTGTGGCGCCACCTGGATCACAAGAGCGGCATCCATCTGCTGGCCCCCACGGCCCAGGACACATTGGATTTCACCGGCCCGGCCATGAACACCGGCAGCCGCCTGATCCTATTGGCCACCGACGACGGCCGCGGGCCGATGCGTGGGGCGCCGCCCCAACACATCCCCCAACCCGCGGATCTGCTACCCGGCGTGACCGCCACCGCAGCCCTGGGGCCGGCCTTCCTGATGGTCCAGGTGGACGATTCCATCAAAGAGATCGAGCCGCTGCGCCAGGCCCTGGCCCATCATCCGGCATCCCGGGAGTACCTGTTTCATGTGATCGTTTCAAAAGACGTCCAACTGACCGACCGCATCATGATGCTCTGGGGGTGGTTTACCCGTTTCGATCCCCTGGCCGACCTTTACCCTGCTGATCGAAAGGTTGAAGGGAATCGACTGGTTTTCGATTTTCCCGTCGCCATTGACGCCCGCTGGAAAACAGGGTATCCCAAGCCCGTTGAATTCGACCCGGATGTGGAAAAACGGGTGGATCAAATGTGGCCCAAGCTGGGTCTTCCCGACGACTGAGGCCGAGGTTGAGTGTTCAAATTTTGGTGTGCTGGAAAAGTCAAAATCGTAAATTTCTTGTCATCCCCGCAAAGGTAGGGTAGGGGTGAAAAATTTTTCGCCCTTACGATCAATGAGGGGCAGAAAACGAAGCGTTACGCCCGTTAGCGGGCGAAGGATGAAAATCTAGTCATGCACAACCCCTTGTTCGACCGGGCCCTGGAAAAAGGCGCCCGTTGTGAGCGGCTTTCCTGCGAAGAGGCCTACTGTCTGGCCGAGAAAATAACGCCGGACCGACTGCACCGGTTAGGGCAGGCGGCCCTGGCCAACCGTCAGAAGCGCTACGGCCGAAGCGCCACCTACGTATTCAACCTGCAGATCAACCCTTCCAATATCTGCGGCAGCGGCTGCACCTTCTGCAACTATGCGGCTTCCCGCAACGCGCCCCACGCCTATGTGCTGGAAGAGCCGGACATCCTTGACAAGGTGCGGCGGTTGCAGGCCACCGAGGCGCACATCGTCGGCGGGCTGAACCAGATCTGGTCCTATGCGCGCAACCTGGAACTGGTGCGATCCCTGCGGTCGACTTTTCCGGAGCTGCACATCAAGGCTTACACGGCCGTGGAAATCGACTACTTTGCCCGCACCAGCGGCCTTACGGAAAGCGATGTGCTGGATCAGCTTTTAGAGGCCGGGCTTGACGCCATGCCCGGTGGCGGGGCGGAAATCTTCTCCCAGCGCCTCTATAAACAGCATTGGAAGAACAAGACCAGCCCGGAAGGCTGGGTGCGCATCCACCAGCTGGCCCACGGCAAAGGGATTCCCACCAATGCCACCATGCTTTTCGGATTCGGAGACACCTGGGCCGAGCGCATCGAGCACCTGCTGATCCTCCGGCAGGCCCAGGAGCGCTCGGGCGGCTTCTCCTGTTTTATCCCGCTGCCGTTTCAGCCGGGAGCCGGACACTTTATCGAAAAAGGACCCACGCCCCTGGAAACCCTGGCCGTGCTGGCCATCTCCCGTCTGGTGCTGGACAACATTGCCCACTTGAAATCCTACTGGCCCATGACCGGCCTGGAAGCCGGAGCCGCCGGATTGAGCTGGGGCGCCGATGACATGGACGGCACCATCAGCGAAGAGAAGATCGCCCATCTGGCCGGCGCCGACTCGCCGGTGGGCATGGCCCGGGAGAAAATGGTCGAAACCATCGAAACCGCCGGATTCACGCCGGTGGAGCGCGACGGCATGTTTGCTCATCGGGAGGTTGCTGGATGAGCACTCCCATCGCCATGATCCCTTACGCCAACATGGCGCCCTATAGGCAGCTGGGGGAACCGGAGGGCTGCCATTTCGTTCCCCTGGTGCCCAGCGCCAGCATCGATGCCCTGATTGCCGGAACCGTCGATGCAGCGGCCGTCCCTGTGGGCGGGCTGGCCAAACTTTCCGGTCTGGTGGAAACCGTTGGCCAATTCGGCATTGCGGCCAGGGGGCCGTCCATGAGCGTTCTGCTCTTTTCGCAATATCCCATCGAGCAGATGCACGCTCCCAGAACCTTGCGTCTGACAACCGAATCGGCCACCAGCGTCCGGCTGCTTTTCCTGCTCATGGGAACGGCCTTGGGCTTCGAGCGCCTGCCGACCCTTGTGGGTGAAGGCCGGCAGCCCGATGCCCACCTGTTGATCGGGGACCGCGCCCTGGTGGAAAACGTCTCTGCCAAGGTCTGGCCTCACAAAACCGATCTCTCACAGCAATGGTTCGAACTGCACGGTCTGCCGTTCGTATTTGCCCGCTGGGTGGTGAGAAAAGGCGCTCCCGATGCGGTCAAGGAATCCATTGCCGCATGGCTGGATACTTTCAAAGCCAACGAGGCCGAACTGGTCGCACGATCGATCCCCCAGACGGCGGTTCGACTGCAACTGGATGACGATGTGGTCAGGCGCTATTTTCAGGCGATTCGGCGATGCCTGGAAAACGACGATCTTGAAGGTCAGCGGCTTTTTATGGAAGATTTCCAACGGTTCGGACGCGAACCGCTGTTTGAAACCTGAAGCAGACGATTATCAAGTTTGCCGCAGATCCAAGGCAGCTGCCGTAGGGGCGACCGGCCGGTCGCCCTTACATTCGCCATGGCGGCTGACATCGAAGATACGGCTAAAGGTACAATGAGCGAGTATATGGAAGCAAGCATATCACCTGAAAAAAGAAGGCGCTACGACCGCCGGCAGGCCCTGGAACTGTTAAGCCAGCTGCCCATGGGCGAACTGATGAACCTGGCCCACCGGGAAAGGATGCAACGGTTTCCGGACAATACGGTCACTTTCGTGGTAGATACCAATCCCAACTATACCAATGTCTGCGTCACCGGATGCGCCTTTTGCGCCTTTTACCGCAAAGCGACGGACACCGATGCCTATCTGCTCAGCCCGGCGGAGCTGGCCGGGAAAATCGAGGCAGCCGCCGCCAAAGGCGCCACTACCGTATTGCTGCAGGGCGGACACAACCCCAAGGTCGGACTGGCGGACTGGCAGGCTTATATTTCCGCTATCCAGGCGGCCTGCCCCGATGTGCACATCCATCCCTTCAGCCCGGCCGAGATCGCTTTCATGGCCGAGCGCGAGAACTGTTCCGTGAGCGAGGTGCTGCAAACCCTATGGGATGCGGGTATTCGCACCATCCCCGGCGGCGGGGCGGAAATTCTCACCGAACCGGTCCGAAGGATCATCGCGCCCCACAAGGCCTCAACGCAGCAATGGCTGGATGTTTGCGAAGCGGCCCACGGCATCGGCTTTAAAACCACCGCCACCATGATGTACGGTCATGTCGAAAAAGACGAAGACATCGTCGATCATCTTCTCCGGCTGCGGGAGTTGCAGGACCGCACCGGCGGCTTCACCAGCTTTATTCCCTGGTCGTTCAAACCGGGGAACACCGCTCTGGCCGGGAGGGTCAAGCAGACGGCCCATCCTGCCCGGTACGTGCGCATTATCGCCACGGCCCGGCTGGTGCTGGACAATTTCGAGCACATCCAGTCTTCCTGGTTCTCGGAGAGCATCGGCGCCGGTCAACTGGGGCTTCTGGCCGGTGCCGACGATTTCGGCGGGGTGCTGGTGGAAGAGCATGTCCACAAGGAGGCCGGCCACGACCGCCAGGCCACGCCGGACAACGTGGTAACCATCATCCGCAGGGCGGGATTCACGCCGGCCCGGCGCGATTCCTACTATCGCATCCTTGAGACCTTCGATCCGCCGGTGCCCATCGGTACAGGCAATCAACAATAGCTACAGTAAATTAATCCTCGTGCTATGCCCCAGCGACCCCAAGCGGTTCGAACCGTACCGGTGAGACATTCAACCGGCAAATGCAGCTGTGATTGGAAGCCATAGCTGCGTGCCGCCGCTCCTATTGCGAACCGGCCTGTTCGTAGGTTTGTGGTCCGACCTGGCCAGGAACAGCATTTTACGTGTCCATCAAGTTTTTATATCGGAAAGCCGATAACCGGGTCTGGAACCCGATCGGGAAGGGGAATGATCGTTTCTCCCGCGCGGGTATCGGCAAGAAACGTAAAATCGAAGCGATAGAAAGTACCACCGGATGAATGAAGCTCCACTAATCGACGTGTTCTGGATCGTTTTTTCCGCGAGTCTTGTTTTCCTCATGCAGCCCGGTTTCATGTGCCTTGAATCGGGGCTCACGCGTTCCAAGAATTCCATCAATGTGGCGGTAAAAAACCTGGCCGATTTCGCCTTTTCGGTGATCGGTTTTTGGGCTGTGGGCTATGCCATCATGTTCGGTTTTACGCAATCAGGGCTGTTCGGCGGCACGGGGTTTTTCTTTTCTTTCGACCAGGGGGCCTTTCCAACGGCCTTTTTCTTTTTTCAGGTCATGTTCTGCGGTACCGCAACCACCATTTTCTCGGGCGCCGTGGCCGAACGGATGAAGTTCTCTTCCTACCTGGTGATTGCCGGGTTGTTGGCCGTCTGCGTATACCCGGTATTCGGACATTGGGCCTGGAACGGTCTGGAAACCGGCGAAATGACCGGCTGGCTGGGCAGCCGCGGGTTCGTGGACTTTGCCGGTTCGACAGTGGTGCACAGTGTGGGCGACTGGCTGGCCCTGGCCGCACTCCT
Organism: uncultured Desulfosarcina sp.; assembly: GCF_963668215.1. NCBI lineage: Bacteria > Pseudomonadati > Thermodesulfobacteriota > Desulfobacteria > Desulfobacterales > Desulfosarcinaceae > Desulfosarcina > uncultured Desulfosarcina sp. Next base: position 4,885,749 of record NZ_OY764190.1, read on the forward strand.
AGTGATCGGCCCCAGGGATGGCCGTTTTCCCGAAAACGGTCCACCGAGGGAAATGACGGCCTTCAACCTGCCCATGTCCATCCTCGGTGTCATGCTGCTGTGGTTCGGCTGGTTCGGGTTCAACGGTGGATCGACCCTGGCCCTGAACGGATTGGTGCCCGGCATCATTGCCAAAACAACGCTGGCGGCCAGTACCGGTGCGGCCGCCTGTGTCCTTTTCGCCTGGTACACCACCGGCCTTCCCAAGGTGACGGCACTGATCAACGGATCTTTGGGCGGGTTGGTGGCTATCACCGCTTGCTGCCATTGCGTCGGTTCCGTCGCTGCCGCCGTTATCGGCGTCGTGGCCGGCCTGGTGTGCCTGCTTGTCGAACACCTGCTGGTACGGTTCAAGGTGGACGATGCTGTGGGCGCCGTGCCCGTGCATCTGGGCTGCGGCATCTGGGGCACCCTGGCGGTGGCCCTGTTCGGTGATGCCGAGCGGTTGGGCACCGGGCTCAACGGCTGGGGGCAGTTCGTGATACAGGCGGAAGGCATTGTCGCTGCGTTTGTGGTCGCCTTTGTCATTCCCTATTTTGTGATCCGAAGAATCGATCGTATCTGGCCCATGCGCGTTTCCATAGAAGATGAGAAAAAAGGCCTCAATGTCTCCGAGCATGGGGCGACAACCGAACTTCACGATCTTTTCGAAGCCATGGATTACCAGACAAAAAGCGGAGACCTGTCTGTTCGGGTCCCGGTGGAGCCGTTTACCGAGGTTGGGCAGATTGCCGAGAAATACAATCATGTCATGTCCGCGCTGGAGCGGGCTTCATCAACCATCGAAACGGTTTTTCGTTCGGCCAGCGATGCTATCGTGACGTTTGCCGCCGGTACGCACCAAATCCTGCACGTCAATCCCAGCGCGTGGCGCATGTTCGGTTTTCCGGGGCCGGCGGAGATGGTGGGCTGTCCGGTCACCGACCTGTTCGTGATCCCGGAAGAGGGGGGGCGCCAATCCGTTGCCGCCAGGCTTTTTTCATACAACCATGTGGAACTGAGAGGGATTCGGCTGGAAGGCCCGAGTTTTCCGGTGGAAGGCATCGTTACGGCTCCCGGGGAATCGGATGAAGGCTTTTTTGTCGGAACGTTTCGGGATATTTCCAAACGGAAAGACGACCAAGCCAAAATTGAGCGGCAACAGGCATTTTTCCGGTAACTGTTCGATTCTTCCCCCCTGGGAATCATGATGGTGGATACCCAAAGGCGCATCGTGGAAACCAACGAGGGGTTTACGGCCCTGTTCGGCTACACACCGGAGGATCTGCACAACCGGCGGGACATGGCCATGTTCGTTCCGGACCATTTGATCGGAGAGGCCGAAACCTATTTGTCTGCCGTGTTGAAGGGCAAGACCATCTCACGGGAAACCGTTCGCAGGGACAAAACCGGCCGGTTGATCGATGTCTCCCTGTTCCTTTATCCCATTCGGGTCAATGATGAGATCCAGGGGGCTTATTATATTTACAACGATATCACCCAGCGGAAGGAATATGAAACCCAGTTGTCCCACCAGGCATTTCACGATGCCTTGACCGGATTGCCCAACCGCGTGCTTTTTTTCGAGCGGCTCGCTTCGGCCGTGCGGCGAAAAAAAAGGAAGAAGGATTTCGCCTATACGGCCATGATGCTGGATATGGACCGCTTCAAGTCCATCAACGATACGTTGGGACACCAGGTCGGCGATGCCTTTCTGGTTCAGGTTGCCGAACGCCTGAAGGGTTGTGTGCGCAGTACCGATACGGTGGCAAGGCTGGGAGGGGACGAGTTCGGCATTATCCTGGAAGAGTTTCGCCATCTGCGCGAAGTTGTGGCCGTGGCCAAGCGGATCGTGAAAGATCTGGAAAAACCGGTGGCCATTGAAGCCAACGAGATCCGTTCCTCGGCGAGTGTGGGCATCGTGCTCAAGACCCTTTATTATGACGATGCGGAATCCGTCATGCGGGATGCCGATATCGCCATGTACCGGGCCAAGGAGATCGGCAAGGCCTGTTTTCGGGTGTTCAACAACAAAATGCATACCAAGATCGTCCGGCAGACCGAGCTGGAACGCGAGCTTCGCAGCGCGATCAGCAACAGAGAATTGGCTGTCTATTATCAGCCCATCGTCACGGTTCAGGAAACCCGTCTGGCGGGTTTCGAAGCCCTGGTGCGCTGGAACCATCCAACTAAAGGGCTTGTGTCGCCGGCCGAGTTCATCCCGGTTGCCGAGGAAACGGGCCTGATTATCGAAATCGGAGAATTTGTTTTAAGAGAATCCTGCCGGCAGATGGCGCAATGGCAGACGCTGTCACCGGCCAATAAACAGTTGACAGTCTCCGTGAACGTATCGGCAAAGCAGTTTCAGAGTTCCAAACTGACGCGATTGGTGGAATCCGTCCTGGAAGAGACAAGATTGGCGCCAGAAAGCCTGAAACTTGAACTCACGGAATCCACGTTGATGAAAGACGCCCGGTCCGCCATCAGAACCATGGAGGAGCTGAAAACCATGGGGATTCGCATCGTCGTGGACGATTTTGGAACCGGCTACTCCTCCTTGTCCTATATCCAGCGCTTTCCCATCGACGGGTTGAAGATCGATCGTTCCTTTATTTCCGGGGGCGACGAGACCGAGAACATCAAAATCGTGCGCACGGTTATCGCGCTGGCCAAAAGCATCGGCGTGGACGTGGTTGCCGAAGGCGTGGAAGAGCAGAAACAGCTGGAAATGCTCAGGGATGTGGAATGCGAACTGGCCCAGGGCTATATTTTCTCTAAACCGATCGATGGGCAGGCGGCTACCCGGCGGTTCATCCGGCAGCCGGATGCAGACGGCACTGCTGCCAGTCCGCTTGAAAAGCAAGCGATATCAATCCGGCACCGCCCCTGAAAACGCAAGACTACAGGCTCCACCAGGGAACTGCCAGAATATCTTCTCTGATATGCTGGGACGACGGTACGGCACAAATCACCAGGCCTTTTTGTATATTTTCTTTTGGAAAGCAGTCTCTGAAAGCCTGAAATCCACGGATATCTTTCCGGGTGGGATTGCTTTTTGATTTTATTTCAACTGGATAAAGCCTGCCATCCAGTTCAAGAATTAAATCGACTTCAGCACCGGAATGGCTTCTGAAATGGTATAGATTGGGTTGAATGGGCAGTTTTTGAATGAGTTTTACGATCTCCATGACCACAAACGTTTCAAACAAAGCACCTTGTATTGGATGGGATGCAATCACTTTCGGTGAAGATATTTTTTGAAGATTACAAATCAGGCCCGTATCCGTGAAATATCCTTTATTTTTACCGCTGATTCGCTTAACCGGATTTCGGGAAAAGGCTGGAATGGAAATCCACTGAAAAGTCGATTCTGCCGTTTCCGTCCAGGAACGTGCCGTATTTCTCGTAATCCCAAGTTCCCTGCCAAGTTGGTTGTGGTTGATTTCCTGGGAGGTCAAAGCGCCCAAAAGCCCGATAAATCTGCCAAAGGTTTGCAATGAACCGATATTTGCAACTTTCCGCACATCCCGTTCAATATAGGTCTGCATATACGACTGCCAATATCCAGGGATGAGAGAGTCGGGCAACTCTGAAATCTTAGGATAACCGCCTTTCCATATCGCATCAAATACCGGAGAACCGATGTCAGTTTCCGAGAAGTCTTTCTGACCGGGAGCTAAAAGCCACTGCTCCAGAAAACCACCTCCGGATTTTTCATTTACTTCGCTATGGCTCATGGGCAAGAGGTTCAGAATGGCAACACGGCCTGCAAGCGATTCAGAAATATCCTTGAGAACAGACAGGTTCTGGGAGCCGCTCAGTATGAACATACCGTTCTTTTTTTCTTGGTCAACTTTTCGTTTGATGGAATTTAAAAGTTCCGGTGCATACTGGACTTCATCAAAAAAAGCCGGTGGGGTAACATTTTGAAGAAAAAAATCAGGATCCTGCCGGACATTACCAATATCCACTACCGGATCAAATACGGTTGTACTCACTTGTCCGGAAAAAAGATTTTCCACAAGGGTGGATTTCCCCACCTGCCGGGCTCCCAGGACAGCCACAACCGGGTAAAATTGAAACAGTTCCACCAGCCTGTCTTCAATCAATCGATGTTTGTATCTAATCATAACCTTGATATTTATCAGTTGAATTGACAAAAATCAATGATTTATCGGATCAAGCACTCCATAATGAACAAGGGATGGAACGCGAAGATGCAAAACGGAAAGAAATGAAGCGAGTTCTGAAATGAAAATTGTTATCTCCTCAGGGTGGGGTCCATCACTGGCCAGCGAGATTCCTACTGCCGCATCCTTGAGCCCTTCGATCCACCGAAGCCCATAAACGACAACTATTCATCCATCGATTGAACCCTCCTTCATTTTCGGGGGTGACGAGACCGAGAGCGTCAAGATCGTGCGCACGGTTATCGCGCTGGCCAAAAGCATTGGCGTAGACGTTATTGCCGAAGGCGTGGAAAAGCAGAAACAACTGGAAATGCTCCGGGACGTGGAATGCGAATTGGCCCAAGGGTATATGTTCTCTAAGCCGATCGATGGGCTGGCGGCTACACGGCAGTTTATCCAGCAGCCAGATACAGATGGTTAAACTCACGTTTTCGGCCTTTAAAAGACACGATTAAGGCCTTTTTAGCTGGCTGTTTTCAGTTCTTTCTGAAAAATTATAGTAGCTTGCTGCGGCCCGACCCTCCAAAAGAGAGGATACCATCAGCGAACCCATATGTGTTGATTAACGAGATTGGATAGGTGAGGCTATTCACCTATTAATGGGAGCCCCTTTAATTGGCTGGCCGTTAAATATTTTTGCGACCTCGACATTGATTATGTTGTTTCTCTTGTCATACGATTTGTCGATCATAGAAATTGCCGCAACCATTTCGTTATAGACTGGTTCCAATTCTGGGACCATTTTGAAAATGAGGTCTTGAGAATCTTTCCACTTATGGAAATAGAAGGTCTTATCAAGGGTGATCTGATTGGCTTTAGTCATTTTCGGGCATATTAGCAATTCGCAAGAAAATGGTTTGAGTTTGTGGATTCTACACGCCTTTGTTTTTTTGTCACGAAAGATACACTGAGCGTTTCTTATTTTTACATAATCTTGATCCAGTAAAATCCGGTTAGGGAATTGCATAAAAATAATTTAAAATCAGCAGGTTAAACGATATTTTTGCTTGACATTGGGTCGTCAATATGGGCGGCGTTTTGTATACCCTATTATATCAAGAGGTTATACATGCCACGCACATTCGACCCTTTCCAAAAGCTCAATGCCCTGGAGTTTTTCTCTTTTTTTCAACCAGCGACTGAGGCAACATCACGGATGCCAGCTCTTGATTCCAAAGGAAACCGACCATTGCAGATGACTTTTGAGGAACATCTGCGCGCGCTGGTTTACTTTCATCTTGAAGAACACCATTCTGCTCAACACCTGCTGCAAGTGCTTGAAGAAGATGATTTTGCCAAAAGTGCCATCGCACCAGAAAACGGAATCAAAAAGAGCAGCTTCTCAGAGGCCACCAACAGCCGGGGACTTGAACAGTTCATGTATGTCTATCAGAACTTACAAGCTCAGGCATCTTCGATTTTACCCAAGCAACATCCCGAACTCGGTGATCTGGTGGGGATCGACGGTTCCCTCATCGATGCAACCTTATCCATGCATTGGGCCGACTACCGTAAAAAATCCAAGAAGGCGAAGGTCCACGTCGGTTTTGATCTGAACCGGGCGATTCCAAGAAAGCTTTATCTTACCGATGGTAACGGGGCTGAAAGACCTTTCGTCAGCTTGATCCTGTCTGACGGTCAAACCGGTGTGATGGACCGGGGTTATCAAAGCCATCAACGCTTTGACCAATGGCAGAATGATGGAAAGCTGTTTATGTGCCGGATTAAAGCCAGCACCAAGAAAACGATCATTAAACAAAACCCCATTGCCTCTGATAGTATCGTTTTTTTTGATGCCATCGTTGTTCTGGGCACCACGGAAGTCAATCAAACACAAACCCCACTTCGTTTGGTGGGTTACGAGGTGGATCGCGTTAAATGTAGAAGTTCAGATTTGATCTGACAGTTACCGATTCTGAGAAGGTGTCTGTCAGGTCAAGTTCAGGCTATTTTTTTCTCTTCCCAGAGTCGTTTGCCATCTTCAAGGGTTTCCATCGGGGTTCTGCCGCAGCACATTTTCCCCTGATGGGTTCGCTCATGATTGTACTGTTCAAGCCACAGGTCAAGATCAAACTGAAGCGTTTCGATATCCCGATAAATCTTCTTTCTGAAGGTCACCTGATAAAATTCCTGTAGCATGGTTTTGTGGAAGCGTTCGCAGATACCGTTGGTTTGCGGCGATCTGGCCTTGGTCTTGGTGTGTTCGATGTCGTTAATAGCCAGATACAATTGATAATCGTGGGTTTCAGCTTTGCCGCAATACTCGGTACCCCTGTCGGTTAAGACGCGAAGCAGCGGCAACTCATGCTTTTCATAAAAGGGCAGCACCTTATCATTGAGCAAATCGGCAGCAGTGATCGGCGTCTTGGTGGTATAGAGTTTGGCAAAACCGACCTTGGCATACGTATCGATAAAGGTTTGCTGATAGATCCTGCCCACGCCCTTAAGGGTTCCGACATAAAAGGTATCCTGTGATCCCAGATAACCTGGATGAGCCGTCTCGATCTCCCCAGCAGCGATGTCGTCTTGCTTTTTCCGTTCTAATGCCTGGACCTGGCTTTCGGTAAGAATCAGATTCTCCTTGGCCATTTTGTCCTCAAGGGCCTTGAGCCGGTCTTTAAAGCGAGCCAATTGGTGACGCAGCCATACACACCGGACACCACTGGGGGAAATGAACACGCCCCGCTTACGCAATTCGTTGCTGGCACGCACTTGGCCAAAGGCCGGTTGTTCAACGGCATAGGCTACGACAGCAGCCTCGGTTATTTCGTCTGTGCGGTTTTTAATATTGGGTTTGCGGCGGTTTTGATCGACGAGGGCATCGACGCCGCCTTGTTCAACGGCATTTTGATAGCGGTAAAAGGTGTCACGGGAAAGCCCCATGATCCGGCAGGCTTTGGATACGTTGCCCAGTTCCTCGGCCAGGTTCAACAATCCGATCTTGTGTTTGATGACGGTTTTGGTACCATTCAGCATGAGGGTTACCTCCTATGGTTTTGGTGGTTTGGTTGCCACCTTCATCAAAACCGGTAACCCTCACTTTTTCAAGTGCGTTGTCAGATCAAATCGAAACTAATCCACGTAAATACTGGATCGCTACGAATCGTTTTGATTTAACTGCCGAGCAAATCGCCACTGCCTATAAGCTCCGATGGGATATCGAAAATTTTTTCGCTTGGTGGAAACGGCACCTTAAAGTGTATCATCTCATCGCCAGGAGCGAGCATGGCTTGATGGTGCAAATTCTGGCAGGTCTGATCACCTATTTGTTGCTGGCAATCTATTGCCATCGCCAATTTAACGAGCGCGTTTCCATCAAGAGAGTCCGCCAACTGCGCATAAAAATCCGGAATGAATTACGCGCTGGTGTTTTTGGCAAACCCCCTGATTCAAATTTTAAAGAGCAAGAATTACATACCGTTAATGCAAGTACTTAGCCGGAAATTACTGATCTTGATCCATAAATCTAAATGGGTGTCTCTCACCCTTCTCATTAATCTTTACTGGAGACAGAACGAAAGCAGGTGCTACTCTATCATTTGGAGAACACAGTTCCGCAATCAGGAACCTATTGAAAAGTTCCTTCAATGAGATGCCCAATTCAGCTGCAAGCGGCTTCAATTGTTCTGGAAGAAATACACCTGGGGGATACGGCAACACTCACCACAGTTCTGACAATCTTCGAAATATTTAATGAGATCTTGGTAGATAGACATTTAATCCCTTCCACAGCTGTAAGAATCGTCTTGTCATGTCGTTATAATGTCAATGATCCTATTGTCCCTTATGGGTACCCTTTCAGCTTGGCAATTTCTATCTCAAGGTCCAGCCTACTTAAAAACAAGTTGGCATGAAATTCCCGAAAGGCTTTCCTGAATCCATCCAAAAACTCCTTCACTTTCGGTGCTGATTCAGAGGAAACACTAAGCGAGAAAGTATAGGGAAATTGATGTTCTTCCCAAGCAATCTTCATTTTGTCCAATACAACTTTGATGAACTCGTCTGATGCTGATGACTTTTTCAGACGGTCTGTAATCGCATCCTCAATCTTGTTCCAATGACGATTTGATAGGTCTGGAAATGCTATGACGTTACTCATTTATTCCCTCACGGATGTTTTCGTTCTTTATACTACATACTGATCTATTAGATGGGATGTGTATGGATTGTGGCAAAGGTTAAGCTGTCATTCAACAGGCGGCAACTCATCAATTACCTCCTTGATAAAGCTGGCATGAACAATTACAGCCAATGACAGCTGGTGTTTTCGTATAACCGTTTCATCCAATAAATCGAAACGCTCTGTCAATCCTTTCTGCTGTGATACAAGCCCCATTATGAACCTGACAACACCAATATGCGTTGAACCACCGTAAAAACGGTTTGCTGAGTATAGCATTACTGGCCCACCACTATTTCCACTGAACACTTCGAAATCCAGCAAGAAGGTTTTAGTGGATGCAGTTGGTGCAAGAGGATAGCTTGCGATTCGTCCACTTCGGAGAACAGGGAATCCAGCATCATTGGCTTCAACCCCGTAAGGGAAACCGAAGACAAGCAATTCGTCACCCGGATAGACTGAATATTCTCTTAAGGTGTCGTCATCAGCTAAGAATGTGGTTGGTAAGAATCTAATGTCAGCATCCTCGGGGAGATTAATACGCATTGCAGCAACATCAACATCTGGATGTCCAATCCAGAGTGGATTTCCTTCGTTTCTTACTTTGATTTTGTGAGATAGTCTGGAAAAGCCTTCTCCGTCCTTACGTCTCAGGGTAAGCATTGCATATTCTGATTTGATATCATCAAATACATGCTTTGCGGATATCAACACATAGTAATGCCAGTCAGGTTTTTTCTTGGAAGGTTCTCCCATCAAAAATGAAGTGCCAAACACTGTCTTTCCAGCTGCCGATTGCCCCATGATCTTGAAAGTGGATCTCATCATGAAAGTGGTTAAATGCGGATCAGATTCATCATCACTGGCACTTACCGGACTCGTGAATAATAGCAAAACTATCATGGCAATGAATTTAAACATTATCCACCTTGCTGATGAAGATTCGAAGAATGTCGGAAATAGATCTGTCGGGTAGGAACAATATTGAACATGAACTCGATACCACACTTACCGATGAGGGGCAACCACGCAACATGAACTTGCAATTTCACGGGGAATCGTTTTGGTTTAATATTGTCGTGAAAGCCAAATCAGAGCGGAGAGAGGGCATCAGGGGGCATGGGGACATCCATAAATATCTTATAAAAAACCGACAAACGATAGTTGAAGTGTAATCCTATTTCAAATGCTTATAACCTATAAGTCGTTATGCCGCATCATCCAAGGTCGCTGTATAATCGCATCCGGCCTGGAAATTTTTCTGGCCAAGCAGGCAGTCTGCAAAGTCGGCCTTGGATTCCTTGAAAGCCTGTAACGCTTTCCAAACAAGCTGGATATCCTCGATTAAAAAACGATCCGTCCGTATAATTTGTTCAATTACCTTACAAATTGATGTGGTTTAAAAGAAACGGACACTTTGCTAAGAACAATTTTTCAGAAAGCGAGGTGTCCCATGAATGCTCGAAAACCCAGACGAACTTACACCAAAGAGTTCAAAGCCGATGCTGTTAGCCTGGTGGTCGAACAGGGCTACAGCAGCGCCGAAGTCGGGCGCCGTCTTGGCGTCGTTGAAAACAACGTCAACCGGTGGGTCCGGCAATACCGCGATAAGAACGAAAGCGTATCTGCCGACGGCCTGACCCGGGAACAACTGGAAGGCGAACTCAAGCGTTTGCTAAAGGAAAACAAACGGCTTGAGATGGAGCGCGAAATATTAAAAAAGGCGGCGGCCTTCTTTGCCAACGAGTCGAAGTGAGATTCGGCTTTATCCGGCGGCAAATGAAGGCCTCTCCGGTCACCGTGCTGTGCAAGGTGATGCGGGTCAGCCGGAGCGGTTTTTATCAGTACCTCAAACGCATCGAGCAGGGGCCGGAACGCGATCCGGCCGAAACCGCCTTGAAAGCTCGAATACAGGCTATTTTTAAAGCGCATCGCAGTAAATACGGTGCCCGACGGATTATGAAAGAACTGAACAACCAGGGCCAACAGATCGGCATTTTCAAAGTCCGCCGGCTGATGCGGGAGCTTGGGCTCAAAGCCAAATCTCCCCGGCGGTATAAGGTTACCACGGATAGTCGCCATTCGTTTCCTGTGGCCCCAAACCGGCTCGATCGGCAGTTTGATGTCGATACGCCCGACCGCTTCTGGACGGCCGACATCACCTATGTCTGGACCCTTGAGGGATGGATGTACCTGGCCATCGTTATGGATCTGTTTTCCCGCCGGATCGTCGGTTGGGCCATGGATAAACGCATGAAGACTCAACTGACCATCGATGCCCTGGCCATGGCCTACTGGATGAGAAAACCAGCCAGGGGTCTGGTTCACCACTCCGATCGGGGCAGCCAATATGCCTGTCGCGAGTATCGCAACTGTCTGGATGCTTACGGCATGATCCCGAGTATGAGCCGCAAAGGAAACTGCTGGGATAACTCTCCGACAGAACGCTTTTTCAGGAGCCTGAAGTCGGAACGGTTATCTGACTATATCTTCACCACCAGAAAGGCTGCTCAGTCGCAGGTGATCGATTATATCGGATACTACAATGGCATCCGTCTACATTCGACCCTGGGGTATCAATCCCCCGTGCTCTATGAGAAAGAACTGTACCGGAATGCTGCTTAACCCGGTGTCCGTTTTTACTTGACCACAACAAATGCTTGCTTTGTCCAGTTTGTAACTTCTTCTCAATACCCAAACCAGTTTACACATGACGATTTGGTTGATAAAACCTGGATTGTCGATGTTTCAGGATTGTTCGATCAATCTGGTTGCGACTTTAGACTGTATGGGGTCATCTTGCACAATATAGCGCACGATTACGTTGGTATCGATGCCGATCATCGAATCCTGCCGGCTTCATCTTCGATAGCCCGGTTCATGTCTTCCATCGCTACCGGTTTGCCGGAATTTTTAACCATGCCCTTGAGTTTTCGAACATCAGCCGTAGCGGGCATAATCGTAACCTCACCGTTGATACCGATGAGAAATTCAATCCGATCGCCTTGAGCCAAATTAAGGTGCTCACGAATCGGTTTGGGCACCGTTATTTGCCCCTTGGATGTAACTTTGGTCCTATGTGTTCGATTCACAGGGCTGGTAAAAAAGCTGCTATCTTTTTTAGCCATGAATTGATCCTTGTTACCACGCAATTCCAGGCCGGCGCACCCTCGCCCCTTGAGGGGAGAGGGCGGGGTGAGGGGTGATGAAATGCGTCGTTATTTGTTAAAAACTAAAGTTTCGCAGTAACCCATCGACTTTGTTCAGCGATGAGATCTTCTATGATATCAATAAAATGAAAAAGCAAATCAGGTTCGATACGGTGCGAAAGTATATCACTTGACTTGAAAATCAGTTCTTTGACACGGCCCCAGACGGCACGACTGAACATCCATAATGACTGATCGTCTGACGTTTGCCGAAACAGCGGGCCAACGCAGATGTTCAGTCCGTGTTTTATCTGGATGTAGACCAATATCAGATACCGGATCATTACCAGGCTCTGGCTGGCGATCAAGGCGTCAAACGTATTGCTTTGCTCTTTTACCATGTAAAGCATCTGCTTGGCATCTTTAAAGTATACTTCGATGGCCCAGCGACGGGCGTAATAGTCAAGAATTCTGGACGGTTCCAGGTCGGTATCGGTGCAAAGCAGGACCTGCCACTGTTTGCGGCCATCGGAAACGAACAGCACCCGAACCGAGCCGGTCTTTTTCAACGTGACATCGAGGCATGCGCCCTTGATCGTGCGATCCTTGATCCAGAAGGTTTGTTTTTTGGCGACCTGCTGCCATAGCTGTTTGAGCGTGTATGCGCCGCCTTGATAACCGTATTTAACCCGGTTGCGCTTCAATCGGCAGATGACGCCATAACCGACATCGACGATGCGACGGATGATATCGTCGTGGGCAAACCAACTGTCGAACAAGACGAAGCTGGCATCGATGCCCGACCTCCAAGCTCTGGCGAGCATCTGAACAAGAACGTCGGTTTTTTTACTCAGCGCTTCCCTACGTCGTTTCCAGCCGTTGGTACGCTTGTCGATATCCCGTATATCGGTGTTGGGCCGGTGGCTGGATGTATGAAAGGCACCATCGATCGGAAAAAAATGCAACCCGTCATGAAAACCCAATTGCAGATACTGGTTGCCAAGAATGGAACGCCTGACTTTGTGATCGAAATGATAGCTGACCAATTCGATCTCTTTGCCCGATTTGGGGCAGATGGAGTCATCGGCGATCAATACTTTTTCTTTCAATGGGACATTCTTACGCATGGCTATGATCTTTGATGCCAACATCTGGACCAGCTTTCTCCAATTGAAGTGTTCATTGTTCAAGAACCGGTAGAACGCGTCTTTATGGGCCTGGACGTAGTTTTGTATATAGCCGCCATTACAGAAACTGTTGAGGCTTCGCTTGAGAAAAGGCAGTAGTACGAAAACAAATATGAGCGAGAGTGTTTCATAACCTCTTTTTTTGGTGATGTTGCTTTGTCGGGCCAATGAATGGAACTTGAGTTCAGTGAACGCACGATTGAGTTCACGGTCGTCAATGATCCGGCCCGAATCAGATTGTTTTTGCAAGGAGAGGGAAAATGTATTAGGGTGATTCATAGCGGTTCTTTCTTTAGTGATATTAGGTGTTTGGCGATGTCTAATATACTAAATTCAGAGCCGCTTTTCAATTATTTTCTTAATATTTTCAGATTATTATCCCTCTAAAATGTCCGAATTTTAACTGCGAAACTTCAGTTAAAAATAGAGGATATTATCGATTGTTCCCCCTCATCCTGTCCTTCTCCCTCCGGGGGGAGAAGGGACGTACGTCAGTTGCTACCGTGTTTTCCTGGGAACTTGTGCAATTCCCGACGGCACTCTCTCATTTCTTGATGGTAACATTTTTGGCGGGACGGAGATGGACTGTCACTCGTTGAGAAACGCCCGGGCCGCTTCTTCTTCCAACAATTCCTGACAATCCGAGTAGCGCGGCGAATAGTGAAAAATGCTGTACTGTTTCACTTGGCAGGCTCGCGCGAGTTCTCCGGCCTGGCGGGCGGTGAGATGTTTTTTCTGCAAGGCGACGTCCCGATGGCGGTTGGAAAAGGCCGCTTCCACGAAAAGGTGGTCCACATCGCGGCAGAACGCCGCGATTTTTTCCAGGTTGTGCGGCGTGCCGGCCGCATCGGCAACGTAAGCCAGGCGCTGGCCGGGAGAGATGCGAACGATGCGCGATTTCAGCGCGCCTAAGGATAATCGGCGGGGTGCGTCTCCCGGCGCGGTCCCCGGAATTTCAATGGTTTCATCCAGATCCGCACCCTCATAGAGCATTTTCTTAAACCGGTTCAACCAGGGGCCGGGGCCAAGGCCCATCTCCTCCAGTGCGGTTTTGACGATATTGATGTGAAAGCGTTCGTCCAGGCGAAAGGCCAGCACGGGAATTCCGTGGTCCAGGTGAATGGCCCGGATGCACAGGGACGCCTCGTCGATCACGACCCCGTCGAAGGGGATCTCCCGCACGCCCTCGGCGGCAAACCGTTTGTGGCAAGCGTAGCTGCAGCAAAGCGCCCGGTCGGGATGCAATTCGACGGCATGCAGGGTAAACCGGTTCTCGTAGTTTCCCACCAGATTCCAGCAATACGCGGCCAGCTTTCCTGCCAGGTTGTCCAGAAACCCCTGAGGACCGTACAGGTAAAGATCCTTGTCCCGTCCCAGAAGCAGGCGCAGTAAGCGGTCGAAACCAATGAAATGGTCCATGTGGGTATGGGTGACGAAGATGTGGCTGAGCTTGAGAACTTCTCGCGAGGCCAAGGCCGTGATATCGCCCAGGTCGAAAAGCAGGGCTCGCTTTTCATTTCGTAAGGGAATGAACAGGGCCGGGTCGTCAAAGGGCCCGTTGACCAGCCGGGGAAGAAACGTCGGGCCCATTCAGCGGCTCAGGGCAGGAGTTTGGCGACCTGCTTGTGGATGCACAGGTAGATGTCGGCATCCGATCCGTAGATGTCCACTACGCACTTGTGGTTGATCAATTTCTCGATGACGAAAGCGGTAACGTAGAGGCTGACAATATTGGGCTGCTGAACCAGGTTGCGAAGGGGCGCGATCTGGTAATCCACGTCGAATTCATCGGCATGGGAAAGGGTTTCCAGGCATTTGGCGATCTGCTCCTCCAGCGTGTTCTTGCTGGTGGTTTCCACCAATTTTTCTTCCACGAGTTTCATGGCGATGGGATTGGCGAACCGGGTCGGGTCCTCCCGTACCATATTGATGGCAGTCCGCCGTGCGTGCTCTTTGGAGGATTCGATTTTGGATAGAATGCTCGATTCCCGGTTGCTGGGTCTGAATACTTTGGCCATGGAGGTTCACCTGTCGTTGGGTCGCTTTTACCAGTCCATCTTTAATGGCTCTATATAAGTAAGATAGGTCGGTTAATGCAAGTTAAAAAAGAGGGTTGAGACGAAGATTTTACAGGAAGGCAAATGTGCCGACGGGTCAAAACCCTTATGGTTCCGGGACCACGTCTTCGATGACGACCTGTAAATGTTTTTTGCCGTTCCAGTGATTCCACTGGGGGCGGTAGGCAATTTTTTCGAATCGATCGGCGACCGGCAGATTTTCGGGGACGTTGAATTGAATCGCAGGCAGGGCGCCGTTGCCGCTTTGACCACTTTCAAGAACCATTCTCCGGTGGCTTTCCCCCACGGTCCGGCACTCTTTGACCCGGATGCCGGTATCCACGAACAGCGGGTGAGGATTGCCCTGGCCAAAGGGGCCCAGACGCTCCAAGCCCTCCATCAGTTCGGGGGTGACACCGTCCAGCGGCAGATGGGCGTCGATGGAAAGCGTCGGCCCGGTTTCACGCCGGGCCGCCATCTCTTCCACCACGGCTTCCAGGCGGGAGGTGAAATCGTCCAGCCGGTCGGTGGCCAGACCGAGTCCGGCGGCCAACGGATGACCGCCGAAACGGTCCAGCAGGTCTTCACAGCGACTCAGGGCCGCCGATATGTCGATGCCCTCGACGCTGCGGGCCGATCCCTTGGCGGTCCCGTTGCTCGTTGCCAGCACGATTGAGGGACGGTGAAACTGCCGGGCGAGGCGCGAGGCGACAATGCCGAGAACGCCCGCGTGCCAATGGTTGCCGTGGACCACCAGCACCGGGCGGTCGAGCAGTTTCGGGCGGCGATCGAACCGGTCCAGGATCGATTGCAGCAGGTCGCTCTCCATAGCCTGCCTGCGGCCGTTGAGTCGGCCCAGGGCGGCCGCCAGGCGATTGGCCTTGCGGCGGTCGTCGGTCAGCAGCAGTTCGCAGGCCATGCGGGCGTGGGCCATGCGTCCGGCGGCGTTGATCCGGGGGGCCAGTTTAAAAGCAATGGTCTGTGCATCCGCCGATGCTTCGGGTGCCCCGCTGGTGCGCATCAGCGCCCGGATGCCGGGACGAAAACCGCCGTTGATCTGCTCAAGGCCGGCGGCCGTCAATGTCCGGTTGTCGAGAATCAAGGGGGACACGTCGGCAACCGTACCCAGGGCCACCAGATCGCACAATTGCTTCAGATTGGGCTCCGGGCGGGATTGCCAGAATCCCTTTTCCCGAAGATGGGCCCGCAGGGCGACGACCAGGTAAAAGGCCACGCCGACACCGGCCAGGTGAGCCAGACCGGCCTGACCGTCCGGGCCGGAGGGATTGATGACGGCAACGGCCGCTTCCGGTGCCCGGTCCACGGGATGGTGATCGGTGACAATGGTGTCGATCCCCAGCTGGCTGGCAAGACGAACGGCTTCATGGCTGCTTGATCCGCAGTCCACGGTAATGATCAGGTTCGTACCGATGCGGCGGGCTCGCCCGTTGATAAAGTCGGCTCCCAGCCCGTATCCATCCGCCATGCGATAGGGGATGTGATACACGACCCGCGCGCCGCACTGTCTTAAAAAGGAGACCAGTACCGCGGTGGCGGTGACCCCGTCGGCGTCGTAGTCGCCAAAGACGAGGATTTTTTCCCGGGCTGTAAGCGCGCGGTGGATCCGGTCCACCGCCGCGGGAATGCCGGTCATTTCCAGCGGCGAGGCAAGATCGCGCAGCAGGGGCGTTAAAAACCGTTTGGCCTGGCAGCCCGTAAAAATGCCGCGAATGGCCAAAAGCCTGGCGATCAGGGGCGGGCACCCTGTCTCGCGCTCCAGCAGGCGAACGGTTTGCTCGTCGGGATGCAGCATCTGCCATTGTTTTTTCATCCTGGGGGCATATCTTATTATGAAGGTGGGAACAAGAGCCAAACGGACTTCGATGCAAGTCGGGGTTGTAAACGGGAAAGGTCCGGTGATAGGTGAACATGGAAACGATCAGGCGCTGCTACCAGGTAGACCGAAGCCGGAGCAGCTTCGTCAAGTTCATTCTCGAAGCGTACGACAACGTGGCCGTGCTGTCCACCGTGGATGCCCGCAGCGGGCTGGTGCAGATCCGGATTGCGCCGGGCTGCGAGAAACTGGTGGACGGCATCGTGGACGACCTTTCCCGTGACTTCGAAATGATCGCGGTCGATGACAACGCTGCCGAGGCTTTTTAAGAACAGAAGGGTTTTTTATCGCGCATGAGAGAAAAACGGCTTTATATCAACACCATCGGATGCCAGATGAACGTTTACGATGCCGGCCAGATTGCTGGTGTGCTGGCGCCGTTGGGATACACGCCAACCGATGATATCGAAGCGGCGGACATGGTCGTGGTCAACACCTGCACCATCCGGGAAAAGGCCGAACAGAAGGCCTTTAGTTTCCTCGGGCGTCTGACCAAGATCAAAGCCGCCAAACCCGCGTTGATCGTTGCCATGGGCGGGTGCGTGGCCCAGCAGGAAGGCGAGGCGGTCTTAAAGCGCATGCCCTATGTGGATCTGGTTTTCGGCACCCACGCCATTTTTCGTTTGCCGGAGATGGTGCGACGCATCGAAGCTTCGCGCTGCCGCATCGTGGATGTCCGCATGACGGAAGCCATCGAAATCGATCGGCCGGTCGACGGCCCCCTTGACGAAGGTCAGGTTTCGGCCTTTGTCACCATCATGCGCGGCTGCGACAATTACTGCACCTATTGCGTCGTGCCCCACGTGCGCGGCCGGGAGGCCAGCCGACATCCGGACCGCATCCTCGAAGAGATTCGCATGCGCGTGGACCAGGGGATTCGCGAAGTGACCCTGCTGGGGCAAAATGTCAACAGCTACGGCAACAAGGAAGGGCTTTGCAGCTTCGCCGAATTGCTGGAGTGGGTGAACGGTGTCGAAGGCCTGGGAAGGATTCGGTTTACGACCTCTCACCCTAAGGATCTTTCCGATGAACTGATTCAGGCTTTCGGCCGGCTGGACAAACTGTGCCACCATATTCATCTGCCGGTGCAGTCCGGCGACGACGATATTCTCAAGCGCATGAACCGCCGGTATTCGCGTTCAGTCTACCTGGACAAGCTGGCGCGGCTCAGACAGGTCTGTCCGGATATCGCGGTGACCTCGGATTTCATCGTGGGCTTTCCCGGCGAGACCGAACGGCAGTTTCAGCGGACCCTGGAACTGATCGAGACCGTACGCTACGACGGGCTTTTTGCCTTCATGTATTCGGACCGGCCCAATGCACCGGCGGCCAAGTTTTCCGGCAAGGTCCCCGAAAGCGTGAAAAAAGAGCGGCTTCAGGCGCTGCTGGATCTGCAGCAGTCCATTACCCGGGAAAAACACGAAGCCATGGTGGGCCAGGTCCGCAAGGTGCTGGTCGAAGGGCCCAGCCGGGGCCTGGGCGAGTCGGCCGGCGGCAACGGCAACCCCGACATCCGGTGGAACGGGCGGGCGTCGTCCAACCATATCATCCATTTCAGTACCGCTGACGCACATTGCCCAAAGAAAGAAATATTGACAGGGGAGTTCGCGGATATCATGATAGAAGGAGCTTACGCCCACTCGCTATGGGGCCGGCGCGTCCAGGGATAGACGGGCGCCGAATCCAAACAAGGAGAACCCGATTTTGCTGCATAAGGTAACCATTGCAGGCCTGGCCATGGACCCGGCATCCAACACCCCGATCATTCTTCTCAAGACCGAGGAGGGGGAGAAAACGCTTCCCATCTGGATCGGTTTGCTGGAGGCCACTTCCATTGCGTCGGCCCTGCAGGATATCCAGTTCGACCGCCCCATGACCCACGATCTGTTCAAGAATCTAACCCAGATGTTGAACATCCAGATCAACCGGGTCGATATCTGCGATTTGCGGGACAACACCTTCTATGCCGAGATCCATTTTGCCTCCCAGGAAAAATCCTTTACCATGGATGCCCGACCCAGCGATGCCATTGCCCTGGCCCTGCGCTACCAGGCGCCCATTTTCGTGGACGACCGCGTGATCGAAAAATCCAAGATCGGAGTGGAGCCCGGCGAGGCGCTGGACGAAAGCGAGGAAGGGAAAAAGTGGGCCGAGTACCTTGAAAAGCTTTCCCCCGAAGATTTTGGCAAGTACAAAGTCTGACCCCAATCCCTTTGTTCGATCAATCGAAAAATACAGCAGGCCCGGCAGCAGCGCGCCGGGCCTGCTTTGTCTTTTTGGCAAGCGGTGCGCCCGCCGACATGGACGTAAAACGGTGTAGATCAGAATATCTTGAAATACGAATAGGTTACAACATGTGGTAGTATTTTGTGGGAAGAGCTACCAGATGGTGTTGACACGGGTTTTGGATTGAGGTATCAGTTTTGGAACCGCAACACACGCTTCCCAGGTGAATTCCATGTGCAACATTTTGGTGATTGACGATGATCGGATGGTTCGCAGCCTTGTCAGGCATGTACTGAAACAGCATGACTACGCCGTTGAGACGGCAACAGACGGCAGGGCCGGCATCGCCAAGTTCGATTCGGGGCGCTACGATCTTGTCATCACGGATGTCCGCATGCCCGGAGCGGACGGTCACCAGGTCGCAAGCCATATCAAAAATTCAGAACACAGGGAAACGCCGGTGATCGGGATGTCGGCCACCCCCTGGAATTTGAACGATCATTGTTTCGACGCGGTGCTGCCCAAACCTTTCGGCATCGACAATCTCATGGAAATCACCAGATCGTTAACCGCCGGCAGATGCCAACCCGGCTCTTACTACGCCTCCGATATTCCCGAAGATTCCGTCAACCCGCAGCCTAACACATAAACCGCCCGTTTTCGTAAATCATCGTCTGTCGACCATCGTACAGGTGGGCAACGACGCGTTTTTTCTCCGTGTTGACCAGATCCCAGTGAAGTGCCGAATCGTTGAAGCCCAGGCTGGTCTTGAGCGCTTTGGTGAGCGTCTTGCCATCGCCGCTGAAGGTGTCGGCATAGCTGGCGCCCAGTGCTACGTGGCAGTTCCCCCAACGCCCCCCGTAATTTTCGTCGAACAGGGTATTGGCCATGAACCGGTCGATCTTGGAAAAGCGTTTGTCGGTCAGGGAGAATTCGCCGAGACGGGAGGCGCCGCGGTCCATCTTCAGCTGTTTTCGAACGAAATCGGCTCCGGCATCGGCCCGGACATCGACGGCGACGCCTTTTTTGAACTCCAGCCGCACCCCGCGAACCAGGTTGCCGCTGCGGTACGAGGGTTGGTCCGCATAATAGGTCCCGCTGGTACCGCGCCAGTCGGGCGAGACAAAGAGTTCGAAACTGGGGATGTTGTGGCCCGAGATGCCGATCCAGCGGCGCTGCTTGCCCGGGGTGATTGTAAGGTCGATGTTGGCGGATTCGACATGGTAGTGTTTGACGTCCATGGCGTTGATCCAGCGTTTGACGGCGGTGGCATTGTTGAAAACGGTTTTCCATTGCTCCACGGGATCACGCCTGTTTAAAAAACAGGCTTTTACAATCTGCTTGGCGTAGCCCGTTTCATCCAGGCCGGCATGGCGCGCCAGTTCGGCCGTCGGCAGCATGCACAGGGTCCAGCCGAATTTTCCTTCCTGCTCGCGCTGGTCGAGGATGTCCCGAAGGTGTTTTTTGGACAGGGTGAAGCGGCTGATTTTTTTGGGGTCGATGGTGCTTAAATGGGTGATGGATGCCGGGGCGTGCAGAAAAATGGAGCCATTGAGGCTGCGGTAGAGCGCCTGTTCTCCGGGAGGGTCGAACACCAGTTGATTGCGGTTGGCCTGCTGGAAAAAATTCTTTTCCATCGTGGGGGTCGGGCTCAGGCGGCGAACCGGATTCAGGCCCATCTCCAGCAGCCGGCTTTCCAGAATTTCGGCCAGACGGACAGCATCCAGGTTGAAGCGCACCAGGACCACATCGCCTTTTTTAAACGGCTGACTGCGTGCCGTTTTCAGTCCCCACAGCAGGACTTCTGCATAGCGTTCTAATTGGGTTTCGTTAAGCATACACCCTCCACGGATTCAATGATCTGTTTTAAGAAAGTAGCGATGATACTCCGGTTCGCTGAGGTGTTTTCGCAAAAGACCCGACAGCAGATCGAAGATGGCCCGGCGATCTTCGTCGGTCATGCGCTTTCGGAGCACGGCCATCAGGTCGTCATCGGAAAATTTCTGAAGATAGTAGACCACCGTATCGCTGTCGGACTCACGGTTGAGGCCGAATCCGATGAATCCGTCGAATTCTTCGATAAATCGATGAGAATGCCTGTCCATGAATTTCACCTGCCCTGGCATGAGAAAGATGCCTGAACAATAAATGAATTGCCGGCCGGGGTCAATACGACGGCACGCAGGCGCATGGCGCGACGGCCTGGTATGCGCCCGGAACCCCTGGTCGGGAAACCCGTCAAGAGCCGGCCGAGAAGGACCGCTGCGGCGATGCCCTGACGGCAATGATGCCGCCATCCGCAAAAACAATGGTTTTGGGCTTGATGTCAATATCCCTTTTAGTTTATAGAAGAGTAAATTCATTGAGCATTCAACAAATTTATCCAACCTGGGCGCCGCACGGGATGGAGGCACGGATATGAAGTGGAAAGATTCGGAAAGCGCAAACGGTGCGGATCCGGACACAAGTGATCCCTACTACGAAAATGACGGTTACGCATCATTCAAAGAAAAAGGGGGGTCGAAAGCGGCCATCCTGTCCGGCAATCCCGTTCGCTATCTGTACTGGGGGCTGGGCATCGCCGTTGTCGCCGGTGTGGTGCTGCTGGTGGCGCTGCTGTTTTCCAACATCAACGAGTCCGCCGACCTGGCCCGCATCAAAGAGATGGAGCAGACCATCGAAAAATTGGAGCAGCGGCTGAGCAAGTACGAAGGCATTGACGAAAAAGTCACCCGAATATGGGAACAGGCCAAAGCCTTCGAAAAATTCAAGACCCGATTCGATCGCTCCGAGGCTTCCATGTCTCTGCGAATGGACCATCTGGCCATGAGCCTGGACGCGCTTCAAAAGAAAACCGATGAGGCGCTCGTAAAAATCGAGGCCCTTGAAAAACAGCCGGCTGAAAAAGTGGTCGCCGCCAAACCGGCGCCCGTCAAAGCCAAACCGGTAAGCGACGAAAAACAGGAGGCCAAGATCCACACCGTGGTCGCCGGAGACACCCTGTTCAACATCAGCCAGCGCTACAACCTGACCGTCGATAAACTCAAGGCCCTCAACAACCTGTCCGAAGGGGCGGTGATCCACGTCGGACAGAAGCTGACGGTAAGTGCACCAGCCGAATAATTCGCCGGGTTTTGTTTTAACTCAAAAAGACAGCGTGCCTTGATGAACGATTATTTTGCCCGTTTCACACAAGCTCCGGCAAGCTTCAAAAAAAGTTTTGCGATGCTGGTTGTCGCCTGGGCGATTCACCCGATCTATATTTATGCTTTCTTTTATTTCAATCAGGCGGTTGTCCAGGCCCAGAGCGTTATCCTGCGCATGGCGGTGGTCAGCGGATGCCTGGCGTTGCTTTTGTTTCTGATCAAGAAATGGGCCCGGGCGTTGGTGGTGATGGGCAACTGCTTCATTGTCGTCTACGACATTTTTATCCTTGCGATTTCACCTTCGAACAAGGCGCTGAGTCTGCTGTGCGTCGGCGTGGTTTTGTTTGCGATTTTAGGCACCTACTGGCTTTTCGGGAAAGACTCGCGGTCGTACTTCAGCCAGCTCAATCCAAAGCAAGAAACCGGGGATCCACTGGATCCAAAGGCGGGCTCCAATCTTCCGAAATGACCGGTTCGGTTCAAGCCCTTTCGGAATCGGGCGGCAAGAGGTGATAAGGGAGATGGAAATAAAAAAGAAGGCCTAATTAAAGAGCATATGCTTTATTGGAGGACCTATGGGAAGACCCAGAAAAGATCGTTTGGTGGCGGTTAATCCGAAAATCAGCTATTTCAAACCAAGGGGCATCCCCATGGTTGACCTTTCCGAGGTATGCATTACTGTGGATGAAAGGGAAGCGTTGCGGCTGGCAGATTTAGACGGCCTGTCGCACGAGGAATCCGGGCAGTGCATGGGAGTTTCCAGGGCTACTTTCGGTCGCATTCTGCACAAGGCGCGCCAGACCGTGGCCAATGCCCTGATCAACGGCAAGGCCATTAAAATCGACGGCGGCAACTATAAAATGGTGAAAGAAAAGCGCCGCTTTGCCTGCCGCAAATGCCAGTACCAATGGGAAGAGCCATTGGGAACCGGACGCCCGGATGCCTGCCCGGAATGTGGTGCGGATGACTTCTATCGCTTTTTGATCGACGAATAGAAACACAGTCAGCCCGATGCCGTAAATTCAGATGGGCTGGACCCATTTAAGCAGATGTCTGCAAGGTTGAAATCAAGGCGGACGCCTGACTGCACAACGAGAGGATCGGTTCAAAGATACCATGGTTCAGATTCAAAGCAGCATGGACTCGGCCAAGAAACAGGCCAATCCACAGGAAGAAAGAGACAGGGAAATCAAGAGCACCTTAGGGCGCATCAAACATAAATTCATCGTCATGAGCGGCAAGGGCGGCGTTGGTAAGACAAGCACCTCGGTGAGTCTGGCCCTGGCCCTGTCGGAATTGGGGCACCGTGTGGGCCTTATGGATGTCGACCTTCACGGTCCGGACATCCCCCGGATGCTGGGATTGACCGGCATACTGGACCTGAGCCCCAATCGCAAGCTCAACCCCATGCCCTATTCGAAAACCCTCAGTGCGGTTTCCATTGAATCCCTGACGCCTTCCAAGGACGATGCCATTATCTGGCGCGGTCCGGTAAAATTCTCTGCCATTCAGCAGTTCATTGGCGATGTGGAATGGGGCGACCTGGATTTTCTGATCATCGATTCCCCGCCGGGTACCGGCGACGAACCGTTGACCGTGGCCCAGACCATCGCCGAAGCCAAAGCCATCATCGTCACCACGCCCCAGGAAGTGTCTTTGGCCGATGTCAGAAAGTCCATCAACTTCTGCAAGACCGTCAAAATGGAAATCTTCGGGTTGATCGAAAACATGAGCGGATTCGCATGCCCCCACTGCCAGTCGGTGATTGAACTTTTCGGCTCCGGCGGCGGCGAAAAAACCGCTGCGGCTGCCGGAATTCCCTTTCTGGGCAGCATTCCCTTCGACACCCGGGTCGTCGCCTGCGGCGACGCCGGCGTATCCTATCGCAAGGAGCATGGAGATACGCCGGTATCCCTGGCCTTTGACGCCATTGCCAGGCAGATGGCCGGGTTGATCCAGGCTTGACGATATTTCCCGCCATACCCTGCGTAGTCCGTAACATCCCTGAATGAAATGATATCACAACGCCCACCGGTTGACATCGGTGGGCGTTGATGATTTAATCGACATACTTGAACGCAGTCGCTTTCGGATGACGCTCCCGTACAGACGAAGCGACTGTCCGGCCTTTTACTCGTCAGGGCTGTTTTAGAGGGTGAACCGATGAAACAGGGCATTTTCCGTTTTCTTTCCAGCATGCCTCATTTCTCATTTCTCACCAGGGAAGAGATGGATCGGGTCGTTTCCGAATCCGAGCTTGTCAAGATTCCCAGGGGCCATCTGGTTGCCGAGCAGGATAAGACCAAAGTCGAGAATGTTCTGGTGATCATGAGAGGTCAACTCTCTCTCTATCAGGACGACAACGGCAAGTCCGAATTGACCGGTTATATCAAGCAGGGAGAGGTTTTCGGCGGCATTACCGTCATGCTTAATTCCGGAATCTCTTTACGGACGGCGAAGGCCGATACCGAGGTGCACTGTATTTCGATACCCAGCACCGTCATCATGGACACCTGTACGCAAAACAAGGCCTTTTACGAATACTTTCTGGCCAATTTCAGCCATAATATTTTCGATAAATCCCTGGATGCCATTACCCGCGTCGTCCAGGCGCGCCTTTTTCTGTCGGGCATCGATCCATTTTCATTTTTGCCGGAGGAGGAGATCGACAACGCCGCCCGTTCGCTTTCCGCCATTTCCCATCGTCGGGGCACCGTTCTTTTCGTTCAGGGAAAGACGCGGGTCGGATACCTGTATATTCTGAAAAAAGGCGCCGCCGAACGGTACTATGAGGAAAAAGGTGAGAAACGGTTGCGGGAATATCTCGCCGAAGGGGACATCTACGGCGGTATTTCAATACTGCTGAACGATGGCGTCTCGCTTCGAACCATCGAGGTGGTGGAAGATTCGGTTTTCCACATTTTGCCTGCCGGGGTGTTTCTGGATATCTGCAAACGATACAGCGTTTTTTCGGATTTCTTTTCGGACACCTTCGGCAAACGGATGATCAGCCGATCCTATGCGGCCATCATCGCCAAAACCCTTCGTCCCGAGGAAGACAGTCTTCAGTTTTTCAACCAGCCGCTGTCCCAGATCTATTCGCGCGATCCTTTGTTCTGCGATGCGGACACCTCAATCCGGGATGCCGCCAGCACCATGGCCCGGGCGAAAAGCAGCTACGCCTTGATTCGTTCGAAAAACCCGGAACAGGTGGGGATCGTCACTGAAGAGGACTTTACCCGCAAGGTGATCGCCCGGGGGTATCCCGTTGAAAAACCGGTCGGCACCATCATGTCGGCCCCCCTTAAAACCGTTTCCGAAAAAGCCATGGTGTTCGAAGCCATGATGACCATGATGGAGCAGAACTTCCAGCATGTGGGCGTCGTCGATGCGAACAGCCAGGTGATCGGAATGCTGTCCAACAAGGATATTCTCGCCTATCAGGGGCAATCCCCCATGTTTTTGCTGCGTGAAATCAAGATTGCATCCGGCATCGAAGAAATCGCCGAAAAATACCGGCAACTGCCCGGGTTGGTGCGCAGCCTGATTCACAGTGGTGCCACCGCTAACAACGTTACCCATTTTATCACCACGGTTTCCGATTCGATTCTTACCAGGCTGATGGCCATGACCCTGGATGAACTGGGGCCGCCGCCGCTTCCCTTCGTTTTCATGATCATGGGCAGTGAAGGGCGCCAGGAGCAGACCCTGAAGACCGATCAGGACAATGCCATCGTCTACCGCGACCCGGAAGCGGCCTCGGCGAAAAAAGCGGAAGACTACTTTCATCGATTCGGCACCATGGCCTGTACCCTGCTCAACGAGGCGGGATACGACTTTTGTACCGGAGACGTGATGGCCAAAAATCCCCAGTGGTGCCAGCCGCTCTCCCGATGGAAGTCTTACTTCCAGGATTGGATTCATGCCGCCGAGGCTGAGGACCTTCTTCAGGCCAGCATCTTTTTCGACTTCCGGCATGGATATGGTGACGCGTCGCTGATCGACGAACTGCGTCGGCATCTGTTCAACTCGCTGGAAGGGTGGTCCGGTTTCTTCAGGCACATGACCGAAAACGCGCTTCAGTTCAAACCGCCGTTGGGCTTTTTCCGGAATTTCGTGGTTGAATCCAAGGGACGGCATCGCAACGCCCTGGACATCAAGAGCGCCATGACGCCCATCGTCGATTTTGCCAGGATCTATGCCCTGAAGAACAGTATCGAGGAGACCAATACCCTGGCCAGACTCGATCAGCTGCGTCTGAGAAAAATTCTCTCTTTCCAGGAATATGAAGAACTGGAAAAGGCCTACAGCTTTCTCATGCAATTGCGTTTCGTCCGGCAGATTACCGCGGTTATGGATGAAGCCGCAAAGCCGGACAACTATATCAATCCCAAAAAACTGACCCATATCGAGCAGACCATGCTCAAGGAAATCTTCAAGCGGGTGGAGAAATTTCAGGCCAAGATGAATTTTGAATTCATCGGCATTGCCTGACCGGATGTGGCCGTCGAAAGAGAACCATTGGACCGAAAAGTTTATGAGATCAGAAAAAAAGAGTTCCGTCGATTGTACGGACAAGTGCAGTGACGAGTTGAAGCAGGAGATCGGCCGGTTGCACCGACTGCTTGATGAGCGTCAGAAAGAGTTGGATTCCTTGGCCAAATTTGTCCGGCGGATCGCTGACAACGCCCCGGACATGATCTGGGCCAAAGATATGGACAACCGCTATCTGTTCGCCAACCGGGCGCTTTGCGAACGGTTGTTGATGTGCAGCCATCCGGAAGCGGCCATCGGAAAAAAGGATATCTATTTCGCCCAGTGCGAGCGGGCCAAGGGGCAGCGGCATACCTTCGGCGAGATCTGTATCGATTCGGACGAGGTCGTAAAAACCGAAAAAAGAGCGATGCGCTTCGTTGAAGACGGACTGGTTCGCGGAAAATATTTGATTCTGGATGTCCACAAGGCGCCGCTTCTCGACGAATCGGGCCGGATGATCGGCACGGTCGGCTGCGGACGGGACATCACGAGGGAACGGGAGATTCAGAAAGACCTGGAAGAGAGCCGCGCCAGTCAGCAATTGCTGATGGAAACCGCCTCCGATTTCGCTGTTTTCCGGTTGCAGATTCATCCGTTTCGTCCCCGTGGTGCCAAGGTTGTCTTTCTCAGTCCCTCTGCCAGAGACATTGCCGGCATCACCCAACCGCAACAGGTGGATCGATGGTTCCGGGTCCATCCGGACGATATCAAAGCGGTACGGTATGCGTTCGTCAAAGGTTTCTCAGGGCCAAAGTTCAATCAGCGGTTCCGGGTCTGGCGGGCCGATCAATCCCGGTGGCGCTGGCTCCATATTATCGCGACGGCCGTAGACCATGATGACGGGCGGTTTTCCAACGGAATCATGTTCGATATCACCGAACAGGTGGAAAGCAACGAAGCTCTGGCAGCCAAAGGCCGGGAACTGGAAGACCGGACGGACAGCCTCTCCGAGGTGAACACCGCCTTGAAAGTGCTGCTGAAAAAAAGGGATGAGGACCGCAAGATCCTGGAAGAAAAAGTTCTATACAACATCAAATCCCTGATCCGGCCTTATCTGAACAAATTGAAAACCAGCGGGATCAGCTCCAAACAGAACGCCTATCTCAAGATTCTGGAATCCAACCTCGAAGAAATCGTTTCGCCGCTCAGCCGCACCCTGTCCTTCGACTACCTGGGGTTTACGCCCACCGAAATCAAGGTGGCCAGCATGGTCAAACAGGGCCTCAAAGCCAAAGAGATCGCAAAATTGATGGGGATTTCCACCCGTACGGTGGAAGGCTACCGTTACGCCATCCGGGAGCGGTTGGGAATCAAGGGAAAAAAAGTCAACCTGCGGACCTATCTGCTCTCGCTGCAGTAGCGGGCAGGGGCCTCAGGTCAGAGGTCGGATGACGAAGATCTGAAGATCGAGTGCGATGGGCCGACCTCAGTCATCCGATTACCGGAGCATGCCGAAATACCAGTGGACGATGGGGTCGCCGAAAAAAAGATAGAGAACGGCGCCCATGGCCAGAAAAGGGCCGAAGGGGATGGCCAGCTTCATTCCTTTGCCGGATCGGACCATGGCCAGAATCCCGATCAGGGTGCCGATGGCCGAGGCGGCGAACAGGGTGAACAAAATGCCCTGCCAGCCGATAAAGGCGCCGATCATGGCCAGCAGTTTGATATCGCCGCCGCCCATGCCTTCCCTGCCGGTTATCGCTTGATATCCCCAGGCCACGGCAAAAAGAGAGCCCCCACCGGCCAAAATACCGATGGCACTGGATTGCCAGGTCAGGTCGGTGGCGGCAATGGCGGCGATAAAGAAAATCGGGATTCCCGGCAGGCTGATCGCATCGGGAATGATGCGGTGGTCCAGATCGATGAAAGAGACGACAATCAACACCGCGATGAAGGCAAAGGCCGCCAGCGCGTGCCAGGTGGGGCCGAAAAAGACGATTCCGGCCGCGGCGAACAGACCGGTCAGCAGTTCCACCAGCGGATAGCGGACGGCGATGGCCTCACCGCATGTACGGCATTTGCCCATGAGCAGCAGCCAGCTCAAAATGGGGATGTTATCGTAAAAGGCGATCTCGGTTTTGCATCGCGGGCAGCTTGACGGGGGGCGAACGATGGAAGCGCCGGCCGGTATGCGGAAAATGCAAACGTTGAGGAAGCTGCCGATGCAGGCACCGAAAACGAAAGCCAAAATTGTGATGGGAATAATGGGTGTCATAAGATTCGATTGTTTAAAAGAACCCGGCACCCATTGTCAAAGAAAAATTACGTCTTATTATTAAACATTTTTGGGTGACGACCGCTAAAAGTCGGCGTTTCGCACAGGAGCAAGCTAAGTCGTGTTCATCCGGAAATAGGCAAATTGGCCGTTTCCGGATGGGCACAAAGTACCATCATCAGGAGCCACAATGGGTGAAACAGATAAAGACGATCTGATCAGCATCATCGAAGAAGATGATCCCGAGGCAGCTATACCGACGATCCTGCCCATGATGCCGCTCAGGGACGTGGTCGTATTTACGGATATGTTGCTGCCGCTTTTCGTAGGAAGGGAAAAGTCGGTCAACGCCATCGAAGAGGCCATTTCCAAAGACCGCTACCTGTTCGTGGTCACGCAGATCGATCCGGGCATCGAAAAACCCAAAACCGAACAGATCTATAAGGTTGGAACGGTCAGCCGGATTCTGCGCATGCTCAAACTGCCGGACGGCCGGGTCAAGGCCCTGGTGCAGGGCATCGCCAAAGCCAGAATCGTTAACTATGTACGCAAACGCTCCGTTTTCAGGGTCAAAATCGAAATCATCGAAGAACCGGATTTTTCCGAAATCGATCTGGAAACCGAGGCGCTGATGCGCAACGTGCGGGAATATTCCGAAAAAATCCTCACCTTGCGCGGGGAGTTCACCAACGAGGTGGGGTCCATTCTCGAAAGCATCGACGACCCCGGCCGGCTGGCGGACCTGGTGGCCTCCAACCTTCGCCTGAAAATCGAAGAGGCTCAGGACATCATTGAAATCGTCGATCCTTTCCAGCGACTGAAGAAAGTCAACGATCTGCTGTTCCGGGAAGTGGAACTCTCCTCCATGCAGGCCAAGATTCAATCCGAGGTCAAGGACGAGATTTCCAAAAGCCAGAAGGACTATTTTCTGCGTGAACAGGTCCGCGCCATCCATAAGGAACTGGGGGAACTGGACGAGCGCACCCAGGAAATCGAGGAATACAAGGCCAAGATCAAGCGCGCCAAGATGAGCCGCGAGGCCAGAGAAGAGGCCGACAAGCAGCTGCGTCGGTTAGAGCAGATGCATCCCGATTCCGCGGAATCTTCGGTGGTGAGGACCTATCTGGACTGGATGGTGGAACTGCCCTGGAGCAAGTCCACACCGGATGTGATCGACATCAAAAAGGCCAAATCGGTTCTGGATCAGGACCACTACGGGCTGAACAAGATCAAGGACCGCATCCTGGAATACCTGAGCGTGCGCAAGCTCAACCCCAAAACCAAAGGCCCCATCCTCTGTTTCGTCGGTCCTCCCGGTGTGGGCAAAACTTCCTTGGGCCGGGCCATCGCCAACGCCATGAAGCGAAAATTCGTGCGCATTTCCCTGGGCGGGATTCGCGACGAGGCCGAAATCAGAGGCCATCGCCGCACTTACATCGGGGCTCTTCCCGGAAGGATCATCCAGGGGTTGAAACAGGCCGGCTCCAACAACCCGGTATTCATGATGGACGAGATCGACAAACTGGGGGCCGATTTTCGGGGGGATCCCTCATCGGCCCTGTTAGAGGCGCTGGACCCCGAGCAGAACGCCGAGTTCAGCGACCATTATCTCAACCTTTGCTTCGACCTTTCCAAGGTCATGTTCATTCTGACCGCCAACATCTCGGATACCATCCCATCGGCGCTGTTGGACCGCATGGAGGTGATCAACCTTTCCGGCTATACCGAGGCCGAAAAGAAAATCATCGCTGAAACCCACCTGATCCCTCGGCAGATCAAGGAAAACGGGATCAAGCCACGCCAGATCCGCTTCAGTGAACAGACTGTCGTACAGGTGATCAACGAATACACATCCGAGGCGGGACTGCGCAACCTGGAACGCGAACTGGGCAGCCTGTGCCGCAAGGTGGCCCGGCGTATCGCCGAAGGGGAAAAAGGTCCCTTTCAGATCACCCGGCGTTCTTTGGAGAAGTATCTGGGGCCGCCCAAATATTTCCCGGAACTGGACAAGGAGCACAGCCAGGTGGGGCTGTCTACGGGCTTGGCCTGGACCCAGGTGGGTGGGGAAGTGCTTTACGTGGAAGCGTCGCTGATCAACGGGAAAGGGGAGATGATTCTCACCGGGCAGTTGGGCGAAGTCATGCAGGAATCCGCCCGGGCCGCCTTGAGCTACGCCCGGGCCAACGTCAACCTGTTCAAGGTCAAGGATCGGATTTTCGACAGCCATGATATCCATATCCACGTACCGGCCGGTGCAATCCCCAAAGACGGCCCTTCGGCCGGAATTGCCATGGCCACGGCCCTGATTTCGGCGCTTACCGGCAGACCGGTCAGCAAAGACGTCGCCATGACCGGGGAGATCACCCTGCGCGGGCGGGTGCTGCCCATCGGCGGGTTGAAGGAAAAATCACTGGGCGCCCTGCGTGCCGGTATCCGCACCGTCATCATTCCCCGAAAGAACAAGAAGGATCTGGCCGACATTCCCATAAATGTCAAACGCAAGCTCAAGTTCGTTCCCGTGCAAAACATGGACGAAGTGCTGGACATCGCCTTAGAGGACAAGACACCCAAAACCCGTCCGAAGAGCAAGCCCAAGCCCAAGCCTAAGGCAGGGGCCCAGAAAAAGCCCGTGGCAAAACGGCGCCCATGAATATGAACCCATGAATATACTGGCAGTCGATACCGCTACCGGCAGTTGCAGTGTGGCGTTATTAAAAGGGCGCCGCCTGATCGCGGAAGAGGTGTACACAGCCGGCAAGACCCACTCGCGCCATCTGATGGCGATCATCGATCAGATCCTTGGACGCTGCGAAAGCTCGCCGGTCGATCTTGACGGGATCGCCGTCACCCGCGGACCGGGGACCTTTACCGGCCTTCGGATCGGCCTCAGCACTGTTAAAGGACTTGCCGCGGCCATCGCAAAGCCGGTGGCGGGCGTCAGCAGCCTGGCTGCACTGGCCTGGCCCCTGGCTTGGACCCGAAAGCCGGTGATCGCCATGATCGACGCCCGCAGGGGAGAGATTTACCATGCCCGGTTTGGCGGCAGCGACGGATCGGAACCCGAAGGGAAGGCCCGGGTCAGCGGTCCGGAAGAAGCGGTGGAAAAGCTGCCCGAAGGGGCTATTCTGGTGGGTTCCGGAGCGGTCCTCTACCGGGAGGTATGGGAAACTCGAAGACCGGATGTTTGCCTTGCCCCCGAGACGGACCACGTGATTCGAGCCGCATCGGTGGGTATGCTGGCAATGGATCGTTTCGAGAAGCGAACCGCGGATTCTGTGGATTCCCTGGTGCCGGAATACATTCGAAAGTCCGATGCCCAGATTCATCGGGCTAGCTGTTGACACGGCAACAGGCATTGGTTATAAACAAGCTTTTAAAATGGTTGAATAAACTCTCGGTCCGGCAGGCAGGAGAGCCGGGGAGTGAAATATGAAACAAGCAAACTGGTCCGATCCGCCCAGTCAGACCGCGTTTCCAGTGGCAAAGGCAGGCTATCCATTCATATTCGCGTCCGCTTTTGCCACAGCTGTCTTCGCGCTGCTCGGCGTTGTTTTTCTGGCGATCCTGGGGCTGCTGGCCACCGGCTTCATCTGTTTTTTTTTCAGGGACCCGGATCGGCTGGTACCGTCGGGCGAGGGGCTGATCGTCTCACCGGCCGACGGGAAGGTGATCAAGGTGGAATCGGTCGAAAACACGCCCTATTTCGACGGTCCCTGTACCCGGATCAGTGTCTTTATGTCCATTTTCAACGTTCACGTCAACCGGATGCCCCACGAGGGGACGATCCGGCAGGTGAATTATCATCCGGGGAAATTTTTCTCGGCCAACCTGGACAAGGCATCCAAGGACAACGAGCACAATGCGTTGTCGATTGAAACGCCATCGGGGAAAAAGATCGGCTGCGTTCAGATTGCCGGTCTGGTGGCCCGCCGGATTATCTGCTGGGTGCAACCCGGAGACGAACGCAAGCGGGGACAGCGATTCGGGTTGATCTGCTTCGGTTCGCGGTTGGATGTCTATCTGCCCAACGATACCGAGATCCGCGTCGCTGTGGGGGAAAAAGTTCAGGCCGGAAGCAGTGTCCTGGGATGCTGGTGAGGCTGCAGCGCACCGGAACCGTAAAAACGATCATTAAGAAAAAGGCTGAAAAACCGGTTTTAATATCCCGTAGCCATTGCACAATAAGAAACCAAACGATTTCCCTATGGCACCTGCCGTGGGGTTCTGTTTTTTCTGTTTGCAGATAAAAAACCGATAAACCGATAAAATCATCAAGGAGTTGCCCATTGGATAGAATACCCATGACCAGAGAGGGGTATCAGACGCTTAAAAAAGAGTTGGAATACCTCAAAGCCGTCGAGCGTCCCAAGGTCATCAAAGCCATCGAAGAGGCGCGCTCCCACGGCGATCTGAGCGAAAATGCCGAATACGATGCGGCCAAGGAACGGCAGGCCTTCATCGAAGGCCGGGTCAGTGAACTGGGCTATAAACTGGGCAACGCCGAGATCATCGATGTGGACAACCTGCCCAAGGACCGGGCCGTATTCGCCTGCACTGTGGTGCTGGAAAACGTGGATACCGGGGAAGACGTGGAGTATCAGTTGGTCGGTCCCGAGGAATCCAATATCGAAGAGGGACGCATTTCGGTCACCTCGCCGTTGGGCAAGGCCATCCTCGGCAAAAAACCGGGGGAAGAGATCGTGCTCAACGCACCGGCCGGTAAAAGAGTGTATGAACTCGTGGAAATCGTATAACCAGGAGGAATTCTGTGGCACGTATAACCGTAGAAGATTGTTTGGAAAAAGTACCCAACCGGTTTAAGTTGGTCCATATGGCCGCCGCACGGGTACGACAGATTCGGGAGGGATCGGAATATCTGGTCAGCTCGCCGAAGAACGAAGACATTGTCGTGGCCCTGCGGGAAATTGCCGCCGGAAAGGTGATCCAGAAGAACGACAGCGAACAATAGCCGGATGCTTTAAGAGCGAGCGCTTCCCTTGTCCAGGCACAGTTATTCGTATAAAGCACTGAACAGCCTGGTCGGAAAGGCCATTCACCGCTACGGGATGATTGCAGACGGCGACTGTATCGCCGTGGGTCTGTCCGGCGGCAAAGACAGCATGACGCTGTTGTGGGCCCTGGCCGAACGGAGCAAGCGGGTGCCGGTAAAATACACGCTGCTGCCGATTTATGTGGATCCCGGTTTCCCAGGGGGCTTTGCCGTTGAGCTGTCCGTGGCCTGCCGGCAGATGGGGTTCGACCTGTATGTCGATTATGCGGATCATGGGCCGATGGCCCACAGTGAAGCGAATCGCGAAAACCCGTGCTTTCTCTGCGCGCGGCTGCGGCGCAAACGACTGTTTCAGATCGCCGACAACCTGGGTTGCCGCAAACTGGCCTTGGGTCACAACAAGGACGATGTGATCGAAACGCTCTTTATGAACATCTGCTACGCCGGTGAAATCAGCACCATGGTGCCACTCCAGGAGTTCTTCGACGGCAGGTTCACCGTCATCCGGCCCCTGGCCATGGTCGACGAAAACAGCATCCGGCGGTTCGCCCGGGCCCAGGGGTTCCCCCGGTTCACCAACCCCTGTCCGTCGGCAGGCAACACCAAACGTTCGGAAATCAAGGACATGCTGCAAACGCTTTACCGCGGCAACCGCAAAATCAAGGGCAACATTTACCGGGCCATGAGCCACGTCAAGCCGGAATACCTGTTAAAGTAGATCCGAAAACCGTCCAGGAGAGGGGAGACCGGAGCCTGTTCATTCCGGTTTTCTTTCAACGACGACGCCCCGCACCAGGCAAAACGAATATGAAAGATGTGCAGAATCAGCGGGATCATCGCAACATCCCCATCGACAAGGTAGGCATCAAGAACCTGCGCTATCCCATCCGGGTCAAGGACCGCCGCGACGGATCCCAGAGCACCATCGCTTCCATCAACATGTATGTGGATTTGCCCCAGGAGTACAAGGGCACCCACATGAGCCGGTTTGTGGAAATGCTGCACCTGCTCAAACCGGAAATTTCGCTGAATAAATTTTCCGTCCTGCTCGAAAATATGAAGCAGGCCCTCGATGCGGCTTCGGCGCATATCGAGGTGAGTTTTCCCTACTTCATCGAAAAGCAGGCCCCGGTGAGCGGCGCCCCGGGACTGATGGACTACAATTGCCGGATCATCGGGTCCAGCAATTCGTCCAACGAAATCGATTTGATCTCCGAAGTCAACGTTCCCATCAGTTCGGTATGCCCCTGTTCCAAGGAGATCTCCGAACAGGGCGCCCATAACCAGAGGGGCAGCGTACAACTGCAGACCCGCTTCAAGAAATTCATCTGGCTGGAGGACATGATCGAAATGGTGGAGTCCTGCGCCTCCTGCGATGTTTTCTCCGTGTTGAAACGGGTGGATGAAAAACACGTTACCGAGCAGGGCTTCGGTAATCCAAAATTCGTCGAGGACGTGGTCCGGGACGTGGCCGAACGCCTCAATGCCGACGACAACATCACCTGGTTCTCTGTTAGCGCGGAGAACTTCGAATCCATCCACAACCACAGCGCATACGCCCACATCACCAAGGGCGCTCTGCCGCCGGTTTAACAGCATCCGAGAATAAATAAAAAAAAAGCGTGGAGGGGATAATTCCCGTCCACGCTTTTTTGTTTTTACGGTCAGTCAGAAAGCCGCCGAATCGTCAGATGGCCGTCGGCATGCCCATGATGGGCCAGAGCACCTTGACCGCGAAGGCGGTGACGATCATCAGGATAATACTGGCCGGAATCCCCCACAGGAAAAATTCGCCGGTGGTGAACTGCTTGGAGTCGTAGGCGATGGCGTTCGGGGCCGCCCCCACCAGCAGCAGAAAGGGCATGCCGGCGGTAACCAGGGAGGCGAAGACGATGACCTCGCCGGTCACGCCCAGGTAAGGGGCGATAACCAGGGCCACCGGCAAAGAGATGGCGATGGCGGCCACGTTCATGATGAAGTTGGTCATGATCAGAACGAAAAAGGCGATGCTCATGATAAAGACGAATCCCGTGGATTCCTTGAACATGGTCAGCCAGTTGACTGCCATCCATTCGGCCGCTCCGGTCTGCCAGAGGCAGAAACCGATGCTCATGGCGCCGGCGAACAGCAGGATGATGTTCCAGGGGATTTCTTCCAGATCGTTGATGTCCAAAAGACCCGTGGCAAAAAACAGAACCGTCGATGTCAGCAGCACGGCGGTTTTATGAGGCGGAACGAAATCGGGGATCATGGATTTCATCACCGCCGAAACGCCCAGAACCAGGATGGTAGCGCAGACGATAACTGCGGCAATAACCTCTCTTTTGGAGATGGAACCCATTTCACGGCTCAAGCGCTTGGCTTTTTCCCGCAGGCCGGGAATGGTCTTTTTCTCGGGCTTCATGACCACCATGAAAAAGCCCCAAAGCAGGAAGGTCATCAGCCAGCCGATGGGAAACATGTAGTAGGTCAGTTCGAAAAAACCGACGGTTTTGCCGGCGACCTCGTTGAAAAATCCCAACGCCACCGCACCGCGGGCCGCACCCAGCAGGGTGACGATGGAACCGGCGCCGGCGATATAGGCCATGCCGATGAACAGCCCCTTGCCGAACTTGGTGGGTTTGTCGCCTTCTCCGTACATGGAATAGATGGCCACCAGCAGCGGGTAGATGGTGGCGGCCACGGCCGTATGGGCCATGATATGAGTCAGCGCGGCGGTAAGGACGAAGCAGCCCAGATAGATCATGCTGGTTTTCTCGCCCACGATGGCCAGCATTTTGTAGGCAATCCTGCGGGTCAATCCGGTTTTGGTAAACACCAGGCCCACCACGATGGATCCGAAGATAAACAGAACGCTGGGATCCATGAAATCCTTGAAGGCGTCCTTGGCGGGGCGGATGAAGAAAAGCACCTGAAGGAGACCGATGGTCAGGCTGGTTATCCCGATGGGGACCACTTCGAATACCCACCAGGTGGCCGCCAGTAGAAATACGGCCAGGGAACCCTTGCCTTCCGGGGACAGGGCGAAGGCCTTGCCATTGGGATCCAATGCATCCGGCCAGGGCGGCGAGTAGTAAACGACGACGAATAGAATGATGCCAATGGCCATGAAAAGATATTTGTTCCAGCCAAGCCCGATTGTCGGCGCTGCTGCTGTATCGCTGCTCATCTAACCTTCCCTCCGTAATAGACATCCATGTTATACATACGCTGCGTCTGAATCGAACTTACTGGTTGCAGGACAGAATTTCGTCGATGACGGCTTCGGCCACATCTGTGAGTCGCAACACGCCGACAACCTGTTTATCCTGAACGACCAGCAAGGATTGATATTGCCCCAGTACGAGTTGATGGACGGCTTCTCCTAAGGTGGCATCCGGCTCGATCATCTCGCTTTCCGTGGGTGTGACCATGAAATTTTTAACATGGACCTGTGCCGCTTTTTTGCAGACCTGATCCATGGGGTCCTGCCACAGCTTCAGGGAATCGAAGATAGCCTTTTGATATTTACGGGTGAATCCCACATGCATGGAGCCGGTGTCGGAAAACATATCCTCATACTTGGGCTCCAAAGCTTTCAAAATGGCATGCAAGGTGACTTTGCCGACAATTTTCCTGTTTTTTCCCAGAACCAGAACCGCCCGATGACGATATTTGGCCTTGTCGAAATCCTCGTGGGACTGCTTCAAGGCCGCAACGGCGTCGGTGAGCGTGGCGTCTTCAGATACCGTGGCGTAGGCCGCCAGCGGAACCATCAGATCGTTTACCCGTTTCGTTTTCAATGGTATCCTCCTTCCGCGTTTATTCGACTGGGCTTGGCAACCCGTTTTGATCGCATTGAATCCGGCGATGAATTTCGATTGGGGAACGCCAGCGGTTGTCTACCATAGGAGATGGTGAATATCAAGAGAATGACATTTGCTTTTGACTCATCTTCATGATAATTATGCGAAAATTTTCAATCCCCGCTTTTGGGCCTACAGTCGATATCGTCCAGAGGGCAGGAAGGAGGTCTTTTGTGAGGAATTATGTTGTTAAGGACTTGATGGTTCCGATTTCGGAGTATGCCACGGTTCCGGAAGATGCCACGCTTTTCGAAGCCGTCCTGGCTCTGGAGCAGGCCCAGGAAAAATTCCAGCAGAACCGCTATTCCCACCGGGCGGTTTTGATTCTGGATAAGAACAAAAAAGTGATCGGAAAACTCAGTCAGATGGACTTCCTGACGGCGCTGGAACCCAGGGATACCAACCTTGAAAGGATTCGAAAATTCAAGCAGTTCGGATTCACTCGCAAGGCCGTCGCCCTGCAGCAGGAGGAATACCTCAAGGCGTCGCCGCCCATCCCGGATCTCTATTCCAACGTGGCCAAAAAGTGTGTCACACAATTTATGCAGCGTCCCACCGAAGGGGAATACGTGGATGAAAATGCGACCCTGGAAATGGCCCTGCATCAATTGACGGCCGAGTCGAACCTCTCGCTGCTGGTGACACGGGCATCGGAAATCGTCGGTGTTCTAAGACTGGCCGATGTCTTCGCTGCGGTTTACCACACCATGAAAGAATCTGAATCAAGACAAGGAAATGGAGAGGCAGGATGAAAGAACTGGGTAAACTATTCGACAGGATCATCCAACGGGTGAACATCAATCTCAGGGAGTTGGAATTCGATGCTCATCCCCTCGTCAATAAACTCGTCCCGAACGATCAGATGACGAAATTCTACGCCTTTTACGGCATCACCCCCCACCACCCCCTGAACCTGGTTTTCAAGCACGCCAATCTGTCCGGAAGCTATTTTTTAGGTAAAGTGAGGGTAACCAACTCCCTGCTCTACAAGAGCGACATCCGTGGCGACGAACTGAAAAAGAACGGCGACCTTTTTCAGTACCAGGATTTCAACATCCCCGTGGACCGGGATGAAGAAATCGATATCGAGGATTGTTTTCTGATTAAAACCCTGGTGCACAACTACTCCCACGACCCGGAAACGCTGGAGACCTTTTTCATCCAGAACAGCATTTCGACCCATTATGCCAATATCCACGGGTCGCCCACCGACGGCAGCTTTCTGGGACCTTTCTCGACCGTCGATCTCACCACCATACAGGATTGCGTTATCGGCACCTTCTCCTATGTCCAGGCCGGCGAAGTCAGCCATCTGAACGTTGAACCGGGTACGGTCTGGGTGCGCAAACAGGACGATTTCAATTTTATGTATCGCTATCCCCTGGATCAATTGAACAACTATATTTACTTTACTGCCGGCAGCCCGCCGCAGGGCGTTTTCATGGATTTTGTGGAAGACCGCAAGGAAGCGTTTCAGCGCGTCTTCAGTGTGGTCAATATCGACTCTCCGGTCAACGTCCCGTCGAGCACTTCGCTGGATCGCTTTGCCGTGATCAAACCCAAAACCAAAATTGGTGAAAACGTGCTGGTTGCCCAGCGGGCCTTTCTGCAGAATTCCACGCTGGGAAAAGGCGCCAACGCCCAGGAGAACTGCTACATCATCAATTCACATTTGCAGGGCAACAATGTCACGGCCCATGGGGCCAAAATCATCGAAGCGGATATGGGCACGAATGTTTTCGTGGGGTTCAACAGCTTTTTGCGGGGACGTCCGGAGGCCCGTTTGACCATCGGGAAAGACAGCATTGTGATGCCCCACACGATTATCGATATTCGAAAGCCATTGACGGTACCCCAAGGCCAACTGGTCTGGGGATTGGTGAGAAACGAGGAAGAATTGGCAGCCAACAGCATGAGCCTGAAGGATTTTGCCAAAATCAAGACCCGTATCTGCAAGGGCAGCATGCTTTTCGAAGGCAGCGGGAACAGTTTCGTGACGGCTTTTCAGGAGCGGATTCATCATATCCTGGAAGCCAACGGTGCTTTTTACGATGGGAAGAACAAGCGCGGTCACGCCCAGCGCAACCAGAACATCTCTTTCAATACCATCCAGCCCTATCCGGAGGGTGACAAGGAAGGCATGTACCCCACCATCATTATCCAGCCGTAAAATAACAGCGCCCCGGTCGATGCGTCTCGACCGGGGCGCTGCTTCTATTCCGAATCTTAAAAATAGTGTTCATTCAGAAATGGCAAATTGGCCATTTCTGGATGGACACTACTTAAAGAAATTCAATAAGGCATGCAGATTGGTCATCGGATGCGGCGGGCACCCCGGAATGAACAGGTCTACGGGAAGCAGGGTATCCAGGCCCTCGGTAATTTCGTCGCTGCCGCGAAACGGTCCGCCGGACAGCGTGCAACTGCCTACCGCGATGACCACCCGGGGCTGCGGGGTTGCCTCGTAGGTTTGCAGCAGGGCGGTTTTCATGTTGCGGGAGATCGGGCCGGTGACCACGATGCCGTCGGCGTGGCGCGGTGAGGCCACGAAGTTGATGCCAAAGCGGGCCAGGTCGAAAAACGGGGTGGCCAGCACGTTCAGATCCGCCTCGCAGGCGTTGCAGCCGGCTGCCGATACCTGCCGAAGCTGAAGCGATCTTCCGAACAGCTTTTTGAAATGCCCGCGGGCGTGTGCCGCGAGATCGGGAATGCTGCCCGTTGTGACCAAGTGCTCTTTTTCAGCCACGGCAATGCCAAAGTCCTGGGTAAAGGTGATGAACCCGCCCTTGGAAATTCGTTCGCAGGTGCCGCAAAAGACGCAGCGCCCCATGTCGATGGTCCTTGCAGCCGGATCGATGGCTTCCTGGGGGCAGGCCTGGGCGCATGCAGAGATGACGTCCGCCGAGGCTTTCGGATCGATGACCGGCCGTCCCCGGTAGCGGGGCAGCAGTTTAACTTCTTCTTTGGGATAGCGCGAGGTTCGGCATCCCTGTTCCCATCTGTTTTTCAGAACGTTTAGCATGATCCATTCACTTTGCGGTTATCGGTGTTCGCATAAAAACGATGCCATTACAGGTCGAACCCGCAATAGGAGAGGTTGTAGCTCTTGTTGTTCAGCGGGAAATCCGAAATGCCCGTATCCCTCAAGGACATGGACAGCCCGTTCCAGTTGTGAAACGAAGGGTCCTTGATCTTGTAGCGCATGATCCCGCCGTCGGCATCGGTGAGAATACAGTGGGACAGTTCCCCGCGCCAGGCCTCGTTGAGGGTGACCACGAACGAATCGGACGCCGGATGAAGATCGGCAACGTCGATCACTTCCGTTTCCACCGGATCGGTCAGCAGCGACTCGATGATTTCGATGGACTGCATCACCTCGTCGGCCCTGACCTTGGCCCGCGCATAGACATCCCCCGTAGGTTCGGCATTTTCCGGAATGTCGAGCTGATCGTAGTGCTCCGTCGGAAAACAGCGCCGCACATCGTAGGCAATGCCGCAGGCGCGCCCCGCCGGTCCCACCAACCCCAATTTTTCCGCATCGCTGCGGCTGACCGCCCCGCAACCCTCGAAGCGGGAACGCACACTGGAGGTGGAAAAGAGCAACTCGATGGTGTGCTGGACCTGGGGCTTGAGTTCGCCGATGCGGGCGGTCAGGTCCCGGCGGTTTTCGTCATTCATGGGAAACCGTACGCCGCCGGGACGCACCAGGCCCTTGCCGAAACGGTTGCCGCACAGCAGCAGGCTCATGTTGAGAAAATCGCCGCGCATGCGGCCGCAATAGTTGGCCGGGGGCAAAAAGGCCACGTCGCCGCTCAAAGCGCCCAGATCGCCCACGTGGTTGGCAATGCGTTCCAGTTCCAGACCGATGGTGCGGATGATTTTCGCGCCGGGATCGACCTGGATGCCGGAAAGGGCCTCCATGGCCTGGGCATGGCAGAGGCTGTGCCCCACGGAGGTGTCCCCGGCGGTGTTTTCGGCAATGAACGCCAGGCGGTTGGCGGCTGTAGTCTGCAGCAGATTTTCGACGCCGCGGTGCTGATACCCCAACTGGATTTCCAGATTCAGCACCCGCTCGCCGATGCAGTTGAAGCGAAAGTGTCCCGGCTCGATCACGCCGGCGTGGACCGGTCCTACGGCCACTTCGTGAATCTCGTCTCCGGATACGGAATAGTAGTCGTAGCGGCCGGGGATGTCTTCGGTGTAGTCGTTGCCGAAAACGTCTTCGACTCCGCGGCAATTGGCGTGGTAGCGAACCATCTTCAGCCACGGGTGGCCTTCGGGTCGAATGCCGTACTGTTCGGCAATTTCCCGTTCGAACATGTGAAACGGTTCGCACCGGGCGGTAAGGGCCGAGTAGGCTTCCGGGGCATCGCAACCGGCCACAAGCAGGGTATCGGTGCGAAGGACGGCCATCAAGCGGACCTTGCCGTCCACCTGGAACGCGAAAAAATGAACCACTTTGCCACCGCCGGCCACAATGTCGATCGCCTGATCGGAAAAATCGTCGAAGGACAGGCAGGGGATGCTCTCAATGGGTATGGATTCGCCGTTGGCAATGGGTTTGAACGTCATGGTCATTAAAATCCTCCGCCGATGGGCGTCACGGCATGAACGATGGTCTGGTACAGGGTATCCGGCATCCAGAAGCAGAGCACCAGGGAGGTGGCCAGCAGGGCATACTGCGGCCACACCAGGTTGACCGATTCGTCGATTTGGATGGCGGCATCCGACGTGTCGAAAGAAATTTTCATGACATTGTTGGCAAATCCGGCAAAGATCACGCACAGGCTGAAGATAAACAGGCCGGCGTACACCGGGTTGCCGGTGCGAAAGGCACCGATGATGATCATCAGTTCGCCGATAAAGATGCCAAAAGGCGGAAATCCGGAAATTCCGGCAAAGCCGCCGAAAAAGGCAACAAAGGTCTTGGGCATGCGTTGGGCCAGGTTGCCGGTTTGGGCGATTAGCCGGCTGCCGAAACCCAGCAGGATATTGCCGGAGGTGAGAAACAGGCTGGATTTGATCAGGCTGTGATGGATCAGGCAGATCATGGCACCATAGGCTCCCAACCCGCCGATGCCGGTCCCGAAGGCGATGATGCCCATGTTTTCGATGCTGGAGTAGGCCAGCATGCGCTTGTATTCGGTCTGCTTGAGAATAAAGGTGGCCGCCGCCATGATCGAGATCAGGCCGAAGATGGTCAGAATCGGTCCCGAAAAACCGGACAGGCCGGCGGCATGCATGATCTTGCTGGTCTTGAAGATCCCCAGGTAGGCGCAGTTGAGCAGTACACCGGAGAGCAGGGCCGAGGCCGGGCTGGGGGCCTCGCTGTGGGCGTCCGGCAGCCAGGTATGCATGGGGGCCAGGCCCATTTTGGTGCCGTACCCGACTAAAATGAAGACGAAGCCTGCCTTGAGCCACATGGGATCCAGGCGCCGGGCCACTTCCGTCAAACCGGAAAAGGAGACGGGTGCGTCCACCTTGCCCACGTCCATGGCCACGGTGATCAGCACCGAGCCCAACAGCGCCATGGCAATGCCTACCGAGCAGATCAGCACATATTTCCAGGTGGCCTCCAGCGAGGCGGCCGACCGGTGAGTATAGATCAGGGGCGCGCTGGCCAGGGTGGTGGCCTCGATGGCGATCCACATCACCATGATATGGTCAGACAGGGTCACCATGGTCATGGTAGACAAGAACAGCAGCATAGAGCCGATGAATACGGTTTCCCTCTGGATGTCCGAGGCCTTGAGATAGCTGATGGTGTAGATCGAAATCAGGAAAAAGAGCAGCGAGATTACCAGCAGGGACAACAGGCCTTCGGGCGTCACCGCAAAATATTCGGGAAGCAGGGGCGCCGGATTGCCGGACCAGACAAACACGGAGAAAAGCAGGTGGGCGGCCCCGGTGAGCACCAGCAAAACCCGCCCGATGGCAGCTGGAAGAAAGAAGGCGGCCGCTCCGGTAAAAAACGGTATCAGAAATACGATCTCGAGCATCAAGTGATCACCTATTCCTTTAAGGTTCGCAATCGTGCCGTATCCACGTCATCGAATGTCTGTTTGATGTTTTGCAGGATAACGGCCATGATCATCACGCCGGCCAGAACATCCAGCAGAATGCCGAACTCCACGATGTGCCGGGCCCGCACCGAAAAAGTGGTGCCCACCAGGTAGATGCCGTTTTCCATCATGATATAGCCCAGGACCATGGCAATGGCGTTGCGGCGGGCCATCAGCAGGAACATGCCCGCTCCCAGAAGAGAGATGGCCGTCGGCAGCAGAAGGATGCTGACGCTGGCGGAGGCGACCTCGAAGCGGTGGCTGGCAAAGGTGGCGCCGACAATGAGCAGCAGGCCGGCGAACATGGAGGCATGGTAGCCCACGATGGGCTCCACCTCCCGGCCAATGGCGACTTTCTTGATGGCCAGAAAGATGCAGCCGGGAATGACGATGCCCCGAATAACCAGGGTAGCGATGGTAAAGACAATGCCGCCGGTGGTCATTTCATGATCGATAAACAGTGGAACGATGCAGACCACCACGCCCTGGAATGCCAGCACTTTGATCAGGCCCGGCAATCGGGCCGAGCCGAAGGAAAAGAGGATGGACAGCAGGGCCAAGGATAAAATCGTATCGACCGGCAGGTTCATTTTAAAAACTCCAGGGTGATAACGGTTGCAAAAAAGGCCAGTGCGAAAGAGGTAAGCACGAATTTCGGCACCCGGTCCATGCGGTAGCGCGCCATGATCGATTCCACGACCCCGACCGCTACATAAACCAGCAGGACCCCGACGGAAAAAATGGCCAGATTGAGAATCGGGCTGCCCAATTCGAAGGGAAAAATCAGGCGGGAGACAATGGACGCGTAAAAGAACATTTTAATAAAGGCGCCCATTTCGATCAGGCCGAAATCCGGACCGCTGTGATCCAGCACCATGACTTCGTGAATCATGGTCAGCTCCAGATGGGTGGCCGGGTCGTCGACCGGAACGCGGGCGTTTTCCGTCAAAAGAATGATGAAAAAGGCGATGACCACGAAAAGCATGGACGAGCCGGCTGCCTGCCAGAAACCGAAGGGCTGGGCCACGGAAAAATAGGCGGCCAGGTTCAGATCGCCGGTGAGCCGGTAAAACAAAATCAGGATCATGAACATGCTGGCTTCGCAGATGATGGGAAAGTACGCCTCCCGGGCGGCTCCCATGCCTTCGAAGGGAGAAGCGGTATCCATGGCCGCGGCAATGGTGAAAAAGCGGGCCAACCCAAGCAGATAAAGA
The DNA here is from genome assembly GCF_963668215.1 of uncultured Desulfosarcina sp. Classification (NCBI taxonomy): domain Bacteria; kingdom Pseudomonadati; phylum Thermodesulfobacteriota; class Desulfobacteria; order Desulfobacterales; family Desulfosarcinaceae; genus Desulfosarcina; species uncultured Desulfosarcina sp. Next base: position 4,930,619 of record NZ_OY764190.1, read on the forward strand.
ACGAAAATGACATCGCCGTGAAAGGAAATCACCGGGGCATGGCCGGCCAAGGGCAAAAAGAGCAGGGCCACGGCGGCGGCGGCCAGGGACACCAGGGGGCCCATCTTGAAAATGAAGGTGGTGCTGGTGCTGTACACCGAGCCTTTTTTAAACAGCTTGATCAGTGTGTAGTAGTTGATGAGCAGCGGCGAGCCTTTACGCCCACCGAAGAACGCTTTTACCTTGAAAATGACGCCGGCAAACAGGGGCGCCGTCAGCAGGGCAAAGACCCATAACAGGATGGATTCGATCATAAGCGCTTTCCGTAAGATTTTTTAACCGTTAAACGAAAAACAGCAGCACCACGATGGCCAGCAGGATGTAGCCGATATACAGGTGAATGTCTCCGTGCTGCATCCAGCGCAGCCGGTCGAACAGCCAACCGACCGGGCGCACGATAAACGGGTCCAGGCTTTTTTCGACGATATCGTGGATATGGCTGTGGTAATGGGTCCTTTTTGGAAAAAGGCCGCTTACCGGCGGGTGGCTTTCTTCAAGGGGTGCCGCCGGTTTGAAAAATTCCAGGATCGATGCGGCGTAAGAAGAGCCTGTGTATTGCATCCGCGTCGTTGGCCGGGTGAAGCCGCAGCCCCACGTGCCGCTGCGGGTGACGGGTTTGCCCTGGTAGAAGAATCGACGCAGGGCCACAAGTCCCAGAAGGACCGCCAGAAAAATCGTCGCGCCCAGGGTGATGTGGGCCGACATGCTGGCAAAGGGTTCTAAAGGAATTCTGCCGTAGTCCAGTCCCAGAGCCGCCACTGCTTTTAAAACCATGAACATGAACGCACCGGGATAGATGCCGATGACCGCACAGGCGCCGGCCAACAGGACCATGGGAACCAGCATGGCCGGCCCTTTTTCGGTAACGTCTTTGGCGGCCGGGCTTCGCGGTTCGCCCTGAAAAACCACGCCCACGACTTTGGTGAAACAGGCCAGGGCCAGGCCGCCGATAACCGCCAGGCTGACGATGGCCAGCAGGCTGGGTACGAAGACGGCCGTTTGTGCCGAAATGCCACGGAAACTGCCCATGTAAATGAAGAATTCACTGACGAAACCGTTCAGCGGAGGCAACCCGGAGATGGCCAGCGAACCGATCAGAAAGGTGATGCCGGTGATTTTCATATTTTTCATCAGGCCGCCCAGGGCGTCTATGGTGCGTGTTCCGGTTTGGTGAAGCACCACGCCCGCACCCATGAACAGCAGCGATTTGAATATTGCGTGGTTGAGCACGTGCAGCAGCCCGCCGGAGAATCCCAGCACGGCCATGATCGGATTGTTGGCCCCCACCCCGATGATGCCGATGCCGATGCCGATGAGAATGATGCCGATGTTTTCGACGCTGTGGTAGGCCAGAAGCCGTTTGAGGTCGTGCTGGCCCAGTGCGTAAACCACACCCAGAATTCCGGAGACCATGCCGAAAACAAGGACCATGATGCCCACCGACGGCGCGTGCAGGTCAAGGAACATATACATTCGTAAGATGCCGTAAATGCCGGTCTTGATCATGACCCCCGACATGACGGCGGAAATGTGGGAGGGGGCGGCCGGATGGGCATGGGGCAGCCAGACATGAAACGGAAATACGCCGGCCTTGGAACCGAAGCCGATGAACGCGAAAACGAAAGCCAATATTTTCAATGCCGGAGAGAGTCCGGCGGCATCGAATCCGAAGCTGCCGGTCTGGCTGTAAATGATTCCGAAGGCGGCAAAGATGAACATGACTCCCACATGGGAGAAGACAAAATAGAGATAGCCGGCTTTTCGGTTTTCCGCGGTTTGGTAGTCATGGATGACCAGGAAAAAGGAGGAGAGAGACATGATTTCCCAGGCCAGCAAAAACGTGATCATATTGGCGGCAGTTACAACCAGGGCCATGGAAACGATCAGCAGACTGAAAAAAAGATAATTGGCCGCCGTACGCAGTGGTTTGCCGTCATCGGTCATGTAATGGAAACTGTACAAGGCGGCCAGCATGCTGATGGCAAAGATGGCCAGCAGGAAAAATGCGGATAGCCCATCGATCCGAAACTCCAGGGTAAGCGTATTGAGATAGGCAAAAGAAGCCTGGACCGATCCTTCCTGCATGAGTTTGGAAAGGGCATCGAGCATGCCCGAACAGCAGCCTGCCACAATAACGAGGGCGGCTACGGTTTTCATGGCGCTGAATTTGCCGGACAGCAAAAGTGCGAGAACCCCGCCGGAGCCAACGATCCAGATCGAAAGAAAAAATAAATTCATTTGCCCTTTGGCTCCTCCTGACCTGATTTTTTGGCGCCGTTGCTTGCCGATCACAGTGCTCGACTGCCTGAAATCAAGGTTTTATTTACAAAATTAGGGGATTGGTGTTGCGAAGGTGAAACGTTGGAAAATAATTTCAAGGAACCTATTTCATAAACGACCTTCAAGTCAACATCGGATTTAAAAAAAATCGGGCAGTTCTTTTTTACAGATGTCCTGGAAGATCCTTGATCTGAACGGATGGGTCGGAGTATGACATAAAAATATCCATTGTCCTATAAGCCAAGGTTGGTGACGATGCCCGAACGGGAGACACTTTTCCTTACGCTTGACGAGGCCAGGGATGCCATCGCCCGTGACTTTTTTCAATACCCCGAACAATTGAAACTTCTGGCCTCGTTGGTGCAGCTGGTTTTTGGCGATGACGCCTATCTGATTCAGGAGCCGAACCGCCGGTTCGTATGGCTGAAATCTTCCCGCCTGAAAAAACCGATGCTGCTGCCTGTCGACCAGCTTGGGGAATTCATCCTCAAACAGCTTGACCGAAACCTTCCACTTCCGGAGCAGATGGCCCGGATCTGCACCCGGGTGTTTCAAACCCCTGTGACGCCTGCTCGAAGCAAGAATGATCAATCTTTGCCGGGGCTCCGGATACAAACCGGTATGGACGATTTCATCTGCTTCCAGTGCGGCCGCTGCTGCCGAAATCTGGCGTACAAAGACGGCTGCACCGTGTCCGATTACCGGCACTGGATCGAATTGGGGAGGACTGATATCCTCGCTTGGGTGGGTACGGTCAAGCAGGGGGGCGAGGTTACGGCCTGCCGTATCTGGATGGTCCCGGGAACCAATCGCTATGCGGATTCCTGCCCATGGCTGAAACGCGGTGACAATCCGAACCGATATATCTGCACGATCCATGACGTGCGGCCCACCATCTGCCGCCAGTATCCCGGCACCCGCAAGCATGCCCGCATGACGGGATGCCCGGGGGTCTGAACAGCGAGTCGGACAGAAGGACAGTCCTTGCCCTGAATGTGGGCATGCACCGCTTATCGTGTCGGCTTTCGTCCATCCAATTGCAATCTTTACCCAATTATCGTATTAAGAGAATAACTTCGCGTTCGGCCGGGAATCTTATCGGGTGGTTGTTCAACGGTTGCAGGCGAATTCTTCCCGATGCGCCTTCATCGAGGCCATCATCCGCTGACAGTGGGGTCCGAAATGAAAGACGGTACATTCGAAAAAATCAGCAGATCCGACACGCCCATGTACGGCCCTGAAAAGCTGCTGCTGTGCGGCTTTCCCGCCGGGGCCCAATCCAAATTCGCCAAGGTGCTCGAACGATCCGGTCTTGCACAAATCCCCATTGTCTGGGCCAATCACGAGAATGCCGGGCAAACCCTTTCCGCCTTGCTTGAACTGCCTGATGGCACCGGCAGCGGCCTCGATTCAACGCTTCCCCGGGCGGTGATCGTCTCCGGTATTACCGAAAACCAGCTTCATTCCCTGATGGCTGTCTGCCGCAAGTCGGGAATGCAGCAGGCGTTGTGGGCTGCATTGACGCCAACCTCCGAAACCTGGGCACTGGATCAACTCCTGGGCGAACTGAACAAAGAGAGAAAAGCGCTTTCCGGGAGAAAAGGGAAGTGAAACCGGGGAATTTGGCGTCTATTCGGAACAGGATCGCTGGCAGCCGAATCTTTGCCAGAGATCACCGCCTTTTGAAAAAGAAATCCGCTTTAGCATTTAGGTTTTCGCCGCCACCTGCCGAAATTTTTCCTGGTGAACAACTGATTCCCCGTCAATGGAAATTGCCGTCCAGACCTTTGCGAAAGGATGCGCCGAAGCATGGAGTCCGGTGAATTCAGAAGACGGTATGAACGCAAACCCTACGGCAGTGAGATAATCTTTTCGGCAAAAGGGAAAGCCTATGCCGGGACGCTGAAAGACATCTCACTGGGCGGCGCTTTTGTGATGACCCAGGCAGCCAACCAGGTTGACAGGGGGGATGTGGCGATCCTGAGCATACCGTTTACCAGCGGCAAGAAAAGCGTCAAGCGCAAGGGCCGGATTTTGTGGACCAACAACGAAGGTTTCGCGATAGAATTCTTTTAACCCCCGACCGGCATCAGTTTCCCGCGTAATTGTTCCAACAAACCCACCGCTTCTTTCATTTTGGCCCGGGCCCTGTCGATGTCCTCTAAAAAGGCCTTTTGATGAATAAAGCCGGCGTAGATGGCAATGAATCGGTCGTCATCGTCGATTTCGTCGATGGCTGCTGTCAATGCGTTGACGTTCAGGGTCAGGTAGTCGTCCAGCATGTCAGGTCGAATGTACGCCAACATCGACAGTTGCTCCCAGCGGTGATGAATACGCAGCGAGGCGTCTTGAATATAAAGCCCGATTTTTTGAACGTAACCCAATTGGCGGTCGTCCGGGTCGAACAGCAAGCCCCGTTCAAGGAATTTCATATCCTTATAAATTTGATCTAGGTCATGCCAGGTAAGGTAGAGGGCCTCGATGTCCGACGTCAGATCGGCAATGATTCGGTCGGTGGGTATATCTGATCGGATCGCCCGGTTGGAACCTGTGCAGGACGCGAGTAACGGGAACAGTACGAAGATTGCGATATAATGAAGCTTTATCAAGGATCTGGTGGTCAAGTGTCTAAACCTTCCCTGGAACACTGGATTACTGTTTCAATGCAGGTCAATACCTGAATCTTTCGGTTAAAAACAGGCGGATGACGCTTTTTATCAAGATAATCTCTCAATGAGGCACAGCCGTTTACAGCTGGATAGAATAAAAATTAGGCGCCCGGCAACGGCTTGTCAATACGGTACATACTCTATATATTACTGTAACGACTTGCCTTTAACCATACGACGTTTGCCATCGACAACAGGTGCGATATGAATCCGGAAGGGATAAATTTTTTCGAACCGATTATCGTTGTTGGACCGGGGCGGTGCGGCACTAGTTTGGTCGCTGGAGTACTGCACCATCTGGGTGTATTTATGGGGGCGGAATTCGTTTCCGCGAACGAATCCAATCCCGATGGATATTGGGAGGATAGATCATTTCGCGACTTGAACCAATCCGTTTTGTCAAAGAAGATCACTGCTCATCAATGGGATTTAAAAATAGACCAGCTAATAAAAGAAAGGCGGGCGCTTCAAGTTCCATGGGGTTGGAAAGACCCAAGGACCTGCCATCTTTTAAATAAATATCGATCGCATTTGAACAACCCGTTTTTTATTCGTTGCAGGCGAAATCCCGATGCTATCGAAAAAAGTATGCTTAAAGCCTACGCAGGCATCGGATGGACACTGGAAACGGCCCGATCATGCCGTCAGTGGAGGGAAAGTAGATTGGATGAATTTCTTCAATCCCATAACTCTTTGGAAATTGAGTTTGAATTGTTAATAAAGAACAGCAAAAACAGTGTTGCAAAAATGATTGATTATTTGTCTCTTCCGGGTATCACCAAAGAAAAATTTTTCAATTCAATTCAGTTCATTAGGCGGGATTGAAATCCGTAGTAACCGTAACCGACAATTCCGTCAAAATGAATTCACAGGGCATTGACTACCCGGTGCAACTTCTGGCTGAATTCAACCATCTCGTAAGGTTTCGCCACGACATCACAAAACCCGTAATCGGCGTAATTGGCAACGACGGGGTTTTCGGAATAGCCGCTGGAGACGATCGCTTTTACCGAGGGATCGATCTCCTTGAGTTGCCGAATCGTATCCTCACCACCCATGCCACCCTTGATGGTCAGGTCCAAGATGACGGCGTCGTAAGGCGCCGAAGACGCCAGGGCCGACTTGTATTTGTGAACGGCGGTCTCTCCCTCTTCGGCGAAATCCACTTCATATCCCAGATGTTGGAGCATGTTGCCAGCCAGTTCGAGGATCATGACCTCATCATCCATAACCAGGATTTTGCCGCGGCCGGAGATCGCCTTTTCCGGCTGAGCCGCGGTCTTTGTTTCCTTTTTCGGCGGTTCGATTTTGGCAGAAGGGTCCGAAGCGGGGAGCAGGATGTGAAAGGTACTGCCGACGCCTACCCGTGAGTGGACCGTAATTTTTCCACCATGCTTGGCGATGATGGAATGTGAAATGGAAAGGCCTAAGCCGGTGCCTTTCTGTTCGCCTTTGCCTTTGGTCGAAAAGTAAGGATCGAATATTTTGTCGATGTTTTTGATGGAAATGCCGAACCCATGATCCTCGATGGCAATGTGGACATAGTTTCCGGGGGGCAGGGTGGTGTTGGGACTGTCCAGGGTTGTATTTCCAAAACGGATCGAAACGGTTCCGCCCGATGGCATGGATTCTGCTGCATTGATCATCAGGTTGTGAATGGCCTGGCCGACCTGCTGCGCGTCGACAAGTGCGGGCCAGATGCCCGAAGCAGGAACCATCTCGCAACGAATGTTGGACCCGCTGAGGGAAAACGCTGCAGTATTTTTCACCAACCGGACGATATCCGTAGGGGTTTTTGCCGGCAACCCGCCCTTTGAAAAGGTAATCAGCGTGCGTGTCAGGGTTTTGGCGATTCGCGATGCTGCCAAGGCGTTTTCGATCAGAGGCGTGACCTCAGCATCGGCATCCATGGTTTCCAAAGCCAGTGAAAGGTTGCCCATGATAGCGGTAAGCAGGTTGTTGTAATCATGTGCGATGCCGCCGGAAAGCGCTGCGATGGATTCCAACTGACGCAGTTGCTGCTTCAATTCATTCTGGTGGGATGAGTCGGGTGCTATGGCATTCATGAATCGGGAAATTCCAATCAAAAAATTGGGATGTTCGGTTTATCCGTTACGGAGCTTTTCAATAAATTATCGGTCTGCAATCCGGGAACTTAAGAAATGCGGCATCCTTTTGTTATCTTAAAAAAGGTGCATTCTGGCGGGTGTGTCAATTCAAATATGGCGGCTATACTGCAAAGACGCAATTGCCGTACGAGTCAGCCTAAAGTCCCGGCTGATAACAACCGATAATGAAATCAAGTGAATGGGTGTAAAACGATTTACGGGGCAGCTTGGATGCTGCCGGCATTTCGGCCATTCATTTTTCAGACAGGAGCCAAGCGATGAGTGGAATAGACACCATTTTAAACAATTCCTTGAATGCGATTAATAACTCAGGACTTTTCGAGGAAAAGGATGCCACCGCAATTTTCGATGCGCTCTCGAACCAGCAGGAAGGGATGGAAAATCTTTCCAACCAGTTCTTGCAGACCGGTATCGACGAGTATCTCAACCAAGATTACGAGAAAGCGGCCAAATCGTTCGAGGCCGCCGTCAACCTGGCCCCGTATTCGGATTACAATATCGAATCCTCGAAATACCTGGTACAGACCTACCTGAAACTGGAAGAAACCGACAAGGCCATCGAAACATACCAGGCGGCCATCCAGCGCAATCCGAACGAAGATACGCTGCGGGCGTCTTTGGGGCAGCTTTTTTATTCCGAGGAGCGTTACGAAGAGGCTACCGAACAGTACCGGCAGGCAGTGCAGGTAAATCCCAGTGCCACCAATCGCTACTCCTATGGAGAGGCTTTGATAAAAGTCGGCAACTTCAGCGAAGCCGAATACCAGTTCAATCAGGTGAAACGGCTCGATCCGGAGAGTTATGCCGGAGATTACGGACTGGGGAAAATGTATGCCCAGGACGAGCAGTACGATAAAGCCATCGAACACTTTCAAAAGGCGTTGAAATTAGAATCGACCTTTTACGATGCGCTTGCCGAGATCGGCTACACTTATGCCGACATGGGCGAGATCGAAGCGGCCAGGGAGGTGGAGGAAGATCTTGAAGATCTGGACGAAGACCTGGCCACCACGCTCAAATATTACATCGATGAAAAGGAGCCGCCCCAAATCGCTTTCGCTTTTGCGAACAGTTCATTTCCATACAGTGCGCCCAAAGGATACCTGGTCTCCAACATTGATTCTTACCTGGAAAATGCTGGTGCGGAGGTCAGCGTGACCATGGAATTTCTGTTTACAAAGGAAATGGATCCGGCATCCATTGAAGACCGCTTTAATTGGAACATATCCCGGGCCTCAAGTGACAATATCGCCGAAACCTATAACTTCGGAGACGAGATCCCATCCACGGAGATTTCCCTTGATCCCTATCCCGACTATGTTATTTACGACAAGGATAGTCTTACTGCTACCGTAGGCTTCACGATTCGCCAAAACGAGACGGCGGACGGCACCATCGACCCATCCCACATCGTCTTCAAGTTCGATGGCGAAGATGTATACGGCGTCGCCATGGATCCGGATAGCGATGAATTCAGCGGCTTTTCTCGAACCGCCTGATTCCATAGATTCCCAAAATACGTCTGCCCGCCATAGAATTCTTACATCATCCGTACCCACGGCCTACCAACAGGACGATGCAATGCCTGGCATAACACTTGCTGATTATTGCTGCGCAAGCTTATGTGTTGCTGTTTTGTTAAGCATTGGTGATAGATTATAATCTATCAAAATATTAATTAGTTCTAGGCGTCAACGATTCGTTTCGAGTAACCGACGCGACGTTAAGGGATTGAAAAAACGGGAAGCCTTGCCAAAAGGATGACAGCGTTCCGTCAGGATAGCGACATCCAACGGATTTGACTGAGAATAGAGACGATTCAGGTATGAAAACGGGCAACTCATCTATGGTTTCCAATTGGCTTCATGAAGCCGTGAAGTTTCAACGGGACGGCAATTTGGATGAAGCCGAAGAGCTATACGAGAAAGTTCTCCGATGTGAACCGGGAAATGCCGATGCGCTTCATTTGCAGGGTTTGGTGGATTTTTCAAAAGGCAACATCGAAGATGCCATCCGAAAGATCAATATGGCCATCGCAGTCGATCCTACTTTCCCAGATTTTTTCCGGAGCCTCGGCTCGGTTCAGAAGAGTGCCGGCCAATTGGAAGAGGCACTGAAAAACTATCAAAAAACCATATCCATGAATCCTACGGATATAGTGGCCTTGTACGAGGCTGCATCAATCAGCCATCAAATGGGTAAGCTCGATATAGCGGAAACCGTTTATAAAAAATGCATTCAAATAAAGCCGAATCATACGGGCGCGATTAACAGCCTGGGATTGATCTATAAAAGCAGAAGTCGGTTCAACGTTGCCGCCAGCTGTTTCAAAAGAGCGCTCGCGATTGATCCCGGTCTATCGGCGGCTCGCTGCAATCTGGCCGTTACTTTGAAAGACCAGGGGAAGATGACAGAGGCCCTGAATGAACTCCAACGGATTGTGGCGACCGATCCCGACTATCCGAAAGCGTATTACCATATGGGGCTGGTCCTAACCGAAATGGGCAAGGCTGCTCAGGCGATCAATGCTTACAAAAAGGCGATCTCCGGCAAAATCGATTTTGGATTGGCCTACAACAATTGTGGTATTTTGTTGCAGGAACTGGGTAGGACCGGGGAGGCTGTGGCCTGTTTTCAAAAGGCGGTGGCTCTGGATCCAACCAATGCCAAGGCTCACTATAATCTCGGTGTGTTGCATAAATATCAGGGCTATGCATCACAAGCGTATAACTGCATGAGGATGGCGATAGAAATAGATCCTGATTTTACGATGGCAAAAACAATGATGCAGACTTGCCTAAAGGATATCTGCCAATGGCCTATCGAAATCGACAAAAACAATGGGAATAAAGACATTCGACTAGAATTGGCGGCGATCTCCCGCCGTCTGTTCAACGAATTGTCGGACGACTATCCGGTTCAAGTTCTGAAATCGGCGCTGAAACGGAGCAGTAATATACAACTACAAGCCGAGGTGCTATCATCCAGCTTATGCGACGAACCGAGTCGTTACGAAGGGAAAAAAGTGATCGTCGGGTATCTGTCCAATAATTTCCGGGACCATCCGACATCTCACTTGATCGTGGATATGTTCAGCCAGCACGACCGCACCCGGTTTGAAATCAATTGCTTTTCCTATGGTGAAGACGACGGCAGCTTCTATCGCAAAGAGATAGAAAAGGGCTGCGATCATTTTGTTGACCTATACAACATCAATTCATTAGAAGCCGCATCAAAAATCCATCAAACCAAAACCCAGATCCTGATCGACCTGAACGGATACACCGCTTGCAGCAGGACTGAGATATGCGGGTTCAGGCCGGCTCCTATACAAGTCCGATACCTGGGTGAAGCGAAGACAGCAGGAGCCTCTTTTTTCGATTATATCGTAACCGATCCAATCGTGACGCCCCTTGAACATGCATCGCATTATAGCGAGAAGCTGGTCCACATGCCCCATAGCTATCAGGTGAACAGCAATCCGCGAGTCGACCAGAAAATTAATTTAGAAAGACAATCATATCGATTGCCAACCCATGGATTCATTTTCTGCTCATTTGCAACCGGTTACAAAATAGATCCGGAACTTTTTGCATGCTGGATGACCATCCTCAAGCAGACACCGGACAGTATCCTCTGGCTAATTAAAAGGGATGAAAAAGCGGAGTCCAACCTGAAATCCGTTGCTTCAATGCTTGGCATCGATCCAAAACGGCTGATCTTTTCTCCCCCGTGTCACAAGCCCGAGCATTTAGCGCGGTTATCGTTGGCGGATTTATGTTTAGACACGCGGGCGGTCAACGGGGCGGCGACGACCAGCGATGCGTTGTGGGCGGGAGTACCGGTGGTAACGATCAAGGGGCGCCATTTTGCATCGCGGATGTCGGCGAGCATATTGACGGCGGTGGGCCTTGAGGAGCTGATCACCGACGATTTACAGCAGTACGCGAAGCTGGCTGCAGCCCTGGCCACCGATGGAAAGCGGTTGAAGACCTTGCGGGAAAAACTGGAACGGAACAAGCGCACTCAGCCTTTGTTCGATACCCGCCGATTTGTGCGCAACTTGGAAAATGCTTACGAACAGATGTGGGCAATTTACAAATCGGGAGGAGATCCCCGGCACATCCAGGTCAAGGATTGTGGCCCGAGTGCAGATATGCACGGATTATGATGGGGTGGCCATTAACGGAAAGGACGGAATACGATGACAGACTGTGAAGAGAAGTATGAAGAGATTCAAAAGATGCTTGCCGACGAGCGCCACGAGGAAGCGCTGACAGCGCTGGAGGCCCTGGTGGCCGAGTTTGACGATTTTGCCCCGGCGCATTTCGATCTGGGTAACCTGCACTATACTTCAGGGCGGATGGATGCGGCCTTGTCCCATTACGAAAAGACTGTGGTGCTTTCGCCGGACAATCCGCTTTATCTGAAGAATCTGGCCGATCTCTTGTACAGCGAGAGCAAGGATACGGACCGTGCACTGGCGTTGTACGACAAGATTTTGTCTCTGAGGCCCGAGGATATCCAGACGTTGATGGTGACGGGCCATTTATGCGTATCGCTCAAGCGTTTCGACGAAGCGTTGGGGTACTACAACCGGGTATTGGACATCGAGCCATGGAATGACGAGGCCCAGCAGTTCGTGGACCGACTGTTGGCGCAAGGTGTTGTTGGTCAATCGGATGCGGATCCGGAGACGGTGTATCAGCGCTGCCTAGATCAGGCGAGCCGGGGCCAGGTGGAACAGGCGGTCACCGGTTTGGAGTCGCTGGTCGCCGCGCATCCTGACTTTGCCCTGGCCCACAACGATCTGGGGGTTTTGTACTATCAGCGCGGGGACAAAGAGCGCTGTCTTCAGTGTTATGAGAAGGCCGTCACGCTTGATCCGTCCAATTCCAACTATCAGAAGAACCTGGCGGACTTTTATCTGGCCGAGCAGGGCGAGGTGGAAAAAGCTCTGGAGATTTACCTTGCAGTGCTCAACGACAATCCCGAGGATATTGATACCTTGATGGTGGCCGGACACATTTGTACGGCTCTTGGCAAGATCGACTCGGCCAGGGTGTTTTATGACCGCGTGCTGGATGTGGAGCCGTGGAATCTGGAGGCCAGCGAGCGTCTGGAAAAGTTGTCTGTGGAACAATCCTGAGGGAATCGGCAGAAGGGGGCCGTACATTGACAGCCAGTGGCGAATCGCAGGTGAATCGGTTGCTTGAAAAGGGCCAACGTCTGGAGGCGGGGGCCGACTTTCAGAGCGCCGTGGATTTGTATCAGCAGGCACTGGCGATATCACCGGACGATGCGCGCGTATTGGGTCGGCTGGGTGCCATCGCATACCGGGCCGGTCAATTGTCCCGAGCCGAGACCTTCTATTTGCGTGCCGCGGATCGGGAGCCCGGGTATTGGGCGCATCACAAGGGACTGGGCAACGTGTACAAGCGGCAGGGAAGGCTTGCCGAGGCCGAGTCCAGTTTGCGGCAAGCTATAGCGTTGTCGCCGGAAAGTGCGGAGGTTCATTACGATCTGGGGATCGTGCACCAGATCGGCGGCCGGTTGGAAAAGGCACTGGCCGGCTACCGTTCGGCCATCGATTGCGATCCGGAGCATGCACCGGCCTGGAACAATCTGGGGCTGGTGTATTTGGATCTCGGCGAGCGCGACAAGGCGATCGACTGTTTGCAGACCGCCATCGCTAAAAAACCGGACTTTGCAGGTGCGTATAATAACCTGGGGATGGCATTCATGGAAACGGGACAATTTAAAAAGGCAATCGAGATGAGCCGAAAATTCGTCGCCCTCGACCCCAAAAGTCATGCCGGCTATCATAATATGGGGAATGCCTTGTTAAAGATGGACTGCTACCAGCAGGCCATTACCTGTTTCGAACAGGGTTTGGGTAAACAAAAAGACCATCCAGAAATTCTCAATAGTCTTGGTGTGGCCTATCAGAAAAATGGCGAACCAGAGCGGGCAATTGCCTGCTTTCAAAAAGTTGTTGAACGCAAGCCTGACTCACAAAAAAGCTATATTCATCTATACAACCAACTGAGACAGGTTTGTGACTGGACCAATGCCGCAAAGATATCCGAAGTAATCGATAAATTGACCGAAAGCAGTCTGATATCCGAAAGAAAACCGTCAGAACCGCCGTTCATGAGCATTTGCAGGGACATGGATGAAGCGAGGCATCTACAGATTGCGCGGTTATGGAGCCGCGACATCGAAAGACAGGCAAACGAGCCCAAGTTTTTCGAAAAGCTCAGTCCCCCGAAAAGACATCCACGAATACTGCGCATCGGCTATCTGACCAATAATTTCAGAAATCACCCAACGACGCACCTTTTGTGCGACGTGTTCAGGATGCACGATCGCAGTCGTTTTTCCGTCAATGCTTATTCGTGCAGCAGCCGCAGCAGCAATACGTACGCAAAAATCGTACATGAAAACTGTGACTGTTTTACGGAACTTTTCCTGATGAACGATCGGGATGCAGCAAAAAAAATTGCCGACGATGGCATCGATATCCTGGTTGATCTCAATGGATATTCGGATGGGCATCGAATGCCAATTTGCGCATTGCGTCCTGCCCCTATTCAGGTGAGATACTTGGGGATGGCCGGAACAACCGGGGGAAGCTTTTTCGATTACATGATTGGGGATTCGATTATCACACCGGATTCCTCCGCCCAGAACTACAGCGAGAAATTTGTCCACATGCCGCACACCTATCAGGTCAATAGCTACCGGAGCCATAACGACAGGGCATGTTCGCCAGTACACGAAAAAGACTGGCCGGAGGAAGGATTCACTTTTTGTTGTTTTTGCTCAAACTACAAATTGGAACCCGAGTTATTCGAAACCTGGATGCGAATCCTCAATCGCGTTCCGGACAGTTATTTGTGGTTACTATCTGAAAGCCGCTCTGTCTCAGAAAATCTTCGTAGGGCGGCCAATCTTTTTGGAGTGTCCCCGGATCGTATTCGTTTCGGGCAAAAAGAAACGAAGGAAAAACATCTTTCCAGGCTTGGAAAGGCTCATCTGGCATTGGACACGCGAGCGGTCAACGGAGCTGCGACGACCAGCGACGCGTTGTGGGCCGGCGTACCGGTGATAACGATCAAGGGACGCCATTTTGCATCGCGGATGTCGGCGAGCATATTGACAGCCATTGGACTCCCGGAACTGATTGCCGACAATTTAGAGCGGTACGAAAATCTGGCCGTTGAACTGGCGACCGATAAAGATCGGTTGAATGCTTTACGGGACAAGCTGAAAAAGAACCGTTCGTCTAAACCCTTGTTCGACAGCCAACGGTTTGTACGCAACCTGGAGAATGCATTCGAGCAAATGTGGCGGATCCATATTGCCGGAGAACCCCCGCAGCAAATCACAGTCGTGGAGTCCGAATATGATTTCAAATAAAGCTCAAACAGATCCTTATGAAGTCTATCGCAGGGGTGATCGATGCCTCCGGGAAGGGAATGTAGAGAAAGCCAAAGCGTATTACGAGCAGGCGGTTTCCTTAAAAAAGGATTTTGTTGAGGCTCATTTTAAATTGGCCACGCTATTCGCCGGCTCCGGGGACCTTGAAAAAGCAAGTGCTGCCTACAAAACATGCATTCGGATAGAACCCAGAATTTCTGCCGTATATAACAATCTGGGCCTCATTTTGAAAGCTCAAGGAAATTTAGAAGCCGCGATTTCCTGTTTTCGAAAAGGGATCGACGTAGATCCAATGTTTGTGCAGGTATACAGCAATTTGGGAACCATTTTTTATTCGTTGAGGAAATTGGATCTGGCACTTGAAGTCTATTTAAAAGCAGTCGGTATCTCTCCCATGGATCCAATTGCCCAGTATAATCTTGGATTGGTAAGAAAAGATCTGGGGCATCTGGAAGACGCTCTGACTTGTTTTGAAAAAGCGATAACCATTGAACCCAGGTTTTCTCAGGCATTAAATAATGCCGGGATTACGCTTAACAAGCTGGGTAGAACGAAAGAAGCTATTTTAAAATTCGAAAGCGCGGTTGATGCGGATCCGAAAAATGCGGATGCATGCTACAATTTAGGGAAACTTCTTCAAGATGTCTGCGATTGGCGAAATCTGGATGCCGTTCTCGATTTGGTCGATCGACAGACTCGAGAATCGATCGATGCCGGAATTAAACCTGCCGAGGAACCATTTTTTAACTTGGCCAGGAGTCAAAGCCTGTCACAGAACCTTCATGTTGCAAGACTACACAGCCATGATATTGAACTGAGATCAAAGCTGAACCATCCGAATCGTAAGCTCATCCATAAGCACAATGCAGCCAAGAAGATCACTATAGGATATCTTTCCAACAGCTTTGGAAATCATCCCACCGCGCACCTGATGGTTGAGCTGTTTAAACAACATGATCGCAAACGAATAACCGTCCATTGCTACTCATACGGACGTGACGATCAATCAAGTTATTATAAACGGATACAAAAAGGTTGCGATCAATTCATAGATATTTCGAACTTGACGACCGCTCAGGCGGCAAAACGAATCCGTGACTCTGAAGTAGATATACTTGTCGATTTAAAAGGACATACCTCCAATAACCGACTTGATATCTGCGTTGCGCGTCCGGCCTCGATTCAGGTAAGATACCTGGGGATGGCCGGTACAAGCGGAGCCTCTTTTTTCGATTATATCGTAACCGATCCAATCGTGACGCCCCTTGAACATGCATCGCATTATAGCGAGAAGCTGGTCCACATGCCCCATAGCTATCAGGTGAACAGTTCCAAAGCTGTATCATTGCATACTAAATTCAGAAGCAGAAGGAGCATGGGGTTGCCCGAACGAGGTAGTGTCTTTGCCGCTTTCTTGGCGGGTTACAAGATCGATCCGGAACTTTTTACCTGTTGGGCGAACATACTCAAACAGGTGACAGGAAGCGTCCTATGGTTGTGGGAAAGGGATCATTATTTCAAAGAAAATATCATTCGGGAAGCTCAGGAAAGATCTTTAGACCCAAAACGCATCATTTTTGCCAAAGAACTACCCAAGCCCGAGCATTTAGCGCGGTTATCGTTGGCGGATTTGTGTTTAGACACGCGGGCGGTCAACGGGGCGGCGACGACCAGCGATGCGTTGTGGGCGGGGGTTCCGGTGGTAACGATCAAAGGTCGTCATTTTGCATCGCGGATGTCGGCGAGTATTTTGACGGCGGTGGGCCTTGAGGAACTGATTGCCGACGATTTACAGCAGTACGAGGAGCTGGCCGTAGCCCTGGCCACCGATGGAAAGCGGTTGAAGGCCTTGCGGGAAAAACTGGAACGGAACAAGCGCACTCATCCTCTGTTCGATACCCGCCGATTTGTGCGCAACTTGGAAAATGCTTACGAACAGATGTGGGCAATTTACAAATCGGGAGGAGATCCCCGGCACATCCAGGTCAAGGATTGTGGCCCGAGTGCAGATATGCACGGATTATGATGGGGTGGCCATTAACGGAAAGGACGGAATACGATGACAGACTGTGAAGAGAAGTATGAAGAGATTCAAAAGATGCTTGCCGACGAGCGCCACGAGGAAGCGCTGACAGCGCTGGAGGCCCTGGTGGCCGAGTTTGACGATTTTGCCCCGGCGCATTTCGATCTGGGTAACCTGCACTATACTTCAGGGCGGATGGATGCGGCCTTGTCCCATTACGAAAAGACTGTGGTGCTTTCGCCGGACAATCCGCTTTATCTGAAGAATCTGGCCGATCTCTTGTACAGCGAGAGCAAGGATACGGACCGTGCACTGGCGTTGTACGACAAGATTTTGTCTCTGAGGCCCGAGGATATCCAGACGTTGATGGTGACGGGCCATTTATGCGTATCGCTCAAGCGTTTCGACGAAGCGTTGGGGTACTACAACCGGGTATTGGACATCGAGCCATGGAATGACGAGGCCCAGCAGTTCGTGGACCGACTGTTGGCGCAAGGTGTTGTTGGTCAATCGGATGCGGATCCGGAGACGGTGTATCAGCGCTGCCTAGATCAGGCGAGCCGGGGCCAGGTGGAACAGGCGGTCACCGGTTTGGAGTCGCTGGTCGCCGCGCATCCTGACTTTGCCCTGGCCCACAACGATCTGGGGGTTTTGTACTATCAGCGCGGGGACAAAGAGCGCTGTCTTCAGTGTTATGAGAAGGCCGTCACGCTTGATCCGTCCAATGCCAACTATCAGAAGAACCTGGCGGACTTTTATCTGGCCGAGCAGGGCGAGGTGGAAAAAGCTCTGGAGATTTACCTTGCAGTGCTCAACGACAATCCCGAGGATATTGATATCTTGATGGTGGCCGGACACATTTGTACGGCTCTTGGCAAGATCGACTCGGCCAGGGTGTTTTATGACCGCGTGCTGGATGTGGAGCCGTGGAATCTGGAGGTCAGCGAGCGTCTGGAAAAGTTGTCTGCGGAACAATCCTGAGGGAATCGGCAGAAGGGGGCCGTACATTGACAGCCAGTGGCGAATCGCAGGTGAATCGGTTGCTTGAAAAGGGCCAACGTCTGGAGGCGGGGGCCGACTTTCAGAGCGCCGTGGATTTGTATCAGCAGGCACTGGCGATATCACCGGACGATGCGCGCGTATTGGGTCGGCTGGGTGCCATCGCATACCGGGCCGGTCAATTGTCCCGAGCCGAGACCTTCTATTTGCGTGCCGCGGATCGGGAGCCCGGGTATTGGGCGCATCACAAGGGACTGGGCAACGTGTACAAGCGGCAGGGAAGGCTTGCCGAGGCCGAGTCCAGTTTGCGGCAAGCTATAGCGTTGTCGCCGGAAAGTGCGGAGGTTCATTACGATCTGGGGATCGTGCACCAGATTGGCGGCCGGTTGGAAAAGGCACTGGCCGGCTACCGTTCGGCCATCGATTGCGATCCGGAGCATGCACCGGCCTGGAACAATCTGGGGCTGGTGTATTTGGATCTCGGCGAGCGCGACAAGGCGATCGACTGTTTGCAGACCGCCATCGCTAAAAAACCGGACTTTGCAGGTGCGTATAATAACCTGGGGAATTTGTTAAATCAGGACAACGACCTGAATGGGGCGGCAGATTGTTATGAAAGAAGTCTGACCATCGATCCAAAGCAAGCATCGATCTTCAATGTTTTAGGCAGCACCTATCAACTAAAACGGGAACAACAAAAAGCCATGGCGTGTTATCGTCAGGCCATCCGGTTGAATCCGGAGATCGCAGAATACTGGGTAAATTGGGGAACCGCTTTTCAAGACGCGGACAACTTGAAGCAAGCCATCGAATGTTATCGAAAGGCATTGGGCATAGAGCCCTCATTGTCCCAGGCTCATTTGAACCTTGGATTGGCATATAACGAACTTGGCCGAAAAACGGAAGCCCGGCAGCTTTTCGAAAAAGCGGTTGAATTGGATCCGAATTACGGGAATGCGTTGAATCATCTGGTAACACTTCTCATTGGCGAGTGTGCCTGGGAAGAAGCTGAAAAGTATGGAAAAATTCTGGATCGCCAAACCCGAAACATGTTGGACAGATCGGAGAAGCCAGCCGAAAATCCGTTTCTGAATATTATAAGGCATTCGAACCCTGGCCTTAATTTGGAAGTGGCCAGGGCATGGAGTCGGGAAATTGAAATGATATCCGGCAATCGAATCCCGAAGTTCTCATTCGAAAGCGGGTCGTTTCAAGACCGACGGTTGAATATCGGCTATCTATCAGGAAATATACGCAACCATCCCACGGCTGACCTTACGCTCGGTCTGTTCGAACGTCATGACAGAGAACGCTTCAACGTTTTTTGCTACGCTTACGGTAAGGATGACGACGGATACCAAAGAAGAGCCATTCGAGAAGCCAGCGACAGGTTTCGTGAAATTAGCGCCATGGATGATCTGTCCGCTGCAACGATGATTCATAAGGATCGAATCGACATCCTCATTGATTTCATGGGGTTTACCAAGGGGGCGAGACTGGGAATTTGCGCATTCCGGCCCGCCCCGATTCAGGTTCGTATGCTTGGTATGGCGGGAACGACAGGCGCTTCGTTTTTTGATTATCTGATCGGCGACAGGATCGTGACGCCAAGATCGCATCAAAAGCATTACACCGAACAACTGGTCCTGATGCCATATTCCTATCAGATAAACAATTACTCAAGCGAAGCGGACTTTTCCGGAAAGGATATAGAAGCACGCCCCAATGGCTGCTCTCGTTTCGTATTTGCCAGTTTTTGCACGGCCTATAAAATTGAAAAAAAAGTGTTCCAAGCTTGGATGAACATTCTCAATCGTGTACCGGAGAGCGATTTGTGGCTGATGCCCGAAAGTGCAGCGGTAAAAAAGAAGTTATGCATTTCGGCCGAAAGGTTGGGCGTCAATCCCCAACGGCTTGTTTTCCTAGAAAAACTCGAAAAGAAGGAGCACCTCGAGCGACTCGCCAAAGTAGATCTCGCCTTGGATACACGTACCGTCAATGGTGCAGCCACCACCAGCGACGCACTTTGGATGGGCGTACCCGTATTGACTATCCAAGGTCGGCATTTTGCTTCAAGGATGTCTTCCAGCCTGCTGCATGCCATGAATCTGACTGACCTGGTAAAAAACAGCCTTGGAGAGTATGTCGATGGCGCCGTTTATCTTGCAACCCATCCTGAAAGATTAAGGGAAATCAGATCATCGATATTAAAGAATCGTTACGCAAGCCGTCTGTTCGATACGGACTATGCGGTGGGTTGTTTAGAAACCGCCTACCAGCGGATGTGGTCTTGCCGCTTGGCAGACGGTACACCGAAGCCCATCGAATTGAACGATGTTGAAACGGTTTGACAAAATACTTTTATCTCACTGGGAATCCCTATCAGAGAAAATATGTCAAAGCAGCCATTGACAAAGAATTATCTTCGGACAGCCGTTGAATATCAGCGTGGCGGTGATTTCGATGAAGCCAGAAAATGGCTTCACAAAGCGCTTGAAATTTCGCCGAATCATCCAGACGTCCTCCGTCGTCTGGGACTTCTTGAAGTGGATGCCGGCAAACCGGATGATGCCATAAGAATAATCCAGAAGGTCATTGCCATCGAGGGAGGCCGAGCCGAATATTATGAAATTCTCGGTCGTGCGTTCTTTATTAAAAACGCCTTGGTCAAAGCCATTGCATGCTACGAGCGCGCAATTCGCAAGGCACCAGGCGTTGCCTCTGCATATCTCAACCTGTTTAAGGGGTTGACAACCGAAGGGATGTTCCAACAAGCGGAGAAGGTCTTAAAAGATCTGCTGTCGATCATGCCGGATAGCATCCAGGCGTATCAATTGATGGCGGAAATGTATGGCAACCGGATGCAATTGGAAAAAGCACAGGCAATTCTGGAAAAAGCGCTCCGAATTGAACCCGAAAACGCCGATTGTCATTTTAACCTGGCCGTGGTCTGTCAACGTCGTAAGAATCACAAGAAGGCTTTGGTCGAATACAAGAAGGTCCTTGAGATCGAGCCCGGGTTGGCGGATGCACACATTAATATAGGACTGATCTACAAGTCCCTTCAGCAATACAGAAAAGCCATTCACCATTTTCAAAGCGCATATGAAAAGGCCCCCGGTAAATGGGAAATCTGCAATAATTTAGGCAACGTTTACCTCGAGTTGGGCGAAGTTGAGAACGCACTTCGATATTACGGAAAGGCGCTGCAAATAGACCCCGAAAACAAGCGTGTGCTGTTGAATACGGGCAGCGTATACTTGAACCTGGCCGAATATAAGACGGCCATTGACTATTACGAAAAAGCACTGAATATCGATCAAAACGATGCTTCCATTCATTATCATATGGGGCTTGCCTATCAGAATGTCAAAGAGCCAGAAAAGGCAGTGGCAAGCTTTGAAAAAGCGATTCGAAGCAACCCCGGAAACATAAAAGCCAAGTGTTTTTTATACCACCAATTGCAGCATATCTGCCAGTGGGAAAAATTGGACCTTTTGGGCAAGGAAATTGACACCGCCACCAAGGCAGCGCTTTTAAATAATCAACCCCCGGCCGAAGTGCCATTTTTAAACCTGATGAGAAAAGCGGATCCCCGGGTCAACCTTTCTGTCGCTCGGGCTCACAGCAAGAAAATTTCACTGAAAGTGGCAGTCTACAGGCCCGGCTTTCTTTTTAATAAGAAAAGAAAAAAGAAAATAACCATCGGATATCTGTCGAACCGATTTCGAAACACAGCATCGGCTCATTTAACGCTCGGCCTTTATGGAAACCATGACCGCAAAGATTTCAATATCAATTGTTATTCCTACGGAATTGACGATGGCAGTATGTATCGAAAACGCATCGTTGCAGAGTGCGATAAATTTGTTGATATTAAAGACGTTGGGCACCTTGAAGCCGCAAAAAAGATCTTTGAAGACCGGGTCGATATCCTGGTTGATATGAAGGGTTTTACACGCAGTAATCGGTTGGAAATATGTGCTCTTCGTCCGGCTCCTATTCAGGTCAACTATCTGGGTTTTACCGGGACCACCGGTGCCGATTTTATGGACTACATCATTACCGACAAAGTGGTTACGCCGAAAGTGGAAGCCTCCTGCTACTCAGAGCGATTTATTTACATGCCAAACAGTTACATGATTCAAGATGGCTGTAAAAAAATTTCGGAAACAAAACTGTCCAGGGCTGATTTCGGACTGCCAGAAAATGATTTTGTTTTTTGCAATTTCAATTTACCTTATAAAATTGATCCAGCGATATTTAACAGGTGGATGGAAATTCTTCGCAATGTTCCGAATAGTGTCTTGTGGCTGCTGGATGGAAATAAGGTATACAAGAAGAGTATTGTCACAGAAGCCGAGAAAAGAGGTGTCCGGGAAGAACGGTTGAGATTTACGCAGCCACTCCCCATTGCCAACCATCTGAATAGACACCAATTGGCCGATCTTGTACTGGACACGGCCACGGTCAATGGACACACGACAACCAGCGATGCCTTGTGGGCTGGTGTTGGTGTCCTGACCATAAAGGGCAACCATTTCATGTCCCGGGTTTCCGCAAGCCTGCTTAGCGCCATCGGATTACCTGAATTGATCACTGCCAGCGGAGACGATTACGTTTCTTTAGCCATACGCATCGCAAACAATAAGGAAGAATTCAATGCCATCCGTGAAAAGCTCCTACGAAATCGTCTGAAAAAACCGCTTTTCGATACAAACCGCTTTGTTAGGGATTTGGAACAAGGGTATCGAATGGTTTGGGAACAATACCTGTCCGGCGGAAAACCGATCCATATCACCATCCCGAGTGAAAAGTAAAAAGTGGAGAATACAACCAAAGTGGTGGCTCATAATAAAAAGATTGTCCCCGAAGGTTTAACCGCATCACCACAAGAAGTGCTCCAACTATTGAAGAGGGGGATAGAATATCAAAAAATCGGTGAGGCAAAAAGCGCCAGGGCCTGCTACCAAGCCGTTCTAAAAAGCGTCCCCGATCAACCGGATGCTTTGAATTTGTTGGGGACCTTGGAAAACGAGATGGGTAATTTCGAGAAAGCAATTTTGCTGATCTCGCGTGCGATTCAATGTGAACCGACGCAGCCATCATTTTTTTCCAACCTGGGAAATGCTTTTCGGGGGGTTGGTCGCATCCAGAAAGCGATTTCTTGCTATCGGAAAAGCATTTCCCTTTCACCGGGCTTTCATCATGCGTACTATAATCTTGCCGTACTCTATCGACAACTCGGGCGGTTGGAGGATGCTGAAACCGTTTTAAGAAAAGCACTGGATAAAAATCCGAACTGGAGCGACGCATGGTATCTTTTGGGTGACATCCTAAGTGGAAATGGAAATATTGATGAATCCATTACCTGCTATGAAGCGGCGCTTTCCATCAACCCGAACCTTGAAAAGGCATGGTTTTTTGCCGGTAACGGCTACAAACTGAAAAAGGAATATCAAAAAGCCGAGTCCAGCTATCGGCGCGCCCTGGAACTCAATCCGCAGTTTGTCGAATGCTTGAATAATTTAGGGATTATTTACTCTCAAAGCGGAAAACCAACCAAAGCTGTGGATTGCTTTGATCAAGCTATACGCTACCAACCAAATTCTGCAGAATCCCATTACAACCTTGGCAATGCATTCTACGCATTGGGACAAAAGGAAAAGGTGATTTCGAGCTACCTGAAAGCGCTTGACTGTAGGACGGATTATTTCGAACCGGCGGTAGGCATGGGGCGATTGTACCAAGAAAATGGAGACGTTAAACAAGCGCTTCAATGGTATCAAAAAGCCTTTAGATTAAAGTCCGAAAGTTGGGAAGTGATAGAACAGATAGGCAATGTCAAAAGGACTTCAGGAGATATTGCCGGTGCCCTTGAATGCTATGATCGAGCCTTGGAAATAAACCCCGATGCTTTTTCCGTTTACATCAGCATGGGGAACGCATTCAGGAACTCGAAACGAATGGAGCGCGCCGCATCAGCCTTTCAAAAGGCGCTTGAGATCAAACCGGATTCCCTTATTGCCCTAAACAATATGGCCATCGCCCTAACCGATATCGGTAAATCAGAAGAAGCGATATCGTTATATGAGAAGATGCTGGAAATCCGTGATGCGTTCTCGACCCGCGTTAAAAAAGCAATGACGCTGCCGGTAATCTACCCATCTACAAACGCAATGGTGAAATGCAGGCAGACCTTCGTTTCCGAAATTGAACGGCTATTGAAGACGGGCACGCATATCGAAAATCCCTACCGTGAAATTGGGATATCAAACTTTATCCTTGCTCTGCATGGTTTTGATGAAAGGCCGATCAGGGAAATGATCGCAAGCTTTTATCTGTCCATATGTCCTCAGTTGACTTGGACCTCGCCAAAACTTCAAAAGCGAAGAAGAAATGAAAAGATAAAACTGGGAATGGTAAGTCGCTTTCTTCACGATCATACCATTGGAAGACTCTATTCAGGAATCATTGAAAAACTGGATAAAAACCGGTTCGACATTTTCATCTTTCGGTTCCAACATCGGGCCGATGCCATATCGAGAAGGATTGATCGATGTGCAAAGAAGGTGGCGGTTTTGCCTCCGGATATTTTCAAGGCCCGCGAACGAATCGCCGACGCTGAATTGGACATCCTGTTTTATCCTGAGATCGGAATGGACCCGCTGACTTATTTTATCGGTTTTTCAAGGTTGGCACCGGTTCAGTGCAAACGTGGATTTCAAATTACCATGGGCATCCCGGCTATCGACTATTTCATTTCATCGGACGCGGCTGAACCTCCGGGAGCACAGCAGTATTATTCCGAGCAATTGGTCCGGCTAAAAGGTACAGGCTATTATTATCATCGACCTGGACCACCGACTGAGGAACCCGATAGAGAGTCGTTCGGTCTCCCTGAGAATCGAACCTTGTACATTTGCACCCAAAGTCTATTTAAATTGCACCCCGATTTCGATCCGATCCTGGCCGCGGTTCTGGAAAAGGACCCCCAAGCGGTCTTGATTTTATTGGAGGGCATGCACTCCCACTGGAAGGAATTGCTTGTCGAGCGGTTTAAAGAGAACGTTCCGGAAATTATCGATCGCATCCAATTCGTTCCGAGTCAGCCCAGAGAAAGGTTCATGAGCCTGCATCGTTTAGCCGATGCTGTAATCGACACGATTCATTTTAGCGGTGGGAACACAAGCCTTGAATGTTTTGCCTGGGGAATTCCCGTTGTAACCTGGCCTAGTGGCTTGCTTCCCGGACGATTGACATATGGCTTTTACAAGAAGATGGGGTTGATGGATTGTGTGGCATGGGATCAGGATTCCTATGTCGACATTGCATATCGTTTGGCCCATGATCTGGATTGGCGAAGTGAAGTCAGCCGTAAGATAATGGAAAGATCCGTAGTTTTATTCGAAAATATCGAAGACATAAAAGAACTGGAGCATTTTTTTCAAAAAGCTGTGAATGAGGCCTACAGTGGAAAAAACGAATGATATAACAACAATTTCTTGAAGTGCAATGTTTGGAAAAGTACTAAACCTATTAAAGTCAGGCGATAAAGAATCCGCCATTCTGGAATGCCGTGAAATTGTGCGTTCGGGTATGGACAATCCGGATGTCTTGAAATTGTGTGCGGACATCGCTGTTCAATGTGGTGCGTATGGAAATGCAGTAAGATGGCTCCAGCAAGCCATAAAGACGGAACCCGATCAAGCAATTTCATACTGTTGTTTGGGCATTGCCTATGTAAAGCAAAACATGATCCAAAAAGCCAAAGGATGCTTTTCGAAAGCGCTGGTGATCGATCCAAATTGCGTGATGGCCTATTGCGAAATGGGAATGCTTTTCTTTCAAAATGGGCAATTGGTAGCGAGTCGGGACAGCTTCTGTAAGGCGGTTTCAATAGATGGCAATGATTGGCGGGCTTTGGGAAACTTATGCCTGGTATTGCGTGATTTAGGGGATTTACAAGAAGCTATGCGGGTTGGGAGGCGGGCGGTTGCTTTGAGACCCGATGCCTTCCAGATATGGCATAACCTGGGAAATGTATGCAAAGATATGGGGTTTTTTCAGGAGGCAATCAAATATTATCAAACTGCAGTCAAGATCAGATCGGATAATGCTGGAACTTACGTCGGCATGGGGATTTCCTATTATTGCTTAGGAAAAATTGAAGAAGCTGTTCATTCATTCAAGATAGCTTTGAGCTGTGACCCTTCTGAAGGGACAGCAACTTGCAACTTGTTCAATATCGCTATGATGAATTGCGATTGGAAAAAGGTAGATTACTATAAAAAGTTAGTAGATCGGGCAACAATAAAATCTTTGCGCGAAGAAAAAGTTCCTGCCGAAACGCCATTTCTAAACCTTATACGAAGTGATGATCCGGCACTAAATTGCGCGGTCGCGAGAGCGTGGAGTCGTGATATCGATGGGAAACTGGCTGAATTAAGAAAATCGCTTGGGTTTAAATATAAGAAAAACCGACAAGGCAGGATTCGAATTGGATACATATCCAACAATTTCGGCGACCATCCGACGGCACATATTACCCGAAGGCTTTATGGCCTCCATGATAGGGAACGCTTTGAAATTTTTTGCTACTCTTATGGTGCCGAAGACAACAGCTGCTATCGAAAGGATATAAAAGAAGGATGCAACGTATTTGTAGATATTCGCAATATATCCAATGCCGAAGCTGCCAGGCGTATCAACGATGATGGCGTTGACATCCTCGTTGATCTGGTCGGTTATATGAAAGGTGGTAGAATCGAAATCGCCGCTTTGCGCCCTGCTCCGGTACAAGTCCGTTGGTTGGGAATGGCGGGCACGACCGGTGCGGACTTTTTCGATTACCTGATTACGGATAGAATAGTAACTCCTGAAAACCAGTCACATTTTTATTCCGAAAAATATTTTTATCTTCCCGAATGCTACCAGATCAACGATAATCGACCGTTTATAGAAGAAGATGAGATTTGCAGGTCGGATTTCGGACTTCCAGAAGACGCTTTCGTTTATAGTTGCTTCAATACGAGCTATAAAATCGATGCTGACGTTTTTGCAGTTTGGATGAACATTCTAAGACGTTGTCAAGAAACCGTTTTGTGGATGATGGCCCATTCTGCTACCATGAAAAAGAATTTGAGAATGGCAGCCAAAAGACAGGCTGTTGATCCTAATCGCCTCATCTTCGCCGAAAAGATACCTAAAAACAAGCACCTTGCAAGACTGTCTTTGGCAGATCTTGTCTTGGATACCATAAGCGTGAACGGGGCCGCCTCTACAAGCGATGCATTGTGGTCCGGGGTGCCGGTACTGACAGTCCAAGGAAACCACTACGCTTCCAGAATGGCCTCCAGTATATTGATGGCTGCCGGGCTTTCTGATCTGATAGCACGAAACCTGATCGAATACGAAGAAAAGGCAGTGGCGTTGGCTCAAGACCATATTAAGTTCGGTCCAGTTAAACAGGCTATGGAATGCAGCTTACAGGAATCACCTCTATTCCACACCGAACAATTCGTTTGTAATCTGGAAAAAGGGTATGAGTTGATATGGAACCGCCATCTCAACGGAAAAGCTCCTCGTTTGATAGAGGTTTAAAATAGTTGCCCACTGACAATTTGAGAACTGCTTTCATACATATAAAACTCTGCCATCATTCTAACGGCAAACCGATCATTTTATTGACACTTCCTTTACTGATTTTGACGCTTTCACAAATTGTCCATTATGAATTGAAACTCGATTTTCGGTTTGATTCTTCTCACTGGGCTTTACAGCCATTTGGGCGTGGCTTCCAGTCAATGGAAATCACATAAAAATGGCATTCATATTGCAGAAGTCAGTTGCCATGGTTTGCCTTGGTTCCTTTATGAACAGACGAAATGTCAATTTTAAGAGTTATTGTATTCGACAGCCTGTTGTAGCGTGGAGCCCAAGGACAACACTATTGAAATCCAATAATCAAAAATCCTGGATTTGATTTTTTTAATGCTAAGACTGGAAGGAGAACAATGGGCGATCAGACTTCGAATTCAATGCCTTCTTTAAAGAGTAATGACTCTGAAAATGCACCTACGGTCGCTGTCATGGAATTTCTTTATCACTGGGATTTTTTCCTCGCAATGGTAGCCGTTCTGGAGCAAAAACACAAGGTATGTCTGATCATGAACGAGGCGTATCGGCGGCACTTGTATAAATACTACAACTTTGACGTCACCCAATACGACAACTTGGTGGTAAAATCGATTTCATGGCCTCAAATTGAGCGATTTATCGACGCCAAATCAATACAAAAAATTTTCATGCCAACGATCCAAGGGTTTGAGTTCACATACCGGATGTCGATGTTCGACCCGCCGGTTCCTTTCTATTTCACCATTCATAATTTCGATTTGTGGACCGGCAGGCGTAGTTTCGTCACCGGTAAGGTGCCTCCATTGATAGGTGAAATGAATAATGTCTATACCCAGTGCTGCAAGGAGGTAATACGAAAAAGTTCCGGGATCATCACTATCGATGAAAGCGTTCAGGAATTCTCCGAACCTCTTTTCGATGGGAAAAAAGTACGATGCATGCCTTGGAAGGTTAATCGAAACCTAAAAACGATCCCGATGGAAAAGGATCGTAAGGCAGAATGCATTGTCTTCACGGTGCCCGCGAGTATTGATGAACAACGCCGTAACTACGGTGTTGTATTGGAAACCTTTCACCAAATTGCACCTCGCTTTGCCAATATCAAACTGATCCTATTAGGCCGTCCAGTCGGTGAATATGGCAAAAAGATAATTGAACACGCCCGGAGTATCAATGTGCAGGTAGGCCGATCAATG
This sequence comes from uncultured Desulfosarcina sp., assembly GCF_963668215.1. Lineage (NCBI taxonomy): Bacteria > Pseudomonadati > Thermodesulfobacteriota > Desulfobacteria > Desulfobacterales > Desulfosarcinaceae > Desulfosarcina > uncultured Desulfosarcina sp. The sequence goes on from NZ_OY764190.1 coordinate 4,959,036, forward strand.
ATCGAAACTTTTACGGATTTTATCAACGCCGACGTGTATGGAAAGTATTTAGCAGCAACCGACTATTTCATTTTGCCGCTTGCCAATCCTCAAGTCATCGGCAGATACAAGGCCAGCGCAGCCATGTACGATGCCATGCTATCGGGTAAACCGGTCCTGGTTCCCGAACAGATGTTTTTCGGTCAATCATTCAAGCAGGCCTATGGCGATGGGTTCATTGTGTATGAAGACCTCCTGGAGACAATTTCCGATCTGTTAACTGCACCAAAAGATAGCCTTGCCCATATTGAAGCTGCTGCCGTTGATAATGCGAACCGGTTTACGATTGACCGCCAGGCGGAAATTGTCGAACAACAATTTTTTGAGAGGGAATCATGTTGACCACACTAAAAGATAAGTTCCACAGGGAATCGAAGGGCGACGTGTTGATTGTTGATCCTCCTTGGGATGTTTTCGATGAAACGAAAAACGGGGCGCGGGCATCCTCCCGCTGGCCTCATGAGTATCCACCCAATCGCATACAGTCCTGCATGCCTTTTTTCATGGCGTATGCCTGTGCCTTCCTGATAGAAAAAGGGGTTGATGCCCATATGACGCTGTTTTCACCACCACGCGTCCCCTACATTGCGTTTTTAGATGAGATTGCCAAACGAAGATATCATACTGTTTTTGTAGAAACTGCTGCGGCGACCGCAAAAAGCGATCTTCGTTTTTGCCAGGATTTAAAGGAAAAACTGGATTGTAAAATAGCGTTGGTGGGTGGTCATGCATCGGCGAGTGCCGAAGCATGCCTTGATCATGAAGCCGTAGATGCAGTCATTAAAGGGGAATATGAACAAAATGCTTTCGACTTTGTTCACAGCGGGAAATCCGGCATCTATGACTATCAAATCATTCCCGACATAAACACCCTTCCTTTTCCGAAACGCAGGGATATCCTTTTCGGAGAAGTGCAATCCAATAACGGCACTTTCAGAGCAAAAAACAAACAACAGTTTCAGATGTTGGGTAGCCGGGGGTGCCCGTTTAAATGCTCCTTTTGCATGTATCCCCCGGTTATGTATAACAACACCCCATATCGGCCACGCAACGCGGATAATATCGCTGCCGAATTGGATCATCTGATCCGTATCACCGGTGGAAATCGATTCCACATCTGGTTCGACGACGATACTTTCAATATTGGACACAAGCGGATGATAGAAATCGCGGACGCTTTTAGAAAGCGCCATATCCAATATGCTGCCATGTGCAGAGCCGACACCATCCGGGATTTCTCAGTTCTCAAACATATGGCCGAGTGTGGTTTCATGGGATGTGCCGTCGGTGTGGAATCGGGCTGCCAGGAATTGGTGGATAGCTGTAATAAAGACCTAAAGCTAGATGATGTCATTCGTTTTCGCGATTGGTGTAAAAAATTGAATATTGCCATTCACATGACCTTTACGATGGGACTAAAAGGCGAAACACAAGAGACCATAAAAAGAACCAGAGACTTTATCAAAAAGGTCAATCCGGACTCTTTTCAAATGTCAGGTTGTTCGCCAGTAAAAGGAACGGCCTACCATGACTACCTTACGGCCAAAGGGGTGATCCATGAGGACACCAAACTGGATGGGTCCACGATTTTAAATCTTGAGGAGCATCATGCAACAGTTCAATAACGATGTAACGATAATCGGCGCTGGACGTGTGGGGTTGCCTCTGGCCTTGACGTTCCTGTTAAAAGGGCTGAAAGTGAACGCCGTCGATACCGACGAACACATTATCCAATGCGTAAAAGCAAGGGAAATGCCTTTTAATGAACCAGGGTGCCAGGCCATTTTGGCCGAGCATGCAATCTGTATCGATCGCGATTATTCAAAAATTGAGGACTCTGCTTATGTTATTGTGACAGTGGGTACTCCTTTGCGAAAGCATGTCGAGATTGAACTGTCTCACATTACTGAGGTCGTTAATCAACTGGCACCTCATATTAAAAAAGGCCAGACTATCATCCTGCGAAGCACGGTTGCGCCCCAAACCACCGAATTTGTACGCAGGTACCTTGAGGAAAAAACCGGTTTTAAGGTCGGCAACGCCATCTATCTGGCCTACTGCCCCGAAAGGATTTCGGAGGGTAATGCCTTGGCCGAATTGGAAACCTTGCCCCAGATAATCGGTAGTCGGGACCAGGAAAGCGGGCAAATGGCTAAAAAACTGTTCGGTCATCTTGTCAAAGAAATTTTCCTTACCGACTATGTATCCGCCGAATTGGCCAAATTGTTCAGCAACATCAGTCGTTATATCTATTTCGCCGTTTCGAATCACTTCATGATTTTGGCCGATGAATTCAATGCCAACATCTACGAAATTATCCGGATGATGAACCACAATTACCCTCGACAAATCATAGCAAATCCCGGGCTGACTGCCGGCACCTGTCTGCGTAAGGATTTTGGCATGATAAACGAGCACATACCCTATCTCGATCTTTTGCTCAGTTCTTGGAAAGTTAATGAATTCATGCCAAATTTCATTGTCAGCCACATCCTGAAACGAACCGAAATCCATGGTAAGGTTGTGGCCGTATTGGGGTATACCTTCAAGCGGGACTCAGACGATATTCGGGATTCACTGACACCAAAGCTCGTTCGATATATTCGCCGGCAGGTGCCAAAATCAATTCGTATTTTTGAACCGAACCTCTCTCAGGGAACCCAATTCGAAGATGATTTGACCAACACCTCCCTTGAAACAACACTTGATGGTGCCAATATCGTAATTCTGGCCATGAATCACACATACTTCGAAACCCATCGCCAACATATCCTCGGTCTGTGCCGGTCGGACACCTGGTTCGCCGATGTATGGAACATCAGCAGACTGAATAAGATTTTTTTTCAAACAATGGAGGTTGCAGTATGACTCAGAAGATTTTAGTTACCGGGGCGGCTGGATTTGTCTCCGGATATCTGATCCCTGAATTGCTCGAAAACAATTATCAGGTTGTAGGTATCGATAACTATTCCAAATACGGGAAGGTGTCGAAAAGCTTTGATGACCATCCAAATTACCATTTTGTAGAAGGCGACGTAAAAGACACCGCATTGATGTATGACTTGGCTGCGGATTGCCATCAGATTGTAGCCATAGCAGCCATGATAGGCGGCATATCCTATTTTCACGAGTTTGCGTATGACTTGTTGGCCGAGAACGAACGTATTACTGCCTCAACCTTTGATGCGGCTATCAACGCATTTCAACATGGCAGACTGAATAAAATTAACGTCGTTTCGTCATCCATGGTATTCGAATCGACAACAACGTATCCCACTCCGGAAGGAGAAGAGCGCCGCTGCCCGCCACCTTTGTCCTCTTATGGATTTCAGAAATTGGCTACTGAGTATTTTGCTCGGGCGGCTTACGATCAATACGCTCTTCCCTATACTATCATCCGTCCCTTTAATTGTATTGGTGTGGGTGAAAGAAGAAGCTGTCAGGAAAAGGCAATTTATTCCGGGAATGTTAAGCTTGCAATGAGTCACGTTGTCCCGGATTTAATCCAAAAAATACTAAAAGGACAAGACCCACTTCATTTGTTGGGCGAAGGTAATCAAATACGACATTATACATACGGTGGCGATCTTGCCACCGGAATCCGATTGTGTATGGAAAACGAAGCCGCCTTGAACCAAGACTTCAACCTGTCCACTGCGAAATCGACCAGTGTGATCGAACTTGCAGAAATAATATGGAAAAAAATCAATCCCAATAAGCCTTTCCAATGGGTTGCCGATAAGCCTTATCAATACGATGTACAAAAACGTGTTCCATCGACGCAAAAGGCATATTCTGTGCTTGGTTTTAAAGCCAATACACCTCTGGAATCGACTTTGGATGAAATCATCACTTGGATTCAAGAACAAATCCGGGTTGGCACAATATAGCAACCTAAGGAGAAGCTAAAAAAAGGTCGTTTCTCAGATGGAGGCAACCTTTTGACATAGTGTTGAAAACCAGCCTGAAAAACAACGTTCTTGGCTGTTTGTCAATAATCGTGAAGAGTTTAAAATGACAGCAAATGGTAACGATAAACGGACAAATGGAAGAGCGTTTCATCTGATTAAACAGGCAATCGAGTTGCATAAGAACGGTGATTTGGTTGGGGTCGAGAACAAATGCCGTATCACACTTGGTTTAGATCATGGAAATCCCGATGTGATTCCCCTATTAGGTGTGTTCTGTTGCCAATCCGGAAAAAATGAGTCTGCAATCCAATACCTTTCTTAAGCAATAAGAACTGTTCCAACAAATTAGTATTATTACAACAATCTCGTTGTGCGTTAATAATTGCTGTTTAACTATAGTCATTTCTGAAACGATTGTGGGCCCATTTGCGCGGTTAAGGTGAAGGGTATAAGAATGATTAAGGAGGATTTAAAAAAGGCCTTTGTTGCCCATAAATCCGGAAATACCGAACTGGCTTATCAGCTTTATTTAAGGGTTTTGCAGGAGAAACCTCAAGAGGCTGATGCACTGCATTTAATTGGTGTTGCCCTTCATCAAATGGGTAGGCCGGAAAACGCCCTTGATTATCTTTCTCAAGCGATATCCATAAACAAATCAAACCCCATCTATTACAATAGCCTTGGTCGGATTCTGAATACTTTGGAAAAATATAGTCAGTCGATCAAATGCTACGAAAAATCGATTCGGCTTGCCCCCCGCTATGCTGAACCGCATTATAATCTCGGAACAGTTTGCCATGCTTTGCATAAAATAGAGGAATCGATAGGGCATTATCAAAATGCCATTCGGATTAATCCAGGATTTGCTGAAGCCCATAACAATTTGGGTGCAGCTTTAAACGAGATCGGTAATTTTTCTGAGGCACGGGAAAGTTGTCTGCAGGCCATTCGATTAAAACCGGACTATCCTGAAGCATTCAATAATTTGGGAAACGCCCAGAAAGAACTTGGGGAAGTCGATCAGGCAATTCAATCATACAGAAGAGCGATTGGAATTCTCGGAGAATGCGCGGAAATCTTAGGGAATTTAGGAAATGCGCTCAGCGAAGCCGGCAAACATGATGATGCTTTTAGAAGCTATAATCGCGCCATTGAAATCGAGCCATCCAATGGAAAAATCTATAATAACCTTGGAGCGCTGTTTCGCTCTCAAGGAAAGCTTGATGATGCCGTTGCCTGTTTCGAGAAAGCGATCCGATTAATGCCCCATGATGTGGAAGCCTATCACAACTTAGGAAATATATACTACGATAGGTCAGAATACAAATTGGCGATCTCTTGTTATCAAAAGGCCTTAACTTACGATCCGCATTCCCTTAGAACCATGATTAATCTGGGCATCTGTTTACAAGAAAAAGGTGACTCGGAAATGGCGGTAGACATTTTCAAGCAGGTACTTGATTATGATCCTGAAAATGAGAAAGCTTGTTGCCACCTTGCTCATGAAATGTACCAACGCTGTCAGTGGGATATTTTGGATTCTATTAATCGGAAAATAGACCGGTTTACTGACGAAAAATTGAAAGACGGAGAACGTCCTGAAGAGATGCCCTTTCTAAATTTGATACGACGTAGCGACCCGTCGATCAATTTTAAAGTGGCTCAAAAGTGGAGCGACTTGTTCGTGCGCGCGAATTCCGATAAAAGAAATAATCCCAGAGGTGTGAGGGTTGAAACAAATAGTAAAAAACTCACGATCGGCTATTTGTCCAATAATTTCAGGAATCATCCGACTGCTCAGCTTACATGGAAAATTTTCAGTTTTCATGATCGGCAGCAATTCAATGTCAATGTGTATTCCTATGGCGAAGATGATTCAAGCGAACATCGAAAACGTATTAAAAACGATTGTGACAAATTTACAGACATTCGTGCATTGGATCATCGGGGTGCAGCAAATTGTATTTACCACGACCAAGTTGATATTTTGATAGATTTAGTGGGTTATATGCGCAACCATCGCCTTGATATTGCGTCGCAGCGACCCGCTCCAATTCAGGTGAGATGGTTGGGATTGGCAGGTACCACTGGCGCTGATTTTTTCGACTACCTGATCACCGACAGGATCGTTACCCCACCAGAAGAATCCATTTATTACAGTGAAAAGTTTATCTACATGCCGGACACATACCAGGTAAACAGCGGCCTGTTCGATGAGTCGATAATGCGGTTTCAACGGCAAGATGACAACCTCCCGGAAGAAGGCTTCGTCTATTGTTCTTTCTGTTCCAGCTACAAAATCGAAGCGAACGTATTTGGTCTCTGGATGAAAATTTTAAAAGCAGTACCAAAAAGTATTTTATGGCTTTTGAAAAGCAACAACATTGTGGCTTCGAACTTGAGGAAAGAGGCGGAGAGTCGAGGCGTAGATCCTTTGCGGATTATTTTTGCTGAAAAGATGCCCAAAGAGAATCATTTGGAACGCTTAAAAATGGCTGACCTCGCGCTTGATACACTAACGGTCAATGGGGCCGCGACAACAAGCGATGCATTGTGGGTTGGGATACCGGTGATCACGATGAAAGGGACGCATTTTGCCTCCAGGATGTCAGCCAGTATCTTGAATGCAATCGGGATGGAAGATCTTGTGTGCGAATTTCAAGACACATACAAAAAAAAGGCAATCGAATTGGGGAATAATCCGATAGAAATCAAAACGTTGAAAGATCGTTTGCGGATTAATCGTATTGAAAAGCCCTTGTTCGATACTCATCTTTTTGTCACCCACTTGGAGAAAGCATATTTGAAAATCTGGGAGCGATATCGGGATAGAAAAGAACCCTGTATCATCCATGTCGGCAGGACAAAATAAATCTTATCATACCTTAGGTATTATCAAATCGATTTCTGGTGTGGTGGTCAGGATTGCCAAAGAAACGGATGAACACGTTCTCTTCCTGAACGGGAAGCGACGGAGTTTCTGAGTTCATATACGAGATTGATTGATGGTCGGGCATCTTCAATACCGAAACCGCCGCCCTCAAGGATATCGCGATAGACAATTGTATGCAGGTCGGTGAAGCCACCAGAGAATTCAATCTCTTTGCCATCGATGGTTATAGATCGGTAGGTAGTTTTCCTTTCCTTTTTAATAGCTTCTGGCAGGTCGTTTCTGTCAACGGAAAGGAACCAACGGATACGGGCATTCTCCAATTCCAGGAAACCGGCCATTTTTTTTTCATCGCTGTAATGCACTTCCTGTAGTTTCACGGAACCGAAAATCCACATGAGCATGTCAAAAAAGTGGATTCCGATGTTGGTGACTACCCCGCCTGATTTGTTGATATTTCCCTTCCACGAATGGAAATACCATTTTCCTCGCGAGGTGATGTAGGCCAGATCGATGTTGTGTTTTTCGGATTTAGAAGGCTCAAATTTTTTTTTCAATGCGACGATGGAAGGATGAACACGCAATTGCAAAACGTTGAAGATTTTCAGGCCGGTTTCTTTTTCCAACTCGGCCAATGCGTCCAGGTTCCATGGATTAAGTACCAGAGGTTTTTCACAGATTGCATTGGCTCCAATTCGCAAAGCAAAGCGAATGTGGGCATCGTGCAGATAGTTGGGAGAGCAAATGCTGATGTAATGAAGCCTGTCCGCATCCCCCAGACGTCTTAATTTTTCAGCGTGTCTGTCAAAACGTTCGAACTCGGTGAAAAAAGCTACGTCATAAGAAAAGCTGTCAAGGATGCCGACGGAGTCAGATGGGTCCAACGCTGCGACAAGATTTTGACTGGTTTCTTTGATTGCTTTCATGTGCTTTGGGGCAACATATCCGGCAGCCCCCAACAGTGCAAAATTTTTTTTATCGGCCATTCGTTATAGCTCCTTTAGGCTGATGATCATCTTCAGTGAATGAACATATTGCGATTTTAGATTGGGAATTAGAATCAATTTAAGCAATATGCGGGCCATATTGCAGAATTTTTTGCTAATAGATGTTTAAATGTACTTTCGACACCCCTGTTAATAGTTTTACGTGCAATTAATTTTTGCCTTTACGGTTTGATAAATACTTCCGGGTCAACCCCCATAGCCTGTAAAAATTCCAGCTGAACAGGCTTTAATGGCCTGACCAGTTGTCTTCGTTTTCCTGATTTCGCTACCAATATGCTTAAGAATTTCGTCGTCATCATGAAAGAGGTCGGTCGCTTGGTCGGGCGATTTTTCCAGCCGCTGATTTCGCTTTTCGTTCTTTCCAGATGTTGACGCATACAGCGCTCCATCAAGCGCCAAATCAGAAGTGCGATTACAAGGATCAAACCAAGCACTTCGATACGTTTCGGCTTTTTCAAAAAGATGGAGTTGACGATTACCGGGTCTTTCAAAAATCCGAAGTTTTGTTCGATACCGCTCTGGTTCTTATACAACTCCAAAAGAGTAACGGCGGGCCATTGGACCTGCTCCTTGGTCCCGGACAGGTTGGTTAATAAAACAAAGCATCCGGCCTCAAGACGCAAGGGAGTGATTGCATCCGTATCCTTTTCAATCTTGACATCAAGAAGATATTCGTAACCGATGGGCGTACGTGGTTTTCCTTTGGCGGGTCTTCCCCGGCGATATTTGGCCTTTTCCCTGATTTCATACCGTAGTCTGTGATAGCTGTTTGGGGTGGCTTTACCGATCTTTTCTGCTGCAGCCTCGGCATCGGCCCGGCAATAAAAGGGACCTGCGTTAATCTTTTTGCCGTGGGTTTCCAGATCTTTGCGTTTTTGCTCAAGCAATCGATCAATACGCTTATGGCGACGTTTGTCATGAGCGGAAGAGTGCACAACGATGGCGCGGTAGGTTTCACCATAGAGCTCTACGGTGGTTTCAAATCCACGGTAAATCGCAGCAGGGCGTTTTTTCGTAGCCGGTGTCTGATTGAGTTCGCCAAAATCAATCCAATTCTCGGCGATAACGGCCTCGGAGATGGCACGGCTACACTCCTTGTAGGTGGCTGGCAGCCGGGTCAGGAATTTTACGTTTTTATCTCTCGATTTTTCGAGATTGTCCGGCGTGACAAAAGCCGAGTCCGCTACATATACGAAGGCTCCCGGTTTAAGCCCGTGCCGGGCCATGTGCTTTGAGACGCCTCCTAAAAGTTCGTTGTTCAACGTTTTATCCGATGCGTTGCCGTCTTCGGTGGTCCCCAAGATGGGGATGTTCCGATCCACGCACAGCATTGAAACGATAAACTGCTTCAGATCCGGACGCTTGTCCTTGCTGTGACCATAGGTGATTTTAAGTGGTGGATCGACAAAGTCATAATCTCCGAAAACACTGATGGAGGTGGTATCGAAATGTAAACGACGGGGATCGACGTCAAACACGCCAATGGCCTTTTGAGCGATCTGCGAGAACACCTTTTGTGTGCCGGTGTCGAAGATCTTGTCCAGCACACGGCCAATATTGTAGTCACAGAAAAGTTCCGGTTTGACATCGCAACCCAACATCAATTCAGTGTCCTTCTCCTGAAAGAATTCTTCCATCCGGTACAAAGGGGTTCTTCCCGAAAGTGTGTCCAACACCATGGCCAGAATAGCGACTCCCGGTGAGAGTTCCATTTCGCTGTCAACCAGGGTGTCCAGTGTCTCGACCAGCTCAATCTTTTTGGCGAAGTCTTTGATGATCGGCAGATGGCCGACTTCTGAAAATGTCAGATTATCGGGAACCAGATTCTCCATTTTGCCCTCCCTAAGCTCATATTGAACACGTGAGGGCATAACTATCAGATATTATTAACAAAGTCTAGGCATAAACATTTAACGTAATATCAATACGTTAAAGCCTATAACGTTCCAGGCTCATTGGGAAATAAATTCAGTTCGTTTCAAGGAAAAGGGGTGTCGAAAGTATGTTTAAAGATGGTTGTTGTGGGACAGGTCATGCCATCAATAAATCGACTGCCCCTATTTATGGTAGTTGATGGATTGGATATTACTGAATTTTTGTGCCGCTGGGATGGAGTGGAGCTAAACTGAAAAGATGTTGTTGGAGATTGGGTAATAGAGATTTCATGTTGGAATGCAAACAGAGTAGCATCTCTACTTCTACCGGTCATACAATGTTGAATCGTAAAGAGTGTATTCCTGTGCCTGGCTGAATTTTGTCTCTGTGTTACGTATTTCTGAGTCCCGCCGCGATGTTTTCATTGATTTTAATAATGATATTTAGTTTTTCGGGGTCCGGGTAGGCCATGACCTCGAAGATCCTCTTGTCGATGAAGGAACTGAGTCGCAGCAGATCCAATTTAATATTGTCAGGCAACGGATTGTCTTGCTTGCCGAGTTCTGCCTGGAATATGGTCCAGATACGTTGGTTGTAGGTCAGAGCCTCGTCCAGCATTTTTTTTCGATTTTCGCTATCCCAGTTTTTCTGGCAGGACCGAAGTTTAGTTGCCGCTTCCGTCAATACTCTGGCTTCGGTTTCCCTGCCGGATACAGTCGATTTTTCAACTGATTTATAGGCATTGAGCGCTTTATTGTACACGGGCGATGACCTCCTCTTCAAATGTAATCAGCTTTTTACAGTTCTTAAGCGCTTGGTAATAATTTCCTTCCAAAATATTTTCACTGATTTGGTCAATAAGACCAAGGGAACTAGGCGCGGCCTCAAGGAAGTCCTTTACCAATTCCCAATATACTTTGTGGTGGGTTTTTAAATTACTGCTGTCGATGTACATCAACTGAATCGCAAAATAGACGCGCCGGGCGGGTGAATTTGCTTTTTCTGCACTCAGGATGTCTTTATCCCTTAGAATGGAGACCTTGTTTTCAACAATGAAATTGCATTTCTGACCACCGTTGGTGATTACAGCCCCACCGATGATCATCCGTTCTCCGGGCTTCAGCGTTATTTTTAGTCCCATAATTTTTTGGCCTTTACGGATTATAAGAAAAGCAGAAACAGAATATAGCAGTATCAGTCCCAACTAAGAAATCATAATATGCCAAAAAATGGAATTAAATCAATTTTCATTAAGTATATTCAAGCGAGAAGCTTCCATATATAAAAGGTGACAGTCGGGAAAGCATTTGACCTTCGTTAACAGCTCTAAAGTATAGCAAGCATGGACAAGGGGAAAATCCGCTTGTCCATGCTTTTATTTGGAAATGAATAACAAAACGATGCCAGAATTAAAACAGCTGCAATACGGCCTGAGCAGCCTGAGATGCCAGGCTGAGAGACGTCGTACCCAGGTTCTGACGGGTCTGCAGCATCAGCATGTTGGCGCCTTCTTCATTCATGTCGGCCAACGTCAGGTTGTCCGCGCCGGTATTCAGCGTATTTTCCATCTCAGTCGTAAAGTCCGCTCGAATCTGAATTGTGGACAGACTGGAAGAGAGCTTCTGGGCCTCAGTACGAAGCTGGGTAATGGCCGCATCAATTTGGGAGATTGCAGTTTCGATAGTTGTGTTCGTGGCGAAATTGGCAGCCGAGATAGTCACTCCGGCGACACTACCGGAGCTAGCAGCGCTGAACCCTTGCACGCTCAGTGTGTTGCTTCCATCTTCGTTGAATTCGACGGAAAGCGAATCGTTATTGAGAAGGTTCTGGCCGCCATAGCTGGAGTCATCGGCCATGAAAGCAACCTGGCTGATGATGCGGTCATACTGGCTCATCAGGTCGGACTTGTTGGTGGATGTCTTGGCGGCGGAAGCCAGGGACTTCATCTGGTCCAACAGGTTTTCGATGCTTTCGATACCGGTGTTCGCAGCCTCGATGGTTTTCATGGCCTCGTTCATGCCGTCTTTTTTGGCAGCGAGGTCGCTGGCACGATTGTAATGGTCTTCCGCTTTGAAAAAGTTAACCGGATCATCCAGGGCCGAGTTGACCTTCTTGCCGGTGGACAGACGGTTCTGGGTGGTTTCCATCAAGCTGTCCACGCTCTGAAGAGCGATCAGGTTTTGTCTCATTCCGGAAGTAAGTGCGATTGCCATGATAAATCTCCTTTTCTAGGTTGTTGGGTCGGCATTCTTGCCTTATTTTATGGTCCGCGCGTTTTTTTTTGCGAAAGCTTTCTCATCGCCTCCTTTCGAACTTTTTTTGCGCGTTACAACCCTATTATCGTTCCGTGCGGCGTTTACTTTAGGAAAAAGTTACAAACTTTTTGAGCTTTAAAATATGTTCAGTCCACTCGTTTTGCATAATGCAAAAAAATGCAAATTGCAAAACAAGGTCATCGGAAGGTCGATTCAAAAAAATGTTCAGTGGTAAGGAGTAATAATTTACCTTAAAAATATATAACGCAAAGGAAATATAATAAAAAAATAAATTTGCGCTCGAATCTGAAGATAGGAATACGATTTGTTCGTTTCGGTTATAAAAACATTCATTTTGCAATTTGCAACAAACGAAACGATGGGCGACTTTATAGAAACAGAAACAAGTTCGAAGTGTCGGGATAACGACCGATATCCTTTTGAGAAATGGATATTTTTCCAACACAATGGGTTAGTATCGACGAAACGCACAGCACCTATATGTTGGGGTAGCGGTAAACACTCAAAATTCATCGAAAAAGACTGGAAAGGAAAAAACAACAGTATTTCACATTCCGGCAACAAAATTGCTTGGTTAGAAAACGTCCCTCGATCTTAAAGAACCAAAAGAAAGCAACCCAGGAGGTGTAGACGTGCAAAATTCACCCGTTATCGAAAATGATGCTTTGAATGAGATTGTTGAAGATGCTGTGACTGGCTCAGACAAGACAGACGCATTCGATGGTATTGTCGGTGAAAGCACAAAAATGCAGGACATCTTCCGGCTGGTCGAACGGGTTGCGGACAGCGACAGCACCATTTTAATTAATGGTGAAACCGGTACGGGAAAAGGGTTGATCGCCCAGGCCATCCACAGGCAATCCTACCGAAGGGGTCAGCCTTTCGTTTCCATTAACTGCGGTGCAATCCCCGAAAACCTTCTGGAAAGCGAACTGTTCGGGCACATCAAAGGGTCGTTTACCGGTGCCACGGCCAACAAGGTCGGCAAATTCGAGGCGGCCAACGGCGGCACCATTTTTCTAGATGAAATCGGGGATATGAGTCAGGATTTGCAGGTCAAGATTCTCAAGGTGCTCGAAGAGCGCTGCTTCGAGCCGGTGGGCGGCTGCAAAACCGTAAAAGTGGATGTCCGCATTGTCGCTGCGACCCACCGTGACCTCGAAGAGGAGGTCCAGAAGGGCAATTTCCGGGAAGATTTATTCTATCGGCTGTACGTGATTCCCATCAAACTTCCCGCCCTGAGGGAACGGCGTTCCGATATTCCCCATTTCGTGGCCCACTTCATGGATCGCTTGAATTCGACCAAAAACACCTCCGTAGATTCGATTTCCGAAGAGGCCCTGGATGTGATGATACAGCATTCCTGGCCCGGGAATGTCAGAGAACTGGCCAATCTGATGGAGCGAATTGTGGTCATCAAAGGGCAAGGGGAAATTGAAATCGATGACCTACCGCTGAAAATGAGGAACGATGCGCCCAAAAACAGTATCTTGTCCCCCGAGATCACCGGCGATGGCCTTTGCCTGACGACGGCAGTCAGCGAGTTCGAAAAGCGCCTGATCTATCAGAGTCTGGAAAAGACGAAGTGGGTCAAAAACCGGGCCGCCAAACTGCTGCACGTAAAGCGGACCACACTGGTGGAAAAGATCAAGCGGTACGATCTGCAAAAATGCGCTTGATGGTGCTTTTATTACATTTATCCTACATTTGATTTCAAACCGCCCGCTGCGCTCGAGACACAGAGCACGCAGAGGTTTTTCTTTCGCCTGAAAGGCGCATATTTTTAGATCTCTGCGTTCTTTGCGCCTCTGCGGTGAATTCGTTTCAATTTTAAGTGTTGAGTGTTAAATTGGATAATCGGCGTAAATCCTTCATTCAAAATTAAAAATTCATAATTCAACATTGCCCTATCACAAATCCCCCCCATCTGGTCCGTTTCGCTTCTGTCAATGGGGTGACGGCGCTTTACCGAATTGACACCGGGTTGCCGGTTCGGCCGGGTTTCTCCTCCCTACTATCCCATTGATCCCACACCTAAAATAATTAAATAAATCATTATAAAACATATTGTTATTTATTGGATCGCAAACGGATTCAACAAGTAGAGCCACGCTGGCACCCTATTTGCGTTGTGTAACGATACGATATTTTGCGGTGAAGAACCACTGACTATCCGTTTTCTTAAGCGAATTATGGCGTCTCGATCATGGCGAATCATCCAATTTCAGTATTGCTGGTCACTTCGGATGCTGAACTGCGTCACCACCTGTTCCAAGTGTTAGAAGATGTCGGTCAATTCCGGCTGAACGGCTGTGCAACCGGCCGGGAAGCGATGGACCAGCTGGAGTCGCATTCTTTTCAAATCCTGTATGCCGATATGCGCCTCGACGATTTATCGGCGGTGACCTTGAGCGAACAAGTCCAACAAAAGTACCCCGATATTGCCATTCTGATCGGTGCAACACAAGGAACGGCCAGAGACGTCATCGCGGCCATGCAGGCCGGTGCCTCCGATTTCATCCTCGATCCCTACGAAAGCGATCTGGTCCGCGAAGCATTCCGGAAGGCGGCCCGGGATATTGCCGCGAGAGAAGGAACGGACCCCGTTCGGACCGTAAAAGACAAGGCCTTCATCACCCGCGATGGCGTCCTGCTGCGAACGCTGGAAATCGCCCGCAAAGTGGCGCCGAGCACGGCCAGTATCCTGATTACCGGAGAAAGCGGCACTGGCAAGGAACTGCTGGCCGCGTTCATTCATGCCCATAGCCAACGCGAGAGCGAGCCCTATGTGGCCATCAATTGCGCCGCTTTGCCGGAGCAATTGGCCGAAAGCGAGCTGTTTGGCCATGAGAAAGGGGCCTTTACCGGGGCGATCTCTCGAAAAACCGGAAAATTCGAGAGCGCCGGGAAAGGGACCCTGGTGCTGGATGAAATCACCGAGATGACCCTGCCGCTTCAGGCCAAGCTGCTGCGCGCCCTGCAGGAAAGGGAAATCGTAAGGGTCGGCAGCAACCGTTCCATCTCCGTTGAGGCCAGAGTGATTGCCATCAGCAACCGTACGATGAAAGAGGCGGTCGCTTCGGGAAACTTCCGGGAAGATCTCTACTATCGGTTGAACGTCATTCCTTTGACGATTCCGCCCTTGCGGGAACGAAAAAACGACATTCCTTTGTTAGCCGAAGCCTTTCTCCGGCGTTTCAGCAGCCAAAACGAAAAAAAAATGGATGGCATTTCCGAGATGGCCATGGAGCAGTTGATGCGGCAGAACTGGCCCGGAAATGTCCGTGAACTGGAAAATACCATCGAGCGCGGAGTCCTCATCGGCAGCGGCCAAACCCTTCTGCCGGAGGATTTGATTCTGGACGGCGGGCCGCCGGATTCAGCGGCCACTGTTTCCCCGACGGCGGGCATGACGGTTCGGGAGATGGAAAAACAGTTGATTGCCAATACCCTGCAAGCCGTCAACGACAACCGTACCCATGCGGCCAAAATGCTGGGAATCAGCATCCGGACCCTGCGCAATAAATTGAACGAATACAAGGAAGAGATGGAAAGCGTCTGATGGTCTGCCCTTCGCGAAAGCGATCAGCATATCAACAATGGTACATTATTTGCTCATCAAGGATGCAACGACATTGAACAGGGGGTAAGATGGACCACCATCCGGTCAATCTATTCGGCGGAACGATCTCGACGTTGTCGCGGTCGTTGGACCTGCGGGCACGCAAACACGAAACTGTTTTAAATAACGTGGCCAATGCGGATACGCCCAACTACAAGCCCTTTGTCATGGATGTGGAAGCGGCCATTCAAAAAGAGCCTCAAGCGGTCGTGCCTGGCACCATGCAGTTGACCAACGAGCGCCACCTGCCCGGACGCCCTTCACCGGACGATCCGGAAACCGCCCGCACCGCCGATGGTGAGAATCCGCTTTTGTTCAGGGGAGACCAAAATGGCGTCGACATCGATGCCGAGATGACCGCCTTGGCCAAAAACAGCCTGCTTTACCGGGCCTCGGCCCAAATGGTCAAATCCAAGTTGTCGGGATTGAAAAACGTCATCAAGGGAGGAAGCCAGTAAGATGAATTTTATGGACAGCCTATCCATTAGTTCGACAGGATTGAGCGCCCAACGCCTGCGCATGAACCTCATTTCGAGCAATTTGGCCAACGCCAACACCACGCGCACCGAAACCGGCGAACCCTACAAGCGCAAGGACGTCATTTTTAAGGCGGCACAAGGGGAGAGTTTTCAGGAAATTCTCGACAAAAGTACGACAGAAGAAGGGCATGGCGTCGAGGTGGCCGGAATCATCGAAGACGAAAAGCCGTTCATCCAAAAATACGATCCGGAGCATCCGGATGCCGACGAAAATGGATATATCCAACTGCCCAACGTCAACATCGTCGAGGAGATGGTCAACATGATATCCGCCAGCAGGAGCTTCGAGGCCAATGCAACGGCCGTGGCGGCGACCAAGGACATGGCGGGAACGGCGCTGGAGATCGGGAAAAGCTAATGAACGATCTGACGATTTCCAAACTGCAGTCATTACTGCCGGAAACCGGTGTTGAAAAGAAACAGACCGGTGACGCATCCCAGGCACCCTTCAGCGATTTCGTCAAACGCTCCCTGGCCGACGTCAACGGGCAAATGCTGGACGCCGATCAGGCCATCGACGATCTTGCGACCGGCAAAAATCAGGATATCCACAACACCATGATTGCCATGCAAAAGGCGGAGATCTCCTTCGAACTGGTGATGCATATTCGCAACAAGCTGATTTCCGCCTACGACGAGATTCGACGCATGTCCATATAAGAGAGCGTTCAAAGGTTCAGGGTTCCGTGGTTGTCGGTTTTTCATATTAATCGGAATCTCAGCGGGAATTGGTAAGCGCTGATTTGAGAATTTATGAGAATAAAACGATTTGAAGATATTGAGGCATGGCAGTTGGCCCGAGCGTTAGCCCGTAAGGTCTATGCACTGACGAAAAAGGCCGAGTTTGCTCGTGACTTCGGTTTGAAAAAACAAATTCAGACAGCAGCAGGTTCATCCATGCACAATATAGCGGAAGGATTCGATTCAGAGACAAACAACGAGTTTGTTCGATTTCTTAGGTATGCAAAACGGTCTTGTAGCGAAGTTCAAAGTGAACTCTACATGGCGGTTGATCAACAATACATAACCAAAGTTGAATTCCAGGATGTTTATGATCATGCCGGACGAACTCGCGCTGCCATTCGTGGTTTCATCAACTACCTACTGGCCTATGAAAAAGATCGACCAAAAGAGAACCCTGAACCTATAAACCCATAAACGGAGCACCAATGGCTTTCTCGTTATCCACACTGCCGCAGCAACTGAAACTGGCCTTAAAGGGGCTTTCGACGGGAAAACTGGTGGCCATGGCCATCCTGGTGGGCGGCACCATTGCCGCTTTCGCCTTTTTGCTGACCTGGTCGGAAACCGGCGATATGCATCCGCTATACAGCAATCTGGCCCCCGAAGATGCCGCCGAGATTGTGGCCCATTTGAAGGAAAACCAGATTCCCTACCAGTTGACCATGGATGGTGCCGGGGTCCGGATTCCCTATGACAAAATCTATGAAACCCGGCTGAACCTGGCTTCCCTGGGGCTGCCCCGGGGCAACGGCATCGGGTTCGAAGTCTTCGACGATACCAAACTGGGCATGACCGAATTCGTCCAGAACGTCAATTATCAGCGGGCCCTTCAAGGGGAATTGAGCCGGACCATCAACACCCTGATGGAGGTGGAAAGCTCCCGTGTCCATATCGTCATGCCGGCGCGTTCGCTGTTTATCGAAGAAGAGGAGCCGGCCACGGCTTCCGTGATACTGAAACTGAGGCGCGGCAAATACCTGAGCAAGGATCAGATCCAGGGGATCGTCCACCTGGTCTCCTCCAGCGTTTCCCGTTTGGATCCGGAGGATGTCACCATCATCGACAACAGCGGGAAAATGCTGGCCGGATTCAAGGAAAAATCCACCGTCAGCCAGGTAACATCCAATCAGCTGGCCTTCCAGGAGAAGAAGGAACGGCTGATGGAAAACCGTATCAAGACCATGCTGGAAAGCGTCCTGGGACAGGATAAAGCCATTGTCCGGGTTTCCTGCCTGCTCAATTTTACTCAGCATGAGAAAACCGAGGAACTTTACCTGCCGGACAACTCGGTCATCCGCAGCGAACAGGGCTCCAGTTCGCTTTCCAGCAATACCGATGCCGCCGCAGCCGGCGTTCCCGGTCTTCAGGCCAATGTCGTACCCGGAAATACAGGGGGGACCACCGATGGCGGCGCACGCAACAACCAGAAACAGCAGTACACGAAAAACTATGAAGTGAGCAAACGGGTCAACCGCGAGATCTTGCCCGTCGGCAGTATCCAGCGGCTCTCCGTTGCAGTGGTCGTGGATGGAACCTACCGGCAGCCGGAAGAAGGGGCCGAAGGGGAGCAGGCGCAATATGTTCCCAGAACGTCCGAAGAGATGGCCACCTTGGAGAGCATCGTCAAGAGTGCGGTGAACTACGATGCAGCCAGGGGCGATGTCATCGAAGTGGCCAATATCCCCTTCGAGATGGACATGGCCGTGGATACGGAAATGGTGCCCGAGTCTCCGGGCTGGATGGATATGCTCAAGGCCCACCAGACCCTGATCAAATATGCCGCGGCGGCCCTGTTCTTCCTGATGTCTTTTATGATGATCATCAAGCCGCTGGCGCGCTGGCTGACTTCGACGCCCATCGAAGAGATCCAGATGCTGGAGCAGCTTCCCCAGACCATCAAGGAGCTGGAGCGCCGCTACGCGGAAGCGGACAAAGAAAACAGCTACACCCGGCAGATCGAAAACCTGATCAAGGAGAACCGTTCCGGGTCTACCCAATTGATGAAAACCTGGCTGAAAGAAACGTAAGAGCGTGTAGCTCATAGCTGATAGTTCCTAAGACCTTTAAACTCGAATAAAACGCCATGGACCCCAGAAATCTCATTGGATCATTGAAAGCGGCCATTCTTGTCCATGCCCTGGGATGGGATGTCGTCTCGCCGGTCGTCGACCAACTCAGCAAGGCCGAGCGTAATCTGATTTTCAAGCTTCAAGCCAAGCTGGAATCGGTCTCCCCGGCCCTGGTTGAAAGCGTCGCCAGGGAATTCATCGAGAAGGCGGCCCCTCCCAAACAGATCGAAAGCAAGGAGGGCGGGGAGAAGGCGACCGCCGAAGGGTCGGATGAGCGGCGGGAAAAAAATCTCAATGCCATCCAGTCCATTCCACCGGATCTGTTGATTCAGCTGATTCAAAGCGAACATCCCCAGACCATCTCCTTGATTATCGCCCACTTGCAGCCGCACATCGCCAGTGAGGTCATGGGGCTGCTGCCCGAAGACTTGCGGGCCGACGTGGCCTACCGCATCGCCAATCTGGACAAGGTCGCCTCGGGAATGCTCGAGGAGATCGACCGTGCCTTCGAGGAAATTCTGGCCAACAAGGAAACTTCCAGCACCCAGAAAGCCGGAGGCGTGCCCCGTTTGGCCGAAATATTGAATATGATCGACGGCACCGCAGCCGAGCAGATTATCGAAGAAATCGAGGAAGACGACCCCGAACTGGCCGAAGAGATCCGCCAGAACATGTTCATTTTCGACGATATCGTCCTCGTGGACGATCGTGGACTACAGAAGGTGCTGCGTTCCGTGGAATCCCAGGAACTGGCCATCGCGCTCAAGGCCTCGACCGACGAAGTCAAAGACAAAATTTTCCGCAATATGTCCCAGCGGGCGGCCGAGATTCTCAAAGAAGAGATGGAAGTTTCCGGAGCCGTCCGCATCAAGGATGTCACCGATGCCCAGCAGAAGATCACCAAGATCGTCCAGGATATGGAAAGAAAGGGCGAACTGGTCATCAGCGGAAGGGGAGGGGAGGAATTTGTTGGCTGACGCATCCAAAGACAACCGGTCATCGCTATCCGAATCCTGTGCGCTCTATTATTTCCCTGAAATTCCCTGCGACGAGGTAAAAGAGCGTGCACCATCGCCCGAACCGGAATGCTTTGTGGGCATGGGCCTCGGCAACGACCATGACGGTTCTGCATCCCCAGGGAATCTGGAAGATTCGGAAGAGGTGCGCCAACTGGTCGAAGAGGCATTCGCCAAGGGACAGGAAAAGGGGCGTGCCGAGGTGGCGGCAGCCAATCGGGAAAAGATCGAGCAGGCGGTGGCGGCACTGAAAGCGGCCATCGAGGAGATGGAAAAAAATCGCTGCCGGGACCGCGAGCGGATGGAGATCGAGACCGTTCGTCTGGCGCTGGCCATCGCCAAAAAAATCGTACGCTACGAAACCGAACACGGCGACGTCATCGAAAAGGTGGTCAAAGCGGCCATGCAGCAGGTGGCCGACCCCCGCAAATTGAGGGTGCGGCTCAACCCCCGGGATATCGAGGCGGTCGCGGCCCTGGGCGATCAATTGCAAAACGGCGAGGATGCCGATGCGCAGCTGGCGTTGGAGGGCGATGAAGCCGTCGGCCGGGGAGGCTGTGTGATCGAGGCCCGACTCGGCGATGTGGACGCGCGGATCGAGCAACAGATCAAAGTGATTGAAGAAATGTTGAACGATCGACTGCCCAAACCCATTGCCGAAGGGTGACCGCGACGCTATGAACCAGCCGTTTTCCATGGATAAGTACCATGACGTCGTTCGCTCCGCGGCGGCGATACGCGCCAACGGACGGGTAAAAAAGGTCGTCGGCCTGGTTATCGAAGCCAGTGGGCCGGGATCGCAGATCGGATGCGTCTGCGATATTTTCGCCGAGGGCAGTGCAAGACCGGTGAGTGCGGAGGTGCTGGGCTTCAAGGAAGACTCCGTTCTGCTGATGCCCCTGGAAGATATCCACAGTCTGGGACCGGGCTGCAAGGTGGTGGCCCGGACCGAAAAAGCCCAGGTCGGCGTAGGCCCGGCATTGCTGGGCAGGGTGATCGACGGGCTCGGCAACCCCATCGAC
This sequence comes from uncultured Desulfosarcina sp., assembly GCF_963668215.1. NCBI lineage: Bacteria > Pseudomonadati > Thermodesulfobacteriota > Desulfobacteria > Desulfobacterales > Desulfosarcinaceae > Desulfosarcina > uncultured Desulfosarcina sp. The sequence continues at coordinate 4,980,046 of NZ_OY764190.1, forward strand.
GGCAAAGGCCCCCTGCCGGTCGACACCACCTACCCTATCTATGCCAATCCAGTCAATCCGCTGCTTCGCAACCGCATCGAGCGTCCACTGGATCTGGGCATCCGGGCCATCAACGGTCTGTTGACCGTTGGCTGCGGCCAACGCATGGGCATTTTTGCCGGTTCCGGTGTCGGCAAGAGCGTTCTGATGGGAATGATCGCCCGCAACACCGCGGCGGAGGTCAATGTCATCGGTCTGATCGGCGAGCGTGGCCGGGAACTCAACGAGTTCATCCAGAAGGATCTCGGCGAGGAAGGGTTGAAAAAATCCGTTGTCGTCGTGGCGACCTCCGATCACCTGCCGCTGGTGCGGCTGCGGGGAGGCTTCATCGCCACCGCCATCGCCGAGTACTTCCGCGACCAGGGCAAGCATGTCAATCTGATGATGGATTCGGTCACCCGTCTGGCCATGGCCCAGCGGGAAATCGGCCTGTCATTAGGAGAACCACCCACGACCAAGGGCTACACGCCTTCCGTCTTTTCGATTTTGCCCAAGCTTCTGGAGCGGGCGGGAACGTCGTCCCATCGCGGCACCATTACCGGGTTGTACACCGTCCTGGTAGAAGGGGACGACATGAACGAACCCATCGCCGATGCGGTGCGCTCCATTCTCGACGGACACATCGTGCTTACCCGGGATCTGGCAAACCAGAACCACTATCCGGCCATCGACATCCTCAGAAGTATCAGCCGGGTGATGGAAGATATTACCGATCTCGACCACAAGCACCACGTGGGAAAGATCAAGGAGGTGCTGGCGACCTATCGCAAAGCCGAAGACCTGATCAATATCGGCGCCTACGAGGCCGGCAGCAATCCCAATATCGACTTCGCCATCCGGATGATCGAACCCATCAACAGCTATCTCCGCCAGGGAATCAAGGACGCCACAACGTTTGAAGAAAGCGTCGCGGCGCTGCACGCCATGATGCAATAGACGGCAGCCGGACCCTGTTATGGTCAAAAGACAATTTCTCTTCGGGAAACGGGCCGGGGAAAAAAATGCTGCTGATGGAAATTGTTGCCGGTCAGTGAAGCGGCGGAGAATCCGAACGGAAACGAAAAACGAAAAAAATGCAGTAAAAACAGGTATAAGAAGAGATGTCAATATCTGGCACGAGGTATGCTAAGCAATTAAGGCAAGAACGTATCGAACCCGAATCGATAGTTGTGTAACCATGTACACTTTCAACCTGCAAACCGTTTTGGATCATCGGCAATTTATCGAAGACAACCTGAAAAAGGAACTCGCCGAAATCAAACAGCAGGTGGCAAAGGTCCGGCAGCAACTGGACACGACGAAAAGGAAAGAGATGGATACCGCTCAAGCGTTGAAAGAAGAACAGTCCAAAGGCCTTTCCAGCGACGGGGTGCTCGCCTATCATTCTTACCTGAATCGGCTGGCCGATCGCATCGAACGCCAGAAAAACACGCTCGAAAAGCTTGTTGAGGACGAATCCGAAAAACAAAACGAGCTTCTCGAAGCCATGAAGCGGCGTCAGATTCTGGAAAAGCTCAAGGAGCAGGGGTTGGATCGCTACAATCGGGCCATATTGAAAAAGGAAATGGAACTAATCGATGAACTCGCGGTGAACCGTTTTGCCCGAAAAATGATTAATGCCAACGGAGAGAGCGAATGATTCCCTTCGGTACATTTGTACAGGCCACCGGTTCGATGCCCGCAGCGGGTAGCGGCGGCACCGGAACAGGAAATTCGGCAACGGTGAACAGCGGACTCGCGCAAGACGGATCTGCACAAGCCGGTGGGGAAGCATCCGATTCGTTTCCCGCCTGGGTCCGAAAACTCACCGGGGATGACGCCTCGGCAGCCTCCGACGGAGAAATCCGGGATCAACTCCAAAATGAATCCACAGAATCGGAAACCACCGAATTGAAAGCCCTCGACTGGGATCAATTGACTTCCATGATTGCCGAGGCCATGGAACAATCTACGGAACTGCCCGACGACAGCCAACTTATCGATGGCATCGATATTTCAGACATCCAGGATGCTTTGCAGCAGATGACGGGTGACCACCTGTCTGTCGCTGAAAACCCGTCTTTGCAGGCGCTTGCGAATCTCGTCATGGATATGGATTCGGTCGATAAATCCGGTCGAACCGTGGACCTTCGCGTTCAACCCATGGCGGTCGTTCAAGAGATGACCGGTGGCGATCAGGAAGGGCAGGCACGTGGCCAATGGGCGACCGCGTTAAATGCGATGGCTGAAGACAGTACCGCATCGGATAAGTCCGTGGCGATGGAGCAGGGTCTCGAAACCGGGAAATTAGCTCAGACTCAGGATGAGGTCAAAACGGCCGAGTTCAACCAAACGTTGCAGGCGGAAAAAAATAAAGAGAAACCAGTATCCCCGGTCGATTCATCAGCCGCCGCCGTTGACGAAACAGCCGACGAAGAAAACCCTGAAGCCAATGCGCAGCGCATCGGTGAAGGAATTAAAAAGGCTCTTCGTACCGACGATCCAGGCGCATCTCAAAAAGAAAACCGGGAACTGAGGGAGTCGCTGTCGGCTGTCGGCGGCAAGACCGGCCAGGATTCATCGTCCTTGGATGAAAACCGTTCCGATAGCCGGCGCGCTATGCGAAGCGAAATCCAGGACAAAAGCCAATCGGCAGATGCCGGTGAGAAGGAACTGCCCAAAGCAGCGCCCTCATCGGAGCCGGTGAAAACGGCAGGTACGGAATCGAATCGTTTCGCCGATACGATTCAGGATGCCGCACGGGCGACGACCGAAAAAACCAGTTCCGTCCAGGCCGCACCGTCGGAACGAACGGAAGCGTCGACGGCCCAGCGTTTTCAGGCCACAGTCACGGACCAGATCGTAGACAAGGCCAGTTTGCGTACCATCCAGGGCCGCAGCGAGATTCAGATCCGGTTGAAGCCGGATTTTCTGGGCAATGTCCAGATGAATATCTCCGCCGACAAAGAACAGCTGGTGGTGCGCATGGTGACCGATCAACCGGTGGTCAAGGAGATTATCGAGGCCAACCTGCACCAGTTGAAAACGGAACTGCAGCACCAGGGACTGACCGTCGATCGCTTCGAGGTGGTGGTCAATCCCGATGCGGAACAGCAGCAGAACCGGGATCAGTTTGCCCAGATGTTTAAACATTCTTCCTTTCAAAACGGACGGCGGCAGGATTCCGAGCAGGAGCCGGAAACCGATCGTCGGGAAAACAGCGGACGAGAGGACGATCATCCGACGGGTGCAAAGAAGGACGGCGTCAATTATTTTGCCTGATTCGTTGCGTATGATCGTAGTACCCGAACAATGATTTTCAAAGGGATAAGACAATGAGCGTCACGAGCGTTTCCGAAGTATACAGCCAGGCATCCACGACAACCAGCACCGATGAATCGGTCCTGGACAAGGACGATTTTCTGACCCTGCTGGTGGCCCAATTGCAGAACCAGGATCCGTTGAACCCCTCGGACAGCACCGAGTTCACGGCGCAACTGGCCCAGTTCAGTTCCCTCGAGCAACTCCAGAATGTCAACGATACCCTGGCGAACTTCGAAGTCTATCAATCCACCTTGAACAACATCGAGGCCGCGAATTTCGTCGGGACGAAAATCACCGCCGCCGGTAACACGGTTACCGTTTCGGACGGGCTTGCCGATGATATTTCCGTCGAACTGGGAGACGATTGTTCCAGCGTGTATATTATGATTTACAACAGTTCCGGCGGGTTCGTGAACGACATCGATGCCGGCAGCCTGGATGCGGGAACCCATGCCATCGAATGGGACGGTACCGACGAAAACGGCGCTGCGGTCAGCGACGGGGTGTACACCTTTTCAATTTATGCCATCGATGCCGATGGCAATAGCGTAGCCTCCACCTCTTACATTACCGGAACGGTGACGGGTATCGACTATCAATCGGGAGAGACGGTGCTTTTGGTCGGCGATCAGGAAGTCGCCATTTCTTCGCTGGTGCGGGTTGAGTCCGCCGGCGTTGACGAAAACGTGTAAAGGACAGATAAAGGAGATCGGTTATGATTGGTTCGTTGTATTCCGGCATATCGGGACTGAAAGCCAACACCAGCGCCATGGCGGTGATCGGCGACAACATCGCCAACGTGGACACTACCGGATTTAAATGCTCGCGGGTGTCGTTCGCCAATATTTTCAGCTCCACCCTGAGTCAGACCAACCTGCAGATCGGGCGCGGCGTGACCCTCAACGGGGTGAACCCCCAGTGGGAATCCGGATCCCTGGAGAATACCACCAGCGCCACCGACCTGTCGGTCAACGGTTCCGGACTGTTCATGGTAAGCGACCCCTCGACCGGCATCAACTATTACACTCGGGCCGGGCAGTTCGAATGGGACAACGAAGGCAACCTGGTCAATCCGGACGGATTCATCGTTCAGGGATATTCGGTAGACCCGACTACGGGCGATATCGGTACCATCGGCGACATCGTTCTGCCCAACGGCAGCAGCGCCCCCAATCCCACCAGCGAAATCACTTTCGGCCTCAATTTGAACAGCGATGCGGAGGTCGGCGATACATTCACCAGCTCCATCACCACCTACGATTCTTTGGGATCGGAAGCCATTCTTGATATTGTATTTGAACGAACCGCCACAGGATGGGACTGGACGGTCGATGTGACCCACGACAACGGGACCGCAACGAGTGCATCCACCGGTACGATCGCATTCGACGCAAACGGAGAACTGGACCCGGGCAGTTGTGTCCCCGCCGATGCCAACCCTACCATTACCATTACAGGCCTCGCTCCGGCGAATCCGACACAGACCATCACCTGGACCTATCTGGATACCGCCGGCGACTCGGACGGCAGTGTCACCGGCTACAGCTCCGAATCCACCAAAACAGCCCAGAGCCAGGACGGCTACCCGTCCGGCAGCCTTCAGTCAGTGACCGTCGATGAAGACGGCTATTTCACGGGGATCTATTCCAACGGCTCCATGCTTCCCTTTGCCCTGATCACGCTGGCCGATTTTGCCAGCTACGCCGGACTGGCCAAACAGGGCAGCAACCTCTACTCCGAATCGCTGGCCTCCGGCCAGGCCCTGCTGGGTGCCCCCAATACCGCCAGCCTGGGTGCCATCGCGCCCAGCACCCTGGAGATGTCCAATGTGGACATGGCCACCGAATTCGTGGAGATGATCACCACCCAACGCGCCTACCAGGCCAATTCCAAGGTGATCACCACCAGCGACGAGATCCTCCAGGAACTGATCAACATCAAGCGCTAACCTCGTGACACAGTAAACGATTCGACAGGGCGAGCGGTCTTCCGATATCCGGGAAGACCGCTTGTCGCCTGTCAACACCTTGACCCTGTTTCGTATTTATTGACACGCCGGCTGCCGTTTTTCCCCGACACGCCGTTGCCCGCATCGATTTTTTGGTTCGACCGAACCGTTTATCTCCCCGCCAAACCGCAACATAACTACCCGAAAGCACATCCACGCCGATTGGAAGTGATCCTCGAATTCCCTTTTTTTACTATGGCATGCAACATGCTAATCAATGTCATCATCGATAGAAAACGGGTCGATACGAATCCGATCCATTACCCGGCGGAGGCAGGCGTATGTCTAAAATGCTGATGATCATTATCCTTTCGGTTGTGTTGCTTTTCATGGGGGCCGTGGGAGGCGGTTTTTTTATCCTTTGGAACAAGATCTCCCAGTTGCCCAAGGACCCGGCCACGGTAGAGGAGATTCCGGTGGAAGAGGAGGAAAACGCCATCGGTCCGTTGTACTCGCTGGATACCATGATCGTGAACCTGGCGGATCACGGCGGCAAGCGCTACCTTCGGGTGACGATGGCCTTGGAACTCAGTGATCCCGAGGCGATGACAACCATCGAAAGTCGTCTGCCCCAGGTTCGGGATGCGATTTTGATGATCCTGCCCACCAAAAAGTACGAGGACGTGAGCACAACGGACGGGAAGATCGCCCTGAGAAAGGAAATCATGGAAAAGATCAACAGCCTGATGACCAAAGGGCAGGTCAACAACCTCTACTTTACCGAATTCGTCGTACAATAGGAAGCGACCATGGCCGACCAGATTCTATCCCAGGAGGAGATCGATGCGCTGCTTTCGGCAATGGACAGCGGGGAAATCGACGTCGTCGAGGAGAAGCAGGAAGCCCCTGTCGAGGTCCGTTCCTACGATCTCACCGCCCAGAACATCATGCAGCGCGGCCAGTTCGACGCACTGGAGGAGGTCTACGACAAATTTGTGAACCTTTTTCAAGGTTCGCTTTCCAACCTTTTTCAACGCACCATATCCGTCAAGGCCATCTCCCGGGAAACCGTCAAGTTCGGCGAATTTATCAAGGCCTTTTCCAACCCCACCGGATTTATCATTTTCAGTATGGAGCCCCTGATCGGTTCCGCGCTGATGGCCTTCGAGCCCAACCTGGTCTTTTCTTTGATAGACTGCATGTTCGGCGGGGACGGCAAACCCATGGAGAAAATCCGCGAATTCACCATGATCGAACGGCGCATGCTCCAGAAAATTGCCATGGCGGTATTGAAGGATCTGGAGACGGCCTGGGACGCGGCCTACCCCCTGCATCTTTCCTTGCGTAAAATCGAAACCAAGCCGGAATTCGTATACCTGGTCAATCCCAGCGATCAGTTGATCATCGTCGTATTCGACATCAGCACCGAGTTTTTTTCGGGCAACATTCACCTCTGCCTGCCGTATCTGATGCTGGAACCCATCAAGGACCAGCTTTCTTCCAGCTACCTGCGCGAAAAGGACCGGGCCAGCTCCTTCGGCGATGAGATCCGTAAACTGTTGGGACGCACCGAAGTCAACATCGTCGCCGAATTGGGCAAGACGGTCTATTCGGTACAGGACATATTGAATTTCGAAGTGGACGACGTTCTGCGGTTGAACACCGGTCCTCAAAACCATGTGGTCATGAATATTGAGCGCGTGCCCAAATTTTTAGGAATGCCCGGCGTCGTAAAAGGGAGCAAGGCCGTGCAAATCACTGAAGCGATCGATCAGGACCAGGGAAAGGGATAACCCATGGCTGAAAACGATAGACGGAATGCGCCCAACGGAAAGGGAGCCAAAAAGGCGGCCAATCCCCCATCCCCGGCAGGCGGAGCGTTCGAGATCGCCAAAACCGGTGCCGGCAAGGCCGGCGGGGAGAACCTGGATCTGCTGTTGGACATTCCGCTGGAGATCACCATCGAGCTGGGAAGGACCAAAATGCTGATCAACGACCTGCTCAAGCTGGGGCAGGGGTCCGTGATCGAATTGACCAAGGAGGCCGGGGATACGCTCGAAATCCTAGCCAATAACCGGCTCATCGCCAAGGGCGACGTGGTCGTGGTGAACAAAAAGTACGGCATCCGGCTCACGGAAGTGATCAGCCCCGTGGAACGGGTGGAGAAACTGGGATGAACGGGACACCGGATATATTGACCGCCGGACTGAAGATGATCGCGTCGCTGGGCGTGGTGCTGGTCATGATCCTGGCCCTTTTGTACGGACTGCGGAAATTGACCCGTCAGCGCATGGGCGCCGGAGGCGGAAAGCAGATCCAGGTGCTGGAAAGCCATTACATGGGCGTGAAAAAGACCATTTCCCTGGTCCATGTTCCCGGCAAGGTGCTGGTGGTCGGGGTTGCCGGGGATCGCATCAACCTGCTGGACACCCTCGATGAAGACCATGTGCTTTCTCGCATGGCTTCTGAAGAACCCGAGTCCTTCGGCCCCCTGTTTTCCCGGAGATTGCGGCAACTGGGCCGCGGATGGAAAGGCAAGGAGGACCAGCCGTGAAGATCAGTGCTCCCTTTCCACAACGCCGCCGCCGGGGCCTTTGCTGCACGCAAAAATCAATCGTGACCGGAGTTGTCGTATTGGCCCTGCTCATTGTGTTCATGGCGGCCGGCAACGCCCTGGCCCAGACACCGGCGCCTTTGCTTAGCATCGGCCTGGACCAGCAGGCCGACCAGAGCAAGGTGGCTGTGGTGATGCAGCTTTTTTTGCTGATGACGGTCCTCTCGCTGGCCCCGTCGATTCTGATCATGCTGACCTCCTTTACCCGCATCGCCATCGTTTTTTCCCTGCTGCGGCAGGCCATGGGCACCAACCAGCTGCCGCCCAATCAGGTGGTCATCGGGCTGTCTCTTTTTCTGACGTTTTACGTGATGACGCCGGTGTGGCAGCAGGTCAACCAGGATGCCCTCCAGCCACTGATGGAAAAGAAGATCGATCAGAAACAGGCCCTTGAAAAGGCCGTGGGGCCCATCCGCGCCTTCATGGTTTCCCAGACGCGCGAAAAGGATCTGGCCCTTCTGGTCAACGTGGCCAAATTGGACCGGCCGGCCAATATTGACGAAGTGCCCACCACAGTGCTGATTCCTTCATTTATTATCAGCGAGTTGAAGACCGCCTTTCAGATCGGTTTCATGCTGTACGTGCCCTTTTTGATCATCGACATGGTCGTGGCCAGCGTCCTGCTCTCCATGGGCATGATGATGCTGCCGCCCATCATGGTCTCATTGCCCTTCAAACTGATGATTTTTGTCCTGGCCGACGGCTGGTACCTGATCGTCGGATCCTTGGTCAAAAGCTTTGCCTAAAGGAGTGACTTCCCATGACCCCTGAATTTGTCACCGGCTTTTTTCTGGAGGCGATCAAGACGGCCATCTTTCTGGCGGCGCCCATGCTGGCCGTGGGGCTTATCAGCGGCGTTCTGGTCAGTATGTTTCAGGCTGCCACCCAGATCAACGAAATGACCCTGGTGTTCGTGCCCAAAATGCTTGGCGTGGCCCTGGCCCTGCTGTTTTTTTTCCCCTGGATGATGAAAGTCATTATCGGGTTCACCCAGAACCTGTTCATCAATTTGCCGTCCTATATTCGATAGCATCAGCCGTGGAACGAAGCGATGGCGACCTTCAATATTCCCCTGGATGCATTTTTCGGCGTGCTGTTGATTTTCCTGCGAGTCGTGGGCATCGTTTTCAGCGCTCCGGTACTGGAGAGCGCCACCATACCGGTTGTCTTCAAGGCCGGTCTGGCGATTGCGGTCAGCGTGCTGCTTTTCCCCGTGGTGGGCGTCGGCGTCGGTGTGGCGAATTTAGGGCTTGCAGCCTTCGTCATCGGCATCCTTTCCGAGATCGCCATCGGCGTGACCATCGGCCTTTCGGTGAAGCTGCTGTTCGCCGGCATCCAACTGGCCGGCCAGATCGTCGGATACCAGATGGGGTTTGCCGTAGCCAATGTGGTCGATCCGGCCACCAGCACCCAGATCCCGGTTCTGGCCCAATTGTATAATTTAACGGCCATGCTGGTGTTTCTCGCCATCAACGCCCACCATATGTTCTTTTCGGCTCTGGTGGACAGCTATACCCTCGTGCCGCCCCTTTCCCTGCAGATCCATTCAGAACTGGTGGGCATGATGATGAACCTGGCAGGCAACATGTTTGTGGTCGGCATCAAGGTCGGGGCGCCCCTGATCGCCGTTATGCTGCTGGTCAGCGTCGGGCTCGGCCTGGTTTCCCGTACGGTTCCCCAGATGCACATCTTTATCGTGGCCATGCCGTTGAAAATTCTGATCGGTCTGGCTTTCATGATCATCGTGGCCCCTTATCTGACGGCATTTTTCATCGACATTTTTTCCTCCTATCGAACGACGCTGTACGAACTGATACGGCTGATGGCAGGCGGAAGGTGACCCATGGCCGCAGACCAGAGCCAGGACAAAACCGAACAGCCAACTGACAAGAAGCTAAATGATGCCCGCAACAAGGGCAACGTGGCGCAAAGCCGTGAAATTCCCTCGGTGCTGATTCTTGCCGGCGGCATGGGCGTCTTTTTCTTCGGCGGATCATGGATGTTGGAACAACTGAGGGACACCATGCGGGCCATGTATCAGCGGGCCGGAACCCTGGTTATGGCAACCGAAACCATGCACAACCTGTTCTGGGAGGTGTTTCTCTCCTGTGTGGTTCTGCTCATTCCCCTGATGCTGGTGGTCATCACCGCCGGTGTGTTCGGCAATGTGGCCCAGTTCGGTTTTTTGATCACCGGCGAGAAATTGGCCCCCAACCTGGCCAAGATGAATCCGATCAGCGGAATCAAAAAGCTTTTTTCCCTGCGCAGTCTGGTGGAACTGATCAAGTCCATGGTGAAACTGGTCATTATCGGAGGCGTGGTCTATATCGTTCTTATGCGATACACGGATCGAATTCCGGGCCTCATGCGATTGAGCGTCGGCGAAATCCTCTCATTTATCGGTCAGGTTTCCTTCCAACTGGCCCTGTACACCTGCTTGATTCTGTTTGTCATGGCGGCGCTCGATTTTGCCTACAACAAATGGCAGCACACCCAGGACCTGAAAATGACCAAGCAGGAGGTCAAGGACGAACACAAGCAGAGCGAGGGCGATCCTGCGGTGAAAGCCAGAATTCGCTCCGTTCAGCGGGAGATGGCCCGAAGACGCATGATGGAAGCCGTTCCCGAGGCGACCGTTGTAATTACCAACCCGACCCACCTGGCCATTGCCATCAAATACGAGGAGGGCATGCCCGCGCCTGTCGTCGTGGCCAAGGGAGCCGGCTTCATTGCCCAGAAGATCAAAGCCATCGCCGCCGAAAACGATGTCCCGATGGTGGAAAACAAACCACTGGCCCGGACCATGTTCAAAGCAACGGAAATCGGCGACCACATCCCGGCGGAATTGTATCGGGCCGTTGCGGAGATCCTGGCCTATGTCTACCGCCTGAAAGGGATGGTCGCTGGTTGACAGCATCAGAAAACCGACCCTATCCATCGGGATCGTTCGGGACAATAAATTGACGCTCCTGCAGTCGTCCAATTAATTTTTACGAATATCCCGCCTGCCGTTATCGGCATCCTGAATCCGGATGCACATCAATAACGTTAATAATCAATAGGTTATTTGAAAGCTAAAAGAGAGGCGGGTCGATTCCGACCAATAGGCATGGAAAATGCTAATTCCAATGCCAAACCTTCCGCCATCGAGGAGCGTCACCGCTAGTTATGGAACTTGCCGAATCGAAAAGCTATCTGGGCCGTTTCGCCTTTTTCGCCAACAACACCGATGTTTTCATGGGCTTTACCGCCATGATGATCCTGACGGTCATGGTCATCCCCATACCGGCCATGCTGCTGGATCTGCTGCTGGCCTTCAATATTACGTTGGCGCTGATCATTCTGCTGGTAGGCATGTATATTTTAAAACCGTTGGATCTCTCCTCGTTTCCTTCACTTCTGCTGATGGTGACGCTGTTTCGGCTCTCTTTGAATGTGGCCTCCACGCGAATCATCCTGCTGCACGGCAACGAGGGAACCCATGCCGCCGGCAAGGTGATCATGTCCTTCGGCAACTTCGTCGTCGGAGGCAACTACCTGGTCGGGATGATCGTTTTCGTGATCCTCGTGGTGATCAATTTCATGGTGATCACAAAGGGTGCCGGCCGCATCGCCGAAGTGGCCGCCCGTTTCACCCTGGATGCCATGCCCGGCAAACAGATGAGCATTGACGCCGATCTGAATGCCGGCCTGATCGACGAGGTCGAAGCCAGGCAGCGGCGGCTGCAGATCAGCCGCGAGGCGGAGTATTACGGCGCCATGGACGGCGCCAACAAGTTCGTCCGCGGCGACGCCATCGCCGGTATCATCATTACCCTCGTCAATATCCTGGCGGGTTTCGCCATCGGCGTGTTTCAAAAAGATATGAACTTTGCCGATGCCGCTCAGACCTATACTCTGCTCACCGTCGGCGACGGCCTGGTCAGCCAGATCCCCGCGTTGATCATCTCCACCGCCGCCGGTATCGTCGTCAGCCGGGCCGGCGCCGAAAAGAATCTCGGCATGGCCATCGGAAGCCAACTGCTGGTGCAGCCACGGGCGTTCGTGGTGGCATCGGCCATCCTGTTCGGCTTCGGCCTGGTTCCCGGAATGCCTACCATTCCTTTCTGGGTGCTGTCTGCAACGGCCGGACTGGTGGCCTACCTGGTCTTTCAGGTCGAGCGGGCAAAGATCGAAGAAGATCGAGAGCGCGCGCTGCAACTGCAGAAAAAGGCGCAGGAAAAGCCCCCGGAATCCTTCAAACCCCTGCCGCCCATCGACGTGCTGGCCCTTGAAGTCGGCTACGGCCTGATCCCCCTGGTGGACGTGGAGCAAAACGGTGAATTGCTGGAACGGATCAAGTCGATCCGGCGCCAGATCGCCCAGGAGATCGGCATCGTGGTGCCGTCCATTCACATCCAGGACAATATGAAACTGAAACCGGGCACCTATTCGATCCTTCTCAAGGGGATTGAAATCGCCGGCGGCGACCTGATGGTCAATCATCTGCTGGCCATGAACCCGGGCAACGTCGACGAAGCTGTCTCCGGCATCGCCACCACCGAACCCACTTACGGGCTGGATGCATACTGGATCAAGCCCGCCGTAAGGGAAGAGGCCAACGCCAAGGGATTCACCGTCGTGGACCTGGCAACGGTGATGACCACCCATCTTTCCGACGTGATCCGGCGCCATGCCCATGAACTGGTTGGGCGGCAGGAAGTCCAACAGCTGCTGGATACGCTGAAGGCCAGCCATCCCAAGGCCGTCGAGGAACTGGTGCCCAATCTCATTTCGCTGGGCGGCGTCGTCCGGGTTGTCCAGAATCTGCTGCGGGAGCAGGTGCCGGTCAGGGATCTGCTCACCATCGTGGAAACCCTGGCGGACTGGGCCCCGGCAACGAAGAAGCTCGATATCCTCACCGAGCACGTGCGCCAGGCGCTGGCGCGGACCATATCCAGTTTTTACCAGGCGGGCGACGGCCAACTGCACGTCCTCACCCTGGATCAGCGAGTGGAGAAGAAAGTCGCCGAGTCGCTCCAGAAGACCGACCAGGGCACCTTTTTGGCCATTGAACCGGCCTATGCCAAAGCCATCATGGATGACCTGGCCGTCAAGATGGAGGACTACAAAACCCTGGGCACGCAGCCGCTGCTCGTCTGTTCCGCCCAGATTCGAAGCCAATTCAAGAAACTGGCCGACCGGTTTATCCCCGGCCTGGCCGTACTGTCCTATGACGAGATTATTAGTAGCGCCAAAATACATATCGTAGGAACCGTGGAGGCCTCAAATGCAGATTAAACGCTTCGAAGCTGCCGATATGACCGAAGCGCTAAGGCTGGTCAAGCGGGCGTTCGGCGACGATGCCGTGATCCTGTCGGCCAAGGAAGCCAAGCCGCGCGGGTTTTTCGGTGCATGGAAGAAAAAGCATGTCGAAATCACCGCCGCAACGGATTACCCGCTGAGTCGGGATGACGACGAAAAAGCGTTTACCGGTTTGCTGGCCCGGCAGCTTGACGAGATCAACGCTGCGGACCGGGTATCCCTGTCGTCGGTTCCGCAATCCGGGGCCCTTGCCGACGGCCGCCGTTTTGCTGCCTTAAAAAAGGAAGCGAAGGAGGGCACGCTTCGCAAGGAAAGGGAAAATAGCGCCTCTTTTCGACCCGGACCGATCTTCGCACAAAAAGTACCGATGGAAGGGGTATGGCAGCAGGGACCCGGTGGGTACCTGCGCGCCACCGTTCCGGACAAACGGAACGAGGCGTTTTTGCCGGAAACGGATAGCACGCCTTTGTCGGCCGAGCCTTTCACCGATCGCAGGGAGAAAAAACAGGTCATCGCCCTGGTGGGACCGCCCGGCGCGGGAAAGAGCAGCGCCCTGGCCAAACTGGCCTGGCAATGCCGGGTGCTCGAACAGCGCAAGGTGGGCATGATCAGCCTGGACCGGTATCGCATGGCGGCCAATGGTCTGCTGAACCGGTTCGCCCGCATCGCGAATCTGAGGCTGTTCATAATCCACGACATCGACGACCTGCAATTGGCGTTAAATGAACTGGCGGATGCCGATGTGATCCTGATCGACACGCCGGGCATCGGCCACGGTGATCGGTCCATGCTGGAAACGGTCGGATTTCTCCTTCACGCCGCCGCTCCGGACGAAACCCATCTGGTGCTCAATGCCACCGTGAAAGATGCTGTTCTGGCCGCAGCGGTCGAAAACTTCAGGCCCGTTCATCCCAATAGACTTTTGCTCACCCATCTGGACGAATGCGACGGCGACCCGGTTTCTGTGGATTTATTAAACCAGATCCGCCTGCCGGCGTCTTTTCTGGCGGATGGCGTCGACCTGTACGAGAAATTGGAGGCCGCCACGGCAGGGCGTTTAAAGGACATTGCCGCCAACCGGACAGCCGCAGGCGGCCGGGTGACGGTTTTTCCGAGCAGGAAGAGCCGTTTGAACGACCAAACGGTGGACGATTCAACGGCATCGGCCCGTTTCCTGGCCAATCGGAATTCCGAACTGTTCCATGACCCCGCCTGCAAGTCGGTGAAGCGGATCAACGTGGAGAACATCATCGCTTTCGACAGCATCGAGCAGGCTATCAGCGAAGGATTCAAACCCTGTCGGGCATGCTGCAACATTGATGAGATCAGAAAAATGGGCACTGGCAGCGCTGGGTTTCAACGCGCCAGGGCCATGTAACCGGGAGAATAGACGGCAATGTCAAAAACAGAAAGCAGGGGGCAGGTCATCCGCCTGAACCGGGAGAGAAGACGGCAGCCATCGATGACGAAAAAAAGTGACATGCTGAACACCCAGGCAAGGGTGGTTGCAATTACCAGCGGCAAGGGCGGCGTCGGTAAAACCAATATCGTCGCCAACCTGGGATATGCGTTGGGGAAACTGGGCCGGCGCGTCCTCGTTTTCGATGCGGACCTCGGGCTCGGCAATCTGGACGTGCTGTTGGGCCTGACGCCCCGCTACAACCTTTCCCATGTCATCGAAGGAAGCAAACGCCTGTCTGAAATCATTGTCGACGGACCGGGGAATCTGAAGATCCTGCCCGCTTCGTCGGGTATTCAGGAAATGACGAAGTTGACATTCGATCAAAAAGCTGAAATCTTTAAAGAACTCAATGCGCTGCTGTCCAAATTCGATATCGTTTTGATCGACACGGCCGCCGGCATCTCTTCGAACGTGCTTTTCTTCAATGCTTCGGCCGATGAAATCATGGTGGTGGTCACCCCCGAACCCACATCGATAACGGATGCCTACGCATTGATGAAAGTATTGTCCGTCAAGTATCGGGAAAAACATTTCCGGCTGCTTGTCAACCTGGCCAAAAGCGTCCGCGAAGCCGACGACGTCAGCCGCCAGCTTTGTCTGGTCGCCGATCGTTTTCTGGATGTTTCCATCGAGTATTTCGGCAGCGTGCTGATGGACGAAAACGTAAAAACCGGTGTTCGTAAACAAAAAGTGATCAGCGAAATGGCCCCCATGACCCAGGCCAGCAGAAATTTCGCCGAGTTGGCCCATAAATTCGCGCGGACCGAACCGATGGTCCCCCGTTCGGACAAGCTGCCTTTAATCTGGCAGGATATCGTTTAGCCCGGTTTCGTTTTGCCGCAGGGCGGAGAGGGAAACCGGAAGGCTACCCATGGTGCAGGTAGAAGGACCTGGCGGCAGCCGATCTCCCGTCCGCCCGGGAAGAACGCATGCCGCAGAAGCGTTATGGAAGAATTCCTAAACATGGAGTAATCGAATGGATTTGGCGCAATCGCGAGAAGAAAGCTTCGGAAAAGACAGCCATCTGCTTCGCAACCAGATCATCAATGAGTATCTTCCCTACGTGAAGCGTATTGTCAACCGCATCGCCGTTCATCTGCCGGCCATGATCGATACTGACGACCTGATCAATGTAGGCGTCATCGGTCTGATCCAGGCCATCGAGCGCTACGATCCTTCGCGGGACAACAAATTCATCACCTATGCGGTTTTCCGGATCAAGGGCGCCGTGCTGAGCGAACTGCGGTCGCGGGATTTTCTGGGACGTACCACCCGTCGGAAGATTCGGGACCTGGAAAAAGCCTATCTGAAACTGGAGCAGCGATACGGCCGGGAAGTGACCGACGAGGAGGTCGCTGAAGAGATGGGCATGGAACTGGAGCAGTTTTACAAAGTCAAACGGATGTCCAGCATCTCTTTCGTCAGTTTCGAGGAGATCGGCTATGCCTCGCGCAACGAATCGGCGGACATTTCAAGCTCTCTGGCCAACGGCGATGCCGACGACGCCCTGTCATTGACCACCATGAAGGAGATCAAGGCCACCATCGCCAAGAATATTGATCTGCTGCCGGAAAAGGAGAAGCTGGTTGTCTCCCTATATTATTCCGACGAACTGACCATGAAAGAGATCGGACAGGTGCTGAACATCACCGAATCGCGGGTATCGCAGATCCATGCCCAGGCGATCATCCACCTGAGAAGCAAATTGCGGCGCGAGGGATTGCTGGAGGATTGACCGGGCGTTCGTTGTAGAGAGGCCCGTTTCAATGGTTCTGGATCATTCGAAGAAAAAAGAGGTGAGTATGTTGCACGCCAGCTATGAAATATGGGGATTGATTTTAGTTGTGCTGTTGATCGGGACGCTGTTTTTCAAATCGTTTTTGAACCGCAGACGCAACCGGCGCGAACTTGAATCGCTGCCCGTAGAAAAAGAGGCCGGTGCGTATCGCGGCGACATCGAACACCGGGCCTTGATGTTTCTCATGGCCCAGAAAACCGACTCCGTTCTGGCTGCATTGGCCCGGGCGATCGACCAGGAACGACAAAAACTGGGCGGTGTCGTCAGAAATCCGTCGATGGCTGAGGCATTGGATGCCATGCAGGCGGCCGCACCTTCGACGGCCGGCAACCCGGAGCCGGACTACGAACGGGTCATGCCCATGGCCCACAGGGGCATGGATGTGGCCGACATTGCCCGGCGGCTGCATTTGCCCGAGGCCGAAGTCTGTATGGTAATGCGCCTGAACGCCGCCTGAAGTCCTATTCAATAGGAAAAAAAGACCGGTGAGGCACAAGTTGCCTACCGGTCTTTCTATTTTTCGGCCTTCCCGCCATGGTTTATCCCTCCTAATCGTTTCAGATCATTGGCACAATAGAATCTTTTTTCTGTGGCACACAGGTTGCAGTGACTTGTGGCATGAACGAACCTGAAACAACCATGCAAAGGTGTGCCCCATGAGTGGTGGAATGTATCTTGCCGCGGCAGGCGCCCTGGTGCAGCAGATGCGGCTGGAAATGCTGGCCAACAATGTGGCCAACATCAATACCGTCGGGTACAAGGGCGAAAAATCCGTATTCCGGGTGCCGGAGGAGATGACCGCAACAGAGGCAACGACATCGGAGGAAGGGCTGCAATCCCTGTCACCGTATGCGCCACCGTTTTCGACAAGGGTCGATTTCAGCCAGGGCGCCATCCACCAGACCGGCAACCCCCTGGATGTGGCCCTCAACGGTGAGGGTTTTTTCAGCGTTCAGACACCCGACGGCGTCCAGTATACCCGCCAGGGAAGCTTTACGTTGAACACGGAAGGCGTTCTGGTTACCCAGGACGGATATCCGGTGCTGGGAGAGGGTGGGGAGATTGCCATCGAGGGCGGGAATGTCGAAATCGACGAATTGGGAAATGTCTCTGTAGACGGCGATGAAGTTGGGCGTTTGCAGGTGACCGCGTTTGCGGACAACAAAAATCTGAAGAAAACCGGTAACGGCCGGTTTGCTTCCAACGATCCGGCCGTGGTCGGCAATCGGCCGGAAAATACGAGCGTGCAACAGGGGCACCTGGAGTCCGCCAATGTCAATCCCGTGCAGGCCATGACCGAGATGATCGAAACCTCACGGGCCTTTGAAGCGTATCAGAAAGTGATCCAGAGTGCCGACGAAGCCACGGAAAAAAGCATCAACAACGTCGGCAAGGTCGCCTAGCGACAAGAAACAGGGTCGATGGGGACGGACATGACCGGACTACCGGATTTAGAAAAGCGCATGCACAGGAGGAACCCATGATCAGAAGCTTATGGTCTGCCGCCACCGGGATGCAGGCCCAGACACTGAATATCGACGTGATTTCCAACAACCTGGCCAATGTCAGTACTTCCGGGTTCAAGAAGAGCCGTGCGGATTTTCAGGACTTGTTGTACCAGACCCTGCGCTCTCCGGGGGTCTCCTCCTCGGCCGACACCCAGGTTCCTACCGGTATTCAGGTGGGCCATGGCGTTCGGCCGGCCGCCACCCTGAAAATGTTCACCCAGGGGGAGTTCCAGACCACGGAAAACGAACTGGACATGGCCATCGAAGGCGGCGGGTTTTTTCAGGTCGTTCAACCCAATGGCGAAACTGCCTATACGCGTGCGGGTACCTTTAAACTGGACGCCGACGGGCGGGTGGTCACTTCGGACGGGTTCCCCATGGAACCGGAGATTACCGTTCCAACGGATGCGATCTCGCTTTCCATCGGAACCGACGGAACCGTATCCGTGTTGCTGGCCAATGAAACGGCCGGAACTGAAATCGGCCAGATCGAACTCGCGGACTTCACCAACCCGGCCGGTTTAAACAGCATCGGCAGGAACCTGTATCTCCCCACGGCCTCTTCCGGTGACGCCACCGTCGGCACGCCCGGAGAAGACGGCTATGGCACGATCGCCCAGGGGTATCTGGAACTGTCCAATGTCAGCGTGGTGGATGAAATGGTCAATATGATCGTGGCCCAGCGGGCCTACGAAACCAACAGCAAGACCATCCAGGCCTCCGATGAAATGCTCCAGACCGCAACGAATCTGAGAAGGTAATTGATGATGGTCCGAAAAAGACAGAGCTGCCAGGGCATTGACATCGGGCTTGCCTGCTGGGTGTCGGCGGCGATCCTTTTTTTGATTTCCGTTTCGGCCGATTGTGCGGACCGTCTCGGCCTCACGTTGAAAGCGGCGGCCGTGGTCAACGGGGAGAGCGTGCGTCTCGGCGACGTTGCCGAAGTAAGCGGCAACCCGGCGCACGGGGCCATCCTGGAGGTCGAGGTGAGCCGGTCTCCCCGGCCCGGTCAAACCCGTTTTGTCAGTGCGGATTATATTCGCATTCGACTCCGGCAGGCCGGATACGATACGGATGCCATGATTTTCGAGGGGCCGGAGGACGTCAAGGTTTCGCGGCCCTGTGCCTCGCTGCCTGCCCAACGGATTCGAGTTGCTGTGGATAACGCCATTCGCAGCCGGATGGCATGGAATAGCGAAGATGCAACCATCAGCGACATCCAGTTCGATGAAACCGTGCAGCTGCCGGTCGGAAATTTGACCTACCGGATTATTCCCAATCGCCACGAGGACTATCTGGGGAACGTCATCCTGGCGCTGCACCTCTTCGTGAACGGCGAGCCGGTGCGCAAGCTGTGGGTCAACGCAACAGTCTCCGTCATGGCGGATGTGGTCACCGTAGCCAGGCCTTTGGGCAGAAATCAGTACATCCGCCTGGACGACATTCGTGTCGAACGCCGCGATCTGGCAGGCCTGGGCTCGGAAACGATCCGGAGGGTGGAAGAGGCGCTGGGCAACCGGACCACACGCATGATTCATCCGGGGACCGTGCTGCAAACGAGCATGATCGACCAGCCGCCCGTGGTCAAACGCGGCGACATCGTCAAAATTATCGCAAAAACCGGTCCGATGACCATTACGGCGACCGGCATTGTCAAGCAGCAGGGCCGCAAAGGGGAGATGGTTAGGGTGATGAACACGGATTCCAACCGCGTCATCCTGGCCCGGGTAGCCGGTCCCGATGCCGTGGCCGTCGAATTTTAGTGAGGTGCGAGATGATCCATCGATGGATAAACCAAGAGTCGAAAAAAGCCTTTGCCATGGCGGCCGGCTTGCTGCTGGGATTCAGCCTGGTCGGATGCGCGGGTGGTTTTCCAGGCGCAAACGGACCCGTGCAGTCTCCGCCAACCGCCTATACGCCGGTCCAAGCAGCTCCGGTCCCGGCTGTGCCGACTGCGGCCCGGGAAACCGATTCCGATGGATCGCTCTGGCACGAAGACGCTCCACTGACCGCCATGTTCACCGACCAGAAGGCGCGAACCGTCGGCGATATCATTACCATCAAGATCAGCGAATCCTCGGATGCCACCAACGAAGCCAGCACGGAGACCGACCGGTCCTCTTCCCTGGGCGCCAGCATCGATTCCTTCTTCGGTGCTGAAAATCGCTATGCCAGCACCGATCCCTTTTTCAATCCCTTTTCCAAGGTGGCCGGCGGTGTGGAGAGCGAATTCGAAGGCACCGGCACTACCAAACGCAGCGGTGACCTGAATGCGTATATCACCGCCCTGGTGACCCAGGTCCTGCCCAATGGCAATCTGGTGGTCCGGGGATCGCGTGAAGTGCTGATCAACAACGAAAACCAGGTGATCCAGCTCACCGGTGTGGTGAGGCCTCGGGATGTCAATGCCGACAACCAGGTGCTTTCCATCTATGTTGCCGATGCCAGGATATCGTACAGCGGCACGGGCGTTATCGACGACCGGCAAAAACCGGGCTGGCTGACCAATATCGTGATGAAGGTGTGGCCATTCTAACGAAAGATGTTTCATGAAACCGATACGAATCATAACCATTGCGTGGCTGCTCATTTTTTGTGCGGGCTGGCAATACGAAGCACAGGCCGTCCGACTCAAGGACATTGCCGAGATCGGCGGCGTCCGCAAGAACCAGCTGGTGGGTTACGGGCTGGTGGTCGGCCTGGATGGTACCGGGGACGGCAAAAAATCCGTGTTTACCTTGCAGTCCATGGCCTCCATGCTGGAAAAGATGGGCGTCACCGTGGATCGCGGGGATATTCAGGTGAAAAACGTGGCTGCCGTGATGGTCACGGCGGATCTCCCTGCTTTTTCCAAAAGAGGCAACCGCCTCGACGTGCTGGTCAGTTCCATCGGTGACGCCAAGAATCTTCAGGGAGGCACGCTGATGCTGACGCCCCTTAAAGGGGTGGACGGAAAGGTCTACGCGATCGCCCAGGGACCGGTGAACACCGGCGGTTTCGGGGCCGGCGGAGCCGCTTCTTCGGTCTCCAAGAATTTTCCCACCGTGGGCCGGGTGCTGTCCGGAGCCCTCATCGAACGGGAGGTGCCCAATAATTTC
The DNA here is from genome assembly GCF_963668215.1 of uncultured Desulfosarcina sp. NCBI lineage: Bacteria > Pseudomonadati > Thermodesulfobacteriota > Desulfobacteria > Desulfobacterales > Desulfosarcinaceae > Desulfosarcina > uncultured Desulfosarcina sp. Next base: position 5,001,120 of record NZ_OY764190.1, read on the forward strand.
GGATCGAGGGACAGCCTGTTGTTCAGCCTGCATAATCCAGATTTTAATACGGCTACACGGGTGGTCGAGGCCATCAATGCGCAGTTTGCCGAACCGCTGGCCCATGCTCAGGATGCCGGAACCATCGAGGTCCGCATTCCCCAACAATACGAGGGCAATGCGGTTCCCCTGTTGGCCTCGTTGGGCACGTTGGAGGTGGAACCGGACCACGACGCCAAGGTGGTGATCAATGAACGGACTGGCACCGTGGTCATGGGCGCGGCGGTACGCATTTCAACCATTGCCATCGCTCACGGGAACCTGAGCATCGTTGTCAAAGAGGAGGCCAACGTTTCCCAGCCGCTGCCTTTTTCGGAAGGGGAGACGGTCGTCACGCCGAGCACCGAGATCGATGTCCGCGAAGAGGCCAATCAACTGGTAGTGGTTCCCCAGGGGGTTAGCATCGGTGACGTCGTCAACGCGCTCAACGCCTTGGGCGTCACCCCCAGGGATCTGATCGCCATCTTCCAGGCCATCAAGGCGGCCGGCGCCTTGCAGGCCGATCTAGAGGTGATCTGATGTCCGATTTGAACGGCATCGATCCAGGTGCGTCTATTGCTCAAGCCAAGGCTTCGTCGGTTAACCAGACCGTTGCTGCTTTGTCTTCACAGGCTCAAAAAGAGACCTGTACGGATGCCGATCTAAAGGAAGCCAGCGAGCAGTTCGAATCGTTGCTGCTCAACTTCATGATTCGGGAAATGCGGGCGACGGTCCCGGAAAGTGCCTTGTTGCCGCGATCCATGGCCGAAGAGATTTTTACCGACATGCTGGACGAGAAAATTGCCGGTGAAATGGCCAAAAGCGGGGGGATCGGACTTTCAAGATTGATTTTCGATCAGTTGAAAATGTCGGAATAGGGAGTGTCCGTCCGGAAATAGGCAAATTGGGTCGAGATCGAGGCGCACGAATAATTTTACCGCAGACATATAGTTGATATTTCGAGGATAAAATTTTTCGCGCAACAAAGATATCGGACGAATTGGCCATTTCCGGATGGGCACTGTAACTTCTGATCTGCGGTTCGCAGTGATTCCTGGCTCTGATTAAAGCCATGGAAAAAAAACGCCGATAAGAGGGGAAACGGACCATGAGCTTCCATCATGGCCGTAGCAACTCGCAATGATCAGGAGATCATGAATGGAAATACCGGAAAATGGCGCTTTACTTCCTCATCCTGCTGAAGAGATCTCCGTCGATGGGCCGCAACAACCGTCGCAGACGGAAGGGCGCGAACAGAACAGCAGCCAAGGCCATACAGATGCCGTTCGTCTGACGGAAAAAGGCCTGGCCTTCAGTGAGGCCTTCGGCAAGGCACGATCGCTGGCGGAAACCCGCGTTGATCGGGTGCTGGAACTGAAACGCCAGCTGGCACAAGGAACCTACCGGGTGATGGGCGACCGGATCGCAGTCAATATGATCGATGAAAGCCTTGAAAACGACAGCGTCCTGAAGCACATCGATACCAATGTTTGACGGCACAAAAGGATGGACACATGAATGCAGCGATTGACCAACTGATCTCGACACTAAACGAAGAAACCGAGTGCTATGACGAGATGAAGGCCGTCTTGCAGGACGAGGCTCGCGCGATTCCCCTTTCCAACAGGCAGGAACTCGACCGGGCCAGGTCGCGAAAGGAAGCGCTGGTGGCCAGGATAACGCGCCTCGAGCGGAAAAGAGAAGATTCGGTCCGACAATTGGCGTCAACCTATCGAATCGATGCATCGATGGTCAAGGTGAGCGAACTGGTTGCATACCTCCCGGACCCCTATGCCGGAAAACTGAAGTCCTGCGCCGAGGGTCTGCGCTCGCTCATCGAAGAAGTGCGCCTGAAAAACGGTGCCAATCGGCAACTGGTACGCTACTACATGAAATGGATCGACAACGCCATGCATCTGTTGACCGGTCTTTTCGACGAACGCCCGATTTACCGGAAACCGGGAATCCAATTGGAGAACAGCGGTTATCGCAGCAACAGTGGAAATATCATCCGCAGCAGCATCTGAACCGCCGCCGGAAAAGAATGCTTAAAAGTTGTTTTCCCTTAGCGTTAGAGAAAGGAAGCCGACGTGGCAAACATCATCTACGGCATGTTCAACGTTGCCAAGACCGCACTGATCACCCAGCAAAAAGCGATCGACGTAACGGCGAACAACATCGCCAACGTCAATACGGAAGGGTACTCCCGCCAGCGGGTCACGTTGGAACAGAACGAACCGGTTTACTACGAGGGGGGCACCCTGGGTACCGGCGTGCAGGCCAACCGGGTGATTCAACGGATCTACGACCGGTTTATCAATCAACAGCTGGCCGAGTCGGAATCGGATCTGGGCCGCTGGGAGGCGCAGCTCGAAACCCTGGAAAAAGCGGAATTGATGTTCGACGAGACTTCCGGATACGGACTAAACGATGCCATGGCCGAATTCTGGAATTCATGGCAGGAGGTTTCCAACAACCCCGACGGGTATACGGAACGGGCCACCCTGATTGCCGATACACAGAATCTGACCGATGTCTTCAACAGCCTTTCCGCAGAACTGACCCAGGTCCAGTCCGACAACGATGCCAGCATCACGGGGGCGGTCGAAGAGATCAACGCGCTGACCAGCGAAATCGCCGATTTGAACCTGCTGATCGCCGAGGTCGAAGCAGGGAGCCTGCACAGCGCCAACGATTACAGGGACCAGCGCGATCTGAAGCTTCAGGAACTGTCGGCCCTGATCGATGTGGACAGCTTCGAGGATGACGACGGCTATCTGACCATCACCACGGCCAACGGCAACACCCTGGTGGATCGCACCAATTCCTGGGAGCTGACCACCTATACCAATGCCGACGGCTTCGAAGACGTCTACTGGACCAGCGGTACGGGCACGGAGGAAAACATCACCGACGATATCGACAACGGCAAGCTGAAAGGCTGGATCGAGGCGCGCGATACGATCATACCCGGTTATCTGGAGGATCTGGACGATTTGGCCGCGGGCATTATCGACGCCGTCAACACCCTGCATGCGGCCGGAACGGACCTTGACGGCGGTACGGGAACCGCTTTTTTCACCGGCACTGATGCCTCAGACATCGCCATCAACAGCGATATTGTGGACGATTCGAACCTCATCGCCGCGGCGGATGCAACCGAAGGCATCCCCGGCGGCAGCGAAAATGCCATTGCCATTGCCGAGCTGCAGAACGAGCTTCTCATGGGCGGGGGAACGGCCACGTTCGACGATTTTTACAACGCCCTTGCCGCCAATGTGGGCAACGATATCTATCAGGCCCAGGTCAACAGCGATCATCAGACGACCATCAACCAGCAGCTGGTCACCTACCAGCAGGAGGTCTCCGGCGTATCGCTGGACGAGGAGATGGTCGATCTGATTCAGTTTCAAAGCGCCTACGAGGCCGCCGCGCAACTGGTGACCGTAGTGGACGAGATGCTCCAAAAACTCATCGAAATGGTATAACCCGGCGTGTTCAGGAGGTCATTATGAGAGTCAGTTCCAGAATCATGGCAGAAAACATCAAATCCTATCTGGCCAAACAGAGCACCGCCCTGATCGAAACCCAGACCCGGATCGCCACCGGAAAAAAGATCAACAGCCTTTCCGACGCGCCCGGCGATATCGGCAAGGTGCTCGATTACCGCACAACCCTGTCGAAAATCGAGCAGTACCAGGAAAACATCACCGATGCCAAGACCCGGGTTGAGTACACCGAAACGGTTTTAGGCCAGATCAACGATCTGGTGACCGACGCTTTGACCATCGCTTCCAATCCGGATACGGAAAACAGGGAAGCCCTGGCCCTGGGGGTGGCCAATATCCGGGATCAGATCGCGGGACTGGTCAATACCAAATACGCGGGCAGCTACCTTTTCCACGGCGACCTTACCGACACTGCGCCTTTCGACGTAACTACCGGCGCCTATGACGCCAGCGCGGGCAGCGACGGCTCCCATGACGTGATCGTGGGCGAAAACATTCAGGTGACGCTACAGGCCGACGGCAGCGATATCTTCATCGAAAGCGGGGACAATCTGATCGAGGTGCTCGACGATCTGGAGGCGGCCCTGCTTGCCGATGACGACGTGGCCATCGCCGCCACGGTGGATCCCCTGTATCGGATCGACGATCAACTGGAACTGGTGCGCTCCGAGTTCGCCGCGGTATACAATCGTCTGGAGGCTACGGAGGAGCGCTGGACCAGTTTCAGCAACGCGGTGGAAACCATGCGCTCGGATCTCGAAGATACCGATGTCACCGCAGCGGCCGTCGACCTTCAACTGCAACAGACCCATTACGAAGTGCTTCTCAATGTGGCCTCACAGGTCATCCAACCGACCCTGCTGGATTTTCTCTGATTCGCTTAACCCTCAAGCTCAAACGGATTGATCCCCCTGCTCCCATGCGCTGCATGGGAGCCAGACACTGACGCTTTATGGATATCCATGTTCTCCGGTTTAAACCGTGGCGCTAAGGAGCGGCGGTGGGGCCGCTGTTTTTTGCGTCTTGGCGGGCGCTGGGGACGGTGCCGACGATAATCTCCACCCGACGATTCTTGCGCCGGCCTTCGGCGGTGTTGTTGTCGGCAATGGGCCGGTATTCGCCGAACCCCATGGTGGAGACACGCTTGGGATCGATCGTCTTCTGGTCCAGCAGAAACTGGGCCACCGTTGCGGCACGGGCGATGGAGAGCTTGAGGTTGGTTTGATACGGGCCGCCGTGAATCGGCACGTTATCGGTGTGGCCGGCGATTACGATGTCGCCTTTGGCCTCGGTGGCCAGAATCTGCCCGATCCGCAAAATCAGGGGTTTGAGTTCCGGTTTGATTTCGGCCTTGCCCGAGTCGAAGGTGCTTTCGCCCATCAGCCGGATAACGACTTCGTTCTCGCCGGCTTCGATTTCGAAATCATCGGAGATCTTATTGTAGAGTTCGTCAAAATTTTCTTCCACCTCCTGCCCGACAAACTCCTTTACCCGTGTGGCAATGGATTGCTGGTCAAAATCCTTGGCGATCATCTGGAGGCCATGGCGGGGCGATTCGGAGACATTTTTCTTGCGCTGCATGCCGAAAGCACGCTCCATGGACCCGGCGACCACTTTGTATTTCTGCCGGTCCATTTCGGAAAAGGAGAGCAGCAGCACGAAAAAACAGAGCAACAGGCTCATCAGGTCGCCGAAGGTGGTCATCCACCGCGGGGCGCCGGCTTCGCATGGGGGGCATTCCTGGGTATCGTCGGACATCGCTTACCTTGTGTTATTCGGCTTTGGCTTCGCCGGAGTCGGCGCCGGCCTCGCCGGCCTGCGATTTTTCCCGTTCCTTGGGAGAGAGAAAGATTTTTAACGATTCTTCCAGCACCATGGGCGACACGCCCCGGTTGATGGCGATGGCGGCCTCCATGACGATGCTTTTGTTCAGCGTTTCCTGCTCGCTTCGCAGGGACAGCTTGTCGGCGATGGGCAGGGCTATCAGATTGGCCAAAACGGCCCCGTACAGGGTCGTCAGCAGGGCTACGGCCATGGCGGGGCCGATGCTGGACGGATCCGACATGGAAGCCAGCATCTGAACCAGGCCGATGAGGGTGCCGACCATGCCGAAGGCCGGGGCGGAATCGCCCATGCCCTTGAATACGTTCTGGCCGGTGGTGTGCCGTTGCCGCATCAGGCGGATGTCCTTGTTGAGCATGTCGGCGATCAGCCCCTCGTCGTAGCCATCGGACAGGTACCGCAGGGCCTTGCCCGAAAAGGGGTCGGTCGGATTTTCCTTTTCCAGGGCGATCAGTCCTTCTTTTTTGGCGATGCGCGTAAATTCCACCATCTCGCTGATGATGTTTTCCGGCGCTTCCATTTTGACCATGAACGCCTTCATGGCCACGCCGATGGATCCGATGACATCGGCCATCGTGAATTTGATGAACGTGGTGGCCAGGGTACCGCCCACAACGATCAGCAGGCCGGGGATATTGATGAAGATCAGGGCGCTGCCGCCGATGACAATGGAAGCCAGGATCAATACGGATCCACTGACCAGGCCGATAATGGTTGCTATATCCATTCGCTCCTCACGGATGTTTGCGAATCAGCACCTTGTCGGAAATGGTGCCAACAGTGTGGTAGTGTTTCAGCTTGTCGATCAGGTACGCGTTCAATTGGGTGTCCGCGGCCATGACGAAGGCGCCGGTTTTCATGTGAACGTTGGCGGCCAGCGTCATACCCGGCGTCAATGCGTCCAGGTCTCGTTCTTCCTCCGTTCTGCCGGCCTGTTCGTGACGGCGGGCCACATTGATCTCCATCAGCATTTCCACCAGCTCCGGAGACAATTGATAGCCGCGGAGGCGGTTCAAGTGCTCCGGGATTTTCTCGAGATCGATGCGGCCTTTGTGAACCATATTGTCGTAAATGGAGGCCGCCGATATCAACTGGGCGCCGATGGGGATTTCGTTGCCGGCCAATCGGTCCGGGAATCCCTTGCCGTTGTATTGTTCGTGGTGCATGGCCACCAGCAGGGCCGCCGGTTTCATGATTTCGATTTCTCCGATGATGCGGGCCCCCATGGAGGCATGGGACTGGTACAACTGCCTTTCGTCGTCGACCATCTCCGTGCGCCGTTTGTTCAAAATGGCCTTGGGAATGCCCACCATGCCGATATCGTGCAGCAGGGCGGCGGTTTCGATGATCGGTATCTGCGTGTCCCCGACATCGGGATGCCTGGCTGCCAGTTCCACGGCCAGTTTGGCAGTTCTTCTGCAATGGCCGCCCAGATCGTTGTCGAAAGCTTCCACCAGCTGCGAGAACATGCGGATCGTCTGGTAGTGGTTGTCCGTGATGATTTCGATTTTCGCATTGAGCGAGCGCTCCAGGCCCACGATACGGGCTCCGATGGCGATGCGCGCCCGCAGGGCATCCATGTCGATAGGCTTGGCGATATAGTCGTCGACGCCGCTTTCAAGGCCACGGACGATATCGGTTTTGGAATCCTGGGAACTGATCAGGATTACATAGACGTAGTTGGCTGCCGTCCGTTCCCGGATTTGCCGGCATAGTGCCAATCCGTCCAGCCCGGGCATCAGCCAGTCGCTGATCACGATATCGATGGGGGCCTTTTGGATGATCCGCCAGGCCTTCTCACCGTCATCGGCCGCAGTCACGGTATGCTCGCCCCAGGCTTCGATGCGCGAAACCAGCAGCTTCAGGGTTACGGGGTCGTCGTCTGCGATCAGGATATTCATAATGACGGTCGCTCGTTCGCCGGTTCGGGGTCTGTCTGCAACATTGTCGGTGGTCTGAAGCGAGAGCGATCTGACGAAAGGTCGGTGCCGCACTTCTCAAGAAAGTCGATCTCGCTTGTTCACCGATAATATCGGCAGGGCATATTAAAACTTAAATAATGAATTTCAGGTATTTTTGCCGCTTTCGAAGCTTGTCCGAAACCGTTCGCCGAACCGCCGGAAGAGAAAAATGCAGGCTTGACAAGGCAGCGGTGCTACCGGTAGGAACAGGAAACTTCCAACCCTCTTTTCATCCCCGGAGTCCTTTCAACGACGGCAAGAAAATTAAAGGAAAATCGGACAGGAGATGCCTGATATGGAAAATGATTGTCTTTTTTGCAAGATCGCCAATGGCCGGATGGACACCGAATTTCTTTATAAAAACGAGCAGCTGGTTGTTTTCAGGGATATCAACCCCCATGCGCCCGTGCACCTTTTGATCGTTCCCAAACGGCATATTCGCAGTATCAACGACCTTGCACCGGAAGACGGGAGCATCCTGGCCGAGATGATCCTGACGGCCAAAGAGATGGCCAGAAAAGAGAACGTCGACCAATCGGGCTACAAGCTGCTGTTCAACGTGGAAAAAGGCGGCGGGCAGGTGATTTTTCATTTGCACTTGCATCTGATAGGAGGATGGCATTGAAAGTCGTAGTGATTATTCCGTCCCGCTACGGATCATCCCGTTTCGAAGGCAAACCGCTGGCGGACCTGCGTGGAAAACCGATGATCCAATGGGTGGTGCAGCGGGCCGGCCAGGCGGATTGTGCGGATTCCGTCCACGTGGCCACCGATGACACCCGGATTCGGGATGCCGTGGAAGGATTTGGCGGCAAGGTCATCATGACCTCCTCGAAATGCCGTTCGGGAACCGACCGTGTGGCCGAGGCGGCCGAGCAGCTGAAATTGGCCATGACCGACGTGGTGGTCAATATTCAGGGGGACCAGCCGCTGGTGGACCCCCGTTGCCTGGATGCCCTAGTGCGGCCTTTTCACGATGATCCTGCGGTGAAAATGAGCACCCTGGCCTTTGCCATCGTGGACCCGAGAGAAATATCCGACCCCAAGGATGTCAAGGTCGTCTTCGATACCCGCGGCGATGCCCTGTATTTCTCCAGGGCGGCCATTCCCCATGGGCGGGACACATCCCAAGGGTACAAAACCTATAAACATCTGGGCGTTTATGCCTATACGCGGAAATTTCTGGAGTGCTTTCGCTCCCTGACCCCCGGGCGACTGGAAGAAATCGAAAAGCTGGAGCAGTTGCGGGCCATGGAACATGGCCACCGCATACGGGTGGTCGTTACCCCTTACGATTCACCGGAGGTGGACCTGCCGGTGGATATCCAGCGCATCCGGGAAAAAATGCTGGCCATGGGAATTAATTGATCGTCTGTTCCACGATGCCTTTGGCCGGAGAGGGCGGCGCAGCCGGTTCGGGCGCGGCCGGTGGTTCGGGGGACGGGACGGGCGCCTCGGTCAGCCGTTTTTCCATACGCTGGTCCAAAGCCTCGATGCGCTTGTCCATGGCCGCCAGTTTTTGCTGCAAATCGCGGATCCGTTCCTTGACCATTTCCTGAAGGGCCAGCCGTTCCAAACCCAGGGTCAATTCCATGGAAGACTTGCTGAGCTTTTCCGTCTCCAACTGATTGGCCTTGCTTTCGATCCCCTCCAGGCGACCCTGATCCTGCTTGATGCTGTCGGCCATAATCTGAATCTGGCCGGACAACTCTACGTCAAATTTGCTTAACGCGGCATCCAGTTCGGCCACTTCCTTTTTTAAAGCAGCGATACCCGCGTCCGTCTTTTTTTCCACGGCGGACAGCGCCGAACGGTCCGGCTTGGCATCGATTGATTGCTTCAGTTCGGCCGTGGCTTTTTTCAGATTCACCTGAAGGGCGGCTGTAGCGGTTTCCAGGGTTTGGGAAGCTTTTGACAATTCCTCTTCAATTTTGGCCTGCTTGAGGGAGAGGGTCGAAAAACGCGACTCCAGGTCCTTGGAAAGGTTCTGGACTCCCATGGAACCGGTGTTCTGGGTATTGATTACCCGGTTTTTGATGTCCAGGTAGGCAATGGTCAGCACGATCACCAGCAGGCAGGGGATCAGTACGGCAACCAGGGTGATCCGGGTGCTCAGTTTTTCGAGACGCAGATTTTCCGCATCGGCGACATAAAGTGAATCGGGCGTGCTTTCTTCGTCACGAATGGTGAATCGGGCATCGTCGTTTTCCGTCTTCATCGGTCGGCTATTCCCATTCAATGGTGCTCGGCGGTTTGGAACTGATGTCGTAGACCACACGGTTGACCCCGCGCACCTCATTGATAATCCGATTGGAGATTTTGCCCAGCAGCTTGTGGGGCAGCTTCGCCCAATCCGCGGTCATGGCGTCTTTGCTGGTTACCGCCCGGATGGCGACGATGTTTTCGTATGTGCGGCCGTCGCCCATGATTCCTACACTTTTGATGGGCAGCAGAACGGCAAAAGACTGCCAGACCTTGCGGTAGTAGCCGGCCGCCCGGATTTCTTCCAGCAGCACCGCGTCAACTTCGCGCAGGACATCCAGCCGTTTTTTGGTGATCTCCCCGATCACCCGGATGGCCAGTCCCGGCCCGGGAAACGGCTGGCGCCAAACAAGGTCTTCATCCAATCCCAAAGTTTTTCCGAGTTTTCGGACTTCATCTTTAAACAGATACTTTAAGGGCTCGACCAGTTTGAGCTTCATTTTTTTCGGCAGTCCACCCACATTATGATGGGACTTGATCACCGAAGTGGGACCGCCGAAAGCCGACTGGGATTCGATAATGTCGGGATAAAGGGTCCCCTGGGCCAGAAAGTCGGCATTTTTGATTTTTTTGGCCTCGGCCTCGAACACCTCCATGAAAACCTTGCCGATGATCTTGCGTTTGCGCTCCGGGTCGGTCACCTTGGACAGGGCCTTTACGAATTTGGACGCGGCATTGACGAAGCGGATGTTGATGTCGAGCCGGCTTTTCAATTTCCTTTTCAGCTGGGCGGCTTCGTCTTTGCGCAAAAGACCGTTGTCCACGAAGATGCAGGTGAGGTTTTTGCCGATGGCCCGGTGAATCAGCAGCGCGGCCACGGAGGAATCGACTCCGCCGGAGAGACCCAGAATCACCTTTTTATCGCCAACGGTCTGACGGATCTGATCGATGGTTTCCCGGGCGAAGGATTTCATGGTCCACGAAGGCTTGCAACCACAGATGTCGAACAGGAAATTGCGAATTATTTTGCGTCCTTCGGCGGTATGTTCCACCTCCGGATGAAACTGGACGCCGTAGAATTTTTTGCCGGTGGCGGTCATGGCGGCCACTTTCGTGTTGGCCGTAGAGGCCGTGACGGCAAAGCCCTTGGGCAGGGCGTCGATGGAATCTCCATGGCTCATCCAGGTGACCGTTTCCTTGCCGATGCTTTTGAAAAGCCCCGTCTGGCTTTTGGCGTTCAGGGCCGCAAAGCCGTATTCGCGTTTGGTTGCCTGTTTGACCTTCCCGCCCAGGCTGTCCACCATGAAATGCATGCCGTAGCAGATGCCCAGCACCGGGATGCCCAGCTTAAAAATGCCGGCATCCACCCGGGGACTGTTGGCTTCATAGATGCTGGACGGGCCGCCGGATAGGATGATGCCTTCGGGCGAAAGGGACCGAATCTGATCAGCCGTGATCGTGGGCGGTTCGATCTGGCAGTAGACGCGGCATTCGCGGACCCGACGGGCGATGAGTTGGTTGAACTGGGATCCGAAATCGATGATGACGATCATGGCGATTCTCCAAATGAACGCAGTTGGTGTGCTGGGTGCTTAACCCATCACAAATACGGCATAATCCAACGGTTTGAACGATTTCGGGGGTCATAGCACTATCCCGGGAAAAAGGCAACTGGACCCAGCGTCTTATCCGGGTTGCTAAAATCCCCTTCTGCGATTATAGAATATGCCGGATCTTTTAAAGGATGTTGCTGATTAAACAAGAGGATGCGATCCGGTCCGGACGCTTGCCGCCGGATCCGGAGACCAACTGAATCGACCAACATGGTTATGGACGTGCTGAAACGAATCGGGTGCTGCCTGCTGCTCCTGCTGGGGGAACTGGTTCTGTGGGGATGCGATGGTCCCCTGACCCAAAATGACCTGGAGGGACTCATATCCAGGGGCGAGCTGGTGCTGATCACCCGCAACAATGCCGCCTGCTATTACATCGGCCCCCACGGCCCTGCCGGATTCGAATACGAACTGGCCAAAGACTTTGCCGATTACCTGGGGGTAGACCTGCGCGTAGAGGTCGTCGAGGATGAGGCCGGGATGGTTGCCGCCCTGAAAGACGGGCAGGGGGATGTGATTGCCGCCGGGTTTCCTTTCGGTCGCCAGTCGGCCCGCCTGCTTGAACTGGGACCGGGCTATCTGGAGGTGGAGCAGCAGGTGGTGGGGCACCGAGATGGCCCGGAGATTAAAAGCGAAAAAGATCTCGAATCCTATACGCTGTGGATGACCGGCAGCAGCGCCCGGATCGAGCTTTTGAAATCCCTGCGCGAGACCTACCCGGGGCTTCGCTGGCAGATTCTTACCGCTTATAACACCGAAGACCTGCTCCAGATGGTGTACAACCGTGCGCTGCCGTTGACGCTTGTCGATTCCAACATCCTGTCCATGAACCGCTACTACTATCCCGAGCTGAAAATTCTGATGACCCTGGGAACCCCCCGGTCGCTGAATTGGGCCACGGATCCCCGCAACCGCCACCTGAGCCGGGCCATGCACACTTGGTTCGCCCGGGATGCGACCCGCAAGAAGATCAGGGGGCTTGCCGACCATTATTACAGCCACCTGGAATCCTTCGATTATGTCGACCTGGCCCGGTACCGACGGCGAATCAAGGTGCGGCTTCCCAAATATCGTGAATATTTCGAAGCCGCCGCCAAAAAGTACAAGCTGGACTGGAAATTGGTGGCGGCCATGGCCTACCAGGAATCGCACTGGAATCCCAAGGCCAAAAGCTATACCGGCGTGCGGGGCATCATGATGCTGACGCGCGAAACCGCTGCGTCTTTGGGCATTGAAGACCGCCTGGATGTAAAGGCATCCATTTTCGCCGGAACCCGTTACCTGGCACGGCTGCGGCGTCAGGTAGGTCCAGAGGTGCTTGAACCGGACCGCACCCTGATGGCCCTGGCGGCCTACAATATCGGGTTCGGCCATTTGGAAGATGCCCGCCTGCTGGCCAAAAGGCTGGGCAAGGCGGACGACACCTGGCACGGCGTGCGGTCGGTGCTGCCCCTGCTGCAACAGAAAAAATATTACAGCACCCTGGAAAACCGTTATGCGCGCGGCAGCGAAGCGGTGATCTACGTGGACCGCATCCGGACCTATTACAGGATGCTTCAGCCGGTTCTGGACGAATTGGCGCCCGATCTGGCCAACGAGGACGTTTCCCGCGTTTATCCGGGGCTGTGAGTCCGTTTGCACAAAGATTGTGAATGTGGTAGAGACGGCCACCGGAGCCTCCGGTAGATGGTTTTAACCGTTCAGGAACGTTGAAGATAATGACGCGTCCCGTTGTCCAGATCTACGAGATTCAGACCCCTGAAGAAGCCCGCGCCATGATCGCTTTGGGGGTCGACCACATCGGCAGCGTGGTCACCTCGCACGAGGCCCGGCATGATCCGATTCTTCGTGAAACCGTTGCCACGGTCCGTAAACTGGGAGCCGTCAGCAGCCTGATCCCCTTGTATCGCGATCCGGACGCGGTGATCGACACCCTGGAAGCGTATCGTCCGCATATCGTTCATTTCTGCGATCATCTGGAACTCGGTCGGGAGCGCGATATCGACGACGCATTGGCATTGCAGGCAGCGGTCAGGCGTCGATTTCCCGACATTCGTATCATGCGCTCGATTCCCATCGGGCGGCCGGGAATGGCCGACGAACAGGCGGTGCTGGCGCTGGCCGGGCGCCTGGAACCCATGAGCGACCTTTTTCTGACCGACACGCTGTTGGGCGGACCAGCGGACTCCGAGGATACCGAGCAGCCGGTCGACGGTTTCGTGGGCATCACCGGATTGACCTGCGATTGGGATGTGGCTGCCAAACTGGTGGCCCGGTCCCGCATTCCGGTGATTCTGGCCGGGGGCATTTCTCCGGAAAACGTCGCTGCGGGAGTTCTTCAGGTAGCCCCTTTTGGTGTGGACAGCTGCACCTGCACCAATGCGGTCGACGCGACCGGACGGCCCATACGCTTTAAAAAAGATCCCCGACGGGTGGAAAAACTTATCGAAGAAACCCGCCGGGCAGGCGGTGAAGGTCAAAATTAGATATCTATGAAGGAGGATAAATAATATGTACGAAAGCAGTGATTTACGCAAAGGGCTGAAAATTGAAATCGACGGCGATCCATATGTGGTCGTTCAGTTCGAGTTCGTGAAACCCGGCAAAGGCCAGGCGCTTTACAAGTGCCGGCTGAAAAACATGATCACCGGCGCGCAGTTCGACAAAACCTATCGATCCGGTGAAAAATTCAAGGAAGCCAATCTGGAAGAGGTGGAGATGGAATATCTCTACTTTGACGGCGACAGCTACTGTTTCATGAACTCGTCCAATTACGAACAGGAATTCTTAACCGCGGATCAGATCGGCGAAGCCAAGGCCTTTCTCAAGGAAAACACTGTCTGCAACGTGCTCATGTTCGAGAAAAAAGCCCTGGACATCTCCCTGCCCAATTTCGTGGAACTGACCATCACCGAGGCCGAACCCTGGGCCAAAGGGGATACCGCCGCCGGTTCCACCAAACCGGCCACCCTGGAAACCGGCCATGTGGTCCAGGTGCCGCCCTTTGTCAACCAAGGAGAAAAAATTCGCATCGATACGCGCACCGGACAGTATGTGGAGCGGGTGAAGTAAGATCAGGTCCCGTCGTATTCCTGATAAATGATGTGGCCGCAGGACTTGCAGTGCGAGGCATCCTCGTCGTGATAGCGCAGCCCGCAATGGGAACAGACGATGTCCCGCTTGCGGGCGATGTGGATCCATTCCTTGACGATCCGGCTGACCTGCCAGGGAATCAGTACGATGCCGGACAGGATCATCAAAATCGTCACCCATTTGCCGCCTTCGGACAGGGGCGTGATGTCCCCGAAACCGACCGTTGTCAGGGCCACCACGGTAAAGTAGAAGGCATCGGTGAACGTGGCCACGCCGGCGTTGACCGGGTGCTCCACCTCGTAAAAGAGGATGGACGAAACGAAGAAGATGATGACGATGGTCAGAAAAAGCCGCAAGACCCGCAGCAGTTGATGGGTGATGCGGCCGAAAAAGAAGTCGGGGTCGGCGGTGAACCGGAAAAAGCGCAAAATTCGAAAAATCCGCAGGCCCCTGATCACGCCCAGGGCACCGATGTCCGCCTCGCCGCCGCCGACGGAGTAAAAAACCAGAATCAGGGTCGGCAAAATCGCAACCAGATCGATGATGGAATAAATGTCGCGCATCTGCTTCCAGCGGTTCCGGGCGCCATATAAACGGGCCACGTATTCGAGAATGAAAACCGAGACGATGAGAATCTCCGCCCGCCACATGAAAACCCGAAACCCTGCGGAGACGGGGTAAGTTTCCACCACGAGAATGGTGCAGACGGTCAGGTTCAGGCCGATGATGAGGATGTCGATGAGTTTGCCGGGCAGGGTGGTGCAGTCGATCAGATAAAACTGCAGTGCGGAACGGAAGTCCCCGGCAGGGTGGGGAGTCGGATCGGCCGCCCGTGGATCCATTTACCCGTCGGCCTGGGGCGTAAGGGCCTGCACCAGATAGCGTTTGATGCGGTTGCCGTCCATTTCGAGAACCACGACCTTGTAGCCGGCAATGGTGAAGGCTTCGTCTTCCTCGGGAATCCTGCCGATGGTGTCGAGGATGAATCCGGAAAAGGTGTCGTACTCCTTGGATTCGGGGATGGGCATGCCGATTTTCCGGTTGACCTCCTCGATGTCCGATTTGCCCAGAACCACCCACTCTTTGGGCTTTCTGCGCACGATGTGCGGTTCTTCCTTGTCGGTTTCGTCCCGGATCTCACCGACCAATTCCTCTATCGCGTCTTCCAGGGTGATCAGTCCGGAGACGCCGCCGTATTCGTCCACGATGATGGCCATGTGGTTTTTGCGGGCCTTGAACTGATGCAGCATGCGGTCCAGCTTCTTGTTCTCCGGCACGAAATAGGGCGGGCGCATAATGGCCCGGATATCGACCGGCGTGTCCGAGGTAGCCTGGTGCATGAAGATGTCCTTGATGTTCAGGATGCCGATCACGTGGTCGCTGTCCCCCTCGATCACCGGAATGCGGGTGAAACCGGATTCGGCAATGGCTTTGAAATCCAGAGGCTCGTTGGCGTCCACGACAAACATGTCGGCCCGCGGGGTCATGATTTCCGAGGCGCTGGTGTCGTCGAGTTCGAAAACGTTGTGGATCATCTCCCGCTCTTCTTCCTTGATGACTCCCTGTTCCTCGACCACCTCCACAAAAGTGATCAGTTCCTCTTCGGTGGCAGAGGGGGTCTTGCTCATCTTGCCGGTGATGCGGGGGATGAAATTGAGAAACAGGATGATCGGATAGAACAGCAGCGACATCCAGTAGATGGGATAAATCGTCAACCTGGCGAGGAGGATGTTGTTGCGGGTGGCGAACGACTTGGGAATGACCTCGCCGAAAACCAGGATCAGGAAGGTCATGACCCCCGTGGCCAAGCCTACGGCGTAGTTGGCAAACAGGTTGATGGTCAGGGCGGTGGCGATTGCCGAAGCGGCCACGTTGACCACGTTGTTCCCGATCAAAATGGTGGTCAGCAGCCGATGAGGATCGTCCTTCATGCGCTTGATCAGCTCGTAGGTCCGGTCTTTTTCCTTGGCCAGATGCCTGGCGCGGGTCTGGCTGATGGAAAACAGGGCCGTTTCCGCCGATGAGAAGAAACCCGACAGCAATAGCAGAATAAAAAGGATCGATATCTGGGTCACCATCGTCCGCGTACTCCTGTGTGGCCGGCGCACGGGCGACGATGAAAATGGTTGGGTCGGTTTGGCTTACCTGCAAAGAAAGTGAAACGAAATTGCATTCCGTTCGGGGAAGCGTTACCCGGGCCGGATAAAAAAGGATCGTCCAACGCTATTGCCTTCCTCTTGAATTGGGAGATGGTGTCATGCGATAGTGGCCCTTCCCGTCCAGGGCAGCAGGGCCTTTTTTGGGTGAGGGTTGCCGCTCATAATTTTAAGAATGTGAACTGCCTTGTCCGAACAGCGTTACTATAGCGTATTTTTTCAGTTTTTCAAGACATACTGAACATAAAAGCAAGTGGCGGCGAACCACAAAAAGAAATCATGACCCACAGCCATCCCATCGAAGAGTACATCCTGGCCCTGAAAGCCGCCAAACCCTTTGAAGGCCAGGTGGCCTACCATCGCGAGTTTTCGCCCGTCCAGGCGGCTTACGGCACGCCCGCCACATCCTGGCCGGAGCCTATCGAGGCCATGCTGAGGGGGCTGGGTATCGATCGCCTGTACCGCCATCAGATTCAAAGCATGGACGCGACCCGTCAGGGGAAACATGTTGTGGCCGCCACCCCCACGGCTTCCGGCAAGACCCTGACTTATGCGCTGCCGGTCATCGAAGCGGTCCTGAACGATCCGGATGCCCGCGCCCTGTTCATCTACCCGTTGAAGGCCCTGGCCCAGGACCAACGCAAAACCATCGGGCACATCGCCTCCAACCTTCCCCAGATGGAACTGCGGGCCGAGATCTACGATGGGGACACTTCGGCCTACCGGCGCAAAAAGATCCGCGACAATCCGCCCCATATCCTGATGACCAACCCGGAGATGATCCATCTTTCCATCTGCCCCCATCATGACCGCTGGGCCGATCTGCTGGCCCGGCTGCGTTACGTGGTCGTGGACGAGGTGCATACCTACCGGGGCATCCTGGGTTCGCACATGGCCCAGGTGTTCCGCCGGCTGTTGCGGTTGTGCCGTCACTATGGCGCTGCGCCCACTTTCGTGTTCACGTCGGCCACCGTGGCCAATCCCGAGGAACTGGCCTCTCAGTTGACCGGATTGACCGTGGATACCGTCAAAGAGAGTACGGCGGGAAGGGGAAAACGCCACCTGCTGGTCATCGATCCGGTGGACGGACCCCTGACCGCCACCCTGATGATGCTCAAGGCGGCGCTGAGTCGCAATCTGCGGACCATCGTCTACACCCAGTCCCGCAAGCTGACGGAGCTTCTGGCCATCTGGGCCAAAAACCGCTCCGGTGCCTTTGCCGACCGTATCAGCGCCTATCGCGCCGGATTCCTTCCCGAAGAAAGGCGGGAAATTGAAGCAAAACTGGCCTCCGGTGAGTTGCTGGCCGTGATCAGCACCAGTGCGCTGGAACTGGGCATCGACATCGGCAGCCTGGATCTGTGCCTTCTGGTGGGCTATCCGGGCTCCATTGTGGCGACCTGGCAGCGCGGCGGACGGGTGGGGCGCAGCGGGCAGGAGTCGGCGGTGGTTCTGGTGGCGGGCGAGGATGCCCTGGACCAGTTTTTCATCCGACACCCGGAGCAGCTGGTGCAGCGACCGCCGGAAGCCGCCGTGGTCAACGCCGCCAATCCGGATGTGATGGACCGGCACCTGGTGTGTGCGGCGGCGGAACTTGCCCTGAAGATGGACGACCCCATGCTGAAACCCGAGGCATTCCGGGCCGGCATCGACCGTCTGGTCGCCGACGGACGGCTATACCTGAGCGCCGATGGCACGACGTGCTACTCGCCGTTGAAAAGGCCCCATCGTCTTGTGGATCTGAGGGGGTCCGGCTCCCGGTTTGTCATCGTCGATGCATCGGACGAGCGTGTGCTGGGGGAGATCGACGGCTACCGGGTCTACCGGGAGGCCCATCCGGGCGCCATTTATCTGCATCGCGGCCAGACCTTCCGGGTGGAATCCCTGGATCCGGAAACGCGGAAGGTATGGGTTGAAGCGGCCCGGGTTTCCTACCACACCCGGGTCCGATCCGACAAGGACACCCAGATCCTGGAAATCCTCGAGCAGAAGCCGGCCTACGCCACCACCATGGCCATCGGCAGGCTGCGGGTCACCGAACAGGTCAGCGGTTACGACCGCATCGACACCCGCAACGGCAAGGTTCTCGAACGCTGCCCGCTGGATCTGCCGCCCATGACTTTCGAAACCCAGGGGCTGTGGTTTATCGTACCGGCCGCTATTATCGATCAGGCGGAAAAGGCCTGGATTCATGTCATGGGGGGGCTGCACGCCATGGAACACGCAGCCATCGGCGTCTTCCCGCTGCTGGTGATGGCGGACCGCAATGATTTGGGCGGCATCTCCACCCCCTACCATCCACAGCTTGAGGCCGCCGGCATTTTTATTTACGATGGATTGCCCGGCGGGGCCGGACTGTGCATCCAGGCCTTCAAGCAGGGCGAGGCACTGTTGGACATCACCCGGGGCGCCATTGCCGACTGCCCCTGTGAAAGCGGATGCCCCAGCTGTGTGCATTCGCCGAAATGCGGTTCCGGGAATCGTCCCATCGACAAGGACGCCGCCCTGTTTTTCTTAAAAGCCCTGAAAAATACTCAGGCGCCGAAAAATTCGATTCATTTTTCAATCGATAGGGAGGATAGCAAAGAGTCCGCAACGGTTAAAATTTCCCAGGATGGAAAAAAGACCGATAGCAAAGCGATTCGCTACGGTGTGCTGGACATCGAGACCCAGCGGTCGGCCAAAGAGGTGGGCGGGTGGCATCGGGCCGCGCGCATGAAGGTGAGCTGTGCCGTGCTTTACGACTCGCAAAAAGACGCCTTCTTCGAATATGTCGAGGGACAGGTCCCGGCACTGTTTGACAAACTTCGGGAACTGGATCTGGTGATCGGGTTCAACATCAAACGTTTCGACTACCTTGTGCTTTCCGCCTACACCGATATGGATTTCGGGTGCATTCCCACCCTGGACCTGCTGGAAAAGGTCAAGGATCGGCTGGGCTACCGCCTTTCGCTGGACCACCTGGCGTCGGCGACGCTGAATGCCGGCAAAACGGCCGACGGCCTGGACGCGCTGCGCTGGTGGAAAGAGGGTCAGATGGCCAAAATATTGGAATACTGCCGATCGGATGTGGCCATCACCCGGGATCTGTTCCGGTTCGGGCGCGAAAACCGTTACGTATTGTTCCGCAACAAGGCCGAGCAAACCGTGCGGCTGCCGGTGGACTGGTGAATGCCCGCAGCCTTCACGGCACCCAGGCCGCGGAAAAGGCCAGCAGGAACTGGCCGCCGTAGTAAAGGGGTAGCCCGATCTGCCGGTTGAAGATGGCATCGACCACAAAACGCTGCCGGGCCACGAAAAGGTCCGAGATGTAGAACAGGACGGCTCCTGCCAGGATGACGAATCGCGCCTTTCCCGGCAGGGCGGAGTTGGCGGCCAGTCCGGCAGCGCCGCATACCATGATGCTGATAACCACCATGTAGGCCAGCACAGGAACCTTCATCTCTTCCAGGTGAGGTTCCAGCCAGCGCCATACCGGGACAGCCACGCACATGAGGACGATCATGGCCACGGCCATGATCGTGCCGACGCGAGCGGCCGTAAAAAATGCCGCGGTGTACATCACATGGCCCAATAAAAAACTGACCAGGCCAGCGAGAAAGGCCTTGTCGGACCCCATCCCCAAAAGAACGTCGCCTCCCAGGCAAAACACCAGGGCGGCCAGAATCAGACCGGAGAAGAGGGGGCTTTGGGCCGGTTGAAGGGTCCAGGCAACGATGAACAGCAGTGACAAGGGCGTTTTGAACGTCAGGATCTTTTTGGATTTGTTGGTTTTTTCGGCCCGGATCAGTCCCACCAGCAGCACGACCGCCAACACCAGAACCACGACAAATTTCATCTGCGTTTCTCCTTTCGCGCTCGCAACGTTCGTTTTCAACAAGGATGTTCGATTGACGCTCTGATCATCATTCGACGTAGGGCGTGGGGTCGGCAATGCCGGCCGCAGCAAATCCGTTTTTACGCAGGATGCAGGCATCGCAGCACCCGCAAGCCCGTCCATCGGGGTCGGGATCGTAGCAGCTGTGGGTGATGCCGTAATCTACACCCAAGGACGTTCCCGCCTGAATGATCTGGGCTTTGGTCATTTGGATCAGCGGGGTGTGGATCCGCAATCGTCCCCGGCCCTCCACGGCCGCCTTGGTGGCCAGGTTGGCCATGGTCTCGAAGGCCTGAATGTATTCCGGCCGGCAGTCGGGATAACCGCTGTAGTCCACGGCATTTACGCCGATGAAGATGTCCCAGGCACCCAGCACCTCGGCCCATGCCAGGGCATAGGATAGAAAAATCGTGTTGCGGGCCGGCACATAGGTGACGGGTATTTCGGCGGCCATGGTGGATTCACTGCGGGATTTGGGAACCGCGATGTTGTCGGTCAGCGCCGATCCGCCCACGGATCCAAGGTCCACACGGGCAATCAGGTGCCGTTTGATGCCCATGGCAGCGGCTACTTTTTCGGCTGCTTTCAATTCAAAATCATGCCGCTGGCCATAGGCGAAACTGAGACTGTAGATTTCAAAACCCTGGTCGGCGGCCATGGCCAGCACCGTGGTGGAATCCAACCCGCCGCTGGACAACACGACGGCTTTTTTTATTTCGTTCATAAATATCACCTGTAATATCAATTAAATTGATTCAATGGAGTGAAGTTATGCTTAATGCTCTCTAAAGAACTCGAAGCTATCTCAAAAATAAGATTGCGGTACAAGATCAAGGCGGATTCGCGTTTCGAACCGCAGGCATATTAGCAATATGTTGAGGATTTGAAACACGAATCCAACACCGATATTGGGCCGGAAGATATTTTTGAGATGGCTTCTCGTATCACACGCCGCGATCCCGTTCCGGCCAAATAACCTTGTGCAACTGAATCTGCATTCGAGCCCGGATGTTCGCATCCAGCATCCAACCGGCCAGCCGATCCGGCGGCAAGCGCTCGGCAATCCTGGAAAAAAGGATGCGGTCATGCGGCAAAACAGCGGGCAATCGGTCCAGCGTTTGGACGGCAAACCGAAAATCTTCATGATCGCCGATGACGAATTTGACCTGGTCATTGGCGGTCAGCCGTTCCAGGTTGTCCGCATCGTTTTTAGACGCCTCGCCGCTGGACGGGCATTTGACGTCCATGATGCGGCTGCAGCGGCGATCCACCCGATCGATGTCCAAAGAGCCGTTGGTTTCCACCAGGACTTCGTACCCTTTTGCCAGAAGGGCGGCTGCCAGTTCAGGGGTACGGTCCTGCAGCAGCGGTTCCCCACCGGTGATTTCAACCAGATTGCAGTCAAAGGATGCGACCCGGTCCATAATCGGTCCGACGGCCATCGCACTTCCTTCGTCATAGGCATAGCGGGTATCGCAATAGCGGCAGCGCAGGTTGCATCCGGTCAGGCGCACGAAAACGCAGGGCAGCCCGGCATAAACCGATTCTCCCTGGATACTGTAAAAGATTTCGTTTACCGTAAGATTCATGGTAAAAAGCTATATATCAAGGAGCCTGCCGATAGTAAACCACACCGATACGGACAAAGGAACATATTGTGCAAATTTACCGCCTTGAGAACGTGATTCAGCCCTACGCCTGGGGGTCGCGGACCGCCATTGCGGAATTAACCGGCCAGCCCGTCCCGTCTGCACAACCCCAGGCGGAGTTATGGATGGGTACACATTCCAAGGGGCCGTCCACGGTCCTGTACCATGGCGAGCGGTTGCCGCTCCAACGCCTGATTCAGCGGCATCCATTTGAAATATTGGGGAAATCCATTTCCGAAAAATTCGACGGCGCCTTGCCCTGCCTGTTCAAGGTACTGGCTGCGGCCCAGCCGCTTTCCATTCAGGCCCACCCCGACAAATCCCGGGCCGTGGAAGGGTTCGAACGGGAAAATCGGTCGGGCATCCCCCTGGATGCGTCCAACCGTAATTACCGGGACAACAACCACAAACCGGAAATCATCTGCGCCCTGACCCCCTTCTGGGGGTTGAACGGGTTTCGACCATTTAAGGAGATCCACCGCCTGATGGCACCGGTCTGTCCCAAGGTTATCGAAAAGCCCTTGCAGGGGTTGCTGGAGTCGGAAAACCGGGGACTCAAGGATCTGTTCGAAACCATGATGAGACTGTCGGCGGACCAAAAGGCCTCCGCCTGCGCGGAAATTACCGAAAAGGCAGTTCCCTTGAAGGATTCATCGCCGGTTTACGAATGGATGATCAAGCTGGCCGGCGCCTATCCCGGAGATCTGGGGATTCTCTCGCCAGCCCTGCTGAATCTGATCCGTCTGAAACCGGGGCAGGCCATGTATCTGCCTGCCGGTCAGCTGCACGCCTATCTGGATGGGGTAGGGATCGAACTGATGGCCAATTCGGACAACGTGTTGCGCGGCGGCTTGACGCCCAAGCATGTGGACGTGGACGAATTGCTGAGGGTGGTCCGTTTCACACCCACGCCGGTCGACATTATCCAGGCAAATCCGCTCCGACCCGGCGAAGCGGTCTATCCCTGTCCGGCCGAGGAGTTCGCCCTCGGCCGAATCAACGCCACACCGGACCGGCCGTATGTTTCTTCGAGGAAGAGAAGCGTGGAATTGCTCCTGTGCACATCCGGGAAAGGGACGATTTGCTGCGAAGGTTCGACCGAGGTACTGGCCGTGGCCAGGGGCGACAGCCTGCTGGTTCCCGCCGGCCTTTCGAGCTATACCCTTAGCGGTGAGGTTACGGTATATAAGGCTTCGGTTCCGCTGCCGCATGCCGATCCATGATCGGGTTCAAAATAACAGTAACATCCCTGCCAACAAGGTTCCCGTAGGGGCACGGCGCGCCGTGCCCATCATATCAATAATTATTTTCATCCATTGAAAATGAATCGAAATCTTTTTCCTGAAGGAACCGGGAAATCAGGGCCGAAAGCGCATCGGCCGTATCCACCCGATAGTGGCCCTTTTCGTCCTTTCCGGCCTTTTTTTTGGTGTTGGCGACAACGGCCTGAAGCGCCGCTGCGGAGAGTTCGATATTGACATGCACCCGAACGAGTGGGCTGTTTTCCGACATGGTCAATCCTTTTTGGTTTCCAGCGGTGAAGGGTTCCGGATTTCGAGGACGCGGGCGACGGCCAAAGATCCCATTTCGCTGGCTGTCCGATCGGGAACCTGCTGGGGAGGCAGATCACAAATCCGTGTGAAAAAGTTGCGTAAAAAATCTCCCTGGCGGTCGACGCCCAGCACTACCCGATCCACCAGTTTCTTGGGCAGTTGGACGACGGCGTGCTTGGTGATCCAGATCTCCCCCTTGCCCGCGATGGCCGACAGATGGGAGGACTGATCCAGGGCACCGCCGGGAATCATGAATTCCATGCAGTCGTCGGTTCCCGATACCGGCGCGTCGCTCTCGCCATGACTGATCCCCATATTCATGCACAATTCCTCGGCCCATCCCAACTGAGCCGTCAGTTTTTCGTGCAGTTGCCGCATCCGGTCGTTCATGCGGGCGGCACAGCTAATGGCGCTGAATATGGGATTCCTGCCGGTGGCGCCCTTGAACAGGTAGCGGATCTGGGCCCCGTTGCATCCGACCCGGACGCCGCCGAGGTCGGCTACTGCATCGTCGGTTGCCTTCCAGACCTGGTTCATCATTTTGAAGAACACTTCGGCCAGCATGGTGTCGGCGATGCGGTGAGAGTCGTTCAGTCTGGCCGACAGGACGCAGACGGTATCCTTGCGGTCGGCAGGTTCGACGAAAACGTCCGCTTTTAAAGTCCTTTCCTTTTCGACGGTGGACTTGGTCCAGGGATCGCCGCGGAGCAGGAAGAGGGACCCTTCGTAAAATTGCAGGCAGAAAACGCGAAGGGCCGATTGCCGCTGCTCGCTTTTTTGGCCAATGAGTTGGCTGTCCACATGGAACCGGTGCATGTCCGATCCCGACGCCTGGCCGCCATCGATACCGTCCCGTTCTTTCCCGGCGATAAAATCCGTTTGCCGGTCGAAGGTTTCCCTGGCGGTGGACCGCCGCAGGCTGGCGTAGACAAAAGAAAAAAAGGCCTGCCAGTCCGAAAGGGATGCCTTGATTTCCGGTCGGAGCAGCAGGTTGAAAATGTTGTCATCGGAGGAAGAATCCAGTATCCGGGCCAGAGCCCGGGAAAAACGGTTCTCGTCGCTGGCGGCCATCCAGCGGACGGAGAGGTTTCGGTCCACGAAGAACGCCGGCGCTTCGATGCGGTCCGGCATCAGGGACAAAGGTGGCAGAACCCCGAAAATGGCTGGCGGATAAGGTGAGTGCATTGCCGTGTCGCCATTGGGTGAAACCGGTACGGGAGGATCGATTGGTTCCGGCTCGGGCCGGCTTTGGTTGGATTGGGCAGGGTCCGTGAACCGTCGGGCGATTTCATTCATGGGGTGACCGGTTGGAACGTTGTCGTCGGGCATTGCGCTTGGTTCCTGTGCAGTTGTAGCGGCATCTACGGTCGGCAATGGTAACGGGCAAGGTTGAATCCACCCGGCCATCGTATCCGGACCCGTTGCTTGCAATTATCGAATCGGGAATCGGTTGTTTCGGATTGGATTCATATTTATCTGAAATATAGGTAAAATGGTCAAGGGAAAATAGACCCTGACGGACCTCTTTTTTCTGGCTTCAATTTGCGGTAATAGGATGGTCAGCGCAAAGACGCTGTGGACGCGGAGATATGATCGGTTGGTTGGTTTGGAGAGTGTTATGAGATAAGAGATATGCGATTTGGGGCTCGGGTAGATCCTGAACCGTTTATAATTCACCGCAGAGGCGCAGAGGACGCAGAGGTTTTTATTTTAAACATTATAGAGCGATATGAACGATTACCAGCAGGAGCAACTCGAAGCGCTACGTATCGTCCGCCAGGGATTGGCGCGCATGGATGAATCCGATCGCGGCGCGCTGAAAAATGAAATCGGGGCCTATGACCGTTTCAGGCAGACGGTGGACGCTTTTCTGCAGCGCCATTTCAGCGGCGTCTGCACCCGTCTTTGCTACCAGAGCCGGACCAGCGCCTGCTGCTCCAAAGACGGCATCATCACCTTTTTTGCCGACGCCGTGGTCAACGCGCTGCACGCTGCACCCGAGCAGCTGGACCGCATGGAGGCCGCTTTACAACAGGTCAACAGCGGCCACCGCTGCGTCTATCTGGCCGACGATGGCTGCATCTGGGCCGTGCGGCCGGTGGTGTGCGCCATGTTTCTCTGCGACCGGGCCATGGAAACGGTATTCAAAGACAATCCGCAGGCCCGAGAGCAGTGGCAGGAACTCCGCTCTCAGGAGAAAACCTTCAAATGGCCCGACCGGCCGGTGCTTTTCGACCACCTGGAAAAGGTTTTCATCGACATGGGCTATCGCTCCAGCCTCATGCACCTCAACTTCAGCCCGGGATTGCTGATGGTCAAGAAGAAGGCGGGACTGCTATAGAAAGGGTTTGAGGATTCAAGGATTCGAGGAGCCGAGGACGTTCACTTGAACCCTGGACCCCTTGAAACCTTGAATCCTATTTTGCCGTTAATAAAGAAGGTCCTGGTACCCAATAGGGTGAAAAACGCTGCCTTTCCCCGCCCTATCCCGCCATCATCTTGCGGATCACGCAGGGCAGAATCCCCCCGTTTTCGAAATATTCCACATCCACTTCCGTATCCAGGCGTGAGATGACCGTGAATTCGATCTCCCGGCCGTCCTCCTTGACAGCCTTGACCGATAGCCGTGTTCGGGGGGCCATGCCTTCGATCCCCGAAATGGTGTAGGTTTCCGATCCATCCAGTCCAAGAGTCTGGGCGCTCCGGCCCTCTTCGAACACCAGGGGCAACACGCCCATGCCCACTAAATTGTTCCGGTGGATACGCTCGTAGGATTGGGCGATGACCGCCTTGATCCCCAGCAGGTTGGAGCCCTTGGCGGCCCAGTCCCGCGAAGAACCGGTGCCGTACTCCTTGCCGCCCAGAACGATCAGGGGTGTATTTTCCTGCTTGTAGGCCATGGCGGCATCGTAGTTGAACATTTCCTTTTTCTCGGGGAATTTCAGGGTGTAGCTGCCCTGTTTGGGCGCGACCAACTGGTTCGCAATGCGGATGTTGCCGAAGGTGCCGCGCATCATGACCTCGTGGTTGCCGCGGCGCGAACCGTACGAATTGAACTGTTCTTTGGTCACCCCGTTTTCGATCAGGTAGCGGCCGGCCGGGTAATCCGCGGGGATGGCGCCGGCAGGGGAAATGTGATCGGTGGTGACCGTATCGCCCAGCAGCAGAAAGGCGCGCGCGCCGGCGATATCGCCTGCAGGCTCCGTCTGCAGGGAAAACCCTTCGAAATAGGGCGGGTTTTTGATGTAGGTCGAATCTTTGTTCCAGGCAAAGGTGGTGCTTTCGGGAACGTCCAGGGCGCCCCAGAAACGGTCGCCGTCGAAAATTCGAGCGTATTCCTTTTGATAAAATTCCGCTTTGACGTGGGCATCGACCAGTTCTCCAATCTGGTCCGAAGATGGCCACAGGTCGTCCAGGTATACCGGCTGGCCGTTGGGATCGATGCCCACCGGCTCGATGGTCAGGTCGATGTCCACCCGGCCGGCCAGGGCGAAAAGAACCACCAGCATGGGAGAGGCCAGGAAATTGGACTTGATGTTCTGGTGAATGCGGGCCTCGAAATTGCGGTTGCCCGAGAGTACCGCCGCTACGTTCAGATCGTTTTCCACGATGACCGTTTCGATGGCCGGATGCAGCGGCCCGCTGTTGCCGATGCAGGTCGTGCAGCCAAACGCGGCCAGATGGAATCCCAGGGCGTCGAAATAGGGCATCAGGCCGGCCGATTGGAGGTAGTCCTCGACGACCTTGGAGCCCGGCGCCAGCGAGGTCTTGACAAACGGCGGAACCTTGAGTCCCCGGGCCACGGCGTTCTTGGCGATCAGGCCGGCGCCCATGAGCACGTGGGGGTTGGAGGTATTGGTGCAGGAGGTGATGGCGGCAATGACGATGTTCCCGTCGCCGATGGTTACCGGCCGGTCGTTGAGATCCAGATCGAAGCAGCGCTGTGCCACCGTGCCCAGAATATCGGCGAAGGTCTTTTTCATGTCGGGCAGAGCGATGCGGTCCTGGGGGCGTGAGGGGCCGGCCAGGGAAGGCTGCACGGTGGAAATATCCAGTTCAACTACCTGGGTGAACTCGGGATCCGTTTCGCCGGTGTAGAACATGCCCGTTGCCTTGGCCCAGGCCTCGACCAGACCGGCGCGTTCGGCCCTGCCGGTCAGTTTGAGATAGTCCAGGGTCTTTTCGTCGATGGGAAAAAAACCCAGGGTGGCCCCGTACTCCGGGGTCATGTTGGCGATGGTGGCCCGGTCGGTGACGGAAAGGCTCTTCATGCCCTCTCCGAAATACTCCACGAACTTTTCGACCACATTGACCTTGCGCAGCATTTCGGTAATGGTGAGCACCAGGTCCGTGGCCGTGACGCCCGGTTTCAACTTCCCGGTGAGGCGCACGCCGACCACCTCGGGAATGGACATATAGTAAGGCTGGCCCAGCATCACCGCTTCGGCCTCGATGCCGCCGACGCCCCAGCCCATGACGCCGATGCCGTTGATCATGGGTGTATGGGAATCGGTGCCCACCACCGTATCGGGAAAGGCGATGGTATTGCCGTCCATATCGTCGCTGATGACCACGCGGCCGAGGTTTTCCAGGTTCACCTGGTGGCAGATGCCCGAGTTGGGGGGCACCACCTTGAAATTGGAAAAGCTCTTCTGGGCCCATTTGAGCAGTTCATAGCGTTCGCCGTTGCGCTCGTACTCCCTGGCCACGTTTTTTTCCAGGGAATCGGCGGTGCCGAAGTTGTCCACCTGGATGGAATGGTCCACCACCAGCTCCGTGGGAACCAGGGGATTGACCTTGGCGGGATCTTTGCCCAGGGCTTTGACCGCATCGCGCATGGCGGCCAGGTCCACTACCGCCGGAACGCCGGTGAAATCCTGCATCAACACCCGGGCCGGGTGGTAGGGAATCTCCACTGGTGCGTCGTAGCTCTTTTTCCAGTGGACAATGTTGGCCAGGTCGTTTTCCTTGACCACGCGCCCGTCGAGCTTGCGCAGCAGGTTTTCCACCAGGATGCGGATGGAGTAGGGTAGTTTCTCGATAGCGACGTCGGTATCGACTGCATATTGATTGAAATCGAAATAGGTGTAGGTTTTATTGTCGACCGAAAGGGCCTTTGCGTAATCCGTGTTTTTCATGGCGGGTCCTTTTTATGGGCAGTTAAAAATGGATGAAATCGTAAGTCGTATTCCGAGCGGAAAGTTCTGAACATCGCACCCGGCAATGGGGGATCGGTTGCCAAATCGTGCAATCCCCACAAATTAAAGGAAATCGAAACACAGGGCAAGCAAAAAATCGGAAATTTTCGGTCTGGGCGGACTCAATGCCGATAAATGGCGGGCTTTACCTTCGGTGGCGCATTGGTGCTTGACAAACGTGTGGTCATGGACCATTGACGGTTCCAAAATGGGTTCACCGCAGAGGCGCAGAGGACGCAGAGAGATCAAATCGTTTGATTTGTTGATTGGTTTAATTGGTTGATTGGTTCAAAACCCGGGATGTAGGATTTGAGATCTGAGATTTGCGCAGTGAGATGTGGGATATTTGAAAGGATTAGAATGACCGTTAAGAAAAAACAGATCGTGGAGTGCGATGTCATTGACGTAGCCTTCGGCGGCAAGGGGTTGGCAAAGATCGACGGCTTTGCCGTCTTCATCGATCAGACCGTAACCGGCGACCGCGTTGCTGCCCGCATTGTCCGTAAAAAACGCAATTATGCCGAAGCCGTGGTTCAGGAACTGCTGCGTCCGTCTCCCATGCGTGTGGAAGCGCCGTGTCCCTACAGCGGGTATTGCGGAGGATGCAAGTGGCAGTTCATCGACTACCCCCACCAGCTTGAATTCAAGTGCCGTCACGTCAGCGAGTCCCTGGAGCATATTGCCATGATGGAAGGCGTCCGGGTGCACCCGACCTTGCCTTCCGAAAAGGTCTTCGGCTATCGCAACAAGATGGAGTTTTCCTGTTCGGACCGTCGCTGGCTGATGCCCCACGAACTGGGCAGCGATGCCGACATCGGCTTTGCGCTGGGCCTGCACGTACCGGGCACCTTCCATAAAGTGCTGGACACCAATGCCTGTCTGTTGCAGCCGGATACAGGCAACCGTATCCTGGAGTCCGTTCGACAATATATGCGGCAATCCGACCGCCCCGTCTACGGGTTGCGATCCCACGAAGGCTTCTGGCGCTTTCTCATGCTGCGGCACTCGGTCGCCCGGGACCTTTGGATGGTCAACCTCGTTACGGGCAGCGAGGATCGCGACGCGGTTCAACCGCTGGCCGATCTTCTCATGGATCAATTTTCCGACGTGGTCTGTGTGGTCAACAACATCACCGCCCGGCGCTCGGGCGTGGCCATCGGAGAACGGGAGATCCACCTGGCCGGCGAGCCGGTGCTTACGGATCGCATCGGCGATTTCGAATTCGAAATTTCGGCCAATTCCTTTTTCCAGACCAATACCCGCGGGGCCGCCAAGTTGTATGAAACGGTGGGGCGCTATGCCGACCTGAAAGGCGACGAAACCGTGGTGGATTTATACTGCGGCACCGGCACCATTGCCATCTGGCTGGCGGCCCGGGCCAGCAGGGTGATAGGCCTGGAACTGGTGGAAAGCGCTGTAGCCGACGCTCACAAAAACTGCCGGACAAACGGCATCGACAACTGTTCCTTCATTCTCGGGGACATCAAAGATACTTTGGAAAGCATCGCGACGACGCCCGACCTGCTGGTGATCGACCCGCCGCGGGCCGGCATGCACAAGGACGTCCTTAAACAGGTCTGCCGGATGGGTCCGGAAAAGATCGTTTACGTCTCCTGCAACCCGGCCACCATGGCCAGGGATATGCTGGAACTGAAAGAGGATTACACCTTGGAGGAGGTCCAGCCGGTGGACATGTTTCCCCACACCTTTCACATCGAGTCGGTGGCCCGGTTGGTGCGCAAGAAGTGAGGTCTTAGATGTGGGGAGCTACTGAACAGATGATTATTCACCGCAGAGGCGCAGAGGACGCAGAGGGTTAAGGAATTGCGCCTTTCAGGCGCCAAAAAACATTCTCTGCGATCTCTGCGTCTCGAACGAAGTGGGCGGTGAATCAACAGATATGAGATGAGGTATGGGTGCGTCCCCTGTGGTTTGTGATTTGAAGTTTGGAATTTTTTTGATATTTGGAGCTTGTGATTTGGAATTTCCCCGAATGGGGTCATGCTGCCAGGGTACAGATTCTTGTATTGGCCCAAACGGTCTTAAGGATTCATGGAAAACGTGATCGTGCCGGACATCTCCACGGAAACGCCGCCCATGGACACATCGAAGGCTCCGGGAATCGACCCCAACCCCATCATGCCGATCAGCATGGGATTCACCAGTCCGATGGCGCCCGCAGCCAGCGTAAGGCTTTCCAGGGCCAGCGGCTCGGCATCCTCGCCCGTGAGGACCAGGTCCAGTTGAATGGGCGTGTCCAGAGGCAGGCATCCGGCTTCGGCCATCTGATAGAGGCCGGCCGTGCCATAGCCAAGGGCCTTGGCAGAAGCGGCCCAACCACCGGAAGCCAGCGCGACCGTGTTGAGAGACTGAATAACATCTCCCGGCAGGACAACGATCCCTCCCTGGCCGGTCAGACCTCCCATTTCATTCTCGGTCATGGCGGTCATTTTCGCAAACCCGGGTCCCGGCACGCACAACAAAATACTCATCAGCGCGATGAGCAGAATACCAGCTTTTTTCATATCGACTCCTTTCTGCGAGCATCTTCGCAGGTAACCCGGCTATCCGGAATGAGCAGATAGGAGGTAGCTGATAGCTGATCGTCGACTTCCTATGAGCTATGATCTACTCGCTATGAGTTCAACCCGGACCCGTGGCTTTCCGTCTCCCGGTTACCCGGGGTTTGGCGCAGGAGGTAACCCGGCTGTCCGGAATGAGCTGGTAGGAGGTAGCTGATAGCTGATCGTTGATTTCCTATGAGCTATGAGCTACCCGCTATGGGCTCATCCTGGACCCGTGGCTTTCCGTCCCACAGTTACCTATGGTTTGGCATTTTGTTCAGGCAGTGAAGAACCTGTCGCAGGTACAGTATGCGAGGTTACCCTGGCAGCATGTCAAAGAGCGGCGTTCGGTTTGGAATTTTACAGTGGCTCAGACCTTGAAATAAAGGTCGTTGGCGGTTAAAAGAGTATCGGCCGATGGTTGAGAAACTTGATCCGATAAAAAAAAATACTGAGCACAAATGAACATCGAATATCGAACGTCCAATTTTGAGATTCGAATTCTGGGTCTTTTCATCCTTTTGTTCATGATATCTCAGCCGGTCGCACAGGCTGAGGACAACCCCTACGAATCCGGCCTGCGTGCCCTCCAGGCCAAGGAGTACGACGCGGCCATCGAGGCGTTCACCCTTGCCCTGGAGACCATGCCCCATGACTACGAGGCCCTGAGCAATCGGGCCGTGGCCTGGTATTACAAACAAGCCTACGACCGGGCCATTGCCGACGCTACCCGGGCCCTGGAAATCAACCCGTATTATTCCGTCGGCGCCAATCAACTGGCCTGGATGCTGGCCACCTGCCCGGACCCGCGCTACCGGGACGGCAAGCGCGCCGTTGCCCTGGCCGAAAAAGTGGTGCAGCGGTTTCCCGAAGCCAATTTCATGGATACGCTGGCCGCGGCCTACGCCGAAGCGGGTAACATGGAGGCGGCCGTACGGGTGCAGCAGATGGCCGTCGATCATTTGAAAAAGGAAACCGTCCTCGGGGATAAAACTTCCTTTGAAAATCGGCTGAACGTTTACGATCAGGCGGCAGCCCAAAGCCGGGAAACACGGGACGCGTCTTCTCCGACCCATGAGGATACTGTTGCGGAGGCCGCGACTTCGCCTTCAAGCGCCTCCACAACGGTTGCGGCGTTGGTTTCGCCTTCTTCGACGTCATCCAAGACGGAGGGAGAAATGGCTTTCACCGAAACAGGTCCTGCCCATGAAAAGGATCTGCGCTACACCGTGCACCTGTTCTCTTTCCGGAAAGAGGAAACGGCCCGTGAGAAGGCCGCCAGTCTTGTCCGGGAAAACCAACCGGCCTATATCTGCCGCGCTTATATCGACGGCGACCCGGTTCCCTGGTTTCGTGTCTGCGTGGGGTCTTTCCCTGATGATCAGGCTGCCAACCAATACGCACAGCAGCAAAAAGAGCAGGGACAGGACTGGGCCAAGGCGATGCCCCTGCCGGAGGGAGCTGTAAAGGTAGGCCACTAATATTTCACCGCCCACTTCGTTTGAGACGCAGAGATCGCAGAGAGGTTAAGGCGTTTCGCCCTTCAGGCGAAAGAAAAAAACTCTGCGTCCTCCGCGCCTCTGCGGTGAATAATCATCAGTTCAGGATCTTCCCATATCCCAAATCTCACATCCCACATCTCATATTCTAATTTTTCACCGCCCGCTGCGCTCGAGACGCAGAGTACGCAGAGAAGTTAAGGCGTTTCGCCTTTCAAGCGAAAGAAAAAATCTTAGCGTCCTTAGTGTCTCTGCGGTGAAAAAAAGCTGTTCCTACTTGTGGGCCGAATCGTCATGCCCTTTACTGAAGGGATTCAAATAGGAGAAGATATGCTTGACCATTTCCAACTGATGGTGGAGCATCTCGGCCATTACGTAGGTGGGCATGGAAAGTTTGAATGATCCCATGTAGGTGACGGTTTTCTGCTCGTAATCCAGGCCGGCATAGGGGTTGTAGACAGGATTAGTGAAGACCGTGGAGTTCATGTTGGTGCTGGTGTTGTTGGGTACTTCGTAGCTTTCGTTGATCACGTAGCCTGCGGCAAAATCAATGGTCACATCGTTTTTCAGTTTGATGCCGAAGCCAACGCCGAAGTTTTCCAGGTCCGGCAGGGCGTACATCAGGTCGAACAGCTCCGGCTGCACCGAGGTTTCCCGCCTTTCGTAGCCGCAGCGGAAGGTCAGCCAGTCCAGGATATCGTATTCCAGACCCACGCTCCAGTGCCAGGTGTCCTCGAAGTTTCTTGTCAAAACCATAGTGTCGTTGCCGCCGGTATAGCCCAGCATTTTGACCAGCTGCAGCAGTTGGATGTCCTGATCGAACACGAACTTATCTTCTTTCAGCACCGACCAGTTGGCCCAGTGGAGATCTGCCATGAGGCTCAATCGGCTGAAGGGCTTGATTTTGATACCCAACTGGACCCGTTGGGGGAAGGTGATCTGGCTGGTGACGGTCCCCGACTGGGAGGCTACCGGAGTCATGGGCAGGTCTAATACTGCCGATGTGACGACCAGCAGGGGCGAACTACCCATCCAATGGACCATTCGCTGCCACTCCTCCGAGTAGGAAAACTGGTAGTTGCCGGTGAGTTGCGTTCTGATCTCACTCTGGTAGCAGGCACCGAAGGCCAACCACTTCAAGGGCTCCCACAAAATTCCTACGTTGTAGTTGGGGGAAAAGTCATCCCGCATCGTGAGGTCCAGGCTCCCTACCTGATCGTAGGGGCTGATCCCGCCGCCGAACCAGGGCGGGGGCAGGGTCAACTCGGAAAGAATGGGAATCTCCAGACCCGCGGTAGCTTCGCCCAACACCCGGGTCAGAGCAACCATGTCATTGGGGGAGCGCATGTCCACCTCGGCCCCCATGGCGGTCTGGCCCAGGCCTACGGTCAACCCTACGGACAGGGTGGGGGTGATCTGATAGCTCACCGCCGGAGCGATGTATACCAGGTGCTGCTGGTAAACTGATTTGCCGCCAAAGGCCGCTGGATCGCCGTTATCTCCGTGAACCAGGCCAACGGCAAAGGGTGCGTACTGACCCAGGGCAAACGTCCACTTGGAGCCGGGCTTGCGGTAGGAAATACCCAATGTGGGCGCAAAGAGAAAATCGATGGTGTCGTTGTAAAAGGGGAGATACATGCGGCCGCTGGTACTGGTGCCGCTCATGCCGTCCAGAGGGTCGTTTTTATAGCCGCCCAGAAACCCCTCGAAGTCGGGGTCCTGCTTGAAGCTGGAAGTCTTTTCGATGATGGGGATTGTCAGGCCATTGGAAAAATACTTGCCGTCGGGCAATTGGGACAAACCGGCCGGGTTGTAGTGAATGGACATGTGTCCCGGCGGCCGGGCCGTGACGGTGTTGGCCAGGGAAATGGCTACTGTATCGATGGCCAACTGTTCGTGGAAGGCAGCGTACGCATATGGCGCGGCTGTGATCAGCATCCAAACCATCGCCATGATCAACCCGTTCGCTTTAACCGCCGCTTTCACGCCCATATCGTCATCTCAACTCGCACAGCACAAATCCAAAATCCACCGCCCAGTTTATCCCGTCAAAGCGGGGCTTCGCTCGAGACGCAGAGATCGCAGAGGGTAAAAAGATTTTCACCCTTCAGACGAAAAAAAACTCTGCGTCCTCAGCGTCTCTGCGGTGATTTCCCATTAGTCACTCAAATCAAACTCAAACGGCAGCCGGAAGCTGACCACAAAGTCCGGGTCCTCGTCCGTCAATCCGATGCCCACCTTCATGTTCAGCGAGGTCTTGGGTGAAAAGCGCCAACCGGTGCCGATGTACAGCATCGACTGGGTTTTGGTGCCGCTTTCGGTATCGTCCATTTCCGCCCATGAGTAAGTGGTGGAAAAGCGATAGGAATACTGGTAACTGAAGTTCATGGAGACGTTATAAGAAAGGGCAAAGCCCATGCCCAGGGTGGCGCTGATGGAATCCCCCGGATCCACCTCGGTTAACGTCACGCTGTTTCGCGGCTGGCTAAGACTTTCCGCCTTGAAGGTATAGTTGTAGCTCATATTGCCGAAGGCGATGATCGGATCGATGGTCTTGCTCATGGAAAGCCCGGCTGAGGCCGAATAGTATCCGTTGCCCGTGGCCAGGTCTTCGTCGATATTGATTTCGTAAGGGCTGCGCCCCATGTCGAAACTGAAACTGCCGAACAGGATGGTGGTGGGCAGTGTTCCTCCGGAGCGCAGGGGCTGGTACTGGAATCCAACGGATACATCGCCAAGGTCGGTCACTTCTTTGGAATCGTCCGTTCCGGTGTTGTCCCATTTGTAAGAAAAGGGCACGTTCAGGTTCAGGGTCAGGTTGTCCAGCACTGCGTACTCGGTATAAATGGAAGTGGTAAGATTATGGTTGGCGTGCTGCTCGACCGATGTTGCCTGGGTGATTACGTCGTATGAATAGTACTGGTAATTGAAATTGAGTTCCAACCCCAGGGTGTTGCTTTTCATGGTCGTGTATTCGCGGCCGGCGGCCTCCAGGATCTCTTTTTCCTTGGCGGCTTTTTCGTCCTCGGTGATTTCCAGCTTGCGGCGGGCTTCCTGCTGTTCCCGCAACTGCTTCATCTCGTCCTGCAGCGATTCCAGTTCCTGCTGGAGTTCGTCCAGACGGCGATCCGACTGAGGTTGTTTGTTAACCGCCATTACGGCCGGAGCCTGTTCGGTGGGTTGGGCGACTACAGGTGCCGGGGCGGCAGCTGTCGGTTGTTCAAGTTCCGGCTGGGAGACAACCGCTGGCTCCGGTTCAGAAGGCTCGACCGCTTCCTTCATGGTAGGGGCGGACGATACCGCTTCGGCTTGGGCAACCGGTTGATTTGTGGCGGCCAGCGCAGTGGGCGTGACCACAGCCGTTGAACCGGTTTTGGCGTTGAACTCGCTGGCGGCCGCTTCGGCCGATTCCTTAAGGGAGAAATTTTCCAGCCGGACCAGAAACCATGTTTTGCCATGCTGGTCTGCGGTTTCTTGGATATACGGCGAGTACCCCTTGGCTTCCAGGTTTTTGACGATGCTTTCCGCACTGTCGAGCAATTCGCAGGCCGCCACCTGGACGGTGTAGGTTGTGTCCTGGCCAAAGGCGTTGGTGCAGGCAAGTGCCAAGATGATTGTCACGGCAAAAAATGTTTTCAATTTGACCATTGGTATACCTTTTCACTTCAAATGATGATAACCGCAGAGACGCAGAGTTCGCAGAGGTTTTTTCCCGCTTCGCCTAATACCGATTCACCACGCGGACAATCCCGTCTTTCATTACCGGAACATTGAAATTCAACAACAGGCCCAGTTTGATGTTAGCCAGCTTCAGATAGGTCAACAGCTGGGCCTTGTAGATAGGTTCAATTCTGTCGACGGCTTTCAATTCGAGTATGATTGATTCTTCGACAACGATGTCCAACCGGTAACCGCAGTCGAGTTTGACCGATTTATAGCTGACCGGAAGATGCTGCTGCCTTTTAAATGACAGGCCATTTAAATTCAGCTCATGGCACAGGCATTCTTCATACGCCGATTCGAGCAATCCCGGACCTAAGGATTGATGAACTTCAATGGCGGCTCCGATAATTTTTCCGCTGAGTTCATTAAGATCCACTGCGATAAGCCTTTTCCGTCCTAGTTTCACCGCCCGCTTCGCTCGAGACGCAGAGGTCGCAGAGAGTTAAAAAGAGGTTCTCGCCTTTCAGGCGAAAGAAAACCTCTGCGCTCTCTGCGTCTCTGCGGTGAATCCTATCTTTTATAAACCTGCTGCTCGCCCGGCCGGTCATCAATCCACCGATCCAACGGAGGCCTCACATCCAGAGCCGGATCGAAAATAATCTTCCGGGCGTCGTCCTCGTCGATAAAGCGCAGGTCGCCTTCCCGTAGGCTCAGCAGGCCAACTTCCCGGGCGCCTTCGGGGTAGACGATGAAAATCACGTTCTGGTACCACTTTTCCAGAAACTCCTCCTTGGTGAAGCTGATGTTGCCCCGCCAGGGATCGGCCAGAAAGACATGGTCTTTGTAAATTCCACGGAAGACTGCGAAATGGCGGTAGCCGAAAATCTTGATGGGCAGGATGCAGGGACGGTCAAGGGTGGTCAGATCCTCATACTCGGCCTTGTAGCCCACGCCTTTGTAGCCCAGCACGGCCACGAAACGCTTCATGTCCAGCAGGGAAAAGGCCCGCCGTTGGGCGATTTTCTCGCTGTCGCCGTGGCGTAGCAATCCCTGGATCACCTGGCGCTCGTCGAAGTCTTCGCCGAAATGAAAGTTGAGCAGAGTGGCCAGGGCGGCCGAACCGCAGGAATAGTCGTAAGTCTGTTTGACTACATTTTGTTTTTTCAGGTCTTCCAGGGAGGTGACCGTATCGCGCACCTTTACCCGGTCGGCACCGTCGGTGGTGACCGTCAGCTCGCCCTTTGGTGCATCATTAATGGGGTGAAAGCCCGAGTAGAGTGCGATGATGATGACGAATGCGGCCAGTACGTGCATGGTGGTATTTCAGCTTCCTTTTACGATCCCAGATCTCAATTCACACATCGCATATCTTATTTTTCACCGCCCGCTTCGCTCGAGGCGCAGAGAGCGCAAAGAGGTTAAAGAGCTTCGCCTTTAAGGCGAAAGAAAAACCTCTGCGTCCTCTGCGTCTCCGCGGTAATTTCACATATCCCACATCTCAAATCACAGATCCCAAACCCCATATCACAAAACGCAAATCAGGAACATCATTTTTAACAACGTTCACAAACGAAAATAGGTGTCATTTTACTTTAGTCATCAACCGCTCCGCCCATGCCTTAAAATAGGCGTCGTCAGTCTGCACTGCTTGTTCCAAAATCTGTTTGGCCTCAGCCTTGTTATCTTTGCCGCCATTGTCGATGAGCAGTTCGGCCAAATAGATCTTGCCCTCGTCGCGCTGCTGGAAGTAGGGCGTCTTCTGGTATTCCCGGTAGTAAGCCAGGGATTTTTTCTTGTTGGCCAGGGGCCAGGGCAATACGGCCCAAAAGCGGCCCAGGGCTAGGATGCTGCCGGCGTCTTCGTACATCTTGTCCAGTTCGTAGGCCTTTTCGAAACTACTCTGGGTTTTGTCCTTCAATCCTTCTTTTAACGCCGTCAAGATGCCGGTGCCGTCGGAGTAGATTCCCACGCTTAGCCCGTAATAGTAGTGGCCGGCCGGATGGTCGGGATTGATTTCCCGGGCTTTGGCGGCGTACTGCATGCCTTTTTTGCCGTACTCCTTGCAGATTTCCTTCCAACCTTCTATTTCCTGCTTTTTGGCCATCTCGCCATATTCGCGGTAGGCGCGGGCGCACTTCCAGTTGAGATCGAAATCGCCGGGGGCGGCTTCCAGCAATTGTTCGTAAATAGCGATGGTTTTGCCGAAATTGTCCAAACCACCCTGTTCGTGCAACGCGTCTGCTTCGGCTACGGTGCCGGCTGTTACCGAAAAGGGAATCGACAGAACTGTCAGCACCAAAAAAATGGTTCCTATGTGTTTGTTTTTCATATCAATCTCCTATCCAATCTCTCACACCTTGTATCCCAAGTTTTGCTTCTCACATCACTCTACAAGTTCCACATCCATCCTGATAAATTCGATTCCTGGCCCCCGAATAGCCAAGGTGTGGAGCTTCGACGAGGCATCCCAAACAAGCTTGGCCCCCTTGACGCCGCCGACCAGCCAGTTGTCGTCCTCCTGATCGTCAACGGTAACAAACCAGATGCCTTGTTTCATGGCTAAGCAAGCGATGTGTTTAGAGTCGGGGCTGAAGGAAGGAATCGCCAAACCGTCATAGGCCTTGCCCTCTGAGCCGTTGACCACCAAGTGCCATTTTTCACCACGCTTTGCCATGTATGCCACCCTTTGGGAATCGGGGCTGAACTGGGGGATTGTTATCATGTCGAAGGCCGCACTTTTCACACCGTCCCGGACGGTAAACCACTTGCCCTCGGTGCGGGCCGTGTAAAGCATATGTTGGCTGTCAGGGCTGTAGATAGGTACGGTCACCGCCTCGTAAACAGGGGTCTTTTTGCCGTCGACTACCAAAAATTCCCGTTCATCATCCTTGGCAGTGTAAGTCACATGTTTACTGTCGGGGCTGCAGGATAGATAACCGACGTTCCCGTAAAACTCCCCATGGGTGCCATCTATCACCATGGTCACTTTCTTGTTTTTCAGCCCCATATAGGCCAGACGTTTGGAATCGTGGCTGAACATGGGCGGGCCTATGCCATCGAAAAGCGGGCCGTGCTGTGAACCCTCGATCATTTTGCAGCCTTCGGCGGTTTTGACGGAATAAACGAAGCGCGAGCCGTCTGTACTGAAGCCATAGACACCCGTGGCCTCAAAGGGCGCCTGGGGAGAGCCGTCCAGGACGATGCGCCAGGTATCTCCCTCCTTGGCGGCGTAAGCCAGGCGACTGCCGTCCGGGCTGAACTTCGGCGGCGAGATCGCATCGTACAGTGGGCCGGCCTTGCCGTTGACCACCAATTGCATTTTTTTCTTTTTAAGGGCAACATAAGCCATCTTGTCGGCTGTTCGGTTGAACACAGGGCTGTTCAGCTTTTGGACGATACCGTCGTAATAAGTACCTTTTTTGCCGTCTACGACCACGGCTTGTTTGTCTTCTTCCTGGCCGATAAAGGCTACACGAGAACCTTCGGTACTGAATACCGGTACTGACACAGCATCGAATCCGGCGCTTTTCCTGCCGTCGATAACAACGTACCACCGGAGGCCATCTTTTGCCGTATAGGCGATACGGCTGCCGTCGGGGTTGAAGATTGGTGTGTCCTTGCCCACGGCGTTAAACCCAGGTCCAATCTGGTCGCCCTCAACAATGTGGAAGTGGGTGTCTTTTTGGACTACATAGGCGATTCGAG
This sequence comes from uncultured Desulfosarcina sp., assembly GCF_963668215.1. Classification (NCBI taxonomy): domain Bacteria; kingdom Pseudomonadati; phylum Thermodesulfobacteriota; class Desulfobacteria; order Desulfobacterales; family Desulfosarcinaceae; genus Desulfosarcina; species uncultured Desulfosarcina sp. The sequence continues at coordinate 5,041,222 of NZ_OY764190.1, forward strand.
AGACGTTCGTGTCAATGATCACGGACTTGGGGAAAAAACGGGCATCGGCCGGGGGCCTGCCCAGTGAGGAGATGGTGGTTTGCAGCCGGATGGCACCAAGCACCGGCAGGGAGTACAGCAGGGGTGTTATTAAAACCATCAACAGGATCAATACAGTCGTAACCTTCATTAACGCCAATCCTTTTTGATTTAAGATCGAATTCATGCATAAGTCGGGGAGAGAGCGTTTCATAGCACAGGATTTCTTATCACGGCAAGTTCGCTGAAGGCAGAGCTGGTCCTCTTACCGAACGAACAAATCGGGGAAAAGGATGGCTAAAACAGAGGGGTGCCGGGTGTCCGTTTGGAAAACTTGAGGGCTTTGAATCGTGGATCTGTCGGGGCACGTTGTCGCCTTTGGAAAAAAAACCAATGTTCATGGTATCAGCATCACCGAAAGCCGGTGCACTTGTAGCCCGTCGATGGCCGCCGGGCCGAATGACTGGCCACCGAAGTCGATATCTTCGATACGCAGGCTGCCTTGCATGGGCAGGCTCAGAGTAACCAACGTCAGGCCGGTGTCTGAATCCGTCCCTACTTCGAAAGCTGCCGGGTTGTCGTTCTCCAGGTCTCCTATGTTAAACTGGCCGTCGAATTCCCATAGGGTGGGGTCCGTAGGGTCGCCCGTTGCTGTTGCGGCCAGATGAATGCCCGCAAACGTGAGAGCCTGGGCGGTGTCATTGTATGTGTAGGAAATGCAGTCCAGGTCGATTTGGGTGGCCAGATCCCACAGGGCCGACTGGCTACCGTCGGTGGGAGCGCCGATACGAAGGGTGGACGGCTGCTGGGTGACGTTGTCGATGTCCAAGCTTCCGATGTCCAGGCTGCAAAACACCAACGAGTCGGCATGGTAGTATCGCGGCTCAACATGGGTGGAAAATTCGGTCACCAAAAGGGTCTGGCCTGTGTCACTGGTGGTGATATCGATAGTAACAGGGTCGTCCCAGGGCGTTTTGACGGAAAAATAGTCGTCCGTTCCGTTGGTGATGGCAAACCCCTGCAACTCGATCCACTCGGCCGGATCCGAGTCGGTGTCGGAGACCTGAAGGCTGTTAGCAGTGAATTGCACGGTGGTGTCCATCCAGATGGTAATGCCGGATTGAGCGGTGACCTGTGCCATCTGGGTGTCGCCCAGAGCTTGCATTTCGGCCTGGGGAGCCGACGGCATCCAAAGGCTCAGCAACGTCATGTAGACGACGGCGGCAAGGAATGGGAGCTGTTTGGGTCGGGTTCGCTTGGTTGGCACGTCAGGGTCGCCTTTTGTCCGGATAGGGAAGTTCCCGGCACGGTTTGAAACCGTGCCGGGAAATGGGCTTTAGTAGCGGCACAGCCGTTACAGCCGTGCATTGCCGGTATTAATGGGCGAAAATGTCGACCCAGCCATTGACGGTGGCGACGACGTCGGCAACGTAGAAGTCGCCCAGGGTGCCTTCGCCAAGCGCGGCGGAAGAGCCGACCTGCACTTCACCCACCATTTCATCGAGTGTGATCGTTACTGCATCCAGACCGATGTGGACGAAGGAACTGCTGACACCACTAGGATTGTAAGCCAGCCAGATCGCGTAGAGGTTGGCGACATCCAGCGCGTCCATATCTGCGAGATTCGTCAGCACATCGAAGGTTACCGTTCCGGAAACCGTCAGTTCGGTCATTTCCAGGCCGGCTAGTCCCACGTAACCGGCGGTGGTGTCATCCGCACTGATAACATAGTAAGGAAGCGTTCCGCTGGGGACACCGTAATCCACGTAGCCAACCAGACCGTCCGTGTCACCCCAGCCGATGGTTGCGAAGGAGACTGTGTCCATGTTGACGGACATGGTAATGCTCACCCCGGAATCACCGTGGGTGTAGATGTCGATGTAGTTACCGGCATCCAGGCGCACCAGCATGTCGGTCATGAAGACCTCGCCCATGAACTGGCCCATGGTGGTGTCGGCGCCTAGGGCCACGTCGGCAGTGAAACTGGCCATGGTGATGTCGAAGGTACCCGGGTTGATGCGCACATAAGTGCGATCGACGGTGCCGTCGTTGTAGGTTGCGTCAGTGGCCACGTCGATGGTCAGGAACTCGAGTTGCGCAATCAGAGTAGCATCGCCGGAAAGGGCCCAATCGTCGCGGGCGCGGGCGCGCAGGGTGTCTATAACCATGTTCTGCAGGCCTACATAGCCGCCCTCCCCGGAAGTGCCGGAAATACCGTCGTCATCGCCCCAGGCGGCGGTGCCGATGGTGGCGTCAACTTGTACATCAACATTGATGGAGACACCGGCCTGACCGGTGACGCTGTCCAGAGTGGAGTCTTCGAGCATTTCAAGGCCGAATGCTGAGAAGGGGATCAGCATCAAGGTGAGTGCTACAGCTAAAATCTTTTTCATTTGTCATGTTCTCCTATGATAAGATGTTTGAACTCTTACCACAGGCGGCCCGACCATCCGGATTGAGCTGATAGGGTGTAGCTGATAGCTGATAGTTGAAGGTTGATTTCCTTTTCTATGAGCTATGAGCCATGAACTATGAGCTAACAACTCGGATTCGTGACTTTCCGTCCTCCGGTTGCCCGGAGTTTGGCTTTATCTATGGCTCCTCACGAAACTTCCTCCTTTTGCATTCGAGCCGGTTTGATGCGCAAAACCCTGATCCGATTGTTGCCCATTGGTCCTTCCGTCTCGAATGCCTCTTCGGTTTCATCACCTCCTTTCGTACTCCGGTTAATTGGTTTAGTTGATTTTGAATTCTTAATTTTGAGTTTTGAATTGTTAAACGGAATCAACTCCTTCATTCAAAATTAAAAATTCAACATTCAAAATTGCCTTTCCTCTGCTCACAGCCTAGTTTATCCCCCCAAAGCGGGGCTTCGCTCGAGGCGCAGAGCACGCAGTGCATTTTCAGCCTAAAGGGCTCCTCCCCCATGCTCTCTGCGTCCTCTGCGTCTCTGCGGTGAACATAAGTCCTCTCCTCATTATCCCAAATTTGCGATGATCCAATCGCATATCTCACATCCAAGATCACAAGCCTATTCAGTCGTGCTACTCCTCGATGCCGTGCCAAAATCAAACCAAATCCCCGGATTGTTGCCATCCACGTTGATGTGGATCATGAATGGGTCATCAGTGAACGTGTAGGTTTCCTCACCGACAGTGCTGTCCCGTGATACATTGGCACCGAGTTCACTGAGGCTGGCGAAGTTTGCGGTCAGTGTGCCGGTGGCGCTTTGAAATCCCAAGGTGACGCTTTTCAATTCGCGGATAGCGGCATTGTTGACATTCTCAAACTCGGCCTGGAGAACGAAACCGCTAAGCACCATGTCCGCATTGGTGGAACCGATAGACACACCCAGCCAGTTCTGGTCCCAACCAGTATTGTCGGAAGCATTCGTCCAATAGCCCATTTTCAGGGAATCCATGGTGGCGTAGGTGGACGCCTGCAGGTTCAGGTCGATGCGGGCGATGTCGTACTCACCGGTTTCTGATGCCAGGGTCAGGGAAAAGTCTGAAAAGCCGTGTCCGGTGACCTGGGACAGTTCATCGTCGGTCATGGCGGCCATTTCGCAGGTTCCCGGAGCAGGCAGGCACAGGAGGGCCAAAGCCAGGACCACGGGAACCAGGCTCCGAAGATATGAAATGCGATGGCCTTCATTTGGTTGGGGCGTGCGGCGGGTCGGCTTCATTGGCACCATCAACATTGATTGAATTTCGTTCAGCTCAAAGTTTCACGACGAAGAACAAGAACATCGTTAACCAAAGGCGACAAAAAAGAACTTTCAGGTCAAAAATGAATCTTCATTCAGCGTAGATTCGAAAAGTGTATTCATATTCATTAATTATAGTTTGGTTCTAACAATGGTAGTAAAACGGGACATAATAAAGAGATGTAAACGTTGTTCACTATCTTACGAAAAAAAACTGTGTTGTCAACAGCAAAAATAGAGAAATATTTTTTTGTAAATAGAATTCATTTTCTGAAATGAGATAAATGCATGTTGGGTGCCAAGTGAAAGTGAGAATTTCTCAATGAAACATAACTAACTGTTAAAAAATATAAATTATTGAATTGGTTTTTTTCTAAAAGCAATTGATACTCGGCAACAGAGATCCATGTGTGAAAATCATTTCATAGTTGTTGGGTAATGGCTATTACAATTATTTCACAAAATGGACAGAAAATAATTTTCCGATTTTTGTTGTTAATGCGAGTGAACTGCGTTAATGGACTGAAGCACAGTTATGGTCTATTGAGGATAGGGGGCTGAAGTACCTATCCGCCTATGGCAAATCCGGCCAATTTACAAATTCTGGATAAACGCCTCCGTTGGGATGATGGCCGGCTGACCATTCGCGCCGATCACTGGTCACTGTTCATCGTTCACGGTACACCGTTCCCCGTTCACGGTCCGCCATTTGCCGTCAGCGCCGCGCCCGCCTATTCGTTACCCACAATGCTGCCGGGGGAAAGCCAATGTTGACGGTTTTTTAAAAAAGCTTTTCAGGCCACCCATGGCCACACACCCGAAAGAAAGGTGGTGGATTCGTTGGAGCGGCTTCCAGCCGCGATTCGGTCGGAAATTATCGCGGCGGGGACGCCGCTCCCACGAAAAACCCTGACTGAACAGACATCGCTTCCTTTCGGGGACAGGCTTGTCCAGTGCGGCATGAAGAGCCTGGCACATTTTACAAAACCATTAATGTTGCCTTCCGCCAAAAAAGTGGAAAGGATGCAGGAAACGGAAATGTCAACCTTCCAGAAGCTGAGGAAAGAAGAGCGGGAGACCCGCAAAAGCCTGATCGTCGACGCCGCCATGGATCTGTTCAGCCAGAAGGAGTTCCACAAGATCGGCATGCGGGACATCGCCAAGCGCGCCGGCATATCGGCCGCCGCGATCTACCGCTATTTTCCCAGCCGCGACGATGTGTTCGTCGAGGCCCTGGTGCGACACATGCAAGTGGTGGAGGATCTCTACGAGGAAAAAGTCAAGGAAGGCAACACCTCCCTGGAAGATCTGGCTCTGGGCAGCGTGGATTATCTGCTTCAAAACGAGTCGGTTTTCCAGATGATGGGGCATTTCATGATTACCGGACAGATCCAGCCCAAGGCCCTGGACCGGTACAATGCCATGCAGCGCCGTTTTCTCAACATCCTCGAAAAGGTCAACAGCCAGATTGAAATCAGCAACAATAACCGCCTGGTCACCCATGCCATCTATGCCTCCATCGTCGGCGTGGTCATGGCCTTCAAGAACTATCCGGGGCGTTCGCCCGATGAGATCCGGCGGCACATCTACCGCCTGGTGCAGATCGTCAGCAACGTCTTTTCGACGGGCAGGATTCCCGAGAACCTGCAGAATTTGCCGGCCAAGGAGATTGCCGGGGCGGCGGAAAAGGATGGGTGATTTCACCGCAGTTAATTAATCACCGCGGAGACGCAGAGGATGCTGAGATAAGGTCGGTTGGTTGGATTTGTTGGATTGGTTAGTTGGTTGGTAAGTGGCGAGATGCCGATTTGAGATGTGTGATTTCACCGCGGAGGCGCAGAGGGCGCAGAGAGCTAAGAGATTGCGCCTAATAGGCGCTAAAAAAATCTCTGCGAACTCTGCGCCTCGAGCGAAGCGGGCGGTGAATTTTAAGATGTGGGATGTGAGATCCAATAGCAATGACACGTAAACGAATCATCCTGACAACCGTTATCGCGGCTGTTGTCATCGCCTGTTCTCCAAAAACGCTGATCGTGCGCCAGATGACCGACATGGTGGACAGCGGCGTCACCGCCTTCGAGCGGGACAGCGACCTGGATCTGACGGAAAAGGCCATCCCGGCCAATATCAAACTGCTGGAGGCCATGCTGGCCAACAGCCCCGACGAACGCCGCCTGATTATCCTGATCGCACGAATGTACGGCAGCTACGGGTTCGGTTTCCTGGAGACCCGGCTCGAAAAACTGCTTTACAGTGACCCTCATCAAGGACCGGACCAACCGGGAATCGAGCAATTAAAAGCTCAGATCAACCGCACCTACGAAAAGGGCATGACTTACGCCCTGGATGCCCTGGAACTGAGCGTGCCCGGCGCCCGGACAGCCCTTGCCAAAGTGACGACCATAGACCCCTATCTGGAGCGGTTGGACAAAGACGATGTCGCGTCCCTGTTCTGGTACGGATTCAATCTGGGAGTGTGGGTCAACCGCAATCTTGATTCCATCCGGGCCGTTTCCCGTGCCCATGTGGCCAGAAAGGTAATGGAGCGGGTCCTTGAACTGGAGCCCGAATACAATTATGGCGGCGCCCACCTGTTCCTGCTGGCCTATTTCGGATCGCGGCCGCCCATGATGGGAGGCAGCCAGGACAAGGCCGGCGATCATTACCGGCAGTTGCGGAAAATCGCCGGGGAGGACTATCTGCTGGCAGACCTGTTTTACGGGCGCTTTTGCCTGCACCAGCAACAGGACCGTGAGGGGTTCATTGAGATCATGCAGCGCATTGCGGATCATCCCGTGAAGGATGGCGACAGGGCATTGTATAACGCTATCGCGGCGCAACGGGCTGGCATCTACCTGGCGGCGGTGGATCGGCTGTTTGATTAAAAGATTTTTATTCACCGCAGAGACGCAGAGAACGCAGAGACTGTTCTTTTACGCCTGAAAGGCGCAACACTTTAACCCTCTGCGCTCTCTGCGCCTCGAGCGAAGCGGGCGGTTATATTTTCTGGAGCTTTATATGAAAAAAATTCCATTTCTTATCATTGCCCTGCTGTTGCTATGCAGCCTGCCGACTGCTGCCAATGCCGCACCCACGGAAATCAAAATCGCGGTGGTCATGCCCGAGGGCAGCACCTGGACCAATACCCTGCACGGCTTTGCCGACGCGGTGGCCAGGGAGACAAAAGGGGAGGTGGCCGTCAAGATTTATGCCGGCGGGGTCAGCGGCGACGAGGTGGATGTGCTGCGCAAGATGCGCGTCAACCGCCTGCACGCCGGCGGCTTTTCCGGAGTGGGGCTGGGAATGGTCCTGCCCGAGATCCGGGTGCTGGAAGCGCCCCTGCTGTTCGGCAGCTATGAGGAGGTCGACTACGTCAAGGAGCGCATGTTCGACGACTTTGCCGCCCGCTTCGAGGAAAAGGGATACGTTTTGCTGGGATTCGCCGAGGCCGGTTTCGTCTATCTTTTTTCCCAGCGGCCCATGAACAGCGTGGACGACCTGAAGCAGATCAAGATGTGGGTCTGGAAAGGAGACCGGGTGGCGGAGAATTTCCTGGAAGCCTTCGGGGTGCAGGGCTACCCGCTTCAACTGGCCGACGTGAACACCGGGCTGGATACGGGAATGATCGATTCCTTTTATTCTCCACCGCTTGCAGCAGTCGCATTCCAGTGGTACGCGAGGGTCAGATACATTCTCGATTTTCCCATGGTCAACTCAACCGGCGCCCTGTTGATGACCAAAAGCGCCTTTTACCGGTTGAAACCTGAAAACCGGGAGATTGTCAGCCGCCTGGTCAAACAATATTCCGCCGAACTGGTCCGGCTGACCCGCAGGGACAACGATGAGGCCATGCAGGTGATTCAGGAAGCCGGCATCGAACGCATTGCACCCACCCCCGAACAGATCGCCTCTTTCCAGCACAGTGCGCAGAAAAATTACGAGATGAGCGTTCCCTCCCTTTACTCTCAGGAATTGCTGGATCGTATCCGGGGGTTGATTGCGGAGTACCGGGCTGGAAAAAAGTGATTGTTCACCGCAGAGACGCAGAGGAAGAATGGGTTGATTTGTTAGATTGGTTCGTTGGTTTGATTGGTTGCAAAGTGGTTAGAGATCTGATGTGAGATGTGGGATATGGGTTTGTAATTTGGGATTTATTTGTAATTTGGGATTTATTTGTAATTTGGAATTTGTGTTTTGTGATTTTCCCATTCGGGAATATGAGCTGTCATTATTTTCCACCCTTATTTATCCATCGAATTATCTGTGACCCGACTTATCAAACGACTGGACGAAACCCTGGCGCGGATCGAAAAATGCGTCATCGTAACCTGCTTTACGCTGCTGGTCGGTTTTGTCCTCATCGGCATTCTTTCGCGCAACCTGCTCCATCTGCCTTCCAGCAAGCTTTTCGAATCCGCCCCCAGCCTGGTTCTATGGATGGCCCTGCTGGGCGCTTCCCTGGCTCTCAAACAGCGTCGGCACATCCGCCTGGAACTCGTGCTGCGATATTGCAGCGAAACCGTCCGTCAATGGTCCGGTCGCGTCGTGAGCCTGTTCGGGGCCGCGGTCATGGCCGGGCTGCTGATCACCTCCATCGAATTCGTACGCAACGAAATCGCCATGTTCGGCGGTTGGGGATGGCTGGCGATTATTTTTCCCGTTTTTTTCGGGTCTACCGCCTTTCGCTACCTGGCTGCGCTGATTGTTCCACCCGATACCCACCGCACCTCCGATTCGCTTGTCAAAGGCGCGTCAAGCCGATGAATCCGTTGACTATAGCCATTCTGGCCATTTTGCTGCTGGCGCTGCTGGAGGCCCCGGTGTTCACCGTTATCGCAGCGCTGTCCATGGCCTGCTTTTTCTTTGTGGACCATGACCCGCTGGCCCTGCAGATGATCCTGATCGAGATGAACCGGCTGGGGTCCATGCCGGTTCTGGTGGCCCTGCCGCTGTTCACCTTCGTGGGGTGCCTGCTCACCGAAACCCGGGCTCCCCAGCGCATCATGGATTTCATCGAAGCCCTGCTGGGATGGCTGCCCGGCGGGCTGGCCATGGCCGCCCTGTGCTCCTGCGCCTTTTTTACGGCCCTGACCGGCGCCAGCGGCGTAACCATCGTGGCCCTGGGCAGCATTCTCTATCCGGTGATGCGCAGCCGGGGATACGAGGAAAAATTCACCCTGGGGCTGTTGACCACCTCGGGAAGTCTGGGGCTGCTGTTCCCGCCAAGCCTGCCCGTGATTCTTTACGGGGTGATCGCCCAGGTGGATATCAGCCGTATTTTCAAAGCCGCCCTGGTGCCGGGGATACTGCTCATCGTGGTCCTGTGTGGCTATGCTTTTTTCAAGCAGATCGGAGAAAAACAAAGCCAACCCAAAAGCGCCATTTCCCTTCAATGGCTGAAAACCACCTTTTTTGCCGGCATCTGGGATTGGCCGGTGATCGGCATCATTCTGGCGGGGGTGTACGGCGGATTCGTCACCATCGCCGAAGTTTCGGCGGTGGTGCTGGTCTACGCCGTGGTGGTGGAATGTTTCATCTTAAAAGAGGTTTCGTTCCGGCGCCAATTGCCGGCGATTATCGTCGAAAGCGCGGTTCTGTCCGGCGCCATCATCGTCATTCTGGGGTTCGCATTAGGATTCACCGGATTCCTGGTGGACGAGCGGATTCCCAACCGGATCCTGGTTTTCCTGACGACCTTCTGCGAAAGCAAATTGATGTTTTTGGCCGGGCTGAACCTGTTTTTGCTGGCCGTGGGCTGCATCATGGACATCTTTTCGGCCATCGTCATCGTGGTGCCCATCATCATCCCCATCGCCCTGTCTTACGGGGTGGACCCCGTTCACCTGTGCGTTATTTTCCTGGTGAACCTGGAGATCGGCTACTCCACGCCGCCGGTGGGCATCAACCTGTTCATTTCCAGCCTGAAATTCCAGAAACCGGTGACCCTGCTGTACCGGGCCTCGATTCCCTACCTCTTGTTGCTGCTGGTTGTTCTGGTGGTGATTACCTATGTGCCGTGGTTGAGTTTGTTTCTCATTGGATCGTGAACGCCGTTCCACCCTTGAAACTTCGTTTTTATCCCTTGACGTATGGAAACGATTGGTTTTAAATAGGCAAACGATCCAGCCTTTGATTCTTTTTGTCGATAAAATAATTGTGAAAGCGTCGTAAAACCCCCGACTCGTCATACCGGACTTGATCCGGTATCCAGAATTCATCGAACGATTGGATACCGGCCGGCGCCGGAATGACGAAAAGATGAAAATCTTAACTTTTTACGACGCTACCCAAGTTTCAAATTGAGGAGGCATCCATGGAAAGGCATCGCTTCTTTTCCTGCCTGATCGGCGTATTGTTGATGCTTTGCACGGCATCCCCGGCCAGAGCCGATATGAAATCGCTGACCGACGATCAGATGGGAGCGGTCCAGGGACACAGCGGAACCATCGCTTCGGCCCACGCGGACGATCCTCAGGATTTGACGCCTGACGATACCCCGGGAATCGTCAACACCACGGGCGCGACCTTGGCGGACAACGGCAAAACCGTGTATTCGCCGGGCAGCATCACCACGGATATTCACCCGGGCTCCTCCAGCCCGGACGTACTCTTTTCCATTTCCATGAATGTTGAAAGCGTCACCTACCGCTCCAACAATACCCGCATGGTGGAGGGCTGGAGCGGCAACCGCGTCGATTTTCAGTCACTCTACATGGATATGAATCAATAAAGAATGGAAGACGAAGGCGAGTTAACAAAAAGCCGCACCCAGCTAAAAAAAGAGGCCATTGCCCTTCAGAAAATCGGTGAGAAACTGGTCCAGCTTTCCGACGAGCAGCTGAAGCGTATGGACCTGCCCGCCCGACTCATCGATGCCATCGACGACATCCGCCCCATGACCTCCCACGGCGCCAGGCGCCGCCAGATGCAGTACATCGGTTCCCTGATGCGCGATGTCGATATCGCGCCCATCGAACAGGCACTACAGGAAATCGAACAGGGGGAATACCAACGGGCAAGGGAGTTCCATCGTTTGGAGGACTGGCGGGATCGGTTGGTGGACGGCGACGATGAAGCCATGATGGAGATCCTGGACGCCTTTCCCGAAGCGGATCGTCAGCGCCTGGGGCAACTGGTGCGCAGCGCCCGCAAGGAAAAGCAGAACAACAACCCCCCGAAATCCGCCCGCAACCTGTTTCGTTATCTCAGGGAATTAAGCGAATCCGGATAAGATTTGAAATCTTGAGCCCGCAGAAATGCCATGTAGGGGAACGGCGCGCCGTGCCCTGTATTGCGGATGGACGCGGATAGATCATTAGAAAAACCCGCGGCTAAAAACCAATAAACCAATTGAACAAATCAAACCAATTAACCGATCTTTTCTCTGCGTCCTCTGCGTCTCTGCGGTGATATCCCATAGCTACGATCCGAACGCCCCCAACTGACACTGCCCAATCTTAATCTCCAGCGCCTCGCAGGCACAGGCCACATCCAGCCGTTTAAGATTCAGGCGCTCAGCCACATCCCAGACCGCCTTGCAGGTGATGCGATCCCCGTCCATGGCCGCGCGGATGGCCGTTTCAAGGTCGGCGGCGACCGATGACGCTTTGGCGACGGCTTTGCCCTTCACGCTTCCGTGTCCGAACAAACCCAACTGACATTTAGCGATTCGCTTCTCCAAAAGATCGACATTGACTCCCACCGTTCGAGGAGAACAGCCCAGCTTTGTTGCAATCGCGTGGGCTGCCGCACAGGTGATGCGCCCGTCGGTCTGTTTTTCCTCGATGGCTGCGGCAATGGCAGGGTCGGCTTTGGCATCCGGGTGTTTGGCCGCGTAATGGCCGGCATCTTCGTGGGTCATGGTTCACCTCCAAATCATTTTTAAAACATAGCAATCGTTCGTGTCTATCCAGAAATCGGCAAATTCGGTTGAGATCGAGGCGCAGCGAAAAATTTACCCGGAGGTATATGATTGATATTCCGAGGATTAAATTTTTTGCGCAACGAAGATATCGAGCGAATTGGCCATTTATGGATGGGCACGAGTTAGGGTTTTCGCCGCATCCCCGCCACAACCCAGTTCAAACTCCAGGCCACGACCACCGGTCCGATGCCAATCACGGCAAAGGGGATCAAGGCCTCGCGCCAGGGTTTGAGATAGAGCGCGCAGCCAACGGGCCAGAGGATGGAGATGACGATGGCCAGACGCAGGGGCCCGGAAAGGAGAGGGATCGACCGACGCAGACGTGGTGGGGCCGGCGATGGCCTGGGTTTCGTCATCCGGGGAACCAGGAAGATGGCCAGCACGATGAGTACGATCAGCAGAATTTCCTGTATTCCTGAAAACATGGGTTCCTTTTTGGATGCAGGAGCGGGTTCTTTTACAAGGGCCTGATGTTTACCACAAAGGCCCGCCTTAGGCAACCGGATGCATTGCCATTCGAAAGCGTTACATCCTGAAAATTGGGTCCACAGGGTTGCTAAAGGTTAAAAACTGGTATCTATTAAAACAACAGGAGATCTTCCATGCAAATCCAGTGGCCGACGCTTTTTCAGCAGCAAACCGCCGAAGGGGGTAAATTTTCCCCGGACACCGTGGCACTGCGAGCCGGCGACCAGTTGACGGCAGCGGTCCTGGAGGTGGAAAACGGCAGGGACGCCCTGCTTTCCCTCGGCCAGTTCAAGGCCTACGCCCGCATGCCGGTGCCGGTCGTCAGCGGCCAGAATGTCCAAATCCGGGTGGCGCCCGGCGAGCAGGGACTCCGTTTGCTGATGGTTCCCCAGCAGGGACAATGCCAACCGGCCCGGACGGATACGCCCCTCGAGATCCGCATGTTCGAACCCGTGCCCGAACGCCCTTTGCTCTCGACCCATGCCGGCATGCTGAAAGCCGGTGAAACGCTCGAAGGGCGCATCACGGGCTTTGAAAAAGACGGCCTCAAACTGGTGGATTTCGGCCGCTTCAAGGCTTTTACCAAGATCGATTTTCCGGTTCGCCAGGGGCAGGTGGTGCCCTTGCAGGTTATAAGAAGCGGCCAGGAGGTTGCCCTGACGCTGGCTCCGCAGGCGCGAGCCACCGATGCCCGGGGACCGGTGCCGCCCTCTTTGCCACCGACTGTGCCGGAGCAGGCCAACGTTCCGGCTCAAGCATCCCCATCGATGCCACAGGAGCCTGCGGTGAAGACCGCCGGGCAGCCGGTCACCACTCCGACGGCGGCCCCCGCTTCCGGAGAGATCGCCGTGCTGCGCGATCAGATCCGGCAACTGCTGGAAGAGCCGTCCCGTGCTTCCAGCCCCGTCAGTACCGCTGACCTGCCCGATCCAATGAAAAAGGCGCTGACCAACCTTCAGCAGATCCTGTCCCCGGCATCGCCCGGGGGCGATGTGCCTACCCTGGCGGCACGGGTGAGGAACTTTGTCGAAAATTCAGGCATCTACTTCGAAAAGCGATTGGCCGAGACAGTCCAGACGCTTGAGGGGCGCTCCGGTCCTTTGCCGCCCACCGAACTGGCCGAACAGCCGGCAATCCGCAATCTTATGGTTACGGACCTAAAGCCCAACCTTCTGGTTCTGCAACAATTTCTGGACGCCCAACCGCAATATGCGCAAGCTGCGGACCGGCATTTGCTGGAAACCCTGAAAAGCGTCGTCCAACGGGCGGTGTCCCATATCGAGCAGCAGCAGTCCGGGGCCGCAGAAAAACCGGTGGACCCGGATGTCCTGCAGGCCTTTTCCCATCTGCTGTTTTTAACGGACAATCCCCGCAACGCCCAGCTCAAGGTGTATTACGCCAGAAAGGGCAGGGATGGAGAAAACAAAAAACCGCGGGTTTCCCTGCTGCTGGAAATGGACCCCATGGGCGCGGTGCGCACGGATCTGTGGATGGTGGCCAGGGATCTGAACATCACTTTCTTCGTTCCCAACCCCGATATCCAGGCCCTCATCCGCAGCGAGGAACATCGCATCGGTGAAGCGCTGCAACCGGTTTTCAACACGGTTGCCGTCAACGTGGTGGTCAACGAGAAAAAGATCGAAGCCTTCGACGGGGAAGAGCTGTTTCTGCCGGGACAACGGCAACTGGACGTGAGTGTATGAACGACAAGCGGATTCGCAAGGCCGCGGCCCTTCAGTACGATCAGGCCAAAAGCATGGCGCCGCGGGTGGTGGCCAAAGGCAAGGGGCACATTGCCGACCGGATTGTAGAAGTTGCCCGGGAGAACGATATCCCCCTGCATGAAGATCCCAATCTGGCCAATGTCCTGGAGGCCATGGAACTGGAAACGGAAATTCCGGCGGAGCTTTATCGGGCCGTGGCGGAGGTTTTGGTGTTTATATACAGGCTAAACGGCAAATTGTGATGGGGCGATTGCGTAATAATCCCGATATCGGCGTTACGCTTCATCCTTCGTCACTTCGGAGTATAACGAATACGCTGCCTGCGGCACCCGCGATAGCGGTATTCTCAGGATTCGCAAGCCTTGATCTCGGGCGTTTTACGAAGCCGTCCTCGATATCTGCGATTTTATTCTCGAAATATTCCTGATGTTTACCCCAAGGGCATTTTCTTCGGAGCGTCTGCGGTATAATTCTTCGCAAGCCTTTTTGTCCCGTCTGGTGTTTAACGGGAGATCTCGGAACATACTTTCGACACCCCTTTTCCTTGAAACGAACTGAATTTATTTCCCAATGAGCCTGGAACGTTATAGGCTTTAACGTATTGATATTACGTTAAATGTTTATGCCTAGACTTTGTTAATAATATCTGATAGTTATGCCCTCACGTGTTCAATATGAGCTTAGGGAGGGCAAAATGGAGAATCTGGTTCCCGATAATCTGACATTTTCAGAAGTCGGCCATCTGCCGATCATCAAAGACTTCGCCAAAAAGATTGAGCTGGTCGAGACACTGGACACCCTGGTTGACAGCGAAATGGAACTCTCACCGGGAGTCGCTATTCTGGCCATGGTGTTGGACACACTTTCGGGAAGAACCCCTTTGTACCGGATGGAAGAATTCTTTCAGGAGAAGGACACTGAATTGATGTTGGGTTGCGATGTCAAACCGGAACTTTTCTGTGACTACAATATTGGCCGTGTGCTGGACAAGATCTTCGACACCGGCACACAAAAGGTGTTCTCGCAGATCGCTCAAAATGCCATTGGCGTGTTTGACGTCGATCCCCGTCGTTTACATTTCGATACCACCTCCATCAGTGTTTTCGGAGATTATGACTTTGTCGATCCACCACTTAAAATCACCTATGGTCACAGCAAGGACAAACGTCCGGATCTGAAGCAGTTTATCGTTTCAATGCTGTGCGTGGATCGGAACATCCCCATCTTGGGGACCACCGAAGACGGCAACGCTTCGGATAAAACGTTGAACAACGAACTTTTAGGAGGCGTCTCAAAGCACATGGCCCGGCACGGGCTTAAACCGGGAGCCTTCGTATACGTAGCGGACTCGGCTTTTGTCACGCCGGACAATCTCGAAAAATCGAGAGATAAAAACGTAAAATTCCTGACCCGGCTGCCAGCCACCTACAAGGAGTGTAGCCGTGCCATCTCCGAGGCCGTTATCGCCGAGAATTGGATTGATTTTGGCGAACTCAATCAGACACCGGCTACGAAAAAACGCCCTGCTGCGATTTACCGTGGATTTGAAACCACCGTAGAGCTCTATGGTGAAACCTACCGCGCCATCGTTGTGCACTCTTCCGCTCATGACAAACGTCGCCATAAGCGTATTGATCGATTGCTTGAGCAAAAACGCAAAGATCTGGAAACCCACGGCAAAAAGATTAACGCAGGCCCCTTTTATTGCCGGGCCGATGCCGAGGCTGCAGCAGAAAAGATCGGTAAAGCCACCCCAAACAGCTATCACAGACTACGGTATGAAATCAGGGAAAAGGCCAAATATCGCCGGGGAAGACCCGCCAAAGGAAAACCACGTACGCCCATCGGTTACGAATATCTTCTTGATGTCAAGATTGAAAAGGATACGGATGCAATCACTCCCTTGCGTCTTGAGGCCGGATGCTTTGTTTTATTAACCAACCTGTCCGGGACCAAGGAGCAGGTCCAATGGCCCGCCGTTACTCTTTTGGAGTTGTATAAGAACCAGAGCGGTATCGAACAAAACTTCGGATTTTTGAAAGACCCGGTAATCGTCAACTCCATCTTTTTGAAAAAGCCGAAACGTATCGAAGTGCTTGGTTTGATCCTTGTAATCGCACTTCTGATTTGGCGCTTGATGGAGCGCTGTATGCGTCAACATCTGGAAAGAACGAAAAGCGAAATCAGCGGCTGGAAAAATCGCCCGACCAAGCGACCGACCTCTTTCATGATGACGACGAAATTCTTAAGCATATTGGTAGCGAAATCAGGAAAACGAAGACAACTGGTCAGGCCATTAAAGCCTGTTCAGCTGGAATTTTTACAGGCTATGGGGGTTGACCCGGAAGTATTTATCAAACCGTAAAGGCAAAAATTAATTGCACGTAAAACTATTAACAGGGGTGTCGAAAGTACATCGGAATTCTTACGCAATCGCCTGAGACGCGAAGTTTGATTGACCCTAACGAATTGTTTCGTTAGTTGAACAGCGATAGTTGGCCGGTTTCCATTGGGCGCGACTCTTTTTCCGGAATTGGGGCCGGCTTTCCCTCGTCGGAAGCCGTGGGAACATCGTATTTCACCCGCCAACGATTTACAGCCGAATTTTCAACGGTTGCCGGCAGGGGAAGCATCAGTTCGATTTCCTGTCTGGTAATCACAGGAAAACCGTAGACCTGATTGGTATATTTGATGGGTTTTCCGTTTTCATCGCGTTCGCGGACGAATTGCAGATGGGCATCCAGGCGCTCGGCGATGCGCTGACGTCCATGGGGCACCGCCTGACGGCAGCTTTCGTCGATCATCGTTGCAAAAGAATCGTCCAGTTCGCAGCCAATGCCGTTGCGTCCGGCCACAGCCGCGGCCCACAGGGTGGTTCCGGTGCCTAAAAAGGGGTCCAGGACCGTGTCTCCCAAAACCGAAAACATGGAAATCAGGCGATAGGCCAGTTCAAAAGGGTAGGCGCCGCTGCGCTGCCGCAGCTTTTTATCGCCGGTATTCTGCCGGGCTCCCTTCAGATCCATCCACACATCGGAAAACCAGTGGTTGCGCTCCTCCCAGAAAAAAGCGCTCTGCCTTCGGTTGGTTTTGGCTTCTGGAGCGTTGAACAGGCGTTTGCCGACTTTACGGAAAATCAGGATATATTCGTGCTCCAGGGTCACGTAAGCCCCGGGCGGCATCATGCCCGACCCCATGAATTTGTTGGGCGCGTTGGTCTGCTTGCGCCAAAGAATGTTGGGCAGATTGGTGAATCCCAGGGCCAGCATGGCGGAAAGGATGCGGCTGTGGTTGGGATAAAGGGCGAACTCGCCGTCCAGGGTCCGGGTGGCGTCCCCGATATTGATGCAGGCGATGCCGCCGGGAACCAGGACGCGATGCAGTTCCTTCCACACCCGGTCCAGGTCCCGATGCATGCAATCGAAGGCCTGCATCCCTTTCCCATGACGTAAGGCCGTTTTCGCTTCGATTCGACTGCAGAAAACCGCATCCCACATTTCGATCATGGGGTAGGGCGGTGAGGTCACCACCAGGTGAACGCTTTGGGACGGAATCCCGGACATCTCGGCCGAATCACCGAAAACAGCCAGCTGCTCGGTTTGCATTACGCGTCTTCTCCTTTTTTGTGGCTTTCTTATCTCTCACAGGACACCACTTTTTACAATTTGAATCTTTTTGCAGTCGACGGATAGCGTTGGGAAACGACAGCAACTGATGGTTCCATCAATTTAGGAGCGTAAATATGATAAAATAGAAATATAAAGGAATATAACCAAAAGAAATCTAAATAAAATAAGATCTGATGGAAACCGAAGGAACAGCTTTGAACCTTGACTTTCAGGCTGAAATCAGACAAAGATAACCGGCTTGCACGATCGGTTTGTTTTTCTTTATAGAAACGGTTTTTTCCATTGTTACAGGGCTTGTAACAGCCCCGATTTCGGCTAAAGAGATGTTTAAGGAAGGGGAGTGAGATGATCAAGGTACTTGTAAGTGACGTGCTGGGCGATGCGGGGATTCAGATTTTTCAGGAAACCGATGGCATTGAAGTGGATGTGAACACCGGATTGCCACCCGAGGAACTTAAAAAGATCATCGGTGACTACGATGCCCTGGTCATCCGCAGCGCCACCAAGGTGACCGAGGAAATTCTCGAAGCGGCCAAGAAATTGAAGGTGGTGGGGCGTGCCGGAATCGGCCTGGACAATGTGGACATCCCCGCGGCAACCAAACGCGGCGTCGTCGTGATGAACACCCCCACGGGCAACGTGGTAACCACTGCGGAGCACGCCATTGCCATGATGATGGCCCTGACCCGCAACATTCCCCAGGGAACGCTCTCCCTGAAAGCCGGCCGGTGGGACAAGAAGAAACTTCAGGGCCGGGAAGTCTACAACAAGACCCTGGGCGTCGTCGGCTTCGGCAAGATCGGTTCCATCGTGGCCGACCGTGCCAGGGGCCTGCGCATGCAGGTGGTGGTTTACGATCCTTTCGTGGTTCCAGAACAGATCGAAAAGGCCGGTTTTGAAAGCGTGACTCTGGACGAATTGTATGCGCGCGCCGATTACATCACCGTGCACGTTCCCAAACTCAAGGAGACCACGGGCCTGCTGAACAAAGCCGCCTTCGACAAAATGAAAGACGGTGTGATGATCGTCAACTGTGCCCGCGGCGGCATCGTGGACGAGGACGATCTTCAGGAGGCCATGGCTTCGGGCAAAGTTGCCGGTGCGGCCCTGGATGTTTTCACCAGCGAACCGCCCGGAGAATGCCGCCTGATGGAACAGGACCGGTTGATCTGCACGCCCCATTTGGGAGCCTCCACCCAGGAAGCCCAGACGAATGTGGCCGTGGCCGTGGCCCAGCAAATCATCGACTACCTGATCAACGGAACCGTCGTCAATGCCGTCAACGTGCCTTCGGTTGCCGGGGAACTGCTGAAAAAGATCGGCCCTTATATGGCTGTGGGCGACCGCATGGGCTGTCTCCAGGCCCAACTGGCCGATGGGCCGGTCAAGTCCGTAACTATAGAATATACTGGCGATTTCAAAGGCATGGACATGGATCCCGTGTCCACGGCTATCCTCAAAGGGCTGCTCACCCCCATGGTAAAAGACGCGGTCAACTCCGTAAACGCGCCAGTGGTGGCAAAGGAGATGGGCATCAAGGTTACCGAATCGACCACCGCCGAAGCCGAAGACTACACCCATCTGATCACCCTGCGGGTTGCCACGGAAAAAGGGGAAAACATAGTGGCCGGGACCCTCATCGGCCGCAGGGACATCAAGGTGGTCAAGATCAACAACTTCCGCCTGGAACTGGTTCCAGAAGGCCATATCCTTTTGATATTCAACAAGGATCGCCCCGGCGCCATCGGCGGCATCGGCACCACTTTAGGCCGGCACAACATCAATATCGGTCGCATGCACGTGGGTCAGGAACAAGATGGAGAACACAACATCATTTTTCTGCAAACCGACACCCCGGTACCTCCCGAGGTGATAGAGGAACTTCGTTCGGCACAGATGGTAAATACGGTCACGCCGCTGGAGCTGTGAATGGGGAGCGGTGAACTGTGATCGGAGGTCAGTGATCGGTGAACGGTGAACTGTGAACGGGTATCGGTGAACCGTGATCCGTGAACAGACTCGCAAAAAGTCTCCAGACATGTCATTCCCGCAAAGGCGGGAATCCATCGCCTTGCTCCCATGCTCTGCATGGGAGCACAATTTGACTGTGTATATAAGGCTATGGGTTCCCAAACAGAGCATGGGAACAAGATACCGGAGTTCTATAGATATCCGCGTAAGAAGAAACTGAAGCGCCCCATTGGCAGGAAGTCGGCCACTGGGGCGCTTGCTTTTGTAATGAATAAAATAGATTGCGGGCGTTATAAATCAGCGCGTTTCGTCGACGACCGTGTTTTTCAGAACGCCGATCCTTTCGATCTCCACTTCGACGCTGTCTCCGTGGTGCAGCGGACCCACTCCGGCCGGTGTGCCGGTGAGGATGATGTCACCGGCCTCTAACGTGAAATTTTTGGAAACAAAAGCGATGATCTCGGGAATCGTGAAGATCATCTGGCTGGTATGGCCCTCCTGAACGATTTGGCCATTGAGCCGGCAGCGGATTTCCAGATTCTGAGGGTCGGGCAGGTCCTCGGCCAGCACCACCTGCGGGCCGATGGGGCCGAAGGTGTCCAGGGATTTTCCCCGGAACCAGCCGGTGCGGTCGCCATTTTGAATATTCCGCTGGCTGACGTCATTCATGCAGGTGTAGCCCAGAACGCAGGTCATGGCCTCGGCTGCCGGTACGTCCTTGCAGCGCCGGCCGATGATTACGGCCAGTTCAGCTTCGTAATCGGTCCGCAGTTCTTCAAAGCCGTACGCTTTTAAAAACGCCGGTATCACGATTTTTGCGTCCGGCCCGACAAGCACGTTGGGTGTCTTGGGAAAGAGCAGCGGTTCCGGGGGAACCTCGGAGGTGAATCCCTTGACCTTCACCGAGACGCTTTCGGCGATGTGGGCACGGTAATTCAGGCCCAGGGCGATCAGTTTGCTTGGATCGACCGTGTAAGTTTCCGCACTGTTTTTAATCGGAAGGGTTATCATCATCAATTTTCCTGGATAACGGAGGGTTGTCCGTTGTTCCTGAAGGCATGGATGAGGGTTTGATCCACCGTTGCCTCATAGCCCGTAAGGGTGGCCACGACCTGTTCGTCGGCGTCCAGAAAGGTGAAATCGGCCGACATCTTACGGTGGGTGTACTGGGTTACGGTCATCACCGCCGTTACCCCGGATTCAGGAAAGGCCGGGCGATACTGGCGATAGGATTGGGCGTAGCTGGGCAGGCAGACACTGCCGGTCTGCTCGAAACACCAGACGATGGCCATCTGAAAGGCGCCGTCCAGCACCATGGGGTCGGCTGTCCAGCGCTCCCGGATGGGATCCTGCATCCAGGCCTCGGGCTTCGGGGCGCCGGTCAGCCGGGCCGTCATGCCGTGGTCGGAATAGGCTTCGATGTTTTGGATGGCCCGCAACTGGTCGCCGTGAAACAGGATTTCACGGTACACGGCATCCAGATCCCTGGGGTAGGGGCGGCTGCCGTTTTTCCCATTGCCCTTGTATGCCGGGGGATCGGGAAGCCGGTCCACCAGCAGGGCCCTGGCCCGCGAGTGAATCACGTCCTTGCCGTTTTTTACGCCGTTGCGCAGCTCCACGGCAACATGCCATCCGTTCCCGTTTTTCCGGGCCTTTCCAGCCAGAAGGCGGACCAGCTTTTTTTCCTGTTCAATGCGAATGCCGCTGAGCAGCCGAAAGTCGTCGATACCGTGCAGGGTATAACCGGGATTTTCCTTCACGGCACCGTGGCCGATCCACTCGCCGATCAGGGCAAAGGGCACCACCGGCTTGCCGCCGATGACGTGGGAGGCCAGCACCGGATAGCGCTGCAGATCCAGTTCTCGCCGCTCCAGAAGGTCCATGGCAGCTTCGTTGGCTTCATCCTCGACAGACGGAGTTTCGAGCATGCTGCCGATTAGTACCTCCACCGGTGCGGGATCGGCGTTCTTCATTTCGGCCACCATGAGGTTGGCGCCGGCTTCGACCGGAATCAGATCGATTTGCTGGTCCCGGAAGGCCTTTTTCAATGAAGGCGTCACCATGCCGCCATCCCACGGCCCCCAGTTGATGGCACTGACGCGGCATCCGGAGCGTTGCTGGGATACCACCCGGGCCATCTTGTTGAGGACCTCGTTGGCCATGGCGTAGTCGCACTGGCCGGTGTTGCCCGTGCGGGCGCTGACCGACGAAAACAAGACCAGATGGCGCAACCGATCCGACTCGGTGGCCTCAAGCAGGTTTTTGAATCCCTGCACCTTGGTATTATAGACTTGACGGAATTGGTTCAGGGTCTTGTCCGCGATCAGGCGGTCCTGGAGCACGCCGGCACCGTGGATCACTGCGGCGATGGGTCCCAGGGTGGTTCTGATTTCATCGACGGCGGCCTGCAACCCTTTTGTGTCGGTCACGTCGGCGCTGAAATAGGCGGCCCGGACACCGGCATCCTCAAGGCGTTGGAGGGTACCGGCAATGGCCTGATTGGCTTTTTGCCGTTTGAATTCGGCTTCCAGTTCCTTGGGAGTCGGCTGTTGATCGACAAACGCATGTTGGACGATGGCTTTTTTCATGCCTGCTTCGTCCTCGATGCCGGCCAGCCAGGACGGCACCGGGAAAGGCGCCGGCGAGCGGCCGATCAGGGCGATGGCAGCACCGCTGGCATTGGCCAGGGCCAGGGCGCAGGCGGCGGTCACACCCCGGGCCCCGCCGGTAATTGCCACCACGTCGGATGAATCCAGGTCGAGGATGCCGTCGGCGGTATCAGCGGGGACCGGCTGCAACGTTACCCGCTTTTCGGGAAACAGGCCGATTTCCGCCGGATCTTGGGGTTTCAAGCTCAATAGTTCGGACACGGCCTTTTGCGCGGCCTGTTCCGGGTCGGAAAAATCCGGGGAAAGATCCAGCACCCGGCAGGTAATAGACGGCCACTCCAGGCGGGCGGTTTTGACCAGGCCGGCCAGGGCGCCCTGTTCGGCATGTTCGAAAGCGTTGCCGGTAAATCCAAAGGCGCCGTCTATGCGGGTAATGGCCGCGAAAAGGGCATCTCCGGCCGAGGCAGCGTTCTGTAATTCTGGTGCAGCGGTTTTTGCCGCCAGGAATGCTGTTTCCGGATCGGTTTCGACACAGAGAATCAGGCCCGCCAAACCGGACAGGTTCGAAGCGTCGGCAATCTGGTCCTTCGTCAATATGCGGCATGGAAGATCGGATTTCCCCAGGCAACGGAAGACGGCTTGGGCAAGGTCGGTTTGGTCGTCGAGCACCCCGATCCAGCGATCCGCTCCAATGCGGAGTGTGCGACCTGATTTTTCAGGCAGAACCACCACATCGACGATCTGGCGGGGAATCTGGATCGACTCGGTGTTGGTTTCCGGTGCGACCGGCTGCTGGGTTGCCGGTTCCGGCTGCGCCGCCGTTACGGTCTGTCCGCCGGCCAGAAAGTCGCAGATCTGTCCCAGGGTTTTGAGGCTGCCGACCATGTCGGGGGTAACCTGGGGCAGTTGGGGCATGCGTTCTTCCATGGCCGAAAGGATCTCCACCCGCTTGATGGAGTCGATGCCCAGATCGGCCTCGATGTCCATTTCCAGCCCCAGCATCTCAACGGGGTAGCCGGTTAGTTCGGATACCACTGATAAGAGAGTGGTTTGTATGGAGACGGCTGAATCGTTATTCGAATTGGAAGCTTCCTGTGTTTGAACCGAGATTTGGACTTGGGAAGAGGGGGCTTCGTCAGCGGCCAGAAAGTCGCAGATCTGTCCCAGGGTTTTGAGGCTGCCGACCATGTCGGGGGTAACCTGGGGCAGTTGGGGCATGCGTTCTTCCATGGCCGAAAGGATCTCCACCCGCTTGATGGAGTCGATGCCCAGATCGGCCTCGATGTCCATTTCCAGCCCCAGCATCTCAACGGGGTAGCCGGTTAGTTCGGATACCACTGATAAGAGAGTGGTTTGTATGGAGACGGCTGAATCGTTATTCGAATTGGAAGCTTCCTGTGTTTGAACCGAGATTTGGACTTGGGAAGAGGGGGCTTCGTCAGCGGCCAGAAAGTCGCAGATCTGTCCCAGGGTTTTGAGGCTGCCGACCATGTCGGGGGTAACCTGGGGCAGTTGGGGCATGCGTTCTTCCATGGCCGAAAGGATCTCCACCCGCTTGATGGAGTCGATGCCCAGATCGGCCTCGATGTCCATTTCCAGCCCCAGCATCTCAACGGGGTAGCCGGTCAACTCGGATACTACGGACAAAAGAGTGCTTTGAATGGCGGCAGACGAGTCCGCAGTCGTATTGGATGCAATAGGGCTTTCTACCGTGGGGGAAGCAGCTTCGTCAGCAACCAGGAAATCGCAGATCTGTCCAAGGGTTTTTAGACTGCCGACCATGTCGGGGGTGACTTGGGGCAGTTGGGGCATACGTTCTTCCATGGCGGATAGGATCTCCACCCGCTTGATGGAGTCGATGCCCAGATCGGCTTCGATATCCATTTCCAATCCCAGCATCTCGACGGGATAGCCGGTCAACTCGGATACCACGGACAACAGGGTGGCGGCTACGGTGTCGGAACCTTCCATTTTACCATTCGATTTGAAAGCGGGTACCGGCTTTTGTTCGATATTTTGTGTGCGGGCAACGGCCGGTGGCGTTATGACGGCCGGCTTTGCAGGCGGCGTACTGGCAGCAGGGGTTGCCGGCACCACCGGCGTCACAGGCATCGGTTCGGGCTGCTGTTGCGGCGAAACGGGTTGGGCGTGTGCCGGCAAAGTCGTCTGTTCAGCAACGGGCACGCCCGTCACATTGGCGGGCAAACCGGCGGCCATGCGGGCGCTTTGCATCATTTCCTGAAGCGTCCGACTGGCCTGGGCCTGGGCGTCCAGAAATTTCTGGTGGGCCAGGGCCGTCTGTTCCTGTAGCGCCTGCATGGAAGCCAGCCCCTGCTGGACGATGGCAAGAGTCGCGTTCATATTGGTTGAATCATGCGGCTGTGTCGGTCCGGCCGAAGGGGCAGGATGGACGGCCGCTGTTTGGGGACGATGGTCTTTTTCGAATGGTCGCATGGCAGTATGACGGATTGACTGAGTCTCTGTTGGTTGCGGTGAAATAGCCGGGGTGCTCGAAACGGGAGCAGGGCGGGCTGCTGCTTTCACTTCAGGTTTCGGTTGTGTCTTGCGGGGCGCCCGGTAATTGGCGCCGGAAAGCGGGATGACCATTTTTTGCTTGCGCGAAGCGGGCGGTTCCTTTTCCCAGCGGGTGAGATCGAGACCGGCGCCCAGAGCGGCCAGTTGCCCGATGGCGTGGGCCAGATCGAGGATTCCCGAAGCCTTCCCGGAGGAGCGGTCCAGGGGAACGACCGAAACGTTCGCTCCGAGCGTGGCGCGAACCAGTCCGCTGAGTACGCTTTTGGGGCCCACCTCGACGAAGGTGCGTACACCCGATGCGTAGAGCTGTTCGACGGTGCGCTGAAACTGTACCGACGATATCATCTGTCGGTCCAGCAATTCGATACCAGCCTGCGGGTCGTCGGGATACGGCGCTGCCGTCGCATTGGCGTATACCGGTATCTTTCCCGGTGTAAAGGTGATGGATGCGAGTGCTTGGGAGAAACCTTGTGCAGCGTCAGCCACGATCGGGCTGTGAAAGGCCGCGGCCACCGGCAAAACAACGCTGCGATAGCCCTTCGTGTCGCATTCGGCTTTTACTGAATCGACGGCCGCTGTCGGTCCGGACAGCACCGCCTGGTCGGGGCTGTTGATGTTGGCCAGCACCACGTCGGGGTGCTGCCCGATCAACTGTTTCAACTCGTCGGCGGGGGCTTTTACCGCCAGCATGCTGCCTGCATCCCCGTCCCGCCCGGCCTCTGCCATCAGGCGGCCGCGGAGGGAGCTGAGGTGCTGAAGGGTTTTTCGATCGATGCAACCGGCGGCATACAGGGCGGGCAATTCACCGTAGCTGTGCCCGCAGACGGCGTCGGGCCGCAGGTCGAAAAATTCGAGAATACGCAGCATGGCCAGGCTGATTGATCCGATAGCCGGCTGGGCCGCATCGGTCCGGCGAAGGGCCTCCACCTGGAACTGCTTCTGATCGTTGTTCAAGGCGGGACGCGGAAAGAGCCGTTCCCACAGCGGTTCATCGAGGTCGCAATGATCGTTTGCTGTTTCGACGGCATCCATGGCCTCGGGGAAACGACAGACCAGGTCCCTGCCCATGTAGGGATACTGGCTCCCCTGACCCGGAAAGAGAAAGGCGATTTTTCCGGCGGCGTTTTCGCCCGCATGAAAATAGATGCCGGACGATGGTACGTTTTTGGATTGGCCGCCGGCAACGATGCCCATGGCTTGATCCAGACGATTTTTCAGTTGCTGGTCCCCATGGCCAGTTTCGATCACCAGGACCAACCGGTAAGAGTCCTTTGTCGAAAATTCTGCCCTTAAGGAACTGGCCGTACGGGCCAATTGGACGGTCGTCATTCCGTCTTTCAGTTGATGACCCAGGTCTTCAAGCTTCCCAATGACGGCGTCGGCGTCGTTTCCCGAAAAGGCCAGAATCTCGACGGAGCCATCCCAGGCGATCTCCTTTTTGTCGGGGGTATATTCCTCGAGTAAGACATGAAAGTTGCTGCCGCCGAAGCCGAAGGAACTGACCCCGCCTCTCCGGGGTGTATCGTTTTTCGCAAACCATGGCCGGGCAATGGTGTTCAGGTAAAAGGGACTGGATTCGATTCCCAGTTTTGGATCCGGAGCGTCGGCTTTAAGGGTGGGAGGCAGCACCTTGTTGTAAAGTGCAAGGGCCGACTTGATCAGTCCGGCGGCGCCGGCGGCGGCCTTGGTGTGGCCGATCATGGATTTCACCGATCCCAGCGCGCAGCGGTTTCCGTTGGACGTGGCGGCGCCGAACACGTTTTTCAAGGCGCTGAATTCCACCTCGTCCCCCACCCGTGTGCCGGTGCCGTGGGCTTCCACCAGCCCCACCGTTTCCGGGTCGATGCCTGCATTGCGGTAGGCTTCGTCAAGGGCCCGCATCTGTCCTTCGGCGCGCGGCGCATAGATGCTCTGGGACTTGCCGTCACTGGAGGAGCCGATTCCACGAATAACGGCATAAATGCGGTCGCCGTCACGCTGGGCGTCCTCGAGGCGTTTGAGCACCAGGATGCCGATGCCTTCGCCCAGCACCGTGCCGTCCGCGTCGGCGGAAAAGGGGCGGGCGTCGCCGCTGTGGGACAAAACACCGGTTTTCGAAAAACACATGTGCATGAAAATGTCGTTGATGGTGTCGACGCCGCCGGTAACGACCATATGGCTCTTGCCGGCGGCAAGCTCCATCAGGGCTAGGTGAATGGCGCCCATGCTGCTGGCGCAGGCGGCATCCACCACACAATTGGTGCCACCCAGGTTCAAACGGTTGCAGATCCTTCCGGCCACTACATTGCCCAGCAGGCCGGGAAAGGAGTTTTCCTGCCAGGGAACATAACTATCGGCGATATCTCCAAGAATTGCTGTTTTCTGATCGTCGCTGAGTCCTTTTCCTTCCAAAGACCTGCGCCAGTATGGGTGCCCCAGGCGTGAACCGAGGGAGATGACCAGTTCCTGGGTGCCGGTTACCCCTATAATAACCGAGGTATGCTCCCGGTCGAAATCGCGGTCATCTCCGTAGCCGGCATCGGCAAGAGCCATTTTGGCGGCGACCAGTCCCAGCAACTGGGACGTGTCGGTGGCCTCCAGGGCCGCCGGAGGTATGCCGAATTCCGTGGGGTCGAAGGGCATTTCGGGCAAGAACCCGCCCCGGTTGCAGTAGATGTGGTCAGGACGCTTGGGATCGCTGTCCAAAAAATCGTTCAGGATTTTGTGGCTGGGCGGCGGATCGCCGATACAGTCGATGCCGTTGAGCAGGACCCGCCAGTAATCCTTCATATTCGACGATCCGGCGAACATGCCGCCCATGCCGATGATGGCTACTGGCTTCTGGTAGGGTTTTGTATTCATTGGTATAATTCGAAAAAGGCTTATGTTGCGTTTTTCCGGAAAGCAAGAAATCGAAAGCGAATTTCTGGCTTGATCCGGGTTTTTTGTTCATATGGAATATAAAGCGGTAATATAATTCATTGATCACTAAAAAACAAGAGATTGACACCTTTTAAATAACTTGTTAGGTAGATATAACAACCTGCCATTCATCAAAGAAATTTTTATAAAAAGATCCATGGCGTTGGTCGGCTTCAAAGCCGAGCCCCTTGAAAATTTTAACAATTTGTAAAAACAGGATTTTTCCTTTTCGGAAATGAAACCGGTCGGCGATTTTGACCGGCACGGTGATCCAATGATTCACTACTATACCAATCGGGAACTGGCAGAGAAACTTGAGGTCAATCTGGCCCGCTGGAAAAGGTGGTCGCGGTCGTTTCTGCCGCCTGATCCGCTGGGTGGGATGCAGTCCGGCTATGCCCGCCAGTATTTATTCAAAGATCTGTTCAAGGTGTTCCTGGGAGGCTATCTTCTGGGCCATCTCAAGCTGTCGGTAAACGAAAGCCGCAAGGTACTGGACGATATTTCGCCCTGGCTGGGAAACAATGGCTTTTTCGACTGGGATTTTTCAGACAAGGAAAAAAACGATGTGTGGGTCTATTTCTGCCCGCTGTCAGCACCAAGTCACGATGCGGTACCTGACTTTCGCTACCTGGTCCGCAAAGTCGTTGATGTTCAACCGGCCGATAGTGTCCAAAAACACCGGACGGTTGTAACTTACGAGGACGAATTCATTCCCGACGGGGATTACAATGCGTTCGATGTACTTCGCCATCCGGTTGTGCATGTGATTAATCTGTATACTTTGTACGCGACGATCGTCGCCAAATTGGGATAATTACCAGCGTCCTTCATCCCTCGTCCATCTTCCCTCAAGAAATTCCCCCCGCCATACGATCCAACTCCTCTCCGCTCATGGGCTCGATGCGAAAATCGCCTTCATCCAGGCTAAATCCCTGGCTTTTCAGGCTGCTCAGACGCAACAGTACCGCAGCCCCGTATAGCAGGTTTTTGGCCACGGTTACCGTTTTGCGGTTTTCCGGTGCCTCCAAAAAGGAGCCCCTGACCCACTCGTTGAAGGCTCCCATGGCCGGACCGCACCAGATCTGATAGTCGATGGCCCGGTCGGCGACACCGCTTTTGGCCCACAGGGAAGCTCGGCCCAAATAGGAGCGAAACACCAGGGCCATTTTGTGTTTGGGGTCTTTCTCGGCCCGGTCCACCTGGGATGGGTCCCGCTCCAGGAAAAAGGTGCGAGTATTCCGCCATTCCTGGTCGAAGGAGCACTTCAAAAAAGACCCTTCGACCAGTTTGCGCTGATCTTCGGGCACATCTTCAAAGCGGTCGTAGGTACGATAGATGTCATAGAGGCGCGCCCCACGCATGGAAAACATGGTGCCGCGTTTGAGCACCTGCACCTTCACGCCCATCTCGAACATGTCTGCCGCCGGGGCCATGATGATGTCCGCCTGTCTGGCTTTGGCCAGCATTTTTTTCACCAGTGGCGATGTGTCGGCCTCCTGACAGGATTGATTCACCGAACCGGTCAGGATGTAGGCCGCACCCATGGCAAATGCCGCGGCCGCCGATTGTGGAGTGGCAATGCCGCCGGCAAGGCCCACGCGCAGCGGTATCGTGTAGTCGTACTGCCGGGCCATTTCGTCCCGTAGGGCCAGCATGGTTGGAAAGAGGCACAGGGCCGGCCGGTTGTCGGTATGGCCGCCGGAGTCGGCCTCGGCAGTCAGATCCTGGGCCATGGGAATTCGGAGAGCCAGGGCAGCCTGTTCGGAAGTGATGATTCCCTGATTCTGCAACCGCTGCAGGTGCTTTTCCGGCGGGGGCGCAAAGAATTTGCGGGCCACCTCCTCGCGGGACACCTTGGCAATGATCCGATTGGGGCAGACAATTTCGCCTTGGGCGTTTTGATGGATGCCTTGGACGCGGTACTGGACCAGAGGGGTGGTCAGGTCCAGGTAGGCGGATGCCGAGACCAGACGAATACCTTTGGCAAGATAGAGATCCACGGTCTGCTGTTCCAGGGTCATGTCGTTGGGGCTGTGGATCAGGTTGAAACCATAGGGCAATTCTCCCAGGGAGGACGAGAGCCGGTCGATGGCGGCTTCGATCTGCGCGATGGAGAGCCCGCCGGCGCCGAAAAATCCGATCATGCCGGCCCGGGCCGCCGCTTCCACCATCTCCACCGAGGTGATGCCGTTGGCCATGGCACCGCAGACGTAGGCCAGGCGAAGACCGTGATCCTTTTTAAAGCCCGGATCACCCAACGATTCCAGCGGCAGGGGCGGGGACCATCCCAGAAGGGGGTAGCCGTTCGCTGAGGAAGATTCTTGATTTCCGAGGATGGCGCTGCCGTCCCGCGCGACACCCGGGCGGCCGTCCACATCGACGGCATACAAGGGGTGGTCGAGCTGCCGCAAGGCCTGAGAAAACGCGCCGTCTTCGGTGTTCGGCAGATCACCGGCCGGGCGCCAGGTGCCGATGGATGTTGTTTTAGTCGTTATTTTAGTCACTTGTAATCCTTATTTTTGTTTTACCGCCCGCTTCGCTCGAGACGCAGAGAGCGCAGAGGTTTTTGTTACGCCCGGAGGGCGAACTCCTTTTAGACTCTCTGCGTCCTCTGCGTCTCCGCGGTGATATCTTTTTTTTCATATCCCACGTTTCACCCCCGCTTTCCCTTCACCTCCAGTTCCTCCATCACCACACCCACGGCATGGCGCAGGTCGGGGGCATCGGGCAAGGTACCGGCAATTACCGCCAGATCGCCCCTTTGTTTGGCCTGAACAAAGGTTTCCGGAAAATTGAGGTCGAACACCCAGCTGAGCTGCAATAATTTGAAATCGTTCAAGGTTTCCATGTGTGAAAATCTGGCCATGCGCCTGTTTGCGATGTCTTCGATGATCGACGGGGCCCAGGTCGGCTGGTCGGGCAGGTGTTGAACGATGGCTGTTTCCGGTTCATTGTCAAAACGGTAATAGTCGGCGAACACCTTCCAGATATCCAGCTTGTCGGCATCACGAATCAAACGCAGGAAAAGCAATTCCTCGGAAGGTTTGCCGGACGGCAGCGACGGGGCGTTATGGAAACGAACCGCATCGACGATCTGCTTTTGTTCGTCGTCGCTAAGGCCGGCCAGCACCCCGGTTTTTTTCATGATTTCGACCCCCAGGGCGGCGTGATTGACCGACTTGCGGTCATTGAACGTTCCGTATCGCTTGTACTGCTCGAACCTGCCCACATCGTGGAGCAAGGCCACCGCTTCGGCAATGCGCACTTGGTTTTCCGGCAGGCCGATGGATGTTGCCAACAGGCGGATGTTTTCACAGACCCGGGCCGTGTGGTCGATTTTCAGTTGATGGGCGCTGTCTTTTTTGGGGTCGCCGGTCAGAAAGGATCGGGTATAAGCGTTGAACCAGGATTGTAACTCGGCGAGATGATTGTTTTGCATATTGAAACGGTTATCCTCGGGGATGGTATTTTTTATGGGCTTCCATCAGCTTGCGCTGGGCCACGTGGGTATAGATCTGGGTGGTGGAGATGTCCGCGTGGCCCAGCATGGTCTGCACGGCGCGCAGGTCGGCGCCGCCTTCGAGCAGATGGGTGGCAAAAGAGTGCCGCAGGGTGTGCGGGGTGACCTTTTTTTTCAGCTTGGCCAGGCGGCTGTATCGGCCGATCAGGTTCCAGAAGCTCTGGCGGGTCATGCCGCCTTTCCGGCGGGTGACAAACAGGTGGGGGCTGGAGCCGTTTTTCAGCAGTCGCGGACGGGAATCTTCGAGATAGGCCCGGATCGCTTCCGTGGCCATGCGACCCACCGGAACCACCCGTTCTTTGCCCCCCTTGCCGAAAACCCGGACAAATCCCGCTTCCAGGTTGATGCCGGTCATTTCCAGGCCGATCAGTTCGGATACGCGCAGCCCGGCGCCGTAGATCAGTTCCAGCATGGCGGCATCCCGCAAGCCCTCGGGCTTGGTCCGGTCCGGCGCGTTGATCAGGGCCTCCACATCGGCCACGGAGAGGACGTCGGGCAGGTGCATGCCGGTTTTAGGCAGATCGATCTGGTTGGCCGGATTGGTCTCGATGATTTTTTCGCGGGTCAGGAAGGTAAAAAATCCCCGCAGGCTGATTAAATGCCGCGCTCGGGAGCGAGCGCCCAACTCCTGCTTGCGCAGATGGATCAGGTAGCCGAGGATCAACTGGGTGTCGATGTCGGCCACAACGGTCGTTTCTTTTTTTTCCAGGAACCGACCGAATCGGATCAGGTCGGCGCTGTAGGCCTCCACGGTCTTCCGGCTCAGGCCTTTCTCCACCACCAGAAAAGACTGGTAACGATCCAGATATCGCAGGTATTCGGACAGCGGGGCCAAGGGTCAGTTCCCAATGCAGGGGTCGAAGGGGGCGGGATCGTTGAGTACCCGAGCCCCATCTTTGGTGACAACCACCTGGTTTTCCATGCGAACGCCCCCCCAGTCCGGAAGATAGATGCCCGGTTCGACAGTGACGATCATGCCTTCTTCCAGCAGGTCGTCCTTGATCGGGCTCAAGCGGGGGGCTTCGTGGACCGCCAGGCCCGTGCCATGGCCCAGGCCGTGGCCGAAGCTGTCTCCAAACCCGTTTTTGTCGATGAAGTCGCGGGCGATTCTGTCCACCTCGGTGCCGCTGGCGCCCGCCCGGATACCGGCAATGGCCCGATCCCTGGCCTCGACCACCGTATCGAAAACCTTTTGGAAGGGATCTTTCGGTTTTCCCAAAACCAGGGTCCGGGTCGTATCCGAGCAGTATTCGTTCAGCCGCGCCCCCCAATCGATCAGCAGGGGGTCGCCCTTCACGATTCGTCGATCCGAAGGAATGGCGTGGGGCAGGGCACTGTTGGGACCCGAGGCAGCGATCACGGGGAAGGAGAGACCCTGGGCCCCCAACTCGCGCATGTTCTTTTCCAGGTTCCAGGCCACCTGCTTTTCGGTCATCCCCGGACGGATCGTCGCCACCAAACGGGAAAAGGCCTCTTCGGCCAGACGGAGGGCGTCGACCGTAGCCTGGATCTCCTCATCGGACTTGGTTTTGCGCAGGTCCTCCACCAGATTTTCAGTTGGGACCAGCTCTACCGGCGGTGAAGTGTTCTGCAGCGCTTTGGCATAGGCGGCATGATTTTTGTGGGAAAGGCGCACGCTTTCAAAACCGAGCCGGCGAGCACCCAAGTCTTCGACGATGGCTGGCAGTTCTTTTTCAAGGCCTTTTCGATAACAGACCACCTCGAAGTCGGGCGCCTCGGCCCGGGCCTGAAGGTCGAAGCGGCTGTCCGTGGCCAGTACCAGGTGGCTGGCAGAGACGAACAGCACGCCGGCCGATTCGTCGAACTGGCTGTCCTCACCAGTATAGCCGGAGAGGTAATAGCGGTTTTCCTGGATCGACACCATCAAGGCGTCCAGTTCCAGGTCAGCCAGTTTTTGCCTGACGCTATCGATTCGATTGCTAAGTGTTGCGTTCAAAAGTGCTCCTTTTAAATGAGACCGTCATTATTGACTACTGCTCTGATCCGGCGAAGTATCCTTGGTGTTGCCATCGCTGCCGCCCGTCAAAGCCTCTTTGGTCTCCTGGTAGCCCTTGCGCATATTTTCCGGCAGTTCCTGGAACTCCTTTTTGAACGATTTTCCCACTTCAACGCCGGCATCCCTGGCTCCTTTGCCGATTTCGATGCAGTCGTCTTTGACATCCTGCCAGACGTTGCCCGAACTGGACGGCTGTTTTTCTTCAGGCTCGCTGCCGGAAGCGGCAGGGAGGATGCAGGGCGTCCAGGCGATGACGGTGGTCAGCAATAGGACAGCAAGGGCTCTCATGCTGCGTCTCCTTAATTTACATAAGCTTTATCGCTCAATGTACGGTCTTCAATATCACTTTTTCATTCGCGCGGTAAACTGGATTCGGCCAACCAGGCTTTCAGTCGGCGCATACCATCGTCGATGGAAACCTCAGCCGTGTACCCAAAATCCCGTTTGGCGGCCGAAATGTCGAACCAGTGGGAGGTGGCCAGTTCGCGGGCTACGAAGCGAGTCATTTTGGGCTCGCCTTTTAAACCGAAGGCGCGGTAGATCCACTCCAGCAGGCTGCCGATGAAAAAAGCCGCCTTCGGTGAAATCTTCCGCTTCACCGGAGGTTTTCCGCCGGCATCCAGGATGCGGTTGACCATTTCCCACAGCAAAATGGGGGCATCGTCACTTATAAAATAGGCCTTGCCCGAAATTTCGGGTTTTTTCTCCAGCGCCTCCATAGCCAGCACATGGGCCAGGGCCGCATTGTCGATGTAAATCGTGTCCACCCGGTTGCCGCCGTCGCCCACCTGCCGCAGGCTTTTGGCCCTGGCGATGATCCGCGGCGCCAGATGGGGGTCTCCCGGCCCCCATATGAGATGGGGCCTCAGCGACAGGGTTTTCAGTTTTTCGTCTGCTGCCGCCATCACTTCCTGTTCGGCCATAGCCTTGGTCCGGGGGTAGGGGGCGTGAAAGTCGGCCGGATAAGGGACCGTTTCGTTAACCCCTTCCATGTCCGTGCCGTCGAAGACCACGCTGGGACTGCTGGTGTAGATCAACCGTCCAACACCGCAGGCCCGGCAGGCCGCGATGACGTTGCGGGTGCCGGCCACGTTTGGGCGGAAAAAATTGTCGAATGGTCCCCAGACACCGGCCTTGGCGGCGGTGTGAAAGACAACATCCTTGCCATCGACTGCCTTTTTTACGGCATCGGCATCGGCGAGATCACCGGTGTGCTGCTCGACGCCAATAGCATCCAGTTCCGGATACGACCCCCGGGAAAAGCTGGCCACCCGATGGCCCTTTTGCAGCAACAACCTGACGATGGCCTGGCCGAGGAAACCACCGCCGCCGGTGACCAATATCGATTTGGTTGATTCTTCCATGATGAAATTCAGCTTAAACCGATTTTGCCTTCTTTTCCGCCCAAATCGTCAATTTTTCCCTGAATATTTTGGAATTATGGCGAATGTCGACGGGAAAAGAGCGGTGAAACAAGATGGTCTCGATGGATTGGGTGATCGGGCTGGTTTGGGCCAATTCCAGAAGCTCCTGCTTCAGGGCCTTTTTGCCGCTGCCTTTATCACCAGGTTCCAGTTCGATGCACATCACCGGCCGCTGTTTGCCCTGCGTGCCGATTCCGACCAGGGCGCTGCGGAAGACCCGGGGATGATTGTTGAAAATGGCTTCGCAGGGGATGGTGAAAAGGGTTGCGGATTCGGTGACCACCCGATGGCTTTTGCGGCCGCAGAACCAGATGCGTCCTTTTTTGTCCAACCACCCCAGATCGCCCATGCGATGCCAGAAACGGTCTCCATCCTGAATCTTGGCCAAGGCATCGTCCCGGGGTCGCTCGAAGTAGCCCCGGGTCACCTGATCGCCGCGTACGGCAATCTCTCCGGTTTCGCCGTCGGACACGCGCAGGTCGTCGGTCCATTGGGCGATGGGTCCGTCGCTGATGCGGATGATGCGCACATCGATGCCTGAGATGGGGCGTCCCACACACATGCCGAACCCTTTTTCGCTGAGCTTGCGGGTTTCGCTGAGGATTTCGTCGCTGCCGAAGGAACTTACCGGCATGGCTTCGGTGGCCCCGTAGCCGGTGTGGATCAGGGCGCCGTCGGTGAGCATGGCGCTGAACTGTTCGATGTTGGCCGGCGCGGCTGGTGCCCCGGCCGAAATGACCCGTTTCACGGTGGGCAGTTTGATGCCGTTTTCCTTGCCGTAGCGCCCCACGCGGTTGAGCAGGGCGGGCGAGGCGAACATATTGGTGACGCCATGGTCGCCGATGGCCTCGATGATCTTTTCCGGATTGACCCGCGCCGGCTGGGTGGGATCCATGTCCGGGATAATGGCCGTCATTCCCAGCGCCGGATCGAAGAGGGCGAAAAGGGGGAATGTGGGCAAGTCGATTTCGCTGGGCGTGATGTTGAACTGGGCCTTAATGTTGCGTACCTGGGCGTCGAAGACGCCGTGGGTATAAAAGACGCCTTTGGCCGGACCGGTGCTGCCGGTGGTAAAGAGGATGGCGGCGATTTCGTCTGGGCGGGTATCTGCCATGGGGTAGGGCTCCCAGTGTCGTTGGCGGACTCGATCCAGTGTCAAGCCACCCCAGAACCAGCGGCTACCCACGGTGATGAAGGTGGTGACCGTCTTGAAATACTTGGGCGCCAGGGTGCGCAGGACATGGGCCGGGGGGATGCCGATCAGGGCCTGGGCCCGGCTTTCCGACAGGCAGTTCAGCATTCGGCCGATGCCCATTCCCGGATCGACCACCACGGGCACAGCCCCCACCTTGAACAGGGCGAAGACCAGGGCGAAAAAGTCCAGGCTGGGCTTGACCATCAGGATCGTGCGTACGCCGCGGCTGACGCCCACATTGTCCAGCCCCTGGGCCAGACAGTCCGATTCGATGTCCAGCTGGCGGAAAGTCAGGTGGCTGTATGCGACTCGCCCATGGCGGTCCCTACCGGCCGGGCTGACCACCGCCCGCTTGTAGGGTTGGACACGGGCCATGGTGCGCAGGTAGGTGGCGACATTGACCGTGCTTCCATCGGCTTTATCCGGAGTTGTCTGCATCGACCCTTGCTCCCTGAATCGTCGTAAGGGCGAAAGATTTTTCGCCCCTACACCGGGAATTGACATTTTTATATCGGATGCCTGCCCAGAAAATCAGTCACCCGTTGAATGATCTCTTCGGGAACATCCTCCAGCAGGTAGTGACCGGCGTCTTCGAACAGATGGCCTTCGGCGGCCGGGAATCGGCGCCGCCATTCGCTGTAATAATCCACGTCAAAAACGAAGTCGTGTTTTCCCCACAAAATCAGCATGGGAACGGAGGACAGCCTGTCCAGGTTGCGCGACACATCGTCGACGATGTCGAATCCGGGATCGCCGGCCACCAGCGGTATGTCCTGGACGAAACGCAGGGTCGCGATCCGGTTGCGGGGGCTGTTGTACGGTGCCAGGAGTCCTTTCCTGGCATCGGGCGAAAGCCGCTTGCGCGGTGCCATAACAGTAGCTCCGCGGGCAAACAGGTTTCCATACAGGACCGCGGGCCTGGCAAAGGCGCCCAAATTGCGAACGATCCACAGCCGCAACGGGATTCCTTTTTCTCCCGGAGGGAAAAAACCGGCCGTGTTGGTTACCACGATGCGCGCCACCCGGTCTGCGTTGGCTACGGCCCAGGCCATGGCGATCATGCCGCCCCAGTCGTGAACCATGAGGGTCACCCGCTCCAGGTTCAGATGGTCCATGAGCGCCGAAAAATCATCCACCCGACTGCGCAGGCGAAAGTCGTAGCGGGATTCGTCCGGCTTGTCGGACAAACCGCAGCCCATATGGTCGGGTGCGATGCAGCGATACGCCGGTGACAGGGCACCGATCACCCGCCGGAAAAAATAGGACCAGGTGGGATTGCCGTGGACCATGACCACGGCTTCGCCGGAGCCCTCGTCGAGATAATGGTATCGCAACCCATTGCGATCCAGGAAATGGGATTGAAACGGGTAGCCATCCCGGTAGTCATTCACGTTTATGGGGGTTGCCGCAAGAGTCATGCGTGCCTGCTTTCGGTTGCCGGAACCAGGGCCAGTTCGAAGTTTTCCATTTTGTAGATGGGCAGGCCGTCCACGCTGAGAAGGCCGTCGGCCCTGATCAACGGTATCGGACTGTCCGCAACACAGGCGATCCGGGCTTCAACGGCAACCGTTTTATTGGTCGGTATAATCTGACCGCGATAAGTCCAGGTGTGACGGCTGCCTTCCAGCACGCGAAACCGATGGGTGCCGGTCAACTCGGGCCAGCGTTTCATTGCCGCCGTTTTCATCAATTGAATGAAGGATTCCAGCCCCAGCGATCCGGGGCAGACCGGGTCCTGATAAAAATGGGCCTTGAAGAACCACTCCTCGGGGTCCACCTGCTTGATGCCCCGTATATATGTCGCCTCGTCGGCGTCCACATCGAAGTGGGCGGCGATTTCGTCCACCATCAACAGGGCCTTGCCGGGCAGTTCCAGGTGATTGACGGAAAGCGCCATGGACGCGGCCTCGTCCGGGGTGATCGGCGGTTCCATGGTTAGGGACATCGCCCCTTCAGTCGCGTTGGAAAAAGAAGCCAGGGCTTGAACCATGGGATCGGCGGCGCCCAGTCCTTTTTGCTGGGCCAGGGCCTCGGCGGAAAAAAAGCCGAAATAGGTATCGCCGGTATAGACCGGACCACTATTGTCAAGCACTTCGAAATCGAAATTCTCGATGATCATGTCGGCCGCTTCGCTTACCTTGGTCATGCGGCAGCGCATGGTCAACGGCCAGGTGTCCGGGGTGACCTGCCGGTGCAGGACGGCGCTGCCTCCAAGGTTGCGAAACTTCAGATCCCGTTGGCTGCGCAGGGCCGACCCGACATAGGCCGCCAGCCAGCCGCAGGGCTGCAGGGCGATTTCCAGCAGAACGCAGAAGGGCATGACGCCGCTGCGGTCGGCGGCAAAATACCACTCGTTCGGAGAAAGGTCGTATTGAGCGGTGATCCACCCGCCGGGCGCCAGTTTCCAGGGTTTCGGTTCCGCAGCAATGACCCGGTCCATAAAGCAATAGGGCGGTCCGGGCAGTCGGGCGATTTTGCGCTGTTGATCGAAAACGCGATACGGCTCCCCGAAGGCCTCGGAGGGGTTGCCGGTGGCGAAAGCCAGGATGGAAGCCCGGTCGTACAACGGGGCTGTTTTTTGCGGCGACGCCTGCAAAACCGGTTTGCGCCGCCAGACCGCCTCGATATCTTCGCGTCCGACGCCGCTCATCTGCATGGACATGTCCTTGAAAAAGACTATGGGCCGACCGTCGGCGGACATGTGGGCATCGGCAACCACGTACGGTTCGGGACCGTAACCGATCTCGCTGATCTGAATTTCGTAATGCACGTGACGGGTGGAGGGCGTTACCGGCCCCCGGCACTTGAGCCGCGCTCCGTTGCCGATGACCGGTTCATAGCACGCGCCGGGCTTATCGGTCACCCAACCCATGCGCTGCAAAAAGACCCGCAACGTGTGGGCGCAGCACTCGTACATCAGGGTGCCGGGCATGACCTTGTCGTCCACGAAATGGCAGGTCAGAAACCAGTCGTCGGGATGGATGTCGGCTTCGGCCCGGATCATACCCAGACCATAGCGCCCGCCTGTGGGATCCAGTTCCAGCACGCGATGAATCAGGTGCATGCCTCCGCCGGGCAGGTGCAGGGAATCGGCCAGGACAATGCCCTCGAAAGCACTGCTGAAGCAGCCGGCCAGATCGCCGCGACGCAGGGCGTCCACCTGGTCGTCGGAATAGGATTCCTTTTCCATGGGGACCAACGGCCGCCAGTTTGCCGGGCATTTTCCGGCAACCGGTTTGCGCTCCGACTCGGTGAGAATGATGCCCCCGGAATTGCGCACCTCCGCTTCGGTGAAAAAACCGGCGCATCCGTCGCGCATGGAGATCAGATGCTGGTCGCCGATGAAGCCTTCGAAACGGAAGAAGAACATCCAGGTGTCCCCCTGGCGCACGAAACGGTCGATGGCGATTTCATAGCGGATGGTGTCTCCCGGGCGCGGCAGCCCGCGGTGAAAGGTCACCACGGCATCGAGCAGGCGATAGGCCCGCTCGCCTTTGACCTGGTGGTCGATGCCCAAGTAGGAACTGAGGAACAGGTCGGCCTGGCCGGCCTCCACACTGATGCAGACCGGAGCGCGGTCGCCGTCCAGGTACCAGGCGCCGGGCAGTACGTCGTGTTCGGTCACCACCTTCCCCGAAACCATGGAGAGCATCTCGCCCTCGACGGAAAGGATGCGGTCCACCAGCATCAGGGGTTCGTCGGGCAGGCGCACCCGCACCCGATAGGAATCCACCACGTCGAAGGTCGGTCCCAATACCCGTCCTACCTTGCCGATGGCGAACTCCATGCACATGTCGCGGTCGAAGGCCGGTGCCGGTTTCGCAACCGGAGCGGCTGGAGAGGGTGTTGACGGCGGAACGGAAGCAGCCAGGTCGTCCTCAGTCGGTTGTGCACCGGCGGCCAGCAGCCGATTTTGCAGCTCGAAGGTGTCGGCATAGGCCTGGGTCATCTCTTGGGAGATGTCGAGAAAGCGCTGGTGCGCATCGGCCGTGGCCTGCATGTTGCGTTGGGCGGTTTCCAGCAGTTGCTCTATAGAGGCTGTAGTCGGCGTTGCCGGTTGGGTTTTGGCCTGTTGTGGATTGATCGTTTCAGGCGATGGTTGCGGCGAGGATATTTGCTGCCGAAGTTTAGGCAGGGCCGGTTCGAGTCGTTGGCCGCCAACGGGAACCGATACGACCCGCAATTTTTCGGCCGGAGCAGCAGCCGCAGAAACATCGAAACCATTGTATAGGGCCGACAGGTCCATGGGCACCCGCTCGGTGAACAGGCGCGCCAGACAGCGCAGCAGGGCATCGACTTCGTTGGCGTTGCCCTGGTTGGCGGCCACGGCCAGATGGGGTTTGTCCGCCAGGATGCGGTCGATCATGCGACTGCACGATGACCGGGGGCCGGCTTCGATGAAAACACGGCCGCCGTCGGCATAGGCCTGGTTGATCGTCCGGGTGAAGTCGAATCCGTCAACTGCCTGTTTTTCTATTGAATCGGAAACGCTGTCCGGAGTGACATCATAGGCTTTGCCCCAACTGCAGCTATAGACCGCCAGACCCGGTACGGCCGTGGTTGGAAAATGGTGCAACTGCCGGTAGGCCTCAGCCACAGGCCGGGCCGCGTCGCAGTGAACGGTGACCACCCCATCCAGGTAGACTGCCTGGCAGGACAGGGCTGCGACGGCTTGTTCAACCGCCGGCGCCAACCCGCCGATGACACACTCTTCGGGAGTGTTGACGATGAGCAGCCGGACATGCTCGATGCCCTTTAAAATTTCTCGAACCCGATCGTACGGACGGTTGACCACCGCGACTTTCCAGTCTGCCGGCTGCGTTTCAGGGATGTTCCAGGCCAGGCGCAGGGATTGGCAGGGGCCGGACAGCTGGGTGGTGAACAAATCGGTGGCCTGCATGCGCTTTAGCATGTCTCCGCGGTCCGACCACACGCCGTGGGCGAACAGGGCGGCGGATTCGCCCAGGCTGTAGCCGATGAGATTGTCGGCAGGAATGGAAAACCGTTTGAGGATGTCGGTCATCAGGCTGCCGAAGACCACCTGTCCGAAAATCATGTTCAGCGGGTCCGATCGAAGACGATGGTCGGCATCCCCTTCCCATTGCGGCTGCCAGGACTGGCGCCAGGGCATCAGGTGCCAGGGTCGGAACTGGGTTTTCAGGCGGCCCGTTTTGCGGTCCATATCGGCGACTGTGGCGGGAAACCGCAGGGCCAGTTCGCGTCCCATTCCCAGGTAGTGGTTGCCCGATCCCGGGTAGACCCAGACGACTTTGGCATCGGCGCCCATGGGGCGGCCGGTATAAAATACCTGTTTGGAAAACGGGTCGGAGCCATCGGAATCAAGGGCCCTTCGGGCTTCCTGGAAGATCGCTTCCGGATGTTGATCGGGTTGGACGATCAGCACAATGGCCAGTTTATGGCCGGATTGCGGCGGCTGCGAGGCCATCCAGCGGGCGGCTGCCGATTCGACCGTGATTGGGCCGGGGGAATCCTTTACGTATGTTTCAAGCTTTGCCAGACCTTCGGCCAATTCCCGTTGAGTGTCGCCGGTAAGGGCGAAAAGTCCGGGAGTGGTTTCCGACGAGAGCGGCTGGGTCAATCCCACAGGCGTTTCGGCAGGCGTCTCGTATTCCTGAAGCAGGACATGGCCGCAACTGCCGTCCATGGTAACGGACGCGCAGCAGGCGATGCGCGGTCCGTCTTCCCGGTCCCGGTACCAGGGTTGACGGTCCCGGGGAATATGAAACGGCCCCCATGATACGGCATCGCCGGTCAGAACGTCGCAACCGGGCAAAGGCGGCAGTTGCAGACGATGCAGGCACAATGCAGCCTTGGTCAATGAGACCAGCCCATGGGCCGCGCCGGTAAAACCGCCGATGGGCGCGGAGGAGCCCAGGGCGATGGCCTTGGAAGGGTCGGCAGGTTTCGCGCCGTCGAAAAACTGTGTCAGGGCTTCCAGTTCACCGCGATCCCGTTCCGGTACCCCGGAACCGTTAACCTCCAGATAAGAAACAGCGCCAGGCCTGATTCGATTTTCCCGGAAAGCCGCCGAAAGGGAGCGGGCATAGACGGCCACGGGCAGCTCGCCGGTGACAGGGTCTCCGCCGGATGCCGTGCCGATGCCGTGGATCACGGCGTAGATGCGGTCATTATCCGCCTTGGCACGGTCCAGACGCTTGAGCACCAGGGCTGCGGCCCCGTCGCCCGGCAGCGTTCCGTCGGCAGCGGCATCGAAAGGGCGCACGCGGTCGGTTTTCGACAGCGGCAGCCAGCGATGCAGACGAATGAGATTGCGCGCTTCACCGGCCAGATCCACCGCCCCTACCAGCATGGCATCCACGGCATCCTGGCGCAACAGATCCACGGCCACCTGCAGGGACTGGATGCCCGATGCCGTGTCCGCCGAAACCACGAAACTGGGCCCGCCGAAACGAAATTCCCGCGCCATGCGGCTGGCGACGATACCCCCCAGGGCTCCCATGACCCGGGACGGGGTCAGCGGCGGGCCGCATCCCTTGCGCAACTGTTCAATCCATTGCTTTAAAGAATCCTCGTCCAGGTCGAGGCCGTGGTCTGCGTTCCAACGATCTGCGGCACCTTGGAGCTGCCAGCGCAGATGAAAATTGGTAGCTTCGAAATCGAATCCGATGCCCATCACCACGCCCATGCGTTCGCCCGGGTTCTTCAGCGGAAGACCGGCATCCTGCAAGGCTCCGGCGCCGACTTTGAGGGCCAGCAACTGCTGGGGCAGGATGTCGCCGATCTCCTTGGGCGGAATCTGGAACTCGCCCACGGTTAAATCCAATTGCTGCATGTAGGCGCCCGACGGATCGATGCCGTCGATGCGGTCGATTACTTCGGCATCGGCGCCTTTCCATCGGTCCTCAGGGCGCCGGGAAATGACGCTGGTACCTTGGAAAATGGCTTTCTCAAATGATTTTAATTGGTTCAACGACCCCACGGCAACGTCCATACCCACGATGGCCACCGGATGGACGGGCGTGATTTCGGCGTTGATCTCCACGGAGATGGCATGCGATTCGACATCGGGCGTCTGGACGGATGGAGAAGGCCATTCCTGCAACAGGATATGGGCGTTGATACCGCCGAAACCGAAAGCGCTTACCGCAGCCCGCATCGGTTTGCCGGACCCGCCCGTTTTCCAGGGGTCCGCTTCAGTTTGCACCCTGAAAGGGCTTTCCGGCAGCGGGCTGTCCGCCGGTGGACGGTCGAAATTGATGGATGGCGGCAGCGTCCGGTGGCGCATGGCCAGCAGGACTTTGATCAGGCCGGCGGCCCCGGCCGCGGTCAGCAGATGGCCGATCATGGATTTCACCGATCCGATGGCACAAACCCCGGATTCCCTGGATTCATCCTGCCAGAGTTGAACCAGGCTTTCGATTTCTGTGGTGTCGCCGGCCCGGGTGCCGGTGCCGTGGCATTCGATGAGGTCCACGTCCGAAGGGCGCCAGCCCGCAATGGCATAGGCGGCCTGCATGGCGCGCACCTGGCCGCGGCTTTCCGGAGCCAGCAGGTTGCCGCGCATGTCGTTGGACAGGCCGATGCCGTGAATCACGCCGTGGATGGTATCGCCTTGATCAATAGCATCGGACAGGCGCTTGAGAACCAGGATGCCGACCCCTTCGCCCACCACCAGGCCGTCGGCCCGGTGGTCGAAAGGCGCGCAGCGGCCCGAGCGACTCAGGGCCTGCAACTGGCTGAAACCGGTCTGGGTATAAAGGCATTCCGGGCGGGACACCCCTCCGGTTACGACCATGTCCGCCCTTCCGAAGGCCAGTGCATCGCAGGCCAGTTTGACGGCATAGCTGGACGAGGCACAGGCCGCATCCAGGGTGAAACAATTGCCGCCAAATCCCATTTCCGCTGCCAGCAGGGCGGCCGGCAGTCCGTCCACCCGGCTGCCTAAAGCCTGCGCACGCGTGATTTCAATTTGGGAAAGCGCTTTTTCGGGAAACAACTTCCGGGCGATGGCCTTGCCCAGTATCGTGCGGGTGAATGCCGATGCGCTGTCCGTGGGCAGGGCAATGGCCGCCAGAATGGTATCCACTCGCTGAGGATCGACGTCGGCAATGGAACAGGCTGCCACGGCTCTTTTCCCGGCAGTAAGGGTCAGTTGATGAACCGGGTCCAGATGACGGGTCACTTCGGAATCCAGTTTGAATCCATTGGGATCAAAAGTAAAATCCCGGATCAGACAGGCATTGCGGGAGTAGGTGCGGTCCGGCACCAAGTTGCTGCTGAGTCGGTCTTTGGGCGAAGCAATCCAACGGTGCTCCGGTGCCGGTACGGATTGGTCGATTCTCTTGACGATATGGGTCCAGAAAGTGTCCAGGTCCGGGGCGCCGGGAAAGATGCCATCCATCCCGACAATGGCGATAAGGGTATTTTTATTCATATGACAACGCGTTGGCGATGTTTCCAAAAGTTCGGAAGCGATTTTCGAAAATAACGGTTCGGCAATCAGGGTTCCCGCCGAATTTCAAAACACGAAACATACCTGCTTCGACGATATAACGCAAGAATCATTCGAGATCGGATTTGCTTTGACAGGGGCCATGGCTGCGGATATGGTTAAAGAAAGAGGAAAACCATACAGCAGGGAGGTGGACCATGAAAATTCATTTCCAACGGATTCTCTGCG
Source organism: uncultured Desulfosarcina sp. (assembly GCF_963668215.1). Classification (NCBI taxonomy): domain Bacteria; kingdom Pseudomonadati; phylum Thermodesulfobacteriota; class Desulfobacteria; order Desulfobacterales; family Desulfosarcinaceae; genus Desulfosarcina; species uncultured Desulfosarcina sp. The sequence goes on from NZ_OY764190.1 coordinate 5,085,525, forward strand.
CCACGGATCTTTCCGACTACTCCAATTCAGCCGTCCTTCAGGCCATCGGCATGGCCGAAGAATTCGGCGCCCGGCTGACCATCTGCCATGTGATCGACCTGCCCATGGTCAGTATGCATGGGGCGGCCTTCGTTTACCAGGAGGATCAAATCGAGGAGATGAAAGCCGGCGCCCTGGAACAGATTCAGGCGCTGGTAGCCGACCGCGATCTGGATTGGGAGGCGGTGGTGGAAACCGGACCGGTGTCTCACACCCTTTGCCGCCTGGCAATGGAGAATCAAGCCGACCTGGCCATCGTTTCCACTTACGGACGCACGGGTATCAAACGCCTGTTCCTCGGTTCGGTCACCGAACGGCTGCTGCGGACCATCGGCTGTCCGCTGCTGGTGGTGACACCGTCCGAGAAGGCCGGGCAGATAGAAAAACAGTTCAAGGGGTTCGGGTTCAAGCAGATCCTGGTGGGCTGCGATTTCTCGGCGGATTCAGGCCGTGCGGTGGAATTCGGGTTCAGTCTGGCCCAGGAGTTCGAAGCGGTCATTCATCTGGTTCACGTCATCGAACCGTTCGCCTACAGAGATGCCATGCTGCCGGATTCCATCGGCACAGAGGCGCTTACCGAGGTGACCACCGGCTGCCGCCAGCGATTGGAGGCCCTGGTTCCCGAAGGGGCCGAAAACTGGTGCAAGATCGAAATGGCCTGCAGAACCGGAAAACCGTTCCAATCGTTGATCGCTTATGCCGAGGAACGCCGGGTCGACCTGATCGTTCTCGGTGTGCGCGGCCACTCTCTGGTGGAGACCATGCTTTTGGGATCGACCACCGACCGGGTGATCCGTGGGGTGGCCTGCCCGGTGTTGTCCGTCTGTCCGCCGTAAAAAGGAAAGAGAGCCAAACGCAAACATATATAATTGGGTGCGTCATATGCTAGTACTACGTTTGGCTCTCAGCGGGAGGAGGAGGTGCCTGGATGGCTTTTCCCGCATTGATTGAGACCCCATCGTCGGTAGGGGCGACCGGCCGGTCGCCCTACTGAACCGCCGATGACGGCCAGCAAATATTGGCCGGTTCTTTATCCGACGCCCCGCCCCATCTCCAGCCCCAGGTCCAGGGCCTGTTTGTTCATTTCCAGAAAGTTGGACGGAATGCGCTGTTCGAGCACTTTTATGATCGACTCGGGTTGCACCAGGTCGGTCAGGCCCACCACCGCGCCCAGCATGCAGATATTGAACACGATGGGCTTGCCGATCTTGTCCATCACCGTCTCGTACATGGGAAGCTCCCGCTGGATGGCGTCCACCTTGAGCTGGGGCGTCACATAGCGCGGATCGCTGAGCAGCAGTCCGCCGGGGCGGATGATGTCGCAGAACTTGGTGTAGGCCTCCTGGGTCAGGCACACCAGCACGTTGGGCTGGATCACCTTGGGAAAGTCGATCGGACTGTCCGCGACGATCACATCCGAGCGCGTGGCGCCGCCCCGGGCCGCCGCTCCGTAGGCCTGGGTCTGGACTGCCTCCAGGCCTTCGTGCAGCACCGCGGCCTCGGCCAGGATGATCGCGGCCGTGATCACCCCCTGGCCGCCCGATCCCGAAAATACCATCCTGCATCGTTCCATCACTTTCCTCCCATGGCCCGCTCGATGATTTTAGTGTACTCGCTGCAGTATTCCGGACGCTCTTCCTGCAAAAAGATGCCCCGCTCGATCAGCTCCGGGTTCTCGGCCTTTTTCTTCGATCCGATGGGCGTGGTGATCTCCTTCATGCGCTTCATCATGTCCACCGCGCTGCCCAGTTTGTTCTTACGGCCGAAATAGGTCGGGCACTGGCTCATGATCTCCACCACCGAAAAGCCGTCGTGCAAAATCGCCTCGCGGATGATGTCCGCCATCTGCTGCACGTGGTAGGTGGTGGTGCGGGCCACGAAGGTGGCTCCGGCCGCTTTGGCCATCTCCACCACGTCGAAGCCCTGGTCGATGTTGCGGTACGGCGCCGTGGTGGCCATCATGCCCGGACCGGTCAGCGGAGAATACTGCCCGCCGGTCATGCCGTAGATGCGGTTGTTCATCACGATGGCCGTGATGTCGATGTTGCGCCGGGCCGCATGGATGAAGTGATTGCCGCCGATGGACAGCGCATCCCCGTCGCCCATGGGCACGATCACGTTCAGCTCCGGCTTGCTCAGCTTCACCCCCGTGGCAAAGGCCAGTGCCCGGCCGTGGATCGTGTGCAGGGTGTGAAAGTCCATGTACCCCGAGATGCGCGACGAGCAGCCGATGCCCGAGACCATCACGATCTCGTTGCGGCTCATGCCCAGCTTCTCCACCGCCCGGATCAGCCCGTTGAGCACGACCCCGTGGCCGCAGCCCGGGCACCACATATGCGGGAAAAACCGCTCGCGGATATAATCCTTGACTGCCATCTAGACCCCCTTGCCCTTGATCAGGCGCAGCATGTTCTTGATGTCCGTGGGCGTGATGAAGCCCCCGTCGATGCGGTTGGCCAGAAACACCCGCTCCGGATGGGTGACCGTGCTCTTGACCATCTGGCACACCTGGCCCATGTTCATCTCCACCACCACCGTGTAGGCGGCCGGGTTGCAGTACTGCCGGATCACGTCCGCCGGAAAGGGCCACAGGGTCTGCAGTTCCAGCAGCCCGATCTTCTGTCCCCGCCGGCGCAGGCTGTTGACGATGTGCAGCGCGCTTCTGGCCGACGAGCCGAAGGAGACCAGCACCGTTTCGGCATCCTCGATGTGAAAGGTCTTGTAGTGCGCCATGCGCTCCACGTTGTTCTCGATCTTGTCCACAATGTGGCGCAAAAGCCCGTGGACGATCTTGGGATTGTCCGAGGGAAAGCCCCACATGTCGTGCGCCAGTCCGGTCACGTTGTAGCGGTGCACGTCCCCGAAGTCGCTCATGGGCAGCCGGCCGTCTTCCCGGGGAAGATAAGGATGGTAGTCCACCCCGCCCTTGACCGCCGTGCGCAGCCGTTCCACCAGGGGAATCTCTCCGGGCTCGGGAATCGTAAGCTTTTCGCGCATATGGCCCACCACCTCGTCGAACAGCAGGACCACCGGGGTGCGGAAGGTCTCGGCGATGTTGAAGGCCTCCACGGTCATGGCGAAGACATCCTGGTGGTTGGAGGCCGTCAGGCACACGATGGAGTGGTCCCCGTGGGTGCCCCAGCGCGCCTGCATCACGTCCCCCTGGCTCACGTGGGTGGGCACCCCCGTGGAGGGACCGCCCCGCTGCACGTTGACGATCACGCAGGGGATCTCGGCCATCACCGCGTAGCCGATGGCTTCCTGTTTCAGCGAAAAGCCCGGTCCCGAGGTGGCCGTGAGCACCTTGTGGCCGGTCAGGGACGCCCCCAGGATGGCGCACATGCTGGCGATTTCGTCTTCCATCTGGATGAACTTGCCGCCTTTTTGGGGCAGCTTTACCGACAGATGCTCGGCGATCTCCGTGGACGGGGTGATGGGATAGCCGGCGAAAAAATCCAGCCCGGCGTACAGCGCCCCTTCCACGCAGGCCTCGTTGCCCTGGATGAATTTGATTTGTTTACCCATTAGGTACCTGCCTAAAGTTGTGTTCTTTTGATTGGATTATCGGTGTCGAAAAGATCTGAGGTCGGATATCGGAGGTCCGAGGACTGAGGACTGAGATCGGCAAACCGGCCGCGGCTGAAAGCCGCGCAACCAATTCCTCAATCCCTCAATTCCATAATTCCTGAATCCAATCACCCGTCTCCTGTCCTCCGTTTTCCGTCTTCCGTTCACGGTTCACCGATCACCGTTCACTGGTTCCACTTCCACCTCGATGGCCAGATCCGGACAGCGCAGCTCGCACATCCGGCAGGCGATGCAGTCTTCCAGACGAACCGCCACCGCCTTGTCCTCCCTGTCCAGCTCCAGGACCTTCTTGGGGCAGAATTCTACGCAGATGCCGCACCCCTTGCACCAGTCCCGGTTGATCCGGTGCGCCTTTACCTTTGGTTTTGCCATGGTTTGCCTCTGACTCTTTACACGTGCCCGATCAGGGCGTTTTAAATTCTATTTTACAACAAATAGTTCGCCTATTTTATTTCGGCTTTTTAAGCTTCTGGTAATAGGAGTGGGATGTGTAGACCGCCGCAAGGGGATTGTGGCCGGTAACCCGGTCTTTGGCGGCCAGTACCGTGCTGAACGCCTCGGCCCTTTTGAGAAACAGGGCATCGTGCCCCACACAAAGACCCAGTACGACGTTCAGTTGGGTCTTTTCCCGATTCAGAATTTCTGCCTGAAGCAACGGGTTGCACATGGTCTCATAGCTTCCGATATGCACTTTTTCCGCATCGGTGAGCCCGATCGCCTCCTTCTTGATACCCCCGCAATTGCAGGAAACGGAGGCTAGTACAAAACCTTGAGACTCGAATATATCCGCCACGAGGCCCGCTTCCTTTTGCAACCCCCCGCAAAAGGCAAGACCCAGCTTGCTGCAGCCTAACTTCCTGGCGAACTCGACGGTTTCCTCGATTCGGGATTTGGTGGGCTGAAGGACATAGGGTCCCGGCTTGCGGTTGGCGTAACATTCGGCTTCCTGAATCGAGGCCATTCGTGCGAATTCGGCAACCGCCGGATCATGATAGCTATCGAGGATTTTTTCGGCCAGTTCCCGATAGTTGACGGTAGGACAAAATTCGGGATGGCGACCGCCAGATTCCCTTTTACATATTTTTTCGTTATTGGGGATACGGCATCTTGCGCAATGGGCTCGGCTTTCCATGACAGCACCTATTCGAAAAAAGGTTTGTTGTTTCGCAAGGTTTTTTCCCGTGGCCGGATGATCGAAAGACAGCAACCGGCCGGTTCAATCGTTTATCCTCTTTTCCCTGAAAAGGGTGATGCATACCAAAAGGAGGATGCTGGTCATCAAGAAACAGAACAGTACCGGCGTGTAGGCTTCGGGCGGATAGGTGCCGTCGATTCTTCCGGCCCCGTCCATCATCATCCCGCTCAGTGGCTGATGAATTGCGGCACTGAAAAACGCGAAAAAATTGACGCTCCCTACAGCCGTTCCGGCAATCTTGAGGGTAAACAGTTCTTTTGCGGCTGCGAAGGTCACAACGGCGATGCCGTTGCCGAAAATTCCGAAAAGAAAAAAAATCGGGAAAAGCATTGCATGGGGTATGCGGCCCTGCATTGTACAGATCGTTATCCAAAGGAGAACCTGCACCAGCGATGCAAACCAGATGACGGTTTTTCTTTTCCGAACCATCCGGTCCGAGATGCGGCCCAGCAAAGGGCCGCCCACAATCGTTCCCAACGCGATCATGGATAATACGTTGCCGGCTTCGGGTTTGGAAAGACCGCAGACATCCATCAAAAATGGTCCGGCCCACAAGCCGCAAAAACCAAAAAGGAGCCCCCCGAAAAAGAAAAACCAACCGGCCAGGGGCCAGAACTGACTTGTAGAAAACACCTGCCGCAGCCCGTCCCACAGTTTTAGTTCCTGATTGCCGGGTGTCGACAAATCAGCAGCAGTCGGTTCTTTGGATGGTTCGACAAGCAACAACCAGGTCGCCATGGCCAATAGTATCGTCAGCATACCGATGCCGGTAAATGTGCCTCTCCACCCGAATTGGGCCGTCATCCACGTCAAGGGGGTGGCGGCGATAAACCAACCGACCCCGCCCATGCTCAACAGCAGCCCCGAAACGGCAGCGTACTCCCGGGCGTGAAACAACCGTGCACAAACCCGCATGGCCGGGACGAAAATGGCGGAAAGCCCGAATCCTACCAGCACCCTTGCCAGCGTCGCCACCTGGAAATTGGGCGCCAGCCCGAAGAGAATCGCACCGACAGCGCCCACCGCGGAAAAAATCGTGATGGTTTTACGGGCACCCCACCGATCCGCGAATACGCCTACTGGAAGCTGCATCAGGGCATAGGCGTAAAAATAGCCGGAAGACAATAATCCCAGGGAGGCGCCACCGATGGAAAAAGCGGCTGTCAATTCCCGCGTCATGAGCGCCGGAGAGACCCGGTGGAAATAAACCAGCAGGTATTGCAGCGATAGAATCGCAAATATGGTCCAACGATATCCGGGGCGCTGGATGATCTTGCTGTCTATACGATAAAATTTCATCAGGCTTGCTTACGATTCGGTTTCATGTGAGGCAAATGCATGGCCATGGCGAATTCGCGTTGAAAATCAGGGCGCGTCGTCAGCTCGACCGTTTCCATCTTTTCGGCCAGTTCGGTCGCCCGCCTCCGCTTGGACCGGTTCATCAGGGCCATCCGGGCGCCGTCTCCGGCGGCATTGCCTACGGCAACGATTTTATCGGCCGGCACTTCCGGGAATAAACCGATGGTCAGTGCCGATATCGGATCGATTACGCTGCCAAAGGCGCCGGCCAGAATGACGCGGTCCACGGACCGGACGCCGGTTTCGGCCATCAGGAGCCGGACGCCTGCATGGATGGCGCCCTTGGCCATCTGAACCGCCCGAATGTCGTCCTGCCAGATGGCGATGTCTCGATCGCCCGCGCTTTCCCGTGCAGGCGCGACGATAAATGCGGCATCGTTTCCGTTTTGTTTCAGACGCGGGGTGACAAGCTGCCGATCCAATGTTCCGTTCTTTTTTATGACCCCCGATGTGAACATGGCGGAAACGGCATCGATCACTCCGGAACCGCAAATTCCTGCAGCCGGAACAGGCTGTCCCGGTTTTGCCTCGATGACTTGATAGTCCACGTCGAGCGTTTTCCTGTCAATCCGGATCCGTTCGATGGCTCCGGCTGCCGCCCGCATGCCACAGGACAAGGTGGCCCCTTCCAGGGCAGGACCGGTGGCGCAGGATGTACAAACCAGACGGTTGCCGGATTTCAGGACGATTTCCCCGTTGGTTCCCACATCGATCACCAAAAGGGTTTCATCGACGTAGGCGCCATCCAGAGCCAGCATCACGCCCACCGTATCGGATCCGACAAAAGCCGAAACAGCCGGCAGCATATGCACCCATGCTCCCGGTGCGGCTTGAATGCCAAGGTCCCGGGCCTTGATATCGAGCCCCTGGGTCACAACCGGTGCAAAGGGCGACTTGCCCAGCCCGCTCGGGTCAAGCCCCAGAAAAAGGTGGTGCATGCATGTATTGGCCACGCAGGCGATATCCGCCACCGTATCGATGGCGACAGCTGCCTGGGTGCAGACCGCGGCGAGCAGTTGGTTGACGGCCCCGATCACCAGTTGTTGAAGTTCTTTGCGTCCGTTGTCTTCATTGGAGGCATGGGCGATGCGCGAAATAACATCTTCGCCGCAGGATATCTGGGGGTTGACCGTCGAAGCGGTGGCCAGCACCTCGGCGCTTTCCAGATCGCAAAGATAGGCGGCCAATGTCGTAGTGCCGATATCCAGGGCCAGTCCGGTCAAAGGGCGGCTGCCGGCAGGTGCTACGCCGATGCATTCGACGCCGTTTCGGATCAGGGCCGTGGTTTTTTCCCCGCAGGCAAGAACCTTCGGCAAAACGGATAGCATGCCCGCATCCGGATAAATATAGGACAAACTGCTGCCTGCACGGATTTGAGCCGACAGGCGCTCCCAGTCCGAAGTGGGGGAAGAAAGATCGGGAGCGGGAACGGCTACGGTTTGTGCTTCGACAAAGGGGTCCGGATCGACGGATATGGAACCGGGTGCCTTTCGGATCACCTGTCCGCCGCTTCTGCTTTCCTCGGGGATATCGAAAGTGGCATCGCCCATTACCTGACACTGGCAGGCAAGCCGCCATCCCTTTGTGCGCTGCTCGGCAGAGAGGTGTTTTTCTTCCAGCATTGTTGGCAGCGACAATGAAGGTTCCGAAGAATCGGAACCGGCCTGATGCAACAAACGCACTTTGCACTTGCCGCAGGTTCCCTGTCCGCCGCAGACGCTTTGCAGATCGACGCCCAGCTTCCTGGCCGCCTGGTCCACCCGAATCCCCCGGGGTACCCGGCCCTGCATACCTCCCGGAAGAAAACGAACCAGCGGCATTGTATCCGGTTTGTTCACTCGACCTCTCTTGGTGCGTTCCGTTCGGCCGTTTCTTCGGAAGAAAGAAAATGAATCCGAATGTCTGCGGGCCTTGTCGCGCCGACTTCAGCTTCGATGGCCCGCAGTGTTGTCATCGGCAGCGGGCATGAACGGTGCCGCAGTACCTTCACGGCAGATTGCCACAAATGAGATTGCGGGAAGTCCTTTCCCAGGCATTGACGCCAATCGACCTGCTTATTCGTTTGCCCCCAAAAGGCCGCTGCTTCGCAATCGCTGGAGACGGTCAGATTCACTGTGCGGGCGTCTTCCCGGCGAACCGTGATTCGCGTATGCGAGCCACAGGATCCGTCAAAAACATCCACGACATGCACCTGTCATTCTCCTTGCCCATCGGGTTGTCGACGATTCAGTCATTGTAGGAACCGAAATCGTCGAGTGCTTTTTTCAACATATAAACGTGGTATCCGGGAGTCTCCGGGGATACTTCGCAGCCGGAACTGAACATGAATCCACGCGGGGATTTCTTCCCTTTGGCGATAACTTCCCGGCAGCGGTCATAGACCTGCTCCGGCTTGGCGGTCAGTAAAATTGCAGGGTCAATGTTGCCGATGATCACGGCCTTTTCTCCGAGAACTTCGATGGCCTTGTCGATATCGATCTCCTCTCCGAAGCTGCATAACCCCGGCTCTCCCATGGGAACCTTGGCCCAGTCGTCGAGGTTCGCGTTCTGGTCGCCACAGATGTGGTAGAGGATATGGCGGACGCCCATGGCCAGGATCTTTTCCGAAGATTCGACCAGGTAAGGCATGATGAACTGCTTGAACTGGCGCGGCGAAATGATCAGGTTGGATGTCAACGGTTCCCAAAACTGGGGAATGACTTTTTCCGGTCCGAAAACATCGACCCAATGGGACACGATGTCAACAATATGATCGGTGGCCAACCGGAGAATGCGGTGGGCCGCATCCGGTTTTTTGAGCATCCATCGGCACACCTTTTCCACGGCGCAAATGTTGCCGGCGATGGTGAAATTACCGCCCATGATCACGGAGATGGGCGTACCGTTTTTTTCCTGGAGCTTGGAAAATTCCATGGCAATGGGAAGGCATCCGGCTGTCCGCGCATCGGGCAAGGTCAGCGTTTCGATGTCGGCTTCGGATTGGACAGGAAACGTCTTATGGGCCGGGGCCTGCTGATATTCCCCGGTGGGCATTTCCACCTCGCCGCCGAATTCCCAGGTGCCATAAGAGGCATAGCCGTACATGGGTCCCCAGTCGACGCCGTACTGCTCAAAGGTTTTTTTCTGTGCATCGAAACTTTTTTCCGCATCGCTGTATATGGCGGAGATGGGCAAACCGACATTTTTCGCACAGAACCCGAGAATAAAGGGAAAATGGGGTACGCGGTCCACCGGCTTTCCCTTCAGAACGGCTTCGATCCGTTCGTTTGAAGTCATCTTTTGCATGGCTGCTATTCCTCTTTGTTATTCGTAAAAGCCAAAATCGTGAACCGCTTTGGTCATTGCATAGACATTGGCCGATGGCGCATTGACCGGCATCCCGCAGCCCGGTCCGAGAATAAAGCCGCCCGGCGCCTTTTTCCCCTTTTCGATGGCGACACGGCACAGTTCGTAGACCTGCTCGGGCGTGCCGGTCTGGATAACCGCCGGCTCGATATTGCCGAAAATGATATCTTTCGGAAAAAGATCCGCTGCCGTTTCAAGATCCACCTCATGACCGAAACTCAGCACGCTGGGATGAGGCCACGGAGGAGACTCGGCATAAAGGGGCAGGTTCAGGTTCTGCTCGCCGCAGATATGCTGGCCGAAAAGCTGGACCCCCAGTTCCCTGAGGCGTTGATGGTATGCTTCGTGATAGGGCAGGGCGAATTTTTTGAACGTTCTGGGGGAAACGAGCTGGTTCGACTCGCTCGGGCTGCTCATCCACACGAAGACCCGATCAGTGCCGAACGTTTCCAGCCAAAGCGTCAGCACATTGATGATGTGCTTCAAAGAGATGTCCAGCAATGCCTCGCACAGTTTCGGCTTTTTCATGGTCCAGCGGAGAAACAGATCGATTCCGCAGATGTTGGCGGCCATGGTGAAAGGGCTACGGGAGAAGAAATAGACCGGCAGGTTGTGCTCGAACTGGAGTTTGGAAAATCGCATGGCCAGAGGGATTCTGCCGACCGTGGCCGGATCGGGAAGCGTCAGCTTGGCCACGTCCTCCTCACTGTTCACCGGTTTTTCCGTAACGACCAGGGCGCCTTCGAATTCTCCCCGAGGCATCCGAACGTCTCCGCCGAAATCCCAGGCGCCCAACACGGTATGCCCGGCATACTGGGGGATCGGATCCCAGCCGTATTGCTCGGTGGTCCATTGCATGTCGGCAAAACTTTTTTCCGGGTCCTCATAGGCATCGGCCACCGTGTGTCCCGCATTGCGGGTGTTGAATCCCGTACTCATGGCGCCAAGGGGAACCCGGTCAGGCTTTTGGTATGAGAACAGGGCTTTTATTCTTTCGCTGGCTGTCATTCGGTCTTGTCTTAAATGCATGTCGCCTCCGTGGATATCCCGGTTTGCGCCGGAAGTTGCCATGGCCGTATAAAAAATCAGGCCGCCTTTTTGAGCAGATTTTTGGCTACCTGGACCGCGCTGATGGCGTCTTTTGCATAGCCGTCTGCCCCGTATTGCTGGGCGATGTCTGCGGTTAGCGGCGCGCCGCCCACCAAGATGATGACATCCGGTTTTTCCGCCTTGAGCATCCCGATGACCTTGGGCATGGCCATCATGCTGGTGGTCATCAAAGCCGAAATGGCGACCACGTCGGCACCGGTGTCTTTCAGCGCCTCGACAAATTTATCCAGTTTCACATCTTTTCCCAGGTCGCAGATGTCCCAACCGGCGGCTTCGAACATGGTTTTCACCAGGCTTTTGCCGATATCGTGAATGTCCCCTTCCACAACGCCCATGACGATCTTGCCGGCAGTCTGGTGTTCATCCACTTTTACATGGGGCCGAAGCACATCGAGGCCGGCATACATGGCATCCGAGCACAGAAGGAGTTCAGGTACGAAGTATTCTTTCTGTTCATACAAACGACCCACTTCATCCATGCCGGCAGCCAGTCCCCCCATGATGGCATCGTAGGGCGGAACGCCTATTTCCAGTGCCTTCTTGCAAAGGTCGGCCGCCTTTTCCTCATCGAATTCCACCACACAGTCATGGATTTCTTTCAGCAACTCGTTTTTTATCTCGTCTTTCATTATTTCTCCTTTTCTTTCTGAACGCTCATCATGTTATTGGACGGATCTGGAAGACAAAGGAAAGCATTTTCCGAGGATCTCACCCATATCCCATACCCGGATGCCCAGTTCTTTCTCATGTTTCATCAGGTTGATTAAGCAGATGGGACAGGCCACCAGGATATCGGAACCGTTGGCGGCAAGTTCCCGGGCCCGCATACAGGAAATGGACCGGCTTAGATCTGCGTAGGCATATTCAACGGGTCCGCCGCAGCAGCCGGTATTGATTCCGCAGTTTTCAGGCTCGGCCACCTGGCAGCCGATTCGGGACAAAATGGTCCGGATGGGTTCAACGATCCCCAGATCCCGGGTCATGACGCACGAATCGTGCAGGACGATTTTTTCCGGGACCCCATCCGGTCGGGCTTTCGGAAAAATGGATTCGGCGTCGGCAAGAACCTCCAGGTAATGGCGCACCGCCAGGTTGAATTCGCCCATGTAGCGGGGATAAACCTGGCGCAGCATGAAGGTGGTGTGCGGGTCGACGGTTAGAACGGTTCGGCTGCCTGTCGATTGCAGCGTGCGATACACCTCGCGGGCAATGGGGGCAACGGCCTCTTCCATCCCCAAATCGTACAGCAGCACACCGCTGTAAGGCTCCTTGTCGAAAAGGTAGGCGGGATCGATACCGGCTTTTCGCAATGCGGCGACAATGCCGAAAAGGGCCGATTCCGTACGTTTCCGGATTTCGCCTTCCCGTCGTGCGCCCAGCCGAATGATCGGATCGCCGGCCAGTGCACCGGCATATTCCGCCATCTTGGAAAACAGTTTGACGGAAAGCATGGGGACCAGCGGCTGCGCCTTGGCGGCCATCTCCGTTGTCTGGACCACATAGGGCAGCATTTGATACATGCGCGCCGTGAAAAGCAGGGGCGAACCATGGTCGGAAAGGTTCAGATTGTCGGCCCATTTCGTCCAATAGGGCACTTTCAGCCCCAGGGGGTCGCCGGTTCTCTCGATATTGCCCTGGATGGTTTTCAGGGCTTGTGAGATCAATACCTTAGAGTTTCGCATGTTTTCCTCCCCGGACCAGGCGATCCGAAAGCAGCCGGCGTCCGCGCTGGATCAGCTCGCAGATATCCAGATTCTGGCCCTTGCTCTTGCAGACGACCTCGCATCGGCGGCATTGCAGGCAACTGTACAGGCAGTAGGTCAGCGCATCGTCCAGTTCCAGCGTGCCGTTGAGCAGGTGTTTGATGATTTGCATACGCCCGTATGAAGAAAAACTTTCGACACCTCCGTAGGACTGGTAGGTCGGGCAGACATCTACACAAAATCTGCAGGAACGGCATTTTGCCAGCTCCTTGAGGAGCATTTCCTGTTCCATCGCATCGTTTTTCACACCCAGCCCTCCAGATTTCCCCGGTTGAGAATATTTTCGGGATCGAAGGTTTTTTTCAGACGAGTCAGGGTCTGCGTATAGACCGGACCATACTTCTTTTCGAGGAAACCGGCCCGCTGGGCCGTCAGGCCCCATTCGCCCCCGCACCCACCGTATTTGACGTTAAGCGCTTCGGTTTTTTCGCGGACTTCCAGGGTGACGGCTTTCTTGATATCGTTGGGAAGGTCCTTGGTGGGGATGAAGGCATAGGCATGAATTGTCGGCGCTCCGATGTGGCCAAAGGAGTAAAATTCGTTGCCCTTGTAACTGTCCAGGTTCAGAATCAGTTCTTTCGCTTCCAGAAAGGCGTCTTTGAGCTTATCCACCCGGGGCGTGATTTCACTGCCGAAAGTCGATCCGAGCCGGTACACGTAATTGCCCGCCTCGGCCCGGCTGCTCCAGACCTTGCCCCATTCGGCCGCGTCCGATACGATGCCGGCCTCGATGGGATTCGACTTTTTGACGAAATCCAGAAACATGCGGGCCTTGGCCTGGCAGCCTTCTTCGGTGGCCGAGTGCATGCTCATCATGGCCACGGCGCCGGGAGGTGCCGAAAGGCCCACGGCCTCGAAACCGACCTTGGAGGATTTCTCATCCAGGTACTCGAAGAACAGAGGGGTAGGAATCCCCTTACGATACATGGCCATCACCGTATCGAGGATTTCTTCGGTACTGTTGAAATAAGCCACGATGTTCTCCATGTAAGGTTTGGGAATCAGGCGCATGCGGATGCGGGTGATTACGCAGAGCAGCCCTTCGGACCCCACGAGAAATTTGGTCGCCTCGATGCCCGCCGGTTTGCGGGTCGATTGGGTGCCCGTTTCAAGGATTTCGCCGGTGGGCAGCACCACTTCCAATCCCAGGACATAGTCCCCCGGCTTGCCGAGGCTGGCGTCCACGGCATGGGCGCTGGTGTTGACCGCAACCGAGCCGCCGATAGTGGCAATGGGTTCGCTGCCGGGAAAAACGGGAAGCAGGGCATTATATGGGGCCAGGGCTTTTCTGAGATTTCCGATGTGCATGCCCGGTCCGACTTCGAAATAGCCTCTTTCCGGATAGATTTTAAGGTCCTGCATCCGGGCCGTATCGAGGACGATGGCATTGGTTTTGGGTCGTCCCAACCCGACCAGGGAGGTGCCGGAACCGTGGGTATGCACCGGGATTTTTCTACTGCTGGCATAGGCCAGCACGGCGGCAACCTCGCGGCTGTCGGCCGGTCGGGCCACGGCGTACGGCATGTGATGGGGTTCCACATCCCAGGGCATGGTATCCTTGGCATAGGCCAGTACGGTGGGCCGATCGCAAAAGGCGTTTTCCTTGCCGACGATATTTGTTAGATCTTTGGCAAGCTGTTTAAGGTCAACGTCCATTGGTTTCTCCTCTTATTTCATGTTTTATCCGGTTTTTTACCCGCATAAACCGTAAAATTGTAACGTTTGAAATAGCAGTCCACATCAACAAACCCGGCAGCCCTCATCCAGGCCAGTTGATATTCAAGGGTAGCGGGACGATCACAGGCCATACGCTTGTAAATCGCCTCGAGTTCGGCTTTTTCGATGTCGGTGGATTCCAGATGCCTGCGCCAGTACCTCTGGTAGCACGCTTCCGTATCCGGCGTCGTGCCAAGGGCCAGTTCGGCGTGGATAAAGCAGCCAGCGGGAGTCAAGGCGTTAAAAATTCTTTGCATGAGCTGCTGTTTTTCCGTATCGGACAGATGATGGATGGACATGGCCGATACGATCAGCGGAAATCGGTCGGGCAGCGTTTCCCGGGCGTAGTCGCGAGCATAAAATTTTACCGCACCTTCCCCGGAAAACCGTTCGCGGGCCTTTTCAAGCATTTTCTCCGAAATGTCCAGAAGATGGGCCTCGGCGTTTGGAAACCGCTTCCGGATCAGCGCCGAAACCAAGCCGGTTCCTGCGCCCAGATCGAGGAAAGAAAATCGATCTGCCCGATCAAAAGGAATCAGATCCAGCAGCGTCCCATAGAAGTCGTCGAAGCAGTAGATTACCTTTCGCCGGTTGCCATCGTATTTATGGGCACCGGCGTCGAAGAGTTCTTTCACGGTCATCGAAGGAATCCTCTCTTGATTTCGGGGAGGCGCTTCAGCCACCCATGATACGGATCAAATCCTGCACATCGCCAAGTGCTTCCAGGTTCTCGATCATTGAAAAAAGCGCTTCGCATGCATCTTTTTTCAACGGGAAACCACTGTAATCGTGGCATTTGGTGAACTTGCGACGGCATTGGTCCGCATTCATGGGATTGCGGGGGTTGCCTAACGGAATCGGGACATCTTCGGAAATGACGGCCCCGTCCTTTCGGACGACGGTCATCTTGGCCGCAAGGATATCCTTTGCCGCCAGGGCGGGATCGGCAGCGACACGGACCCGTTCGGCCAAATCCATCACCGCAGCATCGGCAATGGCTTCGGTCTCGAAGTCCTGCAAAAAGACGTCCCCGCGAATAATCGCGCAGGCGGTGGTATAGGGAATGCTGAACTGGGCGTCGACCTGTGGATTGCTCCCGGGCTGAAAGGGTTTGCCAACCATCTCGGCCCCCATCGAGCAAACCGACACATCGACTCGTTTGATCTCTTCCACCGGCATTACCCGGTCACGCAGAGCCAGAGCCGCGTCGATGCTCGCGTGGGTCATCCGGCAGGCAGGATAGGGTTTGAGGCTCAAATCGACGATTGAATAATGTTTCCCCAGCAATTCGGTAACCGGTGCAGGATCGAAGCTGCCCTGTTCATAAAGTGGATAATATCCGTATGGACCGGTGAGGAAACGTCGGCTTCCGGTAATGCCGCGGCCGGCCAGAAAGGCGGAAAGCACGCCGGCGGAGGCAGCAAAACCGGGTTGCATCCGCTTCACCAGGCATCCTTCCAGCAACCCCTGGGCATTTCCCGAAGTCTGTCCGTAAACGATCCCAAGCGCATTGAAGATTTCTTCCCGGTTCAGACCGAGAATTTTTGCGGCCGTAGCGGCGGCGCCGAAGCAACCGCAGGTGGCCGTTCGGATCCAGGAAAGGGGCTGGTCGATGGCCAGGCTGATCCGGGAGATAATGTCCACACCGACAACCAGAGCGGTGATCAGTTCCTTTCCACTGACGGGTTTGCCGTTTCCCCTCGCCGCCAGCGCCGCCGGCAGCACATTGACGAAGGTGTGCAACGCCGAAGCGTCGAGGGTATCGTCGAAGTCCATGGCGTGCATCATGGCGCTGTTGGCCATCGCCGCCATCGGCGGGGACACCTGGATACCGGACAGCAGCACAGAAGCGCCGCTTTCGACAGGCCAGGTTCCGAGCAGGTCGAGGATTTCCGGGCAGCCGGGCGCACGGCTGCCCGGAAATGCCACGCCTAAAGTATCCAGAATCAGATTTTTGCAACAGTCGATCGACTGACTGTCGAGGTCGTCAAAACTCGTTTCGGCAATGTAATCGACTAAAATTTCTTCCAGGCTCGGTTCTACGGCAGACATGCGGCCTCCGCTGGGTTCCACGGTAAGGAAATTTTTTGGAATTCTTTCAAAAAGTCACCTGCATATTCAGCAATCCTGGCGAGAATTGCCTCACCTTTTTCAACGGTGGCCGAGGTGGGGTCGCCCATGGTGCCCGAATCGGTGATTTCCCGTATATCCTGATATAACGTCTGCACCGAGCCCCCGAAGGCAATATCGCCTAAGGAGTTTTGCACCTTGAAAGCGCTTTCTTTTAACGATTTGGGGTGATCGGCTTGCATGCGTTCAACGACAACGGCTTCCGGTTTCAATGCCATTATCGTTGATGTCATGATTTCACCGGCATGGGTGAACCGGCCTTCTTCAATCAAGCCGTCTTGGATTGCACAAAGGTCGTTCGCCAGTTTCCATATGCTGAGCATGCCAATGCGGATCCCATGACGGCCGGTTAGTAGGCGGGCCGCCGATTCGATGCACGGGTTGTTTCCCCTGTGGGCGTTCAGAAAAACGAACCGGCGGAATCCTGCTTTAAAAAGGCTTTCCACGTACTCGACAAGAACCCGGACCAGTGTTTCCGTCTCCAGAGATATGGTACCGGAAAAGGGCAGAAACCATTTGGAGTAGCCTATGGGCAGGGTCGGGCCAATGAACACCCCCGGGATACCATTCAGTCTTCGAGCAATTCCGTCCGCTACAATGGTGTCGACACCAAGGGGTAAATGGTTCCCCTCCAATTCCGTCGATCCCATGGGAATCACCACGACCGAATTTTCTTCAGCTGCCCTGCTGCATTCTTCTGAAGTCATTTCCGAAATATAAAAAGAAGTCATGGTCCTTATTCTTCTTGTCAGGTTGCTTGATGAACCACCTCTGCAAATAATAGGCTGTTAAGCCCTCGTTTTCGCAGTAACCAATCCGATGGTAAACCGTTTGAGCAGATCCGGAACTCGTATCCAGAGAACGACCAGCACGATAACCAAGCCGATGATATCCGATAAAAGGCCAGGATAGATAAGGCAGCCGGCGCCGACGAACAACAGCACCCGAAAAATGATCGTAAGACGGCCACCGAGGAAATTTTGAGCGGCGCACGCCAGGGCCAGTACGCCGAAAAAGGAGGTTATGCAGACCTGGACAATCTGCCCGGGGCTTCCGATCAGCAGCAGGGCATTGTTGTAGACGAACATATACGGCACGATAAAAATGATCAGCGCCAGGCGACAGGCCGTGAAGGCGGTCCGCATCATGGGCGCATCCGCAATACCGGCGGCCACGAATGCATCGGGCGCCATGGGCGGCGTGATCCCCGCGATGGTAGCGAAATAGAAGACGAACAGATGGGCAGCCAGGGGATAGACGCCGAGTTTGACCAGGGCCGGCACCACGAGAATGGACAGCACGATGTAGGCTGCCACCGGCGGTACGCCCATCCCGAGGATAATCGAGGCGATCATGGTCAGAAAAAGCAATGCCAGCAGGTTGCCGCCGGACATTTTGATCAGCAGGCCCGACATCATCAACCCCAGACCGGTCAGGGTAATCATGCCCAGCACAACGCCGCCCAGGGACAAAATGGCGACTACGGGCAGGGCCGTCAGGGCGCCTTGTTCGAGGCCCTCGAAGAGTTGGCGGAGGGTCATCCGTCGGCCGGGTCCGGCCAGTTGGCTGCAGATGGGAATCGAAACGGCGCCCCAGAAAGCTGCGCGGGTCACCGAAACTTTGGAATATACGAGAAAAAATATCAGGACGAAGATGGGAATGAAGAAAAACCAGCCTTCTTTGAGGGTCTGCTTCAGGCTGGGGAGTTCATCCTTGGGCATGCCTGCCATGTCCAATTTCTGGGCTTCGATGTCAATCATCAAAAACAGCCCGACATAGTAAAGGATGGCCGCCAGGCCGCCGGCCTTCATGATGGTGACGTAATTGACGCCCAATACCTCCATGATGATGAAAACGGCGCTGCCCATGATCGGCGGCATCAACAGCCCGCCGGCGCTGGATACGGTTTCCACGGCCGCGGCGAAATGGGGTTTGTAGCCGCTGCGCTTCATCAACGGGATGGTGATTTGTCCGGTTCCGGCCACATTCGCCGTTCCGCTGCCCGAAAGCATCCCGAACAGAGAAGAGGCGACCACGGCGATTTTGGCCGGGCCGCCGCGAACATGCCCGAAAAGGGCGAAAGAGAGATTGATGAAGAACTCGCCGCCGCCGGCGGCGCGCAGCAGGGCGCCAAAGAGAATAAACAGGAAGATGTAGGTCGCCGAGATACCCGCCAGCATGCCGAAAACACCGTCCGTGGTGATAAACATGTTACTGACGATTCGCTCGAAAGAGTAATTGCGATGGGCCAAAAAACTGGGCAGCATCTCGCCGAAACGGGCATAAATCATCGCAACCACGGAGATAATCGGAAAGATCCATCCCAGTGTCCGCCTGGCCGCTTCAATACACATCAGCAGAAAGACGGTTCCCATCGCCAGTTCGTACCAGGGGGGACACATCCCGCATTCGCCAATCTTTTTGAACCAGTTGGCCAGAACATAAATGCCCATCAGGAGCACAATTGCTGACATGAGGTACCCATGCCAGGCGATTCGTGTCTTTTTCTTCTGATCGAAACCATAGAGAAGAAAAATCAGTACCAGTGCAAAGGTTACGTGAATGACCCGCTGGTTCATGGCGGTCAGTTGGAAAATACCCGTATAAAGTTGAAACAGGCTCATGGCAATGGCAATTACCCGGATGAGCAAAGGGGATGAGGCGGTTGATGGTGCGGTTTTGTTCTCCATAGTTGACCCCGTTTTCAATAATTTGCCAAGGCGGCTTGTGATCTTTCCGGCAG
This sequence comes from uncultured Desulfosarcina sp., assembly GCF_963668215.1. Lineage (NCBI taxonomy): Bacteria > Pseudomonadati > Thermodesulfobacteriota > Desulfobacteria > Desulfobacterales > Desulfosarcinaceae > Desulfosarcina > uncultured Desulfosarcina sp. The sequence goes on from NZ_OY764190.1 coordinate 5,104,513, forward strand.
TTGTGGCCTCAAGGATATGTCTGCAAGAAAATAATTGTGTGCGCTTGCAGGAGAGGCCGTTTTTTTACGGCCCCTCCTGTCCCGGGGATGCCCATTCGGACTGTGGGTTATCTATCGTGCAAATGAGCCAAGCAAATCTCTTTAACTACCCGCAAAACAATTTATTCGTAATACTCGGCCCGTTTATCCCAAATGCCGATTTCCTTATAGTATTTGACCGCTCCAGGATGGTACCCTACGGGAACTCCCGGTGCCCCACGGAAGGCATTTTTCGGCGTGTACATTTTTGCCATCGGATGAATGGCGTCGCGGTCTTCGGGATGACCGTAGACGGCTTTTAGAATCGTGTAGACCAGGTCCTCTGAAAGATCTGTACGGCAAATCCACATCTGGGGCAGGGTATAGGTGTGAACATCTTCTTCCATTCCCGAATAGGTTCCGGCAGGTATCGTCAACGGCACAACGTTCTTGTAATTGTCCCGGAGACGTTTGAGCGCCTCGGGTTCGATTTCAATCAGGCGGATCGGAATGTCTCTCGCCAACTCCATGACCGAGGCCAGCGGAGCTCCGGCAGCAATGATGCCGCAATCGATGGTGTTGTCACGAATTCCCCGGGTGACCTCTGAAAAAGAGATGTATTTGGGCGAAAAATCGTCAAAAGTGAGCCCCCAGCCAGTTTCTATGTGTTTTTTGGAATAAATGTTCAATGTGGCGCTTCCGGCCGGTCCGACACCGATAACCTTTCCCTTGAAATCGGAGATGGAGCGGATGGGTGAATCTTTTCGGACGATCCAGTGCGTATCGCTGGTGTGCCCCACGGCAATCAGGCGAACTTTGTCGACATCCATTCCCTGGTCTTTGAGATCGTTGAGCGTTCCCATGCAGGCCAGTCCCAGATCCATTTCCCCACGAATCAATAGACGTGCGTTTTCTGTAGACGCCGCCGTTGATTCGGCGGCAACCCGCACGTTGGGAACATGATTGTTGATCAACGCGGCAAAACCGGCGCCAAGGAAATAATAGGTTCCTGCCGGGCTGCCGGTTCCGAAGGAAATGAATTTGATGGCGGACGCCGGGGCTGCTGCCAGAAACAACACGACAAACGCTAACACAAGGGGCCTGATGAACCGGAGTGACAATCTTCTTACATGCATAATACCCTCCTTTCTTGTAATTCCATCGAATTAGCCAATTTCCTTGATCAGGATCGTGAAACCGCTGGGCAATTGATTGTATAGCATTGGAAATTCTTGCGTGAGTTCTTCTCCGGCAGGTACCCCGGCAACATCGTCCTTGACCTTGCGCGGGTACAATCCGCCCGCCGACGTTCCGTCCGGAAGGAAGATGTTGACCCGAAACCGTTTTGTTTCGGCCGACTTGTTTTTCACTGTAATGGACATGTGCAGGCGGTCCGCGCCCTTGTACGGTTTGATACAGTATGCAATCTGCGTGATTTCCGCGGAAGGGGTTACCTCGTACTGGATGTTCTGTTCGAACGCGGCTTCATCGACGCCGGCATCCGTGGTTGCGCATCCTCCGAGGCCGAAAAGCGCAATCGCCAGAACGACGCTTGCCAATAGTTCAATCCTGCTCGGTTTGGGCATGACACTCTCCTTTCCTGTTGGGTTTGGTGTTCTCGGCTGCTTTCCCGCAGTTCCGAAAGCGGCAGGTTATCGGGGAACCGTCGGACGGTTATGACCGCACAAAACCTTACAATTTCGTTTCCTCGGACCAACAATGATTCTCTTGTCGAATGCGGCGGTCAATTTCCTGAACTTGATCTTCAGGCATGACATGGGTGTAGGCTTGGTAGGTGTCTAGCAAATGCCGGCGTGTCATTTCATACGCCTCGGCAGGGTTGTGTTTTACGATGGCATCCAGGATCTCCCGGTGCCCCTGAATAAACTGTTGAATTACCCGTCGGCGGAGTTGGGTCTGCGTCAGTTCGATGATCGTGGCCGAATAGGATTGGGTGATGGATTCGGTAATAAATAAAATAATAGGATTTTTTGTAATTTTAGCTACTTCAACGTGAAAAGAAACATTGGTAAGACGTGCGCTTTTACGGGATGTCGCAACCTGAGCCTCAGCTTTATCCAAAACCTGATGCAGGCGATCGATATCTTTTTTCGTAGCGTACTTTGCGGCAATCTCCGATGCCCGGGGTTCGATATAAAGACGGGCATCGATAAGGTGGGTAAAACCGATCCGGCCCATATGAATCAGATTTCTGAAATTTTCGGTGATCGGATCGGAATTGGGTTCCGATACATAGGCGCCAGCGTTGATTCCTCTTCGAATTTCGATCAAACCAGCGCTTTGTAAATTCCTCAGCGCTTCACGAATGGTGACGCGGCTCACTTGGAACTGGTCGACAAGTTCCCGCTCCGAGGGAAGTTTCTCCCCGGGCTTAAAGATCTCGTCTGTAATAGAAGTCTGGATGGCTTCCTTAACTTCCTGAGATAGCAGTGGTTTCTTAAGGGATTTGTATCCTGCCACCGGAGAACTCCTTCCTAGGCCCTGCTAACATTACAGTTGTATGTCGTTTGACGTCTGATGTCATACCACTATTTGAAAAGAAATAGTTTGTCAAACAATTTTCGAGAATATGCTACTAAAAAACCTGGAAGCCTACAGTTGCCATTTTGCCAGCGGTAGGCTATTTCAAAACTTCTTTGATAGAACCAGCGTACCGAAGGAGCAATAAAGATCATGCGGGTGATTAAAATCGGCGGCGGGTGCCTGAACGGAAAAACGACGATTCAAACCATCATGGAATTGCTGGCCGATCACGGCAAGGGCAATGTGATCGTGGTCAGCGCCTTAAAGGGCGTCACCGACTTTCTGATCGAATCCATGCGAAAGGCCCTGGAAGATGAATCCAGCATTCCGGATATCATGGCCCGCTACCGCAGCCGCCATTCGGAAGTAGGGCGCCACCTGATTCAGGACAAACCATCGCGGCGATTGTGTAAAGAGACGCTCGCCGGTTCCTTCAGCCAGTTGGAACGTCTTTTGTACGGCCTCAGTTTTACCCGCGAGATCACCCCGCGCCTTTACGATACCATCGTCAGCTTTGGCGAGCGGACCTGCGCCGAACTGCTGGCTGCGGTGATGAACAGCCGCGGCATGGCATCCATGGCGGCCATGCCCCAGGAAATCGGGTTGATCACCGACGGCAAGTTCGGTGACGCCACGGTTGTGCCCAAAAAAACGGCGGCCAATTTCAGGCGGCACCTCAAGGCGCCCCTGGCGGCGGGGAGCATCGTTTTCATGCCCGGTTTCTATGGGGTGAGCCCCGAAGGCGACATCACCACCTTCGGCCGGGGCGGCAGCGACTATTCCGCAGCGGTTGCAGCCGGCGCGCTGGAGGCCCAATGCCTGGAAATCTGGAAGGATGTGGATGGGTTTATGAGTGCCGATCCGAAAATCGTTCCCGAATCCAAGCTGATTCCCGAACTTTCTTACGAGGAGGCTGCCGAACTGGCCTATTTCGGGGCCAAGATTCTCCACCCCAGGACCATGGAGCCGGTCCGGCTTCGAAAAATTCCCGTCACGATCCGCAACACGGTCAGGCCCGACATCGAGGGCACCCGTATCTGCGTAAAAAGCCCCCAACCTCCCAGTGTGATCAAAAGCGTGGCTTACGATACCGGTATCGGACTGCTCCATATTTTTGCCTCCGGCGTCGGCGCTCGCATGGGCATCCTGGCCCAGGTGGCTGCCGCCATGACCGATCACGGGATCAATATTCGCTCGGTGGTCACCTCCCAGACCTGTATCAGCCTGCTTCTGGCGCGAAGCGACCTGGATGCCGGCCGCCAGGCTCTCATGTCCCTGCGGCCCCGGCCGTTCCGACGCATCGAAAAAGTGGCCGACAGCGCCCTGATCAGCATTGTCGGAGAAGGGCTTTCCCGCAAAAAGGGCATCGCCGCACGCTGTTTCGCCGCTGTGGCCGGGTGCAACGTCAATGTCAACATGATCGCCTTCGGGCCATCCCGGGCCGCCCTTTATTTTCTGGTGCGTGAAAACAGCCTTCGGCGCGCCGTGATCGCCATCCACAGCACTTTTTTTTCATCGCCGCGCTGCAGCAACTGACCGCAATCCGAGATCGCTTTCAAGTATCCATCTACGCGGATCCAATGTCCTGGCGCGACTTGCCGTTTCCCATCATTTGCGGTTGTGTTTTAATGTTCAAGGGTTATCTTTCATATGACCCTTTTTTGAGTAACGTTACGGCGTCGGTGGCGGTTTAACAGACGCTGTACATGGCATGCGGGAGACGCCACCATGTACCTGGCTCGAGTGCCCGATAAAAATATGGGCTGGCGGTACATCATTCGACAGTCCTATTCCCACAACAATGGATACCGCAGCCGCGATCTTTTCGATCTGGGGGACGATCCGTCGCGCTTTATCGTCTACCCCGGCGGCAACGGGTTTTACATCGACACGAGCATTGAAAGAGCCATCGCCGATCAGGGCATTTCCGTTTCCCAGGACGATCTGGAACCGATTTTTCTGCCTTTCCTGGCGCCGCACATCCGGCGGGTGATCGACGGATTCGATCGAAAATCACGTCATCAGGAAGTGTTGCAAGCGTGCACGCCGGCGGATGCCCACCATCGTTTCGATCGCTTCCGGCTCCATTTTTTACGAACCGGAAGGGTCAGTCACCGGGAGATGGGCTGCACGCCGGATCGTTTTTATGCCAGACTGAACCATAAATCCCGGGATGAGATCGAATATGATTTCATTCGAGCCGAACGTCAGCTCAAACCCGGAGAACTGGCCCTTTACACCTACCAGATCTTCGACCTGCAACGCCACTTTACCGAGGTTTACGCCCGCACCCATCCCGAAGCGCTCGACCCGGGGAAAATGGACCGCTTTTTCGTCAAAACCCTGTGCGAATTGAATCGGGACCGATCCTTCTGGATGGAGGAAGATACCGGCGAAAGCCTGCAACCGCATCTGGTGCGCTACGCGGTCATGTACTTCGACAGCGCCTTTCCGTTGCGTGATCCTTTCGGCGATTTCCTGCGGGATTTCATGAACCGGCATCGAATCTATCAGCCCCCCGAAAGTGTGCGGGTGAACCTGGAAGAATCCGCACGCCTGTTCGGCGTATCGAGCGAAACGCTGAAGAAGATGGATTGCCGGACATTGACGCGCAGATACCGCAAGCTGGCCCAGAAACATCATCCGGACAAGGGCGGCGATCCGGAAGGATTCATCCGGCTCAATGCGGCCTATCAGAAATTGCTGAAGCGCAAATCAAAACAGTGACAGATTCGCAAAAAAGCCCGATACTTGTTTTTGTTATGCATTCACTAAGGAAAAACTCGGGGTATGCGGTAGGGGCACGGCGCGCCGTGCCCCTACATTGCCAACGTTAAGGCTGCGGTGGGGCAGGGGGAACTCTGCCGGCGAGTTTTTCTTCGTAGGTGGAAAGCAGAAACAGCGTTGCCAGGGGTTGGGTGAACAGCACGCCGATGAACACGGAGCTTCCGATGGCGGAAATGGCGATGAAAATGACCACCACCACCACGTGGTCCACCAGATCCCCGCGCCGCCCCATGGCGTAACTTTCCTTGATCGCATCGACGATGCCCAGGTTTTTGTCGGTCATCAATGGCAGCATGTAAACGCAGCAGAAGGTGACGCCGACAACGATAATAATGCCGGGCAGGACCAGCAGGGTGAAGCCGATGGCCGTAGCCACCGCAAAGGCGATCCCGAAACCCAGAAGCGGAAGGAACAGATTCATGTGGGCAAACAGGTCCTGAACTTTGGGCTCCCGTCCATTGCGGACGAGTTGCAGAAGGCTCTGGGTGTAGCCGGCCATGGTCACCGGGGCCAAAATGCCCAGGGTAAAGGAACTCACCGCCACCATGACCAGAGTCATGATGAGCAGCGAGACGATGTTGCCGAGGGTCAGATTCCAGGCGGATTCGATATGACGTTTGAAGTCCATGCGCTCTCCAGAAAGGTAGTGGTTGAAGGTTTGCTGGATGAATGTCGCTGTCTGATGAATTGGCGAATACTTGGAGCAATGACAGGCATATAGCGGTTGCTCGGGCAGTTGTCAACCGTTAGCGGGATGGTTCTTAACGGTTCAAGCGGCCGTCCAGCATACGTTTGATCCGGTCGCGTTCGGACCGGGCCCGGCCAAGCTCACGTTTCAGCCGATCCCGTTCCTCAAGCGGCGCCTGGGCCAACTTTCTTTCCAATCGATCCACCGCCTGCTGAAGACGATATAGATCCTTGGCGATGAGCCGGATGGACATGGACGGATCACTCCCTTTTTTCAGGAAGCGAGAGATTCTTCAGGACGGAAAAAGGATTGCCCGCGTCTTGGGTCTTGCATCGGCAGGTCGATCGGTTGAGATCGGCCCCGCATTGGTTGCACAGGCCCTTGCAGGTTTCTATGCACAGCGGGTTGAAGGGCAGGGCCATGATGATCTGCTGGGCGATCTCCTCGCTCAGATCGATGCTGTCGCCGCTGTAAAGGAGCACGTCCATTTCATCGGCCGCCAGTTCGGTTTCGCCAACCAGGGCATCGGCCGGCAATTCGGCCGACGCCGCCACGGCCGTTACGGAAAACTCGGATTGTACGTTCAGATCGAACGGCGTCAGGCACCGGCTGCATCGAAGGTGTACCCCGGTATGGACCTCGCCTTCGATCAATACGGTTTCCCCGGCCAGTGTCGCGACAATGCGAACCTGGACCGGCTGGACGAACCGGATATCCTCTTTGCGGGATAATTCGGCCAGAAGCGGGAGTTTGACGGCCTCCACCGCTTCGTTCAAAAGCCAACCGGCTTCACGAATACTGCGGATAGGAATGGTAAGCATGGCGAATCGGCGGCAGATTCAGGTTCATGTTCGGTTCGATTCTTCCCGCCAGCGGCCATGAAAAAGACTGCAAAAGGCGAAGAAGGTGTGTTGGTTGTCAGCGCGGGTATCAAGGATAACGCGACCGGGCCTCCCGCGCCGCATAAAAGGTCAGTTCCCAGACGTCCCGGCGGGTGTCGTGCCGGATGATATACAGTGCGTCGTCATCGCCGATGAGTTTGAAGTATCGGTGGGCCGGTGAAAGCCAGCGATCCTGGACAGTTACGACGCCGATCCGGCATGTTCCCATGGTCAGGCTCCGGGGCGTCTCTTCTCCCCGGTAGCCGGCATAGCAATCCACGCGGATCTGCATTTACCGTCCGGGAACAATAATCCGCGAATCGTCGCGCTGCTTTCTCTGCTCCTCTTCCTGCATTTTGCGGAGTTGTTCGATCATTTGCGCCATCTCCTGCTCCATTGCCGCAGGGAAGGCGTCCATGGCTTCCTGCAGGTTGTTGGCCATCAACCTGGCCTGCAGCGGCAGCGGCCCCTGGGGGGTGAGGATCTGGGTATGGCCAAGGAAAATCGGCGTCCGGCTGGGATCATCATCGCCGCTTTCGGTGACGGGCACCATTCTGCGGATAGATGCCACTTTAAGGTCGGTGATGGATTCTTCCCGATAAAGATTTTTACGATCAACTGTAAAATCAATTTGTTCTGATTCGCTCATTCATGTTCTCCAGTAAGTTTGAAACATCCGTTGTCGACAGAAAAAATCGAAAGGAGATGGAAAAACGCGTTTCCATCCATGCCGGTGCACCCTACCCGATTTCGATTACGGTGTCACGGTGTTTGTCAAAAAACGGAAAGCCGCGGATTCGTGCGCTGCTTATTGAAGTTTTCATCCTCCGGGCGTATATTTCCACTACTCATGACACCAGAAAAAACAAAAGATCTGTCAGGTGGAAAACGCTATGGCGGACGCATGGGCGCCATCCTCATTTCCCTGCTGGTCGCCATCGGGCTGCTGGCCGTTAAATTCTATACCTATCGCCTGACCCACTCCGCGGCAGTTCTCTCGGATGCGCTGGAGTCCATTATAAACGTGGTGGCCGCCACCTTCGCCGTGGTGAGCATCTGGATGGCCGCCCAGCCGCCGGACGCCGACCACCCTTATGGTCATGGCAAGATCGAATACTTTTCGGCGGGTTTCGAAGGCGCATTGATCATATTTGCCGCCATCGGTATCTTCAAAACCGGTATCTCCCATCTCGCGATGCCCCATCCGCTTCCCAACCTGCAGACGGGGCTGATCATTCTGCTGGCCGCTTCCGCCGTTAATCTGCTTTTGGGAGTTGGGCTGGTTCGGGTGGGAAAACGAACGAATTCTTTGACACTGGTTGCCGACGGCCGGCACGTGCTGACCGATGTTTACACCTCGGCGGGCATTGTGGTCGGTCTGGTCCTGGTGTACTGGACCGGCTGGCTGTGGATGGACGGTGCTCTGGCCTGTCTGGTGGGGCTGCATATTCTGCTTACCGGCCTGCAACTGGTGCGGCAGAGCTTTTCCGGGTTGATGGACGCTTCGGACCCCGAACTGCTGGACGAGATTTCCCGTGTGCTGGAAGGCCATCGCAAGCCGGTCTGGATCGATATCCATCAACTGAGGGCCTGGCGTTCGGGCAATTTTGTACATATCGACCTGCACCTGGTGCTTCCCCGGGACCTGTTCCTCGAAAACGCCCACGTCGAAGCCAAGATTGTGGAACGGATGCTTATCGACCACTTCGAAGGCCATGCCGGCGTCCTGGTTCACATGGACCCTTGCGAAGACCCGGAATGCGCCGTCTGCACCCAATACCGGTGCAATTTGCGCAGCCGGGAATCCGAGGCACCGGTTGCCTGGGATCGTGAGCGGTTGACGGTGCGTAAAAATGGATCCGTAAACGATTGACGGATCAATCTGTATCATCCGGATGTTCCGTCTGTCGCTGAGGCGGGCAGTCCCTTCCATGGAAGGAAAAAGGAAAAGGTGGCGCCTTTTCCGAACTGGCTTTTCACCGTCAGTTCCCCTTTATGGTGTCGAATGATGCGGCGGGTAATGGAAAGGCCCAGTCCGGTTCCGGCAGGTCGGCCGCGGCCCGGATCCATCACCTGATGGAAGCGGTCGAAAATCTGCCGTTGATCCGCTTCGCTGATGCCGATGCCGTTGTCCGCCACCGATACCGTCGCCCCCTTTTCGTCGGCCGCCAACCGCACATCGATGCGGCCCGTCTCCGGTTCGCAGAATTTGACGGCATTGGAAATCAGGTTCACCATGGCCTGAATCAGCTGATCCCGGTCCCCTTGAATGCGCTGCTGGCCGTCGGGCAGGTGCAGCTGCATCCGAATGTTTTTTTCCGCCACCAACTGGCCGGTAGCGCTGACTGCCTCTTCGATCACCTCTTTGAGATCCACCGGTGCGATGGTCCATCGCAGACGGCCCATCTCCATTTTCTGAAAATCGAGAACCTGGGTGATCAGGCGGGTCAGCCGTCGGGTCTCCCGGATGATGATGCCGGCGAATTCCCGCTGTCGATCGGGCGTCGTTTCGGGATAATCGTGCAGGATCTCGGCCAGGGAGCGAATCGCCGTCAGCGGCGTCCGCAGTTCATGGGAAACCGTGGAGATGAACTCGTCTTTCAGCCGGTCCAGCTCCTGAAGTCGCTGGTTGGCCGCGCGCAATTCCGCCGTGGCCCGCTCCAGTTCGTGGCTGTAGATAATCGCCTGGCGGGTTTCGTTGAGGATGTCCATCACCTCGTCGATACCCAGCGGCTCTTCCTTGACTACCGAAGCGACCATGACTCTGGCCGATGCCGCCCCGATGGCCCCGGCCAGCAGTTTTTCGATATGGTTGACCAGACCGGGATCGCGGGTGAGGGACTGGTCCCGGTTAATTCCGTATGCCATGGCATAATTGTCCAGGGCCGCTTCGGTCCGTTCTTTCCCTAAAAAGCGCTCCAGCATGGAGACCAGGTCGGGCAGATAGGCGGTCCCCCGCCAGACGGATGAGTCGTGAACCCGACCCACATACCGGTAGACGTCCACGAACATGGCCGCCTGGGTGTGTTCCAAAACCGAAGGACGGCTGAAAAGGGAACCCGCCAGATAGCAGCCCACATTGGCCAGCATGCTCCAGAACACCGCATGGGTGATGTGGTCGAACACATCCAGGCCGAACAGCTCGAAGGGTTTCAGCAGGGCGATGCCGAAGGGGCCATGCTCCAGAAAATCCTGGGCGATCAATCCGGCCCCGGCCAGGGAGGGCAGAAACAGGGTATAGAACCAGACGGCGAATCCGGCCAGCAACCCCAGCAGGGCGCCGGTGCGGGTACCCCGTTTCCAGAAGATCCCGATCAGCAGGGATGGGGCGAACTGGGCCACCGCCGCAAAGGAGACCAGGCCGATGGATACCAGGGTGTAGTATTCCCCCGCATAGTGGAAGTAGGCATAGCCCATGAGCAGCACGAAGATGATGCCCATCCGCCGTATGATCAGCAAGATGCCGCTCAAATCGCTGCGCTGGGCCAGCTTCAAAGAGGGCATGTGCAACAGCAGGGGCATGACCAGATCGTTGCAGATCATGGTGGAAAGGGCCACCGTCTCGACGATGACCATTCCGGTTGCCGCCGACATGCCGCCGATAAAGACCAGCAGCGTCAAAAAGACCTGTTTGTCGACCATGGGCAGGGTCAAAACGAACATGTCCGCGTCCAGTCCGCTATGCCCGAAAGAGAGCATGCCGGCAAAGGCCACCGGCAAGACGAAGAGATTGATGGCCACCAGGTAGAGAGGAAAAAGCCAGATGGCCTTGTTGAGATGGGTTTCATTGACATTTTCCACCACCATGACCTGAAACTGGCGGGGCAGAAAGACGATGGCCATCATGGAAAGAAAGATGTGGGCGGCCCAGCTGGAATAGGCGCCGGGTTTTTCGGGCAGGGTCAGCAGCTGGCGCAGTTCCACGGATGCCATGGCCCTTTCCCCCAGATCGGCCAACCCGTCGTAGATGAAAAAGGTGACAAAGACGCCGACCGCCAGAAAAGCGACCAGTTTGACGATGGATTCCATGGCGATGGCCGCCACCAGCCCTTCGTGGCGCTCCGTGGCTTCGAGGTTGCGGGTGCCGAAAAGGGTGGCGAAGACCGCCAGTAAAAGGGCCACGTAAAAGGTGGTGTCGCTCCAGATTCCGATGCCGGCCGGATAGGACAGCGGCTTAAGGGACGGATATTGATGAATCAGAAGAAAGCTGGAAGAGATCGCTTTGAGCTGCAGCGAGATGTAGGGAATGATGCCCAAAACGGCGATAACGGTGACCACACCGCCCAGGGTCATGCTTTTCCCGTAGCGTGAGCCGATGAAATCGGCAATGGAGGTAATGCGGTGAACCTTTGAGATTCGGACAATTTTTCTGAGGATCACCCATCCCAGGGTGGCCATGAGAGTGGGGCCCAGATAGATGGTGAGAAAGGCGGGTCCGGCCGACGCCGCCCGGCCGACGCTGCCGTAAAATGTCCAGGCTGTGCAGTATACGGCCAACGACAGAGCGTAGATATATGGGTTGCTGATGATGCTGCTGCCGGAATCGGCCCGTTTGTCTCCATAGTAGGCGACGCCGAACAAAGCGCCGATGTAGCAAAGGGAGACGAAAATGACGGTTTCCGTGGCCAGCATGAAAGCGTCCTTTATCCGTTTTTATCGGGAAGCGCCTGATCCGGCTTGCTGCGGCTGATCAGCAGCATAAGCAGGATCACCAGCAGCCAGACAGCGAACAGGTAAAAATAGAGAACGGGAATGCCCAGTAAGAGCGCCGGTCGGTTAAATAGCGAGATCAGGGGGAAATTGAACAGCAGCAGGCCCAGCAGAAACAGCCCGATCAGTCGCCCGGCGGTGGTTTTGTCACCTGTCATCAATCCGTTCCTTTCAAAAAGTCGGGTAAACGGATAGTTATCCTGGGGAACGTAGGGGGAAGGCAGACTCACTCTACCATCGGGGATGGGTAAAGTCCAGCTGGCGATTGAACAAGAAAAGGATTGCCGGATTTGCAGCGGTTACACCGACGGGGCGTTGTCCAGAACCAGTCCCGCGGGCAGCGATTCGCCGAAAACAGTGTTTTTTTCCTGCTGTTGGCGGATGGATCGGGTCGTGATGCGGGCCAGGGCCTCGGGAAAGTCGCCGGTCGATGCGATCCATTCCACGACCCTGTTGCGTGTATCGTCGTCGATGTCGCGCAAGGGGTCTCCGGTTTTACGGCACAGCTGGGAGAGCATCTCCACGGTCGGTTTGGGGTTTTTCCAACCCATGGACAAAAGCTCGTCGACCCAGCGGCCCGCCTCGCCGGGCGGAATCACCCGGTCGATGGAACCGTAGAGCGGTTCCCGGCTGCCGATGCGGGACAGGGCCCACTGCAACTGGGGCTGGGGTTTTCTGGTTTTGAATTCCTGGATCAACTGGCATCCCAGGGCGATCTTGTCCTTGACCAGCAGACGCTCCATGTTGGCCATGGCCATCCACATTTCCGTGAGTTCCTGACGGGAAAGTCGCGATTTTTTCTTTGGCATCAGAAACGATCCGATATCCTGATACACCTGGCGCTGGTGTCCGGCGGTAAGGCCCGCGGCCACCCGCCGCCAAAGGATCCACCACTCCAGACGCACCTGGGGCGCCGTGGCGTGAACCGGTCCTTTCTTGTACTGCTTCCAGAGTGTTTTGACCCGATGGGGATCCAGCCCCTCGCCGATTCCCGGCCGCAGGCAGAATCCCAGAAGGTTCATCCAGCGGCTTTCCGCCCCGGCGGATTTCTTACGGGCCGATTCGTGTTCCAGCAGGGTATCGGCCAATGTTCGCAGCAGGCTCAGCGGCCATTTGTCCCGGGGACGGTCCAGCACTGCGGCAATGTCCGCCATGATCCGTGGCAGACGATCCTTTCCGGTTGGCGACGTGAACGCTTCTCGAATTGTTTCACAGGCGCTTTGGACCAGGGAGGCTTCGAAAACGTCATCCTCGCCCACCTCGAAGGGCTTTGGGTCGCCACGCAACTGGAACCGCAATTGCCAGCGGTGGGGGCTGGTTAACGACCGGCACCAGATCTCCAGGGTTCCCACTTCGGTGTAGCTGGCCTCCAGGTTCACGGGAATTTCGGAGCGGATGCCCTTGCTGCCGAATTGAATGACGGTGTTCAAAGCGGGCAGGGCGGTCAGGGTTTCATCCACTTCGACCAGGTCGCCGCTGCGGTCCCCGGATCGGTAGCTGGAACTGAACAGATCGATGGAAACCGGCTGGTTGGCCAGAACCTTGAGCGGTCGGTCCGGCAGGGCGATGGTGCTGCCTTCCTCCAAACCCCGCTCCACCAGACAAACGGCCCGTTTGTTCCGGCCTCCGTTGCCGTTGTCCTCGTCGCCCACGCCCACGTAATAACCACGCGGACTGCCACTGCCCACCCGCACCCCGACGCCGGATTTCACCATCCCGTAATAAGCCGCGCCCAGGGATACGGCCAGATCCATCTCCGGGTTGTCCAGGGATCGGGGGGCGGTGTCCAGGGAAAAGTGCTGCTTTACGGCCTCCTGGATACGGCTGCGAAGGATCGGGGCCTTGAGCGCACCGCCGTTGAAAAGAATCAGGTCCGGTGCGGTTCGATCCCTGCCGATGACTGCACGGACAGCCTCTTGATGGCGGTCCAGAAAACGGATCAGGTGGCCCGTAATGGCGGTGTCGGCTTCGTAAGGCAGGCCCCAGGAGGCATCGACGGACGGAAAATCGGTTTGCTCGCAGGTACCGGTAAGTGGAAAAAATCTTTCCAGAACGATGGGCTCCATCATAGACCGGTCGATACGGGCCGTCATGGTGCCGGCAATCAGGCCGGAACCGGCGCCCATAATCGTGATCCGGCCGCTGTCGGCCGTCCCTTCCAGAATGCGCTCCTTGATCTGGCGGCACTGATGGCACAGGGATTTCCAGTCATTGCGGCCCATGGTCTGCGGCGTTTTGCCAAGTTGCCCGGCGACGCTGCCGGCAATGGCGAAATCCATGTTGTCGCCGCCCAAAATCAGATGATCGCCGACGGCAATGCGTTCGAATCGGGGGCTGCCGTCCGCCTCCCGCAGGGCGATCAGGGTGAAGTCGGTAGTGCCGCCGCCGACGTCGCACACCAGAATCAACTGGTTGGCCGCCACATGCCCGGGCCAGTCCTTTTCGTGCTGGATCAGCCAGCTGTAAAACGCGGCCAGGGGCTCTTCGAGCAGAATCACTTCGCCGAACCCTGCGGATCGGGCGGCCTGGAGGGTCAAATCCCTGGCCACCTCATCGAAGGAAGCGGGTACCGTAAGAATAACCATCTGCTTTTCCAGATAGTTTTCTTCTTCATCGCCCATGGAGACGTTCCACGCCTTGCGGATATGCTTCAGATAGGCGGCCGAGGCGTGCACCGGTGACACCTTGAACACCTCGTCTCCAGCGCCCCAGGGCAGAATTCTGGCCTGAGTGTCGACATCCTTGTTGCACAGCCAGCTTTTGGCCGAAGAGACCAGTCGCGAGGGAACCGCGGCGCCGTGGTCGCGGGCGAAGGCGCCGGCGAAATTGCGGTCGTCCCGGCTGCGCTGGTCGACGGTCCACGGGGCGGCCATGTCCTGTTTGGCGATGTCATATTCACCGGGGATATATAAAAATGAGGGCAGCACGGAAAGGGGGGCGAACTCGCCGGGGCCGACCAATTGGTGAACCGGAAAGGTTTGGATTTTTCCGGGTCCGTTTTCGCCGGGGGAAAGATCCATATAGGCCACAGAATTGTTGGTGGTTCCCAGGTCGATCCCTAAGACATAGCGTCTGTCTGAAATCACGAAAACTCCTCGTCGCCGGTCCTATCGCGGCCCATCGGCCGATACATGCAAAATCCGGCGCTTATATTGCGTTCTAATGCAAGTGCGGCTACAGGATTTCCACCTCGGCCGGGGCGATGAGATCGGGATTTTCCGCTTCCGACAATTCGGGCAGGGAAACGGATCGCAGCTGCCACCCCCGATGACGCAAAATCCCGGTAAAAGGGGGTTGATCCCCCACGTTGCCGACGAGCTTGATTGCCTGGCGGTCGAATCCGGCCTCGATCTTGACGGTCTCGCCCTCCTGTTGCCGCATGACCGGCTCCGGGGAGAGGTACCGTTTTACCGTTTTCTTACAGTTCTCTTGAATGCTGCGCACTGCGGCGCCGATCTGGGCGTCTTCGTACCGGTCGAGGTCCTCCTGTAAAAAATCCATCAACCTTCCTTCGCGCTGGAGCACGGCGAAAAGGTGCACAAAAAGGCGTTTGTCCTCTTTTTTACGCTTTTCCCGGTCGACTCCGGGTGCTTGGACTGGCGCCGCTTTTTTGGATTTCGGCGTTGAAGAGGCCGGACTTTCGGTCGACACTTTGGAAAATGTGTTTTTCAGAAACATCCATTGCAGCAGGCCGAAAAGAACCAGAAAAGCGCACAAAAGGGCGTAGTTCTTAAAATCCGGCCGGGTTCCGGCGTCCAGAGAATACCAATGCAGGCCAATGGCAACGGCCGACAATAGTGCGGCGAAAACGAGGAATTGTACCAGGGATCGAAGGGCAAAAGCCCGGCGCAAAGAAGATGGTCTCGTCATTGTTTTTCCTGATTCAAACGATGGGTTGAAATGGGTTCCGGTACGATAGAAACAAACCCGCCGCCATGTCAAGCTCGGTACACCGGGTTGCCTCTTGTGCGGTCCAGGCGTGTATGCTAATCATAAAAATTGACAGATCAAGGAAAAAGCTCCGGACGTAAATGCGCTGCCGGGAAATCAACCGCTACCCGATTTTATTGCTCCCATGACCAACAATTACAGACATCGCTTCGATTTCGATATCGGCTACCTGGTGAAAAGTCCATGCCGGGAGTGCCCGGACCGCCATCTTTTCCCCGGCTGCATCGAAGGCTGCGTCCCGCTGGACAAAATCCATGCGGTGCTGGCCAACAGCGTCTCCTGTTCGCGGTCCTACCGGGCGCTGGAATCCAGTGCCATCTTTCATGAAGCCCGCGACGAATCATGACGGATTCGTAGAAAAACCGAATTTTTACGAGGACACCCATCATGGTCGAGTATCGTTTTCACCACCATCCAATATACCGCCGGCTGCTCGAACACGCCGGACGAATGAACGGGCCGGATTGCCACCTCGGACGGCTCGCTGCGGCGCCCCGGCGCCTGGATGCCTTCAGCGCCACGGGCGGCGGCGTGTTCTACGACTACAGCCGTCAGCGGGTGGATGGGGCGATCATGGACCTGCTGCTCGAACTGGCCGGGGAGGCTGAGGTCGAACGGCAATTTGCCGCCATGGCCGCCGGAGAGAAGGTAAATGTCACCGAAAACCGGGCCGCCCTGCACATGGCGGCCCGGAGCTTTTCTTCGACACCGGTTATGGTGGACGGACGGGACGCCAAGGCGGATCTTCACAACGTCCTGGAACAAATTCGCCTTTTCTCCACGGCGGTGCATCAAGGTGAAATCACCGGCGGCACCGGCCAGCCCTTCAGCCATGTGGTGGTGGTGGGGATTGGAGGCAGCTACCTGGGAACGGAGTTTGTCGCCTGCGCCCTGGAGGCCTTCGCCGACAAAGGATTTACCCTCGATTTTCTGGCCAATGTGGATATCCACAATTTCGCCGCCGTCTGGTTGCGCATCGTGCCCGAGAAAACCCTGTGGGTGGTGATCTCCAAAAGTTATACCACCGTGGAAACCATGGCCAACGAAGACCTGATTCGCAGGCACATGGAAGCCGCTGGACTGAATCCTTCGCAACACATGGTGACGGTAACCAGCAAGGGCAGTCCTGGCGATCGAGGTGCCGGCCGGGAACTGGCCGCCTTTCACATGTTCGATTTCATCGGCGGGCGGTACAGCGTGACCTCCGCGGTCGGCGGTGTGCCGTTGAGCCTCTACCTGGGATTTGAGCGTTTCGAGCGGTTTCTCAAAGGTGCCGAAGAGATGGATCGCCACGCCCGAAAGGCGCCGCCGAGCGCCAATCTGCCCCTTATCGCAGCCCTGATCGGCGTTTGGAATACCAGCTTTCTGGGCTATCCCCAGACTGCCATCGTGCCCTACGCCTTTCCGCTGCGCAAACTCGCCGCCCATATTCAGCAGTTGAACATGGAGAGCAACGGCAAGTCGGTGGATGCCTCCGGCAGAAAACTGGATGAACCGGCGGGGACGATGATTTTCGGCGAGCCGGGAACCAACGCCCAGCACTCCTTTTTTCAACTCGCCCATCAAGGCAAAGCGTTTCCCATCGATTTTATCGGCGTGCTCAATCCGCAGACGCAGCTGGATGAAGGCAAATTCAAGGGGGTGGGACACCAACAGGAACTGTGGGCCAACCTGCTGGCCCAGTCCACGGCCCTGGCATCGGGAGCATCAAACGACGATCCGGCCCGATCCTTTTCCGGTAACCGGCCTTCCTCCACCATCGTCGTGGAGGATCTGGAGTCGGAAAGCGTCGGAAGGCTGCTGGCTTTTTACGAAGCCAAAACCATATTCGAGGCTTTTGTCTGGGGGATCAACCCCTTCGACCAGTTCGGCGTCGAGCTGGGAAAGGTTACCGCTGGCAAGCTTCGCACCGAGATGGCCGCCCGCAACCGCGACTCAGGTCACGATTTTTCCGAAGTCGATCCCATCAACCGCCGCTACCTGCAAATGCTGTTTAATGGTCGTTTGGCTTGATTAAACCGAATCGCCTTGATGATAAATCGGGACTGTTCGTGTTCTTCCAGAAATCGGCAAATTTGGTCGAGATCGAGGCGCACGAAAAATTTTACCGGAGGCATATTGTCGATATTCCGAGGATAAAATTTTTCGCGCAACAAAGATATCGGGCAAATTAGCCATTTCTGGATGAACACGTCAGTCGGCAAAGCGGTAGAGCACCGATCCCCAGGTCACCCCGGCACCCAACCCCAGGAACATCACGGTACTTCCCGATCCTATAAGACCTTTTTCGATGGCTTCGTCCAGTGCCAGCGGAATGCTGGCCGCCGTGGTGTTCCCGTAACGCTGGATGTTGTTGTAGACTTTGGATTCCGGAAGATCCAGGGACTTGGCGAAGGCCTGGTTGATTCGCAGATTGGCCTGATGGGGGATGAACAGGTCCACCGCTTCCAGCGGGAGGCCGGCTTTTTTCAGCGCTTCTCCGGCTACTTCCGGAAGCCTGCGAACGGCATGCTTGAAGATGTTCCTGCCGTCCATGGTTGGAAAATGCTTGCGCTCCGCCAACATCTTTTCGTCGATGCGCGGATTTTCACGGGAGGCCGGGGCATAAACCATCAGGCTTTCCGCCAGGGAGCCGTCCGCGTGCAGGCAGGAGGCCAGTACGCCGGCTTTCTTATCGTTTGTTTCTACGTGCTCCAGACAAACAGCCGCGGCGCCATCCCCGAAAATCACGGTCACGTCCCGGCCCTGGGTCGAAACATCCAGACCGGTGCTGTGTACTTCGGCGCCTACCAATAGAATGCGCTTGGCGAGGCTGCTGCGAATATAGGCGTCGGCGGTGGCCATGCCGTACAGAAAACCGGTGCACTGCTGGCGGATATCCAGGGCCGGCGTGGCGGTAAGGCCCAGCTTGTGGGCCAGCAGGCAGCCGGAGCCGGGAAAAAAGAGGTCCGGGCTCAATGTGGCAAAAATGATCAGGTCGATGTCCTCGGGCTCCCAGCCGGCGCGCGACATGGCGATCTTCGAAGCTTCCAGACCCAGATCGGAGACACCGACCCCACCCTCTTCGGGGATCCAGTAGCGCTGTTCGATGCCGGTGCGCTGAACGATCCATTCGTCGGAGGTATCCATCCATTTGGACAAATCTGCGTTGGTGACAAGCCGTGAAGGAAGGTAGCGACCGGTTCCTTTGATAATGGTTTTTTTCATGTCTGTTTTCTCCTCCGTGCCAGCTTTTCCGGTTTCGTGAAAGCATTCATGCCAACGTAGCGGTGATTCGAAATATACCTGTGGTTGATAAAATGATCAAGAAATTTATCCGGTTAGGATTGGTTTCGCTGAATATTCTTAAGTTTGGCAGGCTTTCGACGATATCCCTACTGAGATATGAAGGAAATCGCGGCAAGAGATCGAAAAGACAGGCAAGATTCGATCTGCCGCGCGTAAAGCGGAATTCAGCTGCGAGTTGAACCATATGCCGGAAAAGAAGAAAAATTTGACCGCCAAAAAAAAGGGTGCGGGTACGGAACCTGCCGTTGAAGCCGATGGCACTTCCGATGAAATGAGCGCCGAAGAGCAGGATGCCTTCAACAAGATCATGGGAGAAATCGAAGGCAGCGGCGACAGTTCGTCCGGAACGTCCGAAGATGCGTCCGAGACCGATGACGGAACGGTATCGGAGGAGGACTTTGCCGCCGAGCTGGAAAAGGTGGTCCAGGAAGCGGAAAGCGATGCTGCCGATGAAAGCGGCGAAGCGGACTCCGGCGGCGATGCGGAGGAGGAACTGGACGAGGACCAGCAAAAGGCCTTTGAAAGCATCATGGCCCAGATCGGGGGCGGTGAGGACAGCGAGGAAACGCCGTCCGAAGATGCGTCCGAGACCGATGACGGAACGGTATCGGAGGAGGACTTTGCCGCCGAGCTGGAAAAGGTGGTGCAGGAAGCGGAAAGCGATGCTGCCGATGAAAGCGGCGAAGCGGACTCCGGCGGCGATGCGGAGGAGGAACTCGACGAGGACCAGCAAAAGGCCTTTGAAAGCATCATGGCCCAGATCGGGGGCGGTGAGGACAGCGAGGAAACACCGGCCGAAGAAGCGGCCGAGACCGATGACGGAACAATAGGGGAGGAGGACTTTGCCGCCGAGCTGGAAAAGGTGGCCCAGGAGGCCGAAAAGGAGACTGTCGAGGAAAACGAGCCGGCTCAAGACGCTGACGAAACGGCTGATTCCGTAGGAAAAAAGGATGATACCGATTCCGATGACGCCCTGGATACCGACCAGCAGGAAGCCTTCGAAAGCATCATGGCCCAGATCGAAGGCGGCAAGTCAGAGGAAGATGAATCGGAAGGGGAACTGGAAGTAGCGAAGGAATCTGAACCGGAATCGAAAGCGACGGAGGCCGAAGCGCCCGAAGCGGCACCATCGGAGGAAGAGAAGCAATCGTCGCAGGAGGAAGTTGCGGCGGACGTCGACGAGATCCTGAAAGAGGCTGCGGTGGAAGAGGAAGAGGAGGAAACCCCGCCGCCGGACCATACCGCTGTTGAAACGGCTCCCGAATCGAAGACGACCGAGGCGGATCAACGTACCGCAACGAACGGCGATAACAAGGCGTCCCGTCCGGACGTATCCGCATCCAAGCCTGTGAAAGCAAAACCCGTCCAAAAAGTTCCACCCGCAGGCAAACGGCCCGAAAGTGCTGCACCCGCACCTCAGGCGGACATCAAATTCAAGCCGCTGCCACGAACGGACGCAAAGGACGATGCCCCTGCAAAAAAGGCTACCGCTTTGCGGGAAGCCGGCAAACCGGTGACGAACAAATGGAAAAAGATCGCCCTGGGCGCGTCGGCAGTCGTTCTTCTGCTTGCCGCCCTGGCAGGGTATCGGTACTGGCGGGGTCAGCCGGGCGAGGTTGTCGAACCGAAACCAGTTTCGTCTGAAAATGTCGCCCTGGAAACCAACATCCAACCGGAGCCTGACCCGCCATCCCAGCCTCCGGCACCGGTTGACCCGGACCCACACGCTTCGGACCGCAGCCGTCTGAAAACCGCTATGGAGAGCCTTAACGACCTGCGCAGCCAACTGCTGGCCAAAAAGGCCGAAATCGAGGAACTGCGCGCCTATTACCAAGCTGGTATCGATGCGGAAATCAACGGGATTCTCGATATGCTGAAAACGATGACCAAGGATTCTGCGGCCATTGCGGACCCTCGCATCGGGCTCGGGCTTTCCGCCATCCAGCGACGCGACACCTATATTCGAAAGCTGGTGTCTCCGGTTGACGAACTTACCTGGCACAGCGAGGAACTGCTGTACTTTTCCCGCAGGGCCGAATTGCTGGTAATGATGGCCTCCAAAACCAGCGACATCGATATCGATGGATTCGTCCGGGAGTCCCGGGAACTTATCGATCGCCATACCCGAGCCCTGGAGGAACTGAATATCGATGATGTCGCGGTATCCCCCTTGTCTACGGAAGCCATCTGGAACGACATCACCAGCCGTTTGCCCAAAAATCCCCCCAAGGCCGCCTCGGCATCCCCGAAAACCGATAACGATCTCATTTCGGAACAGATCTGCGATGGCAATTTTTCACAGAAACATAAGCTGACCGTACTTTCCCCGAAAACGGCCCACTGTCTGGCCCAGTGGAAAGGCAAGGATCTGTTTTTGAACGCGTTGAAGCAGCTGGAACCGGAGGCGGCCCGTGAACTGGCATCCTGGAAGGGGGAATGGTTGGGTTTGAACGGCCTTGAGGAACTTTCACCGGAAGCGGCCGCGCACCTTTCCCGCTGGAAAGGAAAGGGATTGTCTCTAAACGGTCTTTCCCGGTTGTCGCCCCGGGTGGTGGCCATTTTGTCCGAATGGCAGGGCGACCAGATCGAACTGGTCAATGTGAAGCACATGGCCCACTGGGAAAATCCGAAAACCCGGCTCTTTCTATCCGAAGAGATGAACCGCAAGCGTAATGCCGCAAAGGAATGAACGTGAAACCGCCAAAAACAATTCTTGCCGGACTTGCCCTGCTTTCCATCGTCGTCCGTCTGTGGACCGCGCCGCCCTGCATGGCGGCATCCGCTGCCGATGGAGGGGAGCAGTTGCGAAAAACCATGGCCGACATCGCCCTGATCAACAACCAGTTAACCCAGCGCAGGGCCGATGCCGCCGGGATGCGGGAGGAACTGGCCCGGCGCGCAGAGGAGATTAAAGTCGAAATCCGGGAAACAGCGGCGGAATTGGGAGTCAAGGATGAGGCCGTTGCCTTGAAAACGCCGAGAATCCTGTTCGATTTGCGGCTCATTGCCGAAATCGAGGCCTACATGAAACGCTACGCCCGGGAGATGAGCTACTACCAGGTCGCCTGCGATCGTCTCAGCTACCTGTATCAGCAGGCCGACGATGACCTGAAGATCGTCAATACGCTCTCGGGAATGAAAATCGGGGCTCTCGTCTCACAGACCGAAAAGATCGTGAATGCCTATCTGCCCGATGCCCAGACCATCGTCATTCAGCCGGACAGCATGGTCATCGCCTCTCCGGAATCCGTCTGGAAAAGCCTGGCCACGGGCCGATGATCGCCGTCGGCACCCGCCATCTCAACCGATGTTGGGCATCAATGCCCAGCGAATCACTGCATGATCGATATCCGCCACATTTTCCAGGCAGACAATGCCGCTGTTCTGGAGCTTGAATACCGTCCGCGCCGCATCGCCGCATACAAGCAGGCCAATCAGTTTTTCTAAAAACGGCAAGTGTCCAACCAGCATGATGTTTTGATCCAGGGGCAGGTTTTCGGCAAAGGCGGCAATGTCGTCTAAGGGATTCATGCCGCTGCGCGTCTGGATTTCCTGATCCGGACAGAGGGCCGCGGCCATCTGCTCGGCGGTCTGGCGAGCGCGTTTCTTGCCGCTGTGAACGATGCGGGAGACCGGCACGCCATATCCTTTGGCCACTTTTGCAATGAGTTCGGTTTCCCGTTTCCCATCCGCAGACAAACCCTTCTCAGGGTCATCCGTTTTTGGCAGGCTTTTTCCGTGTTGGACCACATACAGGGCCATCTCTCATCCTCCAGAAAATGGGTGTGATCGGTTCGAACGAAGAGCATCTCCGATCAAGGATGTACCGCAGCGCAGAAGATGTCAACGGTAGGATGCCGTTCCGTCTGGAGAGTTGACAAAAGGTGACCGCAGGCTACAATTAAAGTATCCATGAAAATTGCCTTTGTTCACTATCATCTCAAAACCGGGGGCGTGGCCGCCGTTTTGAAGCGCCAGGTCAAAGCGCTTGGCGACGCGTGCGATCTGGTCGTTTTGACAGGGGATCGGGCCAACGCGAAGCTGCCCTGCGCAGTGGAAGAGATTCCCGGTTTGGGCTATGATCAACCGGGGCGGTCGGCACCGCCACCGGAGCGGGTCGCCGAGCAGGTGCGTCAGGCGTTGCAACGCAAATGGCCCGAAGGATGTGATATCCTGCACATCCACAATCCATTGTTGGCGAAAAACAGGGGCTTTCTTCGGATCATCCGGCGCCTGCAGCAGTTCGGAATCACGCTTTTTCTTCAAATTCACGACTTTGCGGAAGATGGCCGGCCGCAAGCCTATTTCGATGAGTCCTACCCGAAGGATTGCCACTACGGCGTGATCAACCGGCGCGATGAGACCATACTGAGGGTCGCCGGCCTGGATGATTCGGGGCTCCATTATCTGCCCAATGCCGTAGAAGCCATGCCGGTAGATGCGAGCCGGCTACCCGGGGCGCAGATCCTTTACCCGGTGCGCGCCATTCGCCGTAAAAACCCGGGGGAGGCGATTCTGCTTTCCCTGTTTTTCGAAGCCGACCAGCGCCTGGCGATCACCCAACCGCCCAACAGCCCGGATGATATAGCCAGTTATCGGGACTGGGTGGCCTGGTCCGGGGCCAACGATCTGCCCGTCGATTTCGAAATCGGAAAAAAAATGCCCTTTGCAGCCATTGTCGCCGCCTCGCAGTCGATGATCACCACCAGCGTCTCCGAAGGTTTCGGGATGGCGTTTCTCGAACCCTGGACCGCGGGAAAGCCGCTTTGGGGGCGCCGTCTTCCGGATATCTGCTGCGACTACGAAGACAGCGGCGTCAATTTGAACGCCCTTTACGACCGCATCGATGTGCCTTTGGACTGGATCGACCGGGACGTTTTTTCCCACCGCTGGCACAAAGCGGTTCGGCGCGCCGCCGACCGATACGGCCTTGCCATACCGGAGGCCACCGTCGCGAAAGCCTTCGAGGGGCTGAACGGGAAAACGACCATCGATTTCGGGCTGCTGGACGAGGCATTGCAGCGGCAAATCCTTGCCCGGCTGATCGCTTCGCCCGCTGCGAAAAAAGAGCTGATCCGAACCAACCCCCGGTTGTCGGAAACGAGCCAAGCGGCTGCGGCGCAAAGGGTGATCCAAACCAATCGAAAAACAGTTCTCGATCGATATGGGATGGACCGCTACCGAGAACGGTTGCTGCGGATCTACGACCGGGTGGTCAATCAACCGGTCCGGCACTGCATCGACAAAAAGATCCTGCTGCGTTCTTTTTTCAAACCGGAAAATTTCACTTTGCTCAAATGGGCTGCCTATGCGGGATCTTGACGCCATTTGTCGGCGCTACCTGCGGCCCATGGAGCCGATTCCCACCGGGGTGCGTGCGGTTTTGCCTGATCTGGCGCCCTGTGGCGCGATCCTTTTCGACGTTTACGGAACCCTGTTGATCAGCGGGGCAGGGGAAATCGGGATGATGCAAACGCAGCCTCCCGGAATGGGTCGGTTGCCGGAATTGCTGAAGACCTATGCAATCGAACATCCTGCCCAGAAACTTCAGTCGATGTTGCGCCGGGCCATCGAAGCGGAGCATCGCAGCCAACGGGAAAAGGGCGTCGATTTTCCAGAAGTGGACATTGTAAATATATGGCAGGCAATTTCAGGGATTCAGGACGGCTCCAAGGCCAAAGCGCTGGCCCTGGCTTATGAACTGATCACCAATCCCGTTTTTCCCATGCCCGGGGCCGGGACGCTGGCCCGGTTGTGCAGTGAACAGGGGATACCGATGGGGATCATCTCCAACGCACAATTTTATACCCCCATTGTGCTGGCATGGTTTTTCGGAAAGGAACTGTTCGATTCGGCCTTCGATCCGCGGCTGCGTTTTTTTTCCTGGCAGGAGGGCTGCGCCAAACCTTCGGCAATATTATTTAACCGTGCCAAAGCGGCCCTTGTATCCATGGGAATACCATCTGAATCGGTTCTTTACGTGGGCAACGACATGCGCAACGACATCCGGCCGGCCGCCGAAGCCGGGTTCCGAACCGTTCTGTTTGCCGGAGACCGACGATCCTTGCGACTTCGCAGTGAAGACGAAACGTGCCGGGATGTTTCACCGGATTGGATCGTCACCCATATCGAACAACTGGCGGCAGCCGCCGGCCAATCGAACCGTTGAGGGCGACATGGAAACCTATATTAATGCGCTGCCGACATTCGTCGACCGGATCCGCAAGATTCGCGAAATCATCATCAGCAATATCGTCCTGATCGGGCAGATACCGGCCCCCACCTTTCAGGAAAGAAGGCGTGCGGAGTGTCTGGTCGAGCGGTTGTCCGAATTCAACACGGACGAATGCGTCATCGACGACCATGGCAACCCCGTGGGGGTCATCCGGGGGACCGCAAAGGAAAAAGGCGCGATTTTTGTCGTCGCTCACCTGGACACTTTTTCGGAACTCGAGACGGACCAGCACTATGAGGTGACCGATAAAATCATCAGCGGCGTCGGCGTTTCGGACAACTCCGCCGCCGTGGGCGTGCTGGCCTCCCTGCCGGAGATTTTACGCCAGCTGGATCTGACCTTCGATTCGGATATCGTTCTGGTGGCTCCCGTGCAATGCCTGGGAAAGGGCAATCTAAGGGGCATCCGTCGGCTGTTGCGCGCCTGGCCGGGGCCGATCCGGGGGGCCATCTGTCTGGAAAGCGTGGAGTTGGGGCGTTTGAACTATTACTCGTCCGCCATGATCCGGGGGGTGATCGATTGCAGCATCGCCGCCGAAAAACAGTCGGGGCGCCATCACATGCCCAACGCAATCCTGGTGATCAATGAAGTGATCAATGCCATTCTCGGCCTCCGGCTGCCCCAGAAGCCCAGGACCCAGATCGTCATCGGCAAGATATCGGGCGGGTTCAACCACGGCAAAATCGCCTACGATGCCATGATCGGCTTCGAAATCCGGAGTGACTCCGACGAGATGGTCCGTGAACTGTACAGCGATATCCGCGATATCGTCGATGGGATCAACAAGTCCTTTGCAGTTGAAATCAAGCTGGATCGCATCAGCAACCTCAACGCCACCCAATTGCGGCACAACCATCCGCTGGTTAAATGCGCTTCGCGGATTCTCCGGCGATTGGAGGTGGAAGCGGTCTGTGACCCGAGCGAAACGGCCCTGTCCATTTTCCTGCAAAACGGCATCCCGGCAATCACCATCGGATTGACCCTGGGAGAAAATTTTCACCAGGACGGTGCCATGATCGAAATCGAACCGATGTACCGAGGCATTGCCCAGATTCCGGCCCTTTTGATGGCCATGGACAGGGGGGACTGTGATGAATAAGAAATGGATCGACACCAACACCTTCCATCACAGCGAATTCAAGGATATCGGGCGCCTGGTGGCCGCCAAACACGAAAAGAACCTGTCCATTTCTCTTTGCCTGCCAACCCTGAACGAGGAAAGGACCATCGCCAAAGAGATCGTCATCATGAAATCGGAGCTGATGACACGCTATCCGCTGCTGGACGAAATTGTCGTCATCGACTCCGGTTCGACAGACGATACCCGCAAGATCGCCCGTTCCTACGACGTTACGGTCCACCAGGCGGACGACATCCTGCCGCAGATGGAAAAATTCAAGGGCAAAGGGGAAAATCTCTGGAAGGCCCTTTATGTGGCCCGGGGCGATATCATCGTTTATATCGACGCCGACATCAAAAACATCCATCATCGTTTCGCCTACGGCCTGCTGGGGCCGCTGCTGCTCGGGGATCGCATCCGGTTCACCAAAGCCTTTTACGACCGGCCCATTGCCATCGGACACAACAAACTGCGCCCCACCGGAGGCGGCCGGGTAACGGAACTGGTTACCCGGCCGCTGTTTTCCATGTTCATGCCGGACATGACTCAGTTCCTGCAGCCGCTCTCCGGCGAATACGCGGGATATCGCAGCATCTTCGATAAAATTCCGTTTCACATCGGCTACGGCGTTGAAACCGGTATGCTGATCGACATCCACCGCAAATGGGGTTTGGATGTCATGGCCCAGGTGGATCTGGATCGACGGGTGCACAAGAATCAGGACACCAAGGCCCTGGGCCGCATGGCATTCGTGATCATCAAAACCTTCCTCAACCGCATGGAGGAGCTGGACCGCATGCAGATTCGGCAGGAGACTTACGATGAGATGATTCAATATCAAATGGTCAAAAACCATTTAAAGCCGGAAAATCATATTCTGGAGCAGCACGAACGGCCGCCGATGATTGAAATCCCGGAATATCGGCAAAAATTTCCAAAGACAGTATCCGAAAATCCGGCTCGGATATAATCGATACAACCGTTGATGCCAAAGGCATTCTTGTCTTTTACCCTGTAATTGGGTATCACCGATCTGTTTCTCTCAAGATATCTTTCCCAGATTCATGCAGGCCGTTCCGTGGGTTGGACAGCCTGGCTGAAACCAAGGAGAACCATGCGTTCAAAGAAAATGGATGGCTACGTCAAATCGGAGAACGTGATCTGGTTTGTCGTAATTTCGCTGCTGGTCGGATTTGTCGGTGGGGTTGCCTTCGGCATTTATAAAAGCGGCAGGTTTGCGGCGCCCGGTTCCATGGGGGGCGCCCCGGCCATGAATGCTGAACTGCAAGAGAATATCGATGCTTTCAAAGCCCGCACCAGCGAAAATCCAGAAGACGCTGAGGCCTGGATTCAACTGGGCCATCTTTATTTCGACGCCGGCCTGGCGGAGCAATCCATCGAAGCCTACGAAAAGGCCCTGGCCATCCAACCGCAAAATGCCAATGTATGGACGGATCTCGGGGTCATGTACCGAAGAAGCGGAAAACCGGAAAAGGCGGTCGACGCCTTTGACCGGGCCATGCAGATCGATCCCGCCCACGAAATATCCCGGTTCAACAAAGGGATTGTTCTGTTCCACGATTTAAAGGATGAAGAAGGCGCCCTGAAAGCCTGGGAATCCCTGCTGGCCATCAATCCCGATGCCCAGTCGCCGGGCGGTAGCTCGGTGAAGGAATTGGTCGATCACATCCTGCAGGAGCACCGGAGCGAAAAATGAAAACAGCGGTCTGCAATCGATCCACCCTGATCCGGAAAGGCCGCGTGTTCGATTTTTACGCCGAAAACGTCACCCTGCCCAACGATGTCACCCTGGACATGGAAATTATCCGGCATCCCGGTGCGGCCGCCATTGTACCGGTATTGGCGGATCGACAGGTTCTGCTGCTCCATCAGTACCGGCACGCGGTGGGGGGATTTATCTGGGAAATTCCCGCCGGAACGTTGGATCCGGGCGAAGATCCGCTGACCTGCGCCCGGCGCGAGTTGGTCGAAGAGACCGGCTACTCGGCCCGGCATTTTGAAAAATTGGCCGAAATTACACCGCTGCCGGCCTATTCGGACGAGCGTATTCACCTTTTCCTGGCCACCGATCTGGACAGGGCGGCGCAAGACCTGGACGCGGACGAACTGCTCTATGTCCATCCCGTCGGCTATCAGCGCTGTTTGGATATGATCGCCGCCGGAGAGATTCAGGACGCCAAGACCATCAGCGCGCTGCACCTGGCCGCCGGTCGGTTGGGGTGACGCTGCCCATTTCGTGACGGCGGCCACCATATCACTGAAAGCATGGTTATACCGGCGACCATGTTTTTGAGATCTACTCTGGTATCGAATAACGTTTCCAACAGAAACCGGATGACTTCTCATGCAAGACGCTCCGTCACCCTTGACAGGTATACGGAGTGATCCGACTGGAGGATAAATCCTTGACTATTTTACCGCAGGTGACAAAATCATATCTGACGTTTTTCATTAACTGAGGTGTTATGATGACCGCAAATGCCCAATCGATAAATTTTCAGGAAAGAGCCTTGATTGAAAAAATCCGCATGCTTTCCCCCGACAAGCTCGCCGAGGTGCAAGACTTTGTGGATTTTTTAAGTCAGAGAAACCGGGACACGTACCTTCTTCACGCCAGCAACAAAATGGCTGAAGATTCGTTCAACAAGGTATGGGACAATCCCGAGGACGCAGAATATGACAACCTTTAATTTCGGTGATATCGTTCTCGTTCCGTTTCCGTTTACAAATCAGTCCGCCATCAAGAAACGCCCGGCCGTAATCATTAGTTCAAACGAGTATAACCACAACCGGCCCGACATTGTTCTGATGGCCGTAACCAGCCAGATGCGCTCGGCCGATTTTTACGGCGATCAACCTGTCAAACAGTGGCAGCAGGCGGGATTGCTGAAGCCCTCGGTGATAAAACCGATTTGCACCACCATAGAAAAACGTCTCGTTCTTAAAACACTCGGCAGGCTCCAAAAACAAGACATGACGGTGCTTGACGAAACACTTCAAATAATCCTCGGACAGTAAACGAATGACAGAATAACGGACCGATCTAAAAAGCAACGCGCAGCCAAAAAAGATTAAATATTCCGATGCCAACCGTTAAGCCCGATTTTAAAGCATCCCATGCCCAGGATGGTCAAACCGCCGGATAGCCAGCATGTGGCCCAGATGCCCCCGGTTTGCCACACGAACCCGCCCAGCAGCGCCCCCAGCACCCGCCCCAACCCGGCCGTAGCCAGAAACCCGGCCATCATCGTCGCCCGGGCAGCGGGCAGAATTTCGGTGCACAGGGAAAAGCTGGTGACCATGGTGAACTCAAAGAAGAGAAACACCATGGCAATGCCGGTCAGGGCAGCGGCCAGTGTGTTTCCCAAAAACGGCAGGGCAAAATAGCTCAGGGTCGTCAGACCCAGTCCCCAGAAAAGCGCACGTTTCAAACCAAGACGGTCGGAAACCGTCGCCGTGAGACCTTCCCCGAGCAGTTCGGCCAGACCGATGAGGCTGGTTCCCATCCCCAGGGCTACGAGGCCGAGGCCGAAGCTTTTTTCCAGCCAGGCGCCGTAGACGACAAAAAGGTTGTCATTGGCTGCGCTGACGAAGAATGCGTATCCCAGGGCACCTATCGCGGATTTATTGCCGGCCAACTGGGTATAGGCTCCCAGGTAGGCCGCCCATGAAACCGTTCGGTCCGCGCTGGGGATCTCTTTTTCCCGGGGGATGATGAAAAAGAGGGTGACGGCTCCCGCCACCCCCAAAAGCCCCATCACCCAAAAAGGGGACCGCCATCCGTAGCGGTCGATGATCACGGCCACCAGGGGAAGGCCAACCAATGTGCTGGCTGCCCAGGAGGTCTCCAAGATGCCGATAACCATCGCCCGGCGCTCGAAGGAGACATGGCTGCCCGCCCACGCCTGCAGGGCAGGATCGAGAACGCTTTTGCCCAGTCCGGCCAGAAACAGGGCCGCCAGGACAACGGCATAAAAGGGAAAAAAGGCGGCAGCCAGCATCCCGGCGCCGAGCATGGCCATGCCGGCAACCATCATCTTGCGGTATCCCCACCTGTCGGAGATCGGGCCCACCAGCAACCCCAGCAGGGCGGTGATCTGGTTGACCGCAATCAGGGAGGTGATGGCCGTCAGGGACACGCCGAGTCCACGGCTCAATACCGGTGCGAACGGGTAGGCAAAGCGCTTCGAGGTATTAAGCACCAGGCGGAAAAAAGTGATGCCCGCAATGGGCATCCAGATGCGTTGGGACGGTTCGGTAGTCCTGTTCAAATTGGACGGTCCTTGTGGATTTCTTAATTCTCGGCGAACCGTGCCGCCACAATCCTGTCGATGTGCTCCTGCTCGAAACGATACCGGGTGTTGCAATGGTGGCAGCGGATTTCCAATGGAAATGGGCCCTTGGCCTGAATGTCCTGCAATTCGTCCATGGGCAGCATGGTGAGAACGCTGCGGATCTGGTCCCGGCTGCAGTGGCAGACAAAGCCAACCTCCCGACAGTCGATGAAACGCGGCGCATATTCGCCCAGATGCTCACCGACAAAATGCGTCGGGGCGATCCCCTTGGAAAACGCGATGCCGATGGATGGCAGATCCGTGACCCGATCTTCGATCCGGCCGACGACGCCATCGTCGGCACCGGGCATGACCTGCAAAAACAGCCCCCCGGCGGCGTCCACCGCCCCACGGCTGTCGAAGTTGACGCTGAGGCTGAAGGAGGTGGGGATCTGTTCGGATGTGAGGTAGTAGTGGGCCAGGTCCTTGGCCAGGCGTCCATGGGCCAGCATCACCCGTCCGGAAAAGGGCTGCTTGGCATCTTCCAGCGTGCGGGTTACCGACAAAAAACCTGCTCCGATAAAAGGCGCCATGTTGAAGTCTTCCAGGGGGTTGTCCACAGGGATGGGAACATTTTTTAAAAAACCGCGAACTTCTCCGTCGGCATTGGCCTCAACTACCAGGCCTTTGACCGGGCCGGAGCAGTCCACCTGCAATTGCAAACGGTCTTTTCCCTTCAACCCGGCGCTCATCAGGCAGGCGCCCAGGTAGGCATGGCCGAGGATGAGGGTCTCCAGGATGCCCAGTTGGTGCTTGCGCTGCATCCGGCGGATCATCCGGGTGCCGTTGACCACCGATCCGCGGATGGTGTCATCGGCCATGAGAAATGTGTGCAGTGCGTCCTTGCCTTCAGGATCCAAAACCCCAGTGGGCCTATTTGATTCGTTTTTCATCTTCTTTCATCTTCAAGACAGTCGCAAGGCCTTGCGTGCCTGGTCCACCCGTGTCTGAATTTGGTGACGGTCCTTTATTTTGGCAAGCGGGGCCAGCAGTTTCATTGCTTTATCAGGAGATTCCTGCCGGCTTACCAGAAAAATTCGATACCAGGCAGGCAATTCCGTGCTGTTACGGGCGGCTAGGTTCGTAACGGATTTGCGTACCGCTTTCAATATTTCTTGATTCTCCGGTTCATTTGAAGATGTCTGGGATTCATCGGTAGCATCCGTCCGTTTCAGATAGCGGGAAATCTCACGATCGAGTCTGCGTTTTTCGATGTTGTAGCCCACGATGGGCTTGATCCACAGTTTTGCGATTGCATACCCCAGCAGTCCGGCCATAAAGCTGGCTGCGGCCGCGATCAGCAGGGATGGGTCCAGGTTGAAAAGCATGTTGCCTCAGTCTGCCCGGTTTGACCGAAAGCGCTGGTATTCGACCATGCGGGCCACCGACTTTACGGCCTGTTCGGGCGTTTCGAAAAACACTGCCTTCAAATCATGGCCTTCCAGGCGATACACCGTCGCGTCCTGGTCGTCGGTGAGCAGGCTTACGCCGAGAACGGGCTTTTCGTAGGTTTCCATCAGGCGGACGATGTCGGCCACATAATTGGTCTCGAAATCGGCAAAGATCTTGACGGCCTCGTCGAGAAATTCTTTGGTATAGGCAGGGTCTGCCTTGACCACGCAATCGGCCAGGCGGCGGGTAAAGATTCGCCGCCCGAGAATGCCGAGGTTGATGACGGCATCGCAGCCGTCCCATTTCAACAGTTCCTCCATGACGGTCAATGGGAGAGTGGTGTCGTTTTCGCCAACCAGATCGATGGGATTGGATCGGCTCCAATAGGGAGGCAAGATTTCGTCGATTCGGGCGATCAATTCCGAAGGCAGGTCGGGAATTTCCAGCCCGAACCGGCTGCACAGGTCGGCCGTGACCACTCCCCATCCGCCACCTAAGGTCATGATGGCAATGCGGTTGCCCTTGGGCAGGGGCAAGGAGGAAAAGGCTGCGGACAGGTCCAGCAGTTCCATGGGCTGGTCCACCTTGACAATGCCGGCCTGGCGGCAGACCGCATCGAAAAGCCGGGTGTTGGACGCCATGGCGCCGGTATGGCTGGATGCAGCCCGGTTGCCGGCGCGGGTCTGGCCGCCTTTGAGCAGGACGATGGGTTTTTTGCGGCTCACCCGGCGGGCGCTTTCGAAAAAACGGCGGCCATGTTTGACGCTTTCGACGTACAGCATCACGGTGCGGGTGAGGTCGTCCACCTCGAACCCCTCCAGGTAGTCTTCGATGGTGATCATGGCCTCGTTGCCCGAACCGGAGAAGGCCCGGATACCGATGTTCTGTTCTTCGGCAAAGGCCAGCAATTGGGTACCCATATTGCCGGACTGAGCCACCACGGCAGTGGAACCGGCCAGGGGGCGGACCGATGTGCCGGTGCAGAAAAAATCGATGTGAGGGTTGCAGATACCCATGGTGTTGGGGCCGAGGACCAGGATGTCGGCCTGGCGGGCTTCGGCCACCATCTGTCGTTCCAGCCGCTTGCCTTCGTCGCCGGTTTCGCCGAAGCCGGAAGTAATCAGCACCATGCTTTTGATGCCTTTGGCCTTCAACTGGGGAATCAGATCCCTGACGCGGGCGGCGGGAACGGTGACCACCGCCAGGTCCACCTTCCCGGGAATATCTCCGATGGATGGATAGGCGGCTTTGCCGGCGATGGTGCCTCCCTTTGGATTGACGGCGTACACGTCGCCCTGGTAGCCGCCGCCGATGGTGTTGCAGATCAGCATGTGCCCCCATTTGCCCATCTGGGCCGAAGCGCCGATAAAGGCCACCGAACGCGGATAGAAGAGCGCATGCATGGCCGGCGGCGGCACCGGATGGCCTTCCTGCTTTTCATCGTCTGCCGGTGCCAGCGTGATCAAAGCATCGACGGCACTGAGGGCCCCGGATGCCGTGGCAATCAGGGGATTGATGTCGATCTCCGCTATTTCGGGAAAATCCATGGCGATGGTGCTTAGCGCCATCAAGGTTTTTTCCAGCGCCTGACGATCCACCGCCTGCTGGCCGCGGAAGGCATCCAGCAGCGAGCGGGATTGGATGGATGCAAGCATGTCGGCCACGTCCGTGGAAGTTAGGGGCGCCAGTCGGAAAACGACATCCGATAATGCCTCGGTGAAAATACCGCCCAGCCCGAACAGAACGGCCGGTCCGAAATGGGGATCACGGAAAAGGCCGGCCACGAATTCCCGGTCGCCGGTAACCTGCGGTTGAACGAGAAGCCGGGCCTCCGGTGCTGCGGCGAGTATCTTTTCTGCTGCTTCGATTACGGAAGTTTCGTCCTGCAAGTTCAGGAGGACCAATCCCATCTCGGTTTTGTGCAGCAGGTTATCGCCAAGCCCTTTGAGCACAACGGGAAAACCCAACTCCAATGCGGCTTGCACGGCCTCTTCGGCGGTTTCGGCAACGCTTTCGGGGACTACCAGAACGCCGTAAGCGCCCAGCACTGTTTTCGATTCCGCTTCGGTCAACGCCGTTCTTCCGGATTCCAGAATACCGGCGACAAATTTTTTTAGATCCACGTTTTCGTCTCCCAAGGAAATATGGTCTGCCCGCATGTGCGCGCCAAAAGTCAATGTAACGATCTTGGCAAAGAAGGTATCTTATCTACTTGAGCGGCTTGCCCAAGGTCAAGGTTTAGTTGAAGGGCGGATCGCTTTGTCGCTGCCGCATGCCACTTTACGGCGATCTGTAGGTATGGTATGAAGTGATCCTTTAAAAAACCAATGAATTGCCTTGGGGAGCGCCCACAAACGCATAATTATGACACGCATCGGGCTGGGATACGATATTCACCGTCTGGTAACGGGTAGACCGCTGATTTTAGGTGGCCTAACGATCCCGTTCGAAAGAGGGCTGTTGGGCCATTCCGATGCCGACGTGCTGGCGCATGCCGCCTGTGACGCGCTTTTGGGCGCGGCCGGTTTGGGCGACATCGGAGAGCACTTTCCCGATACCGATCCCCGATACAGCGGCGCCGACAGTATCGATCTGCTAAAGAAGGTCTATACCAAAATCAAAAAGGAAGGCTGGGAACTGGTCAACCTGGATGCCACCATCTTTGCCCAGGCTCCCAAGATGACGCCCTATAAGGCCGACATGGCTGGTCGCATGGCCGAATGTATGGCAGTGGAGCGGAGCAGGATCAACATCAAGGCGACCACGACCGAAGGGCTCGGCGCCATCGGTCGCGGTGATGGCATCGCCGCCATGTGCGTGGCATTGCTTCAATCCGCAACAACGACAACCGACGTCTAATTTTCGTACCGAGAGGTATCCACCGATGGCCATAAGGATTTACAACACCCTGACCAAGACCAAGGAACCTTTTGAAACCGTCACCCCCGGACAGGTCAAGATGTATGTATGCGGCCCGACGGTCTACGACTATTGTCATGTGGGCCACGCCCGTTCGGTGGTGGTGTTCGATGTGGTGGTCCGCTACCTGCGGGCCATGGATTACCAGGTCACCTACATCCGCAACTTCACCGATGTGGACGATAAAATCATCAACCGCGCCAACGAAGTGGGGATGGATCCCATCCAACTGGCCGAAAAGTATATCCACGAATTTTACAGGGACATGGACGCCCTGAACGTAGAACGGGCCGACTACGAACCCAAGGTGACCGAGCACATCGAGGACATCGTTTCCATCGTACAGACCCTGATGGATAAAAATGTGGCCTATCTTGTGGACGGCGATGTCTATTACGCTGTGGAAACATTCAGTCAATACGGCAAGCTTTCTGGCCGCAAGCTGGAGGACATGGTTGCCGGAAGCCGGATCGAAATCAACGAAAACAAACGCAATCCCTTCGATTTCGCGCTCTGGAAGGCGGCCAAGCCCGGCGAACCCGCCTGGGACAGCCCGTGGGGAAAGGGGCGCCCCGGATGGCACATCGAATGCTCGGCCATGAGCAGCCATTTTCTCGGAGAAACCCTGGATATTCACGGCGGCGGCAAGGATCTGATTTTCCCCCACCACGAGAACGAAATCGCCCAGAGCGAGGCCGCCAACGACGCGCCTTTTGCGCGCTACTGGATGCACAACGGGTTCGTGAATATCGACAACGAAAAGATGTCCAAATCCCTGAACAACTTTCTGATGATCAAGGACATCCTGAAAACCTACCATCCGGAGAGCGTGCGTCTGTTCCTGCTTTCCAACCACTATCGCAGCCCCATCGATTTTTCCGATCAGAACCTGAAGGAATCGGACAAGGGCCTGGAAAAGATCTACAGTCTCGTTCAACGGCTGGATCAGGAGGCCGGTATCGCCGATCTCGGCGAGCCCGCTTCACCCGGCGGCTACTGGTTGGACTTCTGCGCGGCCATGAACGACGATTTCAACACCGCCAAAGGGGTCGGGGTGATCTTCAACCTGGTCAAAGAGGGCAACCGGATTCTCGACAAAGGGAGCCTTTCAACGGAAAGCAAAGGCCAGCTTGAGGAGTTGTCTGCCGACCTGAGAAAGATGGCCGGAATCCTTGGAATTCTTCAGCAGCCCTGGAAGGCCTTTTTCGATGCCCGCACCGACCGCCAATTACAGGACATCGCCCTTGCGCCGGAGGAGATCGACGCTCTGGTGGCCGAACGGACTGCCGCCCGCAAAAACAAAGACTGGAAGCGGGCCGACGAGATTCGGGACAGTCTGGCGGAAAAGGGCATCGTCCTGGAGGACAAGGCTGACGGTACACACTGGAAAGCAACCGCCCATTAAAAAGATAAATTCCAAATAACAAGCCCCAAATGTCAAACAAGGCCCGAATCCGATCATTTGGGATTTGGAATTTGAGCCTTGTTATTTTTTACATCTATGCCTGCCTTTAAAATTGTATCTGAATTTACGCCCTGCGGCGATCAGCCGACGGCCATCGACGCCATTTCCAAAAAGGTTGCCCAGGGCGCCAAAAGCCAGGTCCTGCTTGGCGTCACCGGCTCCGGCAAGACCTTTACCATGGCCAACATCATCGCCCGGGTCAACCGTCCCGCCCTGATCCTGGCGCCCAACAAGACCCTGGCGGCACAGCTGTACAACGAATTCCGGCAGCTTTTTCCGGAAAACGCCGTGGAATATTTCGTCAGCTATTACGATTATTATCAGCCCGAAGCCTATATCCCCACCACCGACACCTATATTCAGAAAGACTCGTCCATCAACGAGATGATCGACAAAATGCGCCATTCGGCCACGCGCAGCGTGCTGTCGCGTACCGACGTCGTCGTCGTGGCCAGCGTCTCGTGCATTTTCGGACTGGGGGCGCCGGAAGACTACCTTGCCATGCGCATCGACATCGAAACCGGCATGGATCTGCCCCGGGAGCGGCTGCTTTACCAGCTAGTGTCCATTCACTATCAACGCAACGACATGGACTTTCATCGCGGCGTTTTCCGGGTGCGTGGAGATCGGGTGGAGATCTTCCCGGCCTACGAAGAAGAGCGGGCCATCCGTGTCGATTATTTCGGCGACGAGATCGAGGCCATCCAGGAATTCGACCCGCTGAGAGGCACCACCCTGCGCAGCATGTCGAAAGCGACCCTCTTTCCGGCCAGCCACTACGTCACCGGCAAGGCCAAACTGGATCGGGCCACAAAGACCGTTGTCGAAGAGATGAAGCAGCGGGTGGAATTCTTTCGGCAGGAGAACCGTCTTATCGAGGCCCAGCGCATCGAAGAACGCACCCTTTTCGACCTGGAGATGATCCAGGAAATCGGATACTGCAACGGCATCGAAAACTATTCGCGGCATCTGACCGGACGGCGGCCGGGGCAGCCGCCGCCGACCCTGTTGGATTATTTCCCCGAGGACTTTCTGATTTTTGTGGACGAAAGCCATATTGCCGTGCCGCAGATCCGGGCTATGTACAAGGGGGACCGGTCAAGGAAAGAAACGCTGGTCAACTATGGCTTCCGCCTGCCGTCGGCCCTGGACAACCGGCCGCTGAAATTCGAGGAGTGGTCCGACCGAATCCACCAGATCGTTTATGTTTCGGCCACGCCGGCGGATTACGAACTGACGGCGGCCGACGGCCGGGTGGAGGAGCAGATCGTCCGCCCCACGGGACTGATCGATCCGGTCGTGCATGTACGCGGGGCCCGCAACCAGGTGGACGACCTCTACCAGGAAATTACTACGCGTCAGCAGCGCAACGAACGGATTCTGGTCACCACCCTGACCAAGCGCATGGCCGAGGACCTGACCGAATACTACACCGATCTCGGGCTTTCCGTCAGGTATCTGCATTCCGATATTTCCACCATGGAGCGCATGGACATCATCCGCGACCTGCGCATGGGCAAGTTCGACGCCCTGATCGGCATCAATCTGCTGCGCGAGGGCCTCGACATCCCCGAGGTATCACTGGTGGCCATTTTGGATGCGGATAAGGAGGGCTTTCTGCGCTCCGCCCGTTCCCTGATCCAGACCTTCGGAAGGGCGGCCCGCAACGTCAACGGGACCGTGGTCCTTTACGCCGATCGCATTACCGCGGCCATGCGGCAGGCCATGGAGGAAACCGACCGGCGCCGGGCCATCCAGCAGGCCCACAATGAAAAACATCACATCACACCACGCACCATTCACAAAAACATTACCGATATTTTCGACATGGCCTACGAGACGCCGGAAGCGGAGCCAACGGCAGTGGCCGAATCCGTGGCCGATTTCGAAACCGGGACGGAGGTCGAGAAGTTGATCGCGTCCCTGGAGGTTGATATGCAGGCTGCAGCCAAAAAACTGGCCTTCGAAGAGGCCGCCAAAATTCGGGATCGTATCCGTTCCCTGAAAAAACGGCTGCTTTTCGAAACCTGACAGCCTCGTAAAAAGTTACCTGATATGAAAGCATCCTCGAAATCAACCGATTCCGAACGGCTCCAGGGCGTCATCGACGGCATTTCCGAAAAACCCGGTGTTTACCTGATGAAAGATGCCGGGGGAAGCATCCTGTATGTGGGCAAGGCCATCAACCTGAAAAAACGGGTGGCGTCCTATTTTCAGAACAAAGAAAACCACAGCCCCAAAACGGCCCTGATGGTCGGTCGGGTGGCGGACATCGACACGGTGGTGACGGCATCGGAAAAAGAGGCCCTGATCCTCGAATCCAATCTGATCAAACGCCATCGACCGCGTTTCAACGTGGTGCTCAAGGATGATAAACGCTATCCTTCCATCCGCATCGATACACGAACCGTTTATCCGAAAATCGAAATCGTGCGGAAAACACCCAAGGACGGCGCGGTCTACTTCGGACCCTTCTCCTCGGCCCTTGCGGTACGGCAGACGGTCAAACTGATCAACAAGACCTTTCCTTTGCGCAAATGCAGCGACCGCAGCATGGCCAACCGAACGCGTCCCTGCATTCACCACCAGATGGGACAGTGTCTGGGACCGTGCTGTCTGACCGTCGATCCCGAACAATACGGCGGTATCGTCAAGGAGGTGATCCTCTTTTTGAAAGGGCGAACCCCCGAACTGATCCAGCAGGTGCGCCGCCAGATGGTAAAGGCCGCAACCGACGAGGACTTCGAAACCGCAGCGGCGCTCCGTGAACGTATGTTCGCCCTCGAGAAAACCCTGGAGCGCCAGGTGACGGTGACCACCGACTTTATGGACCGGGACGTGCTCGGAATCAGCGGCAACAGCGACTTCAGGCTGGTTACGGTGATGTCGCTGCGCCGGGGGTTTTTGCAGGGAGTGCGCCATTTCGAACTGGTGCAGGCCGCACCGGAAAAAGGAGAACTGGTAGCCCAGTTCCTGGGCCAGTTCTACCGGCAGGCCCATGGCATTCCGATAGAGGTCCTGGTGCCCGATCTGCCGGCCGAGAGAGCCCTTTTAGAAGAGGCCCTGACCGAATGGAAAGGACGCCGCGTGCGAATCCACCGTCCCACGCGCGGCGAAAAACGAAAACTGCTGGAGATGGCCCGGAGCAATGCCGATAACACCCTCAGGGAGCGGTTGCAGCGGGCATCCCGGGAAGCGGCGGTGCTCGAAGGCCTGCAGCGCCGTCTTCACATGGATCGGCTGCCGCTGCGCATCGAATGTTTCGACAATTCCAATCTGGGCGGCACCAACCCGGTTTCGGCCATGGTGGTTTTTGAAAACGGCCGGCCGTACAAGGCGGGGTATCGGCGTTACACGATCAAATCGGCCAGCGGGCAGGACGATTACGCCAGCATGGCCGAGGTGCTGACCCGACGCTACGGCAAGATTGGCCCGGACAACCCGGTGCCCGACCTGATGCTCGTGGACGGCGGCAAGGGGCAACTCGCCATTGCCAGTGCGGTGATCGGGAAACTGGGACTTGCCGGGCAGTTCCATCTGGCCGGCATTGCCAAGAAAGACGAACGCAAAGGGGAGGTCGACGACAAGATCTATCTGCCGGGCCGCATTAATCCGGTCAACCTGGGCCACGATGGCCGCCTGTTGCTTTTATTGCAGCAGATCCGCGACGAAGCCCACCGCTTTGCCATCACGTTTCAACGCAAGCGCCGGCAGCGGAGTATGGTCCGATCCGCACTGGACCAGGTGGCGAGCGTGGGTCCCAAGCGAAAAGCGATGCTGTTGAAGCATTTCGGTAGCATCAAAAAAATCCGGGCAGCCACTGTGGATGAAATCAGCGAACTGCCCGGAATCAATCGATCACTGGCCGAGGCCATAAAGCAAGCGTTGTAATACGATATTTGTTCAGAAAGGGTAGATTGCGGCTTCAGATCGAGGCCGCAGCTTTTTCGAAACCGGAGGCGTGGCAGTACCACGTTGAGGATTTCGAAAATGCGAGAACGAAGATATGGACCGCAAGATGCCCTTTATGGACGAATATCAACCTAATTTCGCCAGATCGTCCTTCAGCCCCTGAACGGCGGCGGCCGATTTCATCAACGCGGTCTTTTCCTCTTCGGTCAGGGTGATTTCGATGACCTGCTCTACGCCGTCTTTGCCCAGTTTTACCGGAACACCGATATACAGGTCGTTGATCCCGTATTCGCCCTGGAGGTAGGCCGCACAGGGCAGCACTTTTTTCTTGTCCTTCAAAATGGACTCCGCCATTTCCACGGCGGCGGAGGCCGGCGCATAGTAGGCGCTGCCGGTCTTCAGCAGGCCGACGATTTCAGCGCCGCCGTTGGCCGTGCGATCCACCAGTTCGGCGATGCGTTCCTTGGAAATCAGCTCGGTAATGGGGATTCCGGCAACCGTGGAGTAGCGGGGCAGGGGAACCATGGTGTCGCCATGTCCGCCCAGAACGAAGGCGTGGGTGTTTTCAACGGATACATTGAGTTCCATGGCGATAAAGGCCCTGAAACGGGCCGAATCCAGAACACCCGCCATGCCGATCACCCGATTCTTCGGAAAACCGGAGGCGTCAAAGGCCACATGGCACATGGCATCCAGCGGATTGCTGACGATGATCAAAATGGCGTTGGGCGAATATTTGACGATCTGCTTGGTCACGCTTTTGATGATGCCGGCATTGGTGCTGATCAGATCGTCCCGGCTCATGCCCGGTTTTCGGGGAATCCCGGCTGTGATAATGACGATGTCCGATCCGGCGGTCTCTTCGTAACCGTTGCTTCCGGTCACATGGGCATCGTGTTTTTCAATGGGTGCGGCTTCGGTCAGGTCGAGGGCTTTGCCCTGGGGAACGCCTTCGACGATGTCCACCAGCACGACATCGCAAAGCTCTTTTTCGGCCAGTCGCTGGGCGGCGGTGGCACCCACGTTTCCGGCACCGACTACAGTCACTTTTTTGTCCATAACATGCTCCTTTAAGGGTTTATGGGTTATCCATCATTTTTTTGTGCAGGTGAAACGCGTGAAAAAAATTTTGATAGCACACCGCAAAATAATGTCAATATGTTTATTTTATAAGAAGTTAGTTCTCAATTGTTGACAAAAAAAGGGCAAACAGGTTAAAAACCAGCTGTAGCAAAACATTAGGTTCATTGGGAATCGTTTCACGCCCGACCGGTGAAACCCAGAAAAGGGAAGGCCGATTCGCCGGCCGTCAGGCCGAACGCCAACGTTTTGCAGCCGGGTCGGATAAAGAACCGGCCCGACGGTTCGCCAAGTAAAACAGGATCGTGAATGGATATCAGCCTGCAAATCAAGTCTTTTTTGAGCCAGGCGGAATTGTATCGCTCCCAGGGGCTGTTTACCGAAGCCAGAGCAAAATACGATGCCGCCCTGGACATGATTAACAAGATCGACAGACTCAAAAATAAAGACAACCTCCTGAAAATGATTTCAGGAAAGATTGATCAGCTTGAAAAAAAGACCGCCAAGGTTGAAACCGGGCCTTCCTCCCCCGAGCTTTCCGAAAAGGGACAAAACCTCATCAAAAACCTTTTCGGCGAAAACGACCTTGAAAAAGCTGTCGCCCTGGCCAAGTTCGGGCAGTTCGAGCGGGCGATCGTCGAATTGAAGTCCCTTTTGAAAGATGACGCTTACCGGGTCGATGCCGGGAAAAACATCATGCGTTGTAAAATCGCCATCGGCTCCATCGATGACGCCATCGATCAGTACAATCAGTGGCTGTCCGGCGACCTGTTCGCCACCGGCCAACTGGAATCGATCCGAGCCTACTTGCAGCCGATTATCGACAGAAAAGGTATCGACAAAATCCTGACTGCCCCCGATGTTTCGGTTGAAGACGAGGCCGAGGCCGAAGCAGCAGCCGAGTCGGCGCCAAGCGGCGGCATCGAATTCAGCATGCCCGAACCCGAAGAAGAAATCCTGGATATCACTTCTATCGGCATTACCTTTACCAGCGGAACGCAAAAAGGGAAAATGGTCGAATTCGATGTCAATTTCCAGTCCGGCGGCATGTTGAGCCTGATTATTTCAAAAAGCGATCGTGGATTGATCGATGAATTGCAGACAGGTGATCAACTGGAAGACGTTCAATATTATTCGCCCATTGCCATGTTCAAGGGAACGGCCGTGGTCTCCAATAAAACCGAAATCACGACCGGACCAAAACAGGGCGATTTCTGTCTTGATATAAAGGTTACCAGTACTTAGCCGATATGCTTATGCAGCGATCATGGCATCGCTGTTTCAACCGAATCTTCAGCGCATTCATTATACAAACCGTTAAGGAAATTCTTTATGGCCATATTCAACCTGAAGAAAAGGGAAATCGAGTGTAAAATCGTGTATTACGGCCCGGGCCGTTGCGGAAAGACAACCAACCTCGAATATATCTTCAAATCCTACAAAAAACAGGTTACCGGAGAAATGGTCTCCATCAACACCGAGGGGGACCGGACCCTTTTCTTCGATTTTCTGCCCATGGGGCTGGGTAAGATCAAAGGCTGCGATGTCCGTGTGCAGCTTTACACCGTTCCGGGACAGGTGAAATACAGTTCGACGCGCAAACTGGTTTTACGGGGCGTGGACGGCATCGTTTTCGTGGCGGACTCTCTCGAAGTCCGTCGTGAGAAGAATATGATATCGCTAAAGGATCTTCAGGCTAACCTCAAAGAGTATGGAAAGAGCATTTTCAAGGTTCCTCTCATTATCCAATACAACAAAAGAGATCTTGCCGACGAGGGCATTCCGCTGATGTCGGTAGAGCAGATGGAGCGGGATTTGAACCGACAGCTGAAAGTGCCGACTTATCCCGGTAGTGCAGTAAAGGGGACCGGCGTGGGGGTGACGTTGAAAGCTTGCCTGATGGAGACCCTGAAGTCGCTGCAAAGAGAATTCAAGTGGGCAAAGTAAGGACCGGTTCTGGCAATGAATGAAAGAGTGGTTCTATCCGGAAGCCTGGGTTTCCTGTCGCTCGGGGACATCATTCAACTTCTCGGTTCGAGCGGCAGTACGGGTGTGCTTCGCCTGATCAATCGCTATGCGGCCGAACCCGGCTTCATTTATTTCATCGAAGGCAATCCGATCAATGCCCAAAACGGCGAGATGGACGGGCTCGATGCACTTTACTCGCTGTTCGGTTGGGTCAATGGATCTTTCGAGTTCACCCGTGAAGCCATCATGTCCGACAAACGGATCACCAAGAGCCGGATGGGAATCATCCTGGAGGGCATGAAGCTTTTGGACGACGGCCTGATCAAGAGAATCGGACCGGCCAGCGGCCATGACAGCACCGCCGAATTGAAGCATACCCTTTCCAAAACCGCCATTGTCAAGGGGCCTTTGGTGGACTACATGTATGTCGTCGACGAGGAGGATTTTTTCGACGGCGAGCGCATCGTCGAAGAAGGCAAGCATGGCAGCTGGATCTGGGTCATCCTGGAAGGGGTCGTCGATATCGTCAAGGAAGTGGATTCGGTTCCCATCCCCATCATCCGCATCGGTGACGGCTCTTTCATCGGCAGCATGGCATCCTTTCTGCTGCAGGGGCACATCCGCACGGCCACTGCCATCGCCGTGGGCAATGTACAACTGGGCGTTCTGGATTCCCAGCGTCTGGCCCAGGAATACGCCGCTCTGTCGCTGGATTTCAGAACATTCCTGACCAGTCTGGACAAACGGATGAAGCAGTTGACCGAACGCATCGTGGAGTATCATGAGGGCAAAACCCGCACGGACGAGATTCTTAAAAACGCGAAAGAACTGATCCGGCAGTCAAG
The DNA here is from genome assembly GCF_963668215.1 of uncultured Desulfosarcina sp. Taxonomy (NCBI): domain Bacteria; kingdom Pseudomonadati; phylum Thermodesulfobacteriota; class Desulfobacteria; order Desulfobacterales; family Desulfosarcinaceae; genus Desulfosarcina; species uncultured Desulfosarcina sp. Next base: position 5,148,671 of record NZ_OY764190.1, read on the forward strand.
CAGCGACGAAAAGCAGCTTTACGTGGTCACACAGGGCAGGGCGGCTGTCGTCCGCAACACGAAAGACGGCCCGGTTTTGTTGTGCCACCTCTATAAGGGTGATTTTTTCGGCAATGTGCCGTTCTTGCATTTGGGCCATGAGCCCGAAGACGCCTCCATCTATGGTTCGGAAAACATAAAAATCGCCAAAATCGAGACAGTTTCGCTGCAAAAAGAATACAATCGCCTCTCTACGACCTTAAAAAATATCGTCGATAACATGGCAACGAGTATATCGGTGACTGCGGATCTGGTTTGCAATTCCATGACTTCGAAAAAATCCGAACCCGAGGCCTTAAAAATTCGGCAGGGATAACGATCCAACGCATTCATCAACCCTTACCATGGCGACAAAGGTGGTCCCTAATGAACGAAAAGAGAAAACATAACCGCGTGGACTCCATTTATCTGCTTAATTACGTGCATTTGGATGAAAACGACAAAGAGCTGATGCAAGGCATGGGACGTACCGTCAACGTCTCCGAATCGGGCATCATGCTGGAAACCCACGTGTCGTTCAAAAAAGACGATACGGTGGATGTGGTCGTCGGACTGAAAGATGAAATGGTTACGATTCGCGGCAAAGTGGTTTTCTCCCGCACTGCGGATTCCGGCCGCTACCATTCCGGCATCCAATTTCTCTCCATCGAAGAGGACTCGCTGGCAACCCTTCGCCGGTACATCAAAGCCTTCAATTCTCTTAGCGACAAGGCTTAGGTCCCAAATTCGCTATCCATGGGTGGCACCGAAAAGGCCGCCCTTTTAACAACCGAGGAAAATTTATCCATGGCCCGTATTGTTCGTGAAACCGATTTCTCCGCGCTTACGCTCCTGCAACGGGGCAAAGTCCGGGATATGTACGATCTGAAAGACGCCTATCTCATGGTAGCGACCGACCGTATGTCGGCCTTTGATGTTGTGCTGCCGGATCCCATTCCGGACAAAGGCGTCGTTCTGACCCAGATTTCCCTGTATTGGTTCGACATCATGGCCTCTCTGGTCGACAATCATGTCATTACCGCCGATGTTTCCGGCTATCCCGAATCCTGCCGGCCCTATGCCGCCGAGTTGGAAGGCCGCAGCATCCTTGTGAAAAAAGCCCGGCCCTTGCCGGTGGAGTGCGTCGTTCGCGGCTACATTACCGGATCGGGATGGAAATCCTACCTGAAAGACGGCACCGTGTGCGGCATCCGGCTGCCCGAGGGGTTGGTCGAATCCCAACGCCTGCCTGAACCGATCTTTACGCCTTCGACCAAGGAAGAACTGGGCAAACACGACATCAACATCGATTTTGACGAAATGGCGCAACGTATCGGAGCGCCGCTGGCAAAACAGGTCAGAGACCTCTCTTTGGCCATCTATAAAAAAGGTGCCCGGATCGCAGCGGAAAAAGGGATCATCATCGCCGACACCAAGTTTGAATTCGGTCTCGTGGGCGACGAGGTGATACTGATCGATGAAGTGCTGACACCGGACTCCTCCCGCTTCTGGCCCGAGGCCAACTATGCCCCCGGCGGACCGCAAAAGAGCTTCGACAAACAGTACCTGCGAGACTACCTGTTGACGCTGGACTGGGACAAGACTTCTCCCGGACCGGTTTTGCCGCAGGAAGTCATCGACAACACGCGTGCCCGGTATGTGGAGGCCCTGACACGGCTTTCCGGCAACAACCATGGATTATGACATCCAAACCGTACCCCTGAACCGGATCGATACGGCTGACCATACCTTCAAAATCACGACCACAAGCGATAAAACCGACCTGATCCCCTCGATCCGTTCCGTTGGAATTCTTCAACCTCCCGTGCTGATCGAAAATGCGGATCAATGGTGCATCGTGTGCGGCTTTCGACGCATTTCGGCATCCAAAGCGCTGAATGCGAAGAATATCTCCGCCTTTGTGGTCAAAGGCCGTTCGTTGAAGCAATGCGCCCGAATCGCGATATCCGACAATGCCGGTCAGCGATCGCTGAACGTGGTCGAACAGGCCCGGGCCTATGCCTTGATCCGTAGGGTCGAAACGCGACCGGAGGCCCGGGTGGAAATGGCCTTAGCCTCGGGACTGGCAGCCAGTCCGTCGGCCATGGAGCGGATCGCGCCGGTGGCCGCCATGAATACATCCTTGCAGGAAGGGGTGCTGACGGGCAGCATCGCACTGCCCGTCGCATTGCAGATTGACCGCCTGGGCGAACCGGATGCAACTGCCCTCGGCGGCCTGCTCGCCAAAATCTCCGCAGGGCTGAACGTTCAGCGGGAATTGCTGGATACGATCCTCGATATTGGCAAACGGGATGGGACGGCTGTTGCGGACCTGATCGCCCAAGAGGCGGTCGATTCGATTTTGAACAATGAGGAAATTCCCGTTCCCCAGCGGGTCCAAAAGCTTCGACAATTGTTGAAAAGGATGCGTTACCCTTCGCTGAGCCAGGCCGAAGCGTCTTTTGACGACATGTTGAAAGCATTGAAACTGAGTCCACGACTTCAAATCCAGCCGCCTCGGTTTTTCGAGGGGGAAACCTATCGCGCGAATCTCTCTTTCGATTCCAAAGAACAGCTTCTATTGCTCCAAAAAGAACTGGATAAACTGATCCGCCATCCCCGTTTTCTGTCCGACTGACCATTTGTGTCCCATCTCTTTCCCCTTGCTTGAATGCGATTGCCGCTTCCGGCGCCTCGCTGCCTTCCAACTCGCAACACTTAAAACATTCAGTCAACATCGATAAAAAAAGCTGTAAGATCGATGTCTTCAAGCTTGGTAGCCTTGTTTTGCAGGCAACGGAGCCAGTAAAAAGAAGCGATACTAAAACAAAATAGAAAATATAGCCAAAAACTTAGAATATGAATAAATAAAACTTGACAAATAAGAGGCAGGATATATATGCTCGTCAAAGAAATAAATGGAATTCATAAAATATGGGGATTCAGGAAAGAAAAGAAAGAGAGCGTGAACGGCGCAGACAGCAAATCATGGTTGCCGCCAAACGGGTTTTCACCGAAAAGGGATTCGGCAAGGCAACCATGGAAGATATCGCCAAAGAGGCGGAGTTGAGCCCCGGCACCCTCTACCTGTACTTCAAGAATAAAGACGAATTATACGCCTCCCTTTCCCTGCGGATCCTGCAATACCTGACGATTCGCCTGGAGCACGTCAACGCAGAGCCCCTCGAAGACGCCCGCCAGTTGCTTACCGCGCTCAAAGAGGCGATGTTCGACGTATACGAGTTCGACCCGCTGATCCTGATCAATATGTTCCACATGCAATCCAGCGAGACGCTGAGAAACTTGTCACCGGAACTGCTCAAGGAGATCGAAATCTTGAGCCGCAATTCGCTTCAAGTGATGGCCGGTATTTTCGAAGCGGGCATCCAGCGTAAAATGTTCGTGAACAAGCACCCGACAGCCGTTGCCGATATTCTCTGGTCACTTTTTTCCGGAATCGTTCTTTGGGAAACCAGCAAAAGAATTATCAACGACGAAAAGAATTTCTTGAAGGATACTTTCGATACCGCCTTCGATATTTTTTCTCATGGAATCCTGCGCCAGTAGCCGGTGCAGGCCGTTTTCTTGGTTTCGACCGATAATACCGAATGAACCAGCAAACAAGGAAAGGGGGGATAAATAAATGGGTGCTCTTTCCCACCGCAGGCGGAACGAAAAGCACCTGAAAGAGATTGGCGCGACAAACATTCCAAACTTTAATTAGGAGGAGGGTGACCTATGGCAGACAAAGAAGTTGTCGAAACATCGGAGGCTCAAATCGCTGTACACTGGCAGGAGGAAGGCTACTACTATCCGTCAACGGAATTTATCGCCCAGGCAAATATGACGGATAAAGGGATTTACGAACGCTTCAGCCTGGACAATTTCCCCAATTGTTACAAGGAATATGCAGACCTTCTGGACTGGTACGAATACTGGGATGAAATTTTGGATACCAGCGATGCGCCCTGCTACAAGTGGTTCAAGGGCGGCAAGATCAACGCCAGCTACAACTGCATCGACCGCCACCTGAAAAACAACAAGAACAAAACCGCCATCCATTACGTTCCGGAGCCGCTGGAAGAGGGCTACCAGCATATCAGCTATCAGGAACTTTATGTGCGGGTGAATGAATTCGCCGCCCTGCTAAAGGATTTCGCCGGCCTGAAACGCGGTGACCGCGTCACCCTGCATATGCCCATGGTACCGGAACTGCCCATTACCATGCTGGCCTGCGCCCGCCTTGGCGTGATCCACTCCCAGGTCTTCGGCGGTTTTTCAGGAACCGCCTGCGCCGACCGGATCGTCGATTCGGGCAGCAACGTCTTGATTACCATGGATGCCTACTACAGAAGCGGCAACCTGATCGACCACCGGCAGAATGCCGACATTGCCGTGGAACATGCCGCCAAAGAAGGCCAAAAAGTCGATAAGGTTCTGGTCTGGCAGCGCTATCCGGGCAAGTACTCCGCCAAGAAACCCATGGTGGAAGGTCGCGACTTTTTCGTCAACGACCTGCTCAAGAACTACTACGGCGCCCGCGTGGAGCCGGAGAAGATGAATGCCGAAGATCCGCTCTTTCTCATGTACACCAGCGGCACCACCGGCAAACCCAAGGGCTGCCAGCATGGTACCGGCGGCTATCTGGCGTACGTGACCGGGACCTCCAAATTTGTTCAGGATATCCATCCCGAAGACGTCTACTGGTGCATGGCCGATATCGGCTGGATCACCGGACACTCTTACATTGTTTACGGTCCGCTGGCCAACTGCGCCTCGACCGTGATTTACGAAGGCGTCCCGACGTATCCGGATGCCGGCCGTTCCTGGCGCATCGCCCAGGACCTGGACGTCAATATTTTCCACACGGCTCCTACGGCCATCCGCGCCCTGAGAAAGATCGGCCCCGACGAACCGGCCAAATACAACTACCATTTCAAACACATGACCACGGTGGGCGAACCCATCGAGCCGGAAGTGTGGAAATGGTACCACAAAGAGGTCGGCAAGGGCGAAGCCATCATCGTGGATACCTGGTGGCAGACGGAAACCGGCGGTTTCCTTTGCAGCACACTGCCGGCGATCACCCCCATGAAACCGGGTAGCGCCGGACCGGGCATGCCGGGCATCCATCCCATCATCTACGACGACGAGGGCAACGTGGTTCCGCGCGGCGCCGGCAAGGCGGGCAACATCTGCATCCAGAACCCCTGGCCGGGCATGTTCCAGACTATCTGGGGCGATCGGGATCGGTTTGTGGACACCTATTTCGCCCGCTACTGCAAGGACCCCAACAGCAAGGATTGGCGCGACTGGCCCTATCTGACCGGCGACGCCGCCGTTGAAGCCGAGGACGGCTATTTTAGAATTCTCGGTCGCATCGACGACGTGATCAACGTCTCCGGCCACCGCCTGGGAACCAAGGAGATCGAATCCGCGGCCCTGGTGGTGCCGGAAGTGGCTGAAGCGGCGGTGGTTCCTGTGAACCACGAAATCAAGGGCAAGGAGCCGGATCTGTACATCGCTCTCAAACCCGGTTTCGATGCCAGCGACGAGTTGGCCAAGAAAATCTCCGACGCGATCTGCGAGGAGATCGGAAAAATTGCCAAACCGCGCAAAGTCTGGATCGTCAAGGACATGCCCAAGACCCGTTCCGGCAAAATCATGCGTCGTGTTCTGGGCGCGCTGTCCAACAAACGCGACGTCGGCGATGTCATGACCCTGGCCAATCCCGAGATCGTCGAGGAGATCCGGGAGATGGTTCAGAAATAATCGTAAACGAAAACGGACCGGATCGGGAGCTTTCCCGCTCCGGTCCTCCAAAGCGCCACGAAAGGAGGTGATAGGAAACCCTGAGCGATCAGGCGATTCGATAACCTTTTTGGCGGCCGGTCAACTCCAATTGACAAAAAGGCACAGGAGGAAACGTTATGGGTGGAACCACGTGGGTCTATATCATGTTGGGCATTTATATCATCTATTGCTTTTACTGGGGGCTTAAAGGGTACTTTACGGAAAAGACCTCCTCCGGCTACGCCATCGCCGGACGGTCCATTCCCTTTTTCGCCTTCCTTTTGGCCGCTACGGCGGCATCCTTTTCAGGGTGGACCTTCATCGGCCATCCGGGCCTGATCTGGCGCGACGGTCTGGCCTATGCTTTCGCATCGTTTTACGTACTGACCATTCCCATCACCGGTACCTTCTTCTCCAAACGGACCTGGCTGATGGGCAAACGTTACGGCTTCATCACCCCGGGCGACATGTACGCCTATTACTACAACAGTGAAGCGCTGCGTTTTCTGGTCGTGCTCACCGCGGTACTGTACTCCATCTTCTATTCCGCGGTACAGCTGATGGCTTCCGCGGCACTGTTCAACATCATCGCCGGCGTACCGGTGACCTTCGGCGCCATCTTCATGGCGTTCATCGTCTGGTTTTACGTGTGTACCGGCGGGTTGAAGGCCTCCACCTGGGTCGGCGTCATCCAGTTCATCCTGCTGGTAGGCGGTATCATCATCCTGGGATTGTTTGTTGTTACCGCACCTCAGTTCGGCGGTTGGTCTGGTTTTTCCGCAGCCGTTCACAACCTGGATGCCAAATTCCTCGAAGTTCCCCGGGTCATCAACACGGTCGACTACCTGGGCGGTGCGCCGGGCGAATCCGCCTGGACGGCTGTCATGGTGCTCACCTACATGTTCGCTCTGATGGGCATCCAGAGTTCGCCGGCCTTCACCATGTGGACATTCGGCATCAAATCCCCCAAACCGCTGGCCTGGCAGCAGGCTTTCATGTCCACCTTTGTGGTCGGTTTCGCGCTTTTCTTCTTCACCGCCTTTCAGGGGATGGGCGCCAAGGTTTTGGAATTAAAAGGGATCGAAGCCTTCCAGGGGTTGAACAACGCGACCGTGGTTCCGACCCTGATGAACGAGTTCCTGCCACCGTTCATGCTGGGCATCGTTTTCATGGGCGCCATCGCGGCCATTCACTCCACCGCGGCACCCTACATCGGAACCGGCGGCTCCATTCTGTTGCGCGACATCTACTGGCGCTATATCCGTAAACAGGAAGCCACCCATGCCGAGCAGATCTGGATGAACCGCGTGTTTGCTACCTTGCTGACCATCCTGGCATTGGTAGTGGGCATGACCTCCAAGGCGGCCCTGGTTATTTTAGGGGCCTTGGCTACGGCCTTTGGCTTCGTCATGTACGTGCTGCTGGTGGGCGTCATCTGGGGCTTCAAGTTCCCGAGGGTCGGTGCCGTGCTGGGTGTGCTCACCGGCATGGTCGCCGTGTTCCTGACCTATAAGATCTGGCCGAACCCGCTCTCCATGCACTGTGCTTTCTGGGGAACCGCCAGCGGTCTTGTGGTTGCCTATATCTGCAAGGGCATCGGGATCAAGGACGACGAAGAGACCGTGAAACGCCAGGCCGAGGTGCGCACCTTTCTGGATGACATCGACGAACCCAGTGCATCGGGCAAACAGTGGCGCAGTGTTATGAAAATCGCAACGCCATTGTGGTACTTTTTCGCCATCGGTCCGGCCTGTATCCTGGGCAACAAGGCCTTCTCATTTGCTGGTTTTACCCCTCTGTGGTCCTGGCAGATCGCCTGGTGGATCCTGGGTATCGTGATGATGTGGGCCCTGTGCTTCAAGGCTGAAATGGCCACCACCAACGAAGTGCAGATCGACCGGGCCGAGAAGGAAACCAACATCGTCGTGAAAGAGGCCTAATCGGCGCAACACAAAAGGGAGGTATTCACCATGAAAAAAGAAGACATCTGGATGATCATTCTGGTTGCCTTCTCCATCCTGTGGACGGCATCCTTCGGGTGGGGACTCTTCGGATAGAAGCGATTCCGGCGGCCTGCAGGCAAGACCGCAGTCCGCCGGATCCACTCGGCATAAACAAGAGGCGATGGGTATGGAAGATAGCAAGCCCATACCCGTCGCCGGCAACTACCGAACAGGGATACGCATCATGTCACTGGCACCCAAAGAAGTCACCTGTCGCTGCGGTCATTCCTTCATTACCGATCGGGACCGCAGCTGGTGCGAAAAATGCTGCGAGGCCGTCTATTATCACGAAAAAGACAAAAACCGGCATCGCAACAACAGCATGTATATCGTTGGCATCATTATCGCCGTGGTCACATTTTTGACCTACGTCTTCATGGAACTCATCGCTTCACCATTGCTCTCCGCCTGATCCGGGCGGGATTATATAACGATGCCAATCCATCCGGTTGCGCATCGCTCACCCTATTGTCGATTGCCTGAGCTGCCATCGGGCCCATCGGCGATCATATATTGTTCTATCACTCACCGATGGAGCGGTTCCACGGCTCCACAAAATCCAACATGTGCCATTTGTAATCTTGAAATCCCATAAAATCGGGGGTATTGATAACTATGGCCAAAAAAATACTCATCGTCGATGACGAACCCAGCATCACGGTGCCGTTGAAGTTCTTGATGGAGCAGAATCGTTTCGACGTGATGGTGGTTCACAGCGGGGAAGACGCCCTGACGGCCATCGAAGCGTTCGAGCCGGATCTGGTTCTGCTGGACGTGATGCTGCCCGCTGTGGACGGATTTCAGGTTTGCCAGAGCATCAGAGGAAATCCTTTGCGAAAGAGCCTCAAAATCGTTTTTTTATCGGCCATGACCCGTGACTTGGATATTGCCAAGGGAAATACTCTCGGCGCCGACGCCTATATCACCAAGCCCTTTTCCAATGCCGAGGTGGTCAGGCAGGTCAAAGACCTACTTTCCGGATGAGACTGAGCAATAAATTCTGGCTGTTCGCAGCCGTCTGCATCGCATTTACCAATGCCATTGCGGTGATTCTGGCCGTTTTGTTCTGGCGGCAGATCAGCCCTTTCGAACGTCAGACGCTGATCCGGCTGCTCAGCGAGCAGTTCTGGTATTTTTTTGCCACCGGGGTTTTCCTGTTTGCCGCCTTTGGGTTCACCCTGGATTGGTTTTTCCGCTTTTACATCCTGCCATTGATTCAAATGGTGGAAGAAACCCGTGTGATGAATACCGTCAACCCGGCGCATCGGCTTAAAATCGACGGCAGCCGGGAAATCAAGGAACTGGCCGAGTTGATCAACGCCTGCGGCGACCAGGTCGAGACGGCCAAGCATATTATCGACCAGACCGTGGAATCGGCCAAGGCCAAAACCGAGGCGGAAAAAAACATCCTGGCCACCATTATGGCCGAACTCACCCAGGGGGTGCTGATCTGCGACACCGTGGGGCGCATCCTGTTGTACAATCGACAGGCCCAGCATGTGCTGGACAAAAGCCGGCGGCCGGATGACGAGATAGAGGAGAATAAAGGCGGCGAAGACGCTTTGCCCGAAGGTTTCGTCGGGCTGCACCGCTCGGTCTATTCATTGATCGACAAAAACCTGATCCAATACGCTTTACGGGAGGTTCAGCGCAAGCTGGACCAGGGCAAAGAAGACGCATCTTCCCATTTTGTCGTGGTCACCCAAAAAAGGCGACAGCTTCGGATCGAAACCCTGCCGATTTTGGACGAAGATCAGCGTTTTGCCGGATTTGCCCTGATTTTTTCGGACATTACCCATCAACTGAAACACACCGGCCAATTGAACGAACATCTGAAAAACATGGCCAAATCCCTGCGATCTTCCATCGCTGCGATTCGTTCCACCGTGGATTTGATGATTCAATTTCCCGATATGCCTGTAGCGCAGAAAAACGACTTTCTGGGGATTGTCTCCGAGCAGGCCGAAGCGTTGAGCCGGGTGTTGCGAAACGAATTGACCGAGACCAGCATTTATGCCAAGTCCCGATGGCCGCTCGCTCCCATTCTGGTGACCGATTTTATCGCAGCCCTTCAAGAGGAAGCCCTTATTCTGACGGAAATCGACATCGAGGTTGCCGAATGCGATAAGCGCTGCATGATCCGGGTGGACAACTACGCCTTGATCCTCGCCATCCGTTTCGTTCTCGATTGCCTGAAAAAAGAGTTCAACCGGGATTGCAGCCGAATTCGGTTGACCGCACCGGGCAACCTGGTACAGATCGACCTGATCTGGAACGGCCCGCCGTTGAAAATCGAAACCTTGCGCCAGTGGAGCGATCTGCCCCTGACCGCGCCGCAAAAAGGGCTTCCCCTTACCCTGAAAGAGGTGTTGGAACACCACCATGCCGAAATCTGGCCCCATACTGACGACCGGGAGGACGGTATCGGCTGTCTACGATTGTTCATTCCCATGGTTCAATCCGAGAAAACGTCTGAGGAGGATGTCCGCCAGGTCGCCTTGCTTCCCAAGAAACGGCCGGAATTTTACGATTTCGACCTTTTCAGCCGAACCGGCCAGGCACCGGAACTGGAAAAACGGCTGCTGGGCGAGCTGACCTACACCGTGTTCGATACGGAGACCACCGGATTGGATCCGCGCGGCGGAGACGAGATCATTTCCATTGGCGCAATCCGTATCGTCAACGGCCGACTGTTGCACACGGAAACCATCGACCAATTGGTGGACCCTTGTCGCCCCATTCCCGGCGAGTCGATCAAATATCACGGGATTACCGATCTGATGGTCGCAGGCATGCCGACCATCGACAAGGTGCTGTCATTTTTACATCGCTTCGCCCAGGATACGGTTTTGGTCGCCCACAACGCGGCCTTCGACATGCGCATGCTGGAAATGAAGGAAAAAACCACGGGAATTCACTTCGCCCATCCGGTTCTCGACACGATGCACCTTTCCGCCATCGTTCATCCCGCCCACGAGGACCATTCCCTGGACGCCATCGCCCCGCGGCTGGGTGTAAGCCTGACCAAACGCCATGACGCCTTGGGAGACGCCATCACCACTGGTGAAGTGTTTCTGAAAATCATCCCGCTGCTCAACGAAAAGGGGATCTATACGCTCAAAGACGCATTGGTCGCCTCCCAGAGAACCTATTACAGCCGGCTCAAGTACTGATGATTAAAAAGCTTTTTATCGATGCCGAAGTCGCCGATCATCCGCAAACCCGGGACTTTTGCAGCCAAGCCCATCTTCCCGTAGAACTCGTAAACGACCCTTTGACCCTGTACAAATGGATCAATGCGGCCGACGACCCTGTCCAGCGCGGCAAGCAGGTCCTGTACCTGACCCGCAACAAAGGCGGTTTTTTGAAACCCTGCCCGGGTACGCGGGAATACATGTGCTGCGATTACCGGATTTTGCACATTGCCTCCTTTTGCACCATGGATTGCTCCTATTGCATCCTGCAAAGCTATTTCCATCCGCCGCTGCTTCAATTTTTCGTCAACCGCGAGGACCTGGACGCCGAACTGACCGCATTTTTTCAAACGGGTACCGTCGGCCGGGTGGGAACCGGCGAGTTCACCGACAGTCTGATCTGGGAAAAATGGACCGACCTGACCGAATATCTGGTGAACCGTTTTTCCCGACAGGAGAAGTCCGTTCTCGAGTTGAAGACCAAGACCGTGGCCATCGACCGCCTCAAGGGATTGGACCATCGCAGGAAAACGATTCTGGCCTGGTCGTTGAATACGCCCGCGGTCATGAAGTCCGAAGAGCGGCGTACGGCCTCTTTGGAAGCGCGACTATCGGCGGCCGCCCGCTGCCAGCAATGGGGCTATCCCCTGGCGTTTCACTTCGACCCCATGGTGATCTACCCGGGTTGCGAAGTCGATTACCGCGAGGTCGTCCGACGGCTGTTTCAGCGGATCGATCCGCAAAACATCGTCTGGATCAGCATTGGCACCTTTCGCTTCATGCCGGCACTCAAGTCCGTCATTTCCCGGCGATTTCCGGACTCCACCATTGCGTACGGCGAATTTATCACCGGACTGGACAACAAAATGCGCTACTTCAAGCCCCTTCGCATCGACCTGTATCGCAAGATGGTGGACTGGATCCGTCAGGCGGCGCCGGATGTGACTGTCTATTATTGCATGGAGGACGAAGAGGTGTGGCAAAAGACCATGGGCATGGTCCCCCAGCCGGAAGGTGGGATCGGGCGGATGCTGGATGACAGTGCCGCAAAGATCTGCAACCTGAAACCATAGATGACGGAATTCAGAAAAAAATGCTGGCTGGCAGGAATTTTCCTGTTTTTCGTATTCGGGTGGGGGCAACTTTGCGCCCAGGACTGGGTCGCGGTGCGTTGGGTTGCCGATGGGGACACCATTGTTCTGGCAGACGGCAGACATGTGCGCTACATCGGCATCGACACGCCCGAGGTTGCCCATGAAAACCGTCGGGCCGAACCCTTTGGGGAGGCTGCAAAGGCGTTCAACCGCGAGCTGGTGATGGGAAAACGGATCCGACTGGAGACGGATCGTGAAAAAATGGACCGTTATGGCCGGCTACTGGCCTATGTGTATCGGGAAGACGGTCTTTTTGTAAACACCGAGCTTTTGCGCCGCGGACTTGCCTATGTTCTGTACCATTTTCCCAATCATGCAAAGGTCGGTGAATTGCTGGCCGTTCAGCGTGAGGCCATGGGGCAGGGCAGGGGAATCTGGCAGCGAGTCAGCAAAGACGAACGACCGGATCATGCCTATCTGGGCAACCGCCGTTCAAAACGGTTTCACGTTTACGACTGCCCCCAGGGCAACCGTATGTCGGCAAACAACAGGATCCGGTTTGAAAATCAGTGGGCGGCCTTTTGGGAGGGGTACGCGCCGGCAAAAGGGTGTATCGTTTTTCCGCCGGAATAACGGCTTCGTAACAAGCCCATAAAAAAAGGAGAGCCGAAGCTCTCCTTTTTTTCAAAGCGAAAAGGTGACGTTAATCTTCCCGCTCGGCCTTGATCTGTTCGATCACTTTGGTAGCGATCTGGGCCGGGACCTCGTCATAGCGCAAGAATTCCATGGTGTACATTCCACGGCCGCCTGTCATGGATCGAAGGTCGGGCGCGTAGGTCTGGAACTCGGCCAGCGGGACTTCCGCGTTGATGACCTGATTCTTGCCCGCGGAGTCCATGCCCAGAACACGTCCGCGCCGGCTGTTCATGTCTCCCATAATATCCCCCATGTATTCGTCCGGGGTAGTTACGGTCACTTTCATGATCGGCTCCAGCAGAACCGGTTTGGCCTCTTCGCAGGCCTTTTTGTACGCCAGGGAGCCGGCCACTTTGAAGGCCATTTCCGACGAATCCACGGCGTGGTAGCTGCCGAAATCCACCGTCGCCCGGAAATCCACGCAGGGAGAACCGATCAGCGGTCCCTTCTGGCAGGCTTCGACAATGCCCTTTTCCACGGCCGGGATGTACTGCCTGGGGATCACACCGCCCACGATGGCATCGACGAATTCGAAGCCGGCACCCCGGGGAAGGGGTTCCATAACGATCCAGCAGTCACCGTACTGGCCGTGGCCGCCGGACTGTTTCTTGTGTTTTCCCTGGACGCGGACCTTTTTCTTGATAGTTTCACGATAGGGGATTTTGGGGGTTTTCAGCAGCACTTCCACATTGAACTTGCGCTTGAGCTTCTCGATGGTGCTCTCGATATGAACCTGTCCCAGACCGGAAAGCAGGATTTCCTTGGTTTCCGCGTTGCGATCCAGGATCAGGGCCGTGTCCTCTTCCAGCAGTTTGGTCAGGGAAATGTAGATCTTGTCTTCATCACCGGTTGCCTTGGACTCCAGGGCAAAGGAGATCAGGTGCGGCATGGGTGAAGCACAAGTGTATTGAATCTTGGCGTTGTCGTCGCACAGGGTGTCCCCGGTTTTGGTCTCCTTGAGTTTGGCCACTGCAACGATGGATCCGGGTCCGGCCTCTTTGGCCGGCTTCTGTTCCTTGCCGGCAATGGTGAGCAGTTGGTTGAACCGCTCCTTGGTTTCCTTGTTCGCATTGTAAAAGGTTCCGTCACTGCCGAGTTTTCCGGAGACCACCCGGAAAATGGTCAGTCGGCCGGCATAGGGATCGGCTACGGTTTTAAACACAAAGGCGGAAAAGGGCGCATCGGGATCCGGAGCCCGTTCGATTTCCTCTTTCTTGACCGGATCCACGCCTTTGCGGGGAGCCGTTTCCAGGGGGGAGGGCAGACAGTTGGCCATGAAGTCCATGAGCAGGTCCACCCCGATATTGGCCGTGGCCGAGCCGCACAGCACCGGTGCGAAGGTACGGTTGAGGATTCCTTTCTTGAGGGTATCCCGAAGCTCCTGATTGGTAATTTCCTCTCCCTCCAGGTAGCGCTCGATGAGTTCGTCGTCGGCTTCGGCCACGTTTTCAATCAGCGTTTCCCGCTCGGTTTCCACCGTATCCTGCATGTCGGCGGGGATATCGATTTCAGAGGCATTGCCGCTGTCGTCGTACGTATAGGCTTTCATGCCGATCAGATCGACGATTCCGTTGAAGTCCGCCTCGGCGCCGATCGGCAACTGGAGGATGATGGGTTTGGGGGTCAGACATTGTACGGCGTCTTCCACAGTGCGGCTGAAATCGGCGCGTTCGCGATCCAGCTTGTTGACGAAAATAGCGCAGGGCAATTCGTATTCGGATGCGAATTCGGCGACCTGTTCGGTCTGGACCTTGACACCGTCCACGCCATCCACGAGGATGAGGGCCGTGTCGGCAGCCTGCATGCACAATTTGGCATCGGAGATGAAATTCTGGTCGCCGGGGGTGTCGATCAGACTGATAGTATGTTTTTTCCAGGGCAGCTGGAAAAAACCGCTGGAAAGGCTGGATTGCCGCTTGAGTTCTTCCGGTTCGAAATCCATTACCGTGTTGCCGTCTTCCACGCGTCCGACGCGGGTCGTCATGCCGGCCTTGTTAATCATGATTTCAGCAAGGGAGGTTTTCCCCGCCCCGCCATGGGCAACCAGGGCAACGTTTCTTAAGGTTTCGTTCATTTGACCCACTCAAGCTCCTCTCTTCATTGAAATTTCTGCACTTCGGTTAGATTTTCATTAAAACAAGCATTATTAGATCGACGGAGAAAAAAAATCAAGTTCAAAAAATCGGATAGTTACGCTTCCAAAGGCGTTTTTCGCAGCAGGATAATGAATTCCTGGTTGCCCTTGGGACCCAGGACAGGGGAGGGGACGACCGGACCACAAAAAAGCGCAAGGCTGGAAAAGAAATCGCGCAGCGATTCGATAATTTCGGTATGCAGGGCAGGGTCTTTGACCACCCCGCCTTTGCCGACTCTTCCCTTGCCGGCTTCGAACTGGGGTTTGATCAGTGCCAGAACGATGCCGCCGGGTTTCAGGAATGGCAGCGCCGCCGGAACGACGATCTTAAGGGAGATAAAAGAAGTGTCGATGGTCACCAGATCTATCGGCCGGGTGATCACAGCGGGGTCCATGGTGCGGATGTTGGTGCGTTCGATGACAACCACGCGGCTGTCCTGGCGCAGCTGCCAGGCCAGTTGACCGTAGCCCACGTCGATGGCGAAAACCAGCTCGGCGCCGTTTTGCAGCAGACAGTCGGTAAAACCGCCGGTAGACGCCCCCACATCCATGCAGACCATGCCGGTGCAGTCGATCCGATTGGCCTGCAAAGCCGCCTCCAGTTTCAAGCCACCCCGGCTCACGTAAGGCAGATCCTCGCCTTTGAGGCTGACAACGACATCTTCGGAATAGCAAGCACCCGGCTTGTCGCAGCGTTGTTGGTTGACCAGCACACGGCCGCTCATGATCAGGGCTTTGGCTCGCTGGCGGCTGGAGCAGATGTTTTTTTCGACCAAAAGGGTGTCGATTCGCTTTTTCAAAATTCCATCATCGTTCGGACGGTATCGACGATGGCGGCCGCATCCACACGATACTTGCTGCGCATTGCGCGCTGCGGACCGTGTTCGACAAAGGCGTCGTCGATCCCCAGTCGTTTGACCTCGGCGTTGCAGACGCCATCGACGTTCAATAATTCGAGAATCGCGCTGCCGAATCCGCCTTGAACGACATTTTCCTCTACGGTAATCACGCGACGGATGTCTTGAACCAACGGCAGGATCAATTCTCGATCCAGTGGCTTGACAAATCTGGCGTTAACCACGGTAGCATGAATACCATGGTTTTCGGAAAGTTGTTCGGCGGCGCATTGGGCTTCGCTCACCATGCTGCCGATGGCAAGAATCAGAATATCGCCGCCGCGTTCCAAAACCTCGGCCGAGCCGATAGGAATCGGTTCGATGGATTCGTCCAGATCCACCCCTACGCCCTGTCCACGCGGGTATCGCAAGGCGATGGGACCATTGTGGGCCACAGCGGTGGCCAGCATCCGACGCAGCTCGTTTTCATCCTTGGGGGCCATGACCACCATGTTGGGGATGGTTCTTAAAAACGAAATATCGAACAGCCCGTGATGGGTCGGTCCGTCCTCGCCCACAATTCCGCCCCTATCTAAAGCGAAGACCACCGGCAGGTTTTCGATACAGACATCATGGATGATCTGATCGAAAGCGCGCTGCAAAAAGGTGGAATAGATCGCCACGACCGGGCAATAGCCTTCGGTAGCCATGCCGGCGGCAAAGGTGACGCCATGCTGTTCGGCAATGCCCACATCGAAAAACCGGTCGGGAAAGGCCTTGGAAAAGGGGACCAGCCCCGTCCCTTCAGGCATGGCTGCGGTAACGGCGATGATCTTGTCATTTTTTTGGGCCAATTCCACCATGGTCTGGCCGAACACCTCGGTGTAGCTGGGCGCATTGGTTTTCTTTGGGCGGCAGACGCCCGTATCGATGTCAAAGGAGCCCACTCCGTGAAAATAGACCGGGTTTTGCTCTGCCTGGGGGTATCCCTTACCTTTTCGCGTGATGACATGCAGCAACACCGGTTCATTGATTGTTTTGATATTATTAAGAATATCGATCAAGTGGTTGAGATTGTGCCCGTCGATGGGCCCGAAATACTCGAAATTGAAAGCTTCGAAGAGCATCCCGGGCGTAACGAAGGTTTTAAAGGATTCCTCGCTGCGTTTGGCCAGTTGATAGACATTTTCGCCGATACGGGGCAGGGATTTTAGAAATTCACCGAATTCCTTGCGCAGGGACTGCAGCCGGGAGGCCGAAAACGTACGGCTGAGCAAGGAGGATAGGGCGCCGACATTCTGCGAAATGGACATTTCGTTGTCGTTCAGGATGACGATCAGATCCTTGTCCTTGTGAGTGTCGCCGGTTTGATTCAATCCTTCATAGGCTATGCCTGCCGTCAGGGATCCATCCCCGATCACCGCGACCACTTTGGCGGTATCCTTTTTCAGATGCTTGGCGCAGGCGATGCCCAATCCGGCAGAAATGGATGTGCTGCTGTGCCCGGTGGTGAATGCATCGTAGGGGCTTTCGCTGCGTTTGGTGAATCCGGAAAGACCGCCCTGCCGGCGCAAAGTGCCGAATTGCTCCCGACGTCCGGTAAGCAGTTTGTGGGCGTAGGCCTGATGGCCCACATCCCACAGAATTTTATCTTTGGGGGTGTCGAAAACGTAGTGAAGGGCGATGCCCAACTCCACGGCGCCGAGACTGGAGGCCAGGTGCCCGCCGGAGGTGGAAACCACGTCGACAATGGTTTTGCGGATTTCTTTGGCCAGTTCCGGAAGAGTGCTGCGGCTCAGTTTCTTCAAATCCTCAGGAGAATCGATTGAATCGAGCAGATGTGAAGATGGGTGCAAGGCGAAAACTCCAAATTATGGGTCCAACGCCGCTCAAAGGCGTTGCCGATCAAACGATTATCTATTTCTTTCAACGATATAGCGTGCAATTGCACGCAACGGATCTGCTTTTTTATCAAAATCGTCCAGCGCGTTCAAGGCTTTGTCCACCAGTCGGTCGGCCAGGCGTTGGGCGGGTTCAAGACCGATCAGCGAAGGGTAGGTGTTTTTACCGCGAGCCTGGTCCGTACCAGTATTCTTACCCAGCCGTTCCGGGTCTCCCGTTACATTGAGAATGTCGTCGGCAACCTGAAACGCCAGCCCGATGTGGACGGCATAGGCACTCAGGGCCTGAAGTTGAATTTCCGTGGCTCCGGCGATCGTGGCCCCTGAAACCACGGAGGCTTCGATCAATTTACCGGTTTTCAGGCCGTGCAGAATTTCGAGATCCTCGATCGAAATAATTTTGCCCTCGGAGGCCATATCCCGCATCTGGCCCTCGATCATGCCTCGGAAACCGGAGGCGGAAGCGATTTTGGCGATTACATTCAACCAGTTAAGATGTTCGGCAGCGGGAAACTGGCTGGCGGTGGTTGCCAGGATTTTAAAAGCCAATGTCAAAAGGGCATCGCCGGCGAGAAGCGCCGTGGCCTCGTCGAATCGAACATGGCACGTGGCCTTGCCGCGTCTTTTCTCGTCGTCGTCCATGGCCGGCAGATCGTCATGGATCAGTGAATAGGTATGGATCATCTCCAGCGCACAGGCCAGGGCGGTCACTGCCTCTTGGTCCCCCTCAACCGCTTGGGCGCCGGCAATGCAAAGGATCGGCCGCAAACGCTTGCCGCCGGCCATTACGGAATAGCTCATGGCCTGGGTCACCCGTGAAACGTCCGAATCGCCGGTGCCCAAATAGCTATGCAGAGACGCATTGACCCGCTGTCTGTGAATTTTCAAGTAGGATTTCAGATCGAACATAGCGATTGCTTATTCAGGTTCGACGTCAAATGGTTTTTCAAGGACTTCACCGTTTTCTTCGGCCATCAACAAGGTGACCCGCTTTTCGGCATCATCCAGTTTTTCGCTGCAATAGCGGGAAAGTTTGATGCCGGCCTCGAATTTTTCCAGCGCCTTTTCCAGGGGGAGATCACCGGATTCTAATGATTTGACGATTTTTTCCAGGTCGTCGATCGCTTTTTCAAAACTGGGTTGCGCCTTTTTGGCCATGTTATCAGTGATCCTTTTATTGGGTCTGTTTATCGGTGACGGTAACCCGCAGTTTTCCGTTGGCCAGCACCACCTCCAACTGCTGGTCGGTTTCCACCGAATCGGCACTACGAACAATGGTCCGATCCGGCAGGCTGCGGGTGATGCTGTACCCGCGCTGCAGGATGGCCATAGGATTGAAAGCATCAAGCATGGCGCTGTTTTTGGCAAGCGAATTCCTTCGATCTTGTAATCCGTGGACCATTTCCGAGGCCATCGCCTGCTGAAAAGTAGCAAGTTGCATCCGCAGCGTAGCGATATTTTTTGCCGGTGATACCTGCATCAGCATTTCCCGGCGAAAGACGACGCGTTCATTTTTTCGTGCAAGAGCATCGTTGATCGTTGCCGCTAAACGCATGGTCAGATCGTCCTGGCGCATGCGCCAATCCTGAAGCCTGCGTTTGGGGTGAACGATCCGATTATGCAATCCATCAATATTTTTATCTAATAATTTTAGGATTGAAATTGTTGATACATAAAGTTTTTGTTTAATTTCCTGGAGCCTGTTTTGTAGCTCGGTTTTGGAGGGGACGACCATTTCCGCCGCTGCCGAAGGAGTTGGGGCGCGCAGATCGGCGACGAAATCGGCAATGGTGAAGTCTGTTTCGTGGCCGATGGCCGACACCACCGGAATACGGGATGCAAAAATGGCCCTGGCTACCTGCTCATCATTGAACGCCCAAAGATCTTCGATGGACCCGCCGCCGCGGGCCAGCACGATAACATCGCAGGTCTCGATTTCGTTCAGCCATGTCAGCGCCCGGATGATTTCCCTGGGCGCCGATTCCCCCTGAACCGGCACCGGAACCACCTGAAGCGGCAAATTGGAAAACCGTCTGTGTGCAACCTTGATAAAATCCCGTACAGCAGCTCCGGTAGGCGATGTAACGATGGCGATGGTTTTTGGCAGGGCCGGTAATTGTTTTTTCGCCTGTGCATCGAAAAGCCCTTCGGCGGCAAGCTGGCGTTTGAGCTTTTCAAAAGCGATTTGCAGGTTGCCGATTCCTTTGGGCTCCATGTACTCGAAAACAATCTGATAGGACCCTCGTGGTTCGTAAACGCCAACTCTGCCGAAACCGATTACGGCCATGCCGTCTTTGGGCCGAAAAGCAAGGTTTGCCGCCTGGTTGCGAAACAGAACGGCGCCGATCTGGGATCGCGCATCCTTCAGCGTAAAATAGCAATGGCCTGAAGAAGGAACTCTGAAGTTGGATATTTCTCCTGATATCCACAGGAAAGGATACTTATCTTCAAGCAGTTGCTTAATATTATTATTCAGTTCGCTGATGGAATAGATATGCTGTTGTGGTGGATTGTCCGCGACGATGGTTGGCTTCATTGCAATGGCAGCGATTTGTTGTGGGAACCTGGGTTAGACGAAATTATCGCACGATATACGCAACGTCTGATAAGATATATTATGTAAAGTTAATGATCCGAAGGATTGGTTTTTTCCGAATTCCCTTTCGGTTTTCCGTATTTTTTTATGGTATCCCTGACTGCAGGCACAACGTAAAGGTTTTCATGGGGTAAATCGAACAACGCTTCCGCCAGCACCTGCGTTTTTTTATGCAAAGAGATGTTTTTGTCGATGATGCAGTGCATCTTGCCTTTTATAATGCAAAATCCGCTTTTCACCGGTATGCCGCTCGAGCGAAAACTTTGTTCGGAAACGGTCACATCCAGTTTTTCGGATAGATCTTTCAGTTCCTGATAGAGTTGTTCCGGTTTCATGGCATTTGACGGGGGTCAAAAGAATTGAGTCGATCCGTCGTCTTAGACGCCTGATAGACGCAAATCTCTATAACAGCTTTGCGCTTGAAAATAAAGCAACCTGTGTTATATTCCCACTATCATTCAGAAGGTTGTGAACGTCAACTTACGGAGGTTTCAGATGCAGTCGATACCAATGGAAAGAAGCCAGGCGCAAGTACGGGTTAATGCATTCGTGCGCAGTGTGTACAACTGGATGGCTCTGGGTTTGGCCCTGACAGGAGCCGTCGCATGGTTTGTCGCCAACAATGAACCGGTTCTCCGGTTCGTCTACCAGGCGCGGTGGCTCTTTTTTATCGGCGAACTGGCGCTGGTTTTCATGCTCGCCGCCCGTGTTGGGAAAATGAAAGCCTCGACCGCCACAGGCATGTTCATGTTTTACGCTGCATTGAACGGGGCGACCCTCTCGTTCATATTTCTGGTTTATACCATGTCATCCATCGCCTCGACCTTCTTTATCTGTGCCGGCACCTTTGCAGCCTGCAGCATTTTCGGCTGGGTGACCAAAAAGGACCTGACCGGAGTCGGCAATTTCATGTTCATGGGTCTGATCGGAATCCTCATTGCATCGGTGGTCAATATTTTTCTGAAAAGCCCCGGCATGCAAATGATTATCAGCTATATCGGCGTGCTGGTGTTTACCGGGTTGACTGCCTATGACACCCAGAAACTCAAACACATGGCCATGGGCCAGCCCGCCGGACTCGATGCCGCCGTGGTGCGTAAAGGTGCAATTATCGGTGCGTTGACCCTTTACCTGGATTTTATCCTGATGTTTCAGTACCTGCTGATGATTTTTGGCGGCAGCCGCGATTAACAAAAAAACCCCTGATTCAGAAACCGACCCGAATCAGGGGTTTTTTATATTTTAAAGCTTTTAGCCTTTTTTGATTCTTAGGGCTTTCTTCCTTTCATCAATCATCCCTCTTCCATCGGTATCTTTCGACCTCACCCCAACTCCCTTGCAACCACATCGGCAATCTGTTTGCAAAACGACTGCGTTTCCGCCTCGGTCGGCCCTTCGACCATCACCCGGCACTGGGGTTGGGTTCCGGAGTAACGCACGAGCACCCGTCCTTTATCGCCCAGTTGTGCTTCTACATCGGCGATGGCTGTAACGATGGTATCGACCGTTTCGATTGCGGGTTTGGCTGTCACATCTACATTGATCAGACACTGGGGAAAAACCGTCATGATGGTTGCAAGTTCTGACAAGGGCCTGCCTGCAGATCGCATAGCTTCCAACAGTTTAATGGCCGCCAGTATGCCGTCCCCAGTGGTGTGGTGATTTAAAAAAATCATGTGGCCCGAATCCTCGCCGCCAAGGACCGCACCGGTCTTTCGCATCTCTTCCATCACGTAACGGTCGCCGACTTGAGCCTTGATGTGCTCGATCCCCATGGAGTCCAGCGCCTGTCCAAATCCGATATTGCTCATTACCGTGGTAACCACTTTGGCACTGATCAGTTTTCCTTTGGAAAGCATATCCTGGGCACAGATGGCCATCACATGATCGCCGGACAAAACGGTTCCCGTTTCGTCTACCGCGATCAATCTGTCGGCATCGCCATCAAAGGCCAAGCCTGCATCGGCCTTTTCGGCGACCACCGCCCGGGAAAGTCCCTGGGGATGCTGGGAACCGCAGTTGTCGTTAATGTTGATGCCGTCCGGCGTGCATGAAATCGATTTTACGGTGGCGCCAAGGGATTGGAAAATCGTTGGTGCGATCTCACTTGCAGCGCCATTGGAAGCGTCGATGACCAGGGTTATACCGTCCAAAGGCTTGGCATTGGCATCGGAGATGACATTTTCCAGAAACCGGCGGTAGCGGGAACCAGCGCCTTCAAGAGCCTTTATTTGCCCAACCTGTTGAATGGCCTGGCTTTGTCGGGCCAGAGTCGCCGGGTCTTGGATCAGTTTCTCGATCGAGTCCTCGACTGCATCCGACAATTTGAATCCATCGCTTCCAAACAGTTTGATCCCGTTGTCATAAAATGGATTGTGAGAAGCTGAAATCACGATGCCGGCATCAAATTCATCCGTTGATGTCAGATAAGCGACACCAGGCGTTGGGATGATGCCAGCCAGATAGACATCGTTCCCCATGGAGCAGATGCCTGCAGCCAGGGCGCTTGCCAGCATGCTGCCGGATATGCGTGTATCCTGTCCGATCATAAACCGGCCCGAAGCGTTTTCGTTTTGGCAGAAATACGCAGCAATGGCCCGTCCTGCAACCAGCGCCGTTTCACTATTCAGCGGATAGCGGTTGGCGACACCCCGAATGCCGTCGGTGCCGAACAGTCGGTTCAATGCACTTTTCCTTTACACTAATTTGGGTTTAACGCTGTAATCGGAATGATTTTAACGCAACGAAGGAAACAAATCCAGCATTTGCGCGACCATCCGCTCGACAATCTGCTGAAGCCATTGGGTTCCCAACTGGGCCTGTACATGATCGAGGCTTTTAATCACATCGATGTAGACAGGGTCGCACACCGCGATCTTTTTCTCGATTATGGATATAAACTTCGGGTTGGCGTACGTTTCGATTTGAGCGAGATTTTCCCCGATCCGCTCGACGACAAGGTTTTGGTTGGCAATCAACTCTTTTTTCTGTTGAACGAGTTTGCCGGAAGCGCTGTCGCCCATCTGCTTCTCGTACAACTGTAATGAATGTTGAAGTTTTTCGCAAAAGGCGGAAAACCGTTTGGTGCGTTCATCAATGGCGGTTTTCAGGGTATCGATCAATCCCTGGTAAAGGGCCTTTGGGAATCGTTCGCCGACAAACAGGCCTCGAATGTGGGTGTACCAGGCCATCAGAGCGAACAGGTTGGCCATGTAGACGATATTGTTCGTCGCCTGTCGCTTGACCGCCCGGTAAATGCCGGTGGTGTAGGGAACGCTGCCTCCCCTGCCCCCGCCTTCGAAGACCAAGTGATCCGGCTTAAGTACATCCTTGCGGTAGATTGAACCGGCTGCGATAACGGTGCCGTAAGCAATACGACAAGGTCCCACCAGACCGCCCTGCCCTCCCAGAAAAATGGGATTCTGGTTGAGCATCACCCCGTTGGGCACGTCGCCGATCAGTGACGCCGTGGCCTTGTCCTGATTGGGCGTATAGTTGAAATGGATATAGGAGCTGCCCACTTCGCTGTGATTCTTGCGACTGGTTCCTCCTGCCATCAGGCAGTCGCAGAAATTGATCAGGCTACCCAAGGTAACAAAGGGAAACAGGATGGTCTGCTTGAGTCCCACCGTATGGGCGATGCTGGCCTGCTCTTCGAAAATGGTGCCGGCGCGCACGTGAGCCCCGCTTCCGGCTTCGGCGCCTTCCAGAAAAACACAGTTTTCGAAATAGCCGCCCTTAAGCTTGACATTGGGACCGACAAAGCAGTTTTTAATGGTAACGGGCACCTCGGCGCCCAGTTCGACGCCATCGCAGATCAGGGTTTGGCTGCCGAAGAGTCTGCAGCCGGCGTGGATTACCGTGTCATTGCCGCTTATGCGGTCCGTATCAATCGAATCGTCGATTTCAATGCTATTCGGTGATGGAATGAGGATGTCTTTTAGAGTCAGGACATCAATTCTTTGCGATCGGTTATTGGGCATGGGTAAACCTTGTTGAATAGGCTTTAATTCCATCGATACTGTCCAACAGTACAGGTGTCAGTTCAAGCACGCTCTCGAAAATACTGAAAATCGTTTCCAATTTATATTCATGGGCAATTTCGTTTCGCAACAATCGGATCTGGATAAAATCCTCGGCGCTTTCAATAATTCCTTTTTTTCGGCCTGATTGGTCCGATCTTGGAGAACCATAACCGTCATCAGTTGGCCATGGTCGAAGGTTGGTAGTCCACAACAATTTTTTTAATCAGTGCTTTTATGGCATCAGTGTCCTGCCCGGAAGCTGCTTGAAATAATTGTTCAATTTTCCCGTTTAGCATGGAAAGTTCGCAAGACGTTCCTTTAAGTGCCATAATTTTTTTGTGGCTCGTGGGTACAATGCCTTCCCCTTCAGTGATCAACTCTTCGTATAATTTTTCACCGGGGCGAAGACCGATGAACTCGATTTGGATATCCTTATCGGGTTCGAAACCGGACAACCGTATGAGATCTTTTGCCATATCGGCAATCTTAATCGGTTCGCCCATATCCAAGACATATACAATTACACGATCATCGCCCATTAAAGCCCCGGCCTGCAGAATTAATTGGCAGGCTTCGGGAATGGTCATAAAATAGCGTGTCATTTCCGGATGCGTGACAGTAACCGGTCCACCTTGCTCGATTTGTTTTTTAAAGAGCGGTACAACACTGCCGACGCTGCCTAAAACGTTGCCGAAACGGACTATAGAAAAGTGGGTGTGTACGTCTTCCAGTTTGGGTTGGCATTGGATAAGCAATTCGGCAATTCGTTTGCTGGCTCCCATAATATTGGCAGGACGTACGGCTTTGTCCGTAGAAACAAAAACAAATCGTTCGACATGGTGACGAACGGACGCATCCAATAAATTGGCCGTCCCTTTAATATTATTCTCCACCGCCTTCCAGGGTTGAATTTCCAGCATGGGAACGTGTTTATAGGCTGCGGCATGGAAAACGACTTCAGGCTCGAAACGTGTGAAAACAGCATCAAGCTGGCAGAAATCTAAAATATCCCCAAGGATTGGATTTACTTTGACTTGCGCAAAGTTGTTCTTCAGTTCCAATTCAATATGATAAAGGGGACTTTCTGCACGTTCGAAAAGAACGATGTTCCGTGGACGGAATCGGCAAATCTGGCGGCACAGTTCGGATCCGATGGAGCCTCCTGCACCTGTGACCAGAACGGTTTTGTCTTTCAGATACGATTCGATTCCGGCTTCATCCAATTTTACGATCTCTCTGCCCAGCAGATCCCGGTAGGCCACATCCCGTATGGCTTTTACTGATAGCTTGCCATTGATTAACTCGCCATAACCCGGGACAGTCTTGAAGGGAACGCCCGTCTTCTTACAGGCGTCCACAATCCGGCGCATTTGTTTGCCGTCTGCGGATGTGATCGCGATCAATATCTCGTCAGCCTGGGTCTTTATTGTCGCTGCAGGCAAATCTGCAACGGTTCCAATAATTTTCACTCCATGTATGGCTCTGCCGATTTTGCTGGTATCGTCGTCGAAAAAACCGACAATGTCGTAATTCAAATGCGGGTTATTGAGGATCTCCCGGCAGATTTTTTCTCCCGAATTGCCGGCGCCAATGATAATCAATTTTTTTTCGTGTTCCTTTTTTCTGGAAAACGACTTCATAAGCGTTAAAAAGGCAGATGGAGATAATTCATCCGTGCTGACACGTTCATAAAAGAGCCTTACGCTGAGTCTGAGCCCGGATATCAAAAGGATGGTCAAAAACCAGTCGATGATGAATACCGACCGCGAGAATCCGACAAACCGGGTATTCAGGAGAATGGCGGCCACAACAATTAGAGAACTGAGTGAAGCGGCTTTGATGATATTTAGTAGATCACTGATGCTGGTATAGCGCCACATTCCCTTGTAGAGCCTGAAAATATAAAAAGTGACCAACTTGATTCCCACCATCCAAGGCATGAAGGCAAAAAGATTTTGCCGAAAGAAAGAGGGAATCTTCAATTCAAAACGGATCAAGTAGGCGCCTGCCAACGCAGCCGATATTAATATGGCATCCGCCACAACAATGAGGAAAAGGTTCTTTCGTATGGTTTTCATTTACCTAATGTGTAATACCTTTGCTTCCAGCGACACTGAAAACAGTCATAGACAGGATTTTCACGTCCAAAGCAAAACTGCAATGTCTGAGGTAAAAATCATCCAGTTCAACTTTAGCCGGAATCGGCAATTCATCACGTCCGTTGATCTGGGCCCATCCCGTAATTCCGGGCACCAAGCGATGTACACCTTTCTCCGTCCGTAGCGCTACCAGATCGTCCTGGTTGAAAAGGGCCGGACGTGGTCCGACAAAACTCATGTTCCCATTGATCACACTGATCAATTGCGGCAGTTCGTCCAAACTCGTTTTTCGCAAAAAGCGACCGATGGGAGTGACGAATCGCTCCGGATCCCTCATCAAGTGCGTGGCGACGCTGGGCGTCCCTTGATGCATGGTGCGGAACTTGGGCATACGAAACCAACGATTACAAGCACCGACCCTCCAGGACCAATAGATGGCAGGGCCGGGCGAGGTCCATCTTATGGTAATGGCGATAGGGATCATTAACGGGGCCAAAACGCTTAATAGCAACATCCCCAATGCAAGGTCGAACGCCCGCTTGATGGTCTTGTAGCGCAGGGCATTATTCACTGAAGGAAACGAATTCACTTACGCAAGCTCCAATGATCAGCCTATAATGGCTTGAGAAAGTTCATATCGATGTTTCATTTCGCAGTGTTCAAATACCAGTCAACCGTTTGTTGAATACCTGCTTCGACGCTGATCGGCGGTCGCCAGCCCAACACATTGCGCGCCTTGCGGCTGTCCACTTGCAGCGAATCGCACAGGCGCCGGGCAATGGCCTGCTTGCCCAGCAGGGCCGCACCAAGTTCCAGGATGCCGGCCGGTACCGGAAACAGCCGGGCCGGCCGATGCATGGCGGCAGCGGCTGCTTCAAGAAGTGCGGTGGTCGACAGGTCTTTGCCGTCGGCAACGAAAAAAGTCTGATTGGCGGCGGCCGGGTGGCGACTGCAGGTCAATATGAAATCCACAAGGTTGTCAAGGGCCACCAGACTGCGGTGGTTGTGAATAGCGCCCAATGGCAATGGGATACCCTTTGCCAGCCAGTGCAGCATTGTCAGAAAATTGGCTTTGACCCCAGGACCGTAGACCAGCGGAGGACGAATGGTGACAACTTCCATCCGAGACTGGCGGCCGATATCCTGCAGTCTCTGCTCGGCTTCGATTTTGGATCGTGCATAGGCATCTCCAGGGTTGGGATCGTCCTTTTCGGAAAAAGCGCGCCCAGCCCGGGTAGACTCGCCGTTGACCTTGACGGTGCTTAAAAAGACGAACCTTCGAACACCTGCAGCGGCGGCCTGTGAAGCGAATCGTTCTGTTCCCAGGGTGTTGACGGCGCGGTAATCGTCCAACACATCGGCGGCCCCATTCGACATCTGGTGGACACGCGCCGCCAGGTGAACCACGACGGCAATCCCTTTCAAAGCACCGCTCCAATCGGTTCGGGGACCAATATCACCAACGACCACGCCATCCGCATCACCGCGGGAACGCGAAACTGGCTGCACAGCATAGCTCTGCTTGGCGGCTGCCCGTATCAGGCGACGTCCGATAAACCCTGTGGCGCCGGTGATCAGTATTTTTTCTGCGGTCATTTGCTAAACGACCCGATCAAAGGTATGCAGCATGTCATCCACCATACGTTCCATGATGGTACTGCGCGTGTATCGTGAAATGAACGCCTCCCGCGGCGTCGGCGTGAAATTGAGCCGATGGAGGGCCAAAACCCCCGCGGCGGCGTCACAGGGAGGAAAGACGGCTGCATTGTCGATGTGTTTTTTAATAAATCCCGCAGCATGTCCTGCGACGCCGGCCAACATGGCTTTCCCCGTGGCGGCATACTCGAATACCTTTGAGGGCAATACGCGTTTGAAGGCCTTGTAGTCATTGAGGTGCAGGAAAAGGACGTCAGCTTTCCGGTAAAGTTCCATCAACGCCCCGCGCGGTACAGGATCGAGGCGCTCGATGTTGGTAAGGCCGGAACGCCGGATTTGTCGTTCCAATTCACGCCGCCGGCCGCCGTCGCCGACAATCGTCATCCGCCAGTTGTCACCAGCCAAACGGGCCAATTCGGGCACAATGCGATGAAGTCCCTGTCCTTCGCCAATGTTTCCTGCATAAAGGATCGTTTTTGGAACACCAGGGGTGTGAATTTTTTTAAAATCATATTCCAGGAATCCTTCGTCGATGCCGTTGGGATAGCAACGAAAGCGCTTTTTGGGATTGCGTGTTTTGAAATATGGCAAAAAACCGGCGGAAACCACGTTAATCGTTGCAGCGCTCCGCAAGGTGTATCTTTCGACGGCCTTGACGGCGGGAAGTAGCACACGCAAGGGAGATCCATTGAGAACGTCTTCCATGGTATCGGCGAAGATGTCGCGAATATCCAGGTATAGCGGCACGCGATAGCGCCGAGCGACCCAGGCCCCCAGAAACCCGGTAGCCAACCGCGAGGACGTTGCAAAAACCGCATCGTAGCGCCGTCCATGAATGAATCCCCGCACTTCCCGTGCGAAGTGAAGAAATGCTCGGGACTGGTCTGCCATGCCGCTTTGGTGGTAGGGAAGCGCGATGCGGCGAATGCTGGCGGCGCCCATATGCTCGATCTGTCGTGCTTCGGATGAAAACGTGCTGTAACGGTTGGGCATTGTGGTCAACACGTCGATTTCCCAAGCGTTTCCTACCCGTGCTGTTATTGAATCAACCAACGACGTGGCGCGAAACGAGCCGGCGCAAAGATCAGGCTGATAATAAAAAGAAAGAAATAGAAGTCGTTTATGCACAGTCTGTCATGCCGCCTCGACGATGGCCTTCACAATACGCGGGGCGGACTTCCCATCCCACAATTCCGGTCGAACTGGCTGTCTCGATTCCCGCAATGTATCGCGAAAGACATCCCGCAATCGGTTGATTTCATTACCCACCAAAACACTGGCGCCACCGTTTTCCTTCAATGTGATCGGTCGCTCCGTATTCCAGCGCATGGTGAGACAAGGGGTGCCCAAAACACAGCATTCTTCCTGTAGTCCACCGCTGTCCGTGAGCATCATTCGCGCTTCCAGGTTAAGGCGCAGCATTTGGTGATAGCCAAGCGGGCGCAGCAGGACCAAGTTGCGACATTTTACAGCCTTTTCCAACAAATCGAATTCCTTCAAGCGATTTGCCGTTCGTGGGTGAACCGTCCACAGCAACGGCATTTCAGCTGTCACCTCATGGACCAAAAACTCCACGATAGGGCCTAAAATCCCTTTTTCATCCACATTGGAAGGCCGATGCAGGGTCAGGACGGCAAACCCGTCGTCCAAACCATCCATTGTTTGAATCTGCGGTGGTGGTCCAAAATGGTTGCCATGGATAATCCCGCGGATTTCGAGGGCAGCGGCCTTTTCAAGATTGGCCTCCAGAGTATCGATCATAATGTTGCCGACAAAGCGTATTTTCTCTTCAGGCACGCCTTCGCAGCGCAGGTTTTCCGAGGAAAGTCGATCCGGCGTCAGCAGAAGGTCGGAGAGCCGATCCGTGACCAGTCGGTTGACTTCTTCGGGCATGGTCATGTCACCGGAGCGCAGCCCGGCTTCGATATGTGCCAGACGTACGTTTTCCTTTTTAGCCGTAATCGAACAGGCACAGGTGGCGTTCACATCGCCCACCACCACAATCCAATCCGGCTTGCGGTCCCGGACCACCTTCTCGAACGCTATCATTGTCTGGCCGACCTGCTCGGCATGTGTGCCCGACCCGATGCCTAAGTTGATATCGGCTTCGGGTATGCCCAGCGCCTGAAAGAACGATCGTGACATCTTATCGTCGTAGTGCTGCCCAGTGTGTAACAGGAGATGATCAATCGCCAGACGGCTATTGCGGTTGTGAGCTTTGATGGCCCGCACAAAAGGAGCAATCTTCATGAAATTGGGTCGTGCCCCGACGACGGATAAAATTTTCATCATTACGTTTTAATGTCTATTTCAGTCAAAAGATGATCGTTGAATGCAACACAGACACAATCGCCTGTTGCCAAACGATTGAAGCCGACTGCGTACTGATAAGATTCGAGCCATACGTTGCAACGCTTTGAAAACCGCATGCAAAGCGCGTCGCAGATGAGTTGATCGTCTTCCAGGATGACCTTTCTGTGCAGTGTGAAATGAAATCGGGCAATCCCTTTTCCACCCGGCAGCAGCCAATCTTCGATGGTAATGTCTTGTGGCCGGGTTGAAAAACGGCGGCGGTGTACGGAGGCGAAACCATTGTGCTGGGCAATCACTTGGTCCGAAGTATCTTTCAGTATGTCGATCTTGGCCCGTCGGCCGACCCGGAAACTTCCCCAGATCTCGCTTTGCTCAGTGCCATCCATCGTGACGGTATTGTGTGCAGCGGTACTGCGTTCGTATTGTCGGCGCGGTCCGGTCTCATAGGTGCTGACGCCGGTATCGACAAGATAGGGATCGCCGTCCACCATCAGTACGAA
This sequence comes from uncultured Desulfosarcina sp., assembly GCF_963668215.1. Lineage (NCBI taxonomy): Bacteria > Pseudomonadati > Thermodesulfobacteriota > Desulfobacteria > Desulfobacterales > Desulfosarcinaceae > Desulfosarcina > uncultured Desulfosarcina sp. Next base: position 5,179,529 of record NZ_OY764190.1, read on the forward strand.
GCTCAACATGTCGCAGTGTCCGTGCGCCGGAAGATACGCCGGGCCGATGGGGCCCGCGTCTACCGACAGTTCGCAGTGTCTCGTCTTCAGGATTCGATAGCCGCTGGCACATAGCGGAACCTGGTCGGCTTGAATCTTCAAACAAGCAGCATAGTCCTGCAATGCCTTAGTATCCGCAGCCATGCCGGAACTACAGTCATTGAACAACGGGAACTCTCCACTGGCAAACGAAAACTGATTCAACCATCCCATCATAAGGGCGGCTTTTTGGCTCAGCAGCGGCAGCAATTGCCCTGTTGTATCTCCGGTATTCTGCAGCAGGTTGACAGCGTCCAACACGCGCTCAAGCATGATGGCATGGTACATTGGACTCAGTTCAAAGTGGGCCCCGTCCGGAAGGACCTGTTCTTCAAGTTCGGTTTGCAATATTTCGTCTGCGGTTGCGCACAACCGATCATCGTTGAAATAGCGCGCCCCCCAGAGCAAGGCAAATCCGTTTTCCAACAGATGGTTGCCCATCAGGTGGAATTCAAGATTATTCATTAGAATGTAGAGTTGGGCGAAAAGCGATGCGTCAATGGCTTTGTCTTGGATTTGGTGACGCGATAGAAACTTGATCCAGTTGACTACCCGTAAACTGAGTGGATACGGTTCCATCCCCTCTCGATTGCGACCGGACTGCCGAATAAAATCGTAAATCAAGCGCAGGCCTTCTGCCTTGCCCATTTCGTCCTGCCGCAAAAAATCGAAATAATTGAGATGGTAGGCCCATAACTTGCCGTGCCCAATGAAATTCCAATTGATGGCATGACCGAAATTATGCTTCAGATTGAGAAAGAGAAACCGGTTGCCACCCTGCCAAACGGGTGCGTTAGGCAGGGATTGTGTCAACGTAAGGGGGTATCCGGTGGCACGGATCGCCATGGGATAGTGGAACCGGAAGATGCGCCTGTATTGCCTGCGAAGTGTGTAATAAAGCCGGTAGCGAATCTGAACAGGCTTGAGATGGCGCAAGGTGCGAAGGTAAAGGCCGGGATCAGGCATGCGTTGTAGCAGCTACCGCCTTGAAGGTTTGATAATGTGCTTGGACCATATATTCTACGGTGTACTTCTCCTTGGCAAGGTTCTGGAGTTGTTCCGCCCATTGTTGGAGCAATTCACGGTTGTTCATCACTTTCTGAATAAATTCATCGACGTCATTGGCAGAACCAAACGATATGAAGGGCTGGCCTGCTTTTTTAGCTAACCAATGTTCGGGGCCATGATAACTGTTGTTATCAACCACAATCCCCTTTCCATGTCTTGCGGCATTCATGACCAGTAGGCCGACATTGCCAGGGCTGACCACAAGATCAGCCCAGTCGAAATGTCGATTAAGCGCTTGACCAGTTGTTCGATCTAAAATCGTAATCCTATCCATCGCCTTTAGTTCAACGGGCAAATCAAGCTGCTCCATGCCGGGTCCGACAACCCGGACATGTACGTCAGAACGGCGTTGAGCCAATGCTACCAACCGACCGATTTGTTTCCGGGGCTTAAACGTCCCCACAAAGAGCAAACGCAGTTCGTTGTGATTATCAAAAAAACCTTTTCTGAATTCGTCCTGCTTTACTTCGGTGTTATTAAAACTTACAGCAGAAAGCCCGAAATCTTCTTTAATTTTTTCGGCAACTTCATCACTGTATACCAGGCAGGCTGCGGAACCCTTTAAGAAAAACTTTCTGACTGCATTGATAGCTGCATTTTTGTTGCTGCCGAAAATCAACCCGCGCCATATCCACCTTTGATGCAGCCGTCTGTATTTTAAAAAATAAAATAACCGTGCGAAATGACGCAAGTTGAAATCACAGCAAATCACATCCCATTTTTCCGATAGCAGAATCGCTTCCAAATGCGGTTGCCAGAATATCCCCATAAACCGCCGGCTGGGCAGATCGACATAGGTATAATCATTACTGCGATCAGGTGCTGCCAGTCCGTCCTGTTCGCAAGGTTGTGCGCCGACCGTTAAAGAAACATGGTTACTTAATTCCCTTAAAAAGGATTCCCTGTAGTCTGGAGCGTGGTCTAATATCAAAAGAACTTTCATCGTTTCCTGATAAACGCTATTTCCCATAATAGCCGTAATACCATAATAGCGGCCAGCATATGATATTGACCATGACATCATAGTAGCGTGGCAATCTCTTTCTTTTGGCCTTTTTAGGATCAAATCGAAACGTACCTGCCATGCGCATATGATTGCCACCAATATTGTGTCCCACGTTAAAAGATTTTTTTAAGCGCACCTTTTTTTTAACGATTTCCAGAGAAACATCAATAAATTCTTCGATGCGGGCCAGCTCGCGTTCTGGAAAAGCGATCAAATCCTCATAACGCACCCGTAGTGATCGCTTGCGTCCATGGCAACGCACTACTTCGGCAAAAAGGTTTCCAACAAGCCATCCTATAGCGCTTAGAAATAAAAATGGACCGTACCAACGCTTTGGTGTAAAACGGTATCGTAGAAATTTGAAGCCGCCTCCCTTTTTGAGTCGAGAATAGTGGCTTTGAAGTACATTCACGGGGTGCCGAACCAATTGGATGACCTTCGTATCTGGGATAAATCGCAACAAAAAAAGGGCTCGCGTAACCTCCTTGGAGGAATCCACTACGATATTCTTGTCGGTGGAACCAATAGCTTTTGCAAGGTATTCACAATCCTTCCGGAACCTCTGAACCCAATCATCTGAGGGTATAGCCGTTAATGTTTTAAGGAAATATTTCAAGTGCGCTTGCTGCATGAAATCTTGAACAGCACGGCCCCAAGGAACACCGGCAGCCGCCTCATACCGTAGTCGTACATCCTTCCAAAAGTGGCAATTATTGAAGGTTTCACCGCAACTGCAAAGATCATCGTAGCGTCCCATACCAGCGACAAGTTCCCCAACGCTTTCAACATCGGGTGCATTGCCAAGCATGGCATCCAACATTGTTGAACCGCTGTGGCCACGCCCCATAATGTACAACCACGATGTCAATTCTAAAATTCCTGTTTTGTATGTTGATGGTTGAATAAAAAGCTTAGATATCCAATAAGTATCGAGCTAATTATAAAGAAAGGTCTGGCTTTATAAAAATCGCCGGATACAGAGTACTCAAGGAAAATAAATACATAGGCGCATAGCAATGCTACCGGAAGGGGTTCATCTCGTAATAATCCACGACGCCATGCACAATAAAGTACAAGAATAGGAAATGCGACGATGATTAGCAAAATCAGCATGGATAGAATACCACCATCGATACCGACCTGCAAAAATAAATTGTGTGGATATAAATTTCCTCCATTCGAGAATCCAAAACCGTGACCGAATATTGGCGCTTCTTTAATTTTATTAATTGCATCTATCCAGAGATCACCCCTTTTGGTGTCAAATTCATTACCGCAAAATAACCTTTTCAAGCCTCTAATCGTTCTGTTTGGTAAAACATATACAGATATGACAGCAACTGACCAAATGGCCCCGATTCGGAAAATAATAGATAGAAAAAGTTCTCTTCTCTTCCTATAGTTCGGCCAATAAACAAGAATTATTAAAAAACAGGCAATTCCGCTAAATAGAAGTGCACCTCGTGATAATACCGTTATGAGTCCGAATCCGGATAATAAGCATGATAAAATCCAAATGGCACATTTGTGCTTTAGTGTTAAAGGTAAAGATAAACAAAAAGATATTGCTATGGCAATCCCAATAGTTATATAGCCATCAATATCAAAGAATTTGGTGAACTTATGCGCATGTCCAAAAATATATCCGCAAATGATAGCAATTGAAATAACATTTCCTGAAATAATAATTATGTATACCGTGTTGGCAAAAAATTTTCGTGGCCAGTTTAGGCTCCCAAGAGCACCGATAGATATTGTGCTAACAAAAAAAAATGATGAATAAACAAGATGAGTTGTATAATTAAGCATTAAAGATACTAAAAGTAGATATGCAAATAAAGTGGCTAAGCATATCCACCAAAAAAACTGTATATTGGTAGATGCCTGGTTCGATCTGGTGCTATATGAGTGATATAATATCCACAACACACTGGGAATATATATGATTGTTGATGCCCCGGTAAAACTTCTTATAGATGGTATAACAATGATCGAGGCAATGGATAGAGCCGATAAAAAATAAAAGAACCTTTCATTGAAGTGATACATTATTTTTGAATAGCATTGATAACGGTTATTATTGTAATATATGAGTAAAATAAAGATTTTAATAAAGGTCACGCATTGGTTTTTGTTCTGAAGTAATACCAATGGCTAAGATCTCTACCTGTTAAATCTTCAATTATTTTAATTTGCTGACAAAACGCCTGATCCATTTCTTTCCGTACATCGGCTGTAATTTCCGGGTGTTGAATCCCCTTAGTAAATGCCACTTGGTTGATTTTGTTAGCAATACCAAGGGATCTGACAATTCCTATAGATCGTTTAAAATTACCGATGGATATTATTGCCATATTAACGAAAGGCCAACGGAGATGAGTTCGTTTATTTAACTTAGGATATTTGGCAACGTGATTCTCCGGTATTTGTAAAAAACGATAAATAATCTTAAAAAATCCGTCAGGATCAAGTTTTAAATCGTCAAGAAATGTGACGCAAATATTTTTTGCAGCTGCCAATCGATATAATCTTTCGATTTGGTCGCCAAGTGAACATCTTTCTTTATAAAGCAACAACCTGTTGCTTGGGCATGATTTAGGCAATTCTCTATTGTGTTTGCGTTTTTCCTGCAGTTTCCAGGCGATATTAAAATCAACCTCGTCTTCGTAGTTACTGCGAATAGCTTGATTGTGAAGCGATATCGCCATTTCATATGGGTTTCTGATTACAACAAGGTATTTGGCTTCAGGATAGTTTTCAATGATAGTGGGGATGGCTATTTCAGAAAAAAGATAACCGGTGGAGGCTTCGCCAATTACTGTATGATGTTTTTTTGATTTTGAAAAAAGCGCTCTGTAGGTTTCTAAAGATTTTATACCACGATCGATATCTTTTTCGAAAAAATGAGGTTCTTTAGGATTCGAAAGAAAAATATTGGGATGTTGTGACAATACATATGCTATTGACGTCGTGCCACATTTAGGAGCACCGACAAAAAAGAAATTTAATTGCGGAAATAAACTGTTTGTCATTCATTTTTAGACCAACCTGTATCAATAGGAGTGTACAACCAATGGGAAATAGCATGTGGTCTTCCCATATTTAATTTTCATGAAGATTAGGGTTGCAATATTCCAACCAGTAAGGCACAACATTGCTGCTGTTGCTGCTCCATATAGACCATATTTAGGGATGAGCAAGAGGTTGATTATGATGTTGGCAACAGCAGCAGTTGAAACAATATTTCTAAATCTTTTTTCGTTTCCTGTCATATTCATAAAAAGACCTGTCGCTCCAGATATGGAATGGATAAACTGCCCAATCGCTAATAACACTAGAGCGGGATAGGCTACTGAAAATTCCGCGCCAAAAAAGAAGTCCAACACCTTATTTCCAATAAAAATAAATCCTATCAATATAGGGGTGGTAGACCAGAAAATAAGTTTGGTCGATCTTTGGGCTACAGAAAACAATTCTTCCATTTTATTTGAATGAAAGAGTTCGGAAAATTTCGGTCCAGCCATAGAATTCACCGCACTCAGTATGAAAGTGGTTAAAGTAGCCAGTTTTACTGCAACCGCATAATAACCGACTTCTAATTCACTTCGAAAAATCCCTAATATAATAACTCCAGTTTGTCCAATCAAAAATGTCATACCAGAAGTCATCAGCATGGGTAGGGAAACAGACAAGAGCTTCGAGTAGGTTACGGATCCTATTGTATCGTATCGGCCAATTTTAGACTTAAAAGAAAAAAACATTATTCCTAACCCCGCAATGCCAGTCAAAGTAATCCCGGATAATAGTGCATAAACTGGCAAATCGTGGTTAGGAAAGACAGAACCAATGCAGATTAATATCAGTAAGTTAGTTGTTTGAGGAAAAACCAGCATAAGAGCAAAGACTTTGATACGCCTTATACCACGAATGGCTTGTGTGTTTAGAATCGCAAGTGATTTAAAAACAATAAATATTGACCCTACAGAAAAATAAAAAGACAGATGAGGTTTAGAAAAAACTAATTTTGCGATGGAATGAGCATTTGCAAAGAAAAACATACTTGTAACCAGAGAAACAATGATAACCATTGATAGAACTTTGCGGTATACAAGATATGCGGAAGTGGGTGAATATTTTAGAAGGTGTTCGGGAATAAGTCGCAGCAGTGAGGTATTGGTTCCCATTACGGTCAGCATAGTGGCAATGATAAGAAACGACTGTACTATTGCTACAATCCCCATCATCTCAGCACCGTATACCCGGGCAATTATAATGCTGCTAACAAGTCCCATTGCGGTGGCTGTAATGCGAGCAGAGAGAGCCCAGGCTGAGCCGGTAAGGATCTCAGAAAAATGACGATCTGATATAAGCTTTCGGGCTATGGAGATTATTTTGGGAATCACGTCTTCAATTTTTGATGCAAGACAATCTGTTGAAACACTTTATTTGGATTAGTTTCGATTTGATCTGACAACGCACTTGAAAAAGTGAGGGTTACCGGTTTTGATGAAGGTGGCAACCAAACCACCAAAACCATAGGAGGTAACCCTCATGCTGAATGGTACCAAAACCGTCATCAAACACAAGATCGGATTGTTGAACCTGGCCGAGGAACTGGGCAACGTATCCAAAGCCTGCCGGATCATGGGGCTTTCCCGTGACACCTTTTACCGCTATCAAAATGCCGTTGAACAAGGCGGCGTCGATGCCCTCGTCGATCAAAACCGCCGCAAACCCAATATTAAAAACCGCACAGACGAAATAACCGAGGCTGCTGTCGTAGCCTATGCCGTTGAACAACCGGCCTTTGGCCAAGTGCGTGCCAGCAACGAATTGCGTAAGCGGGGCGTGTTCATTTCCCCCAGTGGTGTCCGGTGTGTATGGCTGCGTCACCAATTGGCTCGCTTTAAAGACCGGCTCAAGGCCCTTGAGGACAAAATGGCCAAGGAGAATCTGATTCTTACCGAAAGCCAGGTCCAGGCATTAGAACGGAAAAAGCAAGACGACATCGCTGCTGGGGAGATCGAGACGGCTCATCCAGGTTATCTGGGATCACAGGATACCTTTTATGTCGGAACCCTTAAGGGCGTGGGCAGGATCTATCAGCAAACCTTTATCGATACGTATGCCAAGGTCGGTTTTGCCAAACTCTATACCACCAAGACGCCGATCACTGCTGCCGATTTGCTCAATGATAAGGTGCTGCCCTTTTATGAAAAGCATGAGTTGCCGCTGCTTCGCGTCTTAACCGACAGGGGTACCGAGTATTGCGGCAAAGCTGAAACCCACGATTATCAATTGTATCTGGCTATTAACGACATCGAACACACCAAGACCAAGGCCAGATCGCCGCAAACCAACGGTATCTGCGAACGCTTCCACAAAACCATGCTACAGGAATTTTATCAGGTGACCTTCAGAAAGAAGATTTATCGGGATATCGAAACGCTTCAGTTTGATCTTGACCTGTGGCTTGAACAGTACAATCATGAGCGAACCCATCAGGGGAAAATGTGCTGCGGCAGAACCCCGATGGAAACCCTTGAAGATGGCAAACGACTCTGGGAAGAGAAAAAAATAGCCTGAACTTGACCTGACAGACACCTTCTCAGAATCGGTAACTGTCAGATCAAATCTGAACTTCTACACTTTATTGCGAAGCAGCGGGTCTAAACTAATCCCCAGCCGCTCTGTGGCGCTAAAATTCATAAAATCCTTTTAAGGTATTGATATCCTGCTGCTTGCTGCGGGGTAGCTCATTAAAATTAAAACACAATAGAATACTTTTCGATTCTATCTCTAAAGACGAGAAACCATCCATTCATAAATCATTTTGGCTCTTTGTCCAGTCGGTAAATTCGATTGGCTCTCTGATTTCACCAATTTTATACCGCGCTTTTGGTGTTCTGGATCGGATTGAATGATGTTGATAGCTTCAGCTATGGCACTGATGTCAAAAGGATCAACTAATATAGCATTCTCGTCGTTAAGTTGCTCCCGTATATCGGGTATATCTGATGAAATAATTGGCAGTCCGCAACTAACTGCCTCGCAAATCGCATTACAACTCCCCTCGGCTGTTGTTGGCAGAACGAACACATTCGCTGCATTCAACCACGTAGGCAATTCTTCATTATGAATGGGACCCGCATGCAACACTTGAGGTCCAGCGGGTTTTTGCGGACCTTGTCCAAAAAAAACTCCATACACATTGTCAGAGGCCGCTGTTCGAATAGCTTGCAAAACACGAAGCGGTCCTTTGCGTTCGATAAAGTGCCCGGTGAATGCTACTATAAAGGCGCCTTCGGGCAACCCAAGTTTTTGCCGGCAATCGTTTCGATTCAAAGGTTTAAACTGACTGCGGTCAGCCTCATTCGGAAGTACAAGTATTTTATTAGGATTGGCCCCAAGTTTAACAATTTCGTCGTGTAGCCGATACGAAACGCATACAATCCCGGTCAGAGATTGCAATACATGCTTCAACCATGATTTCGAATTATCTGGCAGTTGTTTAGATAGATTGGATTCTCCCATATCCGCAAACGCAGGTCTGTTGGCTGACATTCCGGCCAACATTGCTACAACACCACCACGAAGAAAAAATTTTCCATAATAGACATCTGGAACCTCAAGATGTTTAATTCTTCTTAATGCTGCATTTATGAAAATACGGCGCGATAACGAATGCATGTCAATTTGACCTATCTTTCGATTTCCTATAGAAACATAGAGAGGTCTTTCAATTTTCTTTGCTTCAATATTAGTATATACATTTTTTTTAAAGCAGAAACGTATGAGGTCAGGCAAAGAAATTGGAGAGATAACATTTACGTCAACGCCTAAAGACTGCCATTGCTTTACGAGAGTTTCTACAAATATTCCTCTTTCAGGGGCCATTTGTAGAGGGTAAATTGGTGTAATAACATCAATGTTCCTAATTCTTAATTTCTTTAAAGAACTCATTACCATTTTTTTATAAAAATAATTTTAATTCATTAATCAATCAATTTTTCAGACTTCATAATATTCTTCAAAGCTAAAATGTTCTGTTCTATCGTTTCGTTATGTATAAGGGTATAAAAAGGTAATCTTTGAGATTGGATTTCACTATTAATCATGTCAAAATACTTTTGATAATGATGAAGTTTGAGTAAATTTTTTTTATAGGACATATTATCAAAAGGGCTTAATCCTCCATTCCTATTGAATACATTTAAGGCGGCAGTTTCTGAACTTATATCAAAATATATATAGATCGTATTATTTTCTTTAATGCACCTGCTAATAATTTCTTCTAGTGTTATAAATCTTATGTTATCAGTTCTAATTAAAATTGACCATAAATCTTGTATTGAGCTGTGATCTGAAATATAAATTTGCGAATTTTCTTTAACAAATTTATTAACGAATAAATCTCGATATTGTTGTTTTAAAATTTTTACTATTAATTCATATTTTATAGATTTGTTCCTATATAAAAAATTGATATAATGAAAATATCTATTGCCTAAAAGAGCAATATTTTTACATAACAAAATAACTTTTTTTCCCCAAAAAATGTTCTTATACCATATGGAAAAATCGTTGCGTGTAATGATACCTCTAATATTTTGTTTTTTAAGATACGATTGCAGGTTGTTAGCACATGTGGTTTTTCCTGAACCAGGTAGGCCAAATAACTGAACCATCTTTATTTTTTTCTGCAAATTTTATCCTATTAAATATGTATTCTATTTCAGTAAAATCCGGTTAAGGAATTGCATAAAAATAATTTAAAATCAGCAGGTTAAACGATATTTTTGCTTGACATTGGGTCGTCAATATGGGCGGCGTTTTGTATACCCTATTATATCAAGAGGTTATACATGCCACGCACATTCGACCCTTTCCAAAAGCTCAATGCCCTGGAGTTTTTCTCTTTTTTTCAACCAGCGACTGAGGCAACATCACGGATGCCAGCTCTTGATTCCAAAGGAAACCGACCATTGCAGATGACTTTTGAGGAACATCTGCGCGCGCTGGTTTACTTTCATCTTGAAGAACACCATTCTGCTCAACACCTGCTGCAAGTGCTTGAAGAAGATGATTTTGCCAAAAGTGCCATCGCACCAGAAAACGGAATCAAAAAGAGCAGCTGTCAATGGGAATGAAAAGTGTACCAGAAGTGGGAAAATAAAAATGTACCACCCTGGAGCTCATTGATTCTCCGTCTTCCCATCCACGTCGGCCAACCCTGAGGAACCGACCGTGGCGAAATCGTTCTTTGAAAAACTGTGCCCGCGGAGCCGATAGCTGTGCCCCTTGATGTTGACCACCCGGCAGTGATGCAGCAGCCGGTCGAGGATCGCGGTGGCGATGACCTGCTCGCCGAACAACTCTTGCCAGTCCCCGAAGCTCTTGTTGGAGGTGATCAGCGTCGATGATCGCTCGTAGCGATAAGAGACGAACTGAAAGAACAGATACGCCTCCTTCGTGTCGATGGGCAGGTACCCGACTTCATCGACTACCACCAGGGCCGAAGTCAGATATGCCTTGTGCCGGGACTGGGGCTCTTTGAGTTTCCTCATCAGGGTGTCCATGGTGGTGAAGTAGACCTTGAACCCGTGATGGCAGGCCTTGATCGCCAGCGATATGGCCAGATGGGTTTTGCCAACGCCCGGCGGTCCCAGGAAAATCACGTTCTCCTGTTTGCCGATGAAATCCAGATCGAAAAGGGCCATCACCTCCTTTTTGTTCAGCTTGGGGTGAAAGGTAAAATCGTACTCTTCGATGGTCTTGGCCGATGGCAGCCCGGCGGTCTTCATGGCGGTCTGTACGCGCCGTTTTTCCTTGGCGGCGACTTCCTCTTCCAGCAGCTGATCCAGAAAAGACAGATAAGAGTCCTTGTCGGACTCGGCTTTGGCGACCACGGTTTCGAGCATCTCGGCGGCCTGGGTGAGCTTGAGCCGTTTGAGGTTGTCCTGGAGGCGGTCGGCGATCAGTTGATCCATGTGCCACCTCCTTTCGCGATCTGCTCATACACGGACAGCGGACGGTAAAGCACCTGTGGGAACAAACTGGCATTCACCAGTCCCCGGGTGGCCTTGCCTTTGGTGCGACCGTATTTCTTTTTCACTTTCTGCCGCTGCTTCAAGATCTGGGCGGTGATATTCGCATCGGTAACCCAGCTGCCCTTTTCCTCGGCTTCCCTATGCGTGGCCAGCAGCCGGTCGTCATCGTAGAATCGGATGATACCGTCCTTGACCTTCAGCAGGATCTTTTTGCCGACCACATCCGGCGGCACTTGATACCGGCTGGCGTTATAGGAAATATAGCAGTCCTTGTAGACCCTGCGATACTCTTTTATGGACGTATCGTAGTCGCTGGCAGGGCATGGACTTAAGCTGGATTGTTCCTGCCGCCAGCGCAGGTCCACCAGCTGCCGGTGGGTTCCATGCTTCCTGCGATTGGCTGTTTCGTCAAGCCAGCTGAGAAGATCCCGGTTCGCCTGCTCGATGCCGGTAAAGGCATAACCGCGCCAGAACGACTCGCGAATGTAATCCACCGGGCGTTCCACCTTGCCTTTCACCCAGGGACTGTAGGGCATGCAGGCCAGAGGCTTGAAACCATAGTGCTGGGTAAAGTGCATGAACTCGACATTGAAAACAGTCTGCCCACCTGTGCGGCTGATCACCACATGCTTCATGTTGTCATAGAGCATTTCCATGGGAATCCCGCCCAGGTAGTGAAAGGCGGCAATATGGGCATCCATGAAGGACTGCAGGGTGCAGCGGTCAACGAACATGGCAAACATGGCCCGGGAAAATCCCAGGACCAGGACGAACAGGTAAACGGTAAAACTGCCGCCCTTGAAATCCGCGACCTTGAAGTCGGCCCAGTCCATCTGCCCCTGCAATCCGGGAATCGTCTCGAACCGGATGTAAGCCTGGCGCTTGCGTTTTCGTTTGCGCCTGCGGACATAGATTTTGACGGTATCGTATCCGCCAGCATAGCCTAACTGTTTGAGTCGTTGATAGATCCAGGTGGCACGGTAATCATCCTCTTCGAGGAAATCGTTAATCACCGGGTAGTAGGGAGCCAGGATGCTTTCGCGCCGTTGGGCCTTGTGGTAACCGGGAGTTTGTCCATTCTGAATATATTTTTTAACGGTCTTGCGATGGCGGCCAGTTCGTTTGGTGATCTCCCTTTGCGAAAGGCCTTGTTGATGCAATGCAATAATGTCCATGTACGCCTCCCATGAAATCATGGCGACACCCTCCTTTCAGGAAGGAGTCTACCATGCGGTGCTATTCATGGGTGGTACACTTTTCGTTCCCATTTTTGGTACATTATCGCATTCCCGGCGACAAGCAGCTTCTCAGAGGCCACCAACAGCCGGGGACTTGAACAGTTCATGTATGTCTATCAGAACTTACAAGCTCAGGCATCTTCGATTTTACCCAAGCAACATCCCGAACTCGGTGATCTGGTGGGGATCGACGGTTCCCTCATCGATGCAACCTTATCCATGCATTGGGCCGACTACCGTAAAAAATCCAAGAAGGCGAAGGTCCACGTCGGTTTTGATCTGAACCGGGCGATTCCAAGAAAGCTTTATCTTACCGATGGTAACGGGGCTGAAAGACCTTTCGTCAGCTTGATCCTGTCTGACGGTCAAACCGGTGTGATGGACCGGGGTTATCAAAGCCATCAACGCTTTGACCAATGGCAGAATGATGGAAAGCTGTTTATGTGCCGGATTAAAGCCAGCACCAAGAAAACGATCATTAAACAAAACCCCATTGCCTCTGATAGTATCGTTTTTTTTGATGCCATCGTTGTTCTGGGCACCACGGAAGTCAATCAAACACAAACCCCACTTCGTTTGGTGGGTTACGAGGTGGATCGCGTTAAATACTGGATCGCTACGAATCGTTTTGATTTAACTGCCGAGCAAATCGCCACTGCCTATAAGCTCCGATGGGATATCGAAAATTTTTTCGCTTGGTGGAAACGGCACCTTAAAGTGTATCATCTCATCGCCAGGAGCGAGCATGGCTTGATGGTGCAAATTCTGGCAGGTCTGATCACCTATTTGTTGCTGGCAATCTATTGCCATCGCCAATTTAACGAGCGCGTTTCCATCAAGAGAGTCCGCCAACTGCGCATAAAAATCCGGAATGAATTACGCGCTGGTGTTTTTGGCAAACCCCCTGATTCAAATTTTAAAGAGCAAGAATTACATACCGTTAATGCAAGTACTTAGCCGGAAATTACTGATTCTATTTAAAAGAATTTTCTATCCCTTCCGTTCTTTACATAAATTCCAGATTGATATAGCTATCTTTGTTTTGACAAAATTAAAGTCAATATTATCATTGTAAACAGACAAAATTTTAGTTTTTGAATCGAATTGAAGATTTTTTATAATATCTCTTTTTCTTTCAATTCTATTTATGGAATCAAGGCCATTTTTTCTTTTATAGGCAGTAGGAATATCGACATCAAGCTTTACAACCATATCAAGAATCAATTGATTTAAATCTCTATACAAAGAGTTTTCCCAATTAGCCATTATTTTATAAAATAAACTATTTTCATTTGAATCATTTAACGATAGCTTTGGACCATCATTTATTCCTGCATATTGGTTTTGTGGGAATCTGTCGGTTATTATAAGAAATCCATTTCTTAATGCAGAACGAATTTTAATGATACTAAATTTTTTATCTAGAACAATCCCTGTGGCATATATAATGTTACCAATATTTAATAGAAATTTTGACCATTTAAAAAATTTATTGATAACTTTATAGAATCCTCTAAAAAAAAGAATAATTATTGATCGATTTGATATTCCATGGCCAAAATAAATTTTTAGTACATCAATTTTTGTTCCATAAAAATTAGTCAAATAGTTTGCAATTGAAGATTTGCCAGCCCCATCGCACCCTATAATCGCAATTAAAATGCCGTTTCCATAAAATACTCTTCTAAAGGGAACTGGGAGTCCAGCCTTTCTAATTAAAAGTTTGAATTTATTTGATAGCTTTTTCAGGAGTTGTCTGAAATATACATTAAACTCATCATATTTTCGGTAAGTATTAAAATCTTTTGATATTAGCCGTTTTAAGGTGTATAATTTCGTCGTATTCAATCCATAATATACTAAATCTGTAATTATATTTGTTATTTCAATTCTAAATTTTTTGCACAAAATCGATTTTAATGTTTTGTGATCGCACTGATTTTTGAGCCATATGTATTCTTCAGTTGTGCAATCACCGATTTTCGGTAATTCTTTCTTTTTAGAATGGATTAATGGCATTCTTAGTGCCTGGCGTAAAAGTAAAAGTAACATTTCCCATTCTGGTCTTGAAACCCAAAAATCGAAGTCCTTATGTTTAATTCTTGTTTCAAGAATCTCATTGGCGAATGGAAAAATAAAACTTTTAATAAATTTTTCACCAATTTCGATATCATAATGGACATGAAAATGGACGATTTTTCCAGATTCTTCGTCTAATGCAATAAAATCTTCAATAGATAAATAGCATTTTCCAATTATAGAATGAAATTTTATTGCACAAATACTATCAAATATATTTTCTACCAAACTTCGATCTTCTCTTTTAAAAAGAAGATCAAGATCTGTTTCTCCGTTTAATGCTAAATAGAGCTTCTGATTGCTTTTCCAACTGATAAAAGTAATATTTTTAGCATTAGCAATTGCGATAAATTTTTCGATTATTTTTAACATTATTTTTAAAAGCAATCGGTTGAAATACTTTGAATTAGATTTTTTTAATACTATTTATTATAACCATATTATAGTAAATCGTTTTGCTTTATCAAAAAATAACAGTGAATTTAGCCATTCACTGTTTTAGGTTTATTATTTAAATTTTTATCTAATAAAGAATCCTAAACCTCAAATAAATTTTTAAACCAATATTTATTTCTTTCTTTTAAACTTTCTTTAACAGATAGATACTCACAAGCGTAGTTATGAGCATTTTTTCTGTACGATTCACACTTAGATTGTTTATTTTTAAGTAATCTATTTACAGTTTCAAATATCTCATCTATATCGTTTGGATTAACTTCATAAGCAAATCCAGCATCAATAATTTTTCTATTTGTTCCAGTTGCACAAATTGCTGGGACACCACATGATATATATTGTCTAATTTTTTGAGATGAGTTTCCAATAGTTCTTATTCTATCAAAAGTATCAAGTGCGAATCCCAAATCAAAACAATTAATATATTCATTTATTTTCTCATAATTTATTATACCAGTAAAGATAACATTTCTTTCATCTTCATTATTAATATTCATTTTCTTTAATGATTTAAGTTTTTGATCTTCTCCAATGATTAAAATTCCAATATTATTGTATTCTTTTTTAAGTTTTGGAAAAATTTCAATTATTTGTTTAGCACCACGTTTTGAGGGGCTACCACCACAATACCCTATGATTGGATCGAATTGACTTAATCCTAGATTTTCTTTAATTACATCTTTCTCAAGTAAATAAAATTTATCAGTATTTACGGAATTTTCTATTACTTTAATATTTGGTAAAGAATATTTAGATGAATATAAACTTTTAAATTGATCCGTGCAAACATCTATGAATTTTGCATTTTTTAAAATATATTTTAATACGATTCTATAAATGTAGAGATATGATCTTTGTTTATAACTTAATTTTTTTTTATCAAAACAGTATTCATTCCCAAGTGTCTTTATAGCATAACTAATTTTTTTAAGTGCTAAATACAAAATGATAAAAATTAAAGACTTATTCATTCTTATAATAACAAAATCAATTGATTTCTTTTTTATTAGTTTTCTAATAAGAATGAATAGTGGATAGATTTTAATTATATTGAAAGGAAATATATTAAATCTATTTTTTTTAAGATCATACCAATAACAATTTTTCAATTTTCCTTGTATTGATTGTGAAGTTACTGGTAATAAAAAAGACAAATTATCTACATTTATTTTGGATTCTTGTGAGAAATTAAAAATGAATTCTCTTTCATTTATGCCAGGACCATTTGGCAGAGAAATATCAACTGACGAAAAATAGAGTATATTCATATTTTGTATCAATATTATTCAAATATTTTAATATTTAAAATTTATAAAAAAATCTATATAGGGATGGTTAAACTGCACCAGGCAAGTAATTCCTAACAAGTGCTTGCAAAGCTCTTTTAGATTTTTGTTTGTAATTTTGTTTTTTAAAAATTCTTTTTTTTAGATTCATTATTTCGAAAAATAATTCTTTTTGATTTGACACATAACTCACATCCCCCGTTTGAATATATTTTTTAAATAACTCTTCACCAAATTCATGTATTATTATTGATGGCACACCGAATTCAAGAGCTTCAATTACTGTTGAAGACCATTGTGTTATGTGTAAATCAATTTTGTCAAGTAAGGAAAATAGAGGTAGTTTGGTAGTTTCTTCAATTTCGACATTTTCGCATTCCCCAAAGGTATTCGTTATAACGTCATTAAGAGAGGGTATCTTAGGTCTTGGATGTAGTCTTAAATACCATTTAATATCATTAGAGGAATTTAGGATCGACTTCACAAACCAGGCAGGCAAACCTATTCCTTGATCGGTTATAAGTATTTTGATTATATTTGTATCTAAAAGCCGTTCTAAAGTTGATTTATATGGCGCCTTAATAGCCTTATCATTTTTCCATTTTTCAATAAATGGGTTGCCTCCGACTATAGGGTAATGAAATTCTTTGACAAGAGCATTCCATTTATTAATTGTGGCGTATTCATTATCACCCCAGCACCAAAATATGTTTGGTAGAAGCGAATATCCTTTTTGGGGAATTTTTTTCCATGAACTATATGCGCTGTGATAGTCTCCTTGCAAACCATGCTGTAAATCAACAGAAGGTATACAAGCTTCCCTGCATGCCCAATTAAAACCCATACCAACTAGTCCATAAAATGAAACAAAGAATCCTATTTTTGGTTGTACTTCATTTATAATATTGATAAAAAAGTTTTTGTATAAACGAACAAGATAGTACTTTTTTAACAACCCGTTTACATCTATAAGTTTAAAATCAGGTATTTCTCGTTTTATGTAATTTGTGACCTCATCATACTTCTCAAGTAAAATAACGGTTTTTGGATGCCGACTAAATTTATTTTTTAATGAAATTCTTTCAAGAAGCAATTGAATATAGATTGATTTTCTATATCGCGGGTAAATATAGTTGTTAAGCGGAGTTCGTTCCAAAATCAAACATTTTTTTTCTTCTATTTCTAAATAATCAACAAGAGGATCGCAGAATACATCATACCATTTTCTGCTAATAAGAATTCTGCGTAAATTGGTATTGCTTACAAAAAGGATATCTTTCTTACCTTTAAATGAGTCATTTGAACAACAATCAAAAAATTTTGCTGCAAAATGGTTGAAAATTGGTTTAATCAGTTTCTGATGTATGCTACGACCTTTTTTCAATTTTGACGCAGATATTTTTGATTCTATTTCTAAATGTATACTATCGTTAAAAATATGCCTTTCATTTATCCGAATCAATGGCCAGATATTAATGCCATCGATAGTCCACTCATCTACAGGAAATCGTTCTTCGATTTTGTTTATAATGTTTATATATAAAGAAGGATACAAAAGAATTCATTAAATATAGAATAAAATATTTATATTAAATATGTGCCATATTGATTATGGTTTCGTAAATCGAATTGGCATTTTCTTTTTTACGTAGACTAACAGCATTTGAATATATATTATCTATGAAACCTTTTGTTGAAATATTTTCAAAAGCCGTTAAAAATATCTTTATTTTATTTTCATCTACTTTGTAACCATCATTTATCATAGAAATATATTTTGAACAATCTTCAGCATTCTCAATTTGGAAAGTACCTTCACAATGATTATACCATGCTTGACCAAAAATTAATGCCGGAGTACCCCTGACTATTGATTCGAAGCCAGCAGTGCCCGATACCGTTGCAACGGCTTTTGCAGCGTCAATTAGTTCAAAAGAGGATAAGGTTAAAGGCAGTAATTTGACTTTAGGTATCTTTAATAGTGCATTATAAAAATCTTTTGTTCTTGCGCACTCAGCTCTTTGGTAACCCTTGAACTGGGAAATATGTTCTTTTACATATATCTGCCAAGATTCTGGTGTGGTTTGCGATAACATTTCGACCATTAGGTATTGATGCGCGAATGCACCACCATCAGGCGAAGTACTCCTTTCTGGCTGACACTGCAATGCAACAAAAATAAAGGGTCTGCCAAGATCCGGATTGTTTGTTTTTTGAATATAATATTTTCTTAATTTACTTCTTTGGTTTTCAGATTTTATTAATTCATAACAATATCTTAACCTTGATATTTTTATATCGGACATTTCTTGATTTGAATACTTTTGATATAAATTTTGTGGAACCCCTCTCTTTATTGTAGAATATAATTTTCGATATATTGATTTGTTTTTGTTTTTAATTTTATACTTTACATGAAACGGCATTCCGTTTATGTACTCTCCTCTAATCTCTTCAATTCTTGATTTAATCTCATTTGATAAATGAAAAGATCCTGATGTATCCTTATATTTCGTTTTTTTACTGAATTCACAAAAAATTTCTTGTCTCTGATCGAACCTCTTCAGTGGCAATAAATACCCTGGGAAGGCAGTTTTTTCGAACATTATTGTTTTAATGTTAAAGTATCTGCACACTTCATATAAGACGTAATCGTATACCAGATGAGGAGAAGTTGGCCAGATAACCAGATCAGGTTTGAATTTTTCGCAAATGGCCAACCAATATTTCAGCAAACTGTGGTAATGATAAATCCTTTCTTGATAGCTAAATTCATTAACCCTTGCCATGCGGTCCATCATCTTTAAAACTGTTGATTCACATTTTGCAAAACAATCCAGTAAGCCATTTCCTAAAGACGGCAATGCCAGGCTTTCCAATTTCTCCGGGGCAATATTCCTAACCGCCTTAGCGTTTTGATGAAAAATGATATCTGGAAAATGCCTTCTAATAAGAATCTCTAATCTTGATGCGCCAGTCCAGTAGATGATACGACAATCGTTATTCCGCATCAATTTGTCCGCGACATCAATCCAAAATGGTAGTGAACACTCAATAAAGAATAGATTCATAGAGGATGAATCCTAAAATAGGCGGTTATTTTTAATCCATGCCATCTATGACAACAGATTGTATTTTTCAACAGCCTTTTTGACTTTCATTTTTTCTGACTCATTTAATTCTCGGTAGTATGAGCTTGTATGTTCTTCGCATATACCTTTGAGAGATAAAATATATTTTTCTTCTGCTGCTGTTAAAAAATTGTCCACCTTAGCTCCAGTAGAAATATCCCTGAGAATGTCATTCAGTACATGCTGAGCGCCAAGTGCTTCCTTCAAATTTCCCGCTTTGAAAAGATTGTATACGTAAATTAATTGATCCGGAATTGCGCTCCCAAGACTTGATGTGTGCGCCTTTGATCCCATACACAGGCAAGCGTACAGTTGGCTTGCAACTGCAGTAATGACCTGAAATTGCTCATCAGCTAAAGAAGCTACTTTAGTAACATTGACTGCGTCTTTGTTACTGTATTTTATTCCGGCTATATTGGGATGGCTTTTCAACCGTCGTACGAAATCAACAGTTATCGGTCTGCTCCAATTTCCGCTGGTATACATCCAGAGTGGCTTAGGGCAACTGTCAGCAATTTTAATGTAAAACCATTCCAGTCGCTCCAAACTTAAAAGAGGATGATACGGCATTACATGATAACCATCAAAATCAAGATGGGATGTTTCTTTGATAAAATTCATGATATCTTCCATCGCAAAAAATCCCGTTCCAAGGATCAGTGGCTTTTGACCAGCATTTGCTTCACATGCAGCATTGGCTACTTTTAAGCGTTTTTGGAAAGTAAGATTCATATCCTCGCTTCCAGTTCCTAACACCCACATTCCACCGATTTCTTTTTTTAACAAATAGTTGATGAGATTGTTCAGACCATCAATATCAATGTTTTCGTCATTGGTAAATGGCGTCGATATTACAGGGACAATTCCACTAATAGGTCGGGTTTTAATCATAACAATTAACTATCCTTTCATTTTTTTTAAATATTTTATATATGCTTCAGCAAGTATAAAATCAGCCTCTGTATCAATATCCACTGAGTGAAAAGCGTCCATAACCAGTGGAATTTGCCTCGATGATATTAATTTTTTATGTTTAACAAAGTAATCTCTCTTTACTGCGTATATAGATGCATTGTAAAGATAGAAGGGTTCTATATCATTTGGATCTTTCACATCGCAATAATCAACTATTTCTCCATCACGAATTGCCTTTAGAATTGGGTCACGTTTTTTGTAAGGACCTTTTACGCTGACAACTGTATTAAGATTTGATTCAACTAATGCTGAAACTGCTTGATCAATGTGCATTGGATTTCTGATAGGGCAAGTTGGTTGTAACAGTACTATAATATCATATATACAATTTTTATAATTTTCCATGAATTTGAGAGCATGATATATAACATCTATATTTCTTACATTATCTTCAGATAACTTCTTTGGTCTAACAAAAGGAACAGGAGCGCCATATTTTTTAGCATACTCAAGTATCTCTTCATCTTCAGAAGAAACTAGATAATCTGTAACGCTGTGACAATTTTGCACAGCCTTAATAGTATATGCAATAAGCGGAAGACCGACTAAAATTTTTATGTTTTTCCGAGGCAGCCGTTTAGATCCGCCTCTTGCAGGAATTACACATAATACTTTTGGTTTTTTCATATTCGGTTCTCTATGAAACTCCAGTTGTCGCAAAATACTCAGATGCGGATCACCGCAGCTTTGGCGATTTGTTCCATGCCTGCTGTGAGGAAATTCGCGATATTACGTTTCTTGAAGCCTTGCTGCGAATACTGACATTGACTGCAGATCGTATGCGCACCTTGGGATCATTTTGTCAAAAAACAATCGATACCTTTTTCTATGGGGCTATGGAGGTCGCACTGAATACGTTGGGAATCGTTAAAAACAGATCTCTCACATTCTCAGCGAATCCCGAAAGTTGAGTAATTAGTTTATATTTTTAGGGTATTAGTATCATTTTTACTGAATAAAGAACAAGTTTTATTATTAATGATGCTAAATCATAGTATTTGAAACTAATCTCTTATAAATAACATGTTTCCCATATCTGCCGGAACATGCTCATCCTTTTCCATTTCGTAATAAATAGGATTTTTAAAGTTTGTAAAACGTTTGAATCCATGGTTCTCTATTTGTTTTATTAAGACATTATCAGAATATCTTCCTTCAATCATAATAGACTTTAATCTTTCATCGCTTAGCACCTCTCTTGCTCCATCTATTACAGACATTTCATGCCCATCAACATCAATTTTAATATGATCAGGGAAAGGAAATCCAAAGTCTTTTACTATTGAATCCATGGAAAGCGATATCGCTCCCAATGTTATCACTGGATTTTGACTGCCCGATCTATTGTTTATAGAATCAACAGAGTTACCAGCAAAACCTGCTTCGTATAAACCTCTTTTGTTAAACATATTAAAACAGCTTAATTTATTTTTATTAGAAATAGCAGCGCAAACTGATGTTAATTTTGCGTTAAGATTATTTAAATAGATATT
The DNA here is from genome assembly GCF_963668215.1 of uncultured Desulfosarcina sp. Classification (NCBI taxonomy): domain Bacteria; kingdom Pseudomonadati; phylum Thermodesulfobacteriota; class Desulfobacteria; order Desulfobacterales; family Desulfosarcinaceae; genus Desulfosarcina; species uncultured Desulfosarcina sp. Next base: position 5,201,389 of record NZ_OY764190.1, read on the forward strand.
TTTATTTAAAGACGCTATATTTTGAACATCTGGATCAAAACAGAATGCCTTCATTCTTAAGTGTTTCATTACACAATATAAACTATATCCACCGGTATTTGAACCGATGTCAAAAAAAACTTCGTTTCCAGAAAAAAACCTATCAATCCATTCATAAGTTTCGGGTTCTTTTTTTGGGTTTGCATACTGATTACCTCTATTTTTTTCACGTTTAGTTGTGCAACTTAAGATCACTGGAATACCATTCAGAACAAAACTATTAGAAGCATTAATCTTGCTTAAAATAAAATATTTAAATTTTTCTATAATCATCTAAATTTCCTACTATTTTATTATTTATTTGATGGAAAGCTACATTTAGCTATTGTTTTTAAAATCTTTTTCTTTAATGATTCATGATCTACGCCATGGTGTTTTAACACTTCAGCAGGATTTCCCCAAGCTGGCATTTCTTCAACTGCCATTATTTCAAAACTTTTCTGCATTAATATGCTCTCCTTTACCATCTTTCTTAATAGGAAATCTCCTAAACCACCATTGGCAGCGTGATCTTCTAAAACATAAACACTATTTATATCTTTTACACATTGCCGCAGCCAATCAACATCAACTCGATTTAACCAAGGCATGTTTACGATTTTAAGCGTATATCCCTCATCTAATAAAAGCTCATGAGATTTTATAGCTTCATGAATCATTACCGGGCCATATGTAAATAGTACACCATCTTTCCCTTCTCGGATGACAAGCCCCCTCCCTTTCTTTAGACGATACCCACTTGGAAGATCTACAATGAGTGGCGAGGGACCAATAATTAAACGTAACATACAACTGTTCTCTGCCTCATACACACAATAGTTCAAAGCCATTTTTGTTTCAACAGCATTGCAGGGTTGAATTATCTCAAGGTTTGGCAATGCACCTAATAAAGAAATATCTCTTATACTCTGATGTGACTTTCCAGGTCCTGCTGGAATCAATCCTGCGTAGTGAAATGTATAAATAATTTTCGTATTTTCACAGGCGTTTGTATAAATTTGCTCATTGGCTCGAGAAGCTAAAAAAGCGGCAAATGAATTGACAATGGGAATATAACCTTGAATCGCTAATCCTCCAGCAGTTGATACCATGTCCTGTTCAGCAATACCACATTCGATGAATTGATTGGGATAGGCGTCCTCGCATTTACGAATTCTGCAGTCTGCTGCAAGATCCGCGTCTAAAACAACAACTTTTTTATTCTTTTTGACAATATCTAAAAGTGCCTCTCCATAGGCAACTACGACATATTCATTGGAAACACAACTACCAGGCTTATCAATTGGTGGAACCGGTTCCAGTATGATGTCATTGAAATTTTGAGCACGTAGGGCTACATTAATACGATCTATGAGTTCATTGAATCCATTTTGGAAAGACTTGTCATCAGGAGCACCCGAGTGCCAATGGTACAAACCCTTACCATCTTTCAGCGCTTGAGGGTGTTCCATAAAGGAAATACCTTTTCCCTTTATTGTGTCTGCGATGAGCACTTTGGGCCTGTCGGTTATTTTTTGGAACTCGCCCATTACTGCATCGAGTTGTTTAAAATCGTGACCATCACACCGTTCTACATGCCATCCAAATAAAGCCAATTTCTCCTCAAGCTTTCCGAGATTGGTGATCTCGTCAACTCTTTTATCCGACTGAACTTTATTGTGGTCAATGATTGCGATCAAATTGTTCACTGCATGGTGCGATGCAGTTTGCAGCGACTCATATATTTGCCCTTCCTGCAGTTCTCCATCACCGGTCAAGACATATACGTTTCCGCCATGTCCGGACATCCGTTTGGCGATAGCCATGCCTTTGGCTTTGGATATACCCATTCCCAAAGATCCTGAGTTGGCCTCAATGCCATTTATGGATATATCCGGGTGCCCATCAAGACCTTCCAGTCTTCGCAGCTTCAATAGCTGATCACGCGTCAGAACACCCAATGAGTAGAGTACGGCATATAGCCCCGGTACATCGTGACCCTTCGATGAGAAATAAATGTCTCTGTCTGGATCCTCAAAGCCTAATTCGATGGTATTCATTTGCTTGTAATAGAGGTAAACCGCGATGTCCATCGCACTGAAGCTTGAACCAAGATGGCCGGAACCTGCTATCTTGACTGATGTCAGGGTATTTGCGCGGCACATATCTGCGATAATGCCGTACTTAACGTGATCGTTTAAGCCCGATTCATTCAGTCGATGGAACTCCGATTTGGGAATCCAATTGAAATCCGGCATTTACTTATTCTCCATTTAATAAGATATGTGTCGGTAAGGATGAGTGGTTCATTTGTTTAAACTTTTTCCGGATCGGTATTGATATAAATGCACTTTAATTCTGAGTAGATGTCGATCGCTTCGGTTCCGGGTTCTCTAGTACCATTACCAGATTGCTTCAGTCCGCCAAAAGGCATATGAGGCTCACTGCCGTATGTTCCGGCATTGATTACAGCTACTCCGGATTGAACTTTTTGGCTAAACTCCCAGGCGCGATTGAAGTTCTGGGTGTGAATGCTGGCCGTCAAACCATATGGAGAATGATTTACCAAAGCTATGGAGCTCTCAAAGTCAATCACCCGATAAAGGCAGGCTATTGGACCGAATAATTCGGTAACGGAAATCTCGTCATCAGGGTCAACATTCTCAATAAGGGTCGGCGCCATATAATATCCGTCTTTGTACTTTTCTCCGTCTATCCTGTTACCTCCAACCACTATAGCAGCGCCCCTTTTCTTAGCACTTTCGACAATTTCCAACATATTTGACAATTGCTTTTGGTTGATAACCGGTCCTAGGTCATCCCCGTCAGCAGGTCCAATCTTCAGTTTTTGGGTTTCATCGACTAAACGCTGTTTGAATTCATCGTATATCGCGTCAAAAACGATAATCCGGCTGGCCGATGCACATCGTTGTCCTGCATTACTAAATGCGGACAACAGCACCCATTTTACGGCATTGTCCTGATCGGCGTCATCGCAGACGAGGAGGGGATTCTTACCTCCCAGTTCAAGGGATACTTTAGCCAGTCTTTTCCCAGCCGTTTCGGCAATCGTGCGTCCAACTGGAGTGGAGCCGGTAAAACTTATAACACCGACATGTGGGTTAGCCACCAGCGCAGCGCCAGCTTCGTGTCCCAAACCCTGTACGATATTTAAGACGCCGGGGGGGATGCCGACATCTGATGCGATGGCGCCGACTATCCATGCGGTAGCGGGAGTATCTTCTGCTGCCTTGAGTACAACGCTATTGCCGCATATCATAGCCGGGAATACCTTCCATGCAACATTGGCGATGGGTGTGTTTGCAGCGATGATAAGTCCGGCCACGCCTACAGGTTGCCGCACCATAACAGCATACTTGTTTGGTACGGCACTCGTGGTGGTCTTGGCGTAGAGCCTTTGACCCTCGCTTGCGTAGAAGATAGCCAGAGAGATGGCGCCGTCGGTTTCTCCCAATGCCTCCTTATACGATTTGCCGGTTTCAATTGCGACAATTTGAGCAATGGATTCACGTTTTGCCTTCATTTCCATTGCCAATTTATGTAACAGCATACCTCGCTGTACGGCAGGTGTTGCGGCCCACATCGCTTGCGCTTTTTTTGCGGAATTGACCGCCTCATCGACATCTTTTTTATTTGACCTTGCTAGATTGCATACTCTTTTGCCGTTCGCAGGGTTCTTTTTCTCAATAACGTCCCCTCGTATCGACGGCTTCTCCTCACCATCGATCCAATTTGGAATGAAATCGGGTATCAAATCAGTCATTTCTTCCTCTCTATGCATAATAATACGATCGGTACATGATTTTCAAAAATCAGTTTGCCGTATCCAGCAGTGTGCAAAACAGATCGCATATTTCCCTGACAGCGCCATGCCCACCCTTAGCAAGCGTCCGATACTTACCGTATGCAATGACATCGGGATGCGCGTCTTGCGTCACCATCGGCAATGCTACCTCACGAAGGCATTCCAAATCATTTATATCATTTCCCACATATGCAGTTTCTTTAAGCGAACAATTATAACCAGCGGCAACTTTTTTCAGTTCGGATAGTTTGTCATCACAGCTCTGCACACAGGGCATTTTCAGTTTCTTGCTTCTTCCTGTAACAACTGGATTTGTCTCGGTTGAAATAATGACCGTTTTTATGCCCCGTTTTCTCAATGCACACAATCCGATCCCATCGCTTCGGGAACACATGACGGCTTCGGTTCCATCCTGGAATACAAATACCCTATTGTCGGTAAACACACCGTCAAAATCAAAAGCCACAAGTTTAATTCTATCAACTAATTGTTTGAGTTCTTTTTGAGATATTTTTTTACGGTCCATAATTTTTAATCACATCATGTTTTATTTACCAAGCTGTCCAGCCACCGTCGATAATCAGGTTGCTCCCTGTCATATATGAAGATGCGTCTGAAATTAAAAATACAATCGCACCGTTATACTCGTCCGGGTCAGCCATGCGGCCCAATGGAACTTTGGAGCTGTATTCTTTAATGAACTCATCCTCCTGATTGTTATAAACACCTCCCAAGGTTATGGTATTGACTCTTACCCCCTTGGGTGCCCAATATGTGGCCATATAGCGCGTCATATTTAAAATCGTTGATTTTGAGGCAGAATATGCGATGGGCTTGTAAAAAGTCTCTCCGGTTTTTCTGCGGTAATTATAAATTCTATGATCGGGAGATACGATACCATAGATCGAGGATATATTGACAATTGAACCACGTTTTGCCTCTGCCATCGCTCCTCCTATAACTTGACACATCAGAAGAACACCCTTGGCATTGACTTCCATTATTTTGTCCCATGAACTTTCCGGATAAGTTTCAAACGGACCATTTTCAGAGATAGGCGCATGTGGAGGAGAATCCAGAGCTGCATTGTTAATGAGGCCGTGAGGAATGCCCCATTCTTTGATAACTTTGTTCAAACCGGACTCTATGGAGTTTTTATCCGTCACATTGACTTGGCAATATAAGAATCTCTTACTATTTTCTAGAAGATCAAACTGATTTCTGTTCAATTCCGCAGACTCCGGCAGATCAAATATGGCTATCCTTGCATTGCGTTCTAATAATTCAGCAGCATATTGCAACCCCAATTGCCCAAGACCGCCGGTAATGACGATAATTTTATCCAGAATGTCAAATTTATCTTTCATAACAACTCTACGATTTTTATATGGCGTTTGAATATTATTCGATGCTATTCTAAGTCTTCGAATCTTATGGACTCATCGTATTTTAAATCAATTTTGAGTCGTTTGCCGATCACATTTTCCAGCTCATATGGCGCTAATCCGTCACCTGGTGACTTAATTGCGATATCGTTTCGGCCTAAACGATTCCCGGCTTTGAGATCTCTGGCCAACACAAGCTTCTTGGACATTTTGTACAGAGGCTTTACTTCGCAAGCTAGTTTGCGTTTAATGCCATCTCCCATGGCGATTCGCGCTCTTTGGATATTTCTGACCAGACGCTTCAGTCCGTTCGGCGACAATGAAAAAGCGTGGTCTGTCCCACGCCATGCGCGGTTCAATGTAAAATGTTTTTCTATGACTCTTGCGCCCATCATGTATGCGACTAGCGCCATTGCGATCCCACTTTCGTGATCTGAGAGACCGACAACCACATCCGGGAAAACTTCTCTGTACTGATTGATAACTTTCAGATTCATATCCTCATAATTTTCGATGGGGTATGCAGCTGTGCATTGAAGTAAACAAAGTTGAGGATTAATAGGCATAATCAGATCATAAGCACGTTGTACATCGGTTATTGTTCCACCACCAGTGCTGACAATCATTGGTTTTCCTATTTCTGCAACGTGTTTCAAGAGAGGTGTGTTAGTAAGATCTCCCGATGCGATTTTATATGCAGGGATATCAAGATTAGCCAATAAATCCGCACTATTAAAATCAAAAGCAGTTGAAAATAAAGTAATTCCTATATGTTTTGCATAGCTAATCAATTCAATGAATTCTTCTTTGCCAAATTCTAATGCTTTACGATGTTCGCCATAAGTGGCACCGTAACTATTTTCATTATCATATGGCGCATTTAGAATCTCCTTTGTAAAAAGGACATTATTGTCTCTCTTTTGTAGTTTTACTGCGTTAACTCCGCATTCTTTAGCCACTTTTATCATTTTTTTGGCGGTGTTTACACTTCCTTGGTGGTTGTGCCCTATTTCAGCGATAAAATAGCAATCCGTTTCATTGTTGATAACTTCGCCATTTATAATCATCTCTCTCATCAAGTCCTCCACATCAATTGCAAAAGTACCCCTAAAATTCCAGAACTTTTGATATCAATTCTTATTATGAGTAAATCTAAATTTTGGATAAAGCTAAATATATGCTTATTATAAACTAATACATCGACGTTATTCTTTAATTGTCTTTTATTTTTCAATAATATTAATATTGTCTAAGAAAATTCTATATTCGGATATTACATCGTTTGCTGGCCCCTGTCTAACGATTCTTCCTTTGTCTAACCATATTATCCAATCACATTCAACTACACTTTCAAGACTGTGTGCTATAATTATTATTGTTTTTTTATCTTTAAGATTTCTTATTGTATTTATGATTTCAAATTCATTTTTTGAATCGAGAGCGCTTGTAGCTTCATCAAAAATAATAATTTCAGGATCTCTATAGAGTGCTCTTGCCATAGATATTCTTTGTCTTTGACCTCCAGATAATCTTACCCCCCTTTCACCAATGAAGGTATCTATCCCATCTTTTAGTTCTGAAATAAAATCATTCATGGATGACATCTTACTAGATTTTATAAGTATTTCCTGATCAACTTCATCTGGATCAATGCCAAAAGAAATATTATCACGAATAGTACCATCTAATAGAAAGGGCGTCTGCGGTACATATCCAAAATTTTTAAACCACTGTTTCTTTTCGATTTTATTTAATGTTTTTCCATCGATAAATATTTTTCCATGGTTAATGTTTAATAATCCAATTAATAAGTCAACCAAAGTGCTTTTTCCAGAACCAGATATTCCAACAATACCTACCATTTGGGATTTTTTGATAGTAAAATTTATATTTTCTAAAGCGTAATTATCGGATTTTTGATACTTAAAAAACACTTCACTAAATTGAATGTAGGACTTGAAGTTAATCGTTTTAGATAGATGATCATTAATATTTTTTCCAGTTGGATAAATTTCATTAAGATTTTCAAAAATTTTTTGAATATATGGTACGAAAGTCCTTATTTTGGTTAGGCTGCTTAAAATCCTGTTAATTGCTGGGATCACCCTCCATGCAGTAACAGCAAGGAGAGCGAGAGTTCCAGTAATCTTAATTACAGTTGATTTTAATAGAAAAAAAAGGATAATTACAACGACAAGGAGAGTTATTATACCTATCGTTTCAAGTATTAGTGTTGGTAATACAGATAATAATTTTTGCAGGGCACTTAGTCTTGTATAGATATTTACTTCTTTTGAAAAAAGATTAATAAAAAAATTTTCACAGCCAAATATCTTGACATCTTTTAGACCATTCATACAACTTGATGTATTTTTATGGATCGATAGGTTATATTTACTACTCAATTTCGACACCTTATCTAAAGGCACTTTTATTCTCTTGAAAATCAATACTGAAGTTAAACCAATAACTACAACTACGCAAAGAGATACAATCGGAGTAACAAAAAAAACTGTTAGCATAAGCAAAATAACTATTATGATGTCACTTTGTAAACTTATATATTGTCTTACATAGGCACCATAATATTTTCTCCACAGAACAATCATACTGACATCAGCCGTATTTTTATATAAATACCACTCGTAATTTGTGTTTAGAAATCCAGTTATTAATTTTTTTCCGATTATAGCAGAAATAGAGGCACTATATCGTTCGGAATAATATTCTAAAAGAGCTTTAAGCGTGTTTTTAATACAAACTACAAATATTATAAATATGCTTAATAAAAGAATAATATTAACATAATTATTCAATTTATTATTTAAATAATTTGCATTTATTAAAATTATAAATTTGGTATTAAGTATATTAATTGGATCTGAGATGGCGGATACATAAAAAGCAATGATTCCTGCAGTAATAGTTTCCAAGAAACCATTCATCAATAGGCCAAAAAACAAGATATAATAATATTTCTTATTTTTTCGAGGCAATATTTCAAAAATTTTTTTGATATTTTTTTCGAAATGGATATTCTTATAAACATTTTTCTTCATAAAATAATAGTTCCGGAAATATTTTGAATAAACTACTTTAATACTATCTGTTTTTAGCTTTTGATATTTAACTCAAGTTACGCAATCAATATGACTCTTTATCTTTAATCCAGCGTATACAAAATTAGACGCAAAAAATCATGAACAAAATAAACAATGGATTAAATTTAATTGCTTTTATCATCCCAAATAGGATGTCTCAATTTCCATCCATCGTTCTCTATTTTCCATAGATGTGGAGACCGATGATTATCACATAATTTCAAAAAATAATCAGGATCTATATTTAGATATTCCATTATTTCATTAAAATATTTGTCAGGAAACTCTCCGTCGAAACGCTTTACCAAAGCGACTCCTTCTTCACGAGTTAAATGTTTGTTTCTAATCTCTTGGGATGCATCATAAGATGCCCTACCAAGACCAAACTTGATGTAAGTTGTGTAATAATGAAGGTCATCAATTTTGTCATCAATGCTATTATATTTACTATAAGTTCCCTGAGTCCTAAATGGTCTAGCTTTAAATGCCGTATTCTCGGTTGCATAATAATAGGCTTCCTGTGGAGTCCATTTAAGATAGTAGCCCAAATAGTGGACTTCGATATTTGACTTTTCAAGTTCATTGGCAGTTGCAGGGAAATATGGCAATAAATCATTAATTTTAACTTTGTATATATCTATCAGTTCGGGAACTGAAACGCCTCCCAGATAAATTTCTGAAACATTTTTCATTGAATAATAAGATTTATCCCTGAGAGATATGGAAGTTTCTGCAATTGGATTTCCATACTCGGCTTCAGACTCACCATAGAAAATAAGAGGAATATTAAATTTAAGTGCTATTTTGGGGGCTAAATTTTTTTGCCCCAAAATGAAAGTTTGAAATGGATGAAGCAAATTTTCAATAGATAATTTTGTTAACAACCTGTGAACGCGACCGTTTTGGTTAAAAGTGATATTATCAAATCCACCGACTTCGATCCAATTTCTAAAATTCCTATAGCCGTAATCGGTATACATTATGGGGGGCCATGTCACCGTCAACGGGTTCATATTGTACTTATACTTTAATATATGTGCTGTATATGCACTGTCTTTGCCCCCGCTTCCCGGCACAATACAATCATATTCACCGTTGCTTTTGCGGTGTTTATCCAACAGTTTTATCAACTCTTTTTCGCGTTCCTGCCAGTTAATATTTTCTTTTTTTTCTGCATAGCAACAAGCATCACAAATTCCATTGGTGTCAATGTTCAAGGTTGGAGTTATGCGATCTTTGGTATGTTTGAACTCTGGATAAGAACTTGGTCTCTGGTTTGACATTACACAGTTACTGCAATAGATGACTTTGCTAGGTAAACCGTAATACGGTTCGTGATCGGCATTCTTCATTAATCGCCACTCCTGTTGCTGTTTATTATATTTCTAAAATTCGTATAAATTTTTAATCCTTCTAAGCCGCTTTTTTCAGGGTGAAATTGTAACCCATAAATATTGTTGTATTTAATTCCGGAACAAAAACGAAAATCACCGTAATCAGTGATCGTTAACACTGTGGATGAATCTTCAGGTACAACTGAATATGAATGAACAAAATACATAAAGGTGCCTGGTTCGATACCGTTGAGGATAGTCTCAGACCACTTAAACTGTGAGCCTTTTGGAACCTTGATACGATTCCAGCCTACCTGTGGAACCTTGAGTTTTCTATTCATATATTGCGTACTATTGAGTTGCTTAACGTTACCGGAAATCAAATCCAGTCCACAGTGGATTCCGAATTCATGGCTTTTAGTAAATAACAGTTGCAGGCCAAGACAGATACCCAGAAATGGTATTCCGGATTCGGCGGCATCACGAAGAGGTGAAATTAAATCGAGTCTTTTCAAAGCCTCCATTGCATCCCCAAACGCCCCTACCCCAGGCAAAATAATGGATCGTGCCGATTTTATTTTCCTTCTGGAAGAGGTAATGATTGTGTTTAGTCCGGAATGCATGCAAGCTTGCTGAATGCTGAACAGGTTACCGAGGCCATAGTCAACAATGGCAACATCCGGTTTTATGGACATATTCTTCATCTATTTATCATGTTCGGCAGTTGATATTCTGTTGCGTAAATGACGCCTTAATAGATTTGATACTGGCAGCGGATACTTTTGAAAAGGAACCTTTAGACTTTACAAATTCAATGTTACCTTCTTTTTCAAAATCGTTTTCATCATAAAGATACTTTACATCATTTAAGGCATGATAGTGTAATATGGAGGCAAGACTAATAGCATCCGCCATTCCATTTTTTACGACATTTACGGCATGTGAAATCTGACCACATCCACCGGCTGCAATTACCGGAACTTTTACTGAGGTAGCAATTTTTTTTATCAGATTAATATCATATCCCTCTCCAGTACCTTCCTTATCAATCGAGGTGACCATCAACTCTCCAGCACCGTATTCTACTGCCTTTTGAGCCCACTCGATTGCATTAACACCTGTTCTTTCACGTCCATAATCGATATATGCCTCATATTCATTATTTTCAGTTTTGATGGCCTCAATGGATACTACAATCGTTGATGATCCAAAGGTCCTCGACGCTTCCTTTATCAGTTCCGGTCGCTTGATAGCAGCCGTATTGATGGCCACCTTATCAGCTCCGGCTCGCAGAACGTTGCGGATGTCTTCAACGTTCCTCAAGCCTCCCCCAACGCATAGCGGGATAAAAATTTCACCGGATGTTTTTTGAATAATATCAAGCAGACTGTTTCTTCCGTATAAACTAGCAACGGCATCCTGATAGAATAATTCGTCAGCACCATTTTCATAGTAATACTTAGCAAAGTGCTCTGGTTTACCGAGAACTCGCAATCCTTCAAAATGAATTCCCTTAACCAGATTGGGTCCTTTTATATCGAGCCGTGGTATAATGCGTACATACATATTTTATGTTTTGATTAATATCTTAATCAGTTGATGATTATATGGGTTTATCAATTTGCTGTAAATAAATGCTGCATAAATCAAAATCTATTTTAGAATCAATGTCTACGGATCGTTCTTTTGGCATAACGTAGCCAATTGTTTCGTTGGTGATGAAACTCTTAGTTCTATTCAGCCATATAGGTTTAGCAACATATATGGCTCCGTTTAAAGAGTAGATGGCGGGCAGTTCCTGACGTCTAAAGTAGTTAGTTTTATTCTTGATAATAGGGTGTAATTTATGGGTAGAATTTATCGAGTACATCCAGTATGGATTTTGATCTGACTGCACGACTGAGACACACGAAGGTGCTCCTGTTTGCTTACATAACTTAATACACGCATCAATATCTTCAGCCTGCCGTAAAGGGGACGTCGGTTGTAGGAGGACAACGTAGTCATAATTTTCATTTAGCATTTCAAGGGCATGCAAGACAGGGTAGACTCCTGGTGTGTGGTCCAGCGATAGTTCTTGAGGTCTTATAAAAGGAACTTCACAGCCCCAATTCCGGGCGACATTAATAATTTCCGTATCTTCAGACGAAAGTACCAATCGGTCAATCATAGCCGATCTTTGAGCGGCTTCAATTGTCCATGCGATCAAAGGTTTTCCAGCTATTTCTAAAATGTTCTTTCTTGGTAACCCTTTTGATCCTCCTCTTGCGGGTATAACAGCTAGTATTTTTGGTTTATTGGCCATCAGAATACTTCGCAATAGTCTCCATTTGCTTGCTTATAGTCACCAGGTCTTCCTATGTCGATCCAATACTCACGAATGGGAAAAGCTGTTGTTATTTGTTTGTTTTCAATAAGTTTTTCATATAGATTAGGCATATCAAAATGCTGATTTTTAGGCACAAAATCCAATGCACGCGGTTCCATTGTATATATGCCGGCATTGACAAAGAATTTTTGCAACGGTTTCTCGTCGAAAGAAGCAATACTATGGTCTTTTATTTTTACAACCCCATAAGGAACTTGAAATTGATATTCGCGAACGCACATGGTGGCAACGGCATCTTGTTGTTTATGAAAATCAAAGAGTTGTTGAAAATTGACTTTGGTCAACAAATCTGCGTTCATCACCAGAAGGGTGTCTTTTGGGCGAAATGGAATCAAGCTTAAAGCTCCTGCTGTACCCAACTCTTCCTTCTCTTTCAGATAATCGATATCAACGCCTAATTTGCTGCCATTATTTAGATATTCCATAATGACCTGTGCTTTATAATTAACGGAAATGAAAAATTTATAAAACCCGTATTGTTTAAGATTCTCAATTATTGTTTCAATAATCGGTTTTTCCCCGACCTTTAACATCGGTTTTGGGCAATCCTCTGTAAGAGGCCTAAGCCTCCTTCCTTGACCGCCGGCCATTAAGACCACGTAATTTTCTTTATACGTAGCATTAATCATATCTATGAGCATTTTTAAATCAACGATATGTCCATCATCATCTAATACCGGCAAATGCCGTATCTTTTTTTTCTTCATTAAGGTTACAATATTTACTTCACTTTCATTCTTCTTAGCGAAAGTGTAATTTTGATTCATAACCCTATCAACAGGTCTGTCGGTTGCAATTCCACTTAAGATGGCCCTTCGTATATCACCATCCGTTATTGTACCAATTAGATGCATATCTTTGTCCACTACTAAACCAATCTGTAACTCAGAAGAGTCAATTATTTTAATGGCATCAATTATTGTATCAGATGGTTTAATTAATGTGGATTTCCATGGTTTCATATATTAGCCTAAATCTCTATAAGGAATGATTCCTAAATTATACTAAATCGATGATATATGGTTATTGAATTCTTTTTTCAAAATGTTTCGCAGTTGAAAAAATTTAAGTTGATTTTTGATATTAATTGCAGTTTCTTTTTTTTCATATGGGTTAAAAATATCGACCAAACTTTCCTTATATTGACTTGACAAAGCAATTTTCAATGCATCTATGATAGCTTTTGATCTCGAAGAGCAATTAATCACACTTCGACTCTGAACACGACCAGCTTGTCTGTCGCCTATATTTACTGTTGGAATTTTGAAGCTAGGAGCTTCAATAATCCCACTAGATGAATTTCCCACGACTGCCTCGGCATATTTTAATACACTAAAATAAACTATTTTTCCTAATGAAGGGAAAATGCGTGCCCTATCTGGATTAGTTGTAACAAATTGTTCAATGGCGGTATTTATCGCCCTACCGCCTGCATCAGCATTCGCTTTCGTAAAAATAACATTTATGTCCTTAAAAATAGCCAATGCATTTAAAAGCTGTTTCGCATGGTTCGATCCATCATCCGAATCCAGCGTTTGTGGGTGCAACGTTACCAGTAAATATTTTTTGTGCAGGATAAAATCCAGTTTATTCTCAAGCTGCTTTAGAGATAATAAAGTAAGTTTACTAATGTTTTCAACGCCAAGAGACCCCACATTGAAAACCGATTCGGGTTTTTCACCCAACTGTATGACTCTACTACGGTATTGCTCTGTACTGGTAAAATGAAGGTGGCTCATTTTTGTAATCGAATGTCTAAAGGCTTCATCAATAGCGCCTTCTGTACATTCCCCTCCATGAATATGTGCGATGGGAATGCGGCATACAGTTGCCGCAGCTGCAGCACAAAAAGTTTCAAAACGATCACCTAACAAGACGATCAGATCCGGATTAAGGTGTTTATATGCATCCGGAAAACTGATGAGTGCCAGTCCCATTGATTTACAGATAGCTTCCGGACTGTCTGACGACATCAGCATTTCGACTTTTTTATCAATTTTGAAGCCATCAGATTCAATTTCTTGATATGTATTCCCGAATTCAGCAGATAAATGCATGCAGGTGGCTATAATCTGCAGACGCAGGTCAAGGTCCTGATCAACCTTTTCCATCAAACGACTCAACAGTCCGTATTCGGCCCTTGTGCCTGTAACAAAACAAATCTTTCTTTTCATATCTGCTGGTCTATTTTGTAGTCTTTCCGTGCTATTTTCCCGATAATAGTATCCCACAAAAGAGGCGAAACTCCACCGGATGGTCTCTTGACGGTAAGATTATCTTCAGTGAACACTTCCCCTTTTTTAATTTCTTTTGATGCTACAATGCTTTTTCGAACAAGGGGTTTGTTTTTGAGCTCAGATGGTGTCGGCTTTTTATGGGCACTACCAAGTGCTCTTTCCACATTTCGAATGGACGTGACCATCTTTTTAAATGCATGTGGGTTCAAAGATACTTTATGGTCCGGGCCTGGCAGGTCGTTATTCAAGGTAAAATGCTTCTCGATGATCTTTGCACCCATGGCAACCGCAGCGATTGAGATTTCAATTCCAATTGTGTGATCAGAATAGCCAATTTTAACGTTAAAAGCGTTACGAATAGACAGCATTGCTCTGAGGTTTACATCTTCAATTGGTGATGGGTAAGCTGAGTTGCAATGTAACACAGTTATCTTGTTTTTTGGTGTTCCAGCTGTGTTTAGGATATCAATGGCTTCTTCAATTTCAGCTAACGTTGACATACCGGTTGATAGGATGATTTCTTTATTAAACGACCCTATCTTTCTCAGGTATGGAAGGTTGTTGATTTCGCCGGATGGTATTTTAAATGTGGTGATTCCCAGTTTATTTAAGAAGTCGATGGCTTTCAAATCGAAAGGTGATGAAAGAAACTGAAAACCTTTAGCCCGGCAGTGTTCAAGCAATTTAAATTGATCTGACTCTTTGAGCTCAAGCTGCCGCAACATATCAAATTGGGATTCATTTTCTGAGCAAGATCGCTGGTATTCAGCCTTTCGGGCATCCCTCGTAACCAGTCTTTCAGCCTTAAATGTCTGAAATTTAATTGCATCTGCGCCAGCATCCATGGCTGCATCAATGAGCTGGAATCCCATTGAGAAACTACCATTGTGGTTAACACCGGCTTCGGCGATAATAAATACTTTTTCTGAATGCTGGTAGTTTTCGATAGCCATCAGATAGTTCTACTTTTTTTATTACTTTTATAGATCTTTGAATGCAATCCGATTATGCTGTTGCGTTCAATAGTTATATTTTCACGAATCACAGAGTTGCTTCCGATAAAACTGCCTTCTTTAACAAGACTTCCCCCGTTTATGATAGTTCCTGTAGAAATATGGCAATGATCCTCTATGACGGCTTCATGCTCAATCAATGATTTGGAATTGATAATACAGTTGCGTCCAACGATTGCACCAGCATTTAGTAATGCCTGATGCATGACAATTGTCCCTTCTCCAATAGACGCATGTCGCGATACATAAGCATAGGGAGATATAATAATCGGCATCTGAGCTTTTAACGCTTTTAAGTTTTTAAATATTTTTTGTCGTCGTTCTGGGGATTCTATCTGACCTATGGTGACAAGGAAATTGTCATATTCTTTAGTCAAGGAATAAATGTCCTCATCAGTAGCAATTATCTTGTATCCCAACACTTTCTCATCTAGCTTTTCGAGGACATCTACAATACCAGCAATACGATACATGCCTTCCTGTTCGATTACATCGATACACGATTTGCAATGGCCGCCTCCACCAACAAGGATGAGATCCTTTATCATCAGGTCACCACACTACTAGGTATGTTAACCAATCGATCCGCAATCCAGTTTGCATTAACCAACGAGTCGGTTTCACATGTTTGATACATCGGCAGTTTGTTCAACAATCGCCATGCAGGACGAGTGGTGACTCCATTATCGTTTGTTTTTTTCAAAAACCGATTTCGCTCATTTAAAGTAGGTAAGATCACCGCATTCAGCCAGTAATTAGACACCGCATCTCTCGGTTCTTTGACAAACGGCAGATCAACGCTGCTGAAAAATCGCTCGTATTTTTCAGATAGTCTTCGTTTATAGCGTACGAATACATTCAGCTTTTCCAACTGCCCACAGCCCAATGCAGCATTAATATTCGGTAATCTGTAGTTAAACCCCAGGGTATCATGAACATATTCAAAGCCTCCGGGAACTTTGGCGGTTGTAGTCAAATGTTTGGCTGCAATGGCTAATGTTTTATCGTTGGTAATAACTGCCCCCCCGCCACCGCAGGTAATTGTTTTGTTACCGTTAAAACTCAGAATGCCGCATTTACCGAATGTACCGGCATGTTTTCCTTGATAAATGCTGCCAATAGCTTCAGCAGCATCTTCAACAATAGGAATATGATAGCGGTTGCAGATTTCGGCAATATCATCAATGCGACAAGGGTGGCCGAAAGTATGCATCGGCACACAGGCCACCACTCTCCTATTCGTATGGCGATTAAAAGTGGTGTTTCCGTCATAGCGGCAGTTTTCTGAAAGAAATTTTTCGACACAGTTGGCACTAAGTCCCAAAGTTTTTATATCGATATCCAGAAATACTGGATGGGCACCACAATATCTAATGGCATTTGCCGTAGCGACAAACGACAGTGGTTGAGTGATCACTTCATCGTCTGGTTCCACTCCTGCTAATTTAAGGGCAACGTGCAAAGCGGCAGTCCCGTTGACTGTTGCAATAGCATATTTGCTTCCTGTGATTTGACACAGTTTTTTTTCAAATAGATCAACATATTCTCCAACCGAAGAAACAAAAGTGGATTGAATCGTTCGATTGACGTAATCTATTTCAGTTTCGTCAAAAACCGGTTCGTGTAAAGGTATAAACTCCTTCCCATGATAGAGTTCACGTATAAATGCAATAACTTTATTATACATTGTAGATACTGCTCTTATATTTGTTTAAATTTTCCGAATTCTTAAACCATTCAATTGTCTTCTCCAATCCTTCTCGGAGCGAATATTTTGGTACAAACCCTGTTAGCTCCCTGATTTTGGTGTTGTCACAGCGCAAGCGAAACACTTCCGATTTTTTTGGACGGATTCGTTTTGATTCCGTGACGATTTCGATATCAGACTGCATTATATCTTTAATCATATGGACTACTGTCTTCATGGAAGACTCCTTATTAGAGCCAATATTTACAGTTTGTCCGATAGTGTGTTCACAATTAGCAAGTAGCGTTAAAGCTCTGCATGTATCTTCTACAAAATTCAGATCTCGGGTGGGAGACAAATCCCCCAGTGCGAGTTTCTCTTGAGAACTGCAGATTTGTGTAATGATCGTTGGTATTATCGCTCGTGCGGATTGCCGTGGGCCATACGTATTAAAGGGTCTAGCGATAACAAGCGGCAAATTAAACGTGAGATAGAAACTCATTGCCATAGCATCAGCGCCAATTTTTGATGCACTGTATGGCGATTGAGGTTGCAGGGGATGCAACTCATCTATTGGTACATATTTGGCGGTACCATACACTTCAGATGTTGATGTATGGACAAATCGCTGTACATCGTTTTCAATAGCGGCCTGACATAGATTCATTGTTCCTTTTATATTTGTATCAACGTAGCTGTCGGGTGCAACATATGAGTATGGGATTGCTATTAAGGCTGCCAAATGAAATATAATATCAATACCTTTAGTAATTTTTTTACAATAATAAGGATCGCGAACATCTCCGGCAACTACTTCGATTTCATTAATACATTCAGTATCTTCTAACCACCCCCAATAATTAAAGGAGTTATACTGACTCAATGCTCTGACATTCGCACCATTTATTACAAGCAATTCTGTTAGGTGAGATCCGATGAAGCCATCAGCTCCAGTTACAAGAATATTTTTATTTTTCATATTGTATACCGATTTTACCTTCAACTACTTAAGAATCCCACAATTTTCTCAGAGGACTTTTTTCAATTCCTCTACTTTCTGGCTTTGAGACCAATTTGCCTGTGCTTGATCCCGGGTTAAAGCTACCTTTGGCGCGCGAACCTTATAAGATTACCTTGTCGATTTCGTTCTAACGTTCAAACACGCCACGAATCTTTTCAATTCACTTTTTTTAAGGCATTCCAGCCAGGCTTACTCGGTCTCGCCTTTCAATCGATCCATCCAGTTTTCGCTGTCTTCGATCAGATTAATCCGAAAATCGTACTTTCCAACGGATGTCCTGCTGTTTATCGTTCATCGGATTTCTATAAGACCTCCAGTTGAACGCTCATAACGCTTTTCACAGACCAAACATTCCATATCGTTGGACAGCCGTTCCCCGCATTCGCATGCCCAACCGATCTGTTTGGCCGGATTGCCAACCACCAGGGCATGGTCGACCACATTTTTATTGACCACCGCCCCTGCCCCGACAAATGCATAACGCCCTATTGTCGTTCCGCAGACGATGGTCGAGTTGGCGCCAAGTGTTGCCCCTTTTTTTACAAGGGTCGGACGCACTTGATCCATTTTACGTATTTCGGCCCTGGGATTATAGATATTGGTAAATACCATGGAGGGGCCGCAAAACACGCCGTCTTCAAGCGTTACACCTTTATAAACCGAAACGTTGTTTTGGATCTTGCAACCGTTTCCGATGGTAACATCCGGTCCCACAACAACATTTTGGCCTATGTTGCAATTTTCACCGATATCCGATCCTTTGAGGACATGGGAAAAGTGCCAGATTTTAGTTCCCTTTCCTACTGAAACCCCTTCATCGATGACTGCAGATTCGTGCGCGAAAAAGTCGATTTGGGGGACTGGATCCGAACGCTGGTCTTGCTGTTCCATTTGCGGGAGAATTCTGACCGATTGTCCGTTCAGATCCAAAGACCGCTGGCTGGCGTTCAGGACCCGCAGAACCCGAAGTCCTTCCTTCCCATCGGTAACGGGTTGTTGCCCGGTAGCAACGCAGTGCAGGAAATGCAGGCATTCCTGTCTCAAGGGTTCTTCCTGGGGAACATCCACCGTTTCGGGTTCCGCTTTCGCCGGAACAGGCATATTATGTTCCCATTTGATTTCATGCGGGTAAAGCCAAAGCTTGTCCGCCCATGGTTTGGTGTCGTTGAAAACTGCCATTTTCCGATCGCCGACCACCACCAGCTTCTGCTCTTTGAAGGGATGCAGCCAGGAAACGAAAATATGCGCCTGCAAACCGGATTTAAATTCGAAATGGGTCGTCGTAACATCGGCAATTTTTTTATGCAGGTAATACCCGCCCGTGGTTTGGACAGTTTCGGGCTCGTCCTCGGCCAATGATAAAATCATGGAAATATCGTGAGGGGCGAACGACCACAGGATATTCTCTTCGCGCCGAATTTTACCCAAATTGAGACGATTGGAGTAAATATAATTGATTCGCCCCAGTTCTCCGCCAAGAGCGAGTTCTTTCAGCTTTTTAAAAATTGGGTGATACTGCAGCAGGTGACCGACCATGAGCACCAGTTTGCGCTCCCGGGCGAGTTCAATCAACTCCTCCCCTTCCCTTTCGTTCAGGACCAGGGGTTTTTCGACATATACATGTTTACCCGCTAAAAGCGCTTCTTTAGCAAGGCCGTAATGGGTTTCAGCAGGCGTTGCAATGGCCACCCCGTCGATGGTTGCGTCTTTGAGAACCTCCGATAGGGCAAGGCAGGTTTTAACGCCTGAATACTGCTCTCGAAAATTTGCCAGCAAATCTTCGGAGCGGTCGCAAATCAGGTCCAAGGCGCCAATCTGATGAAAATTACGAACCAGGTTCTTGCCCCAGTAACCGCTGCCGATCACCGCAATACGGGGTAGTTTATTGCTGCTATTGGCATCCGTCGTCATTATAGGCCTCTCCGGTTAGGAATAAATCACATCGACGATGCGCTGCTGCTCATCGGCCTGCAGGTAAGGATGCATCGGAAGGCTGAAAATTCGTTTCGAGAAGTCTTCGCTTACAGGAAAATCGCCTTTCCGATACTGCAGGTTGCCGAATGCGGTCTGCAAATGCAG
Source organism: uncultured Desulfosarcina sp. (assembly GCF_963668215.1). NCBI lineage: Bacteria > Pseudomonadati > Thermodesulfobacteriota > Desulfobacteria > Desulfobacterales > Desulfosarcinaceae > Desulfosarcina > uncultured Desulfosarcina sp. The sequence goes on from NZ_OY764190.1 coordinate 5,221,479, forward strand.
CGGAAGCGGATAATACACCGCCGTTGGGATTCCGGCATCCTTTAATCGGTTTTGGATTTGGCTTCGCTGATCTTCGTTGTTGGCCAACAAGGAATATTGGGCCCACACGGAAAGGTAACCGGAAGGGATGGCGGGCGTTTGAAGGACAATTTCTGCAGAACGCCCTTGAGCAATCATTTCGTTGTATCGTCCGGCCACCTCCTGGCGCAGGGCGACCTCTTCCGGAAAAATGTCGAATTTGGCATTCAGGACGGCGGCCTGCAGGGTGTCCAGTCTTCCGTTGATGCCGATGCGAACGTTGTCGTATTTGTGTCCGCCTTTGCCGTGGATGCGCAGGGACCGCATGACGTCGGCCAAATTGTCATCGTCGGTAAAGCACATCCCACCATCGCCATATCCGCCCAACGGTTTAGCCGGGAAGAACGATGTACAGGCCACATCGGCCAGGCTGCCGGCTTTTTTCCCGAAGTATTCGGCGCCAAACGATTGTGCCGCGTCTTCAATGACAAAAAGTCCGTGTTCTTTCGCAATGGCGTTGATCCGTTCGTAATCGGCAGGCAGTCCGAAAAGATCCACGGCGATGATGCCTTTGGCTTTCAGGCCGTAAATGTCGGGCAACGGATGCAATGAACTGTCGCCCGCTTTTAATGCGTTCAAAGCCGGTTCGATTTTTTGAGGGTCGATATTGAAGGTGGACGGGTCAATGTCGACAAATACGGGTGTCGCACCGAGAAGGCTGATGACTTCGGCCGTTGCGATAAACGTGAACGGCGATGTTAAAATGGCATCACCAGGGCCGACATTATGGGCCATCAAGGCCAGCAGCAGCGCATCGGTTCCTGATGCGCAGGAAACCGCTTGTTTGACGCCGCAAAAATCGCCAAGGGCCTTCTCCAGTTCGTCGATTTCCGGCCCCATAATGTAGCGTCCGTGTTCCAGCACGGCACTTATATTGGCGTCGATTTTTTCACGAATGCGCTTTTGTTGAGCAGCCAAATCGATGAATTGCATGTATATTCCCCTTTATTTCAGCGTATACGGTCCTTTGAATAAAACACCTTGCCAACCCGTTGGATATGATCAATCAGATCTGCTTCTTTAATTTGATGGTATAAAGAGAGGTCGAAGGTGTACGGCAGCATCAAATCATCCAACGCGAGAGTAATTTTGTTCAATATGGATAGATTCAACCCTTCACCTTTTAGTGTCAGATCAATATCAGAACCTGATTTGAAATTTCCTTTCGCTCGTGAGCCATAGAGGATAACCTCTCTAATTTCGTCGTATTGCGCGAATATGTGGTTAATTTTATCAACGCACGGTTTTGAAAGCCCAAATTGGATGTCATTCACGCTTGACCAGGCTCCGTTTGCAACTGATTTAATTTCTTTTCCAACATCATGAACATCGCAAAATACTCATTTTTAATCGCCTTACAGATTTCTTCTGCAGTTTCGCGGTTATAGGTATGCGATGTTCGATTGCGACTGATGAGCATATCCATCCATTGATCGCCGTTTTCGATCAAATCCACCTGAAACGCCTTCCTTATGGCATCTCTTGAACCGTAAATACCGGATTGTCCGCTATACTCAAGAAAATCCTTCAGCGTCGTCCAGGCCAGTTCAAAGGTGTATTCAAACGCCTTGATTAGTCCCTGTTCTTCCAGTTCGGACAAGTCGTCTTTTTCAATGAACTTGGCCAACTGGCCAAAGGCCTTTTGGAAATTGCTAAAACGTTGAATCCAGCGAATATCTTTTTTTTCATTGCTCATCAGGTTAAATCTCACGATTTGTCCGGTGGTGGGAATTATTTTTACGTCGTCGTGGTTCTCTAAAAAAACATAACTTTGCTCTGAGGCACACCAGCCTGTCGGATGGCATTTAAAATATCCCCATGATTGTCGACGGTGGTGATCAGCAGAATGTCATAATCCACGGTTTGAATGCGCGTGAACGGTTGGATATGCAAATGTGCGAATTTTTGACCTTCCAAGTTCGGATCCACCACGTCGATCAATTCCAGGCGGGTGCCGGTCATCGACAAATAGGCAATGTGGGCAAATTCACCGGCTCCGTAAAAGACAATCCGCGTCGCCCCTCGATCCTGCAAGGTATCGTAAAGATCATGCAATCGTTTTCTGGCGGTTTTAAAATATTGATAGGAACTTGAAATGTACTTATACGTTAACCGCGTTTTTTCCATGGCGCCGGCCGGCGTTAGGATGTATTGCACACGGTTTTTAGGAATGGTGGTGACCTTGCAGTAACCTTTTTTAACCAGGCGTTTGATGAAGGCGTTCACCATACCCAATGAAACCTGCAGGACATCCGATAATTCCCGCTGTGACGTGGGACGCTCTTCCGCGATGGCTTCCAGTAATTGCAATGTTTTGAAGTTTTTCGATTCCATTTCAGAAGGGGGGGGATAGCTCCGCAGGTTGGATTACATCGTGGTTCGATGTACCTGCTTTTTGTACGAATAAATTAAGAGTTGGACTTGGAAATGCAGTTTATATGTTCATGTTTTGAACACAAAACAGGACAAGAGTCAATGTTAAAGTAAAACAACCGCTTAAATTTACTGTTCAGTCAGGCGATGCGGGTGTAAAATTAATCGCTGGAGATAGATACGAGGCTATGGGATATGCTGTCGTCAATTTACCCGTGACCTTTTGTCTGCAAAGCTGCGGAGGTGATCGATGGTTTTCGCCAATTAAAAAACCGACCCGTCCTAATAGAAAAAACGGACAGGTCGGTTTTTAAACATGCGCTTGTTATCGATCGATCATTTCGTTCGAACGCTCAGTCTCAAACAGCAAGAGGTCGTCAAACGACAATCCGGTCTTTGTTGGCCTCCCAGGTTTTTTTGCCGATACCTTTTACCTTCATGATGTCTTCCGGCTTTTTAAAAGGTTCAACGTGTTCGCGGTAATCGATAATCCGCTGGGCGTATTTGGGTCCCACGCGATCTAGCGTCATCAATTGTTCCAGCGTTGCTGTATTAATGTTGACTTTTTCCATGGCGGTTGCGCAGCATGTGCCGGCAAAAACGATGGCAAGAACAACCATGATGGCCAGTGTAAGGGTTTTGGTGTGTTGTTTCATAGTCCCTCCTTTGAAAAGCGGTTAATTTTGTCCATGATGAAACACTGTCGCTGGGCACTTTGGAAAAATGCGCCCCTTTTTCGTGGCTCGATTCGAATAAGGGGCACCCACTACAGGTGTCCAGGCCAAACTCATGGACGGTTTCCGACTATTGCCTTGGCGTCCATGGCAAACAAACTTGTTGAAAGCAGCTGGTTCAAGGTTTTTCAGGGGGGCGCTTCCGGTCAGAATGAGGCGTTGGGTACAAACGGAGGATCAGACAACAGCGTGAAGATGGTACTGGATGATCAGTAAGTTTTTAAATATCAATTTTAAAAGAATTGACAATATCCCATTTTGCTCCCTTGACTTTTTTTCCATGTTCGTGACATAAATAAAAGTGCTTAATTTATCTATTAAAATTAGGTTATTGGAGCGTATGGCAAACCAAAGACGTCTTTATGTGTCAGGTGTATCGGCACATGCAGGCGGTTTGGTATTGTGACCTTTTTCATCGTTCGGTTATGCAAAAATATAAAATACTGTTTGTTGACGACGACCAGCAGATTCTTTCGATTGTAGGGCAATTTCTGAGCCGCTGCGGTTTCGATGTAACCACCGAGTCAAGCGGTCTGAAGGCCATCGAAAGAGTCCGGACCACTTATTATACCGTGGTTTTTACAGACCTGATAATGCCCGAACTCAATGGCATGGATCTGTTGAAACAGATCAAAGAGATTTCTCCGGAAACGGAGGTCATCGTCGTTTCCGGATATGGGACCATCGAATCGGCAATCGAGGCCATGAAACTCGGCAGCTATGATTTCCTCCAGAAACCAATCAATTTCGACCGCTTCAAAATCCTTATCGACCGCATCATCGAAAAACATAAGCTCGAAGAAGAGAACCAACGCATTCGCAGTCAGCTGAAAGAGCGTTACAAATACGATGAACTGGTGGGCATGTCTCCAAAAATGCAGGAGATATATACCATCATCGACAGAATCAGTGCTTCCAGCCCAACGGTTTTGATCCAGGGAGAAAGCGGCACCGGAAAGGAGTTGACCGCCAATGTCATCCATAACAACAGTGACCGCAAAGAAGGGCCTTTCATTCCCGTCAACTGCGGCGCTATCGCGGAAAGTCTGTTGGAAAGGGAGTTGTTCGGACATGTAAAAGGCGCTTTTACCGGTGCGTCTAAAGACGCCATCGGTCTTTTTAAGGCGGCGGATGGCGGCACCATTTTTTTGGACGAAATCGCGGAAGTTTCCCCCGCGGTTCAAGTCAGCCTGCTTCGCGTGTTGCAGGAAAAAAAGGTCCGTCCCGTTGGCGATACCCGTGAAGCTCGAGTCGATGTCCGCGTGATTGCCGCCACCAACAAAAGACTGGACGAGGCCATCCAAAAGCAATTGTTTCGCGAGGATTTGTATTACCGGCTCAACGTGATTTCCATTACCATGCCGCCGTTGCGGGAAATCCGCGAGGACATCCCGCTTCTGCTCAATCATTTTATAGCGAAACACCAGGGCAATGAGTCCGCGGCGTCGCCCGAAGTGAGTCCGGAAGCCATGGCCAAGCTGGTGGCCTACGACTGGCCGGGCAATGTCCGGCAGCTTGAAAACGTGGTGCGAAGAGCGTATGCGCTGGGAATCGACGAGATTCTGGATATCGACGACCTGCCAAAGGAGATCGCCCGGCAGACCGGCAAACCGGTGCCGACGGATACGGATTTGAATTTAAAGGCCATTGAAAAGAAAACGATTCAGCAGGCGCTTCAAAAAGTTGGGGGCAACAAAGCCGAAGCCGCAAAATTGCTGGGCGTGAACACGACGACCGTTTATCGCAAAATGGCCCGTTACGATATTCAAGATGACCGATAGCGCTTGCCTTGCGGTCATCTTGGCAGCCTTGGTTTTCCATCCGTTCAGCCAAAAGGAAGGAATGATAAGATGTCAGAAGGATTGGATGTAATCGTCGTCGATGACGACCCGGATGTCTGTCAATTGATTTCCAGTACCATAGAACGCTTTTATACCTGGGGAAAAGTGCTTTCCTTTACGGATGTGGAAGAGGCGACGGTGTATTGCCTGGGAAGGGAGATCGGGGTTGCCATTTTTGTGGTGGATGTTTTTTTAGGAGGGGCCAGCGGTTTTTATTTCCTTGACGCCATCGAAAAAAAATTCCCCACCGCTCATTCCGATTCCATCGTCATCACCGGAAATGCCAGCGATGACATTGTCAATATGTGTGTGGCTTCCGATGTGAATCACCTGCTGGAAAAGCCGGTGCGGCCCTATGCCCTGCAATTGGCTGTCCGGGCCATCGCTGAAAAGTACCTGAAGTTTGCCAAACGGCTGTTCAGTGACCAGGAGTACGCGAAAAGCGTGATGAGCTTCTGAGAATCAGCCATTGTTGTAATAGCCGCTGTTGTACTTGGCAATTTCCATCGATGACAGCGCCAAAGCCTGGTCGACAATGCCCTGCAGTTTGTCGTCAGCACCCACTTCGGATTGCGTCATCGTTGCGAGCGCTTCGCTCTGGGATGCCATCTGCTGCATAAACGGTTCGACATCCTTCAATGTTGCCTCGTTATCGCCCAGTTTTTCCCGATACGCCTCCAGCGTGTCCATCAGTTGATCTGTTTGATCGAAAATCGATGCGTCCGTTTCGACCGCGGTATCCGTCGAAAAGCGAGCCGGTCGAATATCCGAAGCCTCCATTGTCGGCTCTGCCGAGCATGGCCGGGCATCCTCGACGTCCATCGCCTGTTTGAAAATCGTGTCGAATCCGCCCTCGGTGGGCTTTGCCCGGTCGCTTTCCGTCTTGGAGTCCACAATGGACTGGATCGGTCTGTTCGGATCTATGGTTACCATGCACGCCTCCTATAAATGGTTTTCTGTCTGACCGTTTCAATCTATTTTAGCTATGAGCAAATTCCATGCAATCTTTACCGAAAAATAATCCAAGGTGCGATTTTTTTGCATAAAAACGGACACGACTGTCTACGTTTTCACACAATCCAAACGGATAGAAAGACCTCTTTCACACCGATTTATCTGTAGTTACGTAATGTTACAAGGATGACCGCCAGCAGACCGCCGCTTTGATTTTTTTGCAAAATGCTTGGCATTGCCATTTATCAAGCGGCAATTGAAAATATCACCTGCCCCCTCCCCGAAAGCATTTGGCGGCAATTTTTACCGCGCTGGAAGGAAGTGTTTACCGGCAATCATTTCCCGTTCGGTCGTCGCAAAAATCGACGGGAAGTGTATTTGCCCGCTTTCGGCTCCCGTCGTGAATGTTGACCTTTTTTGTCATCTTTCCTCTCATTTACGATTTCTTTATTTATAACATACTGAAATTTTAATGATTATATGCAATCAGTACTGTGGCACTGGAATTGCTATTCAGATGTAAGCGTTTAACCGTACAAAAACAGGAGTAACGATGGTTTCACCTCTTTCTTCAGCTACATCCGCCATTTCGTCCTTTTCGGTCAAAATGGACGTTACCGCCAACAATATCGCCAACGTCAACACGGACGGCTTCAAGAAAAGCCGCACGACCCTTCAAGAAGGTAAAAACGGCGGCGTTCAACCGGTCGTCGATCGGGTTGATACACCCGGCCTGCCCAAGCTTGTTTCGGAAGATGGCGTCACCCGTGAAGTCGAGAATTCCAACGTGGATCTTGCCGAGGAACTGACCGAAACCATTCCCACCCAAACGGCTTACAGTGCCAATCTGAAAACGATCCAGACCGCCGATGACATGCTGGGCAGCCTGCTGGATACCATAGGATAATCGAACGGTTGAGAAAATTTACCCTTGCGCTTCATGAAAAACGACAACTGCCGATAAAGGGTCTGAAAACCAAACCCATCGAATCCGTCGGTCGCAATTGAGGATTCCAGAAGAAAGGACAATCACAGCGTTGATTTCAATCCCCTTATCACACGCAAAAACCCTATTGGCTGTTTCATGTTTTTATTGGATCGCAGCGGCAGTCCTTTTACCGCCAGCAGCATTGGCAGAAGTCGATAGCAATTATGCCGTATACGTTCCGCCCCATAAAATCACCCAACGAACGCTGGACGGGATGGTCCATTATGCCTCGCAGACCCCAATCAATGCGGTTGTCCTGCATGTGAAAACGCCGAGAGGAAGATTGCTGTGGCCGTCTAAAAACCCAACGGCTGTCGAGATGGGCGTTGCCGCCGGACATTCCGGATTGGCCAGACACGTGGCGCGATTAAAGCAGGACAACATCCATACCATTGCCAAACTGGATGTGTTCGCCGATCATCAACTTGCCGCAAGCCGGCCCGATATGAGCGTCATCGATGCACGCAGCGGGGCTCCCTGGACCGATGCCAACGGCCTGCACTGGTCCAATCCCAGTGACAGCCGGGTATGGGCGTACAACATCGCTCTGGCCAAAGAACTGGCCGGCCTGGGTTTCGACGAAATCCAGTTCGACTATGTTCGATTTCCCAGCGACGGCGATCTTTCCGCGATCACCTATCCCAACACAGAAGCCGGTTTTTCCAAATCTAACTATATCCAATCGTTTCTCGAAAAGGCTTCCCGGGAATTAAAGCCGCTAGGCGTATTGCTTTCGGCGGACATTTTTGGACTCACGGCCTGGAAAACCGATGACTTCGGCATCGGCCAGGTGCTGGAAAAAATGGCTCCCCACCTGGACGTCATCTGCCCCATGTTTTACCCGTCCCATTTTCCGGCCGGTTTCTTGGGTAAACAATCACCCGGTGAATTTCCCGAAATGATCATGGAAGCCAGCATGCGCAGCATGCAGCGGCGCACCGACAAACCCATTCGCCCATGGATTCAGGGGTTCTGGTACCGACCGGATCAGATCGCCGCTCAAATCGAAGGCATCGAAGAAGTTTCGCCGAGCAGCTGGTCCGTCTGGAGTCCTTCCGGCAACTATGGACAGTCTTATCGGGCCATGGCGGATCGCTCCGGCACCTGCCTGACCCCACCCAAATTTTATGCAACCCTTGCAGAGCTGAAAAACGAAGCCGACCGTTCCATCCGCGGCAACAGCGCTGTGGTCAATTACACCAATTTCAAGTCCGGGTATTCGATCATTTCCCTGGAAGCCTACCAAAAAGGCCAACGATCCAGCTACACCTCCCCTGCGGCGGTGGTGGGCACCTTGGAGGAAGGCATCATGGACCACATCCTCCAATCGCGGGGCATTTCCTTTAAAACCAATGCCAATCCCCACACCAAACGCAAACTGATCAGTGATCTGCTGTGCAGCGATCTTGGGAAAAGCGCCCGGCGCATGCGTCCGCAGCCCATCTACATCGACTGGTCGCAGGGCTGCACTTTTTCCACCGGTAACATTCCAAAATCCCGTCTTGAACTCTTTGCACATGGCGGGCGCGAAGAAACCAGGGAAACGTCCACCGAGATTGAAGCCTCGGAACCCATCAATATCGCAGCCATTTCCGAAAGCATCTTCGGCGTTGTCATGGAACCAATGGTTATCCAACCGACCATGGTTTTTTCCCGATAGTTTTTGTCCATCCATAAACGGAAAGTCCTTGACCCCTGCTGGGTCTCTCTGCTACCTTAACCTTTACGTAAACGTTAAGTTAGCCGGGCGACCTGTCGTGAAAAAAGAACGCTTTTCCATTTCCAACCTTGCTGCCGAACTCGGCATCACCAGCCGGTCCATCCGCTTCTATGAGGAAAAGGGGCTGCTCCACCCCGGCCGCACTCAGGGAAATCAACGCGTCTATACTTCCAAGGACCGGGCCCGCTTGAAATTGATCCTGCGTGGCAAACGATTCGGCTACACCCTCGACGAAATCGCAAAAATGATCGGACTGGCCGATGTGGACGTCAACGAGATCGACCAGATCCGCAGCGCTCTGTCTTACGGGGACAAGAAGCTGAAGGAAATCGCACAGCGTTTGAAGGAACTCAAAACCCTGGAAACGGATATGCGTGACGTCCGTGAAAAACTGATTCGACGCCTCGAAACACTGGAAAGGAAAAAATCCGATGTTTGACCACCTGTTATCCGAACCGGCCAAAAAATTCCGTGAAGAAGTCAGGGACCTGGTACGCTGGGTGCCCCGCGAAATGATCCTGGACATGGATCAGGACCGCATTCAGTTTCCTAAAGAGTTTTTACAGGAAGCCGGTCGGCGCAACCTGATGGGATGCCGCTATCCCAAACGTTGGGGAGGGCGAGGCATGGATTGGGTAGCCACGGCCATGGCCGTGGAGGAAGTCGGCACCCTGGGATACATTTTCGCCTGCATTTTCGGTGTAGGCGCCGAACTGGTGTGCGATGCCATCATTCTTCACGGCAGCGACGAGCAGAAGGAAAAATATGTCAAGCCGCTGCTCAAAGGTGACCTGTTTGCCGCCGAGTGCCTGACCGAACCCCGCGGCGGGTCCGATTTCTTCGGCACTACCACGACCGCTGTGAGAGACGGGGACGATTTCATCCTCAACGGACAAAAACGCTTTATCGTCGGTGCCGAAGGGGCCGACTATTTTCTCGTATATGCCCGCACCGCGACCGATGCCAGGCCCCACGAAGCGCTGACCTGTTTTATCGTCGATCGCGGACCGGGTGTCGAGACCCAATATCTGTACGGCCTCATGGGCTGCCGAGGCGGCGGCGCCGGGAGAATCGTTTTCAAGGATGTGCGCGTTCCCAAGGCCAATGTGGTGGGAAAAATTAACGGCGCCTACGCGGTCTTCAACACCATGATGATCCCGGAGCGCCTGGGAACGGCCGCCATGACCATCGGCGCGGCCCGCCCAGCGCTGGATGTCGCCACGGACTATACCAGCCGCCGCAAGGCCTTTGGCGCCCCCATCAACACCTTTCAAGGGGTCAGCTTCCAGGTGGCCGAAGCCGTCATGCTGCTGGACGCCGCCCGGGCCATGGTTTACGCCACCTGCAAAGCGGTGGACGGCGGTGAATCGCCGCGCATCATTCGGCGCATGGTTTCCGAAACCAAGAAATTCGTTACCGAGTCGTGCCAGAAGGCGGCCCATAATGCCATGCAGGTCATGGGCGGCATCGGCTACACCAATGTTTTTCCCGTGGAGCGGATTGTCCGGGATTTACGGCTTGCCTCCATCTGGACCGGCACCAACGAGGTGATGTCCATGATCATCGCCAACGAATGGTACCGGGATCGTATCGGGAAAAAGTCGGAAACCGAAGCAAGGGACTGGGAGTTGGATGCGGCCGAAGCCCACGCCCAGGATGAAAAAATCTATGAGTGACGGCCAAAATCAATCCTGCTTCGCGTACCGATCAATATGAAAACCGTCTCTCAGCATCGCTACCATCCCGAAGTAATCGCTCTGGAACTGGGCTATGGTCTCATCGGCCGCCCGTTAATGACGGTCCGCTGCTATCTTGTGGGCGATACACTGATCGACTGCGGCCAATCCCATGTGGCCGCGGAAATGAAAAAATTTGTCCGTGCCAATCCGGTGAAACGGCTGCTTTTGACCCACCACCACGAAGATCACAGCGGCAATGCCGCCCTGATTGCCAAGACCTGTGGCGCCGCTGTCCTGGGCCATCGAATCACCGCCCGAAAAATGCAAAATATCCGTCCGATCATGCCCTACCAGCATCTGGTCTGGGGACAATCGCGAGTGGTAAAGGTGGCCACCCTGCCCCCATTATTGGAATTCAATGGACATCGGTTCCTGGCCATTCACACACCGGGCCACAGCAAGGACCACACGGTTTATCTGGAAACCCAACATGGCTGGCTTTTTTCGGGAGATCTTTATTTAGGCGAAAGAATAAAGTTTTTCAGGTCGGACGAAAAAATCGACCAACAGATCAACTCACTGAAGACCGTTTTGCAGTACGATTTCGACGCTCTTTTTTGCAGCCACAACCCCGTCTTGAAGGGAGGCAAAAAGAAGCTTCGGGGAAAGCTGGACTTTCTCGAAGAAATTTACGGCAAGGTTTGCTTATTGCTGTCCGAGGGGTTGCCGGAAAAAGAGATCGTCAGACGGATGGATCCTAAAAATGATCGCTTCATCAAATATTTTACCATGGGCAATGCCTGTTTCGGCAACATGATACGATCCGCCATCCACGCAGCCTGAAGCTGCCACAGACCGCCTGGTTGAACGGATGAAGCGGCCGGCAACGATCGGTTTCCCGATACAATTATCCTACTTGATTCCCCGCTCCGCCTTGACCTCTTCCCACGCCTCCTGAATTTCACGGAATTTATCCTGGGCGAAGCGTGTGAACTCATCGGGCAGACCTTTGGCGGCAATTTTGTCCGGATGATACTCCTGAACCCGCTGTCGATAGCAGCGTTTGACCTGATCGTTGTCGGCGTCCGGACTGCACCCCAATACCGCGTATGCCTTGTCGGCGGTCTTGACGTATTTGGATTTCAACTGGCTGTAGCGGACGGAACTGAAATGGAACGTATTCACGGCAACCATGATCAGTTCCTCTTCCTCGGCGCTCAAACGGCCGTCGGATACAGCCACCCGAAGTAAAACTTCGATCATCACTTCAATCATCTGGGGCTGACCGTGAAATTCTTCGTAAAACTGACGGGCGAAATCATCGAATGTACCGGGTGCGTTCAACGCCGTCCGAAAAATATTGACCGCAGCATGCCGGCTGTCCGTGTTCAGTCGCAGATCCTTCTCCATGAAATCCTCGATGGAGTCGATCTCCTCCGGGGTTACCCGACCATCCGCACGGGCCAATTTGGCCAGCATGGAAAAAGCCGCCACAAAAAAGGTCAATTGATTCTGCTCCACCCGGGACAGTCGCTGCCCTTCCCGTGACAGTTCCAGTTCGGTCCCGCTATCGAAGGCGTGTCCGAAGGCGGCTCCGAAAATGGCACCCAGCGGTCCGCCCAAGGCGAATCCGATCGTTCCACCGACAAGTTTTCCCATCCAACCCATTTGAGGTGCTCCTGTTTTTATTGGTACCGGCGCTCACCATTAACACAAAAGAAGAAGCGTTGCCAAGCATGCGACGCAATGCCCGAGGACACCGGAACCCTCAGAAATGCCTTGAATTATCATTATCTTCCGTGTATTATCGATAATCGGTGATTCCAACTCTTTCCCCCAATTTTCTTCCACGAAAGGTTGTTGCGTATGTCGTCATGGTTGAGCAACATGGAATCCGTAGCAGCGCTGAACAACTGGATCCTGGCGGGGACCTTGATTTTCGCTGCCATTACCGGCATTCTCGTCTTTCTGTCAACCGGTAAATCGCGCAGTCGCATCCAGCAACTCTCCAAAGACCTCGAATCTTCCGGAAGTCGGATCAAATCCCTGGAAAAAGCGGCCGAATCCATACGCAAGGAACTGCTGAGTACCCAGCAGCATCAAGACATCAGCCAGCTCAAACTGGAAACCAGCAACAAATCGGCCGATGATCTGCGACAGGAACTGCTGGACGCCAGAAAGCGCCTGGAAATTGCGGAGGCCGCCGTTAGAGAGCGCAAGGAACAGCAGCAGCAACTGGAAGAAGACACGGAAGTTTTCGACGACCTGGAACTGGAACTCGAACCGGAAGGCGGCCTTTCGGAAAGTCAGCGTGAGCAGCTGATCGATCTGCTCGACCCGGGTCCCAAGGGCAACGTGGACATCTACTGTGTGATGGGCAACGTCTTGTCCGAAACAATGGCCCGCCAACTGGATGAAGTACTCACCAGCGACGGCTGGAAAACAAACGGGGTGGCCCAGAGCGCGTTTTCCGATCCACCTGAAGGCCTTGCACTGGTGGTCAACAGCAAGGAGACGGCACCATCTTATGCATCCTTTATCCAGCGGGTGTTTACTACCATCGGCCTGGATGTTTCCGCCAAGGTCAACAATAAATACCGGGAATGGTCCCTGAGCATCATTGTAGGCGTTGTCGATTAAGGAAAATTGATGCCGTAGCCGCATGCGATTGACAAACCGAGACACCTCAATTTTTCGGGAAAGTAATAATGACTGCTGATCGTTCGCCACAGAAAAATGCGATGGTTTCCGGAACCGTAATGTCCACCGGGGCGCTGCTATTTGCAGCCCTGACCTTGCTTTTCGCGCTGTTTTCACTGTTTTTGGGCAACCGGCTGGCTTCCTTGAACAGTGAACGCATAAAGGCCCAAGATGAAAACGTGGCAACGGAAACGACGGCCATTGAAGAGATGAAAAGCGCGATGACCGGATTGCAGAAGGATCTGGAAACGGAAAAAGCGGGCTCGAAAAAACTCCAAAATCAGCTCGATGCGGCCATGCAGGAGTTAAAAACGACCCGGGGAGATCTGGCCAAAGCCCACCAAACCATCGACGCACTTCGAGCAAAATCCGCAGCAGCCGTACCTTCCCCGCCCCCTGCCCCACAGCCCCAAGTTCCCCAGCAGGAAGCACCGGCGGTGACGTCACCGGATACTTCCGGTGAAGCCGATTCGGTTGGGACGTCGCAGGAGGAGCCGGCGGCCCAACCGACAAATGCCGCCCCGATGCCGGAAACATCCGCGCCGGCACCGCAACCACCCCAGGCGACAATCGAGGAGAGCAGCATAGAGGCCGCGCCGGCTGACACCGGTGGGCAATCACCCCCGGTGGTCCAGCAACCCGCAAGCGAAGCATCCAAGCCTGTCGTTACGAATTGAACCATTCTGACCGATGCCGGTGAAACGAATAACAGGCGCTTTCACGGTTCCTTGCATGGGCGCCGCCTTTTTCCTGCGTGAAACGCTCCCGTCGTTTTACGAATTCACCATCGACAGACGCCCGCGCACCGGCCGGTCGCCTTACTCATGTTTTCGTAGCCGTTGCCGATACATGGCTTACACAACCCGTACCAAACCAAATTAAAAGGAGAATCGATCCATGCAAGGCGACAACCGCATTTTTCTGGAAAATCTGGAATGGTTCGACGAAAGCGGCCAGGAACTGGTTCATCGGCTGCCGGAAAAAGGCTCCGGCGATATCAAATGGGGAGCCCAACTCACCGTGCGCGAGAGTCAGGCCGGCGTCTTTTATTACAAGGGCAAGGCCGTCGAGGCCTTCGGTCCCGGCCGCCACACCCTGAAAACCGGCAATATCCCCATTCTCACCAAGATCGCTAGTCTGCCCTGGGGCATGAACAGCCCGCTGCGGGCGGAGGTCTATTTCGTCAACATGAAGGTCTTTACCAACCTGAAATGGGGAACCCGTGATCCGGTCGCCTTCAAGGATACCGAACTCGGACTGATCCGCCTGCGGGCCTTTGGCGTTTTCAACCTGCAAGTGGTCCAGCCGGTCCTGTTCATCAACACCATGGTAGGCACCCAGGGCATGTTCACCACCGAAGCCATCGAAGAGTACCTCAACCGGGTCATTGTTTCACGCTTCAACGACTACATGGGCGAAACCATCGACTCGATCCTCAATCTGCCGGCCAAATACGACGAACTCTCCATAGGACTATCGAAACGGCTTGCAGAAGATTTTCGGCATTTCGGCCTGGGGCTGACCCACCTTTACATGAACGCCATCACGCCGCCGCCGGAGGTGCAAAAAGCCATCGATGACCGCAGCCGCATGGGAGTGATCGACGACATGAACAAGCTCATGCAGATGAAATCGGCCATGGCCATGGAAAAGGCGTCGGAAGTCCAGGGCGAGGGAGGAACCGGCATGGGCACCAGCCTGGGACTGATGATGCCGGCCATGTTCGCCCAGTATTTCAATACCGCGGGCAAAGCCGCTCCACCAACAGGGGCTGCTACGGATCAGCAGCAGGCAATTTGCCAGGAGTGCCAGTGCCCCATCCCGATGAATGCCAAATTCTGCCCCATGTGCGGCCACCAGCAACTGGTGTTCATTCAGTGCGGCAATTGCGGAAAAAACCTGACCCCCAATGCCAGATTCTGCTCCCGCTGCGGCCATCCGGTGGAGGAGACGCCAAAACCGGTCTTCTGTGCCAATTGCGGCGCAGAGAACCTGGCCGGGGCTAAATTCTGCACCCAGTGTGGAGAGAAAACATCGACATCCTGATCGATCATCAATGCCCCCAGTGCGGCGCACCGGCAGAGCTTGCCGAAACGGACCGGCTGGTTCGATGCTCCTACTGCAAGGTGAACTCCTATCTGGTGCCAAGCCGCTATTTTCGCTATCGGCTGCCCGACAAGGCGCCCAGTGGTGAAAGGTTGGTGTATTTTCCGTACTGGCGATTCAAAGGCATGATTTTTTCCTGCCTGGAGACTGGCATCCAGCATCGCTTTCTGGATGCCAGTCTCCAGGCGGCGCCTTCACCGTTTTTCCCCGTTTCCGTGGGCCTTCGCAGCCAGGCCATGAAACTTCGGTTTGTCAGCCCGGAAACAAAGGGGTGGTTTATCAAACCCACCACACCGCTGGAGAAGGTCATGGAGGTGTTCCTTGAACGGGTCACGCTCGATCTGCCCGGCACGGTTTACCACCAGTCCCACATCGGCGAGTCCCTGAGCCTGATCTACGCCCCTTTTTATATCGGGAAAACCGTCATGGATGCGGTGCTCAACCAGCCGGTATCCCAGAAGCTGGACGAACCGTTTGACCTGAACCAATTCCGCGGCGGTTCGGTGGACTGGAAAATCGGCTTCCTGCCCACCCTTTGCCCCAATTGCGGCTGGGACATGGAAGGCAGCCGCGACGCGTTGGCCCTGCATTGCAAAAACTGCGAATCCGTCTGGCAGGCCTCCAAAGAAGGCATGACCCGGCTCAACGTGGCCCACCTGCCCGACCGACTGGACGAGGAAACCGTTTACCTGCCCTTCTGGCGCATTCGGGCCGATGTATCCGGCCTCGATCTTGCCAGCTACGCCGATCTGATCAAGGTGGCCAACCTGCCCAGGGTCGCCCAACCCGGATGGGACAACATCCCCTTCCGCTTCTGGGGGCCGGCGTTCAAGGTTCGCCCCCGAAGCTTCTTGCGCCTAATGCAGCAGATGACCCTCAGCCAGCCCCGGGACAAATTGGTCGCCCAGGTGCCCAAAGGGGCCGTGATGCATCCGGTGAACCTGCCGGTTTCGGAATCGGTCGAAACGCTGAAACTGAATCTGGCCGGCTTCATGCGCCCCAAAAACAAAGTCCCGGATACGATCCCCGACATCCGCATCCGGGCAAGGAGCTATCTGTTGGTCTACATCCCTTTTGCGGTTCGCCATCACGACCTGGTCCAGCCCCAATTCAAGATTGCCGTCAACCGGAACCAATTGGCGCTGGCCGGCAATCTGTAATGTCGGCGCGATCATTCAACAAGCTTTCGCAGGCAAGGTTTTCCCCTTGAAATCAGGCCTTTTTCGTGGTTGAATAAAAAATTGCCACCGAAAAAACGATTACACGAACCGTGGCCGGCCATTTTTGCTTTCTTCCAAGCCCATGGGTGCGAAACATTCATCCAACCGTACCGGCATTATCCCATGGCTACAGTTCACCGCTCGTCGGCCGATATAATAGTACGATGATGCGGGGTACACCTCACCAGCGATTGTCGATCCTGCCGCCCCGCTTCGATTGATGGCGTAAACGCTTTCGTGTCCTTTTAAAAATCAGGGAACCCTATTCGATAACAATACCGCCGACACGGGCCGCCCGTCCGGGTGGGGGTAGTTGCTATCACGGCAAAACCAAACGGATCGCACCCCGCCGGCGGTCTTCCTTTAACCAGAGGAGCGGAAATGGCCACATCCCAACCCACACAAATTCTGCGAAGGTCGTTTATCAAAACTGTTTTGCGCCGGTTGATCGCCCTTATTACCGTCGTAGGGTTGATTTACGGTCTGGTTGCCGTCGTGTATGCCACCAAAACCATTTTCAAAGTCAAGATGAACTATGCCGTGGTTCTGGAACGCTTCGGGGGCGTCCGCCAGGCCGTTACCGAAGTCGGCTGGCACGCCCGCCTGCCCTATTTCACCCGCATCGAACAGGAAGTGCCCCTGATGAACCAGACCATGCAACTGGGGGGAACACCGGCGCCCATGCGAATCATTTCCAAGGGCAATGTCGCGCTGTGGACTTCCGGCGTGTTGACCTACCGCATCCGTGACCTGCACACCTGGGCCATCGAGAACCTCACGCCCCTGGAGCTTTTGCAGGGGGATTACGACGGCATCGTCAAGGACATTTTACAGGCCCAGCAGATCGACAATCTGGTCAGCGACCGCGAAACCATCAAAGAGGCCATTTTTACGGCCCTGAAATCGCGGCCCATCAATATCGGCGGGCCAACCATCGAAAAAAAATACGGCGTGGAGGTTGTCAGTTTCGTGCTCAAGGAGACCCGTTTCGGGGACAAGCTGGTCGAGGCTTCGGAGGAGAAAAAACGGCGTGAACTGATCGCCGAGGCCGACAACTATGCCGCGGACCAGGAAGCCAGCCGCATCCGCAAATTGTACGCCGCCTACCTCACCGGCATTCAGAGTCTTCAGGCGGCGCTGGGCCGCAGGGATGAAGCCACCGACACGGCCCTGCTGCAATTCCTCACCCAGCAGAAATGGGCCACGGCCTATGAAAAGCACCAGGGAGGGCAGAACACGGTAGTCATCCAAAACACCCAGGGAAGCACGCCGGCAATCACGTTGCCTGCGCTTGGCGCCGGCAATCGTCCAGAGGGAGGAGCCAATGGGCAGACGGCTCACTAGAGAGATCACCTACGTCCGACTGCCGGAAAGCCGGATCCGGGAAATCGATGACCTGGTGACCTCCTGGCCCCAGGAAACCAAGGCATTCATGCGCGCCCGCCTCAACCAGTACCGGCCCCCCATGGGCCTGTTCAACACCATTTTGGAATTTGTGCTTTCCCTTTTCATGGATGCGCCGGAAAAACGGTTCAACGTCCTCAAGGATCCGGATATTCTCACGGACTGGCAAAAACGTTTCGAAATTTCCGGCCACACCAACCCCCAGGAGGCCTGGAATAAAATCCTCGAAAAAGAGGTTTCGTCCAAGGACTACAGCTACCTGCTTTCCCTGCTGGACAAGGAATTGCTAGACGTTCACATTCCGGTTGAACTCCATGAACTGTTCGAGAAGGTGTATCGTGCGCATCTGCGCAAGGAGTACATCTCGGATACCAGCGTGCCCAAGGCGTCTCTGCTTCTTTTCGTGGGTCCTTCGGGCAGCGGCAAAACCTCCACCGTTACCCAGGCCGTCGAACAGATCATCTTCGGCAACGAGGTGATCCCCGAAGTGGATCTCCACCAGAAAAAGGAAGAAGCCCTGGCCGACGAGCCTTTCTGGAAGACCATCGAAGAAATCGACCCCACCCTGGCCGTGGAAATATCCCGTCGCAAGAAGGTCCGCTTCTACAAGCGGCTCTCCAGAATCCCGATTCTGCGCCGGGTGCTTAAAAAAAGGATCGGCAGGGGCCTTTCCAAACTGGAGGAACAGGGAATCTGGGTGGATTACGCCACCGTCACCCCCAACGATTTTCAAACCGCCCTGGCCGGAGAACCCGGCAACTACTTCAAAAAAGCCCTGGGCGATCCCCGCAAAACCGCTATCCGCCATGTAGAGGAGGCCCACAGTGCTTTCGGCAAAGCCACCGGAAACGACTCGGGCGTGGCCCGACAGCAGCGCACCCTGGTGGACACCTCCAACATCGTCCTGGACGAGATCATCAGCGGCAAACGGGACTGTTTGCTCATCGCCACTACGGACCAGCCCGAGCGCTTCGATGCCGCTATTTACCGCCGCTTCGTGGAAAAAGGGTCGATCATCAACATTTCCGACTACTGGAGCAATCCGGAAAATCTCAGGGAGGTGGTCCGTCTGGAGTTGCTGCGCAATGACATTCCGGTGCTTGCGGATACGCATGCAGACGTCCACGCAACGGCAAACTGCCTGTATCCCGAGGATATCTCGGCCACCGTGGACAAGCTCTACCTGATCTTCAAAGAGCGCACCTTGAAAGTGATTCCCTCCTATGTGCGCAAACTGATCCATTCCGTTATCGAGATCAAAGGAGACTTTTCGTCGGACTATCTGAACGATGCCATGCTGGTACGCAAGGCCTTCGAACTGGTGGCCCAGAATTCCTACGGCGACCTTTATAAAAAGGTGGTCGACCGCATGGACCGGGAAATCAAGTGGGAAGCCTATGTGGGCGCCATTAAAGATATTTTTTCCGAGATGACCAACAACTGCCTGTACTACAACGTTAGCGAAGAAAAGGGGGTGGTGCTCAACGGACCACCGGGAAGCGGAAAAACGTTTCTGGTGCGCACCTGGCTCAGCGAAAACAATGACGTTCACGATATCGCCACCAGCGCCACCGCTTTGCAGGACCCGTCCAATCCCGTGGACGGCGCCGTCGACAATATGGAAAAAGTCTACGATATCGCCAAAATGATCGCCCCGGCGGTGGTCTTTTTCGACGAGGGCGACGCCCTGGCGCCCAAGCGCAGCAGCACCGGGGGCAACCCGTCGGACAAGCTGACCAATAAATTCCTGAATCTTATCGACGGTGAGACCCCCCTGCACAAGGTATTCACCGTGCTGACCACCAACCGCCTGGACATTCTCGATCCGGCCCTGATTCGCTCCAAACGACTCAAGGTGCTTGAGATCAAAGGCATGTTGAGCAAAGGGGACATCCTCAAGATCGTGGAGAACGCCTTAGAGGACATCCCCTTGTCCAAAAATCTGACTGCCGTGAGCATCGTGGATGCCGCCAAAGGGGTCTGCAACACGCCGGCGGACTACTCCGCCTTTGTGGAGAAAGCCAGGGCCCTGCGCAATACCGAATTCGAAGTCCTCACCCGTCTGCGCCAGATTCGCCATGATTCCGCCAAATCCAGGGAGAACTTCGTCAAGTTCAATTATAAAACCCTCATGGGAATCTTAGATACATTGCGCAGTCATGAACGCCTGAAGGCCGAGGTGCGCGGCGAGCCCGACCTTTTCATGGAACACTACGAGGAAATCCTGAAAATTCTGGAACCCGTCCAGCGGCCCGAAGATTATCCCATGGTCGCCAGCCACCTGAAATCGGCCCGCCACGAAATCTCGGAAAGCCCCACGAAAAAAGGCAAAGTGGTGCTGGACGAATTTCTGGAAGCCGAGTTGAGCCAGGAGCCTCAAGTGGGCTTCATCATCGGCGTGGGCGCCAACGACGTCACCGGCGTGCTGCTGCCCATCGCCACCAGCCTCACCTATAGTCTTTCCGCGGAAAAGGTGATGGTTACCGGCGCCGTCTCCTCTTCCTCGTCGGCCGGCGCCCAGATGGAGATGGCCGTTCAGATGACCCAGCAGAGCGCCCACGAGGCGTTGACCATGGTCAAGAACTACCTCCAGGATATGGATCCCAAGGTCAGCGCCGCCCGTGTGCTCGGCGAATTTCTGGAAAAGTACACCATCCACCACCAGCTGCTTTCCGCCTCCTACAGCGTCGGCGGCCCGTCGGCCGGCTACGCCCTGGCCCTGAACACCCTGTCCGCACTGATGCATATCCCGATCTACAACGATTTCGGCATCACCGGCGCTCCCTGGACCAAAGGCGTCAAGCGCGGAGAGGTGGGCGGATCGGTGATCATCGGCGGGCAACGCAAAAAGACCGAAAAGGTGCTCATGTACCTGCGGCGCATGTACATGCCTTTGAAAAACTACAAGGATCTGGAAAAAGAATTTCTGGTCAACTACTGGAGTCAGGACAAGGATATTCTGGGTGTGACCCATTTCGGCGATCTGGTCCCCGAGGTGGTCTGGCTGGATCCGGAATACGAACAGCTGCTTTTGGAATTGATAAGCATCCGTATCCGCTACAAGCTGGACAAGCACCAGGGCATGCGTCCCGATGAGGCCATCAAGGAAGAAATTCTGAGAAAAAAGGAAATCCTGAGAATCCGGGCGGAAAAAGAGATCAAAAGCCGCCTGGTGGCTTTGCGCCGCTATCTGAGAAGTCCGTCCAAAGATCCCCATCTCTCCCTCGAGGAGATTTACCGCCACCGGGAATCCACCATGGCCCGGGTCGCCGACCCGGTCAAACGCCTGATTCGCAAGGTCAGGACCATCAGGAAAGATTCAAAGAATCCGCCGGAGCTGTAATAAGGCAAAGCCGCCGGGGCGTCCCTTAAAAAAAGGCGCAAGCTGGCCGCGATTCAGTCCGTCGAATCCAGCAACTGCCCGGCAACCAACCGGTGAACAATCCGATCGATCGCTTCCGGGAGCCCAGCGGGCAGCGTCCGCACCGCCAGAAAATCGGCCCACATGCCCGGTGCGATTTCGCCCCGGTCGGACAATCCCATCAGCAACGCCCCGTTGCGGCTGGCACAGCGCACGGCCTCTTCCACGGCAAATCCCGCGGTCACAAACAGCATCAGCTCCATTTTCACCGAGGACCCGTGATGGACCCCTGGACTTCCGGCATCGGTTCCCAGGGCCAGCGTCACGCCCAGTTCGCGGGCGATGGCGATCTGCTCGAGCTGGTGTTCCAGATTTTGACGGGACACTTCGGCAAAGGAGGGATCGCTGCGATGCCCCTGTTTTTCCAGGTAGTCGCTGTAAGCTTTCATGGTGACGGCCGTGGGCACCCAGGTCGCACCTGAATCGACCATGCGAAGCATATTGTCCCGGCCCATGAAAAATCCGTGCTCGATGCTGTTGCAGCCGGCGTCCACGGCCAGTTTTACCGGCAAAGAGCCGTTGGCATGAACCATTATGGTCAGGCCGCGATTGCGGGCTTCGGCAACGAGTCGTTGCAGTTCCATGCCGTCAAACTGAGGGGGCGATTCCACACCGAACTGGGTCAGACTGTTGAGACCGGAGTTGACGATTTTCAGGTGGTCGCGGCGCGATTCTTTTTTGAAAAAACTTTGCGCAAGGGACTCTCCTTGGGCCACCTCGATGCCGATCAGTTTGCCGTAGCGCCCCTGGGCCCTGCGGGCCCTGCCCGGTGCGTGGACGGTCACAGAAAGCGTGCTACCGTTGGACGGGTCGAGCTTATACTGCAGCACATCACCATTGTGATCGCCGCCGTCGCGAACAGCCAGCACCCCGTGGGCCAGGTGCTGCTGCAGGTGGGCGGCGATGATTTTCCGCCGCTGCGCATAAGTGTTGTTCAACTGGTTTTTTCGGGTGGACGGGTCTGTGGTCCCTGACATGACCAGATGAACGTGGCTGTCGATCAGGGCGGGAAACACGGTGCAATCCGACCAGTCGACGGCGTTGAGCCCCGCGACGTGCGGATCGTCCGGTCCGCATATCCGAAGGACGCGTCCGTCCTGAACGACGATGATCCGGTCTTTGACGGCCGGCGCGCCGCTTCCGTCGATCAGCCAGCCGGCGCGATAAGCGGTTTTCATTGACATCATGGTTCAGCGTCCATTTACAGTTGCAACGCCTGGGTTTCGCAAAGGTCAAAAAAAGTATTGATCAAACGTCTGCTTTTCAGCCAGTATGGGCCGAAACGGGCGTTTTTTTTCGTTCGAACAACAAGCTTACCCCTTACCCTATAGCCGACGCAGACACGGACTTCAACCGTCGGCTTCGATTTGATCCATTTTGTCAGACCATTTCTACCCGAAAATGGCGGATTGACGGTTTGCCGGACCCTTTTCGGCATCTTTACCAGCCGCATCGCTTGCCGCTTTGACCGAACCGAACGCACGAAGGCTGCAATCCGGTTTTGAATTGCCGTTTGCCCTTCAACAGGAGGTTTTCGTGTCATTTGATCCAAAAGCTTTTTTTCACGCCAGGCGCGAGGCCATCATCGAGCAATGGGTGGAAATGCTGAAAACCGAAGTCGGCCAGCAGTATTCCGCTAGACCCCGAAGCGAATTGATGGGAACGGTGACCAACGCCTACGATGCCGAAGTGGACGTTGTCCTGAACAACGACTATGAAAAAATCAATGCCTTCATCCATGAGATTACAAAAATGCGTCTGGAAGCCGGCTTTTTGCTCTCCGATGTTCAGAAAGCATTTGAATTTTTTCGCCGGCTGGCCTTTGACCTGATGGTCAAGGAAACCGAACTGGTCGAGTTTTACGATGCCGTTGTCCGGATGAACGACTGCCTGAACTATACCATTCATTGTTTCAGCGATTATTTCCAGGCCATGCACCAGAAAAAGATTCTCGAACACAACCGCATGCTGGAAAAAGAGATTCAGGCACGTACGGCCGAGTTGAGGGAGTCGGAGCTGAATTACAAGACCTTGGTGGAAGACATCAACGATGGCTATTTTGTGCTTCGCGACCGGGCCATCGTCTTTGCCAACCAGGCCTTTTGCAGCATGCATGGCTTCGAGCTGGAGGAAGTGCTCGGATGCAACTTCTCGGATTTCGTGGCGCCCGAAGATCGCGAGAAAGTCGTCGGGATATATAAGAAAGGAATCGGGGAGCAAACCCATCCCAGGACATTCGAATACCGACGCCTGACCAAGGACAGCCGGACCTTTCCAACCGAAATCCAGTCCAAGGTGACCCGCTACGACAGACAAATCGCCAGGATCGGTATCTGCCGGGACATCACCAACCGTGTTCGAATGGAAGAAAAGGTGCGTGAAAGCGAACGCATGGCCTATATCGGCCAGATCACCACTTCGCTTTCCCATGAAATCAGAAATCCGCTTTCTGCCGTAAAGTTGAATCTGCAGATTTTAAAGAAGAACCCTAAAATAAAAGGCAACGATCAACGCCGTATCGACATCTCGGCTCAGGAAGTCAACCGGCTGGAGCGCATCCTGGAGGAAGTGCTCGATTTTGCCAAACCGCTGCAGATCAGATGTCTGCCGATTTGCATCAATACGATCATATCCGCATCCCTGGAACTGCTGGACATGAAATTCGCCGAGGCAGGCATGGAAATCGTCACCCACCTCGATCCGAATATTGCCAAAATCAAGGCCGACAGGGAAAAGCTGGTGCAGGCCCTGATCAACATCCTGCTCAATGCCCTGGAGGCCTCCGGCTACGGCGCTAAAATCCGCATCGAAACCGCTTTCGCATCGCCGCTAAAAAGCGGCATTGCCGTCACCATCGCCGATGAAGGCTGCGGGATCGCCAGCGAACATGCATCGGAGATCTTCAAACCCTTTTTCACCAGTAAAAGCTGCGGTACCGGCTTGGGGCTGAGCAATGCCCGGCGCATCATCGAAGCCCATGGCGGGCGCATCGACGTTGAAAACGGCGAGGCCTGCGGAGCCTTTGTAAAAATCGTTCTGCCCATCGAACCTACCTGTTGAGGACGGACCATGGACAGCATCCTGATCATCGACGACAAAAAAGCCATCCTGGAAAGCCTGGAGATGTTTTTTACGGAAAAAGGGTATCACGTCCTGACCGCCGACAGGGGGCGGGATGGGTTGATGCGCTTTCGTGAATATGCCCCGCAAGTGGTGATTTTAGACATCCGCCTTCCGGACATCGACGGCATCGCTCTTTTAGAGCGGATCCAGGGTGCCGAGCGGCCCTGCAAGGTGATCATGATAACGGCTTTCCAGGACATGGAAACCACCATCCAGGCCATGAAACTGGGCGCCTACGACTACATTCACAAACCGCTGGATGTGGACAAGATCGAAAAGGCCGTCGAACGGGCCCTGTATACGTTGAAAATCGACCAGGAGCCGCCGTTGGTTGCCGAAATCACACAGCCTCCCAATCCGGAGGTCATCATCGGCAAGAGCGACCGCATGGGAAAAATCTTCCAGACCATCGGCCTGCTGTCCCAAAACCGGGCCCACGTTCTTATCCAGGGTGCGACCGGCACCGGAAAGGAACTCATCGCCCGGGTGATTCACCGCAACAGCCTGTATGCCAGGGAGCCCTTCGTCACCTTTGACTGCTCCGCCGTTGTCGAAACCCTGCTGGAGAGCGAACTTTTCGGACACGAAAAAGGCGCTTTTACCGGCGTTGCCCAGTCCAAGGAGGGCAAGATCGAACTGGCCGGCAACGGATCGCTGTTTCTCGACGAGATCGGCGAATTGCCGCTGGTCATGCAGCGCAAGTTTCTCGGTTTCTTGCAGCGCAGCGCGTACGACCGCGTCGGGGGAACGCACCCGCTCACATCGCGCTGCCGCATCATAGCTGCCACCAACCGCAACCTGGCCGACAGGGTCCGGGAAGGCAAATTCCGCCAGGACCTGTACTACCGCCTGAAAGTGGTCATGATTCACGTCCCGCTGCTAGTGGAGCGGCGCAGCGACATCCCGGACCTGGTCCGCCACTTTCTCCAGAAAATCAACTGGGAACTGGGCACCGAAATATTCAATCTCGAAAAAGGGGTCATGGATCTTCTGGTCGGCCACGACTGGCCCGGCAATGTCCGGGAACTGGAAAACGTATTGGTCGAGGCCGTGGTCAGGTCCCGCGGCAACGTCATTCTTGTGGAGGAAATCGAAAACATCCTTTCATCCAGTTCCCCGTTTGCGACCGCTCCGCTGACCCATTATTCCCTGCCGTACATGGAAAAGGAACACATCCGCAAAACCCTGGAACGACTGAACTGGAACCGTACCGAAACCGCCAAAGTGCTGGGGATTTCCCAACCGACCCTACGGAAAAAAATCCGAAAATACACCATTGAGCCGGCCACCTGAAACTTTCTTTCCATGCTCGCAACATTCTTTCAGCCGGGATTTGTTTAAAGCGATGGCTGGTTCGGTGAACTTCTATCTTACCCGTTGAATTGTTAACCATTTTTGCTTCAACCGCAAAGCCTGCACCTTCTGGCATGGGGATTGCTGCATGCAATCTACTAAATAATTTCTCTTCATTTTATAATATTTCCCCATTTCATAATTTTTATGCACCGGACCGTTTGGATGAAGATCCTCACTTTGCAGGATAAAGAGCGGGAACTGCTGAAACAGGTTTTGGAAAAGACCGATTGGGATCTTGAAAAAGCCGCCCGCCTCATGCGTATTCCGGTTTCACAGGTGAAGAAGAAAATCGGTATCCATGGTCTGCAAAAGCCTGAAGATCCGAACTGAACATCAATGACTTTTCGCAATCAAGCAAAAGGAGGAGAACCGATGAAACCGACCCACATTAGGCTGGTGATGACCCTGCTGGTTGTTTTTGTGCTGGGAGTTTTCGGGACAAACGCGGCGGCACAAAAGCCGATCGTCATTGGCTGCCCGCTTTCGACGGCTTTTCTCTATGGCTGGGATGCCGAAAGGGGCGTGACTCTGGCCATCGAGGAGATCAACGCCAAAGGCGGCGTCGATGTCGGCGGTAAGAAGCACCCGCTGAAAATCGAGGTCATTGACACCCGCGATCTGGAGCCCGGCGTGCCGGTCAGCGAAGCGCTGCTGGCCGTGGAGAAGCTGATCCTCGACAAGCGCGCCGATTTTCTCATCGGCGGACCGGTGCGATCCGAAGCAGCCCTGGCGGCCATGCCCCTGTTGAGCAAATACAAGAAGGTTTCCATTCTCACCACCGGGGTACTGACACCCAAATACCACGCCATGGTGGCCGAGAACTACGACAAGTTCAAATATTGTTTCCGCATCCACGGCGAGGCCAAGAACCTGGTGGGGGAGATTTTCGCGAATTTCAACGAACTGAAGGAAAAATACGGCTTCAACAACCTGTTCATCATCGCCCAGGATGTCTCCCACGCCCGTGGGGCTGCCAATATCGTCGAAAAGATCGCTACCGGTAAAGGCTGGAACGTGACCGGCCTGGAGATTTACCCCACCGGCGCCACCGATTTTTCCATGGGACTGATCAAGGCCAAGAAAACCGACACCCAGATCATCAACATCTGGATGGACATGCCCGAAAGCGCCATTTTGCTGAAACAGTGGTACGACATGCAGATTCCGGCCCTGCCCTTCGGGTCCACCCTGGCCGCCGCCGAACAGCCCGGTTTCTGGAAAGCCACGGACGGCAAAGGCGAATACACCCTGTGCAACGTGGTCAATGCCGGCAACGCGCCGTCCAACGCGACCCCCTGGACCATGAAGTTCTACGATGCCTACACCGCCCGCTGGGGCGTCGAGCCCGAGGGCCTGGGCACCTCCAGCAGCTACATGGCGGTTTACGTCCTCAAGGATGCCATCGAACGGGCCGGCAGCCTGAAACCCGACAATGTCGTGGCCGAGCTGGAAAAAACCGACATGATGGGGGTCTACGGCCGGCTGCGCTTCGATCCCAAAAGCCACCAGGTCATTCCTTCTACAGATCCCAAAGAGGGCGCCGTGGGCAGCATTCTGCAGTGGCAGGACGGCAAACGCGTGGTGGTTTACCCCAAAAGCATCGCCATGGGAGAAATCCAACTGCCGCCCTGGATGAAAAAATAAAACGGAATCGATATGGATATTCTGATCTACGGCACCATCAACAGCGTGGCCCTGGCCCTTTACGCCCTTGGGTTCGCCCTGGTTTACGGAATCTGCCGACTGCCCAACTTCGCTCACGGCGCCCTGTATGTACTCAGCGGGTTCATTGCCTGGACCGTGATCCATACGCTCAAGGCCAATCTATGGGTCGCAGTTCCGGTCAGCCTGCTGGTCACCGGCATCATCGGTGCCGTCATCTATCGCCTGTTTCTCATCCGTGTCCGGGGTATGGAAATTTCTGAGATCATCGCCTCCTATGCCATCGCCCTGGCCATTTTAGAGGGACTGCGCTGGGGCGGGTTCAAGGGCATGACCTACACCCTGCCGGTGTTCATCGAAGGCAGCGTCGTCATCGGCGGCATCTCGGTGGACTATCAGCGGATTCTCACGGTGGTCATCGGCGCTGCGCTGGTGGCGGCCCTGTGGCTGTTCACTCACTATACGAGGGTAGGCCTGGCCCTGCGGGGCATGGCCCAGGATGAACGGGCCGCGCTGATGCTGGGCATCGACTCCGATCTCATGGCCGTGGTGGCCATGGGGTTGGGGTCCATGCTGGCCGCCTTTGCTGCCATTCTCCTGCTGCCTTTGGGCAACATCGTGGTGGAATCCGGATATAACGTGTTGATCCTGGCCATCGCGGTGTGCATCGTCGGCGGCATCGGCAGTTGGATGGGAGCCGTGCTGGCCGCCTTTCTGATCGGCTTCGCCCAGATCCTAACGGTGGTTTATTTAGGCTCTCATTATCAGATGATGGTGGCCCTGCTGGCCATCATTTTAACCTTGATCATAAAGCCGTCCGGTCTTTTCGGTCAGCAGAAGGAACTGGAGGAGCGCGTGTGAAAACGGCAACCCAAGAGCGCCGCAGAGAAAGAATCGACCGGGGAATCAAGGTTCGCTCCGACGGCCTGTATGCACTGATGTCCTGGCGCGAACTCGGCTATCTGACCGCACCGCGCCTGGTGCTCATCGCCGGCCTGCTGCTGCTGCCGGCCGTCATGCCGGGCCTGTACTGGCAGCGGGTGATCACGATTGTCTGCATCTATTCCCTGCTGGCTTTAAGCTTCGATTTTCTGGCCCATTACGTGGGGCTGGTCTCTCTCGGCGGCGCCTTTTTCGTGGGGGTCGGCGGATACCTTACCGCCCTGCTTAACACCGGCTGGGGGGTCCCGCCGGTCCTCGCCGCCCCGATCGCCGCAATTTTGGGAGGAGCCATCTGCACCCTTTTGCTGCTGCCTTGCCTTCCCCTTCGGGGAGTCTATTTTGCCATCGTGACGCTCATGTACCCCCTGTTTCTGGCCCGCATGATCGAAGCACTGGATATTTTGGGAGGCACCGACGGCATCATGGGCATCGACAGCTTTCCCTATGCCTGGATAGAGCAGTATGGAATCATCGTTTTGCTGCTGCTGATCCTCTTCGGACTGCGGCGCCTGGTGAACACCGACCTGGGTCTGGTGATGCGGGCGGTAAAAGACAACGACCAGGCGGTCAAGGCCTCGGGCATGAACATCACCCATTACAAGGCCCTGGCCGTTTTCATCGCCTCATCGGTGGGCTGCCTTGCCGGTGCCTGCATGGTGCACACTTACATGTGGGCGGGCATCTCCACCTTTGCCCTGGATTTTTCGGTGCTGCCCATCGCCGCCACGGTCATCGGCGGGGGCGGCACGCTGGTGGGCCCCGTGCTGGGTTGTCTGATTCTGGTACCCGTATCCGAACTGCTGCGGGATTTCGGCACCCTGCGCATCGTGTTCTACTCCCTGATTCTGCTGGGCTTCATCGTTTTTCGCAGCGAAGGGCTGATGATTTACGGCCAGCGCAAATACCAGCAGTTCGAAAGGTGGACCCAGATATGACCCCTGCCCCCATCTTGCAGGTCGATGGCATCACCAAAACCTTCGGCGGCATCATCGCCCTGAACAATGTCAGTTTTTCCCTCAACGAAGGCGAAATCCTGGGAATCATCGGACCCAACGGTTCGGGAAAAACGACGATCGTCAACTGTGTCACCGGATTCGTCAAAGCCTCCTCCGGTCGGGTCCTGTTTCGAGGGCAGCCGATCACCGGCAAGCCGCCCCACAAAATCGCCCAACTGGGCCTGTTGCGCACCTTTCAGATCATGCGGCCCTATTACAGCCTGCCGGCCTATAAAAACCTGGTGATCCCGCTGTTCTCGCCCCGGGAGCGGCGCACCGGGGGCTGGCGGGGCGGCGGCAAGCTCGGCGATCGCAATACCGTGGGGATCGATATCTTAGAAGAGATCGGTTTCGAACGCGATTCCTACGTTCCCTACAAAATCACCAACACCCTGCCCACCGGGTACCTCAAACGCCTGGAACTGGCCCGCTGCCTGGCCCTCAAGCCGGAGCTGATCATTTGCGACGAGGTCTTCTCGGGGTTGAGCATGAGCGAAATCGCCAGCATGGTTCCTTTGATCGAACGGTTGCAAATGGATGGAATTACCCTGGTGATGATCGAGCATCGACTTCGGGAGCTGTTCCGGGTGGCCAACCGGGTGATGGTGCTCAACTTCGGCGAAAAGCTCATGGAGGGCACCGCCGAACAGGTCATGGCCGATCCGCGGGTGCGGGAGGCATACTTCGGGTCCGAAGCGGTCGAGGAGGTGATGATCCATGCTTGAGGCGAGCGGCCTGATGGTCTTTTACGAAAACATGCTGGCGCTGAACAATGTCCGCATCCGCTGCGATGAAAACCAGATCGTCGGCATCTTCGGCGCCAACAGCGCCGGCAAATCGACCCTGATGTACGCCCTGTCCGGAATCGTGCTGGATATCCAGAAAAAAGAGGAGATGGCCGGCGGCGAACGCATCACCGTGGCCGGCTCCGTCCGCTACCGGGACCGGGAAGTGATGGATCTTTCTCCCAGCCGCAGGGCCAGGCTGGGCATCGTGCTCTGTCCGGAGCGCCGACGGATTTTCAAGGAAAGCACCGTCCTGGAGAACCTCAAGATTGGCGGATATCTGGCTTCGGCCGCCCAGGCCAGGGAAACCCTGGCCTATGTGTTCGAGGCGTTTCCTCCCCTGTACAAATTGAGAAACCGCATCGGCGGGTTTCTCAGCGGCGGGGAACAGCAGATGCTGGCCATCGGACGCGCCCTGATGGCCCAGCCCAAAATCCTGCTTCTGGACGAACCCCTGCTGGGGCTCAGCCCCCTGATGCAGGCCATGCTGATGCGCACCACCCGGGAGATCCGGGACCGGCGCAACATTTCCATCATCGTCACCGAACAATACGCCCGTCCGGTTTTTCCCATCGTCGACTACGCCTTCATCCTGGAAAACGGGAGCGCCGTACTGGAGGGCACCCGCGACGAGTTGATGGACAACCCGGATGTGCGGGCCGCCTATTTTGGCGTATAGATGCAGGGTGGACCAATTTATCTCGTAGGTGTCATTCCCGCGTAGGCGGGAATCCAGTGCTTTCAGGCAGTTATAGATTCCCGTCTGCAAGGGAATGACATGTCTGGTGACTTATTACGCATCATCAGGATTGATTGAATCCAATACTTTGCTGTTCTCAAGAAATCAGAGAAGAAACATGACCACCAGCACCGACGCGCTTCAACAGGAACTCACCTTCACCCGTTTCGACCGCATGAGCGAAGCCTACCCCCATCGCCCGGCCGTTGTGTACCTGGGCGAGCATTTCTCCTATCGCCGCCTGCGGGATCTCAGCGAGCGCTTTGCCGGCGCCCTGAGTGGCCTGGGTGTGGCCAAAGGCGATCGGGTCATGATCTACATTCCCAACTGCATCCAGTGGGTGATCGCTTTCCTGGGCATCCAGAAACTCGGCGCGGTGGTCGTGCCGGTGGCCCCCATCTACACCTCCCATGAAATCATCTACATGATCGAAGATGCCGAAGTGCAGACCGTCATCTGCACCGACACCAACTTCTGCTACGTCAAGGAGGCCTTTGCCGATACCCATCTCAAACAGGTGGTGGTCACCAACCTGATCGACCTGCTTCCCGCCTGGAAGCGCTGGCTCGGCCATCTTTTCGACAAGGTCCCCACCGGCAAAGTGGATGCCGACCCGCGGGTGCACCGGTTCACCCAATTGATTCGCCACGCGCCTCTGGCCGATCCCCCGGACATCGATCCGGCCGGGGATTTGTCCTACATCCTCTATACCGGCGGCACCACCGGCTTTCCCAAAGGGGTGCCCGGCAACCACATCGGCATGACCTCATACGTAAACGATGTCACCGAAGACGTGGCCGGAGAACACCTCAAGGAGGGAAAAGACACCTACATCGCCGTCAACCCCCTTTTCCACATCATGGCCCTGGGTCTGTTCATGGCCGTCGGACTCAATCGGGGCAATACGACCGTGCTCATGCCCGTTCCCCAGGTGGATGCCATCCTGGAGACCATCGAACGCTATCGGGTGCGCTGGCTGCTGGGGGTCCCGGCCCTGTACCGCATGATCCTGGAAAACGACCGCCAGGACCGCTACGATCTCGGTTCCCTGCGCTACTGCTACTGCGGCGGCGACGTGCTGCCCGAAGAGGTCAAGGAGCGCTGGCAAAAGCGCTGCGGCATCCCCATCTACCAGGTCTACGGTTCCACAGAAGTCGGCCATGTGGCCTACAGCAAAATCGGCACCGATCCCAGCCCACGGGCCATCGGGCATCCGTTGAAGAGCCGGCAGTGCCGGATCGTCGATCCCATCACCCTTGCGCCGGTCGAAAACGGCCAGAGCGGCGAACTGCTGGTCACCTCGCCTTACACCCTTAAAGCCTACTACAACAAGCCGGAAGAGACCCAAAAAGCCTACGTGGACATCGACGGGGCGACCTGGTGCCGCATGGGCGATTTCGTCAGCGCCCTGCCCTCCGGCGAATTGATCTACATGGAGCGTTCGGCCGACATCATCAAGCACAAGGCCTTTCGTGTATCGGCCTCGGAAGTGGAAGCGGTCCTGCAGGATCATCCCACGGTCATCGGCGCCTGCGTGGTGGGCGTTCCCGATACCAAGGTGGGCGAGCGCATCAAGGCCATCGTGGTCCTCAAGGAAGACGCCCGCGGGGTGGGCGGCACCGAATTGATGCGCTGGTGCCGGGATCGCCTGGCCGCCTACAAGGTGCCCTCCTACATCGAATTTCGGGATATGCTCCCCAAATCCAAGGTCGGCAAACTGCTGCGCCGCGAGGTGCGCGACGATGAAATCCGGCGCATATCCAAAGGCAAACCCCTATCGGTTGCGAAAGGAGCATGAAATGGACCTTTTTTCCGCCATCGAAACGCGCACCAGCTGCCGCCAGTTTCTGCCGGATCCCATCGAAAAATCGACCATCGAGAAGATTATCTCCGCCGGTATCCGGGCGCCGTCGCCTTTGAATACCCAGCCGTGGCAGTTCATCGTGATCACGGATGCGAAAAGAAAGCAGGCGATCCACGC
Source organism: uncultured Desulfosarcina sp. (assembly GCF_963668215.1). NCBI lineage: Bacteria > Pseudomonadati > Thermodesulfobacteriota > Desulfobacteria > Desulfobacterales > Desulfosarcinaceae > Desulfosarcina > uncultured Desulfosarcina sp. The sequence continues at coordinate 5,254,280 of NZ_OY764190.1, forward strand.
CGAGGCGGAACACTGCCGAGCATGGGCCATGGAAGAAAGCGGCTGGAAATGGCTCGGCAAGTATCGGATGGATTTTCTGCTGCAGGCGCCTGTGCTGATCGCCGTTGTGGGCGATCCCAAAGGATCCGGCATGGACATGTTCCAGGAAGACGGTCCCGTTGGATACCTGCTGGCCTGTGCCGCCGCCGTCCAGAACATGCTGTTGGCCGCCCATGCCCTGGGTCTGGGCAGTCTGTTTTTTACGCTATACGACAAAGGCCGGTTGCGGTCCATCCTGGACATTCCGGAAAACCGGACACCCGTGGCGATCGTGTGCATCGGCAAGGCCGATGGGACGCAGCAGCCGGTCCCGCGCAAAGCCGTCGGCGAAAAAACCGTGTTCCTGGATGGATAAATACCGGGAGCGATGATTGCCCGGCGTGTTGGGAGAGCGAAGATCATGGCGCAAAGCATACTCAACGACAAACGGATTCTGGCCGTCGACGACGAGATCGATGTCCTGGAAACCCTGGAAGATCTGCTCGACGGCTATCCCGGTCTCATCTTTGACAGGGCCACCGATTACGAAACCGGCTACCACCTGCTGCGCTCGTGGACCTACGACGCGGTCATTCTCGACATCATGGGGGTCCGGGGCTATGACCTGCTCAATGCCGCGGTCCACCTGGGCTTTCCCACGGTGATGCTCACAGCCCATGCCCTTTCCAGCGACCATTTAAAGCGTTCCATCACCATGGGGGCCAGGGCCTATATCCCCAAAGAACGCATGTCCGATATTCCAGAATTTCTGGAAGATGTCATCTCGCTGGGGCACAGGTCCAGCCTGAAGCGGATGTTCCAGCGGCTGGGAAGCGTGTTCAACAAGCGCTTCGGCTCCAGGTGGATGGAGGACGAAAAGACCTTCTGGGACCAGGTGGCGTCCGGCGAGTACCGCCCGGATCCGGTCATCTTAAAAAAGTGAAATCGATCCGTCGGCCAATCGTTGCACGAAAACCAGATCGGCCGGTGTAAATGCATAGTCGGCCAGCTGCTTCGGGGGTACCCAGCAAAAATCCTGGTGGGTGATCAGTCGAAATGGCTTTCCATCCCAATAGGCCCGGTAGGCCATCAATTCGATGGACATGTGGTCGTAAGGGTACCGGCTGGTTCCCAGATGGCAGCCGATGACGGCATTCATGGCCAGCTCCTCGCGCAGCTCGCGCCGCAGGCATTGTTGCGGCGTTTCCCCCGCTTCGATCTTCCCTCCGGGAAACTCCCACATCCCGGCCATCCGATCCGATTGGCCGCGCTGGGTAATCAGGACGGTCCCTTCGTTTACAATCACCGCAGCGGTGACCCGGACGATGGCATGGCCGTTTGGCATGGCGGATGGATGATTCATCGTTTTAATGCTCATACCCTATCTGGTGGTTTGGCATAACACTTCCTACCTCATACGGTGTCCATGCCACTTGGCACGCAGAAATACATTCCCACTTTATCCCCTTTTGTTATCGCTATAGTGTGCCACCCGATAGTTTTCATAGGAGCGAAACCGGCAGAGTCGCGTATACGATTCCATGATGATCGCTGCCCTGGTTTTTCCGATTTTTGTGGTGAAAAGCCTCTTCAGTTCAGTCAGGGTTTCCAACTCCAGCCGGTTGCGCACGTATTGAAAAACCGGTTTGGAAAAGATGAATCCGGTTTTATGGCCCATCAGCAGAATTCGATAGGCCATGAGACGTTTGTCCGGGATGATCCGGCTGTTGAAATCGATCAGCCGTTCCCGGATTGCCGCGGTGCATCCTTTTTCCATCAATCGCTGACGCTGCGGATCATATAAAATGGCATTCATGGTAAAATCGATGCCGGTCAACAGGTTTTTAGGGGTCGGCTCCAGGTGCCCGTGCCGGATCACCAGAAAATCGGCCAATACCCCCAAATCATAGGCCAGGTCCGAATCCCGGGGATGCCAGCGAACGCCTTTCAAATCGGTCGACTCGATTTGCTGGTCCCGTAAAAGGCTGCCAAGCGGAAACCCCGAGTCCAGTCCGTCGATAAAAATATCAATATCGCGGGTCACCGGAGCTTGGCCGTGCAGGACCTCGATGAAAAGATTGCGCAGAGCCCCACCGACGATCAGCATCCGGGCAGAAGCCGGCAGGCGATCCCGCAGCAGGTCCAAAGCTCCGCGAATATCCGCATGCTGGAAAAATCGTTCCACCGGCGAGACAAATTTTCGATCGGTCAACACGGCACCCAAAGGCATTTCTAACTCCCCAAAGCACCGGCGATGCGGTTTCTGTACAGCGAGTTTTTCATGGCATTCGTTTCGAAATTTATCATATAATGGCGCCCAATCCAAAAAGAAAGGCAACCAATGAAACCCAGTGCACAGACTCCGCCGCCGGCCGATGCCGAGGCCCGACGCGCCGCCAAACCGGTGATCGCCTACCCGCCCGATACCCTTCCCCGGCCGGACATGGGCGCCTATACAAAGGCGCGTGAAACCCTGGAAAAAATCGAGCAAGTGGTGGTTCTGCCACGCCATGCCATGACCTTTACGGTGGCTGCCGGCAATTTCTTTCGCATCATCAGCATGGACGGCCCCCAGGTGGGGGATCTGAATCTGTGGTCGGCCGACAACCTGTCCGAGCGTTTTTACAGCGGCAAGACCCGGGCGCTGCACGGCACCCACCTGGGCACCGGAGACCGCCTGTGGAGCGGATTTCCCTACCTGCGGCCCATGGCGACCATCACCCGCGACACCTTGGACTGGTACGGCTTCGATGCCGACGGCGCCAGCGTGCACGACGTCATCGGCACCCGGTGCGATCCGTACACCAACTGTCTTTTAAACGGGCAGGAGTACCACTATTGCTGCCATTCCAATCTCACCCGCGCCCTGGCCGCCGAAACCGGACTGCCGTTGGACCAGGCCGAACTCCACATCCATGACGTATTCAACGTTTTCATGTGCACCGGTTTCACCCATGACACCCACCAGTACTTCATGAAGGCCAGTCCGGTGCGGCCCGGGGATTTCCTCGAATTTTTCGCCGAGATCGATCTGCTGGGCGCGCTGTCGGCCTGCCCCGGCGGCGATTGCGGCGCGGAGCATTCCAGCGATACGGCGGCCGGCTATCCGCTGAAGGTAGAGATCTTGCGACCCGATCCGGAAACCCTGGCCGGTTGGTCTTCGCCGGTTCCGTCCGGCTATTCGCGCAGCCATGGCACCTGACGGTGAAGATCTTCCAAAAAAGGACAAGGCCCGATGAGGGCCTTGTCAGAGGAGGAGGGGAAGGAGGAGTATTTTACCTTCGTCAAAGTAATAAGCACATTATATGCCACATTATTTCCAAATGAAGTGCCGTCCGGTGTTCAAGTTGCTATCCAAGGCGCCTTGTGGCTTTTTTTATGCGCCGAAAAAATAATTCCCCTTGTATTTTCAAGATATTAAATTTTTTTCCAATCCTTTACCGACCGCCCTGCCCGCCTTGATTCAGATGGAATAAAGGATGGATCGGGAGGCGGCCACTTGCGGAAAAATCATTTTTACTATCGTCATTTTCCTGACACCGGTCCGCTTCGCGGTAGCAACCGCAGTCCTCTTGTCCTTTTTTTCGGACGTTCGTCCGGATTTCCGGACGCTCGTTTTTAAAAATTGATATTCATTCCGGCGATGCCGGTTACCTGGTCGTCGTAAAGATCGCTTGAAAAATCGACGCTGACTTTGAGTTCCATCCACTCCGAAAGATCCAGGCTGAACTCACCGCCAATGACGATGGAAGGTTTGTTGGAAGAGGAATCCTTCAGCACAGGCACGGTTTCTGTCCATTTCGTTGAAAGTGTCTGTCCATAGCCGGCATCGGTCCACTGACCGGTCATTGGGGGGCCGATTTTAACGCCCAGCACTTTTTTCTGGTAACCGTTCTGTCCGCTTTCTTCCTGTTTGGCGGCGGTTGGCGACCATTGGGGCTCGTCGGAAAATACCGACCCTATGGAGCCGAAGAGGATCAACGCAACGACCAAGCCCACCAGATCCATATGCAAATTGGTTGATTGTGATCGTTGCATCGCGAATCTTCCTTACGATTCGGTTTGTCAATTTGCTCTGGCTGATTCGGCTTTTTGCAGTGGCGGCGGGGAAGTCTCCTACGTACATATTTTTATCGGCAGTTTCTTGGATATCTTTATCCTTTATTCAGAATATCTTGGTGAAATTTTGCAACCGGCTGGAAGAAATGAATATTTTGAATGCGGCCGTTTGAAATCGGCCCGGAATCAGAACCACTTGTTTATCTTGAAAATCAGGGCGCACAGCAACAGTGCGCAAAATGACGTTCCGGTGATGATATGAAACGCATGGGGCAGGTGCTGAAACGGAAGCTCCACGTTCATTCCGTAAATACTTGCCGCCAATGTCGGAATCATCAGGATAACGGTGATCGATGTCAAAATTTTCATGACCACGTTGAGATTGTTGGAAATCACCGATGCGAACGCATCCATCATTCCGCTCAGGATATTACTGTAGATATTGGCCATCTCGATCGCCTGCCTGTTGTCGATCAACACATCTTCCAGCCTGTCCTTGTCTTCGGCTGTCAGCTTCAGCAGCTCGGTTTTCATCAGCCGTTCCATCATCAGTTCATTGGATTTAAGCGATGTCATAAAGAAAACAAGGCTCTTTTCGATATTCAACAGCTTTATAAGCTCTTTGTTCTTTAATGATTTTTGCAATTCATGCTCAATTTCGCCATATTGCCGGTTTATTTCTTTAAGGTGCCTGAGATAAAGCAGCGCTGTCTTCAAAAAGATATAAAGGATCACGCTGCTCCGCTTCCCGTCGGCCACGCCTTTTAACCTGCTGTCGGAAAGATTCAGCATATCCATGATATCCGAAGAACTGACGAATACAATCGTATCGTCTTTGGTGAGGATGATGCCGGCCGGAAAGGTGGTAAACGGAATGTCTGAACCTTCATTATGTTTCGGCAGTCTGAGAACAATCAGCAGAAATCCGTCTTCCGTTTCGATTCTTGATCGTTCATCGATATCCATTGGGTCGGTCAAAAAATCGGACGGAATGTGCATTTCACCCGTAAGTTGATCCAGTTCGTGCTTTTCAGGATTGACGACATTGATCAGGCAGTGCCTTTCGATTTGATCGGCTTGAACAAATCGGTTCTCGGACCATCGCAAAATTTTTATCATGAATTGTTACCTTCTCATTCATTTTCTCGGGTGTCGAAATCATCTTCGAACAAATCAGGATAGAGCTTCTTCGCGCAATTGGGGCAGATGCTGTGGCTGAACTCCGCTTCCGAGTGGTCTTCTATGTATGATTCAATTTGATTCCAATAGCCCTTATCGTCCCTGATTTTTTTACAGGATGCGCAAATGGGCAAAAAGCCGCTTAATTGTCTGACTTGGGACAGTGCCTCCTGCAATTTTGCAATCAAGTTTTCCTTCTCTTTTTCAACTTTAACGCGATCCGAAATATCGAGCCCGACGCCGACCAGATACTTTAAATCATTTTGATTGAATTTGTATCCCGTAAACAGATAGGGGATTGTTTTTCCGCTGATTGTCGAAAATCCTGCCTCGACGTCCGCATTTCCCGTTTCAAAAACGGATTCAATGGTTTTTCTGACACGATCCTTATCTTCCGATACAATAAAATCAAGCGGACTCATTGTTTTTATCTGATCGGGCGAATAACCGGTGACGGCTTCAAAATTTGAATTCCATCGTTTAAAATGGCCAAACTGGTCAAACACATACATGACGCCCGGCAGGCTGTTGATCAGCGATTCCGAAAACTGCCGCTCCAGCGCAACTTGCTTTTCCATGCGCTTTCGTTCCGTAACATCGTGAATGATCGAATACAGGAGTTTCTCCTGACCAATGATTATCGGGCCGCTAAAGACTTCAACATCGCGTATATCGCCATTTGCAAGGCGATGCAGAAAACTGAAGTGATTCCGTCTCTCGGTTTTTGCCTTTTGCATCTCCGTAAAAACTTGTTCTCTGGACAGCGTATTGATGTCTTGAATCGTCCTGTCCAGCAATTCATTTTTCGGGTAGCCGTAATACCTGCATGCCGCTTTATTGGCATCAATGATTTTGCCCGTCTCCGGATGAATCAGAAGCATGGTTGAATAGCTGTTTTCAAATAAGCTTTTATAAATTTCGTGGCTCATAAGATGTTTGTTTTCCTACCTTTTCACCATGATTGACAGAAACCCCCTTCAACGGTCCGGCACACCTGACAGGTTCAGTTTCAGGTAAACGACACCGGGCAGCGGGTTGGCGTAATACGGTTCCGTGGGCACGAAACCCAACGATTCGTACAGATGGGTTGCGGCTTTCAGCTTGTCGAGCGTATCGAGAACCATATCCGCATAGCCTATCCCGATCGCTTCCCGGATCAACCGGTTGGCGATGCGTTTGCCGATGCCCAGGCCTCTGGCTTCGGGGCAGACATACAGCCGCTTCATTTCACAGCTGCGGTCCGTCAGCGACCCAATTTTGCGCAAGGCACCGCAGCCGACGGCCCTTTTCCCATCCGTGGCAAGAAGCAGCGTGCCGGATGGCGGTGCGTATTTTCCGGGAAGATTGGCCAGTTCGGCTTCAAATTGCTGAAAGCATAGATCGACGTTGAGCTGCGTTTCGTATTGCCGGAAAAGCCTTCGAACGTCGTCGATTTCCTGTTGTGATGTCGCCTGAATGATGTCCATGATCGCTTGATGCTTGAGCTTCTGTTTTATTGCATTTTTCTTATGATGCTGGAAGCGATCCCTCCGGAGGAAGAACCGCGATATCGCCCACGGGATTTTTCCAAGCCTGATAACCGGCGCGGCCCAGTGCCTCTATTGCGCCGTCTGTGTAGCCTTCATTTTCAAGTTGAGCCCACAGGGCCGCCACCTTTTCCTTGGTTGCACCCGGTGATGCGTTGCGGAAATATTCCGTGAAAAAGATGAAACCGTCCTTGTCCCTGTCGCAGATGCCATATTCTGCACGCAGCCTGTCCACATAAGCGTTGAATTCCGTCCAAAAGCTACGGTCGGCACGAATGGCACCCGTCAGGTCGGCAAGCAGTTCAGCCTCCCGGTCGTCATCGGCAAGGGTTAACCAGGGTCCGACACCCAAAGGCCGGAGATTATCCAGACTGAACGAGAACTCAAGCGGACGGATTCCCGCTCCGTCTTTTGTGTAGACAGAATATCGGGAGTAAATGCCGAAAGGATGATTAAATCCGGTGATCAATAGGCCGCCATCGGCGATCAGGGCAAAAATTTCGGACAGCATGGCTTCCCGGATGTCCCTTTCAAAGTAAAGGAGAACGTTCATGCAGCGGCCAGCGCAGGCAGGCGGGAGTTCGGGATGATCGATGTCTGATTTTAAAAATCTGAGATTTTTCCCTTCGAAGTCCCGGATATGGTTATAGACTAGTCGATTGCCGTTTTTTTCAACGCTTGCGCGGGTATGTTCGTCGCAAATCGTCAGTTGGGAACGCAGCTCGTTAAAAAGCGACTGGAATCGATCTCTGGTTGCATCGGATTGTTCGTTAAGCGGTTTTTTGGGCGCCTGGATGTATTGAAGTTTACCGTGACGATTGAAACAGGCATAGTTGCCGTCGATATCATACAGCACATAGCGCGAAAAGGATCGGTCGATCCCGAAAACGGACCAGTCCGGCAAGCACTTCGCCGTATCGATCGTTGTTGCCGGCGGAAATCCGCACCCGATGTCGATATACACGGGCTGCTCCTGGACGGGAGCGCGAAATTGCCTTTTTACATAGTCATCCAGCTTCTTATGCCGCCCCGGTGCGGTGACAGGAGGAATGTGCCCGCCCCAGGCCGATGGAAGCATGCCCGGCGTTACCGATGCCAGCAGCCAGATCATCTGACTGTTGATCTCCGTTGCCGGACACGATGACCGCTTCATCAGGGTCAGCAGCCGTAAGATTACCCCTTTGGCATTGGTCGACAACGCTGAAAAAGAGATCTTGTCGCATAACCTTGGTGGCAGTCTCGTGCCAAGCTGCTGTTCGACGAGAGCGTTAAACGATTTTTCCTCTACGGATTCCATTGATTTCTCTTTTGGTCATCCTCGGATGGAAAGCGAAATCACGCCAGCCGAAAACAGTCATGGAAAGTTGAAGCGTTCCAGCTGGCGGTGGCCCGATCCTGCGGGTAGGCATAAACAACAATACAGACAGGCTGTCGCAATACCATCAGTTATTCGGCCTGCTTAGCCAGCCATAGGGAAATATGGTCGGCAACCTTTTCCCAGCCGGGTTCCTTCAATATCCAGTGGGCGTGCCCCCCGAATTCCATATAAGTGGAGATCGGACGATATTTTCTGGCGATCTTTCTCACTACCACTGCCGGGGTAATTTTGTCTTCAGAGCCAGCGATAACCAGCAACGGACATTTCACATTTTTACGGCTCACCCCCGCGCCCTTAAAGCCAAGCGGCCATAATCCGATTTCGGCCGCGGCTCTTCCGGACTCCCAAACGCCTTTATTGTAGATGTACTTTCTTTCCTGCTCCGGAAGTTTGCTCATCATGGCATACACGGCTTTTTTGTAGGTGAGCTTGTGCGGTTTTTTCCAGAATCCTTTTTTAAACAGCACGCCGCTGAAACTCCACAACACCGACCATCGGATGGAAAGAATCCAGGCAGGAGCGGCCGGTGTGATCAGAACCGCTGACTTCGCACAACCTCTGCTTGCCAATATCTGGGCGAGAAGTCCGCCCATGGAATGGCCCATGATGATGGGTTTTTCAGGAAGCTTGTTGATCTCGGTTTCGAGGTCTTTGGCGTAATCCAATAAACTGGTTTCGCCTAAACCGTCCGGTGCAGGATCGTTGGGATCGATGTCATGATGCCGCAGATAGGGCGTTATGCATGTATACCCTTTGTCTTCAAAATACGCTTTGTAGTTATCCCAGTACCAGCCGCCACCCCACATGCCATGAATCATAAAAATTGTTCCCGTCATGTCCACCCTCCTTTTTTTCACTCCACCAATGCGCTTTTATTCGATAAACAACTCTGCCGCTGCCAGATTGGTAATTTCTTCATTGCCTTTCCAGTTGGATGAAAGCCTATCGGTTGTGCAGGTCCCCACCGACAATCCGGTGCATGGCGTCGGCCAGGCGGTAGGTGTTGACCGGTTTGGCAATAATTTCCAGCACGCCGATCTTTCTGGCCCTATCTTCGATTTCTTTGCTCATATACCCCGAGGTCAGTATTACAGGGACTTCGATGCCAGAATCCCTCAACCGTCGAACGATTTCCAGTCCCGTGAGCTGGGGCATGGTGTTGTCCGTGATGATAAGGTCGAATTGGCCCGGATTCGAAACAATCGTTTCCATTGCCTTTCGGCCGTCCGTATATGCCGAAACCCGGTAGCCGAGGTTGGAAAGGATGGATTCCAGGGCCGAGGCGATGTCCGGCTCGTCATCGATCAACGCTACACGCGCACTGCCTTTCTTGAGGGATACATCCTCGGAGATCTGTATCGGCTGCCCGGTTTCCGTACAGGGGAAGAGAATATTGAAAGTCGTCCCCTCCCCTTTCTCGCTGTAGATGGAAATCGTCCCGTCCAGTTTCTTGACGATGCCATGCACAACGGATAGTCCGAGCCCGGTCCCTTTTCCCTGCGCTTTGGTAGTGAAGAAAGGTTCAAACACTTTCTCACGGACTTCGGGCGGCATACCGTCCCCGGTATCCGATATCCGAAGCAAAACATGGCTTCCCGGATTCACGTCCGGATGGGTCCGGATGAATTCTTCATCGACAATAAAATCCATGAGTTCCAATCGCACAGTTCCGGCTTTGTCCCCGATGGCATGGACGGCATTGGTAAAAAGGTTCATGGCCACCTGGTGGATCTGGGTCGGCTCCGCTAAAATAGCGGCATCGCTTTCGATCCGGCTCTGAATGTCGATGGTCGCCGGTATGGATGCACGAAGAAGCTTCAGGGCCTCCTTCAATACCGTTTTGGGCTGCATCGGCCTGAGTTCGACCTCCGTTTTTCGGCTGAAGGTCAGGATTTGGCTGACCAGGTCACGCGCCCGCGCCGACGCCTTCAGGATTCGCCGAATATATTTTTCCGTATCGGGATCATGCTTTCTTTCCATCAGCGCAAGCTCGGCGTATCCGAAAATGGCGCTGAGAATGTTGTTGAAATCGTGAGCGATACCGCCGGCCAAAGTCCCGATGGCTTCAAGCTTTTGCCCCTGAAGCAGCCGCTTTTCCAACTTCAGTTCCTCGGTGATGTCCCGGCCAATTTCAAGGTATCCTTGGATGGTGCCCTTGTCATCCCGCATCGGCACGAGCATGACGTCCAGCGTCACCGGCCCCGGCTTGCAATCTCTTAGCACCACCCGTCCCGACCAGGGCGTTCCCTGCGCCAGAGACCGCCAGATCACATCCGCCGGAACGTTGCCCAAATTGTCGAGCACCGGCTCACGATGCATCACCTCCTCGACGGTTTTGCCGGTGATTTTCTCAAAAGCCTTATTGGCGTGGACAATTTTCCGATCCAGTCCGATCTGCAAAATCATTTCGGCAGCATGCTGGGTGATCTGCTGCATCAGCAATATCATTTTTTGGATGGGGTCGCCGATCCGATTGGAAAAAAACACGATCGCGGCAACGGTGAGGATAAGAAAAACAAATCCACTGATGGAAATGGTAATCAAAATCCTGTTTACCGGAGCCATGATCGCAGCTCTGTCCTGGCAAAAAACAGCGATCCATCCGGTAAGATCAACCGGATAGAATCCGGCAATTCTTTCGGTCCCCTCGAAAAGATAGGATGCGGTTCCAACCTTGCCACCCATCAGGACCTGCCGGACCGCTTCGGTTCCGGGCTGGTCGAAAAGACGCTTTTTTAAAATGAACTCCTTTCGTGGATGAAAAAGAATCAACCCTTCATCGTCGATGATGTAGCTGTACCCCTTATTTGCCGAGCTTGCCTTCGATGCCAGCTGAATAATGAACTCCGCTTCAAAGGGGAACCCGACCACACCGAGAAATTCCTTATCGCGCAAAATGGGAACGGCTACGACGATAATGGGAGCGCCAAGTGTGGCATTGCCGCGGGCGTGAAGCGGGCCGGCCACGCTGGCCTGCCCTTCTTTGGCCTTCAGGAAATAGTCGCGGGTGGAAAGATCCAATCCGATCTGCTGATGGAAAACCGCATCGGCCCTTGCGATGCCGTGTCGATCCAGCAAAAAAATCGTGAAATACTTGTTTCCGATCCGTTTATGGATCGCGTCCAGACTTTTTTGGGCGGCCTGGTAATCCCCGGTGATGGCGGCCTCGACAATGATCGGTTTTGCGGCGATGGCCGAAGCCAGTACGATCTCTTGCCTTAACCTGTCATCGATGGTGGCAGCAATGTCTTCTGCCCGATGCACGGCCATTTCCTTGGACATTTCGATAAGCGGTCTGGAAATCTGGATATAAATGACCACCCCGGCGATAAGAAATGGAACGATGACTGCAGCAATACCGCCGAGGATCATTTTGGTTTTGAAGGAAATCGTTTTCAATGTTTTTCCCATGAAACCGCCAAAACAAACACGCTGTCGTTGAAGAGGAGACGGATGAAAACGCGAAGATGTGCGAAGCAGCTGCAAAGGCATTATAGCAGAAAACAGAGGCAGCGCAAGAATCGGTGTGTTCGTTGGTTGTCGGGCCGTCGGTTTCGCAGTCCATTTTTTATTGTTTATTTTTTTTACTAAAGTTTCCTATAAAGCATCACGCCGCCATGTGCAGCAGTACGTCCACCAGTGAATTTATGACGGATATACGTGGGCCAGGGAAAAGCCTACGAAAATTATCGTCCATGGCGGCTTTGGCTATCGATCGGCGAACGTCCGAGAAGGCAAAATGGCTCCGGCCATCAACTGCATATCGACGGGTTGGTGTCTTCTCGGCCCGACTTGCATAGATCCAGGCGACGGTGGTCGCCAGCATGCAAAAGTGCAGGTGGTTGCCGACCGCCTGCGGATGACGGGTTTGCGTTTCGGCACTGCCGATGTCGCGTTTCAGTTCTTTGAACAGGGCTTCGATTTTCCAGCGGGCACCATAATACTCAACGATCTGTCGAACGGACAGGGACATGTCGGTTGAGAAAAAAGCCACCCACTGGGTTTGTCGATAAACCCAAACCACTTTGACGGCACAGCGCATCGTTTTGAGCATGACCACACGCTCATAGGCCAAGATGGTCCTGTCGCGGCCATACAAATTGACGGTGTATTCCTGTGCCAGAGATCTGTAATACGCAGCCATCGACGCCGCATTGCCCAATTTCCGGCCGTATTTTCGGGGCCGCCCCACCCGACTGCTGACATGCGGACCGGGCAGATCGAACAGATTGCTGTTCGATCTGAGCCGGGAAATCATGTCAATCCATATTCCCAGTCGATCATGCAGCGGCTTCCACAAGCCATTGTTACCGAACCAGGAATCGGTGGTGACGATGATCCGCTTTCGACCAAAGACCCCGGCAACATCTGTGATCATGTCGACAGCCATGGCCATCTTGCTGGTAAACGCCAATTTCGGCCCGCCTTGGCGATGCATGCGGGCAATGCTCTTTTTCAGGTGATAGAAGCGGTAGCTCAAGGGCAGGCACGCCCATCGTCCCTTGACGATCTTCAGCAGTCCCACGGTAACGACATTCTGTGCCCACGGATATTTCGACTGATTCTGTTTGGCAGCATGATCGAATATCTTTTCGCATCCGAAGATTTTCTTGCCCGTTTTGGGGTTGACATAGTCATCCAGTGCCAGCAACAGCCGCCCGCCGGTCAGTGGTTGGGGAATCATTTTCCACAGCGTCTGCCACAATCGTTTCCATGGTATCTTTGGAGATGCCATGAACGTGTAGAATCGTTTTCGCCGTATCCCGGTAAAGCCGAACAGGGATCTGAGACACCGGAGGATGCACGATGTCCTGGACGAGGCGAAAGGCACGATGATCGCCATGATCGTATAGGTGAACCAGATTCCGCGCTCTTGACCTTTTCGAGACTGCGGGAATTCGTTTTTGAGTTTTTCGAGAATGTCGTGTAGGATGAACATGCGAGGCTCCCGGTTTTGGTGTTTTTTTTCGTGGTAGAAGAAGCATACCACAACCGGCCCTCGCATTCAATCATAACTTCCCGTATTTTATACATATTTACGCTTATCATTAAAAAATCAGCCGAATATGTCCAATGATATCAATGGGTTACAAGGAGCCGCCATTCTATTAACCGCCTGTAATCATTAACAATATTTACACGTCGCGAGAATTCTCAACCATCTTGCCGCCACCCAAAACGGGGAAACTTCAGTTTTTTTTACTAACCACCGATAGTAGGATTGTTTGGACGTGGACGATTGAATCGGAAGTGATGGTGGGAAAGATGCGGATCTGCGACTGGTTGCGGAGAAATAGAACAAAGGTTCATTACAGGGAGATCGGTGTGGTTTTCGCCGACTTCGACGCCGGGAAGTTCTCCGGGCATGATCGGATAGTTCGAAATATGGTCAACCGAATACAAAAATCGACGGAACGGATCGTTTCGTTGCTGGAGGCCATTGCCGATACCCCGCTTTTAACATCCGTTCGCCAGGGACTCGCTCTTGTCGTTCCCTTGGTTATCGTCGGTGCCGTGGCCCTGCTGGTCCTTAATTTGCCATTGCCACAGATCCACCATTTCCTGACCTCGATCTGGGGTGAGAAGTGGCAGGAGCTATGCCACCTGATACAACAAAGCTCTTTCAGCATTGCCGCCCTGGCCGCATTGGTTTGCATCAGTTCCTCCTACGCCAAGGCCCGGGGAACCCTGGCAAATCATCAGCGCATCAACGCACGGGTAACTGCCATTGTCAGTCTTGCGTGCTATTTTATGCTGGCGGTTCCCATGCACGGCGACCTGCCACGGGAAATGTTTTCCATCGGAGGTGGCGGTTTCCCCATCGCCCTTTGTACGGCCGTTGTCGGCACGCCTCTTTTTCTGTTTTTCCTGCGCCATCTTCACCTTTCAAATTTTTTCCGCACCAACGGCGTGGATTCCGATTTCCAGGATGCGCTGGCGGCGGTTCCGGCCATCATGGTCATCCTATTGTTCTTTGGATCGGTACGTCTGCTGTTCCACTACGAAGGGGTGGGAAATCTCCATGAACAGGTACAAAACGTTTTCGGTCTGCCTTTTTCCAAAGACCACTTCGGTCTTCCCGCGGGTCTGGGATATATCAGCCTGTCGCAAATCTTGTGGTTTTTTGGCATACACGGACCGAACCTGCTTCACAGTGTGGAGAGCAGCGTACTCATTCCCAACCTTATAGACAACATTGCCGCTGTGTCCGGCGGGGCCGCCGCCCACCACATATTGACCAAACCTTTTTTCGATACATTCGTCCACATCGGCGGTTCGGGCGCGACACTGAGCCTGATCATCGCCCTTCTTCTCAAGGGTAAAGACATCAGTTCAAGGCGTCTGGCCTGGGTTGCCCTGCTGCCCGCTTTGTTCAACGTCAACGAGATCGTTCTTTTCGGATTGCCGCTGGTTCTCAATCCCATCTATGTCATTCCTTTTCTTCTGGCACCCATCATCGAACTGCTGATCGCCTATACGGCAACTGCCGCCGGTTGGGTCCCCATGACCATAGCCAATATTCATTGGACTTCTCCACCGTTGATAGGCGGTTATTCGGCCACGGGCTCGGCCACCGGCGCACTGCTGCAAATCATTTGTCTCGCTGCGGGAACCGCGGCCTACCTGCCCTTCGTAAAATTGGCCAACACCCTTCATTCGCGGCGATTTAAAAACTCCCTGGATGCCCTCTGTCGAACGGTAAACGACGAAGGGACGGGTTCCGGGCAACGCAAGTGCATGAACCTGCCGGGGCAAGCCGGCCATCTGTCGAGAAACCTGGCGTTCGACCTCATCGCTTCATTGGAAAAGGACCAGAACATTTTCCTTGCCTACCAGCCGCAGGTGGATGCGTCCAAAACCAATCCGTTGCCGGTCGGGGCCGAAGCCCTGCTCCGCTGGCGGCACCCGGTCTACGGGCCTGTTCCACCCCATGTCACCGTGGCGCTGGCCGAGGAAATGGACGTCATTGAAAAACTCACCATGCTGGTTCTGCATAAAGCCTGCGTTCAGCAGATGGTTTTGTTCAACAACGGCTTTAAGAATGCGGTCATTTCGGTCAATATGCCGCCGACTCATTTTTACGATGAACATCTGGCGGACAAGGTGGATGCGATTTTGCGCAAGACCGGGCTTCCCCATCACCTGCTGAAAATCGAGGTAACGGAGACCATGACCCTGGCGGCTGACGATCAACCGGTCGAAACGCTGCGACGCCTGCGGGAGATGGGCGTTATGGTGGCCATTGACGATTTCGGCATGGGGCATACCTCCTTGCGGTATATCAAGGAGTTTCCTGTTCAAACCGTCAAAATCGACCGTTCCCTGACCCAGGATACAGCCGACGGGGTCAACGACCACATCGTCAGAAGCATCGTCGATCTTTGCAACGCCCTGGATATCCAGATCATCGTCGAAGGGGTGGAGACAGAAGAGCAACTCATGCGGTTCAGGGCCCACGGCTGCAGACTTTTTCAAGGATATCTGTTCAGCAGGCCGCTTCCCGAGCATGCGTATTTGCCGTTTTTCCAGAACAGCCGGCCGTTGAGACTGGTGGTAAATCGGTAGGATTGTAGTATCAGTACAGTCGGTTCATGTTCCATCCAACTGGCAGGTTGTAAGAGCGATTGTTAGTCCTCGTCTCTTCGAAACTCCGAAAGGATTCGAATAGCTGTTCCCCCAATCAAATCGATACCCGATCAATCAATATCGACGGTACCGACGAACACGTCCATGCCAGCGGCGACTGAATGGATCTTTATACTTGACGCTTCAAAGCGGGTTGCGGTGGGGCCATGAACGCCTCGATGTCTCTATGTCGTTGCTGCGGATTTTTATCTTTGCGGGTCGACGCATCTTCCGCTTTCGAATTTCTTTCGTAAAACGGGCTCGGTTCATAACGCCATCCTCGGGCCAGTCGCCTCTCCTCCATGAATAACCGCAGGCAGGCATACAACCCGATCAAGGGTGCCGCCATCCGGGTTTTCCAGCCGAATTCCCCGTAAATATCGGACAGCAGCCGTCTCATCTTCCGAAACAGGGTCGGTGTGTTGCGATAATAGCGCTTCATCGCCCAAACCGCTCCGGCATAGGTTGACCGAAGGGGCCGCACTTCCCGGGCGTAGCGTTTGCGCAGACGATCGTCAGGACTGTTTTTGTACCGCTGCCATCCGGTCAACAAGGTGCGGATCAAGCGTGCCAGACTGGGTCCGTTCTCCTTAAAATCCCGCTCAAAGGCCTGAAGCAGAAATTTCTCCTCCTGACCGGACTCGATGGCGGCGTGCCGGTAGTTGAACCGATACTGGCCGTGGGTGTCGGCAAAAGAGAACTCGTCTTGGCTGTAGAGCGACCCGTCTTTTTTGTGTGCCTCGTAAAGCGGAGTTCCCGGTACGGGTGTGTACAGCATGAACTGGTGGAAATCTGTCTGGTGACTGACTGCGTGGGAAATTACCTGGTCGATGTTTTCAGGCGTATGCTCGGCAAGCCCGATAATTGATGAACCGAGAACGCGAATTCCGTGGGATTGAAGTTCTTTAACCAGTTGATGTGTATCCACGTCCGCCAGTTTTGCGTATTGACTGTTTTTTCCCTCGATCCCCATCCAGACCCAGCCCACGCCCAGTCCGACAAGTTGGTCGATGGTGTAGGAGCGCAGGACACGCGCGGAACTGAAAACATTCAGCATCCAGCTTTTCCGGTGGGTTTTCATCAGATCCAGGAGCCGAAGCGCACGCCGTCGGTGCAGGAGAAAATTCTCGTCGAGAATAAAAAATGAATTCGCCCTCAGAGACTTCTCCAGTTTGCACATTACATCGAAGAGTTCGTCACCGGTTTCGTAAAAATTGACGAATTTTCCTTTGCCACCGAAAAGTGCGGATGTAGAACAAAAATTACAGCCTACCGGGCAGCCCACCGATGGAATCAGGATCGCGGCGGTATCCCCGGGTTTGTCCGGCAGATCGATTCCCATGATGCGCGTTCCAAAAGCCGAAAGGACCGCAGGGTGTTTCACCGGGGAATCCTGCGGCTGGCCAAGGTATCGGCGAAACCATGCAATTCCTTCTCCGCGGACGATATAATCGGCGTCGATGACTTGGCTGAGGCCCTTGTAGTTGGCGATGTGGCCGCCAACCACAATGGTGGCACCGGGCTGATGCTGCCGGATCAACCGGCACATGTCCTCCACCTTCCCGATATTGGGAAGGATGGCGCTGATGCCGATGATATCGTATGGCTGATCGCACAACTCCTGGATGAACCGATCACGGGATGCGAAGTCAAGCACCGTGCAGGGGGCGTCCATATTGGCCTGGAGCATGAGCAGTCCGAACGAGCGGTGAAACATGCGCAGGGAAAATCCCCCCTGAACCCGTGTGACCTGGTTCTGGTATAGTTCCATCGGGTTAATGGCTCGGCTTCCATAGGCATCGTTGCAGGCATAGGGGCCAAACACACTCGCCAACAGCACGCGGGCACGGGTGCCCTTGGGGTGTTGCGTCATTACGGATTGCATGGTTATCTCCTCGAACGTTTTGCAAATGCAGGATCATTGGTTTAAATCGATTTCCTGCGATCAGCATAGTCCGTTGGCATTGCAGTTGATATAGGCAATCCGTATATTACAAAAGTAATACAATTGAGTTTAGATGAAGGACCCTTGGGGAGGTCTTTTTTCTTGATGACGGGTTCCGTACTGGCGTGAATTTTAGAGCGCGGTCAGTGAAAAATCTGTTGCTTCTGCATACCTATTGGCCTATTGTAAAAACTGATTTAGACATCGTCTATTTCTCCGAATCGATCTTGCCTCGAGATCTTCTTTTCGCATTCCGGGCACCATCCGAATTCGGCGGCAGTTGGAACGACTGCGTGCCTTTTCCTATCACATCAGATGGTTGCCCATGCCCCCACAAAATCCGTGCCTGCGTTGTGGTGCCTGCTGTGCCATGTACAAAGTTTCGTTCGATAATTGCGAAATGGATACTTTCCAGGGCGGCGTTATCCCCTTCCATTTGGCTGTTGCGCTGAATGCCACACGATCCGTTATGAAGGGAACGGAGAAGAGGCCAATTCGTTGCCAGGCCTTGAGTGGTGAGATCGGTCGGTCGGTCTTTTGTACCATTTATGACCTGCGACCGACGAACTGCAGAAAGTTCTTCGCCTCCGGGGAGAACAACAGAGGCAACTCGCTTTGTGACCAGGCAAGGGCGGCATATGGATTGATGCCTTTAAGCAATTTTTAATCTGTCGTCTCTCTATGCAGCACGGCCATAATCTCACGCGCAATATTTTTGTCATTCTGGATATTATCCCTCATCGTTACCATGTCTAATCGTAAACTCCGAAGATATTCGAACAGCTCTTCAACCGAGCAGCCCTGGGTCACTATGGAAACGATCTGGAATGCGTAATCGTCATATTCATCTTTCGGGGCAAATCTGCCGGGAGCAAGATCCATCGGATCCCACCGCCTTAAAATTTCCTGCACGGTGTGAATTCGCGCCATCGATTCTTTCTTCTGTGCTTTTTTATTTTCGGCCATCGATTTTCCTCATTTTTTAGTCTGATGGGCTTTCAAAGAGCGGTTCACATTTTCGTGCTCTACGGCAACGGAACCGTGAGATGTCTCTCCAAAAAAATGAAATAGCTCAGATTCAATTTTTTTTCTTTTAAAGGATGGGCGGTAACAACTAGGATTTTCATCTTAGATTTGTAACGCTTCAATTCTCCGTGTTTTTTGCTGTCTACAGTTCTATTGTCATAAATACGCTGTTATTATTATGCATATAATCGGCGAACGGCTTGCGGTAAGTAAATCCGAATTTCTCGTAGAGCCTCCTTGCCGGCAAAAAGGCATCAAAAGATCCCGTTTCCAAACTTACGCGACGATAATTGCATTTTCGGGCTTCATCCAAAATGAATTGCAGCAGATGTGAAGCAACCCCCTTCCCCTGATGGGGGGTCGCCGTTCTCATTGATTTAATTTCGGCGTGATCGTGACTGAGTTTTTTCAATGCACCACAACCAAGCAATGAGGATCCTTCCCATACGGTCCAAAATGAAATCTCCGGGCTTTTTAACGCTTCATAGTCCAATGCATGCACACAACCCGGTGGCGTGACGGCGATCATATGCTGAAGATGTTCGTCCAACAGCGCTTTCACTTCAGGACCGGACAGATCGTCTGCCTTAATTTCCATAAAATGGTTCCATGGGCTAAGGTTGCCTTCTACGATTAAAAATAAGGCGCGCGATATCGTAATCGTGCCTTCCAGGTAGAGCGCCGCCTCATTTTACTCGGTTATTGCTTTTAATTGCCTGCCACGCTTAATGCAAGCTCTCGTTTCGATGTTACTGGCCTTACAATGGCAAAAACGCTGTGCTATAGAGACATTGATGGCTGGAAATTGTTCTGCGAAGGTAATCCAGAATAACAAAGCAATACTTAAAGTTGGGCTTTACAACGACACAGGGAGACAAACATGGCATTCCTTACGATTGACGAAACCAGATGCAAACAGGACGGAATCTGTGCGGCCGAGTGCCCGAGGCGGCTTATCATTCAGGAAGATGACAAAAGTTTCCCCCGGATTGCACCGGCGAATGAAGCCAACTGCATGGCCTGTGGACATTGCGTGGCCGTCTGCCCCCACGGTGCCTTAAGCGTGGCCGGAGTGGACATCAAAGACTGTCCGGAGATAAACAATGATCTGGTCCTGTCCCGGGATCAGGCCGACCAGTTTCTCCGCTCCCGAAGGTCCATCCGATGTTTCAAGGACAAGGCCATCGACCGGGGAACCTTGGAACAGTTGATCCATACAGCACGCTATGCGCCCACGGCCAGCAACGCCCAGAACCTTCATTGGACGGTAATCGAGGGACGGGATAAGTTGAAGCCGCTGTCCCAGGCAACCATCAGCTGGATGGAGCGGATCATTGAAGCCCTACCTGACTCTCCGGCAGCCGCCTACTTCCGTCCGGTGGTGGCTGGTTGGGCCGCCGGCTACGACGGCATTCTGCGCACCGCCCAAACCCTCATTGTGCCCTCCACTCCCAAAGAGAACGGCAACGGCCTGGTGGATTTGAGCATCGCCCTGGCTTATCTGGAACTGGCCGCCCTGCCCCTGGGCGTGGGTACCTGCTGGGCCGGTTTGCTCCGGGCCGCCATGCTGGCCACTCCCGAGTTGGTAAAAACCATGGGGTTACCCGAGGGGCACACCTGGTTTTATCCGATGATGATCGGATATCCCAAGTTCAAGTATTATCGATTGCCGGAGAGAAAAGCGCCGGTGATTCACTGGGCCTAATGCAGGCGATTGTCGAGCTTGCCGCAGATTCAAGGCTGACGCCGTGGTAGGGGCGACCGGCCGGTCGCCCGTACATTCGCCGCGGGGGCTAACGTCGAAATCGAATACAATCGGGGGTGCAGAATGCAAGACCTTCTGAAAGATTATCCTGTGCTGATCGAACTGCCGATCGCATGGGGAGATATGGATGCCTTCCAGCATGTTAACAATATCATGTATTTCAAATACTTTGAAAGCGCTCGCATTGCATATTTCGATAGGCTTGATTTTAACGAACAGATGATAAAAACCGGCATTGGACCCATTCTCGCCAACACCCAGTGCAAATTCAAAATTCCGTTGACTTATCCCGACCAGGTAAGCGTCGGAGCAAAAGTGGATTTAATCGAAGAAGACCGTTTTTTAATGAAGTACCTGGTGGTGAGTCACAAACACAAAAAAGTTGCTGCGTCAGGGGAAGGAATGCTTGTTTCGTTCGACTACCATAAAAACAAAAAAGCACCCATCCCTGATGAAATAAGAGCGCGGATCACCGATCTTGAAAAGAATATCAATCCGGATTTTCAACAACGATGAATTCGATGAAAGTCGTTTACAGTCACAGCTTTTATCCGGTGTACACCTCTGACCCAGCCGCAGAGGCAGGCAGGATTGAGGCAGTGATGAATGCCCTTCCGGCAGGAGCGCAGCTGATTGAAGCCGAACCGGCCACCGAGGCGCAAATCGCTTTGGCGCATACGATGGAACACATTGAATTCGTCCGCCAGGAGGGGCTTTACGACATCGCAGCACTGGCAGCAGGCGGGGCCATCCAGGCGGCTCGACTGGGCCTTGGGGCACCCGCCTTTGGCGCCATTCGGCCACCGGGCCACCATGCCTCCGGCGACAGTTGCTGGGGATTTTGCTATTTCAACAACATGGCGGTGGCACTGCTGACCCTCAAGGACGAGGGCCTGATCGAAACCGCCACCATCCTGGATTTTGACCTCCATTACGGGGACGGCAACGTGGACATTCTGGGTCCTCGCAGCTGGGTGACGATTTGCAATCCGACAGGACGCACCCGCGACGGCTATCTCCGTGAAGTGGAGGCCTTCATCGAGGCGCACCCGGCCGATATAATCGGCATATCAGCCGGTTTCGACCATCACATCCATGATTGGGGCGGGCTGCTGCTTACCGAAGACTACTGCGCCATGGGGCGCATGGTGGCCAACTCCGCCCGTGAAAACAACGGCGGCTGTTTCGCCATCCTGGAAGGAGGTTATAACCACGATGTCCTCGGCCAAAATGCCGCCGCTTTAATAGAAGGTCTCCGCTCATAGTGGTTCAGAAAAAATCGGGCCGCCCATTAAAATGCGGGCTGCTGCCAATCACCGCCTCCCGAAACAATGACCAACCCCCGGATGTCCTTGAGATCAACGCCCATATCCTGCTTGATTGTCTGCAGGGCCATGAGAACGACCTGGTCCCTGTCCATGAGGCGGATGTCGCCGTCCGAGCGGGAAACAAAGACGACACCGTCCTTTGTGACGCCGACGGTGAACTCCGCGCTTTTGCCATTTTTTTCTGTGAGGTTGAAGGGCCTTGTAGCACGAATTGCCTGCACCATCGCGGAAACCTCCTCGTAAGGCTGCCCCTCGTCAAGTCGTTTCAGGGAAACGGTTCCAGGGCTTTCCCGGACCGCGTAATTCCCGACAAAAAAACGGCTGCCACCCTCATCAAGAAAAACTGGCAGCGCATCGATTACCCCCCGCAGTTCACTTGTTGCAGCACCGCCGCAGAGCAGCGTAACCGTGCCGCCTGGGCTGTATTCAAATTCGATGACGAGCAGGCTTGACTCGGTAGCGAGAGTCGTCGTTTCGTAGTCCTGAGCAATCGCCTCGTCAACATCGAGCAAGGAACCTGAGTCCTCTTTCTTTGGTACGGCTGCGTCTGGCTGGGGGTAGGAAGGTTGCCTTTTATTTTCATCTTCCGGCTGATTGTCTGCCTGAATAATCAGTTCACCGTCCACAAAGGTGATATTGTAGTTGCCGGAGGCGAGGCCCGAAGCCGTGATAACATAGGTGCCGGCCGTAGTGGCGCCCTGACTGGTGCCACTGTAAGTGAGGACTCCGGATAGCACGCTTACGTCTTCGCCGTTGATAAATCCGCTATAGGTCACGCCGTTGCCGCCACTGTAGGCCGTACCGTCATAATACTTGCTGTCATCGCTGGCGGTGATGGTAAGCGAGGCCGGGGTGATGGTCAGGGTGCCGTTGGCAAGGATGTCATACCCTTGTTGGATAGAGTAGAGGCCCGACAGGGTCAGAATGTAGCTTCCGGCATTAATTTCGGAACCGGAAGATGAAGCTGTTCCGTAAATCAGGGTTTCATCCGTACCGGGAGTCCATGAGATGGATGCGCTGTCGAGGCTGGTCGTGCCATCGTAGACCTTGGTGACGGCGGTGGCGCTGGTCTGGGTGAGAAAATTGCGCAGTAGCGGAAAGGTGTTGCTTTCATAGATGCGCCAGATGGTTCCAGTCCAGCCGTCGTCATCGATATCTACCCCCCAGTCCAGGGTCGTTTGATAAAAATCCAGATTCTTCTGCTCGGAGTTCAACACAAAAGAAGTAAAGTCAACGACCGCACTCCCATCTTTATCTTGTACCTCGCTGCTGCTACCGGTAATGGCAGAGCCGACACAAGTGGGGTCAACCACATTCCCTGAATAACCCAAAAAATCGCCAACATTTGATCCGGTTCCCGTCACTGTTCCGCCAGCATAGCTGTTTTTGATCGTACTGCTGATGCTGCTGATGCCTGCGCTGTCAGAGCCGGAGCCAATAAAAGCCCCTGAATAGCCCGCAAGCCCGCCGACATAATCGATGCCTTCCACATCCCCTGCGGCATAGCTGTTGGTGATCGTGCAGATGGTATTGCTGATGTTTAAGCCGTCGGACTCGTCAAGAATCAAGGCCCCGGAATAACCCACCAGACCGCCAAAAAAAGAACCCGGGATAGGGTCCGTACCGGTCACAGACCCGGTGGCATAGCTGTTGTCGATCATACAACTGCCGCCATCGATGTCCGAGCTGGGCTGAGACAGGTTAATCCGGTTTCCCATAAGCCCGACCAGACCTCCGACACTCCTCAGTCCTTCCACGTCCCCGGTGGCATAGCAGTTGGAAATTGAAGCTGTGGCACCTGAGATAGCAGTGAGATACCCTGCAAAGCCGCCAACAACGGTACTGGATCCGGTCACATTTCCGCTGGCATAGCTTTCCGTGATCCCGGAGTCTTCAACGATAGCTGCAAAGCCGCCAACCGTGCCGGTGCCTTCCACATCCCCGGTGGCATAGCTCCGACTGATCGTCGATTCTGTCGAATATGCGACCAGCCCGCCGGTACAGTATCCTCCGGTCACGTCCGCTGAGACATAGCTGTTACTGATCGTGGAGGAATTGAGATCTCCCACCAGCCCCCCGGTATAGCTACCGGTTCCTGTCACGCTCCCACCAGCGTTTTCGGTAAAATAGGAATCGCTGATATCGGTGGCAGCGGCGATTCCTACCAGCCCGCCAACATTACCTGTGCCTTGTACTGTGCCGGAGGCATAGCTTTCAGTGATTGTGTCTAAGTTGGCAATGCCGATCAAACCGCCGGTAGAAGTTCCTCCTGTCACGTTTCCGGTGCTGTAGCATTCCGTGATCGTGGAACCTTCCGAACGTCCAACCAGCCCGCCGGTACCGTAGGCTCCGGACACCTTGGCAGTAACATAACTGTCACTGATAGAAGCGTAATATAAAAAGCCGACCAGCCCGCCGGTTAAGTTGGCCGTTCCTGTTATGCTCCCGCCGGTTACGCCAGTGTTGCGGATCGCTGCCCCATGAGCAAACCCGAAAAGCCCGGTATAAAGGCTGACCGAATTGATCGTCAGGTTGGAAACGGTATGCCCCAAACCGTCGAAGGTGCCGGTGAATCGGGTGGCATTGTCGCCAATGGGATCAAAGCCGGCCCCGCCATTCCAGCCGCTGGTTGCCGAAGCGTTGATGTCGCTGCCCAGAACGTAATTACCGGATAGATTGCCGTTGATGCCCTGCAGGTCGGTGCCAGTGGCGCTGCCCGCGCTGCCCAGGGTGGTGATGATGGTGTAAGGGGTGCCGTTGGCGCTGAAGGAACAACTGGAGGCCAGGTTGACTGGGGCATTGATGGTGTAGTCGCCGATGTAAACCAGCTCCAGCCCGGCCGTGCCCGTGGCGGTCATCTCACTGTTGATCTCGATGTCGTTGTCGGCGTCCAGGGTAAGGGTGTTGGCCGACCAGGAGATGTTGTCGTTGACATAGATGTTGCCGGCATCCGCGCCCGCGTCCGCGGTTTCAATGGTCACATCCGTAGAGGCCAGGGCTGTGGTCAGGGCTGCTCCGGTCATGTCGCCGCCGGAAGCGGCGATGGTGTAGTCGGTGGGGTCGATGAGCCAGGTACCGGTTTCTCCGTCAGGGGCCGCGGTGGTTACGGTAACGTCATCGGCAATGGTTACAGTGGCTGCCGAGGTCTCGATAAACCCACCATCACCGCCATCCGGCGCCGAAGCGTCCAGGGTGCCGCCCAGCTGGACCGTGCCGGTCTCCATATCCGCCAAAAGCAGAATGCGGCCCTCGACTTCGGCAAGGGTTTGCGCCTGGATGATGCCCTCGTTGTTTACCGCCGCCCGGGTCAGTTCGTCCGCCGCCTCGGCACTCAGATACACCAGGCCGCCGTCGGCCCGGATCAGGCCCTTGTTCGTAACCCGGGCGTCCACGGCGCCCTGGTCGATGGTGAAGGTGATGAGGCCGTCGCCCGCAAAGTCGAGGCTGATTTTGTTGCCCGCGGCCATGGCCAAGGTACCGGAATCGGCGGTCACTGTGCCCGTGTTTTCAATGACCGGGGCAAGGAAGGCCACATAGCCGCCTTCGGCATCAATGGTGCCGGCATTGCTGATGCTGCCTGCGCTGCCGTTGGAGGCAAAAGTGTAGTTGCCGCTCAGAAAATCCTCGTCCGTGATATTCAACGACGAGGCCACCAGGCCGCCCACATTTACCTGGGCCGAATGGCCAAAGATGATGCCCGATGGATTGACGAGAAACACCCGGCCGTTGGCATTGAGACTGCCGAGGATCTGGCTGGGGTTTTGGTCGTGGATGCGGTTTAAAGCCGAAGCCGAAGCATCGGGCTGGCTGAAAGTGACGGATGCATCTTGCCCGATGTTGAAGGTGTCCCAGTCGGCAACCAATTTTTGGGTGGTCTGGTTGACGGTCATCCGGCTGCCGCTGGTGCTGATGCTGCCGCTGCCCGAAGTAATTGTTCCCCCGGTGGGAAGGGCCGCGCTGTCTAAGGCTGGTGCGATTCTCGGCGACAGCAGCACCGCAAAAAACAGGCAGATCGCCAGCGGAAAAACAATGCCCCCGCCGACCTGGCGTATGAATCGTACCCATTTCTTTTTCATAATTCTTTCCCCTGTTTCCCGCATGTTGTTTTCTACCTAAATCGCCTGCCGCACGCTTTCACCCGCAACAATGACCAGCCCCCGGATGTCCTTGAGATCGACGCCCATATCCTGTTTGATTGTCTGCAGGGCCATGAGAACGACCTGGTCCCTGTCCATATGGCGGATGTCGCCGTCCGAGCGGAAAATGAAGACGACGCCGTCCTTTGTTACGCCGACGGTGAATTCCGCGCTTTTGCCGTCTTTTGTTGTCAGGTTGAAGGGCCTTTGTGAACGGATTGCCAAAACGTTCTGGAAAATACCCTCGTATAAGGATCGTCCTTCGCCAATCCGTTTCAGGGAAACCGCTCCATGACGCTCCTGGACCATATAATTCCCGACAAAGGAACGGCTTCCCCGCTCATCAAGAAAAACCGGAAGAGCTTCGATCACACCCTGCGGTTCTTTTTTTGGGTCACCGCCGCTTAAAAGGGTCACCGTGCCCCCCGGACTGTATTCGAAATCGATGACAAGCAAGCTTGAGCCGGTGGAGAGGATGGTTGTTTCGCCGTCCGCGACAATCGTCTTCTCAATATCGAGCAAGGAGCCGGAGTCCTCTTTATTTGGCACGGTTAGAACTGTCATGGAAGGGAGGGGCTGCCGTCTTTCGACGTCGCCCGGCAGAGAGCCAGCCGTATCGGAATCCGGGACCATGGGCAGGATCGTCAGTTCGCCGTTTACAAATGTGATATCATAATTGCCGGAGGCAAGGCCCGAAGCCGTAATGACATACGTGCCTGCATCCATGGCGCCCTGGCTGGTGCCGCTGTAAGTGAGGGTTCCGGAAAGTACGCTCATGTCTTCGCCGTTGACAAATCCGCTGTAGGTAACGCCGTTGCCGCCACTGTAGGCCGTGCCGTCATAATCTTTGCTGTAATCCCTGGCGGTGATGCTGAGTAAAGCGGGGGTAATCGTGCTTGAAGTATTGGCCGCATAGGTAACCGCATAGTTGTTGCCACCATTGCCATCGGTAACACCAACACCACTCACACTAACGGTTTTGCCCGTGCCGGCATTGCCATCCGTGAAGGAAAAAGTCCCACCGCTGATCGTATCGCTGCCGCAAAGACTGACTGAAGTAACCGTGGCAGTTCCTGATGCAATGGTGGTTCCGTCATAGGTTTTGGTGACATCCACCGTACTTATGGTGATAGCCGCCTGATTAATTGTGGCCGTATGTCCGGTAGTATCGGCCAGGGTGTAGTTGCCAGCCAGACCTGAACCATCGGACAGGGTGTAGGTGGCTGAAGCGCTCCTTGTGCCCGCGTTGGCGCTGTCAAAGGTGCCTGTGGCTGAAACACCAAGGGTTTCACCGGAAACCAGGCCGGAGAGTGTGCCGGCCGTGATACTGGCGGTCGTGCTCCCGTCGTAGGTTTTGTCTGCTGCCGTAGTCCCTGAGATGGTCAATTCTTTGGCATTGACAGTCAGGGTTTCAGAGCCCGAAGAAACAATATCATAGCCCTGTTGGCTGGAATACAGGTCTGACAGGTCAAGGGTGTAAGCGCCGACATTCGCGCTGGCATAGGAGATATCCCCGAATATCAGACTGCTGTCCACACTGATGTTCCAGGGCAGATCCTGGCCTGAGATACTGGCAATCCCGTCATAGGTTTTGATCGTGTTTGAGGTGCTGATCTCTGTTAAAAAATATCGTAACAGTGGATAGGTATGGTCTTCATAGATGCGCCAGACAGCACTGCTGCCGCCTGCGTTGCTGATGTCGATATAGGATGAAAAGGACGACGCCTGCATCATCTCTGTATCGCTCAGGTCGATGAGATCGCTGACCATGGACGTGCTTCCGCCCCCAAGCCCTCCCGAAGCGTCGGTGGTGATGCTGGTGTTATAAAAACCGGTTGTGATGGTGCCATAGTCGGGATCATTTTCATGATTGTATCCCACCAGAGCGCCCAGATAATGCGTTCCGGTCCCCGTGCCTGAATCGCTGACCGAGCCGACGGCATATGTGTTGGTAATGCTGCTGTATTCATCGTTGTATCCGACCAGGCCGCCGATATGATAATCATAGTTATCCGTATATGTGTTGCTGACACTGCCGGTGGCGTAACTATTTTCGATGGAAGAGCCGTTTTCATTGTAGCCGACCAGGCCGCCTACATAACCATCATTCCACCCTGTGCTTGACCCGCTGACATCGCCTTCGGCGTAGCAACCGGTAATGGTGCTGATATAATTCTGTCCGACCAGACCGCCAACCCAGGTTGTCCCGTTGACGCTGCCAGTGGCGTAGCTGTATTCGATGGTGCCGCCCTCGAAGTTGGCTCCTGCCAGACCGCCGATGTAGGTGTCTCCACTCACCATGTTTGTTGCATAGCTGTCTGTGATCGTACCACCGATATTGTCTCCGACCAGGCCGCCGACATACCAAGACATGAAGGACGTGATCGTAACATTGCCAGTGGCATAGCTGCCTTCAACAGTGCCGGTGTTTACCCCCGCCAGGCCGCCGATAGAAGACATGGCATCCCCTGAGGATATCTCGGAGATAGAATAGCTGTTGGTGATCGTGCCATCATTGAACCCGACCAGGCCGCCGATATACATTGAGTCGGCGGTGACGGCTCCGGTGGCGTAGCTGCTACTGATGGTGCTGCCGCTATGGTTATAACCGACCAGGCCACCGACGCTTTCTGTGCCGGTTACCGATCCTGTGGCATAGCTATTGGTGATATCGTCATCATTCGATCCTGCCAGGCCGCCAACACTATCGTAACCGGTGACGGCTCCCGTGGCATAGCTGTCGGTAATAGTGCCGGCGAAATGGTTGCCAACCAGGCCTCCGACAAAAGAGGCGCCCTGGACATCTCCTGTGGCATAGCTGTCAGTTATGGTGACTGAGCCGGAGCTATTGTAACCGACCAGGCCGCCAACGTTGTCATTACCCTCGACCACTGCTGTAGAGTAGCTGTCGGAAATGGTGCCGGAGGTATGCCACCCCACCAGTCCCCCGGCGTAATAGGTTGTGCCTGTAACCGTGCCTGTGGTGTAGCAGTTGGTAATTGTGGCTGTACTAAGGTTTTGTCCCACCAGCCCGGCTACCCACTGGCTTCCTTCAATATCCCCTGTGCTGTAGCTGTTAGTGATGGTGATGGTCCCTGTTGCCCTGGCCACGAGTCCACCCACCCCTCTGTCGCCGGTAATAGAACTGCCAATTAGCCCGACATTTCTGATAACGGCATCGGTGCAGACACCGAAAAGGCCGACATAGTTTTCCGAGGGACGATTGATATACAGGCCAGTGATGGTATGCCCCAGGCCGTCGAAGGTGCCCGTAAATGTGCTTATGGGATCAAAGCCCTCACCTCCGAGCCATACGGTGTCATCGGCCGTAAGCATCGCATCGATATTGCTGCCGAGAGCGTATTTGCCGGAAAGATTCCCGTTGATGCCCTGTAAGTCGGTGCCGGTGACGCTGTTCTGATTGCCCAGAGTGGTGATAACGGTGTAGGTGATTTCCGAGCCGTCGGAACCCAGTTTCGTGAAGAAATTCTGACCGGCACCCAAATTTACTGCCGCGTTGACTGTATAGGTTGACGTATTGCCTGCGGCGGCCGCGCCCTGGCCGTAATACAGGGCCAGCTGGGCATTGGCTGAACCGAAGAGTTCGGCGTTGATCTCGATGTCGTTGTCGGCGTCCAGGGTAAGGGTGTTGGCCGACCAGGAGATGGTATCGTTGACGGTGATATTGCCGGCATCCGCGCCTGTGTCGGCGGTTTCGATGGTCACATCCGTAGACGCCAGTGCTGTGGTCAGGGCCGCGCCGGTCATGTCGCCGCCGGAAGCGGCAATGGTGTAGTCGGTAGGATCGATGAGCCAGGTGCCGGTTTCGCCGTCCGCAGCCATCGTTGTTACGCTCACAGAATCATCAATACTCACCTTTGCCGCCGAGGTTTCGATAAAACCGCCGTCGCCGCCGTTGGGGGCCGAGGCGTCAAGCGTTCCTGCCACCTGCACCTCGCCGGTTTCCATGTCGCCCATGAGCAGGATGCGGCCATCAACCTCCCGCAATGTCTGCGCCTGGATGATGCCCTCATTGTTTACCGCCGCCCGGGTCAGTTCGTCCGCCGCCTCGGCACTCAGATACACCAGGCCGCCGTCGGCCCGGATCAGGCCCTTGTTTTCGACCTGGGCGTCCACGTCCCCCTGGTCGATGGTGTAGGTGATGAGGCCGTCGCCCGCAAAGTCGAGGCTGATTTTGCTGCCCGCGGCCATGGCCACGGTGCCGCCATCCGCTGTTACGCTGCCCGTGTTTTCAATCACCGGGGCAAGGAAAGCCACATATCCGCCTTCGGCATCAATGGTGCCGGCATTGCTGATGCTGCCTGCGCTGCCGTTGGAGGCAAAAGTGTAGTTGCCGCTCAGAAAATCCTCGTCCGTGATATTCAGCGACGAGGCCACCAGTCCGCCCACATTCACCTGGGCCGAAGCACCGAAGATGATGCCCGAAGGATTGACGAGAAACACCCGGCCGTTGGCATTGAGACTGCCGAGGATCTGGCTGGGGTTCTGGTCGTGGATGCGGTTTAAAGCCGAAGCCGAAGCATCGGGCTGGCTGAAAGTGACGGATGCATCCTGCCCGATGTTGAAGGTATCCCAGTCGGCAACCATTTTTGGGGTGGTCTGGTTGACGGTCATCCGGTTGCCGCTGGTGCTTATGCTGCCGCTGCCCGAAGTAATTTCACCACCGGCGGGAAGGGCCGCGCTATCTAATGCGGGCGCGCCCCTCGGCGACAGCAGCGCCACGAAAAACAGGCAGATCGCCAGCGGAAAAACAATGCCCCCGCCGACCTGGCCTATGAATCGTACCCCTTTCTTTTTCATGTTTTTTTCTCCTGTTTACCGCATGTATCTTTTCAAAAGCGCCATACCGCCTGCAGCCAGAAGCGGTTGTCGTCATCCTTGCCGTCGGAAAATTCGCCGTTCATGCCGCGGCCGTCATTGTTGCCAAGGGTATGGGCCCAGCAGACACGAAGGTTGAGCGTGTCGTTGTAGCTGTATTCGATGCCGAGTCCGGCACCTTGCAGCCAGTAGCGGTTGTCCCCGGTGGCCGTGGCGATCGAGTTGGTCCACGGGTCTTTGTGCAGGGTGATGTGGCCGGCATCGTAGAATATGCCCGCCTCGAACTTGCCGTAGTTTTCCGGAATGGGCAGGCTGTAGTACAGATCGGCATTGAACAGATGTCCCTCGTCGCCCAGACCCTCGTTCACCGGATAGGCGCGCACCCCGTAAGGGCCGCCCAGGCAGAACTGTTCGCTGGAGTCGAGGTTGTCCTGGCTGAACTGTGCATGCCAGGCCAGTTCAAGGATGAGGCGGTTTGAAAGCCGCTGCAGCCGGGACAGGGAGACGTGAAAATAGGTGTAATCGCCTTCGGTGCCGGTGATGTCGATATCGGCGATGTCCTCATCCATATGGCCGATGGTGGCGGATGCGTTCCAGGAGGTAAGCCCGCCGCCGAAAAGGGTGTCGTATTGATCGCCGTAGACGGAAAAAATGCCGTTGTGTATGGATTTGCTGCTATAGTCGGTGTCGAAGACGGCATCGGTGAGGTCCTTGTATTCATATGCCAGCGAAGCGAAGATATTGGTCCTGCGGCTGCGCACGAAAGGATAGGCGATCCTGGCCTGAAGGGTATGGGCGTCCCCGTTGGCGTCAAGCGCTTCGTATTCCTCGCCCAGTTCATACCAGAGGAAGGCATAGGAAACACTTCCGCGAAGCCCGCTGGTGCCCAGTGGCAGGGAATACTCCAGCCCGCCTGTTGCAAGCCCTTCCGATCCGGTCAGGTCCAGGTTTGCCTGGTCGCCGATCCTCAAGGGGTCGTTGACTTGCAGCAGGCCGCTGCCGCGAAGTGCGCCGGTATAGCGGTTGCCGTAGTTGTCCGCCCAGATCGCGCCGGCCAGAAGTGGGTCCTCCGATGCCTTGATAGTCAGCGAGGTGGTGCCGGGGCTGCTGCCGGCAGAAAGTGTTCCCTTGGCGGTGACGCCGGGCAGGTCATTCATCAGCAGAACGGCTCGCTCAACGTCCCGTGTGTGAAAGGGCTCCCCTTTCTTAATGATGCGTTCGCCCATCCTGCGAAGGCGGTCCATGTTGACGCGCAGACTCTGATCGCCCTCGATGTGCAGGTTGCCGTCGCTTTTGCCTTGGACGATAGCAATGGTGACGATGCCGGAGGAAACGTCCTGTTGCGGCAGGTAGGCCTGGGCGAGCAGCCAGCCCTGTTCCTTCAGGTAACGGGTCACATCGGCGACCACGACCCGCAGTTGGGCAAAGGAATGTTTTCTGCCCACCGCACCGGCCACGACCCGCTGCAGCGCTTCTTCCGCAACCATGCCCTCGTAACCGCTGAACCGGAAACCCTTGACCAGGATACGAACGCCGGTTTCTTCCGACGGGCCCTGCTCCTGCTGTTCGGGCACCGGCAGCTTCCGTGGCAACTGGGGCGTCTTCTGCTGTTCGCGCAGCAGACTTCCCGCATCTGGGGGCCCGGCAAGAACGGTTGTTGCCAAAAGCAGCCCTGCTGCCGCAATAAGTACGGTTTTCAGCGTCGTTGACATGAAATTCTCCTTGTTAAATGGATGATTTTGGCAACGCATTGAGAGGCAAAAAGACACGGCATCAAGGTTTTCCCGCCGGAAATTGCATAGGCTTTGTTTTTAGGCAGCATAAAGAACGACCGGCGTCGGTTGAGAGTTCTTTTCAGGTTCGGTGCGGAATACAGGCCGTGGATCGTCGGATGTTCAGAATCAGGAGGCGTATAAGAAAAGGAACGGTCACGAGCGTTCTGTAAACGATGTGCACTTCAGAAGGAAGTAACCGTCAGATGAATACAGTCAGGGTCGGCGCCAGCGGGAACGGAAAAAGAATGATAAGCGATTGTCTGAACGAAATAGCCGGAAACGTCTGGACGAAATAGCCGGAAACATTAAAAAAATGATCTTCCATATTCCCGATACTTGTATCGGCAATTCCTTTTTAAGCTTTAACAATGGCACTTATTTTCTTGAGGCTATCGCAAAGACAAGGAAGGTGTGGTGACCGGGAGAAACTTTAGTGGTGTGTATAGTTACCATGCGCCAGCATGGGAATCTTTGATACCAAACGGGATAGCCGGTGGACGCAAAGTATTTAAGTATAGGGTCGCCCCCTTTTATCTGCTTGTGTTGAGCGCGGTTCCCAATCCGTTGCGTCACGATCCGTCATCATCGGTCTTGCTCGCGCCTCTGCCCGAAGCGCTTTCTTGATACAGGTCGCCATATAGTTTTTTAGCACAGTCGGGACAGATTCCGTGACTGAATTGTGTATCGGAGTGTTTGCTGATGTAAGATTCTATCTGGGTCCAGTACCCCTGATCATCCCGGATTTTTTTACACGAAGCGCAAATGGGGAGCATCCCGCTCAATTTTTTTATTTCGGCAAGCGCCTTTTCGAGCTTCTTCTTTTCTTCAAGCAATTGATGCTCAAAGGTGACGTCCATAAAAATCTGGATATAGCCGGCCAGTATGCCGAATACATCCAGGAGTTTTTCTTCGAGGATTTTCAGGGCCCTGTCTTCGGAAAGGAGCAGGGTGCCTTCTTTTCCCCGCTCGACAGTCCATCGTTTGCTCCGGGTGAGGGGCATGGTCTCATCAAGGAGAGAATCGACCGACATACCGATCACCTCTGCCCGGTCTAAGATAAAATTATCAGTGAATCTGTGATTGACGCTGGTAATTGTTCTGTCCTTGTCCGTGATCATAACGGCAAACGGCAGGCTTTCAACCAGGATATTCAATTCAATCAGCAGGTTCTGCAGGTTGGTCACATCATGAGCAAATCCGACGGTGCCAATAACACTGCCATCGGTGTCGAAGATGGGTGACTTGTAAGTTTTGAACTTGCGGAGTTCATTACCGCATTTCACGGTTTCGTCGAAAAGGCAGGTCTCTTTTTTGTTGAGAACAATCTCTTCCGATTCCAGGCAAATAAATTCCCCCTGGGCATATTCATCCGGTTCAAGATCCCAGATATAGTAATGCCCGCGGCCTTCAACCTGGGCCTTTGTTTTATTAACGGCCCGGCAGAAGCTGTTGTTGACTTTCAAATGAGCCCCTTTTGCATCCTTGAACCAGATCAGGTCGGGCAGGCTGTCTATCAGCGTGTCCAGGTATTTTTGGGTAAGTACCAAATCCTCCTGTTCTTTGAGACGCTCCAGTATCCGTTTGAAAGAAGACCGAACCTTTTCTTCAGCAAATGGTTTGACCCAGATCTGGTCGAAATGCTGGTAACTCTCTGCCATGGCTGGAAAGCTATCGGCTGAAAAACAACCGATAACAACGGTCTGCTCATCCTTAGCTGCCAGAATTTTTTCCAGGGATATGGGTTTGTCGTTTTCGAAATCGAGAACGATGACCCTGCACCCTTTCAGGTTGGCTTCATCGACATCCGGATAACAGAAAAATTGGTATGAGAATCTTTCAACCGGTGGGGCGCCTCGTACAAGCGCTTCCAACTGGGGATTCTGTGTTATAATACATATGTTTACGATTCGATGATACACAG
This sequence comes from uncultured Desulfosarcina sp., assembly GCF_963668215.1. Taxonomy (NCBI): domain Bacteria; kingdom Pseudomonadati; phylum Thermodesulfobacteriota; class Desulfobacteria; order Desulfobacterales; family Desulfosarcinaceae; genus Desulfosarcina; species uncultured Desulfosarcina sp. Next base: position 5,288,801 of record NZ_OY764190.1, read on the forward strand.
CTAACTCTCCCCGCAACAATCAGTAAAGGGTAATCTTTCAGACAACCATTTTCTTCTTCATAGAAGCATATCATGTTGTGAAACATACGGTAAGAGATTAATCGCGTCGGGGACGTACAGACGCTTAGCGTGCCGCTGACCCGGCATCCGCGCTTCAAACCATCGACGAGCAGCGCGGCAACTGAAAACTTGCCGGCGGGGATCTCTATTTTTACCCACCCGCCATCCCGAAAAGGAAACGGCGGTTGAAGAAGAAATTCTTCGACCGCCGTCCATATCTCCGTTTTTCTAACTTGTACCGGACAGTTTCCTTAAACCGCCCTTTTCGACCCCAAAAACATCGATTTAAGGCTGAAAAACGGCCCTATATTTTATCTAACCAATCGATATCTTAGCATTCTGCTTGATCCAACCCCGAGCCTCCCCTGCATCAGAACCACCAAAGGGTCATTCGAACTAAGAGAGACGCAATCCTCCTATAATTCGATTTTTGACCCTAAAAATCGCGATATAGACCCTGATTAGGCCATCTTTTAAAGTCTTTTTTATTTATTTACGGCTTGTTATCTTGGCCCGTCCCAAGATCAATATTGTAGTCACAGAAAAGTTCCGGTTTGACATCGCAACCCAACATCAATTCAGTGTCCTTCTCCTGAAAGAATTCTTCCATCCGGTACAAAGGGGTTCTTCCAGAAAGTGTGTCTAACACCATGGCCAGAATAGCGACTCCCTGTCAATGGGAATGAAAAGTGTACCAGAAGTGGGAAAATAAAAATGTACCACCCTGGAGCTCATTGATTCTCCGTCTTCCCATCCACGTCGGCCAACCCTGAGGAACCGACCGTGGCGAAATCGTTCTTTGAAAAACTGTGCCCGCGGAGCCGATAGCTGTGCCCCTTGATGTTGACCACCCGGCAGTGATGCAGCAGCCGGTCGAGGATCGCGGTGGCGATGACCTGCTCGCCGAACAACTCTTGCCAGTCCCCGAAGCTCTTGTTGGAGGTGATCAGCGTCGATGATCGCTCGTAGCGATAAGAGACGAACTGAAAGAACAGATACGCCTCCTTCGTGTCGATGGGCAGGTACCCGACTTCATCGACTACCACCAGGGCCGAAGTCAGATATGCCTTGTGCCGGGACTGGGGCTCTTTGAGTTTCCTCATCAGGGTGTCCATGGTGGTGAAGTAGACCTTGAACCCGTGATGGCAGGCCTTGATCGCCAGCGATATGGCCAGATGGGTTTTGCCAACGCCCGGCGGTCCCAGGAAAATCACGTTCTCCTGCTTGCCGATGAAATCCAGATCGAAAAGGGCCATCACCTCCTTTTTGTTCAGCTTGGGGTGAAAGGTAAAATCGTACTCTTCGATGGTCTTGGCCGATGGCAGCCCGGCGGTCTTCATGGCGGTCTGTACGCGCCGTTTTTCCTTGGCGGCGACTTCCTCTTCCAGCAGCTGATCCAGAAAAGACAGATAAGAGTCCTTGTCGGACTCGGCTTTGGCGACCACGGTTTCGAGCATCTCGGCGGCCTGGGTGAGCTTGAGCCGTTTGAGGTTGTCCTGGAGGCGGTCGGCGATCAGTTGATCCATGTGCCGATCTGCTCATACACGGACAGCGGACGGTAAAGCACCTGTGGGAACAAACTAGCATTCACCAGTCCCCGGGTGGCCTTGCCTTTGGTGCGACCGTATTTCTTTTTCGCTTTCTGCCGCTGCTTCAGGATCTGGGCGGTGATATTCGCATCGGTAACCCAGCTGCCCTTTTCCTCGGCTTCCCTATGCGTGGCCAGCAGCCGGTCGTCATCGTAGAATCGGATGATACCGTCCTTGACCTTCAGCAGGATCTTTTTGCCGACCACATCCGGCGGCACCTGATACCGGCTGGCGTTATAGGAAATATAGCAGTCCTTGTAGACCCTGCGATACTCTTTTATGGACGTATCGTAGTCGCTGGCAGGGCATGGACTTAAGCTGGATTGTTCCTGCCGCCAGCGCAGGTCCACCAGCTGCCGGTGGGTTCCATGCTTCCTGCGATTGGCTGTTTCGTCAAGCCAGCTGAGAAGATCCCGGTTCGCCTGCTCGATGCTGGTAAAGGCATAACCGCGCCAGAACGACTCGCGAATGTAATCCACCGGGCGTTCCACCTTGCCTTTCACCCAGGGACTGTAGGGCATGCAGGCCAGAGGCTTGAAACCATAGTGCTGGGTAAAGTGCATGAACTCGACATTGAAAACAGTCTGCCCACCTGTGCGGCTGATCACCACATGCTTCATGTTGTCATAGAGCATTTCCATGGGAATCCCGCCCAGGTAGTGAAAGGCGGCAATATGGGCATCCATGAAGGACTGCAGGGTGCAGCGGTCAACGAACATGGCAAACATGGCCCGGGAAAATCCCAGGACCAGGACGAACAGGTAAACGGTAAAACTGCCGCCCTTGAAATCCGCGACCTTGAAGTCGGCCCAGTCCATCTGCCCCTGCAATCCGGGAATCGTCTCGAACCGGATGTAAGCCTGGCGCTTGCGTTTTCGTTTGCGCCTGCGGACATAGATTTTGACGGTATCGTATCCGCCAGCATAGCCTAACTGTTTGAGTTGTTGATAGATCCAGGTGGCACGGTAATCATCCTCTTCGAGGAAATCGTTAATCACCGGGTAGTAGGGAGCCAGGATGCTTTCGCGCCGTTGGGCCTTGTGGTAACCGGGAGTTTGTCCATTCTGAATATATTTTTTAACGGTCTTGCGATGGCGGCCAGTTCGTTTGGTGATCTCCCTTTGCGAAAGGCCTTGTTGATGCAATGCAATAATGTCCATGTACGCCTCCCATGAAATCATGGCGACACCCTCCTTTCAGGAAGGAGTCTACCATGCGGTGCTATTCATGGGTGGTACACTTTTCGTTCCCATTTTTGGTACATTATCGCATTCCCGGCGACACTCCCGGTGAGAGTTCCATTTCGCTGTCAACCAGGGTGTCCAGTGTCTCGACCAGCTCAATCTTTTTGGCGAAGTCTTTGATGATCGGCAGATGGCCGACTTCTGAAAATGTCAGATTATCGGGAACCAGATTCTCCATTTTGCCCTCCCTAAGCTCATATTGAACACGTGAGGGCATAACTATCAGATATTATTAACAAAGTCTATGCATAAACATTTAACGTAATATCAATACGTTAAAGCCTATAACGTTCCAGGCTCATTGGGAAATAAATTCAGTTCGTTTCAAGGAAAAGGGGTGTCGAAAGTATGTTTAAGGGCCAAAAACGGCCCTATTTTTGACCTAACTAATTGATATCTTAACATTCTGCTTGGTCCGACCCCAAGTCACAGAAAAAAGCCGCATACACCATCAAGAGCCACTGAGGCGGCGTCCTGCGTTGGTTTACCTCCAGGATCAACAATGGAATCCTGGAGGGAATAAACAGTCTGATTCAAGCTGCCAAAGCCAGAGCCCGAGGGTATCGAACCGAACGAACGCTCATCACCATGATTTATCTTATTGCAGGCAAACTGAAGTTCGATTTACCCACATGAAATAGCGAGGAACCTTTAATTATTTTTCCATTCACGTAGCTTTTTTCCTCTAAAAATGAACTCTACACTTAAAAATAGATTTGAATCTTCCCAATCGATAGAATCAAGAGCAATTATTGTTTTTTTATCGAGTAATTTTTTTAATTCCTTTCTGGTTTCATTATTTTTTGAATCGTTAAATCCTATATCTTTCCTAGGCAAATATTCAATTTTGAATTTTAATGTATTATCGTTTAACTTCTTTATTTCTGATAACACAACTTTTTGAATTGCTATTGGGTTTTCTATAGTTTCAAGACCAGTTTCCCTTTCCCATGTTTGAATTTCATCACAAAACCTTAATATGCAGGCCAGTGGGTAATCAGAATATTTAACCCGATTATCAATTGATATTGGAATTTTATGAAGTGAGCATGCTTTCGCTGCTTCATTGATTGATATTTTTATTCCTTCATCAGCAGTTCCATAGAAATTTTTACGTATTGTAAGAGCAGAAAGTATTCCATGATTTAGTTTATTATTCCACTCATCATTAATTTGATTAATCAATTTTTCACCTATTACGCCTTTAAGTTCCTCAAAAGATTTTTTTAAGATTTCCCTTAGTTCATCTTTGGAGTGTGAAGTAGAAATTTTTACTGGATGCATTTCTTCGTCATACCATGGATATTCCTTTAATACGTTATTATTGTTTTCAACAAGTTCAAAAAGTTTTTCTCCAATTATTCCATAATCATGAAATATAGAAGCAATTATCCATGCTCTATTTATGTATTTTTTTATATCTTTTTTTTCTTTTTCAGACAATCTAAGAAAATTATACAATTTTCTTTTGTTTTTAGGTATATCTAAGATAACACAGTTTAAAATATAGTATCCAAGCCAGAAAACGTTAAACACATGTTTTGCATGACTCCATGAACCAGGACTACTTATCAAAGACATGTAATCTTGTTTTATAAATGTATCTAACATATTTGCGAATTGAGTTGTTGGAATTTTTAATTCGGAAGATATATCTCCAAAATTTTCAGAAATTTTATGTAGGTTTTGAAAAGCAGTTAATTGTGGAGAGTAGTTATTAAGCATTTCATACAAAGGATGTTCCCATGGTTCCATATTTTTTGAGATTAAATACTTTTTTAATGTGTCTACAAGTAACTGCCCTGGAATGATATTCCACGGCTCTTTAAGTGTTTTTTCTATTCTCCAAAGAAGATAATTTAAGGGAGTACTTCCTTTATTCCAAATTTCATATATGTTTAAATCTTCTAAGTCATCTATCAACACATCTTTAAAATGAGTGTAAACTACTATTTTGGTTGATGGTGAATAGTGTAAAATAAGTTTAGTAATGTCATGTATGCAATTAATTCCTTCACCATATTCTGGATGTTCTAAATTTTCTGGTAGAAAAAATGCGTCAGTTATAACAAGGTCAAAATTTTTACTAGATAGAGCTTTTCTTATTTTATCTAGAAAATCTACTTTGTCTATTTCATTGTGCTCTGAACTTACTGGTGAAATTAGCTGAACAGAGGTTAAATCTAAATTTTTTTCTAAATTATTCTTTAACCTTTCTCTTTCCTCATCATGTTCTAAGTATAAAATGTTATAACGGTTATTCATTTTGCATCTCCCTTTGAAATGAATCCTTTCCAAATTCTTAAAGAAATTGAAAACTTGTATCCTTTAGTTGGTTTAACAATCTCATGATTGATATCATATAAAACAAATGGAAGAGTTCCCATTTCACCTAATCCATGTCCTATTTCAGGACCAGAAATCTTATTCGATAATCTAAAACTTGTTTCGAAAGTGAAAATAATATGTTGTGGTTTCTCATTTATATAAACATTTATTTTTTCTTTTTCTGTCATTTTTATTGCCTTTAAATCTATATAATTATCAAAGAATGAATAAATTATATCTTCACTAGGCACAATGATAAAAGCTTTACTCTCCAAAACACTTTTATCAACTAAAAGTGTTAAATTGCTAATTTTTGAACATCTACTTTTTAGTTTGTTGGTTATACGGATTGGTGTTGTTAGCCGCTTTTCTAATGAATCTACTATCTCACTTCTTTTAGTGGGAAATATTTGAGATAACATATTTAGCCTTAATAATATACGTTCATCTTTATCATTATCATAATTCCATCCCTTCCAATCATTTAATTCGATTGATAGATTATGACATCTTTTTGATAATAGTGTGAAATCATTTTGAATCTCTTTTTGAAAAGTAAGATCTTGCTGACAACAGATGTTTAGGGAATTAGAAAAATAGATTAGCATTTTTCCAAAATAATCGATGTCTATCATTGAAAGATTTTCTCTTTCATGGTGAATTATGACTTTTTTAGATTTTATAAATCTGGATAGAAGGGAAGGTATAAGGTGTTTGTGTTCGTTTCTTATAGCTCGAACAGTGTGGTCCATTATAAACAATAACGAAGGTACAAAAGGATGAGTAGAATTGTTATTAAGGTATCTTTTTAGTTCATTGCATGCCATTAAAGTTATTGTGCTGTTTGTGTTTTTATTGTCAATAAGTGAAACGATTTTTTCTCTAATCAAATCAATTTTATTTTGCGATCTTTTCTTTTCTTTAAATTTATGTTCTATATACAATAATGCTAATTCAATACTCTTTAATAAAATATCAGTTTTAGTCCCATCTAAATCATCTTCTTCTTTAATCTTGCAGACGCAATCAACAGCATATAGTAAAATAATTTCCAATTCTTTGCGCCCTTCGATATCTGGTGTGGCATATGCCTTACCAACTTCAGGAAGTATTTTTTTTAGAAGATAAGAACCTTTTTCGATCTCTACTTTAAGCACGTCAAATAACAATCCTTTATGTGCCCAGTTAGCAGTAAATTTCTTCCAATCATTAAAAATTATTTTATAAATTTCAACTTTTACTAAATTTAGGTTTACATCATCATGGTTCTTAATATCCGTAATTATACTAATCAATTCTTCATATGGACATCCGCGGTTTCTACGCGTATGAATCTCCCATAGAGCTCCTTCTAAAGTAAAGTATTGTCTTCCCAGTATGTTAAAAGGCTCAATAAATTTTCGAGTTTTATAACTATTTATGAATTTTGGACTTTCAATTCCATAGGGTTTAAATTCATCCAACCTTTTATCGATTTCATCAGCGATATATTTTAAATTAGCTTTTTCGTTATACTTGATATAATTTAGCCACGCAATTTCGTTACAATAAATACAATCTTCTTTCGATAATGCCGGCATATCTAAAGCAACCCAATTATGATATTTAAACTTAATTTTTGGGAAATCTAAATCATCGTTATAATCTATACATTTTATTGAACGGATATTATTAGTATCAAATAAAGTAATTTCCTTAATACTTTCGTATAAAGTTCCTTTTGCTCTTCCTTTTCTATCAATTATTGCATAGTAAACTATCTTATCAACAACTGGATGACATAATGGCACATCAGAATCCCTGTAAACTTTCTTTATTTTTCTTACAAGAGCTCGAATTATTGTTTCTATAGTTCGAGCAGAATATATTGCATCATCAATAATAAGAAAACTAATAGGTCTTGGAGGTTCTCCTTCAGAGCCGTAATGAATATATTTAATAACATCTTTCGCTTTGTTGTATAATAAATCGCTAACCTGTTTTGGTTGTATATAGAATGAACTGTTGGTCAATGCTCTAGCTTCTACACTGTATGTGCTTCCAAGAGTCCGACCTATTTTGATTGCAATGTATTGTCGAAGTTTTGGAATTATATGACGAATATTTGAATGAAATGGAACTAACAGATGATTTAAATTTTCATCTATACAAACTTCCCCAATATCTCTAAGTATCTTTCCTCCAATTATTGCATTCTGAATTAATTTAGGAATACAAGTTGTAACACGAAAATGATGTTTTCCTGAAACCCAATGTCCGAATCTTAATACATTCTCTTTTTCTGCTAATTTAAGTTTTTCTTTTAGTATGATATTATTTGATGGATTGCTCTTAAGATTATTGTATTTAAACGGCTTTAAAGAAAAAGGCTCTATTAAATATTTTTCACCGGTTGCCGTTCTATCAGAGTGCTTAACTTTGGCCAAAAAAAAGGTGTCCAGTTCATATTCAATCAACTTTCTTTTTTTAATCCAACTTATTGATTTTTCATCAGTTTCAACATCGATTAGATGTAGAAATGAAAGTAAACCTAACGCTTCTCCATTTTCACTTTTAATAATGCCTTCACTTTCACATCTCATTTTATGAAATTTTAATACCATTTCTGTGCTATGACCTTCTCTAACCAAATCAGAAACTATAAAAAATGGTATTTTTAATAATTCCTCTGTAAGTAAACCTTCGTCATCTAATGCTCCAAAATGACCAAGGTTTATTATGTAAACATTTATATCTGGCAGCTCTTTCGCGATTGATCTTGCAACCATTTCTGCAGGAGCTGTAACGCACAACATTAAAATTTCATTCGGAATGCCTTTATTAAATTTTTGATAGACTCCTTCAGATAACCACTTTCCTATTTGCCTGTTATAAGTAAGATTTTCCAGAACCGGTAATGTCCATAAAAATTCACCTACCATTATATTTGATGTTGGAAGACGATATCTACCCTTTCTTTGCCATGCTTCTGAAACATATAAAATATTCTCAATATTTTCATTAATTGTTTCCGATTTTGTAGCTAAGATCTTCGCCTTATTAATTTTGCAAACATATCTATTGTTTTTCTTTTTTATAACATCATCGTTCGATTTGCGAAATATTTCAATTGGAGAATCTTTATCAACTTTGATAAATGTATCAGGATTAATAAACAAACTCATAAACAGATCATGGGCTTCAATATTTCCTCCAAACCCAAGAAATTTTATCTTATTTTCAATAGTTAATACTGGCAATATTCGATGTTTATCACATAATGTGATAAAAAAATCACTATTTACTGCATCAGGGTTACCTTTTAGAATATCATGGAACGCCTTTTCAGAATATGAAATCTGGTCTATTATTCCTTCTGGTACACCTATTAAAATACATCTTTTTCTAAATAATATATCTGCTTGTGTACTCAAAAAAAATACAACATCTTCATACTTCCAGTCATTACCATAAAAGTCGTAAACAACAAGTTGATTTAAACCGAGGCAACTGAAACGTTCAGTGTTTTCGGAAATTTTTTTAAGACTATTCTTATCTAATCTATTAACACCTTTAAAAAAAGTAATAACAGGTATTATGTGGTTTTTCTCGAACAGTTCATTTGTAGGTGGAGTTGGAAAAATTTTGCATTGCTTTTCTTGGTCGATTGTTAGTGGAACTATTATTTGTATTTGAGTACCTATTGTATTATCCACGTACTTTTTATATGTTGGAATAATTCCGATACGATCTGAATACCTATCTAATATCAGTGTATTTGGATCAAGATCATAAATCATATCCCATCCACCACTCAAAATTCTTAGTGCTCCTCCATACTTTGCTAAACTTCTTAATATGCGATGTAATGCGTGGATAGAACCAATTCTGTTTTCAGATTTTTTATTTGTTCCTAATTCGTGCACTGAAAATGCAAGAACATTCTCTTCTATGTTTTCATCGTATTTAGTTTCAATTCCATATTTTAATGACACATTATGGTATTCAGCGCACAATGAATGAGTTATGCCTACTCCTCGATCACCAATACATACTTCCAACGCATCTTTGGCTCTCCTTAAAGTTTTACGAAGTCTATTGTTAAAATATTTATAAGATTTTGAATCAACAATCCTTATACCTAAATAGCCTGCAGTAGCTAAATGTTGTTTAAAATTTACCTTAGCATGCTCTTCAACATTTTTTACAAGTTGTAATCCGAAAAAACTTAAAAATTCACCATCACATATTAAAGGAAAGTTAATATATTCTTCAATTCCATCAATCCACTCTCTTATCGATGAAATATCTACATATGCATTGGATTCGTTATGATTTGAATTTAGATAACTAGAGAACTCATTTGTACCCATTATTGGAAATACTTTTCTACCAATTTTGTATACTTCACCATTTTCTGGTAATGGCTCTCCATCACTCAATGAAAAAATTAAGAATCTTCCTTGTGGCTTTTCTTTAGTTGATGATGACAATACTTGAGTAAATCCTATAAATTTTAAAAATCCTCGCACTTGTTTATCATCTGGAAAAATTATTTTTACATATTTTTCATGATCTGTTAGAATTTCAATAATTATTAACAATCTAATTGCGAACCACAATGAAGCCCTCTTCATATCCTTTAAATCAATTACAAATGGTTTAAGATGATTATTTTCAATTTTATTAGCTATCACTAAATTCGCATTATGGTGTGTCTCATCTATTTTAAAATATAGTCCTGACAATTTATTCTCCTAAGTTTACTATAAATATGATCTTCATTAATTCCTAAATCTTCTAAATATCATTCAAATATTTTTACATAGAAAGATTTTTAATATGAGCTATCAGTTTGCAAGCATAAGCTCGCACATCAAGCAGACAGTTTATCAGGGGATGCTTGTCGATTTCGGTGTTGATGACCTGAATGACATCTGCATAGCTATCACTCCAACTGGATTTTTTTGCCCGATGGGGACTTCCTGCTCAGGGAACTCAAACAGGGCACCCTATAAGAAGCACCAAACTGCGCTTGGCGCACTAACGTATCTCTAAATAGCCGTTATAAAGTGCAGCGGAATATTTATTCAGTGGAAAGATGTCTTGCTGCAAAACAGGCCATTTTACGGCAAAAGTAAGCTCTTCTTTGATTATTTGATGTTATTAAAATTCTTGTATAACCCTCTGTTTAGTAAGTAGAATTAGATTTATCGACCTTTTCTTCTTTAGTCGCTACTGTTCCGCATTGGCTCACTTATTATTGAATTATCGAGTTTTCCACATAAGCAACGCTTTTCTGTTATAAGCAAACTCAGGTATTCCCGTGTTTACCATTTTAGGAACTATGACGGCCTTTACCCATTTATGAAGGTGACAGATTTTGCGTATTAGAACATTATGTGCGAAAAGCGGAAAAAAAGCTGAAAGCCTTTTTACTTGTTTCGCCTGGCATATGTCTTTGACTTCAGGTAACGCCAATTCTGGATCAAGAATCTTGAAATGGAGGAGCGTTCCTAATCAACTTGATTTTGAGCAAAAGATCAAGAAAAAATCCAGGGAGGCCAGGCTGAAATGTAGGGTTAGATATTTACTGGCGGCATCTTGCCAAGGGGATAGGGGGTCAGATCTTAATTATTAATTATTCGAATAGCCTTATGCGCAATCCCACCTTCAACCAATAAAAAAGGGGTTGCAGTTTGATGACTGCAACCCCTTGAATGTTCTGGCGCGCCCGGCAGGATTCGAACCTGCGACCTACGGATTCGTAGTCCGGCACTCTATCCAGCTGAGCTACGGGCGCTAAAAAGTTGGACAGGTTCTTAAGCCAAAGCGGGAAACATGTCAATGAATTCTTTTCTGGTATCGGCGGCCAATCCCCAAATAGGTATTGAACAACAATCGAAAACCCGCTAACTGCCAAAAGATGGAACATTCTCACGAAACCTTCATGCAGATGGCCATCGATCAGGCCCTGGCCGCCGGACAAGAGGACGAGGTGCCGGTGGGCGCGGTGATCGTGGATGCCGACCAGCAGGTGCTCGCCAGCGACCACAACCGCACCATCGGAAACTGCGATCCATCGGCCCATGCGGAGATCAATGTACTGCGCGCCGCCGCCCTCCGCATTCAAAATTATCGTTTGTTAAGCACCACGCTCTATGTTACGGTTGAACCTTGTGCCATGTGCATGGGAGCCATTGTCCATGCCCGTGTGAAAACACTGGTCTTCGGCGCATTCGACCCCAAATGGGGAGCCGCCGAAAGCCTTTACCAATTGGGCCAGGACTCCCGTACCAACCATCGTGTCGAAATCATACATGGTATCTGTGAAGAGCGCTGCCGCTGCATCATCCAGGACTTTTTTCGAATGCGGCGCAAGCGCAACTGATTTGAACCGGAAACGCTGGTTTTTTGCCGGTTTGGGTTCACTTTTTCGATGAAGGAGCAGCAAGTGGCAAATATTGCAATTGTGGGGACCCAGTGGGGTGACGAAGGAAAAGGGAAAATCGTGGATCTGCTGGCGGCCGAAGCCGACGTGGTGGTGCGCTTCCAGGGAGGCAACAACGCCGGACACACCATGGTGGTCAACGGCGAGCAGTTCATCAGCCACCTGATTCCATCGGGAATTCTGCAAAAAAAAGTTTGCGTGATCGGCAACGGGGTCGTCGTGGACCCGGAAGTTCTGATCGGTGAGATCGACTATCTGGAATCCAAAGGCATCGCCGTCGGACCCGACATGCTGATGATCAGCGATCGGGCCCATGTGATCATGCCCTACCATAAACTGGTCGATCACGGCCGGGAAAAAATGAAGGGCGACAAGAAGATCGGCACCACCGGACGGGGAATCGGCCCGTCCTATGAAGACAAGGCCACCCGCCGCGGCGTTCGCTTCGTGGACCTTATCGACCCGCAATCCTTCAGGGAAAGGCTCGAATCCATCGTTCCGGATAAAAACTTTTACCTGGAAAAATTTCTGAGCACCGAAACGGTCGACCTGGAAGCGATTGAAGCGCAGTACACCCGATTCGCCGAAAGGCTGCACCCCTACGTTTGCAACGTCTCCATCGCCCTGCAGAAAGCGATGCAATCCGGCCGGCAGATCCTGTTCGAAGGCGCCCAGGGCACCCACCTGGACATCGATCACGGCACCTACCCTTTCGTTACCTCTTCCAACACCGTTTCGGGCAACGCCTGCGCCGGCAGCGGTGTGGGACCCAAAGACATCAGCGGCGTGGTCGGCATCGTCAAGGCCTATACCACCCGCGTGGGCGCCGGTCCTTTTCCGTCGGAACTGTTCGACGAAATCGGAGACCGGATTCAAAAAACCGGTGCGGAGTTCGGCGCCACCACCGGCCGCCGCCGGCGCTGCGGCTGGCTGGACACGGTCATCCTCAACAACGCGGTGCGGCTCAACGGGCTTACCGGCCTGGCCATCACCAAACTGGACGTTCTCGGTGAACTGGACGAACTGAAGATCTGTACCGCCTATGAACTGAACGGGCAGCAGATCGAAGAGGTTCCGGCCAACCTCAACCAACTGGCCGAATGCAAACCGATCTACGAAACCCTGCCGGGATGGAAGCAGGATATCCGCGGCATCCGCAACTACAACGATCTGCCCGAGGTGGCCCGCAGCTACCTGGCCCGTATCGAAGAATTGACGAACGTGCCGATCCAGATCGTCTCCGTGGGTCCCGGAAGAGAGGAAACCATTGTTCTGAACAGTCCTTTTGCCGGATAAAAAATATAGTCCAAGAGGCCTCCATCTATTGACATTTATTATGCCATAACATAAAAGCACCCTCCATCGGGACATGGCTCAGTCTGGTAGAGCACAGCGTTCGGGACGCTGGGGTCGCAGGTTCAAATCCTGCTGTCCCGACCATTAAAACACAAAGGGGTTATGCAAGTACGCATAGGCCCCTTTTTATTTACGGTTTTTCTTCTCAAGGCGTTAGCCGCCGAGGCGAATGTAAGGGCGACCGGCCGGTCGCCTTTACTGCGACGACCGCCTTAAATCTGCGGCAAGCTAGACAAGCACCTACTTTAGGTTTTTACCAATCCCTGGTATGATAGCGTTGCTATGCCGGAATGCACCCGACAATCAATATCCATCGTTGCCCCCGAAACCAACCGGCGTTGCCTTTCGTGCGGTGATGTTTTGCCGGGCCGACGCCGTCGCTATTGCAGCACACAATGCCAGCAAACCCTGCTGGACTCCCTGAACCGGCGCACCGGTTTGCTCCAGGCCTTGAGCACCCGCTACGCCACCTTTCATTTTACGGATTTTGCCGTTATCATGGATCTTCTGTTATATGGCCGGGGGCAGATTCACAGCTATATGCTGCCTCGTTCTGCAGGCGGCAAGCCCGTGGAAGATTTCTGTCATCTGTCCAATCTGCTGGGCAATCTGTGGTGGGACGAAAAACATCGCACCCATAAACGCTATCTGGCCTCCAGGCAGGTATTGCAGCGGGCACGCAAGAGCAGCGAGCCCTTAAATTCCGTTTTGCCGTCTGTATTCGTCGTCCCTTCCGTCAAGGCCAGCAGCCTGGTTCGGTTGCAATTGGACTCGGGCGATCTCACTCCGGCCAATCTGGAATCGAAAATCAAAAGCGCTTACCGGCGCCAGGCCATGAAACACCATCCCGATCTGGGTGGCAGTCGGGAAACGTTTCTCAAGATCCAGGATGCCTATGAGAAACTGACGCAATGGGCCAAACACCCAACCTTTATCCATCGAAAAGGCTTTCCCGACAAGTGGCTTTATGAAGGCGCCAGAAACCGCTGGATCAAACCCATCGTTCCGCGTAAAACCAAGACCGGATCATTTTGACCGAGGAACCGCCCATGAACAGCGCCGCGGATACCATGACCGCAAATGAGCAAAGAAACTATCGCGACCTGGTGGAAAACCTGAACGATGTTGTTTACACCACCGATCGAAATGCGGTGGTGACCTATGTCAGCCCCAACATTGTCCGGTTATCCGGTTTCAAACCCGATGAGGTCGTCGGAAAAAATTTTGTCGAATTCGTCCATCCCGATGATCTGTCGGACAGAATGGATCAATTTGTGAAGATTCTCGATGGCTATGAACAAGCCACGGAATACCGCTTTCTTATCAAAACGGGAGAGATTAAATGGGTACGGACAAGCACCCGCCCAATTATTAAAGACGGCCAGGTTACCGGCGTGCAGGGCATCCTGGTCGACATCACCGACCGCAAGGAAATCGAAGAAGCCCTCAGGCGCTCGGAGGAAAAATACCGGATTGTCGTCCAGCACGCCAACGACGCCATATTTGTGCTCCAAGACCAGCGGATCAAGTTTATGAATCCCAGCGCATGCGAAATCCTGGGAGACGCCTGCAGCAACATTTCCGAGCGGTCATTTCTCGAATTCGTTCATCCCGACGACCGTCCCATGATCCAGGACCGCTACAAACGGCGCATGCGCGGGGAGAAGCTGTCCAATCGCATCTACTTCAAGATGAAGAATATAAACGGAGATTTTCGCGACATCGAACTCAATGCCCTGTTGATCGTATGGGAAGATCAACCCGCGATCCTGTGCTTCGGAAAGGACACCACCGTTCAAAAAATGACCGAGGCCCAACTGAGAAACTCCCAACGCATGGAGGCCCTGGGAACGCTGGCAGGAGGCATCGCACACAATTTCAACAACCTGCTGATGGGCATCCATGGCAATGCATCGCTCTGCCGGATTAAACTGGACGACCCTTCTCCCGTGGACAAATACCTGGATAAAATCAACATACTGGTGGAAAGCGGAGCGAAACTGACCAAGCAGTTATTGCACTATGCCCGCGGCGGAGACTTTCAAGTCGGCAGGGTGAACCTGAATACGCTGGTCAAAGAGGTATCGGAAACGGTAACGGCAACGAAAAAGCGGATTCGCATCCAACTCACTTTATCCGAGACGATTCCGGATGTTAAAGCCGATAAAGGTCAGATCGAACAGGTTCTGATCAACCTGGTGCTCAATGCCGCCGATGCCATGCCGGAAGGCGGAGATGTCTCTATCGAAACCACCAGCGTCGAAGGCCGCGAAATCAACAAAATCGCCTCATTGTCCGATGAGCAAACCTATGTCCGGCTGACCGTGTCCGACAGCGGGCACGGAATACCCGTGGAGATTCAGGACCGCATCTTTGAACCCTTTTTTACCACCAAGGGGTTGGAACGCGGAACCGGCCTGGGTTTGTCCACCGCCTATGGCATCGTGAGAAACCACAACGGAGAAATTACGGTTGAATCCGAAATCGACAAGGGGGCTGTATTTTCCGTGTATCTGCCGGCTGTCGCAGAAAACGCTGCCCAACGGTGACGACTTCGTAAGAAGCCCGATATCGGCGTTACGCTTCGTCCCTCGTCAGTGCGGAGTACGTTTGGGTACGCCTCCTTCCTCGTGACTCGCAAGCCTTGATCTCGGGCTTCTTACAAAGTCGTCTGCCAGGCGATTTTTATATTTCATCGAATGGAGGCCATTGGTAAGCAGTGGCGTCACCCACAGGAGGATCAAATGCAAACCCAGAACATCGGCTGGATCGGCACCGGGGTCATGGGCCTGTCCATGTGCGGGCACCTGATCGATGCCGGACACCGGCTGACCGTATTCAACCGCACCCGCGAAAAAGCCGCTCCCCTGCTGGATAAAGGTGCGGCCTGGGCCGAAACGCCCGAGGAAGTGGCCCGCAGCAGCGACATCGTTTTCACCATGGTGGGATTTCCGGAAGACGTACACGCGGTGATCCTGGGCAAAGACGGCGTTCTGGCCGGCGCCAAGCCCGGCGACACCGTGGTGGACATGACCACCTCCAGCCCGGACCTGGCCCAGACCATTCACCGTCAGTGCCAGGAAAAAGGCGTTCTGGCCCTGGATGCCCCGGTTTCCGGCGGCGACGTGGGCGCCCGGCAGGCCACGCTGGCCATCATGGTGGGCGGCGATCAACCGGTGTTCGACGCGGTGCGGCCCCTGCTTGAAATCATGGGCGAGACCATCTGTCTGATGGGCGCCGCCGGAGCCGGCCAGCACACCAAGATGACCAATCAGATCCTGATTGCCGGCACCATGATCGGCGTGGTGGAATCGCTGCTCTACGCTTGTCGGGCGGGAATGGACGCCCATGGGGTAATCGATGTCATCGGCAAGGGGGCGGCCAGTTCCTGGTCCATCAACACCTTAGGGCGGCGCATTGCCGACGGCGACTTCGACCCCGGATTTTACATCAAACATTTTGTCAAGGATATGGGCATTGCCCTGGAAGAGTCGCGGCGCATGCGCCTGTCCCTTCCCGGCCTGGCGCTGGTTCACCAGTTCTATGTGGCCGCCATGGCCATGGGGTGGGAAAACCTGGGCACCCAGGGACTGTACAAGGTGCTGGAAACGATGAGCAGGCAGCCATCCTTCGTTTAGGCCGGAAATGGCCAATTTGCCCGATCTTTGTGAACTTCAGCCCACAGCTTACGGGGTTCCCACGCGGAGCATGGGAACCAGACCGCTATGGTTTTAAAGAGAACTCAATTTGCCTATTTCCGGATTGAAATTGGTTTAATCGTGAAGGACGGAGTAGCGCACGCAAAGGGTGTTGTCGTCCAACTGCCAGAATTTCTTCAAGGCGAGCTTGAGGTCCACCGCGTCCGAAAAAATGGAAATTCCGGTTCCGAAGGCATAGGGTGAAATCGTGAGGATCAGCTCGTCGATCAGGCCTTTGTCGGCAAAGAGCCGATTGATCTGGGCGCCACCGACGACAACGGCTTCGGTATAGCCCTGGTCCGTCAGATCGGCCAGGATTTTGTCAGCAGGATCACGGGTGAAGACGAGATCTTCACGGTCCGAGCGGCGCTCGGGGTTTCGCGTCATGACGACGGTTTTTCTTCCGGGCAGCACCCGACCGATGCTGTCGAAGGTTTTGGACCCCATGATCATGACCCCGGCCTTCTTGGTAATTTCGACGTAGAGCTTCTTGTCGGCCTTACCGGTCCAGTCCGGGAAATGATCCGCGTTTCTGGCGATCTTTCCGTCGGCGGTGATGGCAACCATCAGACGTACATGCATGGCGATATCTTTTCCAGGAATATTAGGCTTGTCGGCCGCTCCGTGTTGCGGGACGAACCGTTTCGAATACCAGAACGCCTCATACCATAATTTTATCATCCTTAAAACATGTACGATCCTGAACACCGGCCGCAACATGGCCAAATCGGCTATAAAGTTTTCCACGGCAGGGTCGATGAAAAGGGGTGACGATGCCTCCTTGCATCGCGGCCCGATCACGCATCAATTTGATGGTGGCCAAAATCGAAGAAAACCGATATAATTCAAATTTACGGACAGCTTCCAAAACAGAAGAACCACGGATGGGATCGAGAAAGGTGTTCCTATGAAAGTTGAATGCGAAAACTGCTCAAAATCCTTTGAACTTCCCGACGACCGCCTTCCGGCCGGAAAAAAAATATCCTTCCCCTGCCCCGCCTGTAAATCCAAGATTACGCTGGATCTTCGCGTCCAGTCGGAACCGGTGCAGGAACAGAAACCGGAAGAGCCGACACCCGTTGCCGCGCCCCCTCCCGCCGACAAAGGGGAAAAAGTGGTTTTCACCCCGATTGCCGAAAAAGATTCCGGCGAACTGGACGGAGCCGATCTGAAACGCAAGATCCTTAACAGCGTAAAAGATCTGCCGCCCATGCCGAAAATTATCCTCAAGGCCCGGGAGATCATGGCCAATCCCAAATCGGGTTTCAAGGAAATCGCCGAAGTCATCGAAACGGACCAGGCCATTGCCGCCAAGGTTCTTCAGGTGGCCAACTCCGCCTATTACGGGCTTTCGGGCATGGTTTCGTCCATCCACCAGGCCACCGTCGTATTGGGGCATAAAACCCTGGAGCAGCTCATCGCCATGGTATCGGCCACCAGTCTTCTGGGAAGCCACCTCAAAGGCTACCGCATGGGGTCCGGGGATCTCTGGCAGCATTCATTGGCCGTGGCCCTGTGTTCGCGCCTGATCGCCAAGGATCGCGCTCCGGCAATGGAAAACGACGCCTTTTCGGTCGGATTGATCCATGACGCCGGTAAACTGGCCCTGGACAAGTATTTGCTCGAACGTAAAGACCAGGTGGATCAGGCCCTGAAGGCCGGGACCACGTTCCTGGAGGTGGAGCGGCAGGTGCTCGGCTTCGACCATACCGAACTGGCCTCGGATCTTTGCACCAAATGGAAACTTCCCGAAAACCATGTCAGCGCCATGCTCTACCATCACGAACCCGGCGAATCCAACCGCAATCAACTGGCGTATATCGTCCATACCGCCAACCATGTCGCCCTTCAATGCGACATCGGCAGCAATACGGACGCATCCCTTTACGAACTGGCCCCGGATGCGCTGGATTTTCTCGCCCTGGACGAAGAGGACCTGGCCAAATACAAAGAGGCCACCATCGAAGCCGTCGGCCAGATCACCCAGAGCATGGCCTGAACCGATCTACCGCTTTGCCCATTTTCACATAACCGCATGCCTGATCGGTTCAGGCTTTGGAAAGGAGCAGATTGTATGCCTGATAATGAAAAAACCCTGACCACAGCCGAATATGCAAAAAAAGCAGGCCTCGCCACATCCACCGTTGCCCGGATGCTGCGCGATGGCAAACTCCGCGGCGAAAAACGCGGCGGCAAATGGGTCATTTATGCCGACGCGCCGGAAAGCGGCAGTTCGGAAAAAAAGCAACCGGCCGCAAAGACGCCTTCAGGCCCGGCCCCCATCTCCAACAACCCGCCTTCATCCACAACGTCCTACGACATCGAGGCGTTTTCCCGATTGACTTTCCTGACGGAAAACGGCGTCCGCCAATGGCTCAAGGACGGACGCCTTTCCGGCGGAACGGATTCCAGCGGCAACCTGAAAGTGGACGCATCCAACCTTGAGCGGGCCGAATTCAAGCATCTGGTTAGATAGCGTCCTTCCATAAATGGCCAATTTGCCTATTTCTGGATGAACACGAGATAACGCCCGCCCATAAACGGCCGGTCCGCCGCTTTTTGGACGGGCACCAGCCGCCGGTTCCCACCGGTAGTGCGAAACGAACCGTTATCCGCAGGTTGTCAATACCGCAGTAGAAATTACGCTTCCGCGCGGTGGGCCTGTAACTTTTCCTTGTTTTTAACCAATTGTTTTTTGGCTTTGTCGACGACCAGGTCGATGGCTTCGTTCCAGGCACCGCTCTCTTCTTTGGCATGGACGTCGAAGCCTTTGCCGGTCAGGCTGATATCCACGATTTTGCGGAGCTTTTCTTCCTGGAAAACCACATCGGCGGTTCCGGGGTGGGGCATGATTTTTTCAAGGCGTTCAAGTTTTTCTTCAAGGTAGGATTTCAGAAAATCTGAGGAGTCTACGTTCTTAAAAGTCACCAATATCTGCATCGTGCATCCTCCTTTCGCGGTTGCCCGGTCCGCTCACCACGATTTAGTGCAACCCCCACATGAATATGGACCGTTGGGGAGGTAGGCATCGCCCTTTCGGAAACCGCCGGATGAACCGCTTTACTGGCCTTGGCTTGGGCCGGGTCGCGCGATCTCCGTTCGGGCAAAAGCAAATGCGCCATGATCGTGCGCATTTTTTACAAGTGTATCATCGGCTGAAAGTCGAGACAACAAAATCCTTCGCTTTTTCCAAAAACGGTTTTTTTAATTTCACCTTCAAATAGAGATCTCCCGCAACGCCGCCGTTTTTGCCCAGTGAGCCCATCTGTGCCAACCGGATCTGCTGCCCGCTTCGGGTGCCGGAGGGGATATTGACCACCAGCTTCTTGTCCCGTTGGCGATGGAGATAGGGATAGGGGCCGCCGTTTCTGGCGAATTCCGGGGTCAGATGGATGGTATCGAAAATATCCTCGCCGTCCTTGGGAAGGGTCAGCCCGGTGGCTTTCTGCAGCAGATAGCGTGCGAACCGGCCGATACTCTTGGGCGGCTCCCCGGCCATGGCCCGTCCCCGCCGCTTGCCGAAGCCGCCGCGATAGATAAAGCCTTTCCCGTGAAGACCGTGCCGCTTGAATTCGAATTTCCGATACCCCGGCCCATAGAAATCGCTGAAAATGTCGTCCACACCGCGCAGTCCGAAGGATCGGGCCATTTCTTCGAAAACCCGGTATACATCCGATCCGTTGAAAATGTCCTGCTGGCTGTAGGCATTGCGGAACTGGCCGTAGGCGTTGTCTCCATATTGCGTGCGCATGGCATCGTAAGCCTGCCGTTTCTCCGGATGGGACAAAACGGCATACGCCTCGTTGACCCGCTTCATCATGTCGGCGTTTTGCTCACCGTTTTCGCTGCGGTCCGGATGATATTTGAATGCAAGCTGACGAAAGGCCTCCTTGATGGTTTTCGCATCCGCATCGCGCTTGACCCCCAGCACCTCGTAATAATCCTCTTGTGCCATGCTTTTCGTTTTCCTTGTTTGGTTGGCAACACCCCGTCCTGCAATCAATTATAGTATAGTCACGAATCGGAGTTTGGCGATGGGAGAATTTCATTTGCCATCAGCGACTTTCGAAAATGCCGGTACCCCGGTGGGCTTAAGAATCCCGAAAAGATACCGAAAACCGTTTTAGTGCAAAGGCGACAATACAGCAACGGCCAACCATTGGAATCCGAATCATGAAAAGCACCCTTATCACGATGCTGGTCAGCACAGCCGTTTTTCTGGCAACGCTTTGGGCCCGCCTGTACTGGCCGGCAACCCTTTCCGCCTATGGGCGCTATTACGTGTCGTCAATTCTGACCATCAGCGCCATAATCGGTTTGATCGCCGCCGTACGCCTGGTCCGGGGAACGAGGCAGGGGCGGATTGCCTCGAAAAAAACGGATCACGATCAATCGTCCCAGCGCCGGCAGTTTTATCGGCTTCAGTACGACGATTCTCCCCGCCCCCGATTTATTCAGAAATCTTCCGATCTCCCGGACGTCGCAGCCTTCACCTGCCCGGTCCGGGATGTCTCCGAAACCGGCCTGGGTCTTGTCTGTACGGGCGTGTATACCGAAGGACAGACGGTTCTCGGTGAAATCCAGTTCTCCAGCGGACGCACCGCCCCCATCAACGGCGTTGTGTTGAGGGACGACGGCCAGCATACCAGCCTGCAGTTGCACTGCGGCATCGAGCCCGCCTTGCTCATGGAGGAGCAGCGGGAAAATATCGTCCGGGAAAAAGCACAGGGCCCTCGACCGGTCGTAAGCGAAGCCCTGTTGGACACAAAACCCCGATCCCTTCCCAGCCAAAAAACCAGGGGGCTCTGTCGCCTGAAGGATATCAAATAAAAACACCCGGACGAAACGATCCGGGTGTTTGGGGCAACATTCTGTAGGATTGTTTTTTACAGCTGCCAGGGTGCCGGGACCCCGCCCGCAAAGGTCTTGGGCATCTTGTACTCGCCGCTTTCCACGGTCAGCGCCACCAGTCTGGCCGCTTCATCCATCCCCAGCGCATTCATCATGGAAAAAGGTCCCTTGGGCCAGGCCAGGGCCGTGCAGATTCCGCGTTCCAGGTCCTGGATGGAAACGACCTGTTTTTCGATGAGATGGGTCGAGATGGTAAAGATGTTTCCCAGCAGCCGGTCCCTGACGGTATCGGCGAACTTCGGATCATCGGCCACCGGTCCGTCTTCGAGATTCCAGGGAGCCCCGCTTTCGAACTGCGCTTTCAATTGTTCGGGCACCGCCGGGTAGCCCACATCGGTATCGGCCAGATAATCGTTCATGGACACGGCGGCATGGTAGCAGGTGCCCAACCCGGAACCGTTCTGGACCCACATGATGCCAAAGCGCACCTTCAAGGCCTGCTGCGAAATGTGTTCCAGGGTGGCCACGTTGGTTTGTTCACCGTAGAAAGAATCCAGGATCATATAGCTGGAGATGAACACCGGATTGATCGCAAACCCCGGAAAATCTTTTACCGCAATGGGAACCTTGCGATTCTTTTCGGCAAAGCCCATCAGGGCCGTAAAAGTCGCTTCACCGGTCTCTTTCTGGCGGATCACCTCCACCAGCCGATTGATGTTGGCAGGGAAAAAGTAGTGCAGGCCCGCTGTGCGGGAGGGGTTGGATACCGACGCCATCAGCCGTTCGATCAGGAAAGTGGACGTGTTGCTGACCAAGATGGCATCAGGCCGGCAAACGGCATCCAGGTCCTTGAAAATCTGAATTTTCAGGTCCATTTTTTCCACGGCCGCCTCGATGACCAGGTCGCACGGCGCCAGGTCCGCATAGCTTGCGGTTCCAGAGATCTTGCCGGTTATCTGGTCCATTTCCTGTTGGGTCATCTTGCCCTTGGCCACCCGCTTTTCCAGACTGCCTTTGACCCAACGGTCGTACATGGCAGCGACCAGTTCGTCGTTCAACTCCTTGTAGATGACACGATAGCCGGATGCTGCCGCGTTGAGCCCGATGGCCGCGCCCATCACACCAAATCCTACGATTCCAACAGTTTCGATTTTCATCCTGACACCTCCTCTGGTATTGCCGACAGGTTGGACCGCGCGCATCTTTGCGATGCCGTCCGTCCGCTTACGGATTGAATATGTGGATAACGGGAAAAGGGTTTAAAAAATCGGATTGGAACGTTCCTTTTATCGCACTCCTGCACTCACTGGTCAAGGCTGTTTTGTAGTTACAATAAAGCTACTTCCAACACATCCTTCAAGCGTCTGCGGAAATAATGGGGATGCCTTGCTTGTAATGGATGATCGGATGGCTATATTGGCACGTGCCGAAAGCCGGCGGCGCCTTCGATGGGGATGGAACGCTCATCCGTCGAAGGCGAATCGCCATTAAAAAAAATTCCCGAAAGAAACGATCCGATATGACTTCTTTGCTGACCAACAAACGCATTCGCAATATCGCCATCATCGCCCATGTCGACCACGGCAAGACCACCCTGGTCGATGCCATGTTCCGCCAGAGCGGTCTCTTCCGCCAGGATCAACAGGTAGCCGAAAGGCTCATGGACCGCATGGACCTTGAACGCGAGCGGGGCATTACCATTGCCGCAAAAAACTGTTCGGTGATTTTCCGGGGAGTGAAAATCAACATTGTGGACACCCCCGGCCATGCCGATTTCGGGGGTGAAGTAGAACGCGCCCTGTCCATGGTGGACGGCGCCATATTGCTGGTGGACGCCTCGGAAGGTCCTTTGCCGCAAACCCGTTTCGTTCTGCAAAAGGCCTTGGCGGCCAAACTGAAAATCATCGTGGTCATCAACAAAATCGACCGCCAGGATGCCCGCACCGCCGAGGTGCTGGACCAGGTCTACGATCTGCTGATCGATCTGGACGCCGACGAGGGGCAGTTGGAGTTTCCCCTGTTTTACGCCATCGGCCGCGACGGCGTGGTCGGCGATGCTCCGGATCGGTTGGCCGACGATCTTCAGCCGCTTTTCGAAGCCATCGTCAAAGAAATTCCCCCGCCCGCTTTCAAGCCGGAGGCTCCGTTTCAGATGCTGGTTTCCGATCTGGGGTATTCGGACTATCTGGGGCGCCTGGCCGTGGGGCGTGTGGCCGGCGGCAGCGTGGAATCCAGGGACCGGCTCATTCGAATCGACAGCGATGGCCGGCAGCGCCCCCTGAAAGTGACCCGCCTGCAGACCTACGAAGGCATGGACATCACCCCGGCCGCTGCGGTCGAGGCCGGCGAGATCGCTATTCTGTCCGGCATCGAGGATGTGGCCATCGGCGATACCATCTGCACCGAAGACGCTCCCTTCGCCCTGCCCCGCATCACCGTGGACCCGCCGACGGTCTCCATGATGTTCACGATCAACAACGGTCCTCTGGGCGGCAAAGAAGGCCGTTATGTGCAATCGGCGAAGATCCGCGAACGTTTGGCCAAGGAAACCCTTATGAACGTGGCCATCCAGATCGAAACTACCGACGACCGCGATTCGGTAATGGTCAAAGGCCGCGGGGAGTTTCAGCTGGCCATTCTCATCGAGACCATGCGCCGGGAGGGATTCGAGCTTTGCGTGGGTCGTCCCAAGGTGATCGAAAAGCGGGTAAACGGAGAGATCCACGAACCCATCGAGCGTCTTTTCGTGGACTGCGACGAAGCTTTCATGGGCATCGTCACGGAAAAACTTTCGCTGCGCAAGGGAAAGATGATGAACCTGGCCAATACCGGGACCGGCCGGGTGCGGATCGAGTTTTCGATCCCTTCCCGGGCGCTGATCGGCTACCGGGACGAATTTCTGACCGACACCCGAGGAACGGGCATTATGAATTCCTATTTTTCGGGGTACGAGCCCTACCGGGGCGACTTTCCCAGCCGGTTCACCGGCTCCATCGTCGGCGACCGCCAGGGAAAGGCCGTGCCCTATGCCCTGTACAATCTGGAACCGCGCGGCCGGCTGTTCGTGCAACCCGGCGAACCGGTCTACGAAGGCATGGTGATCGGCGAGCATAACCGGGAGCAGGACATCAACGTCAATCCGACCAAGGAAAAGAAACTGACCAACATGCGGGCCTCGGGCAAGGACGACAACGTGATCCTGGCTCCCATCCGGCCCATGACCCTGGAGCAGGCCATCAATTTCATCCGCGATGACGAATATGTGGAGGTCACTCCCCTTTCCATCCGGCTGCGCAAGGTGACCTTAGGGGCAAAGGATCGGTACGTTCAGCGGGACCGGAAGAAGAAATGATCGCCTCAGGTGTCGGGTGTGAAGTTTTGAATCAACCGTCTGGTTTTATTTTTTAATGGAACACAATCTCGCCAGCGTCTACCGCGGATTTTCAAAAAAGATGTAGTTGGTCGCGTAATCGGAAAACTCGAAGTAGACCTTTTTTTCGCCGGGGTCCTTGACCATATTCATGTTGGCATCGAAATAGCCGTATCCGAAGCGATAGGGCCGCGGGTTTTTGTCGGAGGTACCGTAGGCCGTGGACAGCTTGTCGATATTGATGAAACGCCGCACCAGCTGCTGTCCGGCGTAGATTTCCAGCACCCCGTCCGTTCCGGTCCAGTTTTGAATGGATCGTCCGATTTTGTTCTGGGACTCCTGGGTACAGCCCCCTGCCATCAGTACAACCAGCAGCGACACGAAAATAACCACCTTTTTCAAATCTTTTCTCCTGATTCCATAAAGTTGAGGATTTTCTTTTTAAAACGGCTCCTCGCCGCGGCAGACCTTGAAAATGGCCATGACCTGCCGGCAGAGGATCTCGAATTGGTCCGGGTAAAGGCTTTGGGCGCCGTCGCTTAAGGCCAGGTCCGGCTGGTGGTGGACTTCGATCATCAATCCGTGAGCCTTGGCGGCAGCGGCAGCGCGGGAAAGGGGCAGCACCTGATCCCGGCGCCCGGCGGCATGGCTGGGATCCACTACGACAGGCAGATGGCTCTCTTTTTTCACCACGGGAATAGCGGAAAGATCCAGCGTATTGCGGCTGTGGTGGACAAAGGTGCGCACGCCCCGCTCGCACAGGATGACCTGATGGTTGCCCCGGGACATGATGTACTCGGCCGCCATCAGCCACTCCTCTATGGTTGCGGCCATGCCGCGCTTGAGCATGATGGGGCGATAGGATTCACCCGCCCGCTTGA
Organism: uncultured Desulfosarcina sp.; assembly: GCF_963668215.1. Taxonomy (NCBI): domain Bacteria; kingdom Pseudomonadati; phylum Thermodesulfobacteriota; class Desulfobacteria; order Desulfobacterales; family Desulfosarcinaceae; genus Desulfosarcina; species uncultured Desulfosarcina sp. The sequence goes on from NZ_OY764190.1 coordinate 5,314,608, forward strand.
GCAGACTGAAATTCTGCATATTGCGGGTGCCGATCTGAACGATGTCGGCATAGTGCTCCACCAGATCGAAGGTTCTTTCGTCCATGACCTCGGTAACCACCGGCAGCCCGGTTCGATCCCTCACCATGGACAGGATTTTAAGCCCTTCTTCGCCAAGCCCCTGAAAGGAATAGGGGGAGGTGCGCGGTTTAAAAGCCCCCCCGCGGAACAGTTGGGCGCCGGCTTTTTTCACGTGTTCGGCGATGGTCAGGGCCTGATCCCGGCTTTCGATGGCACACGGTCCGGCGATGAGGGTCAGGTTGCCGTTGCCGATGGTGGTTTCCCCCACCTGGATCAGGGTATCGTCGGCTTTGGTTTCACGGCTCACCAGCTTGTAAGGTTTGGTGATGGGCACGGCATCCTTGACGCCGGGCAGTCCGACGAACAGGGCCGCATCCACCGGTCCTTCATTGTTCAGCACCCCGATGGAAACGCGATCGCCGCCGGGAATCGGTCGGGCCGTGAACCCGTTTCTCTCGATGACCGCCACCACATGGTCGATCTGCTCCGGGGTGGCCGTCTTTTCCATCACCACTAACATGGCTTGCCTCCTCTGGTTCTCATGCCCGAATCGCCACGTTGGAATTCATGCCGGTGAAAAAGGATATCATTTATGAAACCATGCTAAAAAGTAGCTTGACTTGAAAGCTGCGGCTATTATTGTATGGCTCAAAAAAGCGAGGAACCCCAACATGCCGATTTACGAGTACCAATGTAAAGCCTGCTCTCATCGATTCGAACAACTGGTCTTTGCCTCGGATACCGAACCGCCGGTATGCCCGGAATGCAACAGCGGCGATGTGGAAAAACTGATGTCCGCCGGTGCGGTTCGCCCCAACGGGATACCCACCGGTTCCGGCGGTTTCAAACCGCCCGCCTGCAACCGTTCTGCCGGTGGCTGAAGCATTTGAAGTTCATTTTCCGGTTCGGAAAATCCTTGGAGAATTCAACGATTGTTACGAAGGGCGGGCCGTCATGGCAAGCCCTTTGTTCGTTGGGCTATCGGTTCATCTTTTCACAGCGGGCAGATCGATTCCCAGGTCTGCCAGTTCCCTTTCCACAACGGCGTCCCACCCTCGATTGGCCTTGGGGTTGGCCGGGCTGGGGTGGGATATCCGCCCGATCTTCACATCCGTATCCTCCAGCGCAGCGACCGCTCTCTTTTCCGCGAAGGCGCCGATGCCGACCACCCATCGGGGCCGATAAATCGCTACGGACTGTCGCAACACCCGGTCGCAGATCGAAAACAGGGTTTTCTTCTCGGCCGCGGGCAGTCGATCCGGCGTCCGGTTTCGTCCACTGGCCTCCATGAACACCAGGGGGCAGTAGTTGAGCACGAAAAAATGGCTGAAAAACGCCTCGGCCGGTCCGAAACGCTGTTTCGCCCACCCCCATAGACGCCCACCGCTCACCTCCCGGCGGGAACAGGAAAAACCGTCCACCGGCCGCTTGGGGTGAGGATACTCCGGCTGGGAAACGAAAGTCGTGATTCCCATCCAGCCCGTTACCATTTCGACGTCTCCGAAGGGCACCCCGGTCTGGACCATCCCGAAGGGCCCCGGATTCATGCCGAGCAAGAGAACCTCTTTGGCCGAATTGCCGAAGCGGGCCACATACCGATCGTAGCCGTTGCGGGCATAATCGATCGGATTATAGACATGGGTAACCGGATCGGAAAACGTCAGCGGTTTCAGGCGCCGTACCAGTTCGTCGGTGAGAACGCCGATACCGTCGGCCGGTCCGCCGCCCGTCAGCGCCATACTTAGTGCACCTGTTCGTAAAACCGGTGACGTATCGAGATTGTTGCTGCGCGCGGATCGCAAGGCGCGAGAAGCGTGAATAGCCAAAGCCTATTTACGCGCCGAGCAACGCCGCGAGCCGGGATGCAGCGGCAATCGAATGCCATCGTATTTATGAATAGGTGCACTTAATTGCCTGTCTGAGCCATGGCCTGGGCCTGGGCCGTCATGGCCTGCTGGACCTGCGGGTCCATCATGTATGGCATGGCCTTCATCATGGCCGACTGAAGTTTCGGACTCAGATCGCTCATTCGTTGAGAAACTTTTTCCAGTTCCTTGGGCGCATTCTTATCTGTCGCCAGTTCGGGAAATTTTTGGTTCATCTCCTGAAGCCTGGGAGTCAGGGCGCTCATCTTTTCAGTGAAGTCCTGCATGGCCTTGGCGACCGCTTCGGCACTGTCCGCCTTTTCCATGCGGCCAATGTAATCCTCCATGGCATCCGCATAATCGTTCAGGGTGCTTTTCACGTCATCGTATTTGCCGCCGCCACAACCGATCACCAGCAGGGTGAGGATAAGCATTCCCATCGTCCGAAGGCATCGTTGCATACACGTTTCTCCTTTCGTAAAAGTAAGATTAACCAGCATGTCCGTTTTTGGGGCTGTAAAAATTTCTATATCTTAAACCACGGTCAAAAACAACCAACGCCGACGAATCGACAGCGGGATGAGCAAATCCATAACATTCAGGTTTTCATTGACTTTTTCAATAGATGATGGTCCTACTTCAAACGAATCGCTCCGAATCGTCGAAATTGTCGACCCTGATACCCACTTTCGATTGCAGGTGTGTTCCGATGGTAAAAAAGGCAACACCCCCTGTTCGCTCGCAGCCAATCACAAAGACGCTGAACGCCAAGCGGCTCGAAGTCGAAAATCGCCGGTTGCTCCGGAAAAATGAAGAGCTGAAAAAGCGAAACCGGGAACTGGAACTGATCAGCCAGGCGTTTCTGTCCATCAACTCCTGCCTGGAACTCGACCGGGTGCTGTCTACTATTCTGGAAACCATTCGCAACCTTTTTGGCGCGGTGGGCAGTTCGATCTGGCTGGTCGACCCGGATTCTGACGAGATGGTCTGCCAGCAGGCCGCCGGATTGGGACGCAATATCGTTAGGGGCTGGCGTCTTTCGCCCGGAGAGGGTGTGGCGGGCTGGGTCAGTTCCCATGGCAAAAGCTTGATCTTGCGGGACACCCGAGAAGATCTGCGTCATTTTCCCGAAGTGGCAGACAAAATGAGGGTGGAACTGCGCTCCATCGTCAGCGTCCCCATGCGTATAAAAGGCGAAGTCATCGGAGCATTGCAGGTCGTGGACAAAAAGATCGGCCGTTTTAAGGATACCCATGCCATCCTGCTCGAATTGTTGGCCGACGCTTCGACGATTGCCATTGAAAACGCCCAGCTTTTCGAACGGGCCAATCTTGAAATCGCCGAAAGGAAACTGGCGCAAAAAAAGTTGAAGGAAAGTGAAAACGCGCTCAAAGATAAAAGCGCCGCCCTCAAAGAGGTGAACACGGCCATGAATGTGCTGTTGAAGAACCGTGAAGAGGATCAGGCGGACATGGAAAATATCATTGTCGCCAATGTCAAGGATATGGTCCTGCCCTTCCTGGAAAAACTCAGCCGCAGCAAACTGGATGAAAAGCAGGCCACTTATGTGGAAATCATCCAGTCCAACATTTCCAACATCGTCTCCCCTTTCCTGCGTCAGATCCCCATGAAGTTTTTCGATCTGACGCCAACGGAAATCCAGATCGCCGATCTGGTTCGCAAGGACAAGACCACCAAGGAAATCGCCCAGCTTCTCAACGCCTCGTCGAAAACCATCGAGGCCCACCGCAACCGTCTGCGTAAAAAACTGGGGCTGACCAACCAGCGCATTCAGCTGCGGGACTATCTGATGACGCTGGTCTGATGCATTCGTGCAATCCGCCTTGGCGAGATCAGCGCAATCCCGGCCCGATCAGCTGGCGTATTTTCTCCATCAACTCGGTATTGGAAAAAGGCTTGGTGATATAGGCATCCGCTCCCATGGCCAACCCCTTGGCGATGTCGGCATCCCTGTTTTTGGCCGTAAGAAAAATCACGCGTATGGACTCCCATTCCCTGTGATTCCGGATCATCTGGTAGATCTCGTAACCGTCCAGATCCGGGAGCATAATGTCCAATAAAACCAGATCCGGTTGAATCGCTTGAATTTTTTCGATGGCCTCCTTGCCGCTTTGGGCCAGCTTGGCCACATACCCTTCTTTTTCCATGAGAAACTGCAACGGCACCAGGATGCTCAACTCGTCATCCACGATCAGGATCGTTTTGGAAGGCATTGGCTTTCTCCCGTGCAAGAAGACGCCCCATCGTTATAAGGCGTGGGGCCAGCGGGCCTGTCCACGCCATTTCCGAATTTCCTGTCAATATAATCGATTTTGGGCAAAATACGCAACCCGATGGTTGTTATGACGGCATAAGCGCCCGGTCGACAAGTTGCCGGTAGCGATCCAGGTTGCGGGCTTTGCGAATCCGTTTCAGCAATCGGTCGCTATCTTCAAAATCGTCAGCAAAGTAGCCCCATAACCCTTTCATGCGGTCAAGCACGTGGCCGGGGCCGGAAAAAATAGCCAGGTAGCCCGCCAGCAGATCGTCGTGAAAACCGGCGAATCGCTCTCTCCGGCGGTGAATTTCAAGGCTGCCGGTCCGGATCTTTTCCGGCAGGAAGGGATCGGCGATCAGCCCCCGCCCCAGCATCCATTGGTCCACCCCGGGAAAACGGGCGGCCAGCTTTACAAAGGCTTCCGGTTCCCGGATGTCGCCGTTGTACACGACCGGATGGTCGATTTGCGCCAGGCACATGGCAAAGGCATCGAGATTCACCGTGCCGGTATACATCTGCACCCCGGTGCGCGGGTGAACGATCAGCCGGACGAGCGGGTAGCGGTTGAACACCGGGACCAGACGATCCATTTCGTCGGTGCAAAAGCGTCCCAGACGGGTTTTGATGGACAGTTGCCCGTGAAACCCGTTCAATATGTTGTCGAGCAACCGGTCGATGATGTCGGCATGGGGAAGCAGGCCGGAGCCGCGCATTTTCTTGGCCACCATGGGATAGGGGCAGCCCAGGTTCCAGTTGACCTCGCTGTAGCCCATATCCATCAGGGTGTTGGCCAAGCGGATAAACTCGTCGGCATCGTTGCTCAAAATCTGGGGCACGACCGGAAGATTTCGGTTCCGATCCGGCGACAGGTCGCGAAGGTGCGAAGGCTTGATGCGGCGTCCTTTGAGCGAGGTGACAAAAGGGGCCACCGCTTCATCGACGCCGCTGAAGTGTTTTTGATAGGCGTTTCTGAACACGGCGTCGGTGAGGCCGCGCAGCGGGGCCATGACCAGGGATTTCATCGGTTCCAGCGCCATGCGTTGGGTGCGGCCAGACTGAAGTACCAATCGCTTTCGGTAAAGGTGAGCCGTTTTGCCACCATGGATTGAAGAAAAGAGCGGATCTGCCGGCTGCTGAAAGCCGTAAACCGCTGGGCGATCTGCTCCAGCGAACGGGGCGTTGCGCAGTAGCGATAGATATCGGCCGAAGTACCCGCAAGCCGATGCCGGGTGACAGGCGCTTGTGGGAATTGCTGATCGATAACGATAAATCGGCCGCCATCCCGATAGGCCAGGGCCGGTCGACCATTGGTCTGTCGCTGCATGGCCTCGTACGCCCGGTGCCATTGGCGCACTTCACGCTGGACCTGCCGCCACAGTTTGCGCTGGCGTTGGCGGTCGCCGCGATAGCCCTGGATCATGAAGCACAATCCATTGGCCACGCTACCCGGAAAAAGTTTTTTCAAATTGGGATGATTGAAGACCGACCGAATGCCAAATCGTTCGGGAAAACGGTATACGGGACTGTCCAGCCCCAACCAGAAGCTCACCGTTTTTAATGGGCGGTACCAGCGGGCGAATTTCAAACATTCAAGGGTTTGGGCGACATCGTCGGCATCGCTGGAAGGAAAATGGAGCATCAGATTGCCGGCATTGACGATGCCGGCGGCTTCACAGTACTTCATCAGGCACAGGTTGTCGATGGCGCGCGTCCCCTTGTTCATTTTTTTCAGCAGCCGGCTGGACAGGGCTTCGATTCCCACCTGGACCGTATCGACCCCGGCCCGTTTCATTTTCCTCAGCGTGGATGGTGGCGTCTTGGCCCGCAGCTCGGCAAAAATGGAAAGATCGAGATTCAGATTCCCGATCCCGTCGAAAATACGGGCCGCCTGTTTTTCCGGCAGGGTGTTGTCGGCAAAAGCCAGGGAAATCGCCTCGTGCCTTTGTACCAGGTGCTCCACTTCCCGCACGACCCGGTGAACCGGTTTGATGCGGTACCCGTTCCACTGAAGATTCAGATTGCAAAAAGCGCATCCGTTAAACACAGCGCCGCTATCGCGTCCCCGCCACCAGCATCCCCGCGAGGCTTCGATCGGCAGGGTCGGGAAAAATCGACGCGAAGGAGAAAACCCTTTCAGCAGTCGGAAATAGTCGTCGTAATCCGGGATGGGCAGGGCGTCCAATCGGCGCAGCTGCGAAAAACGGCGCTTCGGTCCGCCCGGGTGATTCAGTGAAAACACGCCATCGGGCAGGGCGGGTGGGTCGGCTTCCCGTGCAGGGGACAGCAGTTGCCGCGCCAGCGCTTCCAGCGCCAGTTCCCCTTCTCCCGCCACCAGGTAATCGATCTGGGGAAAGGCGTTCAGCAGGCCCAGGGACCGCTCTCCGGAAAAAGATGAACCGCCCACCACCACGGGAAGCGAGGGAAAAGCGGCCTTGATCCTGGATGCCAGGTACAACGATGCGGTCACCTGGCAAAATGAGACGGAAAAGCCCACAAGACCCAAACCGGCCCCATCGATGCGATCCAACCACCGGTTGCTGACGGATTCGACCTGCTTGACCAGTTCGGAAAAGTCGGCTGGCGCCGGATCGCTCTTTTTAAAGGTGCCGGCGTAGAGGGATTCGGCCAGCTGGGCCCGCTGGGGGTAAAGCAGGGCGGAAAAGACGGCTTCCGCGCGCCAGACCCTCCGGGATATCCGATGATAGCGTTCGAATCCCAGGGCATGGGCGACTTCAAGGAAGAAGTGGCTGGAATCGACGGCAAGCGACGGCAGCGCATTTTTCAGGTAGGCTTGCAATGCGCCCAGAGGCAAAGAGGGCCGGTTAAACAGTGGCCAGGGTGCGGATACCAGCAAAACCCGGCCCATCGGGGGCGTGGCAGTCGCCGACACTACCCCCCCATGCCATATTGAGCCTGCAGACGCTGGGCCCGGTGTTGTGCGGACATGGTGGCGTTATTGATGATGTTTTTGAACTTAAACCATTGATATGAAGACGGTTTGACAAATCCGACGATGCTGGCACCGGGAGACAGGGGTTCGCCGTACCCGCCCAGGGTGTCCAAGTGCAGCCGGCCGTTTCTGGCCACGGCAACCAGGTTGGACGTCATCAGTTCGTCAAACGAGTTGTCCAGCGCAAAAGCGACCCGGGTAACGCCGTTTTTCGATTCACTGGAAAGCGTTTGTCCTACCACAGTTCCCATGAAAACCACCGATGGGTCGAATAGCTGGGGAGCGCCGTCGAACACCACCGCAATTCCGTCCTGACCGCCGGAAGGTTGCACCGAACAACCGGCCAGCCCCGCCATGAGCATTACAAAAAAGATCGTCAACGCTTTTTTCATTATGCCTCCCCAACAAAAAATTTGGTCGCCTTGTTCTTTCATCCGAATTTTTTCAGCATCATTAGGAAATATCGTTCCGGTTTGATGAGGGTTATAGCGCTAATACCTGAATTCATCAAGGCGCAAGCGATCCGGACGTGATTTTTTCGCTCGTTTTTTTTCTTGAAACCGGAGTGTTGCCCGTATACATCAGTTCGGCATCGTACCCCCGAAACGAACAGGTGACCTCGCAGCCAAATGAAATATACAATCTCCATCCGCCGGGCATTGATTTACGGTTTTCTGGGTCTGATCTGGGGAACCCATCTGATCACGACCACCTCTTCATATCTGACCTCACGGGATGTGCTCCACCGGCACGCCCGGGACATCATGATGAATATTGCGGACCTGGCCCTGGAGCAATCCCAGCGCCACCTGCTGCACGCCCAGAGCGCAGCCGCTTTGACCAAACGGCTGCTGGCTTCCAACGTCGTCAGCAATCAATCCGACCGGATCGGCGTTTTGGAGCGCTATCTGAGCGAGCAACTCTCCGTCAATCCCCATTTCGCCGGAATTTACGTGGGCATGCCCAACGGGGATTTCTACGACGTACGCCATTACGAAGCCAAGATCGAAAACGGATTTCGCACCAAACTGATCGTAAATACCGCCCAAGGCAGGGAGGTTCGGTTGGTCTACCGCGATTCCAACTTTGCGCCTATCCAGGAAGAAACAGATGATGCGGACCTTTACGACCCGCGCAAGCGCCCCTGGTACAAAAAAGCCCTCGCCGAGAACCGCATCGTATGGACGGACCCCTACATTTTTTATACCTCCCGAAAGCCGGGCATCACCATAGCGGGACCATTTTTCGATAATTCCGGGAAACTCATGGGCGTCGTCGGCGTCGATATCGAAATCGATCAGCTTTCGGTTTTCATCGGCAATCTGAAAATCGGCAAGAACGGAAAGGCTTTCATGCTCAACCGGAACGGCGATGTGGTCGCCTTTGGCGACCTGTCCAAACTGCTCGTCAGCGATGCCTCGCCAAAAAACGGCACCCGCCTGGCGACCATCCGGGAACTGGACGATGCGCTCAGCCGAAAGGCCTTTGAGGCAGCCAAGATACAGCAAGACGAATCGGGGCTGCTGGTCCTCGACGGTCCCCGTTTCGCCCGGTTCGATCACCAGGGGCAGAGCTATCTGGCCATGTTCGTTCCCTTTACCGCCTCCCGCTGGCCCTGGATTACAGGGGTCTACCTGCCCGAAAACGATTACCTGGGCGCCATCAAGTCCAATCAGCGCTTCAATATCCTGGTCACGCTGCTCATCTCCCTGTTTGCCGCATTTCTCGGCTTTCTGCTGGCCCGGGGGGTGATTCGACCCATTGACAAGCTGGGCAAAACCTCCCGGGAAATGAAGATGGGGCTGCTCGCACCGGCTCCGAAAATTCAATCGGTCTATAAAGAAATCCAGGACACCGCCGACGCCTTTGCCGAAATGAAAATCGCCGTGGAACGCAGCCATAAAAAATACCTGGATATCTTCAACAATGTCCAGGACGTCTACTACGAGGCTTCCTTCAACGGTACATTAATCGAAATCAGCCCATCCATCGAAAAGATCTCCCGTTACCGACGGCAGGAGCTGATCGGCACGAAACTGCTCCGCATCTATTCCGATGCCGGCGACCGCGACGATATCGTGAACCTGCTGCTTGAAAAGGGAACCATCAACGATCACGAAGTGGTGTTCGAAGACAAGGACGGCAGCCTGAAGCACTGCGCGTTGAATTCGACGGTGCTGCGAACCGCATCGGGCAAACCCTATCGCATTATTGGGTCACTGCGCGACATCAACGATCGCATGATGGCGGAAAAGGAGCTGCGGAACTATAAAAACCATCTGGAAAACCTGGTTCAGGAGCGGACGACGGAACTGCAGGAGGCCAACAACGGGTTGCGCAGGCAAATCGACCGCCGCCGGGAAACCGAGGCACGCCTGCGGTCCAGCGAAGAGCGATACCGGACCATCCTGGATACCATCGAAGAGGCCTATTTCGAAACGGACCGTTCCGGCACGCTCATTTTCATCAACGATGCCGCCTCACGAATCATGGGCTATAGCGGTATCGAACTGACCGGCCGGCACTTCAGGCATTTCTGCGGGCACCAGGCCACCCGGGACCTCATTCGGGACTTCGGCAACATGGCCCGCTCCGGCGTTCCCGCACGCGTCATCACCCTGCCGGTCACCACCAAGGATGGGGAGAGCAAGGTTCTCGACCTGAACGCGACCCTGATCCGCGACGTCTCGGGAACGGTAACCGGATTCCGGGGCCTGGCCCGCGATGTAACGGCGACGATCCTGGCCCGCAAGGAAAAGGAAAAGCTTCAGGGGCAGCTCAATCATGCCCAGCGAATGGAGGCCGTCGGCACTTTAGCTGGTGGTATCGCACATGATTTCAATAACTTGATGATGGGTATCATAGGCAATACATCTCTTCTTAGTGCCAAACTCGGCGATATCGAACCATTTTCAGAATACATTCGTTCCATTGAGCAATGCGTGGAAAGTGGCGCCACCTTAACCAGCCAGCTGCTGGGGTATGCACGCGGTGGGAAATATCGGGTCACTACGATCGATCTGAACGAAACCGTTCAACGAACCGTCGAAATGTTCGGCCGGACCCGCAAGGAGATCCACATCCAGGCCTCCTATCAGGAAAACATCTGGCCGGTGGAAGCCGATCAGGGACAGATCGACCAGGTTCTGGTCAATCTCTACGTCAATGCCTGGCAGGCCATGAACGGAGACAATACCCTGATTCTTTCCACGGCCAACGTGATTCTGGACGAAGCCTATACCCGTGCCTTCGATGCCCCGCCGGGTCCTTATGTGGCCGTCACCGTCCAGGATCGGGGAAAAGGAATCTCCCAGGATGTATTGAAACGAATCTTCGAGCCCTTTTTCACCACCAAAAAAATGGGCCGGGGAACCGGTCTGGGACTGGCTTCGGCCTTCGGCATCGTCAAAAACCACGGCGGCATCATCGATGTCAAAAGCACCGTGGGCAAAGGCTCGACCTTTACCATCTTCCTTCCGGCTGCTTCACGGATCCAGGAGAAAAAACCCGCCCCCGCCGCCGAACCGACTGTAGCCGGTACAGGCACCCTGCTGGTTGTGGATGACGAGCCCTATCTTCTTAAATCCCTCTCCGCGGTTCTCGAAGACATGGGTTATGAAATCATCGCTGCCGCCGGCGGGCAGGAGGCCATCGAACGGTTCAAAAGGGAAAAGGATCGGATCGACGTGGTGATTCTGGACATGATCATGCCGGATATCAGCGGCAGGCAGGTACTGACGGAGCTGAAAAAAATCAAACCGTCGTCCAAGGTGATCCTTACCAGCGGATACAACTTTGACGGTCTGGCTGAAAACGGACCGGACCTTCCGGGAGACGGATTCTTGCAGAAGCCCTATCGGATCCGGCAGCTGGCTGCCGTAATCGGGCAGTTGGTGAAAAAGAGTCGGAACGGATAAGATCCAAGCATGGACGGTGGTCGGCGAAAAGCCGTCACCTTTCGTCAGGGCGGCCGAGGTAGCGGTCGTCCAGACGCATGGGAACGACCGGCAGCGATCCCACGGCCGGCGGACGGTAGCCAAAAACGGTGTTCAGAAACCGTTGGGCGAGCCGGTACGTAGCCCCCCACAACAACTCCTTATGGCCATTCTTGCGATGGACGAAACAGGGCATGTCCCCATAAGGGATATCCGGTCCGCCGGTCATGGTGTCCTGCAATGAAATTCGGCAGCAGGCATAGTTGCCGGACTCGAACAGACTTGCCAAGGGGATGTGGACGATTTTTTCCACTTCCCAATTCGGGAAGAACAGGCGTTGGCGCGGCACCCACCCGACCAACGGGTATATGGTCCGCCGGAACATGACCAGCCGTTGGGCCGCCATGGGCCCCAGAAACCGGACGCCCAGCGGATTGAGCCGCATCTCCTCGAACCCTTCACGCAAGGCCGCGGCCAGCAGCAACGCCAGCTTTATCCAGTCTTTCTCACGATATCGCCGCCACCAGAATCCTTTGGGCCAGCGGGACAACGGGGGCGCCGGCAGCCGCAGCCATCGGGCCAGCAGATTATCGAGCACCGGCTGCACCCCGCCTCCCGGGCAGCACAGATCGCCGGGCTGGCGGACCAGCCGGGAGCGTTTATTGAGAATCAATACCGGCTTGCCGTCGGTTCCCGGCCCCAGCAGGAACAGTACCGCCGAGATCTTTTTCAAATCGCCGTTTTCGTTGAATGCGAAGGTTTTCGGCGGCTGACGGTCGAGCCGATCCTGGACAAAACGGGTAAAAGATGTCGTGGATGAAGGAATATCGAACAACGCTGTCTCCATTTTGCGATTCACGTTTGCCAACTTGTCCTGCTCAATCGCCGACGGCCGTTTCCGTCTGCCAATCCTTTCCGGGATGGAACGGCAGCACGACCAGGCGCTGGCCGGGGTGGATGACCGCATTGAGGGGGATGCGGTTCCAGATCAGCAGGGCCGCCAAAGGAACGTCGAATTTTTTGGCAATCCCCGAAAGGCTGTCGCCTTCCCGTACCAGATAAAGGCGGCGGTCGCGGACTTGGGCATCCGATGCCGCCAGGGCCAGCAGCCGCTTTTCAAATCCCGTTTCACCGTCCAAGGGAATGTTCAACCGGTGCGATCCGGCTGTCAGATAATATCCCCGGATGTGTGGATTCAGGTCTTTGATGGTCTTGAAAACGGTTCCCGCAGCCTCGGCGACCAGCCGCAGGGGGAATTCGTCAAGGGCATCGAACTGCACGGTCGCAAAGGCCAGCGGCGGGTAGAATTCATCCGGATCGAGAAAAATTCCGTAGTGTTGCGGACTTTCCACGATACACTTGATCGCCAGAATGCGAAAGACAAAGCGCTGGGTCTCCAACGGCAGATAGAGCCGATAGTACTCGGTGATGCCCTGCTCGAGGATCTCCGCCTCCAATCCCTCCTCGCCCATGTTGTAAGCCGCCAGGGCAAGGCTCCAGGAGCCGAAACGGCCGTGCAGTTCCTTCAGATAGGCCACTGCTGCCGGTGTGCTCAGGTAAAAACTGCGCCGCTCGTCAACCTGGTTGTCGACCGTCAGCCCATATTTTCTGGCGGTTTGCGGCATCAGTTGCCAGACCCCCATGGCGCCTTTGGGTGATCCGGCATGATTCCGCAGGGCACTTTCGGCAATGGCCAGATACTTGATATCCCCCGGAAGCCCGTTTTCGGCCAGCACCTGTTCGATATAAGGAAAAAAGCGGGTCGTACGTTTCAACCAGAGAATGACCTGGTACTGATTGCCCAAGGATACCAGCATCTCCTTTTCGAACCGCTCCTTGTTTCGAGGATCGCTCAAGGGGACCGGCTCATTGCAAAGCGACAGGGGCGAATCGATTCGCAGCGCACGGATCAGGTCGCCCGAGGCTGGTTCTGCCGCATTTGCCGCCGCAATCCCCATGAAATAAATGCCGATCATGCAAAGGCCCAGCAACTGCCAGCTGAAAACATTTTTGGTCATTTGTCACCGTCGTTCATCGGGAAAATGAGTATAACGGGTCCGGTTTTCCACACTGCTGAACCCTACCATAAGCAGTCCGATCAATTTGTCACTTGCCAAGTTCCGGCCGTCTTTTTATAGTCTCGCAAATAGCCTCTGGCCGATCTTACGGAGTTTTTACAGATGCACCGGACATCCAAACTCAACCTGCGGTTCGCCGATCGCATCGGCATCGTTGCCGATATCTCCAGACGCGTCGCCCAACTTTCCGTCAATATCGTCTCCATGGAGGTCCAGCGCAAACGGGAAATGGCCGATGTGTACCTGGAGGTGGATGCACTTCACCGGGGAATATCGGATCAAGACGTCCTGAAAACCCTTTCCGGTCTCGATGGCCTGCAATCGATTCGCCTGATCGATACCATGCCGAACGAAAACCGCCAGAACACGTTTCGTACGGTTCTGGACAATGTCAGCGACGGCATCGTCTCCATTGACGCCAAAGGAAAAATCACCACCATCAACCGATTGGCGCGCACCATCTACAATTGCCGGGACCGCAATCCGGTCGGAAAGCGGATCGACGAAACGCCCATCATGGACGATGCGCTTATTTCCTGCCTCGAGGGCAAGACGATTTCGCGCCTGCGGCACAGCGTCGATACAGCCAAGGGCCGCTTCCAGTTTTTTATCAGTGCACGCCCCATTGTGGATGCCTCCGGACGGATCACCGGAGCCGTGAAAATCATGAAAGACATGCGGGAAATTAAAGCGCTGGTCGAAGAGGCCGCGCAGCCGGAGAGCATCTCTTTCGAAACCGTTGTCGGGAATTCACCGGTGGTCAAGGAAGCCATCGCCTTCGCCCGCAAGATCGCTCCCACCACCGCCATCGTTTACATTCGCGGCCAAAGCGGCACAGGCAAGGAGCTGTTTGCCCGGGCCATTCACTTCGAAAGCGGTCGGACCGGCCCTTTTGTGGCGGTCAATTGCGCCGCCATACCCGACACACTGCTGGAAAGCGAACTGTTCGGCTACGAAAGCGGTTCATTCAGCGGTGCGAACAAAGGCGGCCATACCGGCCTGTTCGAGCAGGCGAAAAAGGGAACCCTGTTTCTCGACGAGATTGCCGATCTGCCGCCGGGCCCCCAGGCGAAAATCCTGCGGGCCATCCAGGAAAAGCGCATTCGACGAATCGGGGGACACTCGGAGATCGAAATCGATGCACGCATCGTCACCGCCACCAATCGTCACTTAGAGCAGTTGGTGGCCGACGGCGCCTTCAGGCAGGATCTGTACTATCGCATCAATGTACTGCCGGTCCATCTGCCGCCGTTGCAGGCCCGGCCGGAAGACATCCCCGTGCTGGCCGATCACTTCCTGTTTCAGATCAACTGCAGGCTCGGTGCCCGACTTCAGCGTCTGACGCCGCAAGCCCTGGACAAACTTGTCCGCCACGATTGGCCGGGAAACGTCCGCGAACTGAAAAACGTGATCGAAAGGGCCGCGATTTTATGCGACACGGCGGATATCGGGGCCGAGTCGATCCTCTTCAGTTTCGAACTATCCGGCTCCGGGCCCGTCGGAAAACTTTCCGCGGCAAATGCGGGCAGCAGCGCTTCACTGGCCAGCCGACTGGACGCGCTGGAGCGCCGCATCGTCATAGACGCCCTGAACGCGAACAAAAGCATCCGTCAGGCAGCCCTTCGACTGGGAATTTCCCATACCGCCTTGCGCAACAAAATCAAAAAACACCGCATTCGGACATCGCCGGACGGCTATATGGCCAAGGCGTCTTTGTGAAGGGCATTTTCTCCGCCACTATTCGATACCCAGCCATCCGCAGATCAGGCGTTTGACGTCCGAGCTGTCAAGCTTTTGATCGGTTATGGAAAGCAGGCCCAGACGAAGGGAAATGCGCTCGTCATCCCCCCAGGGCCACCAGGCCGCGAATAAAACCATGCCCTGCAACGGGTCCATGGTAAACAGTTTCTGACCGGGCACGACACCGAAGCCGGACTGGAAGAAATCGCGAACCGGAGCATCGGCACCGCTGATGGTGGAAAAATCCCATTTGTGGTTGAATTCCAATGTGATGGGCAGTTCAATCATGATCTCGTCCTGCTTGTCGATCACCGTCAGGGCGAGGTTGAATTCCCTGTCCCAGCGCCAGGGGCAATGGTCCGGAATATTTAAACTGATTTTCCGACAGACGGTTCCCAGGGCATCCAGATCACTGCTTGACATGATTCTCCTTTTCCGTATCGGAAGGTGACGCTCCACCTCTCTTCGGGCACATTCAGCGAACCTCGGTGCGATTCTCACATTTCATCGTTTGCCAGACTATAAAGCAAAAAATGCCTTTCTGACAAGAGTTTACGTCCAATTCGCCAAAAAATAACCGGCCCGCACCCGCTTCGCAAAGCCGGTGTCAGCGGACATCGATTGCCTCGATTTTCAGGATATGGCCGCCTTCACGGCAATGGCCTTGAGCTGTTCGGACAGCACCGCCGGGTTGATCTCCACGAGAAATCCCCGCTTGCCGCCGTTGATCAAAATCGATTCCAGCGCCAGAACCGATTCCTCCACATAAACCGGCAAGCGGTTGCGGGTGGCAAACGGACTGATTCCGCCCACCCGGTATCCGGTCGTGCGCTCGGCCACGGCCGGGTCGGCCGGAATCACTTTCTTTCGCTCAATGAACCGGGCCAGCTGCCGGGTGGAAACCTCCCGGTCGCCGTGCATGAGAATTAAAAAAAGAACCCCGTTGTCCGCTTCCATGACCAGGGTTTTCACCACCCGATGGGCGGGAACCTTTAGCTCCTCGGCGGCCTGGTTGGCGCCGCCGTGTTCCGCGTAGGCATAGGTGTAAGGTTTAAAATCGATTCCCTTGGACCGTAAGAAACGAACAGCCGGGGTCATCGGGTGTTTGGATTTGGCCATTGGACCTCCGAAAACGGTTGACAGCGTGCATTGTTTATATCAAGTTGCAAACGATTTTTTAAAATAATTCATCCGAGTTTTCCATACACAATTTAAAAGGAGCGCCGATGAAAGCCACTCGCCTGTTCGTCCTGATCCTCAGTGCTATCCTGATTGCAGCCGCGTCCATGGTTCCCAGTGCCTTCGCCAAATCGACCCACCTGACCTACAGCATCTTCTTTCCGCCGACCCACGGTCAATGCCTTGCCGGCATGGATTGGGCCAAGGAAATCGAACAGGCAACCGGGGGCAAGGTCAAGATCACCGTCTTTCCCGGGGGAACGCTCACCAAGGCCAATCAGTGCTACGACGGCGTGGTCAAGGGAATCTCTGACATCGGCATGTCCTGTTTCGCCTATACCCGCGGCCGTTTTCCGGTCATGGAAGCCCTGGATCTGCCTCTGGGCTATCCCAGCGGTCTGGCCGCCACACGGGTGGCCAATACCTTCTACGAAACATTTACCCCGACTGAACTCGAGGACGTCAAAGTCCTTTACCTCCACGCCCACGGTCCCGGCCTGCTCCACACCAAAAAGCCGGTGAGAACGCTGGCCGACCTGGAGAATATGAAAATTCGCAGCACCGGTCTCAGCGCAAAGGTGGTCGAGGCCCTGGGGGCGATTCCGGTGGCCATGCCCCAGGGAGACACCTATGAATCCCTGCAAAAAGGGGTGGTCGAAGGCACCTTCGGTCCCATTGAAGTCCTCAAGGGCTGGCGCCAGGCCGAAGTGGTCAAGGCCACGACCGACTGCAACACGGTCGGGTATACCACCGCCATGTTCGTGGTGATGAACAAGAAAAAATGGGATGCCCTGCCCCCGGAAATCCAGCAGATCTTCACGGATACCAGCCGCAAATGGATCGATGTCCACGGCCGGAGCTGGGACAAGGGAGACCAGGAAGGCCGCGAATATACCACCAGCCTGGGCAATGAAATCCTCCCCCTGGACAAGGAAGAAGGCCTGAAATGGAAGGCTAAAGTGCGGCCCATTATCGATGCGTACATCGATTCCGCAGCGGCCAACAAGCTGGACGGCAAAAAATACGTCGACATGCTCATCCATGCCATCGACGCACAAAAATAACCGAAAGGGGTCGCATTGAAACGGATCGAAGGTTGGGTGGGACGGCTGGCGTCCGCCTTCAATGGCATCGCCGCCGTCGCCGTGGTCGGGATGATGGTCCTGACCTGCCTGGACGTATTGCTGAGACTGTTGCGGCACCCCATTCCGGGAACCTACGAGATCGTATGTATGCTGGGCGCGGTCTTCGTCTCCTTCTCCCTGGCCCGCACCACCGTGGATCAGGGGCATATCGCCGTCGATTTTCTGGTCCAGCGGCTGCCCAATCGGTTTCAACATGCCGTCGAAGCGGTGAATGCCGGTATCTGTGCGCTGCTGTTCACCGTCATCTGCCGTCAGTGCGTGATTTACGCCCTGGACCTGAAAGCCAGCGGCGAGGTCTCCATGACCCTGCAAATGCCCCTTTTCCCCTTCGTGTTCGGCATTGCCCTGGGATCGGCCATGCTCAGCGTGGTCCTTTACGTCAGTTGTCTGTCATGGTCGCTCAAGGCCCTCGAATCGTCTGCATGATGCCCAACAGCCCCCGTTTTTCACCGCAATGAACAAAAGGAAGCCCCGATGAGTCCCACTTTGGCCGGTATTGTCGGCCTCGTTTTACTGTTCGTTCTGATTTTTTCCAAAATGCCGGTCGGTTTTCTGATGGCCCTTTTGGGGGTTGTCGGTTTTGCCTACCTGGTGACGGTGGACGCCGCGCTCAATCTCATGGCCAAGGATCTGTTCGACGTTTTCGGATCGTACAGCCTGACCGTGATCCCCCTGTTTATTCTCATGGGTCAGATCGCCTTTCATTCCGGCATCAGCAGCCGCCTGTTCAAAGTCGCCTACACCTTTATCGGCCACTGGCCGGGCGGAATGGCCGTGGCTACCTTGGGCGCCTGCACCGGATTTTCGGCCATCTGCGGCTCCACCAACGCCACGGCCGCCACCATGGCCGCCGTGACGCTGCCCGAAATGAAAAAATACGGTTACCGGGATAGTCTGGCCACCGGTGTGGTGGCCGCCGGTGGAAGCATCGGCATCCTCATTCCGCCCAGCGTCATCTTTATCGTTTATGGAATCATGACCGAACAGTCCATCGGCAAACTGTTCATGGCCGGCATCGTTCCCGGCATCCTGTTGACCGGGCTGTTCATTCTGACGGTTGTGATCTGGGCGACGCTGAAGCCTGAAATCGCTCCCCGCGGCCCCAGAGCCACCGTAAAGGAAAAATTGGCTTCGCTTTCCGGTCTGATCGAGACTCTGATTCTGGTCGTTCTGGTGATGGGCGGGCTCTTCTTCGGCATCTTCACCCCCACGGAAGCCGGCGCCATCGGCGCCATGGGCACCCTGATCATCGCCGTCGCCCGACGCAATATCGATTGGAAAGGATTTGTTCAGGCCCTTTTCGAAACCACCCGCATCTCCTGCATGGTGCTGGTCATCGTGGCCGGGGCCACCATTTTCGGCCACTTTCTGGCCATTACCCGGATTCCCTTCGATGTGGCCGGTTGGGTCACCGGCTCCAACCTGCCGTCGTATCTCGTCATGGCCCTGATCATCGGTGTCTATCTGATCGGCGGCTGTTTCATCGATGCCCTGGCCTTTATCATGCTGACGGTGCCAATCTTTTACCCGGTCGTCGTCTCCATGGGCTACGATCCCATCTGGTTCGGCGTCATCATCGTCCTGGTCACCCAGATCGGGGTGATCACCCCGCCGGTGGGGGTGAACGTCTACGTGGTCAGCGGCGTCGCCCGTACGGTTCCTCTGGAGGTCATATTCAAGGGCGTCATTCCTTTGTTGATCGCCCTGGTGGTCGGCGTGCTGATCATGATCCCCTTCCCTCGGATCGCCCTTTTGCTGCCGCAGCTGATGCATTAAAAAAACCACACGGTCTTCCCGTGTGGTTTTCTGGAGTTTATATGAGGCTTCGACTTCTTTGCGAAGCCCGAAAACGTGACGAACTTATAAATTATTAAAAAGTTTTGCTGATCCGGCCCGCTTCGCGGTTCCTGAAAATCAGTTCTCCCGGGAAAACGGACTCGTTGTATTCGATCTTGCCGTGGGAGATGGCACCCGGCTGTAGAACGCTGTCCAGGCTGTTGCTGATCGTACATTCCACCCGGTTGCCCTGGTTGTCCAGCAGGATGAAATGGTCGGGATGGGTAGTGATGACCTGCGCGCTCACATTTTTCACCCACACGTACAAGGAGCCGGGTCCCATGTCGTGAACAGCCATTTCGGCGATTCCGTTGCCGGTATAGGTACGAAGCCTCTTGTTGCGCTGTTCGCGGGATTGCTCCCACGCCTGCCGATGCTTCTTCTCGAGATTGCGGGCAGCTTGCGCCTCGCGCGCCTTTTGTTGTTGCACCAGCCGCGCTTCGTAAAAGGCCACCTTTTTCTGGTAACGGGCATTGTCGGGATCCAGCGCCAGCAATTGACGGTAGAGTTTCAGGTTTAACGCGGCATTGGATGCCGGAACCGGTCGGACCTTCTTTTCCAGGGCCGCGATCTTGTCGAGCCGCTCCTGTTCCACCTTCCGCCTTGCAGCCGCATTCATCTCGGCTTCGCGCCGACGACGCTCCGCGGCTTCCACTTGTTCAAGGCGCACAGCTTCCTCCCGGGTCCAGGCCGCTTCCAGATCTTCACCGACGGCGACCACCAGGCCGTTTTCAAAGGCAACCGGGGTGCACAGGCCGGTGGTTACCGTTTCCTGGTTCGATGTCCCGGACTTGGTCTGGTAATAGAAAATCGAACGGCTGCTCCCGATATCTTTGCGAAGATCGGGCGGCCCCAGGGCCTCGAGGACGGCTCCCTGTGAATCTCCCTTTTGAATGCGATCCAGTGCATTGACATTCTTATTGATTTTCATATGGACGCATCCTGTCAGCAGGAATGCGATCAAGATAAGGATCGCCCCGATTCGCATGGCGACGTTCTCCTTCACCTGAATTACGGGGATCAAGGTTGATGATCCCGGTTTTTGCGCCCCACAATGGGCTGGGCAAACTGGATCTCCGAGTCCCAGGGGAACAGGATCCAGGTATCCTGGCTGACTTCGGTCATGAACGTGTCCACCAGGGGGCGGCCCGCCGGCTTGGCGTAAACCGTGGCAAAATGGGCCTTGGGTACCATCTCTCGCACAAGCCGGGCCGTTTTTCCCGTATCGACCAGATCGTCGACCAGCAGCCAGCCTTCGCCGTCGCCGCTCGTCGATTTGAGGATCTGAATCTGCCCCTGCTGACGGCCAGCGTAGCTCGCAATGCAGACCGTGTCAACGATTCGAATGTCCAGTTCTCGGGCGATGATCGCCGCCGGAACGAGCCCGCCCCGGGTGATGGCGATAATACCCTGCCACGGTCCCGATTCCATCAGCCGCCAGGACAGTGCCCTGGCATCGCGCTGAAGCTGCTCCCACGAGATGGGAAATGTACGCCGATACGGTTCCTTGTTCTTGTCGGTCATCGGATCTGAAGGCTGCCCTTTTTTACTGTATTTACATCCAGGGGTGTCCCCGCCCAGGCGTGGGACATGACCATCAACAGGTCATCTTTGTCCAGTTCTTCGGGGTTGTAGAAAATCGACCCGTCTCCCATCGCTTTTTCGGCGATGGCTTCCAATTTGTCCGCCGGTACGCGCTCCTGCCCATCGGGACTGACGACCTCCTTGAAAAACCGCGCATGGGCGCCTCCGGTTTCCTGGTGCAGATGCTGGTTGAGCTGCCGGATCATGGCGATCACCTGCTGCGCCCGCAGATGCACCGGCGTGCGGGCCACCGCCTGGGCTCCTGCCAAAGGCAGCAGCAGTCGGGCGGTGAAACGGCTGTTTTTGTGCATGTTGTATTCCAGCCCGTAGGGCAGCAGGATCGCCATGCAGGTCCCGTGGGGAACGCCGCACACGGCGCCCACGGAATGGCCCAGCGTATGAACCATCCCCACCATGGCGTTGGAAAAGGCCGCCCCGGCCAGATTGGCGCCCACGGCCAAGGCCAGCCGCCCTTCCCTGTCTTCGGGATTCTTTATCACAGGCAGCAAATTTTGACTAATCAATTCAATGGCCGCAAGGGCATGGGTGTCGCTGACGGGGTTCTTGGCAAGGCAGGTGTAGGCCTCGATGGCGTGGGTGAGGGCATCCATTCCCGTGGCCGCCGTAATCGCCGGCGGCAGGGTGAGGGTCATGCGCGTATCCAGGACCGCCGCATCCGGTACCAGAAAATAGGAGGTGAAGATCATTTTCCGGTTGTTGGCATGGTCGGCGATTACGGCCACCAGGGTCGCTTCGGACCCCGTACCTGCGGTGGTCGGGACGGCGATCAACGGCTTCAGCGGCCGGGTGAGCCGGCCGGCTCCGGAAAACTGCATCAGATCGTCCGCGTTTTCGGATACGACGATATTCATGCCTTTGGCGGTATCCAGTACGGAGCCGCCGCCCACGGCGATGATCGAATCGCAGCGTTTGTCCCGATAAACACCGGCCAGCCGGTTGACCACCGCAAGTTCCGAATCCGGCGGAACATCGTCTTCCACCGCACCGATGGTGACGTCGCTGGAGATGGCGGCCTGGACGATTTCCACAAGCCCGGCGCCGGCAACACCCTTGTCGGTAACAAGCATGGGCCGCCGGGCCCCGAGCCGGTGGAGCAGCGTGGGTATCTTTTCCAGCACCCGGTGGCCGGCCAGCGTCGGCGCGGGGCAAAAAAATTCGTAATAGCCCGGAAAGTGCATATTCAACTCCTATCGGAAAAGTTTGGATCTTGCGGCGGTGATCACATGGGCGGCGCACTGGGCCAAGGGTCCGTCGGCCGCCTGCGAGAGCAGGGTTTCGATCTGTTTGCCGTCCACCCCGGCTTCTGCCAGAGACGATGGGATCGTACACGCCAGTTCCCCGCCCACGGCATCGAAAAATTCCCACAAAAGGGCCATGACCCGTGAAATCTTCAGGTCCGCGGCGGTGATGGCATAGGTATCCTCGCCGGTCAGCGGATACAGCAGTTCCCCGGCGCGTTGCGGGGCTGCCTTCCCGACATAGTCCACCATGTGGGGCAGCAAGACGGACAGCCCAAAGCCGAAGGAAAGGTCCGGGAAAGATGCCAGTCGAACGCCCAGTTGATGGCAGATATCGGTCGAAGTGCAGGAAAAGGCACAGCCGGCCGCCACCTGGCCGTTGACCACCGCACAGATGCTGGATCTGCGATTTTCTTTTCTCAGGGCCATGGGCAGGTATTTGACAATCAGCCCGATGGCCGTGTGCGCGTAGGCACGCCCCATGGGGCTGCCGGCCTCGTCCAGAAAGGACTCCACGCCATGGGCCAGTGCGATCAAGGCCCCTTCCGCCAGTTCCCGGTCGTCGGTCCGTTTCATGATGGCGGGATCGATGAATGCGGCCGCCGGGGTAAGTGCCGACGCCTTCAGCCGCCGTTGGCCGTCCGAGACGTAACCGGTGGCCTCGTCTCCGTTGCCGCCCGGCGTGGCGACCAGCATCATTGGCGCCAGGGCGGCAGTCTCGACGGCATCATTGCCCTGGCTGTCCTCAAAGGCTGCCGGGTCCCGGCCGGCGAGGGTCGCGTTCAGGCATTTGGCCATGTCCACGACCGCCCCGCTGCCTACCGCGATCAGGCTGTCGCAGCCCCCGTCCCGATAGACCGATGCCAAGACGGGCATAAGCTCCGGCTGCACCCGGCCGGTGATCCGATCGTATACGCCCAGGGTCAACCCCGACGTACGGAAGGCATCGATGACGGCTTTCAGCCGCTTTTTATCGTCAGGATCGCCGTTGGCCAGAATCAGCGGCGTTCTGGCACCCACAGCGGCCAGTTCGACGGGCAGGTGATCCAGGGCGTGGCTGCCGCAATTAATCTTCAGGGGACATTTGAAAAAAAACGCTTCGGGCAAAGTCATCCACTTCTCCTTGAATCGTCTATAGACCGGTCACGGTGCGCAGGTAAATCATCACCCGTCCCGTTATTTTTCGAAAAATCGGCCATTTTGGATATCGTCTGACCGCCAATGATGCCAGGATTTTGGGCAGTAGGTAAACCTCGACCGCGTCAAGTACGCGGACCACGGTGCAGGCCGCGGGAATATCCCCATCGACAACCAGCCTGTCCCGGGCCACCGCCAGAGCTGTCGGCTCCTGAAACGTGAACAGGAGCATCGCCGCCTCGATATTTTTTATGGTCATGCGCATATCGATCAGGCGCCTTTGGTCGTCCGAACCCAGGTATCTCACTTTCCCGTTGCGATCCTTGCCGACCACCATGGCCGGACCGTCCGGAGCGACGGTCAATGCAAAGGTGAATCCATCGGGAAGGGTAGCGAAAGCCTCACCAACCGCTTTATCGACCCGGGCCGCGGCCTGGACAGCCCGCCCCACAAACCACAGCATGATCGCCAGATACAGCCGCTTGACGGGCTTGCCTCCCGGCGAAACCATCTTGAAAGCCATTGACCGTTCATCCGCGCCAAGCTCCCACTTGGGTTCGATACCAAGCCGTTTCAGACATTTTTGACTTGGAACGCCCCGAAAATCGTATCCCCGCAATTGGTAGTAGGCATCCAGCATGGGTTGCAGCGGGACGGTCCGTTGCTTGGCGTCGCAGCCGCGCCCCTCTTTAAGGAAGCGTCCGGGCAAAGTGTCGTCCTTGCGTGAAATGCCCTCGGCAGTGTTCATGTAGCGCTCCAGCACATGGATGCGTTCACCGGCCTTGAGCATCTGCCATTGATTCAGCGGCAGTCCTGTCACCGATCGCCACAGCTTCGAAAAAATGCTGATATCCATGAGCAGGATGGCCATGGACGGCAGAAACTGCATGAACAGCCGCAGCAAAAATTTCGGGGTATATTTGACGATGGGCGGTTCCAGCACATAGGCATAGGAGGTGAACTGGCAGGTGTGCAGGGAGTTTACGGCCGCGTATAAATTTTCGAAAAATTTGACGAAGCGGGCTTTTGCGCGGATGGTATAGGGGTTGAGGAAACCGAAGGCCACTTCCAGGGCAAAGGTGGTGGCGGACAGATGGCAGGCCCCCCGGTTGGCCACAGCGTAGGCCAGTCCCTGCCCCCAGGCGCCTCTGGGATCGTAGGCCGGCATTTCCAGGCCCTTGATCTGGATGGCGAAATCGGCGCCCCCGTATGTTTCGGACAACCGCCGCGTGCCGTCGGCCATTTCGCTTCCGAATCCTTTTCGATGGGCCATGTCGTCCAGGGCTTCCAAAATGCCCGCTTCCTTGCCGAATTTCAAATCGGTGGCGATCAGTCCTTTTTCGCCGGCCTCCATACACCAGGCCAGCACGGAACCGGCGGAGATGGTATCCATGCCCAGTTGCCCGCAGCGATCGGAAAAGGCCGTGATTTGATCCGGATCGAAAATGCCCAGATTGGGGCCCAGCAGTCCGATGCTTTCGTATTCCGGGATCTGGTGGACGCTGCCGTCGGCATGGGTGCCTTTGTGTCCGCACATGATCGAACAGGGCTTGCAGGTGCTCGGACGGGCGTTGTAGCGCTGCCGCA
Organism: uncultured Desulfosarcina sp.; assembly: GCF_963668215.1. Lineage (NCBI taxonomy): Bacteria > Pseudomonadati > Thermodesulfobacteriota > Desulfobacteria > Desulfobacterales > Desulfosarcinaceae > Desulfosarcina > uncultured Desulfosarcina sp. The sequence goes on from NZ_OY764190.1 coordinate 5,339,241, forward strand.
GCTCCTCGCCGGAAACCCGATCCGCCTGGGGATGGCTTCCCTCCCGGAAATTGTTCACCGGTAGAATACCCCCTTCGTTGCACCAGTTGACGTGGCTGCTGGTGCCAAATTGGCGATAGTTCTTGGATGTGACCGGATTTTTATCGATATAGCGCGCCGCGCGTTTTTTCGCTTTGGAGAACAGTTTGGGGTTGGAAGGGACGACTTTGTACGCCCTGCCCCGGGCGACAATGGCCTTGAGGTTCTTGGAGCCCATGACCGCTCCGAGTCCGCCGCGACCCAGAAAACGGTGGCCCGAGGCCGCATTGGCGATGCGAACCCGGTTTTCGCCGGCCGGTCCGATGGCCAGGACGCCGGACTTGCCGTCCGGATTGAGATGCTTTTGGGTATCGACGGTATCCAGCCCCCAGCAGTCGGCGGCGTCCTCGATGCGGATACCTTCGGCATCGATGACGATGATCACCGGCGATGCTGCCTTCCCGGTGATCAGCAGTCCGTCGTACCCGGCGGTCTTGCAGGCCATGCCGAAGGGACCGCCACAGGACGAATGCACCATGATTCCGGTCAAAGGCGACTTGGTGAGGGCGGAAAACCGTCCGGTGCACGGCGCGCCCGTACCCATGAGCACCCCCATCATGAAGGCCAGATAATTTTTCTCACCCAACGGATCGATGCCCCGCTCCATGCGGTCGTAAAGCAGCTTGAGTCCCAGGCCCTTGGCTCCCAGATATTTTCGGCGATCCTTTTCGTCGACCTGGAATTCAGCGATATTTCCGGTAGTCAGATCGATCTCGACGATTCGGTTGCTGGTTCCGACAATTGTTTTCATCCGCAGAATCCCATCCGGTTTTTGTGCATGACACGTCCTTCTATCATTCAAAACCAATTAGAAATTTGAACAATCTTCAATTATATTTGGTTGTGGTACGTCAACGCACCTTCTTGGTTTTAATCCGTGAAATTTAAAAATAGAGGGGCGAACCCGTTCAAGGACTACCGCTCAGCATAGGGAAACGACCTTATCAACCAGCTTTTCGATGCCGATAGCCACGTCCTTGATACCAGGCCCGAGCATGTAGGCGGGAGTTGTGACGATCCTGTTTTTTTCGTCCACGTAAATATCGGCCACGGAACAATCGACGTGCTCACCGCCCATGGTTCCAATGGCGGCCGCCGTTCCGACATCGTTGCCGATGGTTACCTTCGGCGATCGGTCGGCCAGGGAACGAACCACGGTCGCCGGGGCGATGCAGATGGCGCCAATGGGCTTGCCGGCGTCCACCATCTCCGTCAACAATCGTTGGACTTCGGCATGAACCGTGCATTCGGGTCCCTTGACGGCAAAATCGCTGAGGTTTTTCGCGGCGCCGAACCCGCCGGGAACGATCAGCGCATCGATGTCCGTCGCATGAACTTCGGCGATATCCTGGATTTCACCCCTGGCGATGCGGGCCGACTCCACCAGGACATTTCTTTTCTCGTCGGCCTCCTGCTGGGACAGATGGTCGATCACATGCAGTTGATCCATATCGGGCGCCATGCACCGCACGGCAACACCGGCTCGATCCAGAAACAGCAGCGTCAAAACCGCCTCGTGAATTTCGGCGCCGTCAAAAACGCCGCATCCGGCCAGAAGCACACCGATGGTCTTGCTCATTTTATATCCTTTCCTTTCCCAATCCAAAGTGGGGGATCTTAACCCAGCACATGCTTGTCCAGAACGAAACAGGTAAACATGCCCTGGAAAACTTCGACATCGTCTTTGGACACACTCACGGAGACCCAGTATTTCCTGCCCTTGACCTCCTGGACCCGGGCATGGGCAACCACCGTTTCACCCACCTTGACCGGTTTTAAGAACTTCACATCCGAGGCGCCCAGGACCACATGGGGGTGGTTTACCGCGATCATGGCCGCGTAATCCGCGGCACCGAAGATAAATCCGCCATGCACCAGGCCGGACGCATCGGCCGCCATCCGGTCGGTGGTCTCCAGTTCCACCCGACTTTGCCCTTCTTCCACGAAAAGGGGCCTGCCGCACAATTCCCGGTCGATCCGACGATGGGTATCGATCTTCATGTCTGCCTCCGGAACCGTCCGGGACGCTGATTTCTCCCCGGACCGTTAGCGGTTGATGCCAATGAACAGGTGGTGTTTCGACGGTGTGACTTGAAAATGATCTCGTATCATAATAGAAGGACGGCGAACCTGTCAATCCATTGAGAATAAACGGCGTTTTGATGAAATCGACGACCTGTACGAACGGGTCGGGCAGGCGGTTCGTCAAACAGCCGAATCGAATGAAAGGAGGGTGCAGCGTGTCTTTGAAAACAACCGAAAATCTCGCAGCGACGCCATTTCTCGACTTCGATCGCCCATCGGTGGCCGAGTTTGCCCGCTCGGCAACCGGCAAGGCTGTGTCGGACCGGGATCGGGCCGTGCGTCTTTTTTACGCAGTGCGGGACACCATTCGCTACGATCCCTATGCCATCGATCTGTCCGTTCGCGGAATGCGCGCCAGCACGACCCTTGCCGCCGGCCACGCCTGGTGCGTTCCCAAGGCGGTTCTGCTGGCGGCCTGCTGCCGGGCCGTGGGGATCGCAGCCAAACTGGGGTTCGCCGATGTCAGAAACCACCTGTCCACCGAGCGCTTGCGCAAACGGATGAAAACCGATATCTTTTACTGGCACGGCTACACCTCCATTGATATCGACGGCTGCTGGTGCAAGGTTACACCGGCCTTCAACATCGAATTGTGCCAAAAATTCAATCTCCGGCCGCTGGAATTCGACGGTCATGGAGACGCCCTGTTTCACCCGTTCGATCGGTCGGGCAACAAACACATGGAATATATCCATTACCGGGGTGAATTTTCGGACCTGCCGTTGGAACGAATCGTCGATACCATGACACGCCGCTATGGGCACCAGCCCATCTTAACCGAGGCAAATTTCGAAAAAGATGCGGAAAACGAAAACCGTCAATCTTAGAACAACAGGAATTTGCGACGGTGCGGTCGACTACCGCCCTGCTTTTTCTGGGGCCGGGGCAGCGCCCGTTTTTCAAATTGACTTGACTTATCCAACGGGACCATGTAGGCCTTTTTGCGCAAATACTCTTAATTGGCGCATTCTTCAAACCCGGCAACCGACAATTGTCAACCCAACAATCAAGGGAGATTAAACCGATGGAACTGACCGATATATTAAGCACCGAAGAGTGGGCTGGTTTTGAGAAGGAACTGTTCGACCGTTTTCACATCAACTGCACGGTGTACAACACCTCCGGCGTCGGTGTGACCGGCAAACCCAATTGGTGCAACCGGCTGTGTCCGGTCATCAAGGCCAATCCGGACGCTCTTGCCGCCATCTGTGCCCCGGGAAATCAAAACTTCATGGCTCAGGCCAGGCAAACCGGCAAGGCGGTGATCGGCGAATGCGACGCCGGCTTGATCAAAATCGCCGTTCCCATTTTTGTCAAAGATGAATTTCTGGGCACGGCCGGTGGATGCGGGCTTCTTCCCGAGGGGGGTGAGATCGAGACCTTCATGATCGAAAAATCCACGGGCATGAGCGAAGCACAGATCGCCGATCTCGGTGCGGGAGTTGGCACCATGAGCGACGCCAGGGCCAGCGAAATGGCGGATTTCATCGAAGACCGGATCACCCGGGAAATTCAACGCTGTCTTAACTAAACCCTCGGATGGCCGGCCGCTCGGCCGTACTTATCGTAAATTTTAAGGATTGATCGAACAACCGATGAAAAAGATTCAGGATTTTATCGAAGCATGGACGGATGACGAACCGGAGATGAAACCGGTTTTTGTGTCGCTTTTTCAAGCCCTGCAGGACAAAACGCAGGCCGAACTCGAATTTCACGAGCGCCCCGGAATCAGCTATTCGCTGCGCGGATTGCGCAACGACCGCAACGAGCGCCCGCTGTTCGTCATGGTCGATGTCATCGACGACGACCCCGGCCAGCGATGGCTTTCGGTCTGCTTTTACGGGGACATGATCCAGGACCCCGACGAACTGGGCGACCTGATCCCCGAAGGGCTTTTAGGTGCGGATGGCTACTGTTTCGATATCTCTGAATCTGACGATCAGCTCGTTTCCTACGTGAAACAGCGCATCGAGGAAGCCTATTCCTTCAAGGAATAAGGATCAACCCCGTTTGAGTTGGGCGGGAATGGCGCACACCGGTATGGGCAGCATCTTGTGCCGGTTGACGCGGTTGAACTTTCTGAAGATGGACAGCACTTCCGCCTGCCGGGCGTCCAGCTCTTCTTCGCGGCCCTGCCGGTTTTCAAAATCCATGGCCCACTCCAATTCGTCGTAGCTGGCGCCGATCTGGCTTTCGTCAGAGCGGTTGTCGCTCCATAATCCGTCGGTAGGCGGTGCCTGGATAATTTCGTCGATGACGCCCAGGTGCCGGGCCAGGACGTAAACCTGAGATTTCATCAAGTCGGCGATGGGCGAAAGGTCCACGCCGCCATCCCCGTACTTGGTATAGAACCCCACGCCGAAATCCTCGACCTTGTTGCCGGTGCCGGCCACCAGCATGCGGTGGTGGGTGGAAACGGCGTACAGGGTGAGCATGCGCAGGCGGCTGCGGGTGTTGGCCATGCTCAAATCGTCCTGAATTTCTTGGGGGAAGGCGCTTTGCAGGGCGTTAAAGGCGGGCGTCAGGTCGACCGTCAATCCCTGCACATTGGCGTATCGGTCCTTGAGCCAGTCGATATGCCGGGCCGACCGGCTCACCTGATCCGGGGCCTGGTGAATGGGCATATTCAGCGCGTTGACCGGTTTTCCGGTCAGGGCGCAGAGCGTGGAGGTCAACGCGGAATCGATGCCGCCGGAGACGCCCACCACGAATCCCTGCATGCCGGATTGGTCGAGATATTCGGTGAGCCATTGGACGATATGATCGACGATTGCCTGGGGTTGCATGAAGATTCCTTCCTGAAAGCGGGTTGGTACGGAAAATTTGGTTTTCGGGGAAACGAACAGCCGTTTTTTAGCCGGGCCGTTGCAGCGGGTCAAGCGGAAACCCCTAAAAAGTCTTTCAATCGGGCAGCAGATCGTAAAAATAGGTCATGGCGTCGGAACGGGTGATGATCCCGATGAGCTTGCCCTCCTCCACCACCGGCAGGCGGCCGATGTCGTGGCGCACCATGACGCGGGCGGCCTGGATGGGGCTTTTCCCCGGTTGGATAGTGACCACGTTGGTGCTCATGAACGCCTTTACCGGCGAACTCAGCTGGGATTCCCTGCGAATTTTTCTGAAATCCCGGCGGGAAATAATGCCCTTCAATTCTTCGTCGTCCACCACCGGCAGTCCGGTGCAGCCCCGGCTTCTCAAAATCTTGGCCACGTCGGCCATGGTGGTATCCGAGGGCACGGAAAATACCGGGAAAGACATGAGATCGCTGATTTGAACCGATGACTGCTGGTTGCCCTCGATCAGGTCCACGATCATCTGTTCGACGGTTTCGGGATTGACGCCGGTGAGCATGGCGGAGCCGGCGCCGGGATGACCGCCGCCGCCCAGGCTTTTCATGAGGTTACCCACATCCAGCCCGTCGTGGTCGCTGCGGCCGATGAGCATACACTTGGTGCGGCCGTTTTTCTGCTGGCTTTCGAACAGACCGAAGGCGGCATCGACGTTGACGATATCCCGATACATGCGCACCACCAGGGCCAGGTTGTTAACATGGCCCTCAACCTGGATGCGGCTGATGCTGACCGAATACCCATTGACCTTCATGCGGCTGGTATTCTTCAACATCTCGAAAAGCACGTCCTTCTGTTTTTCGCCATAGGCCGGGCGCAGGAATTTGGCCACCAGGGACAGATCGGCCTTGCGGTCCAGCAGCCAGCCGGCGGCATAGGCGTCTTCGGGGGTGCAGGAGGAAAAACTCAGGTTGCCGGTATCTTCATACAACCCCGATAACATCAAGGTGGCCTGGATGGGGGTGATGATCTTGCGCAGTTCCTTGAGCCGGCGAACCAGCAGCGTGACGGTGGCGCCGACGGGCTCCTGGCAGATCCAGGTTGCATCGATATCGCCCCCTTCGTGGTGGTCCCACACATCGATCGAAAGATCCGTGCGCTTCTTCAATCCGGACAGCAGACCCAGTCGCGACCAGTCGGCCGTATCCACGACGATGAGGCGCTCGATCGATTCGGCCACGACGCTGCTGCGATCCACGTAGTCGAAGATGTCCTTGTGGATGGACATGAACGCCCGGACGTTGGCGTTGATGGCCCGGGGGACGACGGCCGTGGCGTCCGGATAGATCAGACTGGCCGCCACCAGGGAGGCAAAGGCATCGAAGTCGGCGTTTCTGTGGGTGGTGATGATCTTCGTGACGGGGCTGTCTTTAGTTTTCAGGAGGCTCATTGTTCTGTTCGATGGTCGAAGTTGGACATTGGCGCCGCGAAGCTTTTCGGTTTCAATGGGAATCCGGAGAAGAGGGTCTGCCCTGCCCTGCCCGATCCCATTCCAAAGCCGTCTGGGAATCCTTATCGGCAGCAGGGGCATCCAACTGCAGCGGAAAACCGCCGCGGGCTTTGTATTCCAGTTCCAACCGATGTTTTTCGATTTCCGTGCGACTCTCGATGCTTTTTTTGGCCAGCAGGAAGCGCAGGTAGACGATCCATAGCCCGGTACCCATCACCACTGCACCCAAAGTGATAAAGACCCATTTAAAGCGAATCACGGTTTCGATGCCGGTACGGCCCAGGTAGGCAATCATATTGGGAATGATCCAATAGGATACCACGCCGATAAAGATGAGAAAGCCGATGATGAAGATATTCATGCGGCTGATGCGGTAAAGAATCGACTCCAGGCGCGATTCGTAGCCCGGTTCGCAGGCCGGCTTGGAATCGTCGCCCTGCAGTTCGGCACCGTGAAAGATTGCCAGGTAAGCCTTGACCACGAAACCGAAAAGCAGCATGGCGCCCACCGGAATGCCGATGGCGGCCACGAACCAGGCGCGGAAAGGAAACGGATCGTCCCGGGTTTTCAGCCGGACATCGTAGTTTTCGAAAGGGCCGAAGGTCTTTTCAAAATAGTATTTGTTGAACTCGGAGAGATTCTTGCCGCTGGTTTCGTGGATCACATTGCCATTGACATCGATGACCTGCAGCCACGACTTGCGGCCGGATTTCATTGCCGCCAGGGCGAAAATTTCCAGTTCCAGCAGAAACAGCCCCACGATAATGATAATGAACAGGGTCTTGTTTTCCTGAATCAGATTGCTGACACGCGACGTCTTCACAGCGGCTCGTCCTGGTACCGGGGAGTTGGTTAGTGTCCATCCAGAAATGGCCACTAGTTAAAAATAAAGAATATCATAGCGGTACAGACCGGTTCAACATTTTTTGCCCGGCCGGCCACCGATTGCCTGCCGGCATTGTATTGACACCCTTTGCCCTTTTGTTCCATAAGGGGCTTTACCATTACCCGCAAAGCGCTTGGAGCAGCCTCCATGAAAAAAATGATCATTTCGGTCCTGGGCGAAGACCGGCCCGGCATCATTGCCGCGGTCACCCGGATTCTGTTCGAGCAGGAATGCAACATCGAAAACGTCAGCCAGACCATTTTGCAGAACGAATTTTCCGGCATCTTTATCGTCGCTGTCCCCAAAAGCCTTTCGTTAGACGATCTGCACCGGCACCTGTGCGACGGCCTGGACCCCTTGGGCCTGCACGTTTACGAAAAACCCCTGTCCCGCAGCAATGCAGCCGGGGCGCCCGTGGAAAGCGAGCCTTTCGTGGTCACCACCAAAGGGCCGGACCGCAAAGGCCTGGTGGCCGCCATCACCGCCATTTTGGCCGTCTACCGGGTCAACGTGACCAACCTGCAGGCGGTCTTCAAAGGCGGCGACGATCCCAACGCCAATATCATGATTTACGAAGTGGACATTCCCACGGACGCCGACCACCAGGCCCTGCGCCGCGATCTGCGCGAAAAGGCGTCGAGCCTGTCCCTGGACATTTCCATCCAGCATAAACGCATTTTCGAAGCCATTAATCGCGTATAAGGACAACTAACCATGTTTACCGATAGTGAAATTCTCTCCGTCGTGGAGATGCTGAAAAACGAAAAACTGGATGTCCGCACCGTGACCCTGGGGCTCAACCTGCTGGATTGCGCCAGCGACGACATCGGGCGTTTTACGGAAAACATCTACACCCGCATTACCACCGCGGCCCGGGATCTGGTTCGGATCTGCAACGAGGTGGGCGACAAGTACGGCATCCCGGTGGTCAACAAGCGCATTTCGGTCAGCCCCATGGCCGTTGCCGCCGCCCCTTTCAACGCCACCCAAATGCTGGAGGTTGCCAAGGCCCTGAACGAGGGAGCCAACGATACCGGCGTGGATTTCATCGGCGGGTTCAGCGCCCTGGTGGAAAAAGGAATGGCCAAAGGCGACCGCGCCCTGATCGACGCCCTGCCCCAGGCCCTGACCGACACCCAGCGGGTATGTGCTTCGGTCAACGTGGCCTCCACCCGTGCGGGCATCAACATGGACGCCGTCCTGCTCATGGGCCGGAAAATCAAGGAAGCCGCCCGCCTGACCGCTGACCGCGACGGCCTGGCCTGCGCCAAACTCTGCGTGTTTGCCAACATCCCCCAGGACATCCCCTTCATGGCCGGCGCCTATCTGGGCATCGGGGAGGCTGACGCGGTGATCAATGTGGGCGTCAGCGGGCCGGGCGTGGTTAAAAACGCCATCGACCGGGCTGTAGCGGCCGCCCCGGACCTCAATCTTGGACAACTCGCCGATATCATAAAGAATACGTCCTACAAGGTCACCCGCGTCGGTGAACTGATCGGCCGGGAAGTAGCCCAGCGGCTGGGCATTGCATTCGGTGTCGTCGACCTTTCCCTGGCGCCGACTCCCAATGTGGGCGACAGTGTGGGGGAAATCTTCCAAAGCCTGGGCCTGACCGCCATCGGTGTACCCGGAAGCACCGTGGCCCTGGCCATGTTGAACGACGCCGTTAAAAAAGGCGGCGCTTTTGCCAGTTCCAAGGTTGGGGGACTCAGCGGTGCCTTTATCCCGGTGAGCGAGGACCTGAACATCTCCCGGGCGGCCGCCGACGGACACCTTTCCATTGAAAAGCTGGAGGCCATGACCTGCGTCTGTTCGGTAGGCCTGGACATGGTGGCCATTCCCGGCGACACCAGCGAAGAGACCCTGGCCGCCATCATCGCCGACGAAATGGCCATCGGGGTGATCAACAAGAAGACCACTGCCACCCGCATTATTCCCGTACCAGGGAAAAAGGCCGGAGATCATGCCTTTTTCGGTGGTCTGCTGGGCGAATCCATCATCATGCCGGTCAACAATGCCACGGGCGGGAACCGGTTTCTCAGTCGCGGCGGACTGATTCCGTCGCCCATTCACAGTCTGGTCAATTAGTAGCGCAGCAGCGAATCTCCCCGCCTGTTGAATCGCCGGTGCAGGACATAAAATAGTACTGGAGGAAAAATGAAAAAGTGCTTTTCGGCTTTTGTGATTTCTCTTTTGTGCGCAGCCAGCCTGAACGCACAGGAACTGCCCACCACCGGGGCCAGGGACACCCGTGTCGGCAAACTGACCTTCGAGGGCGGCTACCCGTCTGCCAAAACCGTTGACAACCTGTACGATGAACTGGATTTTCAGCGGGCGGTCCAGGCGTATCTATGGGCCATCCCTTTGGTCGGCTTTGCCCAGTGGCAGGCGCAGCACGAAGCGGTGTTTGGCGCCGGGGACGGCGATGTGGTCTATTACGTCAGCTATAAGGACAAGTTGGGCCTGCTGACCTCCAACGCCACCACGCCTTACATCATCGGCATGGTCAACCTGGCCCGCTCCGGGCCGCTGGTCATCGACTTTCCCGCCGGCGGCACCTCCGGCGGCATCATGGACTTCTGGCAGCGCCCGGTGACCGACATGGGACTGAACGGGCCGGACAAGGGCACTGGCGCCAAATATCTGATTCTCGGCCCGGGCCAAAGCGTCAAGGACGCCAAAGGCTACACCGTCATCCACTCGCCCATGAACAACATCTTTCACGCCTTTCGCGTGCTTTCGACCGATGAAAAAGAAGCGAAAGAGCTGCGGGAAGGATACCAGGCCTACCCTTACAGCAAACGCGGCAATCCCAGCCGTACGCGCATCGTGACACCCGACGGCAGGCACTGGGAGGGATGGCAGCCGCGTGGTTTGGATTACTGGAAACTGGTGGCCAAGATGTTGAACGAAGAACCGGTCCATGAACGCGACCGCATGGTTGTGGCAACCCTGAAACCCCTGGGCATGGAAAAGCGCAAGCCTTTCAATCCGGATGTGCGCCAGAAAAAAATCCTGGAAGAAGCGGCATTGGTCGGCGAGTCCATGGCCAGATGCCTGAGCTATGCCAAGCGCCAGAAGGAAGCCCACATCTGGCCGGGTACCCAATGGAAAAATGCCGTGCTTTTAGAGGCGAACCAGGAAACCGAAAATTACACGGCCCTGGACGAACGCACGGCCTGGTTTTACGAAGCGGTGACTTTGACCGCGGGCATGACGAGCAAAACGCCAGGATACGGCCAGGCCTACATCGGTGTTCAGAAAAGCAAGGACGGCCACTGGCTTCAGGGAGAAAACGACTACACCCTGCATGTTCCGGCCAGCGCACCCGTCAAACAGTTCTGGGCCATGACCCTGTACGATACAGAAACCCGCTGCTTTATCGATAATCAATTTGAGAAGGCCGGCCTGGATTCCAGGTCGGATCTGATCAAAAACAAAGACGGCTCCGTGGATCTTTATTTTGGGCCTCAGGTGCCTAAAGGCAAGGAGAAGAACTGGATCCCGACGGTGCCGGGACGAGGCTGGTTTGGCTACTTCCGATTCTACGCGCCTACCGAGGCGTATTTCGATCGGTCGTGGCGGCTGCCGGATATCGAAACGGTCAACAAGTGAGGTTATTTATGAAGCGTTTGAATATGGCGATGTTGATTGCCTGTCTGCTGCTTTGCGCATGCGGTTGGCCGGGCCTTAAAGAACATACAACCGCTGACCGGGATGCCGCCATGGTTCAAGGATTGGACATGACCGAGCAGGACGTGATCGACTGCTACATTTATATCCTGGCCCGCTACCTGGTGATCCGCCAGGAGCACATCGATCTAGCCGAGGACGGCGTCGATTACAACACGATCAAGTACAACGAACTGGGCAAGGCGGAGTTCGTCAATCCGAATCTGGACGTGGCCTATCTGGAAGCCTGGTTTGCCGTTGACGAGAACACCCCGGTGATCCTTCAAATCCCCAAGATCGAGAACCGCTACTACACGGCGCAGATCATGGATGAATGGGCCGAGATCCTGTACAACATTCACGAGCGGAACTTTCCCGAGACGCCTTACGGGAAATTCGCCCTGGTTTTAAAGGGGTCCCACCCCGCCATCCCCGATGATGCCGTTCGCATCGAAATCCCTTCCAAAAAAACCAAAATGCTGGCCCGGGTCGAACGCAAGGGCGATGACGAGGGGGCCGTGCGACTTCAAATGGCATTCAAGATCATTAAGCTTGGCGAACCGGAGATCGCGCCCGCCGTCGATATTCCCGAGTTCACGAACGAGAAACTCATCACCGTGGACGCATTCAGGCAGCCGACCTTCGACCGGGTCATCGGCAGCGCTTCAGATTCCATGAAACTGTCCGCCGCCATGGGCAAGAAGGCGCGGGCCATCGCCGCCTTCGTTAATCAAAGTGAGACAAACAAGGCGCTCATTGAAACCGTCATCACGCAAAAAGCCCTGCCGGCCTTTGCGCACTTTTTAAAAACCATGGGGGACGCCCGGGGCGGATGGATCGCGACAACCGGCAAACTGAAGGGATTCGGAGAGGATTACTGGTTCAGAACCGCAGCCAACTATGCCGGCATCTGGTGGAACAACAATGAGGAAGCAGTCTATTTCGTCGGTTCGCACGACGCCGGCGGCGAACCGCTAAATGGCGACAATGTCTACGTCCTTCACTTCAAGTCCGAGGACCTGCCCGACAAACACGTCAATGCCTACTGGTCTTTGACCATGCTGAACCTGCCGGACTATCGTGTGGTTCCCAACCGCCTGGATCGTTTCAATTTCAACAACCGCAGCCGGTTCACTTACGAGAAAGACGGGTCGCTCAAGCTGTACCTTTCCGGTGAACTGCCCAAAGGCGCGCCGGAATCGAACTGGCTGCCCGCGCCAAAAGGTGGAAAACTGTTCAGCATGACCATGCGTCTTTACGTACCCAAGGCCGAGGTGCTGTCGGGAGCCTACTATCTGCCGCCAATCAAAAAGTTGGAATAGCAGCATGATGTTGGTAACATTCGCACAGCATTTGCCGCAAAAGTTTTGCAGCTAAAACTGGTTGGCTCGGACGGTTCCCGAGCGCACATAAGCACCGAGGCAACCGGGAGCAGTGACAACCCGATTTCTGCCCCCCTCCTTTGCCTTGTACAGGGCATCGTCAGCCAGCCTGAGCAACTCTTCGAGCCCGATTTCATCCGGCAGCACATTATAGCCAGCCGCTACACTGACGGTGACCCCGATGGAACGGTCAGACCCTATTTCAATTGAGGCATCGGCAATTTTTCTGCGGATGATTTCCGCAGCTTCCATTGCTCCTGAAGGGGGTGTCTCCGGCAGAATTACGACGAACTCCTCCCCACCATATCGGGCCAGCAGGTCGGTGCGGCGAAGCTTGGCCCGCATGCACCCGACCACATGTCGAATGACTTTGTCTCCTTCAATATGCCCGTATTCGTCGTTAATTTTTTTGAAGTGATCGATATCCACCATAAGGACGCTTAAGGGGTGTTCGTGCCGGCGGCAGAGTTCCAGCAGGATCGGAGCAGTCTCATTGAAATGGAAGCGATTTGCAATGCCGGTAAGGGCGTCGGTACGGGCGGTATGTTCGATATTCCGTTGGTATATAAACAATCGGCGATAGAGCCTGTCCAGTGACAAGTTACTGAACATGGCGATCAGGCAGGTCGGCCAGATCAGGGCATTGTACTGGGCAAGCGGCATCTGGACTGCCATGCCGCAGGCCACTACGATGTTTGGCAGGAGCGCGACGCCGATCATCGTGAGCATGGTGGGCATCAGGCTGAAGGACAGTCCGGCAAAAATCAATATGATGAACCAGAACATGAAACCGGTCAGTCCGCAAGCCAACCCGCTATCGAGCAGGGTCAGGTGGTACAGATAAAGCCCTTCCATCGAGAGGCAGACCAGCGCAAGCACCCATGGAAGCAGTTTCCGGCGCATGCCGGCGACAATCGCAAAGGGATAGCACAGCGCCACCATGCCCTCAATCAGCCGGATCGGCAACACGTCCATGGCATGGGGCGGATCGACAGTCCAGTCCCAGATCCACAGGCCGATGATCAGAAAAAACGCCGCGAAGGTGACATGGACAACCACTTTCCGTGAATCATCGAATTTGAAATCCCTGTATGCATCTTCCGTGTCCGCATCAAACCGTTTTTCAATACGAATCCGTCGCGTATTTCCTACAGTTCTGCCCGAGACGTGAGTAGCTGTCTTTCCCATCCGGTTGGAGTTCATTCCCGCGTTTGTCGATTCCCCACGGGTACAATATAGGGAGCCTGTTTCATTCATTTTTGAAAATGGTTGAATATCTGTTACTTGTATACCGAATTCGGGCCGAACCAGGCTGGATGCGCAATCGGTGCTGTTTATGGCAAGGACAGGATTCTTCTTCAGTTCAAATCGACTTCTCGGGGCTAAAAAGGGCAGTTGAATGTGTAATGCAATAAAAGTCTAGTTTAGCGGCCTATGAGATTCTAAAACAATTGGAACCAACCGATTTTACCAGAATATTACTGCCATAACGGCATTTTGACAATACATTTTGTGGACTTATGGGATACTTCACACGAAGGTGATAAAATTTACCATTTTAGCGGAAATTTTACGGAATCGAGGTCGCTTACAGGCATGAAAAGACAAAAAAGGCTTACGGAAGGGATTTCAATCTCCCGGAAAGTTTTCAAGCGAGGTAGGCCCGGACCGGCCATGCATCTTTCTGTCCAACTTAGCTTATCCAAACAGCCGTTTACGTCTCGTCGCCAACAACAATCCATATTCCCTTTTCATTTTATTCGGCAAAAAGCTGATTGCGATAAGTTTATCCCATTCAGGCGCCGCGTCTTTAAGTTCTGTCAATAAGGAGTCGACGATTTTCCGGTTCAGCCCCAGGCGAATCCGGCCAAAATAATCAATCAGAACCTTCTGATCCAGCTTACGCTTTTTCCCTTTGATCGGCAGTGCGATCTCTTCACTCTCACCGGGCAGAACAATGGTGGTGTTCAGGATGTCATAGGCCGGTGTGAGTTCCACCTTGCCGGCCCGGGTCATCAGTGAAAAGTTCTTCACATGCATGTCCTCGTTGCCGATCAAAAAATTCACCAAGGTCAACCTGAAAAGCTTAATTTTTTCCACGGCCGGAAAGGTGCAATACCGGTCAATCACCTGAGCGACTTTTTCCATGGAGGCATCGTATTTGGTGTCCCGGCTGAGCCCCAGAAGTTGAGCGAAGTCTTCCACGGCAATCTTTTTTTTGCCGGCCCTGTCGAACCGCCGGATAAAATAAGTCATGGAGCCGTCTTTTGAATAAACCAGTCCATGCATCGGCACCGGAATGCCGGCGGCAGCGGCCAGGCGCATGGACAGGTCCTCGTTTTCCGGCAAATGCCTGTATTGGGGGTTTTGGGGCTTTAAAATATACCGCCCTCCGGTATCCACGATCTCAAACCCGTTCATACGGGTATTCAAGACGGCACTGAGCTTTGGCTGGACCCCCTGGATGGACATTCTCGGGGCACGGGCGGCGGCCTCGAAGATCTGATCCGCCGCGGTATAAGGAAGGTCCTGGAGTTGCTTGAGGCTTGAGGACAATTTCCGTAAGCCTCTGGGCGAATATTTTCCTGCGCATGCCTCGTAGGTGATGGGGCAGATGCTCATTCAGCCTCCCGCGCCGTCACCGCACCGACCATATCCCCTCCCACCGCAAGCAACTGGCTGAAAAGGTCCTGCCGGTCGATCTTCCGGGCACGAAGGAGGGCTTCCAGGTTGTACCCCTCGGGCAACAGCCCCTCTAAAAAGGGCGGAAACGTTTCATACGTGTATGGCAAAAGTCTGACGGGAGCCGTCAGGGAAACCGGGGGACCGGCATACGTGGAATGATAAGTGAAGCGAAAAGTTGTCCGCGGAAAGATTTCCTCCAGGACCCCTGCATGGACATCGTGCATGAATATATCAGCTTTGCGCATCGTTGCCCCCCTTGAAACGGTCCATCAACGGACTGTTCAGCGACAAGGAGATATTGAGTGCACCCAAAACGTTGAACAAAGTCTTCAACCGAACCGTTTCCTTGCCGTTTTCAATGTCATAAACAACCGTTTTCCCCACCCCGGCAATATCGGCCAAATCGATTCGCGACAGTCCCGCCTCTTTTCGGTGGAATTGGACGATACGGCCAATTTCCTGGATTTTTTCTGAGCCTATTTTTACCGCCATGACAGTAAATTTAATCAAAATGAGTATTAAATCAAACAGGAGCAAATAAATTTAAAGTTAAATTACCGTTATAGCGGTATATTGTCAATGTATTTCATTATTTTTCGGACAATACACGCAGAGATGGATACATTTTACCGCTTTAGCGGCAATATTTTATTCCTAATCGTTTCCGGTTTTAATAGCCCCATCCCCTCTGTTGATGGAATAGACAACGACCGCCAGTGTTGCTATAAATTTCATCTTGAAAGTCGTTCAATTCTTTTTTCCTAAGCCTTACGGGCCGGCTGCCGGAAACGGACCGGCAAAAACAAACCAATCGAGGTACCATGAACCTGTTGTTCGATTTAGACGGTACACTGACAGATCCTTATCAGGGCATCACCAAATCCATTTGCCATGCCCTCAAAACACTCGGCCGGCCCGTTAATCGCCAAATGGATCTGCGATGGTGTATCGGACCGCCCCTGAAAAGCAGTTTTGCCAAATTGCTTGAAACCGACGACGGCAAGCTCATCCAGGAAGCCATCGCCATCTATCGGGAACGGTTCGGGACCGTGGGCCTGTTCGAAAACGAAGTCTACGAAGCTATCCCGGAAACGCTGGAAACGCTTCGCGATGACGGGCATTTCCTTTACGTGGCAACATCCAAGCCAACGGTTTTCGCCAAACGGATTATCGAGCATTTTGACTTGGGAAAATACTTCAGGGCCGTTCATGGCAGCGAATTGGATGGTACGCACAGCGACAAGACCGATCTTCTGGCCCATATCCTTCAACGCGAAAGGATCGCTCCAGCGGAAACCATCATGATCGGCGACCGCAAGCACGATATGATCGGCGCGAAATCCAACGATATTTGTGGAATCGGGGTGTTATGGGGATACGGAACGCGGGACGAGTTGGAAGCATCGGGCGCGCAGGCGTGTATCCGGTACCCCGAGGCTTTGCGGACCGCTTTCGACAAATAGCCGTAGCATGCCAGCGATCACTTGTTCCAGGAAAACAACGCCGCGCCCACAGCCAAGAATCCAACAGTCATGGCCGAAAGGATTGCGATCTCCGGAAGCACCGCTGCCAGTCCGGCCCCTTCGTTCATGATCTTCCTGGCTGCCGTCAGCAGGTGGGTCAAGGGAAAAATCTTGGCCGCGGCCTTCAGCCAGTCCGGCGCCCCTTCGATGGAGAACCAAACCTCGGAAAGAAACATCATGGGCCAGCAGATGAAATTGAGAATCCCGTTGGCAAACTCCTCGCTGGTTCCGCGCGAGGCGATGATCAGTCCCAAGGCGGTCATGCAGGCGCTGCCCAAAAGAAAAATTGCAAACATGTCGACCAAACTGCCGTAAACGGTAAAATTGAGGACCAGGTCACAGCCAACCCAGACGATCGCCAGGGTGAACATCAACACGAAAATCCGCGACAGCATCTGGGCGCTCAGGTATTCGAGGGCGGTCAAAGGGGTGGCCTTGAGCCGCTTGAGCACCCCGTTCTTTCGGTAGCGGACCACCACCCAGCCGACGCCGTACAGGGCGCTGAACATCATGTTCATGCCCAGTATCCCCGGAAACAGCCAGTCGATGTAGCGTATGGGAACACCCTGGATATCTTTTTTCTCCAAATGCGGCGTTCCTTCGCCCGGTGCCGCGGCTTCTTTTAAAAGCCGTTCCACGATAGCCCCGGATGGGGAGGCGTCGCTGACCCAATAGCGTACCGGATCGGTGCCGGCCTGGACCAGCAGGTCGATTTTATGGTGCTTTAATTTTTCCAGTCCCCGGTCGCCGTCTTCGAACCCTACCAGGGTGACCGCTTCGAATCCGGAAAAAGAAGCGGGCAGGTTGTCGGCCGCCGTGCGGGCCTCCATGCCGGGCGGAACAGGGAACACGCCGATCTTGAACTGGGCTTTGTAATCGCCTTTGAAAACCACGGAAAAACCGACAATGATCAGGAAAGGGAACAGAAAATTCCAGCC
The DNA here is from genome assembly GCF_963668215.1 of uncultured Desulfosarcina sp. Classification (NCBI taxonomy): domain Bacteria; kingdom Pseudomonadati; phylum Thermodesulfobacteriota; class Desulfobacteria; order Desulfobacterales; family Desulfosarcinaceae; genus Desulfosarcina; species uncultured Desulfosarcina sp. Next base: position 5,356,789 of record NZ_OY764190.1, read on the forward strand.
AAAGGCCTCCCGGTCCCGGAAAAACTCCCTGTTTCTGGCCCTGAACATGGCCCACATTCTTTTAAAGCGCATCTGATGATCCCATCATTCCCGCAGGCTTCGGCCGGTCAGTTTCAAAAAGACATCTTCCAGATTGGGCGTGGTCACGTTCACCCCACTCAAATCAACGCCCCGGGCCAACAGTTGCTGGATGAGGCCGTTGACGTCTTCGGTTCGAAAAAAAATCCGATCGCCTTGTTCTCGGCGATACCCGGGGAGCCCGTCCCAGTTGCCTCCAATGCGATCCTTGGGAACGGCCAGCGTCGTCTTTCGGCAGTGCTCGTGAATCAATTTTTCAGGTGCCCCCCGGGCAATCACCTTGCCTTTGTCCATGATGGCGATATCGTCGCAGAGCTTTTCCGCTTCTTCCATGTAGTGGGTGGTCAAAACGATGGTTTTGCCCTGCTCTTTGACATTGCGGATAATGTTCCAAAGGTTGTGTCGGGCCTGGGGATCCAGCCCGGTGGATGGCTCGTCCAGAAATACCAGTTCGGGCCGGTTGAGCAGCGCCAGGGCCAGCAGCAGCCGCTGCTTCTGGCCCCCGGAAATCTTGTCGTTGGCCCGATTTTTGACCTCCTCCAGATGGCAGGTGCGGATCAGCGCATCGACATCGTCGGTGTGGTCGTACAGCCGTCCGAACGTTTCCAGGGTTTCGGCAATGGTCAGAAAAGAAAGCAGCGCCGTCTGCTGAAACATGATGCCCACCTCCTGCCGGAACTGGGAGGAACGCGGGCGGCCTTTGTAAAGAACGGTTCCTGCGGTGGGTGCGATGATGTCTTCGATAATTTCGATAAGGGTGGTCTTGCCCGCACCGTTGGGGCCCAGCAGTCCAAAACAGCTTCCCCGCCCGATGGCGAGACTGACGCCGTCCACGGCGCGAACCTGCCGATAGCGTTTTTCGATTCGCATGACTTCAATCAGTGCGTCATCTGAAGACATTGTGTCGGGCGAGCAATTCACGGGCGCCTCATTTCAATGAAATTCTATTTAATAAAAAGGGGTTGCAACGTTTTGACGGTTGACACGCACCCGAGGTTTTTTTATAGTCCCAGCAACCGTGTAAATCAAGCAGGTTTGCAGTACCCCCTACCCCGCACGCCGTTTCGTACGGCAAGGACGCAATGTAAGCCATGGAACGGCAAAAGCACTTCACCGTAACCCTGATTCTGACCTTGGCGCTCGTTATTTTCGGCACCGGCGGATACATGATTATCGAGGGCTGGCCTTTTGACGATGCCTTGTACATGACCGTCATCACCATGGCCACCGTCGGTTACGGCGAGGTGCACCAGGTCAGCGACACCGGCCGCATCTTTACAATGTTCCTGATCGTCATGGGGGTGGGCTACTTCATGTACGTCGTCGGCCTGATCGTTCAATTTCTGGTCGAAGACCGTATTCGAGTCATTCTCGGGAGACGCAAATTGGAAAAACAGATCGCCAAGCTTAAGGGCCACTATATCATCTGCGGATACGGCCGCATCGGCCGGGTGCTGAGCCGCTATCTTACCGAACGATACCTCGATGTGGTCATCATCGAAAAGAACACCAATCGACAGGAAAAGATGGACGAAGACGGCGTGCTCTACCTGATCGGCGAAGCCACGGATGAAAGTCTGCTGATCAAGGCCGGCATCGAGCGGGCCAAGGGACTGGTCACCGCGGTGGCCACCGATTCGGAAAATGTTTTTCTGACGCTGATCGCCAAACAGCTCAATCCCGATCTATTCATCGTAGCCAGGGCCATTCAGAACACAGCCAAGCGAACCCTTCAGGCCGCCGGTGCTGGAAAGGTGATCTCGCCTTACGATCTGGGCGCCCGCCGCATGGCCCATGCCATTTTGCGTCCCACGGTGATCAAATTTTTGGAACTGGCCTTCACCGATGACAGCACCGATATCCAGGTGGAGGAAATTCTGGTGCACAGTACCTCCCGCCTGCTGAATGTCGAGTTGAAGAATTCCGGCATCCGCCAGCAGCTGGACCTGATTATCCTGACCATCAAGAAAGCCGACGGATCGATGATCTTCAATCCCAAGGCCGACACGCGGATCGAGACCGACGATACCCTGGTGGTGGTCGGCCGCGCCAGGAGTGTGAGTCAGCTGGCCAAGATGCTGCAAAGCTGAATCGTACCCATCCAGAAATGGCCAATCTGCCCGATATCTTTGTTGCGCGAAAAATTTAATCCTCGGAATATCAACTATATACCTGCGGTAAAATTTTTCGTGCGCCTCGATCTCGAACAGATTTTCCTATTTCTGGATAGGCACTGAACCGGAACAAGTCCGGCATAACGAATCGGATGCTTTTACGGATTCATCAAATAGGAGCCAACGAACATGGCCCTACCCGCCCCCTCCTATCTAAACGCCCTGAAAGACGGTACGCTCCAGCGACGCGCAGAACAGGCCCTTGCCAAGCTGGCCCACTGCACGCTGTGCCCGCGCCGATGCGCCGTGAACCGGACCGCCGGGGAAACCGGAATCTGCAAAACCGGGCGCTTGGCCAAAGTGGCCTCCTACAACGCCCATTTCGGAGAAGAGACGCCGCTGGTAGGCCGCAACGGGTCGGGCACCATCTTCTTCAGCCATTGCAATCTGCTGTGCAACTTCTGTCAGAATTTCGAAATCAGCCACCTTGGTGAAGGCCGCGAACTGGATGACGAGCAGCTGGCGGCCATCATGCTGGACTTGCAGCAGTCCGGCTGCCACAACATCAACTTCGTCACCCCCACCCATGTGGTGCCCCAGATCCTGTCGGCTCTGCTTATCGCCGCCCGGCAGGGATTGGATATTCCGCTGGTTTACAATTGCGGGGGCTATGATCGGGTGGAGGCGCTTCGGATGCTGGAAGGAATCGTGGACATCTACATGCCCGATTTCAAGTTCTGGGATTCAACAACGGCCCGGGACACCTGCGATGCCCCGGACTATCCCGAGGTTGCCCGAAAGGCGCTGGTCGAAATGCATCGCCAGGTCGGCGATTTGCAGATTGACCGGGAGAGCGAATTGGCCTACAAAGGGGTTCTGGTGCGGCATCTGGTGCTGCCCGGCGGTCTGGCCGGAACGGCCAAAATCATGCAGTTCATTGCCGACCGGATCTCGACCGACACCTATGTCAACGTCATGGCCCAGTATCGGCCCTGCGGCCGGGCCAGAGAAATGCCGGAGTTGTCCCACGCCCTGTCGCCACTGGAATACGATGAGGCAGTGCGGGCGACCCAAGCGGCAGGCATCCGCCGGTTGGACAAGCCACGGCGGGTATTTCAATTGTGGTAACCCTTTTCAAGTGAGGTAGCTATGCGACGCTGGATCCTTGTGATTGTCCTTTTCCTGTCTTTGGGCATGGGCGTGTCCTTTGCCGACGACACAAAGCCCCGGGTCAAACTGATCACCAGCATGGGTGACATCGTGCTGGAACTGGACCGCACCGCCGCTCCGAAAACCGTGGACAATTTTCTGGCCTACGTCAAAGACGGCCATTATGACGGTACCATCTTTCACCGGGTCATCGCCGGATTCATGATCCAGGGCGGCGGCTTCACGGCCGACATGCAGCGCAAACCCACGCGGGCACCCATTCGCAACGAAGCGGACAACGGCCTGGCCAACCGCACCAGCACCATCGCCATGGCCCGGACAAACGATCCCCATTCGGCCAGCGCGCAGTTTTTTATCAACGTAAAGGACAACGATTTTCTCGACCACCGCGCCAAGTCGTCCAAAGGCTGGGGCTATTGCGTATTCGGCCGGGTGGTGGACGGCATGAACGTGGTGCGGGCCATCGAAAACGTTAAGACCACATCCCGAGCGGGAATGCGCGATGTCCCCGGTACACCGGTGGTGATCAAGCAGGCGATCCTGGTGACCGAGTAAAAAAAGCAGGGCAGACTGCAACGGCAAAGGGGAGATACGGCTTAGAAGCCGGCTTTTTGTCTATCCGTCGCGTCTTTATGCTTGACAGCGGTTCATCCCCCATTTTAACGTGAACGTACGCCTGAACCTCTCGATTTTTATCTCATCCTTTGTGCACATGCAATCCGATCCAGCGCTTCCGCAGCGTTCCACATCTGTCAGAGGCTTCATTATTGGCAAACAGGCGTGGGATTGCAGATATTTTTAGTGGGAACCAGACCCTTTACCCCGTTTCGGGTGCCGGCCGGACTTTGGCGGTTCTCCCGGCTGGTCGCAGTAATCTTTTCTCCATGATGATTTTTACAGGGGGAAAGGCTTTGCCATCACTGCTGTGAGGTCCGACGGTTTCTGCATCCCACGCTTGTTTACAAAAGTTCACCGGCACCGCTCCCATAAACCCGCTGTCTGGCCCTGGCGGCTGAAACCAGCGGTGGGACCCGTTCATCCACATAATCGTAGACCCGGGCATGGGCCTTTCCCTCTGCGGGTCTCAAAATCCGTCCGAGATACTGCATCACGCGTCCGCTGAACCGGATGGGTGTTGCCATGAACAAAGTGGCCAGATCCGGGCAGTCGAATCCCTCGCCGATCAACTGGCCCGTGGCGATCAGCGCCCGGACCTTTCCACGTTGAAGGCGGTCGAGCACCTGCCGGCGCTCTTCGTCCTTGACATCGCCGGTAAGCATTTCTGCATGGATGCCGAACTTGAACCGCAGGATTCCCTGCAGGGTTTCGCAATGCTTCTTGCGATCGGAAAGCACCAGGCAGACCCCTTTTCCGGATTCCACCTCTTTGGCCACGTCCCCGGCGATCAGCCGGTTGCGGTCATCGTCACTGGTCAGTTCGGAAAGCATCCGCGAGTAGTCGTTAACCGGATCGAAATATGGGGTAAAGGATGTGATGCGAACGATCACATCGGCTTTGAGAATATCCCCTCGGGCTTCCAGCACCTGCTTGTCCACCTCGTGGTGAACATCTCCCAGATGCCAGAAGATAAGTTTGGAAAGCTTGTCCCGCCGCCAGGGGGTGGCTGAAAGGCCCAGCATGTAATGGCTGTCGAACGCCGTAACCGCTTCGGTAAAGGTGCGGCTGGGGGTCCGATGGCATTCATCCACCACAAGGTGGCCTGTTTTAGGGGCGATCTCTTCGGTGCAGCGGTAAAGGGTCTGCACCAGGGCCACGGTAATCCGGTCGCCGATTCTTTTCTTGCCCGCGCCGATCAGACCGACTTCATCGGAAGGAATGCCCAGGAACTGTTCGATGCGTTCGATCCACTGGAAAGCCAGATCCTTGGTGTGCACCACGATCACGGCCGGCTGGCGCCGGCTGGCAACCAACGCCAGGCCCATGACGGTCTTGCCGCTTCCTGTGGGCGCACTCAAAGTGCCGAAATCCTTTTTGTTCATCTGCGCTACGGCAGTGGTTTGAAAGGATTTGAGGGTTCCGGAAAAGTGGAAGTCGACCTCGGGCAGCAGCCGCCTGCGATCGTTCAACCGGTACCCAAGGTTGTCCCGTTTCAGGGTCAGCAACAACTGGCGGGCATACCCGCGGGGGATTCGGATTCCGTCCTTACCGAAGCGGTGGTAAAAGCGGAGGACTTTTTTGGTCCCCCGATTCCAGCGCCCCATGCGATGGTTTTCGAGCCATTTGGGGTTGACCATCTGGAATCGTTCCACCAGCGCGGTTAGAAGCGTCTCGGGCGTATGGTTCAACCGCAGGAAACGGTCGATGGTGATCTCGAGTCCATCTTTAGCGGCATTGGGATCGACTGTCGACATGGACACGTGCGGCACTAATGAAAAAAACGAAGATAAACGGGGATCATGAAAACGACCAGAATCAGAATGCCCGGGATCGTCAAATAGGGAGCATACCAGGGTTTACCGGCGATTTTGGCTTTCCTGACTTCGGACAGAAACCAGTTGCCGAGAAAAAATGCAGCCACAAGAATCGGTATGGCTTTCAGGATGGTCATGGCAGGTCGAAACTCCTTGGGTTATGGGATCGCTAAGACCCGGTGGGAAGCAGCGCCATGCGCAGGGTAATGCACCGGTCGTCTTTCCACGGCCAGAATTTTGCGATGATCACACCGTTTTCGAATTCTTTTTCGAAAAGCGTCTGCTCGACGCGGATACCGCCTGTACCTTCCGTGATCTTCAGGTCCTTTTCCGTGGGGACTTTGCCCTGGGGCTTGACCGGTTCACCCAGGAAAGCGGCCAGGATTCGCTCCCATTCCGAAACGTCTTTTTGGAAGAACACCAGTTCGAAAAGATCCTCCCGGTCGCACCGTTTTTCATGGACATCCAGATGAACGCAACAGTCAATGATATCACGGAGTTTCATTTTCAGGGTCTCCTCTCAATCGCAACAGCGTGGACTGCGACTACGACTACCTGATTTCGTTGCAAAATGCACGTAGATTATCGATGGAATCATCCCGCCTGTCAAAATCCTGAATATCGTTCAATTCCCATCTGATAATAAGCCCTTGAAATCACCAACGAAACGTTTCACGTGAAAACACATTGGGTGGTGGTTTAAAAATTTGCAGGGCACAATTTATGGCATCTCCCCTACCCTGAAGTTCGTATCGGGGAACGTTTCACTTTTCTTTGGCGCTGATTCGACTGGTAATCAACCCGTGGAAAAAACGGCCATCCGGTGCGGAAAAAAGCCAGCCGAGATGGCTGTGGCAATTGCCACATACGGCGATGCGCCAGGTATAACCCGAAAACCAGGTGAATTCGGTGGACGGCGGTCCGATATAACCGCACCCCCGGGCATCCCGATAGCATCCGATTTCGAAAATGATGCCTTCGGGATTGGCGAATGTATGGGTATGCGCGCCGTTGATTTCCCTGATTTCCACAGGAGAAGTGATTTCGTGAAGACACCGCCGGCAGACGATGGCATCCTCAGGCGTTTCCATCGCCCGGTCCCGGTCGGCGGCCGACGGCTTCGAATCTGTCTTTTCGGGTTTGGGGATCGGTCGAAACAGGTGCAGGCAGCGACAGGAATCGGTCTTCGCCGGTTGGTAGCAGCGACCTGTATCATGATACGTATGCATGAACACCAGCAGGTTAGTGGCGGGTCCGATGGTTTTGCGGGTGCTGTTATCGGCACCCGTCGGTTCCCGGAAACGAAGCGGTTCGGGGGTAGACCGGTCAAGCGGCATGAGTGGCCGGCCAGCTCGACGGCCCTGACCGCAGAAAAAAGGATTGACGCCGGACAAAAATCCGTTTCAGAGGGTGTCCACCCGCTCTTTCAGTTCCTTGCCGCAGCGGAAAAATGGCAGGCGCTTGGCACCCACCAGAACCGATTCGCCGGTTTTGGGATTGCGCCCTTTATAGGCGCCATATTCTTTCACGAAAATGCTGCCGAATCCACGGATCTCGATTCGGTCGCCATTAACCAGCGCGTTGGTCATTTCACCGAAAAAAAGATCGATGACCCGCTCCGCCTTCTCGCGGGTGAAACCGTTTTTCCGTTTCAAGGCTTCAATCAGATCTCCTTTGTTCATGATCCCCCCTTGGCTTCGTTAACTATAAAAATCCTAAAAGTTTATAAGCGGATTGTCAACGGGTGGATGATGGAACGATCCGTGTATCGGGCCGCATGGGGTCAACTGCCCGCTGTCTGGAACTTCACGCCCACACCGTCGGCCCCTGTCCATGCCACCACCCCGGTCACTTCGATGGGAGGATCGAGATAGTGCAAGGGGAATTTCAGATGAACGACCTCACCGACACGAAACTGTCGATGGGTTTCAACGTATGCTCCAGAACCGTTGAGGTTTTTGATCAAGGCCGAATCCCTGTCGCCGAAAGAGCCGAGTTCCGAAGCGATCAGGCATTGATTGCGGATATGGGAGCGCTGATAGACACGTTCCGATCTGGATAGAATGTTGAGATGCTTGCCTGCATTTTTCAACCAGTGCTTGAAACCCATGACCTGCCTTTCTTTGATTGTCGTTGACCATCAAAGTTGTTCTGCAAATCGTGGGCCAATACTCAAATCATACGATTTAAATAAATATTTCAATATTTTATACAACAGCTACCGTTCACCCGAAACGGCGTCTGACCGTCGGAGCGAGAATTTGTGAATTTTTTTTCCTACTTCTTAGGAACTTTCCTCTCTCCGTCCCCGTCCGGCATCGATCGATGCTCCCATGTATTATCGCATCAAACCGGATTGTCGCTGGATCTTGCGCTGCAGTGCCCGCTGGAAGACAATTTCTTCTCCGGATATGATCAATCTCCGGCTGGCTCGCGTAGCGGCCGTATAGACGATCTCACGGGTCAGCAGTCGATGGCCCGGATCATCCGGCAAAATGAGCCAGATATCTTCGAACTCGGCGCCCTGACTTTTGTGCACCGTCATAGCGAAAGCCAACTCCCAGTCGGGCAGGCCCGAAACGGGAAAGGTCGCCAGCCCGTCGTGACGTTTGAAGGTGGCCTGGTACATTCCGTCCGGTCGAAGCGTAACCACCCCCGCGTCTCCGTTGAATAGTTCCCTTCGGTAATCGTTGCGGGTAATCATGATCCAGGCACCGTTGAAGATATCCCGGTCCGGATCGGCGTCCGGATCGAGCAGCGGCCGCAACTCGGCGGCAATGCACCGATTGAGCCACTGGATTCCCCGTTGGCCCCGACGCAAGGGGCTGACGATGCGGCAGCGGTGGGCAAAGGTAAAAAGCGATTCGATTCGACGCGCCGATTCCGGTGTTTCGCCGGGCAAAGCATCCCCTTCCAACCGGTTGAAGCGACGCACCTGCTCCACGTAGCTCTCCATGGGTTCATTGCGGCGGTCCAGGTAATGGTGATGAATCCAGCGGATCAGATCACGGTGGATGACATCTTGGTCTTTGGCATGTACGAATGCCCACGCACCTTGTTCCATGCTGAGGGCATCGTCGAAGGCCACCGATTTCAAGGTGACCGGCTGTCCCGCATTGATGCGCTGGGCCAGTTCAAGCAGCTTTCCACCGGAACGGTAGCAATTTTCGAGGGTCACGAACCGATCGGCAAGCCGGCCGTCGGCATCCGCACTGAGGTCCGCCAGCACCGAACCGGCCTCGACCGAGGGCAGCTGGTCCTTGTCTCCGATCAATATCACCCGGGTGCGTTCGGGATCGATGGCCTGAAAAAACCGGTCCATCAGGATCACGTCGACCATGGAAACCTCGTCCACGGCAATTACATCGGCCTCGAAAGGCCGATGCCGGTTGTGGTAGAAATCCCCGGTCCGCTTGCGGTATGCCAGCAGCTTGTGCAAGGTAGCGCCCTGCAACCGGCCAAGGGCCCTGTCGCTTTCGTCGGGCTCAAGAACGGTGCCCAGGCTGTCGGTCAACGCTTCGCTCATGCGCATGGCCGCACGGCCGGTAGGCGCTGCCAGGAGAATGCGCGAAGGCTCTGTTCCGTTGCGCACCAGGGCCCTGAGCAGATTGACGAGCAGCGAGGTTTTGCCGGTGCCCGGCCCGCCGGAAACTACCAGCAGCGGTGCGCTCAACGCCGCCCGGATCGCCTCCACCTGGCGCTCATCCCGGTGAATCGGACGGCCATTCAAACGGCTGCGAATCACGGCCTTTTCGCTGTACAGATCGTCGATGATCCGCTCGACGGCAGCTCCAGACCGACCGGATGCTGCGGGCAGGCGCAAAAAAGACGCCAGGGCGCTTTTCAACCGTTTTTCGTGATCATAAAATTTCTGAAAATAGAGCCGCTGCCGTCCGGCAGGTCCTTCCAGCACCAACGGCTTGAAGCTTTCCCCTTGGGACCGGTCGACGAGACTGTCGTATTCTCCCTGGTTCAATTTAGCGGTAAAATCGTCAACCAACGCCTCCAGCATAGACGCATCGACATGTGGGAAAACCTGCGGCAATTGCCGATCCAGCGCCAGGCACAGGCTGCCTTCGTGCAGAGCGGCCAATAGAAGACCGAGCATGCCCATAAGCCCGTAATCCCGTGGATCGGCTGCGCAGGCCGTCGAATCCCGGATGAGCATCAGATCCAGGTCGGAAAGTTCGAGTTTTCCGAAAAGCACCGCCAAGGGGCCGGACGCATCCATCCCGTATCTGCCGAGCCGGTCATCGAAAAGGGCTTTATCCGCGGTTACCATTGTAGCCCTCCGACCTGTTTTTCGACGGTTGCCTGAAGGGTTTCCAGGGGGAGCAGCTCCTGCGCCGGAACATGAAACATCCCATTTTTCCCTCCGGAGCCGACTCCCCGAATAAAAATGTAAAGTGCGCCGCCGAAATGGTGTTGGGGATCGAAGCCGTCGCCGAGCATCCTTTTGAGCCATCTCAACGTGGCAATGGTGTAAAGCCGGTATTGCAGCGCGTAGCCTGCCGCTTCGATTTCGCGGGCCATGGCGTCCTGGCCGTAGCCGTCCGCCAGCCGGTTGGATTTCCAGTCGGCGATGTAATAGCGGCCGTCGTGTTCGAACACCAGGTCGATGAACCCCCGCAGCACCATTTCACCACAGGCTTCGGTTTTCACCTCGCACCCGGGCACCTCGGAGATCCGGGACAGGGACTTTGCCAGGGGAAAGAAAAACTCGATTTCGTGCCTTCGCCGCTCAGGGGCCAGCCCGCCCAGCACCAGCGACGTACCGTCCAGGTCTATCGGTTCTCGCAGAACCTTGGCCACCATGGCCGCGATCCGGGGCGTCCACGACGAGTCGATCCGATACGCGGACAGGGCCGAGGCGACGACCTGCCGAACCGTTTCCAGTTTCAAAATGTCCTCGGGCCCTTCGAGCACCCGATCGAAATCGACCTGCTCGAAAATCTGATGGAACATGGACCCCATGCGGGTTCCGCCGGGAAGCTCGTCCGTGGTGTCGGAAATCGCCGCTTCGACCGGAAATCGATCCGCCGGTTCGTCCATTTCCCGTTGGGCGGATTCCTCCAAACTGAAAAACGACGGCGGGCCGAAAGGTGTTCGGCCCCGGTTCAGGCGATGGCCGATGCTGGAAAAAGATTCCAATGAAATTTTCCGGCTCCGGTAATCGGCCTGGTTGGGGAGCAGGGCCTCCGAAGGCAATCGGTGCGCCTTGTCCCCGGCATCGTTTTTCCGACCATCCGGAATAGGCGGCGGTGCATCGTCTTGTTCGATCCGATGCCAGCCTTCGGGATCGAAATCGCCATTGTTCCAGGCAGAGGCGATGCTGGGAGCAACGAAGCGACTGACGGGTCCGATCCAGCCATAGTTTCGATCATCCGGAAAATACGGAACGTAAAGCTTTAGCCGTGAACGTGTAAGCGCTACATAATACAAACGTTTATTTTCGTCTTGCTGTTCTTTTTCAGCCTGCTCCCGACCGGTTTCGCCGGTAAGATCGATCACCTTGCGGCAGCCCTGATCGGGGTCATTCGAATCCACTTGGTGGTATCCGTTCACACTGTTTTCGCTGCGCACGGTCAGGCCGCCGGCGATGAAAACGACCGGGAACTCCAGTCCCTTGGCCACATGCATGGTCAGTATTTGAACCTTGTCGGCTTCATCTTCGATCCGATGAATGTCCGCATCGGCGCCGATGTCAACCCGGGAGAGCCGCAGGGCGTCCAGCAGGGCCACCACCCCGTCCGGTTCCAGGTTCTGAAGGTAGGCGGCATTTTCCAGGGTATCGAAAAGCTGCCGGAAATTGGTTTGGCTGCGTTCCCAGCCGGGGTCCGTGCAGCGGCGCAGGACCAAACCGGAATCTTCCATCATGGATTGAAAGAGCGCGCCCCAGCGCCTGTTCTGGGCTTGCGCATGCCAGCGCATCAGCAGGCGCTGGCATGCATGGTCCGGCGGCAGTTCCGGCAGCGATTCCAGACAATGCGCGTCGACATCGAAGAACGGCGTCAGCAGGGCCAGCTTGGCGATGGAGGGCTGAAGGGGCTGGGCAACGGCGTGCAGGACCATGCTCAGCCAGTACGCTTCCCGGCACTGGAACAGGCCGGGCTGGCGATAGTAGGTGTAGGGGATGCCGGCCGCCAGCAGCATCGGTTCGAGCAGCGAAAACTCGGGCCGGCTTCTTACCAGAATGGCAATGTCGCCATAATTCAGCCGACGTTTTTCCTGCAGTCCGGCGGCCATTCGAATACCGCCGGCGCCCACCAGGTACTCGATCTCCCGGCAAATGAATTCGGCCAGGATGGTTTTGGCGGCAACCTGACCGCGGGCTGCCTGCAGATCCATGACATTGAAGGCCGGCCGGCTTGACCGGTCATCAACGGCAACCGCGCTCGGGTGGTCCGACGGCGGCGGATCCGACGGGCTGTAGTCGATGGCGTAAGGCTGGTCACCGTCGCTGTCGCCAAACCAGTCGTTTTGGCAAAAAATCCGGTTATATGCATCGATCAGCGGCGGGCAACTGCGCCAGTTTACGGAAAGTCGATAAAGATTGGCCTGCCCCTGACCGGTCAGATTCTTCATCCGGCGCCGGGCATCCAGATAGGTAAAGACATCGGCGCCCCGAAACGCGTAAATGGCCTGTTTGGGATCGCCGATCAAAAAGAGACGGCAGTGGTCCGCATTATCGCAGGTTTCCAGAAACAGCGTCCGGAAAATTTGCCACTGCAATTCGTCGGTATCCTGGAACTCATCCACGAAGGCCACCGGAAAGCGTCGGCGAATGTTGCGGATGCCTTCCTCGGCCCCCTTGTCGGACAGAAAATCGGCCACGCGGCTGATCATGTCCTGGTAGCTGATCCACCCCTGACGGGCCTTCATGGCCTTGGCGTCCTGTTGCAGCCGCGTAACGGACTCCAGTGTAAGCACGTGGGCCATGCGACCGAAAAGGTCGACAAGCCGGTCGAGCCGGTCGCAAACAGGGATCAGATTGGGGCAGTCCCCCAGATTTTCACCGGCTTTGAGCCACTTTTCGGGTACCAGTCGATCCACATTGCGCTTGCCCGAAGAATGCCTCACCCCCAGCGTGTCGACTATCGGCTGGATTTCCATCGGCCGCCAGTCATCGTCGTCCACCCGTGCCATCACGTGCTGGAGGGGCGTGACCAGATCGCGGACGATGGCGGCCTTGGTGCGGGCATTGATGTTGAGCCGTTCGTAGCCGGACGCCAGATCCGGCGGACCGGCCACCAGGGCTTTAAGCTCCAGCACCGTCTTCCGACAGCGCTCCCACAGGTTTTCCACATCCAGGTCAGCCGGATCGGGGATCAGAATCTCACGTTTAAAATTGTGGGACAGGCGCTGGGCCAGGGTCACCACATTCCGGATAAATCGGTCCGGGTCGGCCGAAAAGTCGGCCAGCCCCATCAGCAGTTCCAGATACCGGCCGTACCGCTCCGGCCAGGTGGAACGCATCCGGGCCTTGAGCAGTTTCGTCAGCAGCGGCCCGTCGTCGACGATCTCCTGTCGAAACAGACTGCCGGTTTCAAAGGGAAAATCTTTCAACAGGGTATGGCAGAACCCGTGAATGGTCGTAATGGTGGCATTGTCAAAGGCATCCAGCGTTTCACCCAGCTTGCTGCGAACCGCATCGGAAAGATCTACTTCGTTGTCCAGGGTCGCTTCGATCTTTTGCCGGATACGCAGCTTGAGTTCGCCAGTGGCCTTTTCGGTAAAGGTAACCAGCAGAATGTTCTCCAATCGCGTATCCGCTTCCTCGCAAAGCAGACGAACCACCAGATTCTCGATGGTATAGGTCTTGCCGGTACCTGCGGAGGCTTCCACCAGGGCATGGCGGGAGATATCCACCTGGTTTGGATTGTCGATGGGAGCGAACATCATACGAACACCCTGAAACGTTGTCTGGCCCTGTCCAGAATATCCGGGGAGAGCATGGCCCCGGCCATTTGGCTGCGCAGATCCGCCGTCGTCCGCATAATTTCCTGCAAGGTCAGGTAAAAAGCCGCCCGAGCACCATCATCGATCTCGTCCGCAATGATCCAGGCCCGCAGGTCCTTATGGTCGAAAACGGTCGTAAACGGCAGCCACAGCACCGGCAAGGGGGCAAAAAAAGCCTTTAACAGGTCCGTAAGATAGGTTTTCGAGCTTTGGACATCCAGCGCATATTGCCGACTCAGCACCCTGGAGCGATAGGCCACGTGCAGGTTCATCCGGCTGGCTCCGGACCACGGGCAGGGGCAGTCTCCGGCGGACAAGGCCATCAGGGTCAGCAGCGGCCCGATCACGTACTTGTCCGCATGCCTGGACTTCCGGTTGGAGCCGGTGATCACCAGGCAGTGCCAGCTTTCGTCTTCGGCCTGCCAGAGCCACGGCAGCTGGCCGCTGAGTGCCACGGTTTGCGGCTCGTCAGCATCGGGCCGTGCCATGGAAACGGGCTCCAGACGCAGCACATTGCCTTCAACGGCCGGATATGCCTCTGTGGCCGTTCCCACCGCCACAGCTGGAAAAAAACGGCGGGCCGACTGCATCTGCTCGACAAACGGATGCAGCAACTCGCCGACCGTGGACACCTGCTGCTTCAGCCTGCCCCGGTCATGGGCGCCGAAAGCGTTGGCCGGCACCCGGCTCTTGCGGGACAGGTCCGCGTACAGCGCATCGAATTGCTCCGCCAGACAACGCTTCGGGTGGACAAACCGATCCGCCGATACCCCCGTCGACAGCCAGTGGTGCAGGGGAAGGGTCCGGATCGTATAATCCAGGGGGAATTGTGAGGCCAGCGGTTCGTCCTCCATCTCGGCCCATTCGGCCGCCGGATCGACGGGGTCGCCGATGCCCAAATGGTATCGCAAAACCGCATCCACCGGATCAAGCAGATAGCTGCGCAGCAGGCCGGTGGTCAGCGGCACCATGGGAGGCGATTCGTTTTCCGGTGGCCGCTCCAATCGATTGAAATCGGGATGGTAGCGGTCGGCGACGCCCCGTTCATCCGGCGAGGCCCGATCCTCGAAAGCCGTCCACAGCCCACTGCGTCGATAACAGCTCAGGCGGTCCACCGGACAGCTGTTGACCATCACGTCCGACCAGTCGTTGACGGCGTCCAGGGCGATATAGTCCGGGCTGTCCGGCCGGATGGGAATTTGTCGAATCTTGAACGTCTCGCCGCCGATGATCCGCTGCTCCACGTAGCGCCGAAGCTGGTGCACTACGGAGCAGGGTTCGAGGTCACGATCTTTTTGCAGATCCCGTGAAACATAGCTCAGGTAAAGCTTTCGTCCCACGGATATGAGGATTTCCAGGAACAGATAGCGGTTGCGCTCCACCGGCGTGATGTCCCCGATGCGCCGTTTGCGCGTTCGCAGGTCGAGCCGGTTTTCCGGCTCGTTTCCGGGGAAACGGCCCTCTTCCAGACCCAGTACGTAAACCACCTTGAAAGGAATGGGGCGCATGGGCATCAAGGCGGCCACCGTTACCCCTCCGGTCAGATAATCGCCCCGGCCGCCGGATATCCCGTTAAGGTGAGTCCCGACAAAGGCCCACAACGCTTCGGCGGTAAGCTCTCGGCTTTCCCGGACGGCCGCCAGATCGTCGTATCGAACGAAAAGATCGAAGGCCTGCACCAGGGATCGATAGACCGCTTCCTCCCCGCGCATGTCCGTAGAAATCTCCACAAAACCATCCAGAACCCTGAAAAAGGCGGACCGCCAATGCCTGGCCAAAGCGTTCGGGATGTTGAAGGGTTCCAGGGCCCGAGCCAGAGCCTCGATCAGCAGGCAGAATTTTTCCACCAAGGCGTCGTCGGTCGTATCGAGGTCAGCAAAGGGAACCAGGCCGTTAAAATGGGGTTGCCCTAAACCGTCGGCATCCGCCGGAGGTGTCATAATCCGGGACAAACGCAGCCGCTCCAATCCCTGGCGCCAGGAAAAACGGCCGGCCACGGGATCACCCTCTTCCCGTTGGGCCGGGTTTTCGTAGCCGTGGAAAATTCCCAGTGCGTCGGCCCATCGAATCCAGAGGGCCAATGCATCCGTGTCGTAGCGCCACTTTTGCATGACGCAGGGGTTGCGCAGCAGATCGAACACCTGTTTCCTGGAAAAATTGCCACGGGCCAGTTCCATGATGGCGACGACCGCCCGGGCAAACACGCTCTCCGTGCGTGCGACCGAATCCACAAGATTGTAGGCAATCCGGTCCGGCTGGCGGCTGAATACGGAGTCCACCACGGGTTTGTAGCGCGCCATGTCCGACACCATCACGGCAATGTCCGTCATGCATAGGGACGGATCGGCCTCCAGGTTGTACAGGATGCTGTCGTAAACCGTTTCCACTTCCCTGCGGATTCCCGGACAGGCCGCGATCTGCAGGGACCGGTCCTGGGCCAATGCGGCAGGCGGGCCGTCTTCGGTATCGAGGGTCAACAGTCCATGGCCGAGGGCAGCCAGAACCGAATCCGGACGGGGCGGCCGGGTGAAACCGGCCTGGAAATCGTAGTCGGTCAATTGGCACAGCAGGCGGATGCTCTCGCGGCCCGGCTTTCCCCAGGCGGACAGCAGGGGGTGGTCCGTCCGGCTGAACAGCTCGCCGGCCAGCATCTCGCCTTCCTCGATGGCCATGCGGCTGAACGTCTTGCGCCGGATCCATTTTTTTTCGGAAGGGGTTTTGATGTCCTCCCAATATTCGCGGGAGGGGTTCAGGCTGTATATGCGGATATCGAACCGCGATTCGAGGCGGGCCAGCAATTGCAGATGGAACGGGGAGGTTTGGGAAAGTCCGAAAAAATGAATCCGTTCCACGGCCAAGGCCCGGTTCGGATCGGCAGATGTGGCGCCGAGGACGGAACGGGCGTATTCGCCCATGGAAACCATCGGCCGGCCGCCGGCATGGACCAGTTGATTTTTCAGCGCCACCATGTCCAGGTAGATCCGTTTCTGGCAGCGTTCCATGGCATCGCTGACCGGACGGTTCTCCAGCCATTGCTGAATCATGTCCGACCGGTGGTATTCATATTCCTGAAACAGTCGCGCCAGTTCTTCGGCCAACTGCCAGCAGCGGATCTCCCTGTCCCCTTCCCTTCCCTCGCGGCTGTCCAGGTAGCGGTTGATGACGGCCAGATCGGTGGCTTCCTGATCCGGGGCCATCAAGATACAAAACAACAGCAGGGTCAGCCGTTCCCGGTCCAGCAACTCGGGCTCGGGTTCCGCCGGGTTGGAAAGGGATCGCAGCATCTGCCACAATCCGGTCTCCAGGTACTGGAAGTCCACGTTCATGAAGATGCCAGACCGGCGGGCAAGGGTGAGCTTGATCCATTTGGAAAGATTCATGTTGGGCACGATCACAACCGGCGGATCGAGCGGACTGATGGCGCTATCTGCCTGCGCCAGATTTTCCTCCAGCTTTTCCGCCAGCGGCATCAGTTGGTTGCTGAAATATAGGGTGACCCCCATGACTCATTTTCCTGTGCGTCGTCTTTTAAAAAACCGGTTTGCGGGACAGGGGAAAGCGGACAATCAAACGGTTGCAAAATAGCAGTCCGCTCCGATTTTTGCAATTTTCAATCGAAGGCTTCTTAAAAACACCCATCCCCCGTGGCGCGGTCGCCAGACGGGGGATGGGTAGATATGATGGGGCCGGTAATACTGTATTCGGCGGGTGTCTAACGGTGAGGGTGTCTGTCGTTGTGGGCGATCCAGACGCGTTCTTTGGTCCATTAGCCCTCGGAGGTCTTGACTTCGATCCAGTGCCCCGGCACCCAGCGTCCCTTGCGGTCGTAATGGCCGGGATTCCAGACTTTCTCAAAAGTGGGGGCTATCCATGTCTTTTGCCATTCCCAGTGGCCGCGGTGGTGTTCTGGACGCGGCTGGCGGTATTCCGGAGCCGGCTCCACGTAAACGACCCGGGGTTGGGAGGCATCAAGATGGGCCTGATAGATGGCATGTCCCAGGATCGCGGCCCCTAGACCGATGGCAACGCCCTCCCAGCGATGCTGCTGCTTGCTTCCCGCAAAAACGGGTGCGGCCACCAAAGTAATCGAAGTCAGCAGGACAGCTATAATGCTGAAGCGCTTTTTCGTTTTCATGGTCCTTCTCCTTTTGCGTTGGTGTTGTTTCCTTGGACACCAATGCGCCGGAAAAGTTCAAACCGCTTTGAATTTTTTTCGGGGGGTGGGGTGTAACTCAGTAACTGCCGGAGATCTTGAAAATCAGGTTGCCGTTTTCGTACTTGGGTCCGCCCACGAACAGGCTGCCTCGATTGAGCAGCTGAATCTGGCTCTGGAACACCGTGCGTTTCTTTTTCATCATCTGCAACGCGATATCGGCCCTGTTTTCACTGATATTATGGGGGGTGATCGTCAACCGGCGGTTGTCGGGGAGGGAAACCGTGCCGGACTCTCCTTTTTTCAGATCGAGGGTTTTGCTGCTGAGGAGCTTGTAGGAGGTGTAGTTGAACATGTTCTGCAGTTCGCTCACGTCCTGTTTCAGCCTAGCGTCGACACCGGATCCCTGACGGGAGGCCAGGATCGTGTCCACGCTGATACGGCAGCGTTCTTTAGCCAGAACTGTCGCGGGCATCGACACCCACAAACCGGTCAACATCAAAAGGAACAGCAGACCGGGCAATCTAACTCGCATGGTTGTCACTTTCCGTATCCGGTTCTTCATGGTACCAGAGGATGGTCTGTCGGGTTTCGGGAGTTTCGAAAATCATAACAGAAGTCATCGACCCTGTAAAAGATTTTATGACTGCGCTGGGTGCAGTCGGCCCCGGATCGACCGGCAGGTGGGTGTAAGCGAAAAAAAGCAGCAGACAGGCCGTTGCGGCAGCGGGCACGACGAATTTCAAGGAAGATAGAAAACTCGACGGGCCGCGTTTATAAAGGTGCTGATACAGGGCTTTATTGATCACCTCTTTTTCCAGAGGCGTAAAATCGACCTGCTCGGTCTCCTGCTCTACAACCCTTTTAAAATCCTGTGAAAAATCCGAATAAAAGGCCAACTGCCGCCGACAGGTTTCGCAGTACTGCAGGTGAGCCGCCATCCGATTTTTTTCATCGGGATCCAGATCGCCATCCAGATAGCGGACCAGCAAAGCATCGTCGCAAACGTTGGATTGGACGTTCGTCAAAATTCCTCCTTCACCCGCGGCCCAAGCATCTCCTTGAGCCGTTTGCGGGCATGGAACAGGCGGGAACGCACCGTTCCCAGCTTGATTCCGGTGACATCCGCAATTTCCTCGTAGGAAAGCCCTTCCAATTCCCGGAGCACAAAAACCGTTCTGATCTGTTCCGGAAGCGTTTTCAGGGCGTTTTCGATTTGCTGCCGGGTCTGCATGTCGGCCACCCGGTCCTCCGGAGTCGGCAGTTGGCTTTCGATCTCGACATTCGGTGTATCATCGTCCGTACTGTCGGTGGATACGTGCATCCATTTGAACCGCCGCGCCCATCTTCGTTTCCAGTTCAGGCATCGGTTGACCGTAATCCGGTGCAGCCAGGTGGCCAGCGAGGCATCGCCCCTGAACCCGACGATACTGCGGTACGCCTGCAAAAAAACTTCCTGGACGATATCCTTGCTTTCCTCCCGGTCCAGGGTGATTCCATAGGCCACGGAAAAAATCTTTTTTCGAAAACGGCGCACCAACAGTTGGAAAGCCCATTCATCGCCCCGTTGAAGCCGAAGAATCAGTTCCTCGTCGTGTACGATCCTGTTTTGTATAGTCTTAGACACCGGTCAGCAGATAAAGTTCAATTGTTTATCGGTTCTGGTAATGGCGGGGAAGACCGTTGAAATGCCGAAAAGCGCTGCGAATCCCCTAGGGCATCCCGATAATGACCGCAAGATCCGGTCCGGACCGGGAAAGTGAGAAGTGGATACATTTATTTCACAGGCGGGTCAAACAGAATCTGAACCTTAAGGGCCTGAAACGGGATTGGAAAACGATGATTTTACGTTGGCGGCAGCGCCATGCCATCAAAAAAAGGCGGCCTTCGCCGCCCTTTTCGATGAGAACGAAAAAGCCCCCGGCATGGTTCGTTGAGCAATCCCCACCCCGGGCGCTTTCCGAATTCGAACGTTTAGGGCCGTCCGGCTATCCCTGGGCGGCTGTGGGATTGATGCGGATTTCCACCCGTCGGTTCATCTGGCGACCCTCCGGCGTTTCATTGGTGGCTACGGGACGGCTCTCTCCGTATCCGAGGATGTTAACCCGATAGGCCTGAACGCCCCGCTGCACCAATAGATTTTTTACGCTGTTGGCCCGCCGCTCGGAAAGCTGCTGGTTGTAGGCTTCCGAACCCGTGCTGTCCGTGTGGCCTTCCACCAGGATGGCGGTCTGCGGATATTTGACCATGATCTGGGCAATGCGGTCCAGTTCGTTGTACAACCCCGGTCTCACGACATCGGAATCCAGATCGAAACTGACGTCGCCTTTCAGGGTAATGGCCAGCAGATCCCCTTCCCGTTTAACGGCGGCCGCCTCGGAAGCGGCCAGCGCATCGCGCATTTCCGCTTCCTGTTTGTCCATCATATGGCCGACGCCGGCACCGGCGGCAGCTCCTACGGCAGCGCCGGCAGCCGCCCCTAAAAGCGTTCCTTGGGTATCCCTGCCAATGGCCTGTCCCAATACGGCACCGGCGATCGCGCCACCGGCGGCCCCGTAGGCGGCGCCCTTGCCGGTATTGGTCTGGGGGGTGGCGCAACCGCTGAGAATCAGCAGCCCGATCATTCCGATCCATAGCGATTTATTCATCGTTGCCTCTCCTGTCTGATTATCTTCATAAAATTCGGTACCCAATATAATCCATGCCGCAGCAGTTGTCCAAAACAAAAACGGCAGACCGGGCCTTTGCTCCCCATAGTCGGCCCGGTCTGTTCATTCACCATTACTGGGCATCGGAAATCGATCAGTATCGCCTATTTTTATGATGATTTCCGGGTACCGGGCCATGGCCCTGCGGTTTGTTCCGGTCATTGAAGGGCGAACGGTTTCCTGGCTGCCGGTAGCCATCCCTTGGGGCCATGCGCCTATGATGTGAATCGCCTGGATAAACGCCGGGACCATGGTGGTATCGTTTCCAGTGGCGGTGAGGAGCCCCGTAATACGGTTTCCAGGGTGCAGGGTGGCGAACTTCCCGATGATAATGCCTGATAGGTGCCCTGGGAGAATGAACCGTGCATCCCGGCAGGCAAAAATGGGTGGCGGAGTGGTGGATCAGTGCGCTTCCAAGGATCGCCGCCCCGACACCGATGGCGACCCCCTCCCAGCGGTGCTGCTGTGGTGAACCCGCCCACGCAGAAGGGGTAGCGAAGATTAATGTTACACTGGCTGTAGCCGCTACGATGAACCCTTTTCTGATTTTCATTTTCGGCCTCCTGTTGTTCGGTTTGGTACAGATAGACACCGGCGGCCGAAAAAAGTTCAATGCTTGGATTCAGTCTGTGTTTGTCATGAACCCGCTGTTCGCTGCAACTGCCCATGGGCGGTAAGTAAAATATCCTCGGTCTCCTCCCAGCCGATGCAGGCATCGGTGATGGACACGAATGGATTGAGGTCTTCCTTGCGGGTTTCGCCATACACGAAAGGCTGGCTGCCTTCCTCGATGTTGCTTTCCAGCATCAAACCGCAAATGGCCTTGTTGGGCCGGATGGAAAGGCCGTTGGTGTGGCCCATGCGCTGAATCAGGACGTGATTGAAGACCTCCCCCTGGCGGCGGTAGTCCTTACCCGAATTTTTGTGGGAACAGTCCACGACGACCGATTGAATCAACGACGGATATTTGGACAGAAAGCCAACCGCTTCGGCGATACTGACCGGATCGTAATTGGGGCGTTTGCCGCCGCGCAATACGATATGGCAGTAGCGATTGCCACCGGAAAAGACCCGTGAAGTGACGCCATGGGGGTCGTTGCCCACAAAAACCTGGGGGCTGGAGGCGGCCAGCAGGGCGTTGATGGCCGTGTTCAGATTGCCGTCGGTTCCGTTTTTGAATCCCACCGGCATGGAAAAGGCGCTGGCCCACTCGCGGTGATTCTGGGATTCGGTCGTCCGGGCGCCGATACAGGCCCAGGCGATCAACCCGGACAGACGCTCGGCAGCCGTCTGGCTCAGGATTTCGGTGCCTACGGCCACACCCAACTCATTGAGATCCATCAATATCTTGCGGGCTTTGCGCAAGCCCTCATCGATGTCGAACGTCTTTTTATCGATATGGGGGTCGGAGATCAGGCCTTTGAAGCCCACATTGGTGCGGGGTTTTTCGAAATAGACCCGCATGACCAGCTTGATGGTCGTTTTGATCTTTTCCTGCAACCCGGCCAGCCGCTTGCCGTATTCGACGGCCTGGCGGTGGCTGATGATGGAACACGGCCCGGTGATCACCATCAGGCGGCTGTCCTTGCCGCTCAGGATATCCTTGATTTCCTGGCGGCTGTCCATCACGGTCCGGGTGGCGGTTTCCGTCATGGGGAATTCTTCCCGAAGCTGGTCCGGGGTAATGATCGAAGTGCGTTTGATTACATTTAAATCGTATGTTTTCTGCATGTTGTTTCCGTATATCTCATCTTATTGGTTAAACAATGGATTCGCTTCGAAATCGTTTTACTACCATAATGAAGAGGTCAACTCAATACAGACGAAATAATTCAAGGGATTTAGCAGAATCACTAAATCCCTTGAATTATTGGTGCCTAGGGCCGGAATCGAACCGGCACGGGGTATAACCCCGAGGGATTTTAAGTCCCTTGCGTCTACCAATTCCGCCACCCAGGCAATCGTTGAATTCTGTAAATGGAATGTGCGGATTGAAGGATAACCGTTCGTGAGGCTGCTATTAACGGGATTCTACTGGAATGTCAAGGAAATCAATCGTCTTCAGGCAACCGAAGAGGTTCTTTCCCCCAGGCGGAAAAAATCAACAACCCCATGGCAGCGGCAGGCTGTGGCAATCATCAGATGGCGCTGACGGTTGTTGCATACCGTCTCCAGGGCATGGAAAAATTCGTCCGGATAAATACCGCCAACACCGGGCAGCAATTGGTGGCTTCGGATGACGATGGGCAGCACACCGTCAAAATCCAATCCTGCCAGAAGTCGGAACAGGTCCATGGGTCTGGGTTTTCCGGTGTGCGTGCAGATGGTCTCCGGTTCAGGGCAGTTGTCCGGGCAGATAAAGTCGGCATGGCTGACATACGCCTGCCCAACGGCGCCCCGCATGGCGTGCGGCATTCGAGCCAGCCATCCGTCCGGGATATCGATGGGGATTATTTTATATTTTTTCGTAAGGTTGGATTTTAACCATTCATACGCGACATGAATAGGAATAGCCGGCACGACAATGTCTACCGGCGCCTGCGGCTGCAATTTGGTCGCAAGCCATTGGATTCCGTCCTGCTGGATGGCGATCACCTTGCCGTGCCCCAGGTCCGTCGACTTTTTGTCGACGACGGTGATCGCCGCATCGGCTTTCTTTTTGCCGATCCGCTCCACGGCGATCTGCCCGAAACGACCGGCACCGATAATCCAGAATCGTTCCAATCCCTTAAGCGGGTCGCTTTGTCGCTTGTCTTTGGCCATGGCATTTGATAAAAACGGGGATAATATGACCAGCACCGCACCGCATTTGATTCTTGCTTCCCAGTCCCCCCGGCGTCGCTACCTCCTCGAACAGGCCGGCCTGAGGTTTTCGGTGATTCCCAGCACCGTCGACGAGGACGCCATTGAGTTAACAGAACCGGGCGCCTATGTCAAAACATTGGCCCGGGCCAAGGCCGAAGCGGTGGCGATGGAATACCCCGAAAGCTGGGTGATCGGAGCGGACACGATCGTTACTATCGATAGCGCTATTTTAGGCAAACCCGGCGATCCCGAAGAAGCCCGCCGGATGCTCGAACAACTCAGCGGCCAGTCCCACGATGTCTACACGGGCTATGCCATCGTCTGCAAAAAACGCCGTCTGACCGTCAGCAAGGCGATTCGCACCGACGTGCAGTTCAAGGAACTCAATGCAAAAGAGATTGAATGGTACATTCAGACCGGAGAGCCCTTTGACAAGGCCGGTGCCTACGCCATCCAGGGGATGGGCACCTTTCTGGTGCGTCGCATCAACGGGTCCTACACCAATGTCGTCGGCCTTCCCGTGTGCGAAGTGATCGAAGACCTGCTGAATCTGGGGGTGGTTTCCATGGACCGTTCGCTTCCGCCGGAAGCCAGGGAAACGAAAGGAACGCAACCGTGAAGGAACGCCTGCAACGGGTTAAAAATCGAATTGCCGAAGCCGCCCGGACCTGCGGCCGCGATCCGTCCGCCGTCCGCCTGGTGGCGGTAAGCAAGACCGTCGATGCTAATCGGGTGGCCCGGGCTATCGAGGCCGGCGCCGACATTCTGGGGGAAAACTACATCCAGGAGGCCCGGGACAAGTTCAACGCCCTTTACGACCGACCGGTGGCCTGGCATTTCATCGGGCACCTGCAATCCAACAAAGCCAAATACGCCGTGCGCATGTTCGACCTGATCCATTCGGTGGATTCCCATAAACTGGCAAAAGCACTGGATAAAGAAGCGCGCAAAAACGAAAAGGTGCAGGATATCCTCATCCAGGTGAACATCAGCCAGGAGGAAACCAAATCGGGGATCGATGCCGCCGAAGCAGTCGAACTGATCACCGGGATCGGCGCCCTGAAAAACGTTCGAATAAAAGGCCTGATGACCATGCCGCCCTTTTTCGACCAGCCGGAAAAGGCCCGTCCCTATTTCCGCCAGCTTGCCCGTCTGCGGGATCGTATTGCCGAGGCCGAAATACCCGGTGTTGCCATGGATGAACTCTCCATGGGCATGACCGGCGATTTCGAAGTGGCCATTGCCGAGGGCGCCACCCTGGTTCGCATCGGCACCGCGATTTTTGGAGCCCGCCAGTGAAGCTGCTCATCCACATCTGCTGCGGCCCGTGCAGCATCTATCCGGTCTGGGTGCTGCGGGACGACCGCCACGAAGTCATGGGTTTCTTTTATCGCAGCAACATCCACCCCTTTACCGAGTGCCTGCGCCGGGAAGAGACCCTTAAAACCTACGCCGAATCGATAGCGCTTAAACTGCTGGTTCAGCCTGGATACGAAATCGAAAATTTCCTGCGCAATGTGGCCTTCAGGGAAGCGGAGCGCTGCACCACCTGCTACCACGACCGCCTGACCACCACGGCCCAATACGCCAAAAAGGGAAAATTCGACGGCTTCACCTCCACCCTGCTGTACAGCCGCTTTCAAAAACACGACCAGATCCGGTCTATCGGCGAAGCGGTGGGCAAATCCATCGGCGTACCCTTTTATTACCATGATTTTCGCGAAGGGTGGAAAGCGGGTATCGAGGAATCCAGACAATTGGGCATGTACCGCCAACAGTACTGCGGCTGTATTTACAGTGAAAAAGAACGCTACTACCGCCAGTCCAGGAAAGGCAAGCTCCCTCAACCGGCCGGCGCGGCAGGCGCACAAACCTCCTGAAACCATTCCTGCGGGACGACAGATCTCATGTTCGCCAACTTCATTTACTTCATCGTTGCCCTGCTGATCTATTCCACCTACCAGCCATCGGAGCAAACCAATTTTCCGCCGCTGGACACCGCTTTATTCTTCATTTCGCTGCTGCTGCTTTTTACCATCATCTCCAAACGCCAGTTCACCAGAATCGCAGCTTCCATTCACACCAGCACGCCCGATGAGCTGGACCGACGGTTTTCGTCCACCCTCACCCGCCAGTCCGTTCTGGCCGTGGCCCTGTTCGCCGTGGATGTCTACGGCCTCAATCTTTCCTCTTTTTTCAGCGACATCTGGATTTTTCAGGCGATTCCCACGCTTGAAGCACTGATCTTCCTGGCGCTTTTCTGCGGCTATCTGGCCCTGGTCTGGTTCAACGCGTACGGTGCCTATCGACGCATCTATCGTGTAGAAATGAGCCGCAGGGCCTATGTGTCTTCCAACATTCAATTCAGCATTCCCGTCCTGCTGCCCTGGCTGCTGCTTTCCGGCGTTGCCGACCTAATTTTGGCCCTGCCCTTCGAACTGCCGCGCAAGGTGCTGACCTCGCCAGAAGGTGAAACCGCATATTTTCTTGTGTTTCTGTTTGTCGTGGCCATCCTGGGGCCGCTGATCATTCAGAAATTCTGGCGTTGCCGTTCCCTGGAAGCCGGATACTTTCGCGAGCGCATCGACGCACTCTGCCGGCGGGCCGGCGTCGGCTACGCCGACATTCTTTACTGGCCCATTTTCGGCGGCCGCATGATCACCGCCGGAGTGATGGGCCTGGTGCGCCGGTTCCGCTATATCCTGGTCACCGATGCCCTGCTGCGCATTCTCGATCCTACCGAGGTGGACGCCGTCATCGCCCATGAAATCGGCCATGTCAGAAAACGACACCTGCTGTTCTATCTCTTTTTCTTCATCGGCTACATGGTGGTCGCCTATGCCACCTTCGACCTGATCGTTTATCTGATCGTCTTTTCCGAGCCGATCTATCGTTTCGTCTTTTTCACGGGCATCAGCCGCACCACGGTCACCACGGGGCTTTTAAGCCTGGCCATTATTTTCAATTTCCTGGTCTATTTCCGCTTTATTTTCGGATATTTCATGCGCAACTTCGAACGCCAGGCCGATGCTTTTGTCTACACCCTGTTTGCCAGCGCGACCCCTTTGATCTCCACCTTCCAAAAAATTGTGGCCGTCTCCGGCCAGTCGGCAGATAAACCGAACTGGCACCACTTCAGCATTCAACAGCGGGTCGATTTCCTGCAGCAATGCGAAGCAGACCGTTCATCCATTCTTCGCCACGACCGCAAGGTTCGCAACAGCATCGTTATTTATTTGATTGCCATCGTTCTGGTGGGAATTGCCGGTTACCAGCTAAACTTCGGGCAGGCGGGAAAACGGTTGAACGAAAAGTTCTTCGAAACCGTTATCCTCAAGGAGCTTTCAGGCGGCGGTGGAAAAGATGCCGGTCTCTATGGCATGCTGGGCGATCTGTACTTCGGCCGCGGCAACTTCGAGCAGGCCGTCTCGTCTTACCGCAGCGCCCTGGAACTGGAACCGGAAAACGCCCTGGTACTGAACAACTACGCCTGGCTGCTGGCCACCTGTGAAGATGAGACCCTCCGTGATCCCGAATTGGCGCTGGAATTGGCCCGCAAGGCGGCTTCCATCGAACAGTCGCCCCACATCATGGACACCCTGGCCGAAAGCCTGTTTGTCAACGGCCATGTGGACGAAGCCATTGCCGTGGCAACCACTGCCCGCACTCTGGCCAAAACCAACCTCCAGTACTACAACGGGCAGCTGGAAAAATTCCAAGCTGCCCGTGATAATGAGTATTAGCTGTTAGCTATCAGCTTTTAGCTAACGGCTAATCGCTTACTTGATACAGACCTTCCTGACCTCGATCAAATCGCAATGCCCTTGAAAAACCTTAGCGATACCGTCCTGCTTCAGGGTGGTCATGCCGTCTTTGATGGCCTGGTCGCGAATAATTTTCATTTCCGCCTTGGTCTGGATCAGCTTTTTCATGTCATCCGTGCCCATCAGCAGTTCGTGGAGGCCCATACGACCCCGGTAGCCGGTATTGCTGCACAGGTCGCAGCCTTCCGGTTTGTATATTTCCAGATCGTCCGTGTATTCAATACCGAGGTTGTCTTTTAATTCTTCTTCACTGCCATACTCGCGCGCCAACTCTTTGAACTCCTCTTTGCTTGGGTGGTACTTGCGCTTGCAGGTTTTGCAAAGGGTGCGCACCAGCCGCTGGGCCAGGATGCACAAAATGGCGTCGGCAAAGTTGAAGGGGTCCATGCCCATATCCAGCAGACGGGTGATGCTTTCCGGGGCACTGTTGGTATGCAGGGTGGAAAAGACAAGGTGACCGGTTAGCGAGGCTTCGATGCCGATGGAGGTGGTCTCCTTGTCGCGCATTTCACCGACCATGATCACGTCCGGGTCGGCGCGCAGAAAGGCCCTCATGGCCGCTGCGAAATCGAAGCCGATCTTGGGCTTCACCTGCACCTGACGAAGGCCGCGCTGGGTGATTTCCACCGGATCCTCCGCCGTCCAGATTTTGGTTTCGGTCTTGTTGATGAAGCTGAGGGCCGAGTGCAAGGTGGTGGTTTTACCGGAACCGGTGGGGCCGCAAACAAAGATAATCCCGTACGGTTTGGTCACCACGCTGATAAAATTCTTATAGTTACTTTGGGAAAAGCCCATTTTGTCCAGCGGAATGGGCTCGCCGGCGGCCAGGATACGCATGACCACGTCTTCCAGCCCGCCCTGGGTGGGAATGGTGGCCACACGAAGCTCGATGTCCTTGCCGCCGTATTTCTTGAATTTGATCTTGCCGTCCTGGGGCAGCCGCCGTTCGGCAATATCCAGATCGGACATGATCTTGATTCTGGAAACCACGGCGTTCTTGTAGGAAAAAGGAATGGTCTGGTAAATCGTACACGACCCGTCCACCCGGATGCGCACCTGGGTGTTCTGTTTGCCCGGATAGGGTTCGATGTGGATATCCGAAGCGTTGCGGCTGTATGCGTCCAGAATGATTTTATTGACCAGCTGGACCACCGCACTGTCCTCTTCGCCGACACCGGATGAGGCCTCTTCGACCTCCTCGTCCTCCACCTGGAGTTGGGAGAGGATGTCGTCGATTTCGGCCAGTTCCTTTTCATCCTGGGTGAACAGCTTGATAAAATCGAGGATATCCTGTTTGAGGCTGACGTAAAAGGTGACGGGCCGCCCGGGGAACAGGGCCTTGATCTCGTCGATCTTTTTCAGGTCGTGGGGATTGTCCACCGCGATGACGACTTTTTTGTCTTCGCTCTTCAGCGGCACCCAGATGTTGTTGCGCATGAAGGGTACCTTGAGGCCAGTCATGAGATCCCCGGGGATGGGGTAATTGGCGTTGTATTCGATAAAGCTGGTCTTATAGAATTTTTCCAGCGCGCTGCCGATTTCCTTTTTGGGGATTTTGTAATCCTTCATCAAAACAGCGGAAACCGGCTCTTTGCGCTGAGTGGCGTCACTATAAGCCTTGCTCAGCTCTTTCTGGGTCAGCAGGTGGTTTTCCAGCAGGTGGTCGTATTTGTTGGAACGTCCTCCCCGTGCGGCGATGCGCTTCTGGTTGTACAGCGCCACGCCCATGATCTTGGACAATTCGGCGATGGCCTTTTCTTCGGCGCCGCCGAACTCTCCCCCGCCTTTGCGGTTGATCAGCTCCAGGGTTCCCATGAGGTATTTCTGGTAGACGATCGGGTGCGCCAGAATTTGTTTGGTGCGATACCCGGTTCTGCGGTCCCAGCTGGAATCGAATTGCAGTTCCGTATCGATTTCCGCCAGTTCTTTCTGGTCGTAAACGTCCTTGATATTGATGAGGGTCTGTTTCAGGGCGGCATAGCCGGCCACACTGGTCTGGGCCACGGGAATCCGGATTTCGGTGACCTCGTTGCCGGACTTGAAACGGGAAACGAGTTCCCGTTTGACGCCGTCCACCACGTAAACGGTGATCCGGTCGGAGCCGAACAATTCGCAGATTTCGTCCTTCAGGTTGATCAACGCTTCGCCCAGGTTGTTGGCTGCGTTGAGACGGTTGCCGATCGCCTGGATCTTGGCGCTGTACTGGGCTTCGGACATGGCGCCCGATCCGGAGTTTTCGTCTAAGCTCAGAGAAATTTCTGCGTTGGCCATATCGTCGCTACCTGCCGTTGGTTGGTGTTGCCATGATCCTTGTACTTTTAAAGCGATGCGGGATCAAATTTTTACGAATTCGTCTAAAAGGCAAAGCTTCCCGAATTCATTGATCTTTCACTGTTTCCGACGGCTTGCGAAATTCGTGAAACAGCTTCTTGCATCCGCCCCCGATGAGAAAAATTCCGATGAAATAAAAACAAAATCGGATGAAACCGGTGGCGGCGGCAAATCTCGGAATCTGTTCGATATTGGGCATCACCTGGGGAATCCGGTAGAAAACGCCCAGTCCTGCCAGAATCAGGGCGATTCCCCAGACAACTTGAACCTGGTTTACCTGTTTAGCGCCCATCAAACAACCTGAAAGGATCTTTTCGAGTTGGTAAAATTGGATTATACCACAGCAATGCCCCAAAAGGCACAACAATTTTAAAACGGAATTTTCCGATAACTCGATCGTTCTACAGCGAGTACAATCGCTGTCCGTCGATCACATTGACGCCTTTGGATTGGAGCAAGTCTACGGCCTTTTGATCTTCCTCGATGCGAAAGATCATCACGGCATTGTCGCCGGAGGTGCGCACAAAGGCGTACATGTATTCGACATTGATTTCGGCTTCGTGGAGCAGGGTCAAAATCTCGTGGAGCCCGCCGGGGCGGTCGGCGACTTCCACAGCCACCACATGGGTCTTACCCACAGTGAATCCATTGTTTTTCAGCGTCGATATCGCCTTTTGGGTATCGTCGACAATGAGCCGCAAAACACCGAAGTCGGATGTATCGGCCAATGCCAGGGCCCGGATGTTGACGCTGGACTCGGTTAGAATCGCAGTCACTTCCGAGAGCCTTCCCGATTTGTTTTCCAGAAAAACGGAAATCTGTTCTACCTGCATCTGTCCCTCCACAATCTAGTCGGTCATTGATTCGTTCACTTTAGCGTTGAAATTCTCTTTTTTCTTATCAAATCTTGCGGTTGTCCACAACCCGAACGGCCTTGCCCTGGCTTCTTTCGATGCCCTTGGGTTCGACCAGCTTGACCTTGGCGGAAACGCCCAGCAGCTCTTTGATATTCTTTGAAATACGACGTTCCAGCCGTTGCAGGCCCTTGACCTCGTCGGTAAAACCGCGTTCGCCCACTTCCACGTTGACGGTGAGCACGTCCAGATTGTCCTCACGGTCCACCACCAGCTGGTAGTGGGGTTCCACTTCTTCGATATCCATGAGCACGCTTTCGATCTGGGAGGGAAAGACATTGACACCGCGGATGATCAGCATGTCGTCGCTGCGGCCCGTGACCCGGTTCATGCGGACGAGGGTGCGGCCGCAGATGCACGGTTCCGGGTTCAGGGAGGTGATATCGCGGGTGCGATACCGGATAACGGGAAAGGCCTCCTTGGTCAGCGAGGTGAAGACCAGTTCCCCGTCGCTCCCGTAAGGCAGGGGTTCGAGTGTTTTGGGATCGACGATCTCCGGAATGAAGTGGTCTTCAAAGACATGCAGGCCCTTTTTGGCTTCGTGGCATTCGATGGCCACCCCGGGCCCCATGACCTCGCTGAGTCCGTAAATGTCCACGGCCACGAGATTCAGCTTGCGCTCGATCTCCTGGCGCATCTGCTCGGACCAGGGCTCGGCGCCGAAAACGCCGTACTTGAAATTCAGCGATTCGAACGATACGCCCATCTCTTCGGCCACTTCGGCCAGGTGCAGGGCATACGACGGCGTGGCAGTGATGATAGTGGGTTTGAAATCCCTCATGATCACCACCTGGCGTTTGGTATTGCCGCCGGAAACCGGGATCACCGAGGCGCCCAAACACTCGGCGCCGTAATGAACGCCCAAACCGCCGGTAAACAGCCCGTACCCGTAGGCATTGTGAATGATGTCTCCCCTTCCGGCGCCGCCGGCGGCCAGCGAACGGGCCATCAGCGTGGACCAGGTCTTCACGTCCCGGGCCGTATATCCCACAACCGTCGGCTGGCCGGTGGTACCGGACGAGGCATGAATGCGAACCACGTTGTCCATGGGAACGGCAAACATGTTGTAGGGATAATTGTCGCGAAGGTCCTGCTTGGTGGTAAACGGAATTTTTCTCAGATCTTCCAGCTTTTGGATGTCTGAAGGAACGATTCCGGCCTCCTTGAACTTTTTACGGTAAAAAGGAACGGAGGCATAGACCCGTTCAAGGGTGGTTTGAAGCCGCCGCAGCTGGATCGCCTCCAGCGCTTCGCGGGGCATGGTTTCGTATTCGATGTCGTGGATCATTTCCCTATCTCTCCTTCCTGCCAATGGTTGTTAGTGCCCTTCCTATTTCTGGATGGACACTGATATATATAAAAGCGAATCTGAAACGCCGTCATGTCCGATGAACCAATAAAAAAGCCGGGGCTGCCCCCGGCCTTGCGTAACGAAAAATGCCATGGGGGTCGGTCGAGTCTGCCGTCCACCCATGGCATGATGTCGAAAACAGTTAGAACCGTATCGCCGTGCCATGGATGGACCTGCTAAAGCAAAAGCCACCCAGGGCACCGACGGATCGAAATTGTCCACGCGATCCGTTCATGCTCGTATTATCCTTTATCGTTGGGCGAAATCAGGGGCCGGCAACGGTTCCGGCGGTTATCGCTGGATAATGAATCTGACTGCCCCTGTCAAGGGAAATATCGTCCCAAAACAGGGGGTTCGTTCGTTGCAGCGGTCCGGCTATCCTTTGAGCGTTCCCTTGAATTGCGGTTTTCGTTTTTCGATAAAGGCCCCGGTTCCCTCCTTGGCGTCCTCGCTGGCCATGCAGATGGCAAAGGCATCCACTTCGATCTTAAGGCCGGTGCCCAGATCCACTTCCAGGCCGCTGTTTACCGCCTGCTTGGCCGCCCGCAGGGAGACCTTCCCCTTGGCGGCGATGGTGCGGGCGGTTTTCAGGGTTGCTTCCATCAGTTCCGCTAAAGGCAGGACCCGGTTGACCATTCCAATGGTTTCGGCTTCGGCGGCCGGAATCATCTTGCCGGTAAAGATCATCTCTTTGGCCCGATTGCTGCCGATGAGCCGGGGCAACCGCTGGGTGCCGCCGAATCCGGGAATGATGCCCAGCGTGATTTCAGGCAGGCCGAACATGGCGTTTTCCGAGGCGTAGATAAAATCGCAGGCCAGGGCCATTTCGCTTCCGCCGCCCAGGGCAAAACCGTTGACGGCGGCGATGACCGGGATGGCCAATTCCTGCAGCCGGCTGATGATCAACTGCCCTTTGCGTGAAAACATCTTGCTCTGCAACGTGTTGAAGGTTGCCAGTTCGGTGATGTCGGCACCGGCCACAAAGGATTTTTCACCGGCGCCGGTCAGCACCAGCACACGGATATCCTCATCGGCCTCGATTTCGTCCAGGGCTGCGGCAAGCTCGTCCAGCAGCATCCCGTTCAGGGCGTTGAGCGCTTTGGGGCGGTTAAAGGTAATGGTGGCAATGCCTTCATTCACTTCAAAAATGATGTTTTCGTAAGCCATGTCTCCTCCCTCCTGCATGTTTTCCGGTTAAATGTCGGTTGCCGGCGGCAGGGCGGCCGCTGCGGCATGTTATCCGTTTTTCGTCGGGCGGTCCGATGGTTCCATGAAGGCCGTCGGACTGGTCTCTTTAATATATTTGCGGATGCCCCGAATAATTCCGTCACACAATTGGTCCTGGTATTTGGCATCGGTCAGTCGTTTGCATTCCCTGGGATTGGAGATAAAGGAGGTCTCCACCAACAGGGCTGGCATCTGCGCACCGAGGAGCACGTAAAACGGTGCCTGTTTGACGCCTTTGTTGCGAACGTAGCTGTAGCTCTTTTTCAGATGACTGCACATCTCCCGCTGAACCATGGCGGCCAGGCGGCTGGATTCGCTGATCTTGGCGTTCTGCATCAAGTCGTTTAAAATCGACTCCAGATCGCTGATGTTCTTGGCCGAAGTTGCGTTTTCCCTGGCCGCTACCATGATGGCATCGTCGTCGGTGGCCAGATTGAGGAAAAACGTTTCAATGCCGTAGGCCCTTTTATCCCGAATGGCGTTGGTGTGAATGGAGATAAACAGGTCGGCGTTCTGGGTGTTGGCGATGGCGGTGCGCTCCTCCAATGTCAGGTAGCGGTCGGTGGTTCGGGTGAGCACGGCATCGCAGTTCAGATCGCTTTCCACTTTGCGGGCCAGCCGTTTGGCAATCTGCAGGACCACGTCTTTTTCGTGCACCCCTTTCAGATAGCCCGGCGCACCGTAATCCCTGCCGCCATGGCCTGGATCGATGACGATGCGCTTGACTCCCAGGGCGAGCTGCCGGGCGATGGCGCCGGGCGGCAGTTTGCCTGTCCGGGGACGGACTTCCGGCCGGGCGTCTTCGGCCGTGGCCGTTTCCGTTTCCAAGCCCCAGACGTCCAGCACGATCCGGAAAGGATTCTTCAGGGAGAAAATCTTGTAGGTTTTAAAGGATTTGATGTCCACCACGATCCGGACGGTTTCCGGGCTGTTCTGCCCGGCCCGGGCATCGGCGAGCAGTTCGTCGTTGATGGGAACGATTTTCTGGATGCCCTGGCCCAGCCGGCTCCGGTCCAGATCGATGTAAAGCCGTTGGGGCTTTTTGATGGAAGGATCCTTTTTCAGCAATCGATGGGAGAAACGGGTTTCCTGGTCGGCATCGATCACGATCCGTGTGTAGCTGGGGTTGGACCAGAAACGCAGCCCATTTACGGTGACCATACCGTTCGGCAGGGGCTCGGCCGCATCCTTGGCCGAATCGGGTGCAGATTGGCTTTCGGCGATGATTCCGGCCAGGGGATCGCCGGCGTCCGTTTTCGCTGGCGGTTCGCTGCCGCTTTCACCTCCCAGCTGCGCATCGGCTTTTTGGGCGTAAACCGAATCGGGGAAGCGCGCTTTCACCTGTCGAAAATGATCCATCGACCGGTCGCGGTCGCTTTTTCGTTTCGATATTTCCGACAACCTCTTGTACAGTTCCGCCACCCGATACAGGGATTCGGCGGCGTAAGGCCCGTTTTCGTCTGCCCGGTAGGCGTCCTGAAAGCGATCGATGGCCCGTTGCCACTGATCCCGGTATTTCTGCTTGGCTTTGCTGTCCATCAGCCGCTTGTAGACGGCGTTGGCCGTTTTGAACTTCGCTTCCGCCGGCGATGGTCCGGGTGTCGGCGCCGGCTTGTTCAGTTTGTCCAGCTGGGTTTTCGCTTTGGGGGTATACCGGCTTTTGGGGAAACGCTGAATCACCCGCTGGAAAAGGTCCAAGGCCTCTTGTCGGTCCGCAGTCAGGTAGGAACGCTTGGCCAGATCCAGATACAACAGGCCGGCGTTGTAAAGACCCGCGGCGGCCCAGGGCCCCGAAGGATCAAGCTGATACACCTTCTTGTATTTTTCGATGCAGGCCAGCCACTTGTCCCGGTATTTCTGGTGGCGGGTATTTTTCTTGAGCGCCGCGGCGGCATTCTCGGCCCGATAAAACTGCTGTTTGGGCGTCAGGGCCCAAGCCGGCCAGACGAACGCCATCTGGAACACGAATACGACTGCGATCAGTCGCAATCCTGTCAGGCATCGTTTTTGGTCGGCTATCCTCTGCATCGTCATGGAAATCGAACTTTAGTACACAATCGATTGGGCTTTGATCTTCAATTCGTTCAAGGCATTCAACGCGTCGATCGGGGTCATCCGGCTCACATCCATCAACTGGAGCGCCTCCACCAGTTTTCGTTCCATGGGGCTGAAAAGCCCCAACTGCACATGCCCTTTGGCGGGCTTGGCTCTTTTTCCGGCGGTAGTGCGTTCATCGGCCCGGGGATGCTCCCCCGCCTCGATCCGGGCAAGAATCTTCTTGGCGCGCCGAATCACCGGTTCGGGAATGCCGGCCAGCCGGGCCACCTGGATTCCGTAACTGCGATTGGTACCCCCTTTGACCAATTTTCTCAAGAAAATGATCTCGTCGTTCCACTCTTTGACGGCGATGTTGTAATTCTTCACCCGCTCGAACTGGCCCTCCAATTCGGTCAACTCGTGGTAGTGGGTGGCGAAAAGGGTACGGGTGCCGGTGCCGTTGAGGCCGTGCAGGTATTCGGCCACGGCCCAGGCGATGCTCAGCCCATCGTAGGTGGAGGTACCGCGTCCGATCTCGTCCAGGATAACCAGGCTGTCCGCGGTGGCGTTGTTGACGATGTTGGCCGTCTCCTGCATCTCCACCATAAAGGTGCTCTGGCCGGCCGACAGATTGTCCAGCGCGCCCACACGGGTAAAAATGCGGTCGGTTATGGAGATGTCGGCCCGCTCGGCGGGAACGAAGGCGCCCATCTGGGCCATGATGGTCATCAGGGCCACCTGGCGCAGTACGGTGGATTTTCCGGCCATGTTGGGACCGGTGATGATCAGGACCTGGTTCTCGTGGTTGTCCAGCAAAATGGAATTGGGGACGAAACGCTCGCCCGTAATCAATTTTTCAACGACGGGATGGCGTCCTTCCTGAATGTCCAGGGTCCCGTCGGTGTTGATTTGCGGCCGGCAGTAATCGTTGTTCTGGGCGACTTCGGCAAAAGCGGTCAGGCAGTCCACCCGGGCGATGAAGCGGGCGACGTTCTGGATGTCGGCGTGCCGTTTTTTCACCTTGTCCCGCACGTCCAGAAAAATCTCCTGTTCCAGGCTGGCGCGCCGTTCCTCGGCATTGAGGACCCGGGATTCGAACTGTTTCAATTCGTCGGTGATGTAACGCTCCGCGTTGACCAGGGTCTGCTTGCGCACATAGTGGTCGGGGACCGATTCGCTGTGGCTGCGGGAAACCTCGATAAAGTAGCCGAAAACCTTGTTGAAACGCACCTTGAGGGCGTTGATGCCGGTATGTTTGCGTTCTTTTTCCTCCAGTTCGGCCAGCCAGCCCTTGCCGTCCCGGCTGATATGGATCAGTTCGTCCAGTTCTTCGTGATAGCCTTTGCGGATCATGCCCCCTTCGCCGATCACCGGCGGGGCATCTTCCCGGATGGCCCGGTCGATCAGGTCGGCAAGCGCGTGCAAACCGTCGATATCCGCATCGTACCGAAAAAAAGGCGATTCCAATCCCACCAGGGACCCGAATACTTCGGCCAGGGCCTGGATGGATTGCTTCAGGGCGGTAAGATCGCGGGCATTGCCATGGCCCATGGAGATCTTGCTGCCCAGCCGTTCCAGATCCCTGACCGCCTTGAGGCTTTCGCGAAGGTCCTTGCGGGCTTGCATCCGATCCACCGCTTCGGCCACGGCATCCTGCCGCTTTTCGATTCGGGCCGGGTCCAGCAGTGGATACCGCAGCCAGTGGGCCACGAGCCGGCTGCCCATGGCGGTGACGGTCCGGTCGACAATGCCCAAAAGGGTTCCCTGGCGGGTGCCGGTACGCAAATTGACGGTCAGTTCGAGATTCCGGCAGCTCTGGTCGTCCACCACCAGAAAGCGATCCAACGAGTAGGTCCGGAGAGATTGAAGATGCTCGATCTTCTGGCGTTGGGTTTCGCTGACATAATGAATCAGGGCTCCGGCGGCGGCCACGCCGGCCTTTACGGTTTCACATCCGAATCCTTCCAGGGAGAGGGTATCGAACTGTTCCAACAGACGCCGGCGGCCGACGTCGAAAGCGAATATCCGGTCTTCCATGAGGCTGACCGCAAGGTTGGCGTCCTGGGCGACAATAACGCTGAAGGGCGCTTCGGCGGCCAGCGATTCCGGCAGCAGAATCTCCTTGGGGGCCACCCGCAGGATTTCATCGATGACGGCCGCCGGATTTCTGGTTTCGGTAAGCCGGAACGTGCCGGTGGATATATCCAGGCTGGCCAGGCCGATCATCTGCCCATGCCGGGAAACGGCCAGGATGTAGTTGTTGCTTTTTTCTTCCAACAGATCGTCTTCGATGATCATGCCCGGGGTGACGACACGCACCACATCGCGCTTGACCAATCCCTTGGCGGATTTGGGGTCCTCCATCTGATCGCAGATGGCGACCTTGTGTCCCTTTTCGATCAGTCGGGCGATATATCCCTTGGCGGCCCGGTGGGGAACGCCGCACATGGGAATCGAATCTTCGTCGTTCTTATTGCGGGAGGTCAGGGCGATTTCGAGTTCCCGGGATGCCAGTCGGGCATCTTCGAAGAACATCTCGTAAAAGTCGCCCATGCGGTAAAAGAGAAGAACGTCGGGATACCGCTCCTTGATGGAGAGGTATTGCTGCATCATGGGGGTGGTTTTAGCGGTCGCCATTAAACAGGACTATATTCGGGCCGGCTGTACACCATACGCCATCGGATGGAAAGCATTGCCCGTGTGGACGGATCGTTGACAGGGATATCGGATCTGGCCGTTGGGACGACGGCAGTTCCAGGATCATTGCACCTCGTCGGTCGTTTTCGACGATTCTTCCTCGACGATGGGCTTTACATCGGCAGGAGCGGCGGTTGTCTCGGGTTTCGAAAGCCGTTTTTCCAACGACGACACGGTTTCGACCAAGCTGGCCTCTTTGGCCTTGAGCGTCTTGATGGTTTTGGCGTCCCTGAACTGTCTGAACAGACCGAAAAAATAGGTAATCAGCATACCAGCCAGAAAAAAGGCCACGAAAAAGATTGCATTGGCCAAAAACGGCGTTTCATAATAAAAGAACCCCAAGTCGAGCATCAGACGGCTTTCGGCCATAAAAAACCCTCTGTTCTGAAAAATCAGCAGCCCCACGAAACCGAAAATCAAGATCCATAAGGCGATTTTCACCTTTTTCATAGCCTGTTTCTCCCTCGCCTGGCTTTTCGAATTAAATGTGACGGCTCCGTAGAACCCTTTGATTATCAAGCATCTTTATCCTTTTCCACCCGAAAACTCAACCTTTTTTTCCTTGCATGGGAACCAGTTCCACCTGCCCCCAGGCCCCCATTTCACGACCGCACACCGCCACAATGCCCAGGACGCCGACGATGGATCTTCCGATAGAAATCGCCGATGCGATCTCGTCAGGGGCATTTATCCGATTGGCGATGGCGGTGGCCGCCGCATCGGCCAGGGCACAGGAGTGGGCCACCACGCAGACCGCGTCGGCCCTGCCGGTGGACAAAGAATGGCCCACCGTCCCCGACGAGGTGCACACGCCGACGCCATCTCCGGTTTCGGCCACCTGGATGCCGAATTTCATGCTCAGGGGCGAATGACCGGCGTACAGCCCGGCAATCGCCGGCCGGTCGGTTTTCAGGAAAATATCCCCGCCGTTCTCCACCACCACCTGCCGGCTGTGCTCCAAAAGATGGCGGCCGACGGAGCCGGCGATCGCTCCGGCAACAGCCGCCATGGGACCTACGCCGGCGGCGTTGCCGGCCCGAATCATGTTGCGCACGATTTCAGGCGCCAAAGCATCGGCTCGCCAGGGCACCAGGGTAGTGGCAAAGTCCGGGTAGCGGCGGATGTAGCCTTCGATCTGCCCCCGCAGTTCCAATACCCGCTCCCGGGTTTGCGCCTCAAGCGGCCGATCCGCCCGGACCAGCAGATCCGTCTGTTGGCAGACCACCTCGAAAGAGGTCAGGCCGGCTCCGAAAACCAGCTGCCGATAAGTGCGCCGTCCATGGCCGGCAGGAGTCGGGGGATGACGATGGGAGGGCTGGGTCATCGATACGGCATTCCTGTTTCACAAAGGGGGTGCCGGTCGCTCGTGCTCCGGAAACTGGTGTAAAAAGTAGCGGTCCGTCATGCCGGCAATGTAATCCCGCACGATCTCCGCAGGATTGTGGCCGTCAATATACGACTCGGACATATCGGCCAGGAAACCGGAGAAGATATCCGAGTCGCGCCGGTTGGTTTCCAGCTCTTCCAATCGCATTTCAAACAGCCGGGCAAACAGCCGCTGGATGGTTTCCGCATGGATCTTGCTTTTGGGGTTCATATAAATGCGTTCCAGGTTGAAGTCCTTGAGCGCCTTCAGGGCATTGGAAATCTCCGGGCTGAAGGCGATGGAACGCTTGTCGTGACTGTTTTTGATCACATCGGTGACCAGCCGGTAGACGATCGTGCCGTTGGTATTGCCCAGTCTGCGGGCAATGGCTGAAGGGATATCGCTGCGCTGGAGCAGCCCCAGGCGAATGGCGTCCTCCAGGTCCCTGCCGATGTAGGCGATGGTGTCCGCCATGCGGACGACGCACCCCTCCAGGGTCATGGGGATCAGCGAAAAATCCGGATCGGCCTTTTTGGCCGTAATCTCTTTTTCGAAGGTGGCAAAATCCTTTTCCGGGTTGGGCGCCAGGCTGCGGTTATGGATTTCGCCGTCATGGCACAGGATTCCGTCCAGGGTCTGCAGGCAGAGGTTCCAGCCCTGGCCTTTGCGCTCCACGCAGTCCAGGAACTGGATGCTCTGGACATTGTGCATGAAATAACCGATGCCGGCCTTTTGGCACAGTGCGGAAAGATACCGCTCCCCTTCGTGTCCGAAGGGCGTGTGGCCGATGTCGTGGCCCAGGGCGATGGCTTCGATAAGGTCTTCGTTCAGGCGCAGAAATCGTCCGATGGTGCGGGCAATCTTGGAAACCAATTGAACGTGCAATACCCGATGGGTGATGTGATCGTTGGGAATCAGATAAAACACCTGGGTTTTATCGATGTAGCGGGTGTACGCCCGGCTATGGAGAATCCGGTCCGCATCCAGGGAAAAGGTCATGCGGTAGCCGGCTTCGGCGTCGGTGATCGGATTCCGGCGAATTCCGGAATCGCTGAATGTGGCGGCTTTGGATAAAATTTCCCGTTCCCGCCGGTTCAAATCCGCCTTCAGTCCATCGAGCAGGGTTGCAGGGCGGTTGGATTCAGATTTGTCCATCGTCGATCATTTGCTCCATCATCTTAAAATAGTCGATACCGGCGGCGCGAAATCCTTCACGCCCGTATTTCATGTTGGCCTCCAAAATGGTGTACCCGTCGCCGTCGCGGCAGATGTCGATGCCCACATCGTTCCACCGGCAGACCTGCGCCGCCTTTT
Source organism: uncultured Desulfosarcina sp. (assembly GCF_963668215.1). Classification (NCBI taxonomy): domain Bacteria; kingdom Pseudomonadati; phylum Thermodesulfobacteriota; class Desulfobacteria; order Desulfobacterales; family Desulfosarcinaceae; genus Desulfosarcina; species uncultured Desulfosarcina sp. The sequence continues at coordinate 5,397,269 of NZ_OY764190.1, forward strand.
TTGCCAGGGCCAGCGCCGCTTCGGGAACGGGTTCCAGGCCGATGTGCCCGCCCCTGGCAACATTGGTGCGAAACTCCCCATCGACTGCGATTCTCCAGTAGGCATGGACCACCTCACCGCCGATCACGACCACGCGGATATCCCGGTCCATGGGGATGTACTGCTGGATATAGGCTACATGGCGTTCCTGGAGGTAGATATCCAGATCATCGCGATTGCCAATGTAAAACACGCCCCGCCCCATGGCCGACCCCCGCGGTTCCTTGGCGATGCATGGATAGGAAAAATACTGGGGGATTTTCGATTGCTGCCGGCGGCCGTAAAACACCCGCGTTGGAGGATGGGGCAACCCGGCCAGTTGGAGCAGCGCGGTCTGTTTGATCTTGTCCTGAACACATTTGTAGGTATGGTAGCTGGGAAAGGTGGCCTTACCCACGGCGTCGAAAAGGTCGGCGTAAAATGCCGTGGGATAATAGATGACCTCCGCTTCGCGGATCCACTGCATTTCCTGCGGGCTGTAGTCGCTGAAATTGGGCCGCACGCCAATGGTGCGGACATTGCGGCAGTCGCGCAGGCGAGCCTCCAGTGCCAGGACCTGTCGGGCCATGGCTACAGCTTGGGGACGATGGCCTGAACCACCTGGCCCAGGGCTTTCACAAAATCCCCGTCACCGCCGGCGGCGGCAATGGGCGTTCCTTCGTCGCAGGCTTTGACCACCTTGGGATCGAAGGGCAATGTTCCCAGAAAATTCACCCCCATGGTTTCGGCGGTCAAGCGCCCTCCCCGGCTCTTGAACAGTTCCACCGTTTTGCCGCAGCAGGGGCAGGCAAAAGGTCCCATGTTTTCCACCAGGCCCACGATGTCCATGTTTACGGCCCGGCAGAAGTTGATCGACTTGCGCACGTCGGCCAGGGCCACGTCCTGGGGCGTGGTAACGATCACGGCTTTGGCACCGGTGATGGTCTGGGCCACGCTCAACGGTTCGTCTCCAGTGCCGGGAGGTGAGTCGACAATCAGAAAATCCAGTTCGTCCCAGCAGACCTCGGCGATAAACTGGCGGATCACGCCGGTTTTTGCCGGCCCCCGCCAGATCACGGCCTGATCGGGGTCTTGCATCAACGATTGCATGGAGACCACTTTCAAACGGTCGCCCACGGACTTGGGAATCGCCCGCTGATCGTCGGATACATTCAAAAGCCCATCGATCCCGGTCATGGTGGCGATGCTGGGACCGTGCAGGTCCACATCCAGCAGGCCGGTGGAAAACCCCTTGTCCGCCAGCGAAACGGCCAGATTGGTGGCGAAGCTGGATTTTCCCACCCCTCCCTTGCCGCTCATGACAATCAGCTTGTTTTTTATTTTTGACAGGGTCTGTTCCAGATTGCGGTCCTGAGCATCGCCGGCCGTCGATTGGCCGGCACCGCCGCATCCGCTGTTTTCAGGTGGTTTCGCACTCATCGTTTCTCTTTCTCGGTTGGGTTGAAAAAATGGCTGCCATCCGTTCTTCCATCCGGACAGGGTGGCTTCCCGCCCAGTATAAACGCCGGCATTGATCGCAGGTCCGAAATCGGGCGTGGCGCTGCCAGACGTAGTCCGGCACGCGACCCTTCACCATCTGCCGGTCCGTTTCACGCAGCCTGCAATTGCAGACCACACAGCGGCTGAAGGGATCCAGGTCATCGGCTTTTATTTTCAATTCCCGCATCACCTGCAAAAATTGGCGCCACGGATCGTTTTCGCGAATGAACACCGGATGGCGGTCTTTGAATCGCCGCCGCAGGTTCGTCGTTCGGGTCAGGATAATCCGTTTCGGGTCAAGCGTTTGCCAGAAATCGGACTGCGCGCTCTGGGGCGCGCTCCTAGTGTCGAAACCGGCGGCGCGCAGGTGGCGCGCCAGCTTTCCCAGCGCGGCATCGGCTGCAAAATGAAATTTCCTTTTCATGGCTGCTGCCTGGGCGGCGCGAAGAGTTGGTCGTCCAGCGGGACGTTGGCTTCGTATCGTTCCAGGATCAGGGTTACCCGCTCCCCTTTGCCACCGGTCAAATCGATCCGCCGGGGCAGCGCGTAGCCGTCGACGACCTGCCGGCCTTTCATAACCAAGGCATGGGTCGCACGCTGGTCGCTGTCGAACCATTGAGAATCAACGGGGTCACCGTTGGCGTCCAGGCCGATGCGCTGACGGGTCCTGCCCTGCCCGTCGACAACAAGCAGCTGGGCCGCAGCGCCTTCGCCCGAAGGCATCAACCGGACCGCCCCGTTCTCAGCAATCGGTATCCGCCCGACCATCAGTTCCAGCAGGTCGGCTACGCTGACATCGATCTGGAGCATGCGCTTGAGACTGCCGCTGCCGTATCGTTTTTTATAATATTCACCGGACGGGTGCCTGACAAGAAACAGATGCTGGCCATCGCTGGAAAAAGTGCCGGCGGAACCGCCGAAAGGGGCGAGCATGTCGATCCGCAGACGATCGTCCAACGCGCCGGCCATGGCCGCCCGAAAGGACTGGGCCGGCTGCCCGGGAGCGGCCAGGGTCATTTTCCCCAGGCATTTAAAACGCTTCAGACCGGCGTTGGCCGTTTTGAGCCGGGTCGCCAGCTCTTCGGCGGCCGGATCGCTTGGCACTTCGACCTGTGGACCGTACGCGCATCCCCACAAAGCGGCCCCAATGCACAGCAGCAACACAACTGCCGGCAGGTACGAACGTGAAGAGAGTTCGTTCATGGGTTCAGCAATTGAATTTTCTTTTCCACCAGCGCCTTTTCGGTGTGGCCGTTTTCAATGGACCGGCGATAGCTTTCCAATGCCTGTGATACCATGCCAAGCTTGCTGTAGACATCGCCCAGATGCTCCCTGACAATGGGGTCGTCGGGCACCAGGCGGACCGCTTCTTCCAGAAGCGGCAAGGCCTTGTCGTATTGACCGCGCTTGAAGTACACCCACGCCAGAGAGTCCGTGATATACCCGTCGCCGGGCTTGTGTTCCAGGGCTTTGCGAATCAGCCGTTCGGCCTCATCCAGATGAATGCCCATATCCGCATAGGTGTAGCCGAGATAGTTGAGGGCATTGGCGTTGTCGGGTTCGACCTGGAGCACCTTTTTCATGGTGGCGATGGAAGCGTCTTTTTTGCCCCATTTATCATAGACCACACCCAACCGGAAAAAAAGCCGGGGGTTCTCGGGGTCGATGGCAAGCCCTTCTTTCAAGGCCTTTTCGGCTTTTTCATACGCTTCGGCCTGTTCGTAAAAAGAGCCCAGATACAGTCTGAATTCCGGGTTGTCGGGATCCTTGCGGATGGTTTCCAGCAGAAAGTCGATGGCATCCGGAAGCTTTTCCATCTCCTGATAAAGCAGGGCCGCGTGAACGGCGGCATTCTGGAAGAAATGCGAATCGGACGCGACCTGTTTCAATTGCTCGATGGCGGCTTCTTTTTCGTCCATCCCGTCCAGGGATACGCCGGCCAGATATTTGAGGTCCGAATTCTCCGGCGCCCCTTTGATAAGTCCCCGGATGATGACGATGGCGGCCTCGTAATCCTGAGCGTCGATGTATTGCCGGACCAGGATGCGAACGATCTCCTTATCTTCCAGGCTCATGCGGCCCAGTTCGGAGAATATCCTGGCGGCCTTTTTCTTGAATCCCCGGCGATAAAGGACATGGCCGAGCGCCATTTTTGCCTGCGTGTTGTTCGGGTTTCTTTTAAGAATTTCTTCGTATACGGCGGTGGCCTTCTTGAACTTTTTCTCCGATTCGTACAGCCCCCCCAGTTCGAAGCGCGATTCTACGAGATCGGGCTCGAGTTCCAGGGTCTTTTCATAATACGTTTCGGCTACCCGGGCGTCGCCGTTGATGGAACTGATGCGTCCGAGGAAAAAATAGCCGGCATAGGATCCAGGGAAATGTTCGACCAGTTGCCGGTAAACGGTTTGGGCTTCCTCCCAGCGCTGCTGGTCCATATACATGCCGCCCAGTACCAGATAGACATCCTGTTGGGTGGGGTCCAGGGCCAGCACCCGCGAATAGGCGTCCATGGCTTTTTGCGAGTTTCTCAAGTTCTGGTGGACGCGTCCGGCCAGAAGCAGGGTTTCGATGTCATCCGGATGGCTGCTCAAAATCTCATCCAGCAGTTCGATGGCTTTCGGGGTGTCTTTTTTCATCAGCCACATGCCGGCCAGTTCGCGCTTGAGATAGATCGACTCCGGATCCAGGGCCTGGGCCTGTTGCATGATGGCGATGGCCTGATCGACCTGTCCTTTTTTAAGGTTGAGATGGGCTTCGGAAAACAGATAATAGGCGTTGACCGGCCGCTCGTCCATCCGCGCGGGTGCAGTCCCGCCAATGCGGGTGCCCTGCCAGGCACAGCCGGCAAGGCCGATAAGGCCATATATCAATACGATGTTGATCCAATCCTGTCTTTTCATCGATGATTCTTTCGGCTGGGAATCCTGTATCGAAATTTTGTATTGGCGGGCAGCACGATCGGTTGGCCGCTGGCAAGCGTTCATTTCAACAACGAGCGGGCAATGCGGTCAGGAAACGCCCTCGGTATAGGTCTCGAAATCGGGAATTTCCTTTTTGAAATAATCCCTCATCTTTTTAACGACGTTTTTTTCCACCTGCCGCACCCGTTCGCGGGAAATGCCGTATTTGTCGCCGATCTCCTGAAGGGTGACCGGCGTATCGGAAAAAATCCGGCGGTCGAAAATGTCCAGTTCCCTTTCGGTCATCTGGGTTCTGAAGGCCGCGATTTTCTCATTGAGCAGGGACTCCATCTCCTTTTTGGCCACCGTCTCTTCCGCCGACTCCGCCTCCGTGCTCATGAACTCGATCCGTTCGGTATCCGAATCTTCCTTGAGCGGCGCGTCCAGTGAGATGTCCCAGCCGTCCAGGCGCTGATCCATATCCACGATCTCGCGTTCGGAAACGCCCAGACGCTGAGAAAGCAGTTTGGGTTTGGGATCGAATCCCTCGTCGATGAGCTTCTGTTTTTCTTTTTTAAGCTTGAAAAACAGCTTGCGCTGCCCCTGGGTGGTGCCGATTTTCACCAGTCGCCAATTATCCATGATGAATTTCAGGATGTAGGCCTTGATCCAGAAAGAAGCGTAGTAGGAAAATTTGACATTTTTATACGGGTCGAATTTTTTCACCGCCTGCATGAGCCCGATATTGCCTTCTTGAATCAGATCCAGTAAATTCTGCATCCAAACCCGTTGAAATTCCAATGCAATTTTTACGACCAGCCGCAAATTGGACGTCACCAGGCGGTAGGCGGCCTCCTGGTCGCCGTGCTCCTGAACCCGTTTGCCCAAAGCCACTTCCTCTTCCCGGGTCAACAGGCTGTATCTGCTGATCTCCGAAAGATAGCGTTGCAGGGGATCGTATTTGACCAGGGATTTGTCACTGGTCTTGGGCTGCGTCTGCGGCTTGCTTTTCTTTGCCGAGCCAGCCGCCGGTTTTTTCTTTGCTTTTTTCATTCACCTACCAAATGTTTCCGCAATGCAGGTTCCCGATGATGGACCGCCAATCCGTCCAAAACGGGAACCCGATGCCCGTATCAAGCGCTTTCGCGCGCGGAAGGTCCGTTTTTCGTGTGGACTTTTAACAACTGTTATGGTACGCGTTCTTTCTGCTTAAGCGCCTGTAGCTCAGCTGGATAGAGCAACGGACTTCTAATCCGTAGGCCGCAGGTTCGAATCCTGCCAGGCGCGCCATCCCGCTTTTCGCTAAAAGCCCCGCATCCCTTCCTTTTTATTGGGAAAGAAACCGCAACCATCCCTATCAAAGTTTTTCAGTATAGCATATTCAACCGCGTTTTGAAAAAGGATTATTGGTTCTTTGAATTTTCGGATCGCTCGGGTGACGTCGTCTTCCGGTTTTTACTGGAAACAAAAGAGTCGGGCATTGGATTGGCCGGCATGATCGGCAGTGATGGCCATCGCCGCGATGCGGGGGTGGCTGCATGTATCGCTCACCACCCCGTACAGGGTTTTGTTGTGATTTCTGATCGAATTTAGAAAAATGCCGAGAAAATGGCAGGAAAGGACATCGACGCCGTGCGGGCCTGTCCGGCGGGAAGGATGGGCTTCTTGCCGGGCTTATTCCACAGGCCTGAGTTTGAGGATGTTTTTGGCCCGCTCGATGAGCTGCTCGCCCTTGAACGGTTTGACGATGTAATCCTTGACGCCCATTTTAACGATCTGCATGACGTTTTCTTTGCCCGATTCGGCGGTGAGCATGATTACGGGAATGTCTTTCAAGGCGCTCTCCGCCTTGAGCTTGCCCAGCATTTCGATGCCCGTCATCACCGGCATGGTAATATCCAGGATGATCAGGTCCGGCATTTCCTTGGCTGCAATGGCCAGGCCTTCCACACCGTTCTCACCTTCGAAAAGTTCGCAGTTGTATGGTTTAAAAGCCTTCTTGACGATCATCCGAATGGTTTTACTGTCGTCAACCGTAAGGATCTTATAGGCCATCTCTTACCTCCGAAATAATTTGATATTTGTTTCAACCGTTTTCGATGAGTGTAGTATCGGTTATACCTACCGATTCTTTAGCGAATAATTGAAAAAGACAATGGGTTCAACCGACATGGTGAGCCAGCAGCCCCCGCAAACGATTTTTCAATTCCGTATCGAGGCGGGTGAAACGAAAGGCGTTTCGTTGCGTACCGGCCGATCTCTGGTCATTTTTCGCGACAGCTTTCGGTTCAACGGTCTTATAGGGGATATTGTGCAGATAGATACCCTGTTCAGCCATGATCAGATCCAGTTCCACGTCGCCGCGTTCCGGCAGGGCGCCGGCGTTCCACCGGACTGCGAGTCCGCCCAGGCTCATATCCGTCACCTGGCCCATAACCTCCGGATCGGATTTGTACAAGACCATTGCAATCTCGCCGATACTCATCCGGTCGTGATTGCGAAGGCGTTTCATCTCGTTTCGCAGAATGGCGAATGTTCCTTCGGGCATCGGGTAGCGTTTGTACTTTCGTCGTTCAACCATTGCATCTCCTGGAAGGTTCTAGGTTCGATTCAGAATGCGCTCCGCTGTGATGAGACTATTGCAAATAGCCTGCCATGAAAGCGGAACGAGTAAAGGAGATGAGAACACGGGTTGAACCGTGGATTCCTGCAAATCAAAAAGAATAGTAGACTGTCATGGCCGGCGTGCGCCGCAGCCAATAAATTGACGGTTTTCCGATGCCTAAAAACCCTTCACCCTACCAGACCCGGCTGTTTGGTGCGGCCGACAACAGAGAAGTCAGATCTTCTCGGAGCTTGTCGTCGGCCTTGATGGGTCTGCGTTGATCTTTGATATGGCCGTAGCTGAAATCGGAGTCGGCGCGAACCACATGCACCTTGGCGATCATGGCGGGTTCGGGAACGAAGGTTTTGCCCTTGTAGGTGACCGGGGCCTTCTCTTCCACCACGTTGAAAATCGTACCTTCCACGACGCCCTGAAGCGTGCCCAGATTCAACAGGACCTGGTTGCCGGTAACCTCCACGACGAAGGCCTGCAGGGGATACTTCTCCATGATGCGAACGAGCAGGCTGCGGTTGATCTGGTTCAGGTCCTGCTGCATATGAATGCCGGCGTTGAATTGATAATCGATCCCTTCGACGGCGCTGCCGTCCTGGGCGGAGAGTATCTTCAGATTGCACAAGGGCCCCGATGGCATCTGAAAAACGGACCCTTTGACGATCAACGAGGCCTGAAAAGCCTTGCTGAGACGGGTCAGAATTTCATTATCGGCCAGGGCGTCCTTGTCGAGTTCCAGTGCATCGATCACCCCTTTGACGATCAGATTGTCGACCACCAGGATCCTGCCGGAGCCTCCCAACTGTCTTTCCAGGTAGGCCTTGAGCAGACCACCGAAACCGGCGCGCTGGGAAAGCCCCCCGGATTCGGAAATATCGAAAAAGAACAAGCGGGTGGATCGGGAGGTCCAGGGATCGTCGACCGGTTCGGTCTCGAAACGATTTTGCCGATAGCGCTCGACCACCTTTTTAACCGCCACCTCCAACTCGCGTTTTTTCATCTCGTCCTTTTGGATCATCAACATGCGCAGGGCATTTTCAGAAAGAGCGCGAACGAACGGATCTCTCTTGTCGATGGCTTCGGCCTGGCGATAGGCTTCCAGGGCCTTGTCCCAGCGGCCCTCCTGCTCGTAGGTCAGCCCCTTGTTGGACGTGGCTTCGATGAAATACGGGTCGATGCTTACCGCCTGGTCGTACAATTCGCGGGACTTGGCCAAGTCGCCGCGTTGGGCATAGAGGCGCCCCAGTTGGTTGAAGGCGACGGCGCGTTGAAACGGCGGTCCGCCCTGCTTCTGGGTGCCCTGCCGGTATTCGGATTCAGCGGCCTCTTTCTTGTTCTGGCGATACAGTTGATCCCCTTTGATCACATGCGCCAGGGGCCGGTCCTGGGCCTTGGCGGCCACCTGTTCGGCCATTTCGATGGACTTGGCGGTTTGCCCTTTCTCTTCGTAGACCTGAGCCAACCCCTCCTTGCCCAATACGGCGCTTTCGCCTTTTTCCTTGCTGAGTTTATAAAAGGTCTGCTCGGCCTCGTCCAGTTTGCCTTCCTGCATGGCGGCATATCCTTTGACGACACGAGCCTGGGCGTTGCCTGGATCTTGCTTTTCCACTGTTTCGCCGATGGCCCGGGCAATTTCAGGCCGCTTGCGCTGCAGATTGCGTTCGGCAAGTCGGACCAGCATGACCTGAGTGGTTTTCCCGCCCCCCTGGAAATAGTCGAGCATCTTCAATTCGGGTCCGATGATGCAGACCGTGGGAAGAACCCGCTGGGCGTCGTACATGGCACTGACACCGGCCGAATCCAGCAGGACCGGGAACAGCGCCTGGGTTTTCTGATTGAACGCGTCGACCTTTTGTTTGGAGGAACGGGTGATGGCCCAGACGGTAAGATCGGCGTCCCGGTATTGCTTGACCAATTGGTCCAGGCTTAAAAGCCCCTCGATGCTGGGCCGGGAATCGGGATCGAAGAAATAGAGGATCGTCATGGGCTTGGTCTGGTTACCGGACAGCGGGTAGGCCTTGCCGTTGACGTCCTTCAGGGTGAACACCGGTACCGCGCTGCCTGTCTTCAAAGCGCCCAGAGCGTTTGTCCAAGCAAATCCCACGACGAAGATGACGGCTATGGATAAGCCTGCCAAAAAGCGGTGAACTTTCATGGTGATTCCTCCAGAAAAGAGTGGCATCGAATCGAAAAGAGCGATACGGGCGGTCCGACAGCGTTCGTAAAAAATTAAATCAATCGATGGAAACCAGCCGCACATCCAGCGGTGCGGGTTGATCTTCCCCGATCTGAAGCTGGGCCTCCCATTCGTAGTAACCCGGCAGATTCAATCGAATTTCGTAGCTTCCCGGATGCAATGGGATATTCACCGGGGTGGTTCCCTTGAACGCCGAATCCACAAACACCTGGGCGCCGCTTGGTGTGCTGGCGACATCCAATAACGACGATGCCGGCGGCAATTCGGCGCCGACGGTCGAAGCGGCATCTATGCCAGGTTTTTGCATCATTTTGTAGCCGATGGCACCGGCAGCCAGGCAGACACACAGAACCGCTGCGGCGATGACCGCTTTTTTGAAGCGCGCCGGCTTTTCGACAGGGACCGTCGGTTCCGGGAAAGGATGCTCACCTGCATCCAGGCAGGTTTTTAAGGCTGCAGCCATCTCCCGGCCGGTCTGGAAACGGCGGCCGGGCTCCTTCGAAAGGCTCTTTAAAATCAGGTCGGCCAGCTTTCGATGATGGAAGGTCCCCGCTTTCATCGGATCTTCCGGTGGCTCATGGGTAATGGACCGGAAAATGGCGGCGATATTCCCTCCGCCGAAGGGACGCCGTCCGACAACCATCTCGTAAAGAATCACCCCCAGCGCGTACAGGTCCGTCCGGCCGTCGGCTTTCTGGCCCATGACCTGCTCGGGAGCCATATACACCGGCGTGCCCAGGATGTCGCCCGCCTGTGTTTGCTGGGCCGCATCAGGGTCCTCGATACGTGCGATTCCGAAATCGGTCAACTTGGTCCGGTTGTCCGGGGTAAGAATGATATTGGAGGGCTTGATGTCCCGATGGGTGATTCCTTTGCCGTGGGCGTACCCCAGGGCTTCGGCCAACTCGGTGCACATCCGCACCGCTTCATCGGGCGCCAGCGTCTGACCCTTGATCACTTCATTGAGCGGCCGGCCTTCGAGAAATTCCATGGCGATGTAGATCGTGCCATGATCCTGGCCCACGTCGTAAACGGTTACGATATTGGGGTGGGAAATCCGCCCGATGGCCTTGGCTTCCCGAAGAAACCGAAGGACGAAGTCCTGGCTGACGACGCGATCCGGCCGCAGCACTTTCAGGGCCACCATGCGGTCGATCTGGGGGTCATGGGCCTGATAGACGACGCCCATGGTGCCGCGCCCGAGTTCTTTGACGACTTCGTAGCGTCCGTATTTCATAGGCTCAGTTGATTGCGGACAGCGCCACGGTAACGTTATCTTTTCCGCCGGCCTGCTTGGCCAGTCGGATCAGCGCCTCCGATTTTTCGTCCAGGGCTTTTTCGCCGGTCAACACCGACAAAATGTCCGATTCCGGAACCATGTCGGTAAGACCGTCGCTGCACAGCAAAAACAGGTCCCCCGGCCGCTGCCTTCCCTTCAGGATGTCCAAAGCGACAGTATCGTTGACGCCCACGGCTCTTAAAATCACATTGCGCATGGCGTGGTGCCGGGCCTCTTCGGGGGTGATCAGACCCTGATCCAGCTGCTCCTGAACAAGCGAATGGTCCTTGGTCAATTGTTTCAGGGCGTTGTTGCGCATCCGGTAGGTTCTTGAATCCCCCACATGTCCGACGATGAACGTATCGTTGGCGAATGCCAGCAATTCGGCGGTGCAGCCCATCCCTTTGTCATTGGGATTGCGTTCGACGTGTTTGAGGATTTTGTCGTTGGCCAGTTTGAAGGTGGTCTGCACGCGGGCGATGGTGTTTTCCTCGGACGCCCCGTCATGGCCGGCAAAAACCGCCTTGGCCGTCTCCGCAAAAATGCGGCTGGCGACTTCGCCGGCGGCGGCCCCTCCCATGCCGTCGGCCACCAGGCAATAATGACAATCCTCGCTAATATAAAAAACGTCTTCGTTGTTGCTGCGGACATTGCCCATGTCCGTGGCCCCGTGGTAAATGATCGTCGGCAAGTGCTGTGGCACCTGAATTATACCCTTTCCAAAATTATCGGTTTTCAGGAGTATCGAAACGTCGATTTCAATTGAAAGTCGAACCGGTCTGCTTATAAGCGGTTTCAGGCCGGAGTTTCCGTTGTTTCCTTCTCTTCAAAATTGGCCCGCATGAACAATGCCAGGTCCGAAGTATCGTAGGTAATCCCCAGGTGGTTTTTCAGTTTCAACAGATCTTCGTGCAGTTCCTGCGCAGTCTGGTAGCGTTTGACCGTCGATTTTTCGAGACTCTTCATCACGATATCGTTCAGTCCCTGGGGGATGTCCGGTCGCCGGGTGATAATCGGCGGAATGGTCATCTTCGGAATGGTGCGAATGGCTTCGATATCGTTGGTGAAGCGGTAAAGGCGGCTGCCGGAGAGAATTTCATAGAACACCAGACCGAGAGCATAGATGTCGATCTGATGATTCACTTCTTGCCCCATGGCCTGTTCCGGGGAAAGATAGGAAAGCTTCCCTTTGATCACGCCGGCCTGGGTGAGAGAAGGCTCGGATGCGGCTTTGGATATCCCGAAGTCGCTGAGTTTGACCTCTCCGTTGAGGGAAATCAGAATATTCTGGGGGCTGATGTCCCGATGGACGATGTTCAGCGGTTTTCCGGTTTTATCGTCCTTGCGGGTATGAGAGTAATGCAGGGCATTGCTGATCTTTAAAATGAGGAATACCGCCATGTCCACGGCCAGCCCCTTTTTCAGTGCCCCCATGATTTCGGCAAGATTTTTGCCGTCCACGTATTCCATGGCGATGAAGTAGGCATTCTGGATTTTGCCGAAATCTGCAATCTGGACCACATTGGGATGCTGTAAAAGGGCGGCCAGGCGGGCCTCTCTGATGAACATGTCGATAAAGTCGCGGTTGTCCGCCAAATGGGGGAGCACCCGCTTGACGGCCACCGTCTTGCGAAAGCCGTCTTCTCTAAGGTAGTCGGCCAGAAAAAGTTCGGCCATGCCTCCCTGGGCGATCTTCCGGGTCAGCAGGTAGGGACCGATGCGCGTCATCCCCTCCATGGCCTTTTCTCTCTCGGCCTTTCTCTTTTGAAGCGTTCGCTCCAGCAGGAAAAGAATGCCGGCGGTGAGCACCGCACTGAAAAGCAGAAACAGCAAAATGCTCGTGCGATAGGACTTCACTTTCCCCGCAAGGGTTTTAGCCCCCCAACCGACGACGACCTTCCCGATCTTGACCCCGGAAAAGGTGACCTTGTTTTTAAATACCACCACCGGCGTCTCGGCGTTCAGTTTTCCTGAAGCGATGCTGACACCGTTGACCGTATCGACAAGGGTCTCGTCTTCCACGGGCGCCAATTGCCGGTTGATTAAAGCCGGATTGGAATGGGCCAGGACTTTGTCCTGATGGTCCAAAACCGCGGCGAATCGGATTTCCGGGTTCTCCATGACCTCCCGAACGGCCAGGTTCAGGGACAAAAGATCGGTGGAGAGAATCAGCGATCCGCTTTTGTCGGCCAGACCGAGCGCCATATCGACGCCCTTGTTGTAAAATGTTTTCTGGGCCGTTTCGATTTTGCTCTGCATGGCGAAAAAGACGAACAGATTGGCGACAAGCCAGACGGCGACGCCCAGAACGATATGACGCTTGAGTGGCGGTCCTGACATAAATGCTTTCATCTTGCTGGAAACGGAGTTGATGGTTGTGGTCGACAACTGCTTCATCCACATCATGGTGGTTGTCGCTTTTTCGCTTCCGGCCATTTGTTTTCTCCTTATCGCCCGGTTGCCGCCTGCACCGCAGGCAGATCATTCACCGGCCAATTTTTTGATGATATCCGCACATCGATGGATCATTTGGCGTCGAAGCCATCCCAGATCTTCCCGGCGCGATATTTCACGAAGATTGATGCCGTCGTGAAAAAGCGGGTTCGCGTTGCCGCTATTCCCTCCCGCCGGCCGCAACACCGGATAACGGTCCAGGTTGACTTCGAGCAGAAACGAACGATTCAAGGGCTTCATGCTGCCGCATACCGGGCAGACCAGCTCGCGGCGGTCGTGCAATGCCAGGTCCTTGCCGGTCCAGCTCGCAATCCGCTCTTTTGCGGCCGCCTTCAGCGAACGAACCCCGTTAAAGTCGATGACCAGCAGGGTAAAAAGAATTGCAACCAGAACGCACAAGGCCGCCCAGAAAAAAATCGTGCGCAGATTGACGCCGCCCCCGGCGTCCATGACCAGAAACACCTCGCCGATTTTCGTACCGGCGTAATTGATATCGCCAGAAAAACAGACCACCCGCTCACCGCTGTCCAGGGTTTGGTTCCAGTAGCCGACACCCTCTTTCGTGTTCACCTGAACCGATGATGTCGACGGCAGTTGGTTCCGGTTGGAGAAAGCGATGATCTTGTTTTTGTGATCGACGATCGACGCATCGACCACCCCTTGAAGCCCGGCCATTTCCCGCACCAGTTTCGTCAGCGCCTGAACGTCCCGTTCGAGAAGCGGCAGCCCGGCCCTGGCGGTGCTTTTCAGGACCGTGCCAACACCGTTGGCCGTAACCGCCTCGACCATGCGCGTTTCTTTGGCGGCGATGAAAAGATAAAAGAAAACGGCCAGCAGCCACCAGGCAAACAGCCATACAAACCAACGGGTTATTCGAATTCGTCCGCGCTTTTCTTCGGGCATCGTTTCAGTCTTCCTCACCACTCGGATTCAATGTCAGCATGAGAACGATTCATGCGTTCGATTCCGGGAAAACCGACCCGGAAACGGCTCCGGTGGATCGGTGCGAATGCGTCTGTCGATCAGCTAAATATGCTTAAAATTATTATGATACCAATGGATTGTCAAGCAACTTCTCCTATTTGGCAGGCGGCGGCCGTATGATACCGAATACACGCGGGTCTATCGGACAAAGGGTGCCGAAAAATCCCCGATACCCCGGCCTATGGATTTCGCTGCTGCCTGCAGACTTTCTCCACTGTTGAATTAACCAGGCCGCTATGATAGATAAAGTAAGGATTTTTTTGAAAGATAGATCAGCGTGAGTCTTTTGTTCCGTTACAGCGCTGGTTCTTGCGGATACTCTTTCTTCATCGCGGAGCGATCGCCATGCACCCGTTCGACTCACGTACCTTGAACAAGCCCCTTTTATTCGGGTTCATTCTAATTTTCCTGATCGGTTGTGCCGGCCCGACGACCGTCGTCCCGGTGTCGCCTCCAGGCGTATATCGTTCTCCGGAACGCATATTGCATAAACTTAAAACCGGCGAAAGCCCGGAGATGTTGGCGCAACGATATCTCGGTGAAGCCCGGTTGGCCTGGATGATCGAGGACGCGAATCCCGAAGCCGGCTTTCTCCCCGGCCGTTTCGTTGTCATCCCCTTAAGGATCGCCAACCGCGGAGGCATTACGGAAAAGGGGTATCAGACGGTTCCGATACTTTGCTACCACCGTTTTGCCGCTTCATGCGATTCGCCGTTGTGCATGCCGGCCGACGTATTCGACCAGCAGATGAAGTATCTCAAGGAAAACGGCTATCGGGTGATCGGTCCCGAAGAGTTGCTGGATTTTCTGGACTACCGCAAGGCCATCCCGAAAAATGCGGTCATGATTACCGTGGACGACGGCTATCGCTCCGTATATAATGTGGCCTACCCGATTCTTAAAAAATACGGATTCGCGGCCACCTTGTTCATTTACATCGACTACGTCGGGGTATCCAGCAAGGCCATGACCTGGGACCAGTTGCGGGAACTCAAGCAGGAGGGCTTTTATATCGGCTCGCACTCGGTGGCTCACAGCGATCTTTCCAAGAAAAAGGAAACCGAGGATGACCCGGCTTATCTGGACCGGTTGAAAAAGGAAATTTTTCGATCCAAGGAGATTATCGATAGCGAACTCGATCAGGACACCCTGATTTTCTCTTACCCTTTCGGCAGGCGCAATCAAACCGCAATATCCTTGTCGCGCGAGGCCGGATACAAAATCGCCGTTACCGTAGACCGGGGAGGCAACCCGTTTTTCGCGGATCCGTTTACGATCCGGCGTGACCAGGTATTGAAACGGGACATGAAGCGTTTCATTTCGCGTTTGAAAACTTTTCAATCTTACCCACTAAAGTGAGTATGCCATGAAACACAAATACCTAAGTGTCGGTCTGGGGGTGATTCTTCTGATATTGTCGGGTTGCCAGACATCCCAGGCCCCTCGGGAAATGGACAAGCAGGCCAACGCCTACATCGAACAGGCCCAGGCCTATGAAGGCCAGGGTCATCTGTTGGAGGCCCTGGAACAGTTCAAACTGGCGCAGACCATCGCGCCCGAGGAGCCGGTCGTCACCGAAGGCATCCAGCGTCTCGAAAAACAGCTCGGCGATCTGGCCGAGAAGCATTACCAGGCCGGTTTGCGCTACCGGGACAAGGGCCAATGGGAGTCGGCCAAAAAAGAGTTTTTAAAAGCCCTTTATTATCGCCCGGATCATGAAAAGGCGGCGGCCATGCTCCAGCAGAGGCAGCCGGAAGAGGGCACGAAGTACATCACCCATCAAATCAAAGCCGGAGAAAGCATTTCCAAGCTGGCCCTCAAATATTACGGCGACTATAAAAAGTACCACCATATCGCCAATTTCAACAAACTGACCGACGTCACCCGGGTGCGCGTGGGCCAGGAAATCCGGATTCCGGTCATCAATGGGGTGTCCTTGGAAGACCTGATCCGCATCAGCAACAAATCGGACGCAGCCTCGCAAGCGGCGCCCGAGATCTCCGGTGAGTACGTTCTGCATGAAATCCAACCCGGAGAGAGCCTGTCCATAATTGCCAAGAAATATTATGGTGATTACAAGCTGTACCGGATGATTGCCGACTACAATGGCATCGACGACCCCACCAGTGTCAAGGTGGGGCAGAAAGTGAAAGTGCCGCGGCTCGAAGCCGCCGAGGCGCCACAGGCCCCCGTAGCGGAGCCTGAGCCCGCCGAACCGGAGCAGCCGCAAATGGCGCCGGAGACCGCCGGGGAATACCAACCCGAGGCGGAAGAACCCGTGGACCAGGTGGCCGGTTACCGTGAAACGGGCGTCTCCCTGTTCGAAGACAAACAGTACGAGGATGCCATCGTCGAATTTCAAAAAGTATTGAGCGCCGATCCGAACGACTCGGCCGCCAAGGCCTATATTTCGCGGTCGTACCTGGAACTGGGTAAAGACCATCTTGCCGCCGGCCGGATCGATGACGCCAAAAGCGCCTTGACCACGGCCCTGGACTACGACGGGAACTGTTCGGAATGCACGGAATTGCTGGCCCGATCCCAATCGACGGAATCGGGATCATTGCTGGAAAAAGGGGAAGAACTCCTGCGCAGCAATCAGTACGACCAGGCCATCGAAACGCTGAAACAGGCGCTGGCATTGAATCCGGACGATGACGCCGCAACCGATCTCCTCTTCCAGACGTACTATCAAAAAGCAACGATTTTATACGACAAACAGGACTATCTGGCCGCCAGGGAAGCTTTTCAAGAAGCCGTTGCCATCAAACCGGATTGCAGCGATTGCGCGGGCTACATCGAAAGCAGTCTGGAGGAATACAAGGAGCTGAACTACAATCAAGGGATCGTCTATTTCGGCCAGGAGGAGTTGAACCAGGCCATCGAATCATGGGAAAAAGTGGTGGCCGTCGATCCGGATTACAAAGACGTTCAGCAAAACCTGAAAAAAGCGAAGCTGCTGAACGAGCGGCTGGAGAGAATCAAAAGCAGTTCGGGCGATTAGATTCTCCTTTAATGAAAAGGGCTTGACAACCGTTAGCGTTTCACGTCTATAGTCCGGCGGATGCCATCCGGCCGTTTTGTGGCTGCTGAACCGTAACACCAGAAAAAGAAACACGCAGGTGGCACAACATGCCCCAGATGCCCAACATCACCATCCAGCTCGTCCATATTCAAGGCCCCTTGAAGGGGCAGATTCAGGATTTTACCGAGTTTCCCGTTCACATCGGTCGCCATTCCACATGCCAGGTCCGTTTCGAGAAAGGCCTGACCACCATCTCCCGGAAACATGCCCGGATCGAAAAACAGGGCAACCGCTTTCGCATCATTGACGCCAGCACCAACGGCACCTATGTCAATGGAAAACGAATTGCCGATGTCTACCTCAGGGACGGCGATGTGATCACCTTTTCCGAAAACGGTCCCAAGGCCAGCTTTCTGACTAAAATCGAAACCGGCCAGGTTCCCGTTGCGCCGACGGCAGCACCCCGACAGACACCGGCGCCGGCAGCAGCGCCTCCCGTCTCCCCTGCTCCCAGACCCTCGTCTCCGGCGGCACCACCGCCACCGCGGACGCCCATACCGGTTGCCTCTCCAACGCCGACGCCAGCACCGGTCCCTCCCGCGGCATCGCCGCCACCGCCAGCTGCGGAGCCGAGCCTCACCGTGGGGCCCGATATGGAAATTCCGGTAATCAGCACCAACGCCCCGCTGGTCATTCAATTCGGCCCAACGCTGCAATCCTACAACCTGCTTCCCGTTACCATCGGAACGGATGCGGATTGTGATTTCGTCATCGCCAACAGCGTCCTTGCCGGACGGCACGTGCAGATCTTTTTTAATGACAACAATTATTACGCCAAGGATTTGACCGGCAGAAACCTGGTTGCCATCAACGGTCGTCCGGTGGGCACCCAGTCCGTACTGGCCCAAGGTGCTGAATTATCGCTGACCGACAAGGGCCCCAAATTCAAGTTCCTTGGTGGCGGTCGCCTGGCGGAAATCCCAGATATGGTATCTGAGCCGCTGGAGAAGACCGACGCTTTGGCCAACCTTCCCGATATCGACGAACCGCCGTCGGTACCCCAAAAAAAATCGAAGTCGCTGTTTAAAAGCTTTTTTAAATAGCTAGTGTCTGTCCATAAATAATGAATTTAAGCCGTTTTCGCTGATCAAAAAATTGGGCACTGCTTTTTGGCGAAGTACTTCTGACAATAGCCCTCTCGTTTTATGATCATATGACTATATTAGGCTCCTTTTTCGCGCACCGATCCATCAAGTTCCTGCGTCGCAAAAGAAATTATAGGCCTAAACGGCCGCCAGTTTCTTTCGCGCAATCGTAAGCAAATTGGCGGCAACCACTGATGACAACACATAGCTTTTGAACGAACGAAATCCTTTCCAAGTGCAGCGCGTCAGACCGAAGCTGCGCTTGAGCCAGGATATACCGGATTCGATCCCGGCACGAAACTGTCGGAGCTTTTTGTAAACGTAATCACTGCGGCACATATCGGCTTCTTTCAGGCCGCGTTTCTTGGAAAAGCACACATCCTTGATTTTACGCTCTTTGGCTTTGACGAGATTGTCTTTGGATGCGAAACCGCCGTCCAAAGCGGCCTTCAGCGGATAGCGGCCGTAGATCTGATGTTGACGATCGAGCATCGTTTCAACCAGTTCGCTATCGGCGGGGTTGCCTTCAAGGATGACACAATCCAGGATCAGATTCGAGGCACCGCCTGTCATACAGATTTTATGACCGTAGTAAGTGTCTCGGCGGTCCTTGATAATGATGTCCGTATGGTCTTCGAAAAGAGAAAACACCTTCTGGTCGGCCGGCACGCTTTCACCTTGAACGACACGGCGAAAGGTTTGGTCGTATACCTTTCGGGCCAGGTCTCCATAATGTTTGATCTCACTGAACAAACCCAGCAACAAAGGGTCTGCGCTGCAATGTCGTGCCAATGCTTTTTCGGTCTGGATGGCATAGCCGATGGTTTTACGTGTAACCTTGAGCAGGTCTTTGTAAAGGGGCGTACGCTGTTTGTCCCCTTTGGCGTACTGGACGCCGATCATTCTTTTTTTGGCACGGCGCTGATGGTCGGTAAAAACAACCTTGATCCCGAATTCGTCTCGGACTTTGATCAACAAGCGGGCAATGACGCGAACCGCATCGTACAGTTGGACGGAATCAAGAGGCGGATGAATGTTGGACTCGACCACCGTACAATCGACCCGCGCCTTTCTGCCTTTTTCGATTTTTTCGTCCTTGGCATAGGCCAAAAGATCACGAGATATGAACTCCCAGGTTTGCGGAGATATCATTTTGATATTGGTGTTCAGGGCCGACTTTTTAAATCCCTTGTCGGCAATACCGATTCGGCAAAATCGTCTCAAGGCTCTGGAGTCAGAAATATGAAAGGCCAGATCTTCATAGGTGAAACTGTAAAGCCGCATTACCACCGCAGCGCGCAGAACCTGTTCGGCTGTCATGCCGCGAGCCCCGGTTCGACTCTTGAGGATTTTGCCTTTGTTGAGGTCTTGCAGTACATGGTCGCAAATGGTAGGAATGCTATCCAGCACGATGCTGATCGCTTCCAACTCTTTTTCTCTGGGATGACCGGTTGGGGGATCGATAAGCGGCATTTGTTTTTGATGTTTTTCGCGCATTTTGTGTTTGGCCCTTTTCTTTATTTTGTAGTTATATTGGTTGTTTGGCGACTTTCAATATACTACAACGAGAAGAGATAAGCCACTACAAAATGCGCTTTTTTTATTGATACCGGCAAGTTATGTTGCCGGATGGACACTAGCTACTGACGATACGACACAAAACAGCCCCGGAATCGATTTTCCGGGGCTGTTTTTTTGTTTGGCGGACCCCCGCCATCATCCCGGACTCAGCGTTCTTCCTTTCTCACGGAAACCGAAAGGATACAGCATGTGGTTATAGGGATCGGACCATCATACCGCATGCGGTATTTCGGTGGGAATGTTGGCACGGTGGACGGGAGGCGACAAGGGGAATTCATCCCTTGGCATCCGCCCCGCTTTCCATCAGTGGATTGTCGAAATCGAAACCGAACAGGCGGGGATTTTCACCGATCACGGCGGCGGTGAAGATGGAAAAAACGTAGTCGTAGGTTTCGTCGGGGACTTTCTGGCGATAGGCGGTGATCAACTGCCAGAAATTACGCTCCCTGGGATTTTCCGGCATGGTCTGGATCAGTTTGATCACCCGCCGCTCCCCCCAGTTGTAGGATGCCATCACCAACAATCCCGATGCCTGGGCGTCGGTGGTATAGATATCCCTGAGGTACGTCGCGGCCGCCCGGGTCGATTTGGTAAAATCATGGCGATCGTCTAGCTTGTCCACAACGGCTTCATCCTTCAGCGGGCCGACCTGCAGCCCGTATTTTTCTGCGGTCTTGGGGATGAACTGCCACATCCCCTTGGCGATGCCAAAGCGGGTGGGCGGCCCCACGGCCTCGTGGTTGAGATTGCTCTCCTGCACGGCCAGATAAAAAAACTGCGGCGGCAGATCCTCTTTTTCCAGGGCATCCACGATCTTCGGGATGTATCCCCGCCGTCTGGCCCGTTGAATGACCCGTGAGAGTCGTTTGCTGGACTGCCACTTCTCGATAAATCCGGTCACCTCTTCCAAAAAACCGTCGGGCATGTTGACCTCGCACTCGCCGAAGCGATGGGCCATACGCAGAATGATCTTTTCTTTTTCACTCATGCCCTTGCTGTATACGTCCAGGCTTTTGACATAACGGTCGTAGCTCTCCTCGAGCTTCTTCTTGCGTTTTTTGGCTTCCTCGATCTGTTGTCTATCCTCTATCGAGGCACGTTTGGCCGCCTCCACCCGCAGCTTGATCAGATCGATTTCCAACGCCCGCATGGTGTAAAACACTTCGGCGGCCAGTTTGCGCTGCGCGACCACCTGGCTGTGCTTGTACCAGGCCACGCCGCCGGTGGCGATCAGAAGCAGGACCACAAAGCCGATAATCAGGCCGTAGGTCCAACGCTGTTTTTTCTGCACTTCGGCAAAAGCCTGGCGGACCATCATGGTGTGTTCGCCGGCGGGCCCATCCAGGGTCTTGCCGAAATAGTGGTCTTTGTAGTGGTCCAGGTCGGATGGGTGGACGGAATTGGTCGGTGTCGCGGGGGGCGCTGCTTGCGGCTGTTCGGACGGTGCCGGCTGAACGGGTTCGGCCTGGATGGGGGTTTCAACGGCGTAAAACAGGGTCGGCCCCCCTTCCCCCAACTGAATGCGGCCGGTTCCGAAAAGGATGTCCCGCTCGATGCGCTGCCCGTTGAGAAACACGCCGTTGGCGCTCTTCCGGTCCTGCACCCACCAATTGTCATTTTCCGGAAACACGTCGACATGCCGGCGGCTGACCACCACATCCTGGATACGATTTTCGCATTCCGAATGGCGTCCGATGGTAAGCTTTTGGATGAAGCTGTGCTGTGTTCCGTCAGCAAGGGTAATTCTTAATACGGCTGGAGGCATGGCGACCATGGAAGTATTCATTTAGTGCTGATTGTGGCGGCAAAGCATTGTGGACAGACATCCTAAAAAACTTTTCCAGGCCAATCTTGGCCACACATCGGTACGAAAAAAACACGTTTTTGGGTTTAAGGGTGCATGCGGCAAAATATGGTGTACTTTCGACACCCCTGTTAATAGTTTTACGTGCAATTAATTTTTGCCTTTACGGTTTGATAAAGACTTCCGGGTCAACTCCCATAGCCTGTAAAAATTCCAGCTGAACAGGCTTTAATGGCCTGACCAGTTGTCTTCGTTTTCCTGATTTCGCTACCAATATGCTTAAGAATTTCGTCGTCATCATGAAAGAGGTCGGTCGCTTGGTCGGGCGATTTTTCCAGCCGCTGATTTCGCTTTTCGTTCTTTCCAGATGTTGACGCATACAGCGCTCCATCAAGCGCCAAATCAGAAGTGCGATTACAAGGATCAAACCAAGCACTTCGATACGTTTCGGCTTTTTCAAAAAGATGGAGTTGACGATTACCGGGTCTTTCAAAAATCCGAAGTTTTGTTCGATACCGCTCTGGTTCTTATACAACTCCAAAAGAGTAACGGCGGGCCATTGGACCTGCTCCTTGGTCCCGGACAGGTTGGTTAATAAAACAAAGCATCCGGCCTCAAGACGCAAGGGAGTGATTGCATCCGTATCCTTTTCAATCTTGACATCAAGAAGATATTCGTAACCGATGGGCGTACGTGGTTTTCCTTTGGCGGGTCTTCCCCGGCGATATTTGGCCTTTTCCCTGATTTCATACCGTAGTCTGTGATAGCTGTTTGGGGTGGCTTTACCGATCTTTTCTGCTGCAGCCTCGGCATCGGCCCGGCAATAAAAGGGACCTGCGTTAATCTTTTTGCCGTGGGTTTCCAGATCTTTGCGTTTTTGCTCAAGCAATCGATCAATACGCTTATGGCGACGTTTGTCATGAGCGGAAGAGTGCACAACGATGGCGCGGTAGGTTTCACCATAGAGCTCTACGGTGGTTTCAAATCCACGGTAAATCGCAGCAGGGCGTTTTTTCGTAGCCGGTGTCTGATTGAGTTCGCCAAAATCAATCCAATTCTCGGCGATAACGGCCTCGGAGATGGCACGGCTACACTCCTTGTAGGTGGCTGGCAGCCGGGTCAGGAATTTTACGTTTTTATCTCTCGATTTTTCGAGATTGTCCGGCGTGACAAAAGCCGAGTCCGCTACGTATACGAAGGCTCCCGGTTTAAGCCCGTGCCGGGCCATGTGCTTTGAGACGCCTCCTAAAAGTTCGTTGTTCAACGTTTTATCCGAAGCGTTGCCGTCTTCGGTGGTCCCCAAGATGGGGATGTTCCGATCCACGCACAGCATTGAAACGATAAACTGCTTCAGATCCGGACGCTTGTCCTTGCTGTGACCATAGGTGATTTTAAGTGGTGGATCGACAAAGTCATAATCTCCGAAAACACTGATGGAGGTGGTATCGAAATGTAAACGACGGGGATCGACGTCAAACACGCCAATGGCATTTTGAGCGATCTGCGAGAACACCTTTTGTGTGCCGGTGTCGAAGATCTTGTCCAGCACACGGCCAATATTGTAGTCACAGAAAAGTTCCGGTTTGACATCGCAACCCAACATCAATTCAGTGTCCTTCTCCTGAAAGAATTCTTCCATCCGGTACAAAGGGGTTCTTCCCGAAAGTGTGTCCAACACCATGGCCAGAATAGCGACTCCCGGTGAGAGTTCCATTTCGCTGTCAACCAGGGTGTCCAGTGTCTCGACCAGCTCAATCTTTTTGGCGAAGTCTTTGATGATCGGCAGATGGCCGACTTCTGAAAATGTCAGATTATCGGGAACCAGATTCTCCATTTTGCCCTCCCTAAGCTCATATTGAACACGTGAGGGCATAACTATCAGATATTATTAACAAAGTCTAGGCATAAACATTTAACGTAATATCAATACGTTAAAGCCTATAACGTTCCAGGCTCATTGGGAAATAAATTCAGTTCGTTTCAAGGAAAAGGGGTGTCGAAAGTATGATATGGGAAAAGCTTTTATTTAAAATCCTTATAAAAGGTTTTGGTCAACGAGTTCCTTAGCGATCCTTAGAATAAACTCGGGTGGCATAAAAAAATGTGCACTACGTGTTTTCGCTACAGGCAATCAAAATCTACCGAATTTTTTAGAATCCAGATAATCGGAAATTCTGTAGTCCTCGACAACACGGTTGACCATCTGCTGCAGGGTGACATCCCATTTGGAAACACCACCCGAATTCTCAGCCCTGCGGAACCGAAGACTCTTGCCATAATCCAGATCGATCTTCTGTGTGGTGAGTTTTCCTACATTGTCGGTATCCCAACCGTCAACAATCCAGGCGCTTGAACCCCACTGTCTTGGATTTCTTCTCAACCACTCAAGATCGATTTTACCAGTGCCTATCGTGGAACCAAGAATGGCGTCTCTGAATTCAGCGCCCTTGACCAGAATCACCATGGCATGTTTGGGCGTCGCTGCCCCGGTAAAATAGATGTCGTTCTTCAAACGACCGAAAGGCATGTTCTGGATCATGTGGCCGATGGTCAATAGATAGATAGCCAGAAAGGCATGTTCTTCGCATTTTCCGCGCTTGTCCTCCACAGCTTGGGTGGCAACCGCGACGGCTCGGGGGATACGATAGGTGATCAACCAGTCGGTGCGGCTGCGTTTGAGATACATGTCCGTTGCGTGATCGATCACGGTTCTAAAGTTCATTCCGGGCACCCAGTTGGTCAAATCGAATATGGACCCGGCCTGACAACTTTCAACGAATCTATTGACGGCCAGTAAAGCGCTGTCAACCTTGGTGCTCAGGGCTTTTGCGATTTGGGGGATATCCGGGTCGGTGGCAAAAAACTTGAGGGCCCAATTGCTGATCGCACGAGCCCGAAGCCGTTTCTTGAGTTCGATGTGCAATTGTCGCAATTCGTCGCGATACAGGGCGCCATCATTGGGTGAGGCCTTGTCATTGAAACCGTGAGGTCCGGGGGTTCGAACGGGCTTAACCATCGTGTTTACCGGGCTTCGCATCGGTCCGGGTTGTCGGAAATTACGTCCGGCCATGGTTAATTCCTCACATGGTTGTTTTTAAGGCGAAACGATCACCTTGGTCTGGCTAGGCGCCACTTGAGCCCCCGCCGGCATATTTGCGCTCATGCCGTTGTGGGCGGACATGCAGGTCAGGTGCACACAGGGCTGCCCTTCGATCTTTACTTTTGCACTCCCTTTTTTATAGGTCACTTTGTCCATGTTCATACCCGATGTGACACCCTTGTTCACCCCGGCTTCGTCTCCCATGGAGCGTGAAATTTCTGATTTTTTGGTCACCACCGGCTTGCCGGCAAACTTCACTTTTTTGGCCGTTTTTTTTGCCTGATTAACCATGCCGGTATTGGGATATGGCACGGGCACCGGACTGGGAGCGGGAGGAGCCGGCGTCAGGCAGACGTCGGGTATCGCAAAGGTATTACCGCCTTGTGTGGTGGAGGCTGGAAATATGGGAGGCATAGATGATCTCCTCAATTTGTGCAAGTAAACCCGAAATGTCTTAACGACAATGGGTTCAGCCGAGATGAATTTTCTCGGCTTTGACTTTGAAATCCGTTTCCGATTTCATGATGGTCTTCTGTGCTTTCGTGTGGCTGGTCCCTTCGACCAGCGTCCGCTGACGCCCGGCTTTCAACTGGCTTAACTCGGAAATGGTCCGATAGACATTCCTGGCTCTCGCCATAACCGTGTCGGCAGCGGACTCGATCTTACTGGCCACGAACTGAACACTGCCGATGCGCCCCAACAGTTTCTTGCCGGCAATTCGGGTTTCCTGCAAAAAAAGTTGTGCCCGTTGGGCGGTAAGATCAAAAACCGGCGCGGTCAATTCCATTTTGCGATTGCGCATGGAAAGCGCCGGTCCCGACGATCCGCCGGCATCCTGCACCCCGATCCGCAGATCGGTTTCGGCATTGACCGCTACATGGCCGGCATTCAGATCGATCTCCTTGCCGCTGTGAAAGGCAATGCTGCCGTTGGGGGCGGAAAAGGCCATATCCCCGGAAACCGCCTTTATGGTCATCGTTCCGGTACGGGAGCGATAATCGATCAGCAGTTCATTGGTGCGGGAATACAATTTCAGCGATTCGTCGACCCCGGAACGATCGATGCGCACCGTAGTCCCATCGGACAACTGGATCTTTCGGGAAGGTTCCTCGACCTCGCTTTTGCAGGACAAAATACCGACAATATAAATCGCCCCCCTCCCGTCTTTCATCGTCAGCACTTCGTCGCCGGCAGCCAGCACCGGTCGCGGGTGAACGGCCATGCGGGCATGCTGAACCGATTCTCCCTGGTAAGATACCGGCACAAAGCCTTGCGGGTCGCAGGTCCCGGTTACGGTTGCCGGTTCGATGATCGATGTTTTGGAAGGCAGGGGAACAACCGTGGCTTTTTGTGTCATTCCGGATCTCCTTGGTATTGGCATCAAGTGCGAATGGTTTCGATTATTCAGGCCGATCCGGACCCGGTCTGCGGCGCGGGCGGTACCCACAACTCGGCCTCGGCCCGGTCCTTGTCCGTCGATTCGGCCCGTTTTCGATTGGCGCCATCCCAACGGGCGCCCTGGTCCCTGATCATATGGAGGCACGCCTGCACCACGTTGGCATGGGACAAGTCGGCATCCTGAAGAATCGCGTACGAAAAATCGGCGTACGGCGCCGCAACCCGGATCAAACGGGCCCGAACCAGATTCGAACGCGTGAATTCCACCCGGTCCATCCGCGCCGCCGAAAAATCCGCGTCCATGGCGTTCGCATCGGCAAAGCAGGCGCACCGCAGATCGGCGGCATGGAACACGGTGCCAACCAACGCGGCATCGGCGAAATTGGCTGTATGGCAATTGGCCTGACGCAAGCTCGCGCCGGAAAGATCCGCTTCGGCGAAATTGACCTGTTTACAGTTGGCCCTGTCCAGGATGGCGTTTTTCAGATCGCTGTTCTTGAAATCGCAATCGGTGAAATCGCAACCGCTCAAATCCATGCTTTCGAACCGACAGTTGATCATCTCGCAGGTGTTCATAATCGTTTCCGAGACGATTACCCGTGTAAAATCCACATTCTCGAAATCCGCGCCTCGGATCTTGGCTTCCTTCAGGTTTATCTCTTCCAAGGCACATTGTTTCAGGTCGCATCCATCCAGGATCGCGCCACTGAAATTCGCGCGCTGCAGGCAGGCGCCGGCAAAGATGGCGTCGGTCATCATTGCCCCGGAGAAATCGGCGCCAGCCAGGTCGGCACCCGAGAAATCGGTGTCGTTCAACTGACAGCCGACAAACTTGGCCTGCTTGAGTTTGGCTCCCGAAAAATCGGCATTGGAGAGATCCATGCCACTGAAATCGATCCCTTCGATGCGGCAATTGGTGATGGTAATATTTCCCAGGTTGGATTTCGAAAAACGGGAACCGCTCAAATCCGAATCGACGAAGACGGCTTCTGTCAGGTCGCTATAGGACAGGTCGAGGCCAACAAGATTCGATCCGACAAACCGGCATCGCTGCAGGTTCGCCGGCAGTTGTTTCACCTTATGCAGATCCACATTTTCAAAGACAACCCCCTGGAAATTGGCACTGCCGAAATCGCATCCGTTCAATTCACAGGCCACGATAAGGCTGTCTACCATGAGTGCCGTTGGGAATCTCGATTCGGACAGGTCGGTCCGGTTGAACTCGGCCTCTTTGCATATAGCTCGGCTGAAATCGGCACCGGAAAGGTTGCACTGAACGAACCGGCTCTTTTCGAGGTCGGTTTCGACAAACGTTGCCGCTTTCAATTCGGTATTTTCGAACTCGCAATTCCGTGCAGATGCACCGCTGAAATCGGAGTTGCCGAACAGCGAAACGCCTTGTTTGAAACCCAGGATGCCGAGTCCCCTGAGTTGATCGACGGAAAATTGCGGCAGGTCCAGCTGTTCGAAAGAGACAATCGCCAGTGAAGAGTCCTTGACGGGTATGTTGTCCGAAAAGATCATCGCCCCGTTGAGGACAGCGCCTGTGAATGTTGCGTTTCCGGCACTGACGTTGATGACGATGGCGCCGGTAAGATCTGAATGGGAAAAATCCGCTCCGTCAAGCGTGCACCGGTTGAACAGCACGTCGGTAAGCGTTGCCTCGGTCAGCCCCGAAGTGGACAGGTCGCAGGCGTCGAACTTGGTACGAATCAGTCGGGCGCCAGGTAGCCGCATGCCGGCCAGCGATTCTTCCGAGAAAAGCGCCCCCTCTATCGCTTTCCCCGCTTTCAGCTGCTCCAGCAACGCCTTGAAATCAGGAATACCGTCCATGGTCACGCGCTTCGACTTTCGGCCAATTTGGTCATTTTAAGATTGGCATTGGCAAATTGCGTATGGTCGACAATGGTGTTCAAGAATTCCGATCCATACAGGTTGGCATTACGGCAATCGCACCGCGTCAAATTGGCGCCTTCGAAGCTGCTTTCCAGCAAATTCGCCAAAACCAGGTCGGCATCGGAAAGATCGGCCTTCTCGAAGCGGGCGTTTTTCATGTCCGCGGCGGTAAACTTGGCACCGGTCAGGTTGGCTTTGGCAAAACCGGCCCCTTCCATTTTGGAAAAGGAGAAATCCGCGCCGCTGAGATCGGCCGTTTCCCAAATGGATTCCCTGGCGGTTACCTGTTTGAACGACCCATTGGCAAAGACGCTCTTTTCCGACGCTCTTAATTCGGTCAGGTCGGCACCGTTCATCACCACACCAGGTCCTTGAGCGCCTTCCAGCGAGGCTTCAGACAAAATTGCGTCGGTCAGGTCGGCCCGTGTCAGGTTGCCGGTCGACAGATCGGCTCCGGGCAGCTGCGCTTTGACAAGCCTGGCGCCGGTCAGGTCGGCTTCGATGAAGCTGGCACCCTTGGCTTTTGCATCTCCCAGGTTCGCATCGGCCAACGTGGCATTGTCGAATATTGCATCGGCCAATACGGCGCCACTCATATCGATCCGGGTACAATCGGCTCTGGATAAATCCGCATCGGTTAAAATGGCTTTTGGGAAGCGGGTATCGGAAAGATTGGTATCGGTCAGCATCGCTTCCGTCAGATCGGCATTATCGAAGCGGCAACCGGCAAGGTTGGCCTTGACGAAAATCGTCCCTTGAAAGCTGCCGCCGCTGAAATCGAGGTCGGAGAGATCCAGGCCGGACAAATCCATTTTGGAGAGATCCCTACTCTCCTTGAACTGTTCGATCACGAATTCCCGTGTCATTTCCGGTGCCGGCTCCCCGCCCCACTGGTCGACGCCCAGATCCTTGAGGATTTGCTCTTCCTTGCGTTTATCCTCTTCACTGGGTTGCGGGGGGTTGTCCGGATCCAACCCTGCGTCGGTCATGGCCTTGCGATAGGAGGCTTCCGCCTCGGCAATCAGCTTGTCGGTATCGTCATCGATTTCCGGCGGCGGCTCTTCCGGCGGCGGCTTCTCCTCCCACAGTTCCTCTTCTTCTCGCAACCGTTGGTGCAGCAGGTTCTCATAGTAAGGAACGGGTTCGGATTTCCGGTCAATCTTTTCGGAGGCAACCAGGATCTGCTGGATCTCTTCGAATTCCTCGGAGAGCACTTCGGTCCACCCGCGCCATGCCAGCACCACCTTTTCGTTGTCCATATCCACCCACAGGGTGTCCAGGTTCATGGCCACTTCCGAAAAGGCCTCTCCGCCAGTTCCGGTCGCAGCGCCGCGATTTACGAAGCAGCGCGCCTTGATGCCGGAAAGCTTGGATCGATAATCCTGGTATCGGGGATGAAGGTTTTCCAGGTAAAGGGCTTCGTCTCCCCGCAAAAATTCGGTCTGGAGCGCGTCGGGGGCCGCATTGAAATAGCGCCAGTCCATGTCTTCGGCAAACCAGGGCCAGCGGGTCTTCAGATACTTGCCTTTGTAAGATCCCAGCCTGGATTTGCGCTGGTGCCATTCCCGGTGGATCGGTCCGAACCCGGCCGGTTCCAGTCTGGAAAGCGGGGTCGCCATCTGCTCTTTGGGGTGCATGATATTGGGCAGGTAGCGTTTGGCGTTGCCGTTTTCGTCTTCCGTTTTCGAATACCCCCGGCCGAAAGGGTTTTTCTTGAACCCTTTGCCGCCGTAGCTGTAATCGTAGCGCAGCGCAAGTCTGGAAAAGGGCTCCGGATCGGTCGCCACCGGGCCGATCCAATGGCGGTCGCCGTATACGGTCAACGAACGCACCACCTCTCCCACCTGAAAGGTCACCCTCCTGGCCGGCACCACGGTTCCTTTCGGCGCATGGCAGTGCCCGGCAAGACTCAGGTCGGCCAGGGGTTTTAAATAGGCGAAATCCGAAGCATAGCGGGGACCGCCCTGCATCTCCTCGTCATCTTCGTAGAATTCGTCTCCGGTGGGCAGCTGCTGTTCCTCGGAAGGAACCACCTCGCCGTCGGGAACAAGATCGAACGTACCTTTGACGATCAGCGTCAGGGAGTGGCCCGGAAAGGGCAACCGCCCGGCAATGTAAGCGAACTCGAAAGGTGTTTCGTTGATGATTTCCACAAAAACGACTGGTTACTCCTCTGTATGGCCCACTTTTGCTTTCTTCAGTTGGACAGACCGTTGAAGCGCGTCCGCCAAACCAACAAGCTCCGATGTCACCGGTTCGAGAATGGATGCAGGAATGTAATGACCATTGCCGAATTTCATGCCACATTTGATCATGTCGTATTGGATCACGATAAAACGGCAGATATCCCTACGATTTTCCATAAAAGCCTGCAGACGTTGCAAAAACGCTTCACTTTGCACAAGTTGCCTGGAAATGTCATCAGAGGCTTTTCTTTCTTTGAAATACTTATCCACCAATTGGTTTCCGGTATCGAACTGGACGTCTTTTTCGTACGTACTCAAAGAAAGCGAAGGGATGGGGTCCATGTGCACCGTTATCAAAGAACTCTCGGGATCGACCTCTACATTGTACCCTGAATACTTACCCGAATACTTGGAAAAAAGTTTGGACGGTCCCGCGCCAGTCTCTTTTAACCCCATTTTCTGCGCTATAACCGGCAATTGCCGTTTGGCTTTTGATCGACCGATGCCTAACAAATCCATATACAATAAATCGCTCACCAGCCATCCCCCTAAGAATAGGACCGCGAATACGAGCGGCCACTTTGCAATTTTCCTTGTTTGGTTCAGAGCCATCGGCGCATATCGCTATTTGGTCGCTTTAATACTTGGATTTTCGACAGTCTTTTTCCCGACGACATTGCCGTTAAGGATGATATTACCCCCTTTCAGGTGGATATCGCCGCCGGCAACGAGTTCAATGTCTGAAGCCGCCTTGACCATGACACTATCGCCGTTTTCAACAATCACATAGGTTGCACCGGCTTTCAATTCCGCGGCACTGCTGTTCAGCTTCAGTTCCGTTCCCGGACCTTCAAGATGGATATAAGCACTGGAACCATAATAAAGATGGCCGCTTGCCTTGCGATCCCGGCTGAGCGCATTCTTATTGACCTCCTTCGAGGCATTCACCGAAGCCTTGACTCCGACCAGCGTCTCGTGTTTGGCCCCTACGAAGGTATCCGAGACGGCGCCGCCATGTAATTTTACTTCCGCGCCGTCCCAGGCGACATTGATCTTCCCTTTAACGATATCGCTTTTATTGCCGCCGGTGATTTCAAACAGATCACCTTTAACGTCATGTTTTATCATTCCGGAGGTACTGGAAAGCCAATTGCTGTTGGTTGTCATTTGGATGCTTTTGCCCAGTTCCATGACCGATTCATGACTTGGCGAGCGAACTTTCAGTGTGCCGGCTGCAGCATCGAGTTTGACTTCATTGCCAAAATGATCCTGAATGTGGATCCCCTCACCGTCCCGCATATGGATGAAATTGCCGCAGGCCTGGTTGATATCGATGCTGGGGGTGCCTTCGTGCAGAATGATCTCGTTGCCGTTGGCTTGCATGATATGGATGTGTTTATCCCCATCTTTGTCCTCAATGACGAT
This sequence comes from uncultured Desulfosarcina sp., assembly GCF_963668215.1. Taxonomy (NCBI): domain Bacteria; kingdom Pseudomonadati; phylum Thermodesulfobacteriota; class Desulfobacteria; order Desulfobacterales; family Desulfosarcinaceae; genus Desulfosarcina; species uncultured Desulfosarcina sp. The sequence continues at coordinate 5,428,778 of NZ_OY764190.1, forward strand.
ATCGTTGTCGTTCCAACTGCGGATGACGCTTTTTGTCTTTTCGTCGGGCAGGATGTCGTGGGGTTTATTGTTCCCATTGTATACGCGTCCGGTGATGACCGGTCGGTCCGGATCACCCTCTTCGAAATCGACGATCACTTCGTGGCCGATGTGAGGAATGAACATGGCTCCCCAGCCCGCTCCGGCCCACTGCTGGCTGACCCGCACCCAGCAGGAACTGTTTTCGTCCTTCTTTCCCTCGCGGTCCCAGATGAACTGGACCTTCACCCGCCCGAATTCGTCCGTATAGATCTCCTCTCCTGACGGTCCCACAACCACCGCGGGTTGGGTGCCCTCGGCGACCGGTTTGGGCGTCGTCCGCGGCGGCCGGAAAGGAACGTCCAGAGGGATGCAAACGAACCGGTTGCTGTAGTCGGCCGTGCCCTCGGAACCGCCTGTCGCGATGGGCTCGCTGGCTTCATGGACAACAGCGGTAAGAAGATAAGACTTATCGTTCATCTCCTTGCGATAGTATTCCTTAAGGTCGAAGGTGTGCCCGCTGGAAAAATCCCGGCACCGGCTGGAACCGGTTATCGTGGTCACCTGGCACTCCTCTTCCTGGATGCGTATGTTGGCCAGCCGGTCCCCTTCGTCCAAAGTCGGGTACTCGGCGGGATAGTCGTAAATCTCCCTTTCGCCGCTTCCAAGAGGCTCCTGGGTTTCCACCTCGGTTTTCAGATCCGAGTTGGGAGCCTTGAAATTGTAGTCGTTGACCGTGTATTTGGCGACGCGGATCTCCTGCTGCATCTCCATTTCGAAGATTTTGTCCTCACCGCCCAGAGCGGATGCGCTGACCTGGTATGCCACCTCGCTTTTGTTCGGGCAGGGATCGTTGCCTTCCGAGGCGTCGGCGACAACCAGGGTATGTTTGCCTTCCTCATGCCTGAAATAGTAATGGATGCCCTCCTGCTCCATCAGACGGCAGACGAAATTGTAGTCCGTTTCACGGTATTGAACGCAGTACTCTTTGGGGTCATAGGAACCCTTTAGATTGATTTCGTAATTGATTACTTTCTGGTCTTTGAAAATCTGTTCGATGATATCCGGTGTGCTTTTCTCCTGAAAAATTCTCGAATCCGCCGTTTGCGTCAGCATCCAGAAAAAGGGCACCATGGTGGCGGTGTAATAGGAAAACGTGGCTTTTTCCGTCCCAACCGTATTTTCTCCACTCTTCTGGGAAAACCGGGAAACGATTCCGTGGAAAAACCGCTTTTTCTCGTCATCGATCTGAATTCTGACCGATATCTCCTTGCCGATTATTTTCTTAAAATCGATGGCATGATTTTCCGAAAAAAGTTCCAGCTCGAATTCAAAAAGACGCGAAATCCCCTCGCTTCCCGAGAAACGGGAAAGCAGCAGCTCGTCCTCTCCCAAAGGAGTCTGGATGGCAATCAATCTGTTTTCCTGGGTGTACTTCATGATGTGTCTCCTTCAACCCATTTTCGGGACAGCAGGTAAACGGGGTGTCGTCAATGGAATAAAAATCGCCGATTCTTGATTCGGCAATAAGAATGTCGTTACCGCTCGCATGTTTCGATACTAGTAATTTTTTACCAACACGGCTTTAACTTGTCAATTTTATTATTTTTTAAATGTTTTTCGAACTTTTCCAGTCTGGCTTGCCTACCGGGTCCAGGGGCCGCACAAAAGGCCCGGCGGATCGGCAATGGATTGTAATCGTGCCAGTCCGATTCTGCCCGTGTCCTTGAAGGCGACCAATGGCATGATCCCGTTGGCAACGAGAATCTCCAGCGCCCGTTCGCTAAAAAAAACTTCGGCGCAGGATCTGACGGCTTTTTCCTCGCCGTCCGCCGCAACAATCAACGGCAGGTCGTCGATCCCGGCAACCAGTCCCCGGGACCAGTCCCATCCATGATGGGTGAAGGTGCGTCCAAAAACCTGAATCAAGGCAAAGACCGGGTTTGTCCAAAGGTAATCTTCATGGTTGGCCGGGTCTGCAATCTCTTCGAAATCGAAGGCATCCACCGGATCGGTCTTTTCTCCATAGGGCCAACGAATGATAAACCGGGGCATCGCCAGCCCTACCCAGGCAGCCTCGGGCAGGGTTCGCAGCACCCGCCAGGCCTTTTCGCCGTTCGGATCGCATTCCAGGGTCCAGTCCGATGGATCCGGGTTGTCGGCCAGGGACGGGGCACCCACCAGGCCGGCGTCGGCCGCCCCCACAAACGGGGCGTCCAAGATCTGTCCCATGGCGCCCAGTCGGGCCAATGTCACCGCATCCGTTTTTTCCCTGGAAAAGGTGTACACGCCCGCCAAAAAGGACCACGGCGCCTGCTGGCTGTCCGCAAGGACCGCCGAACGCAACTTTTTGTAAAGCGCCGTATCCCGAATGTCCTCGTTGGCCGTCAGGTCCGCCGCGACTTCCCTTCGGGTTGCATCCAGCAGGTAAATTCTCATCGTCTCGTCGGTTTCCAGCCTTCTCAGGCAAAAACGCAGCGCGCGCCAGGCCGATTCGAGGGCCTGAAAATCCGGGTGATGGAGGATGCCGCGCATGGTTTCGGAAATCGAACGATCCACCGCGGCCACCATGGCATCCTGCTCGTCGCCGATATCCGGCACCAGATGCGGTCCGACAACAGCTCCCAGGAAACGATCCCAATCGGTTTGCGGTTTGGTGTACCCGGGCGTGTTCGCGTCGGAAGAACTGGCGTCCAGGACCTGATCGAGAAGACCACCGGTGGTCTCGACGGAAAAATCGATCTTGGCTGCACCCGGCGACGGACTCGGGCCGGGGGCATCGGTTTCGGGTGTCGGGGTCTTTTCTTTTGAAAGCCGGCCGATGATTTCTGCAGCCGTTTCCGGGTCCAGCAACTGCCGGCGGCTCTTTTTCAGGGCCTTGAAAATCGGTGTGCGGTAAAAGATCTGCTCCGGATGGAAATCTTCCATCTCCGCGAAGGCCAGTTCCACGGGTGGCATCCGGCCTTCTTCCCATTGCAGTTGCAAAGATACACCCATCTTCTCCATTACCGAATCGTCATTATCCCGGTCCACCCGATAAAGCGTGCGTCGATCAATATCGGAGCCGTCGGTCTCCACCCCCCGGTTGGCCCTTCCACTGAAATCGCCTATGATCAAAATCTTGCAAGGCGTATCCGCCTGCGGCCTGGCCCGTGGCCCCTCCGGATGGGTGGACATGGAAACGCCGATGCTCTCGAAGGTGATGGGGTCGGCCATAACGCCTCCTCTGTATCTGGAAAAAATCATCAGACGGATAATCAGTCGGCAGAATTGAACAGTACCATTCGGGCACGTTAAGCGCTATCTTATTTTCTCACACGGATTCTGTCAACGCATACATCCGCGTATACCTTTTTAAAAAATGCAAATATATCTTTAAATCCTATTTGTTAGAATGAGCCAACGAAATAGGGTCGTTTTATTCCAACACAGCTGGCAACGCCATGCGTGTCTGCTTTTACCTTGACTGGAAATAACTTCCTGTCCTAATCTTAGGTAAAATCGGACGGGCGATGCACCAAACTTGGCATTGAAATGATCCCGACGTACACACCGTACACACACACCGCAGGGCCAGGGGCCGCTCGGAACAGGCCTTTAAAACCTGCCAGGGACAGTCGTCCCGACGGCTGCCTGGCAATCTTCTATGGCCCACTGAAAACGGAAACTGGCAGATTACGATAAGGAGGTGAAAGCATGTCCTACAGCAAGCAAGCCTTTTTAACGGATTTCAAGGTGTCGGTTGAACTAAGAATGGGAAATGAAAGCCAAGCTCAGAAGAAGGCAGCTCAAAAGGTTGTCGACGACTCAAGTGAAAGAGCCTGGCAGTTATATGAGAAAACCAGAGTAGCTCCTCTGGGCCTCCAAGTTTTTGGGCGGCACAAGAAAAACCCGAGCGCATTCCAGGGAGAACCGGGAATTGAACTATATGGAGAGGTTTTCCCTCGATTGAAGAAGAAGAAATTTCTAGGATTCATTGGTTCGGGGATCGAGAGCGAAAAAAAGTGGAAATCGCGAACCAGCGACTTTCAAGAACAGTTGAAGCACCCCACATATCCGGAGCGCCAGAAAGCACCCATCGAATTCAATTTCGGAATTGCGTCCCAAAACAGCACCGGCAGTATACTCCAGATGGGTGCCGGTATGTGGCATTTGAACATCAACGATGCGTGGGTTTTAGGAGGCACCCACTCTCACCAACCATTCTATATCGCTTTTAAGCTCTCCTATGACAACGTCTTTTCCGATAATAACAAGCACAATTTGACGATCACGGGCCGGGAACTTTTAGGTCTTTTGATGTCAGGCTACAAACTTGAGACCGGTCATGCTTCACTGGGCGGGGTCATGGTCTGTGACAAACCACAACAGGCCGACAAGATCGACTTGATCGACTACTCGATTGCGGCACAGATCTTTGAAGGGCCAATGAGAGGAATGGATTCCCTGGCTCACCTGGTGCCTAATTTAGATTCATTACCGGACCAGTTCAAAGATGTTAAAGAAAGAATTAAGAATAGTCTCGCTGAAGCTCACCGGTGGCGAACAGAATATGTAAAACTTGCTCGCGAAGCTGGCATAAACCTCGGAGTAACGATACCGGCATCGGCCGACAGGTCGCCCGCCCAGGGCTACAGATGTGCCAACTGCGGAAAAAAATGGCCGACCAAGGTGATGTTTTGCACCTGCCCCATGAAAGGGCCGATAGTAAGCGCCGTGTGACGATTCAAACGTAGAAGCTCATTTCCTGAATTGTAGAAGTTCATATCGTCGTTACCACCAGCTGCCCGTTTACCGGTTCACCGCCTTCCTTGCGCAGGACCACCGAATCGATTCGCGTCACTGCAAATCCAGCGTCTTTAAGCCTCTGGGTTATATAGCGTTGGCTATGAGCATATCGGCCATGAGGATTCAATTGCCAGTTGTCAGTTGCATCCCCTGCATCCTCCAACGTAAACGCCAGCACTCCGCCAGGTCTTAGCGCCTGCGCAGCGCCTGACAGAACCGATGTCAACTCCCCGAAATAGCATAAGGTATCTACCGAAAGGATTAAATCGAAGGCGTCTTTTTGACTTTGTAAAAATCCGGTGAGTTCGGCCTGCACGAGTTCATCATAGGTGCCCGAGCCTCTGGCCCGCACCAGCATCCCGGCGGACAAATCCACGCCAACCAGCTTTCTTGCATAGGGTTTGATCAAAGGGCCGCACAAACCGGTGCCGCAGCCGGCATCGAGGATGCCCAGGCTTTCATTCGGTGGGGGCAGCAACTCGACAAGTGCTTCCACTATCAATTGCGGGGCCCGGTAGTCGAGCTTTTTCTGTAGGTGATCGTCGAAACGGCCGGCCATATCATCGAACGTCTTCTGCACAAAAGCATCCGGCGCCCGATCGGGTGCCTCCAACCCCAGGCAGGCGGCCTGCTGGTAAAGGGCGATGGGGTTTTTGGGATCTTTCTCGATCCACTCGTTGAAAACCCCGGCCGCCTCTTCCCGGCGCCCGGCATCGACCAGCGTCCGGCTGAGGCCCTGCCATGCTCCGACGTGGGTCGGTTCCAGTTCGACGGCTTTGCGGTAGGAAGCCACGGCTTCGTCAATCTGCCCGCATTTTCGCAGCGCGTTGCCCAAATTATACCTGAAATTGGAAATATTCGGAGATAGATTGACGGCCCGGTGATATGCCGCCAAAGCCTCTGTAATCGCTTTGCGAGCCATCAGCATCACGCCAAGATTGTTAAGGGCCGGGGCATGGTCGGGATTCAATGCAACGGCGTTACGGTAGCAGGCTTCGGCCTCCTTCATCCGGCCCATGCCATCAAAAACATTGCCCAGGTTGTTGTGAGCGTCGGCATTTTCCGGATCCGCTGAAATGATGCGCTGAATCAAGATTGCCGCCTCCTCTTGCCGCTGTTGATGATTGCAGAGCAGACCGAAGAAATGCAAGGTATCGAGATGTTCCGGGGTCGCGTCAAGGATTCGCCGATAGAGCATTTCGGCAGCATCCAGGTGGCCTCCTTGGTGCAATTTTAAAGCGATATTGAAAGCGGTCTCAACATCCAGGGAAATATTTTTCGAGATAGCCACCGGGATGGCTTGTTTGTCACTGTTCATCAGCGGATTGACTTTCCGGACACCGTCCGTTGATCATGTCGGCACTAGGGTTACAACCAAACCCTTTACCGGGCGTCCCATTTCCTGGCGCAGCACTTCCCGTTGAACCCTCAGCGGAGCTAAACCAAATTGGCGGGCTGTCTGTCGCAAATAGCTCTCGGTATGGGCATAGCGTCCCTGGGGCAAGATCCTGTAGTTTCCGTTTTCCCCTGCCTGTAAATCATCGGCAAGTTCAACGGTAAAAATGAAATGGCCATTTTTTTTCAAGGCGACGCCTGCGGCTGCGAACACCGTCTGGAGTTCACCGAAGTAGCACAAGGTATCTGCAGAGACAATTACATCGTATTCTTCTTTGCAGTCGTTCAGATAGCCCGACAATTCAGCTTCTTCCAGCCGATGGTAGCTTTGGGTTCGCCTGGCGCGGTTGAGCATGCCTTCAGAAAGATCCACACCATCCAATTTTCTAGAATAGGGTTGAAGAAGGGGGCCGCACAGCCCCGTGCCGCAGCCGGCATCCAGGATATCCAGAGTTCCCTTTGGTTTTCCGCAGGCCAGTTCCAATGCCTCGGACACAAGCTGCGGTGCGCGGTAGCCCAGCACATTGAGGCTGTCCTCGAAACTGTCTGCGAACCGGTCGAAAAGGCTTTTCACGTAGTTATCGGAAGCCCTGTCCGGCGCCGTACCATCCGAACAGGCCGCCAGCAGGTGCAGTGCCTCCGGATTGTGCGGATCTTCTTTCAGCCACCGCCGGTAGTGTTCCACAGCCTCTTCTTTTCGCCCCAGGGTCATCAGGGCAATGCCCAGCATCACTTTGGAATCGGCCTGTTCGGGATCCAGAACGATGGCCTGAAAGAGATGGTCCACGGCTTCGGCAACCTTGCCCTGTTCACAAAGCAAATTCCCCAGGTTGTAATGCAGGGGGAAAAAATCCTCGCTGATTGTCAATGCCTTCCGGAACACCGGCTCGGCTTCCTCCGGACGCCCACGGGCCCGCAATACGGATCCCAGGTTGTTCAGCGCGCCAAGATGGCCGGGAGCCAATTCTACGGTCCGCCGGTAACATTCCTCGGCTTCTTTAAAGCGCTTATGCTCCATGTGGATGTTGCCCAGGTTGTTGTGCGCGTCCACATATTCCGGAGCGACCGCTAACGCACAGGTGATTGCCTGGATTGCCTCATCCACGCGGCCGCGCTGGTAGTGCATCAATCCTAAAAAGTGCAGGGCATCCGGATGGTTGGGGACAACTGCCAGCACTTCACGGTACAACCCTTCGGCCTGATCCAGTTTGGATTGCTTGTGCAGTTCCATGGCCAGCCGAATGGCCTGGTCGATGGAAACGCGCTCGTCTTTGTTATCGTCTGCGTTTCGTCTGTCTCGGTTGGGTCCCATATCCGCTCACTATTTTCTGGCTAAACGGACTGCCGATTGGAATCCGCCTCGGCCGGAGCGGACAGCGGATAAGGATAAATTCGACCGTTCCGGATGAAGGCGGATCGGGTGATGCGGTTATCCTCGCGGGCCACCACACAGAGGCATTGACAATTTTCCCGGCGGATCATGCGCTCGGCCTGCCGCAATCCCTGGCAGCGATAGGCGTTGCATAGGTCGGACCGCATCCATCTGGGAAGGGTGCAGCCCTGCGCGGTCTGGTAGACGCAACCTTCGGCTACGGCGACTTCCGGCAAACGGGCAAAATAGGCATAGACGATTTCCAGGGGATCGCAGATGGCGGTCAAAGCCATGAAGCGGTGGATGGCAGCCCTGTCCAGAAAAGCCTCTGTTTTCCCCATGTGACAGCAGGTTCCCCGGCAGACCGCGCAGACCCGGGAAGCCGTCCCGTCCGGCGTCTCCAAGTTGGCGTATTCCGCTTCACGAGAAATACAGTTATCGTCATCCTTGCAAACGGCGGCCTCGACGCACAGTTCGTAAAGAAAATCGATGTGCGCTTGTTTGCGCGTCTCTGGCTGCGGACCGATATCGGCCGGGTCGTCGGGAACCACCACTATGGGATAAAAATCCGGATGATCGATGCCGAGCGCTTGCGCCGCCAGCTTTCGATAATCCGATTTTTCCCGATCGAGCAGCGCCGCTTTGCAGCGCCAGTCGCCGCAGATTCCGTTATAAATCCGCTGGTGAAAGGATAGCGGCCGGCCGCAGATCAGACACCCGCCGCTTCCGCCCATGGTGTCTGATCGATAGGCAGGTCGCATAAAACATGCGTATCCGATTCAATTGGCACTTTTGCTGCTATTTACCGAAGCCAAGTTGGCCGGCTGTCGGCCGCCCGACTTTGGAGGGCAGGGGAGGTTTTCTCAATTCAGCGATTGTCTTCCTGCCGGTCTTTTTCGGGACCGGCGGGGCTGCCGCCAAAAACTCCTGAACGGTGTATGCTTTTTTGGCCGTTTCTTCCCTTACCCGCGCATTGGGTGCAAACACGTTGTTGGCTTGCAGAAAGCGGACGAAATTTTTCAAGTGGCGGAATTGGGGCTGGTAATGGCCCGAGTTGTTATCCACCGATCGGACTTTGCCGTTTTCAACGGCGATCATACCGGAACATTGGACCTTTTTCCCCGAAAGCAGGGAAGAGTGATGAATCTGGCCTGTCTGGTGAATATTGGTGAAGATCACGCCATCCCGGCTCCATGCATAGGCGTATACCGGATAAGGATGATTGCCGAATTTTTGCAATTCGTCGCTCTTCGCGCTGGCGCCTTTGGCGGCCTGGGTGTCGAACGAAGTCTTTTGAAGGGTGTTGTCGGCCTGCATGCTGTACACATACAGCGTGCCGTTCTCGATAGCCGTTGCCAGGGTAGATGACTGACCGTATTTAACCGTGCCGCTCAATTGCTGTATTGAACCGTGATCGATCGCCTCTAACAAACCCTGATCTTCGTATATACCGGTGCAGATCCCGTGGCCTTCGAGCCAGACGAAGAAAGGTGCATCGGTTTGCGCTGCCGCCCATCGCCCGAAGGCCACGCTGATTTCATTGCCTTCGGCTTTACCGACAGGATTCTGCCGGTCGGCATCTATATTATTCTCGATGGGTCGATGCCAGGGGTCCACACGTTCCATGACAACGTGGGCACCCAGCCCAACGAAGTTGCTTGTAAAGGAAACTTCGGCCTTCGATTTCAGATATTCGAACAGATTCTGTTTGGTGGTAAAGCCAAGGTCTTGCTGACCGATGTGTTCGACCAGTTTCTCGATGTAGGCCGCTTTTCTCAACGCCCGTCGGCCGATTTTCTCGACGATGTAGTCCAGTGATTTTTTATAGGCGGCATATTCGTCCGGTGCCGACGATTGTTTGATCGTGTTTTTGTCCTGAATTCGGTTTTCGACCAGAAAACTATTGCTTTGGGCGCCAATCATCCTGAGCATTCCGGCACGCATCTTAAGGGTATCCGGCGACCGTTTATCCAATCTATGGTAGTGCTCGATCTGGCGGTCGAGCGCCTCGATATTCCTGGGCAGGGTGTAGCTCTTCTGGTACCATCTTTTCTTTCTGGCCGCGGATGCAACCGAGCCATGCTCGAATTGTTCGGTCAGACGTCTCCAATTTGCAAGACTGATAATATCCTGCCAGGGCATCTCTTTCATGAACTCTCCTTTATCGCTTCGTAATTTGAACTCTTTCGTGATTTAGAGAATTTCGTAAGCAAACCCCTCCCCGTCCATGGTTACCGACACCCTGCTGATCTGCTCACCGTCGGCCTGCCGACTGAGCAGTTCCCGGGACATTTCCGGCAGCAGGGTATTGGTCATGATGTTGTCCGCATTGCGGGCACCGGAGTCCACGTCGGTGCAGCGGCCGGCGATGGCGTCCACTACGGCGTCTTCGTATACGAATTCCACCTCGCGATTTTCTTTCATGCGCTTGACGATACGGTTGAGCTTGAGGCGTACGATCAGCTTCATGTTCTCGTCGGTGATGGGGAAATAGGGTACGATTTTCATGCGCCCCAGAAAAGCCGGCTTGAAGTGTTTGAGCAGTTCCGGCTTGACCATTTCGCCCATGCCGGCCGGATCGGGCATGGTCTCTTCATCGGCGCACAGATTCATGATCAGGTCGGTGCCCAGGTTGGAAGTCAGGATGATCAGGCAGTTCTTGAAATCGATGCGGCGCCCCTCCCCGTCTTCCATGATGCCCTTGTCGAAAACCTGGAAGAACAGCTCCATGACGTCGGGATGGGCCTTTTCGACCTCGTCCAGCAAAACCACGCTGTAGGGCTTGCGGCGCACCGCCTCGGTGAGCACGCCGCCCTCGCCGTAGCCCACGTATCCGGGAGGCGATCCCTTGAGGCTGGATACGGTGTGGGCCTCCTGGTATTCGCTCATGTTGATGCTGATCATGCTCTGCTCCCCGCCGTAAAGCAATTCGGACAATGCCAGGGCCGTCTCGGTCTTGCCGACGCCGGAGGGACCTACCAGCATGAACACGCCCGTGGGCTTGGAGGGGTCCTCGATGCCGGCATGGGCCGTCTGGATCACCTGTTCGATGGCCTCCAATCCGTGGTCCTGGCCGATGATGCGCTCCTTGAGACGTTCGGCAAGGTTGAGTACCGTCGCGATCTCGTCGGTGAGCATGCGTCCCGTGGGAATGCCGGTCCAACCGGACACCACCTGGGATACGGTTTCGCCGTCCACAGCGATCTGGACCAGCGGTTCATCTCCCTGGCGCTTTTCCAGTTCGGCCTCCAGTTCCTTGAGCTGTTCCTGCTTGGCGGCAATTTCGTCTTTGGCTTCCTCGCCTTTTTCCATCAGGGCATGGATTTCCTGATACAGCTCCCGGACCTGGCCGGCCACCTCCATTTCGCTCTGCCACTTCTCTGTCAATTTGGCCATTTCGGCTTGGGTGGCTTCTCTCTGGGCCGCAAGTTCCGCCATGCGTTCCGCATGGTCCCTGCCGATGGCCGCTTCACGCTCGAGAATTTTGACTTCACGGTCGATGTCGCCGATGCGCCGCTGGGCCTGCTCCACGGCCGGGGGGCTGGTGGTCAATCCGATGGCCACCCGGGCGCAGGCCGTGTCGAGCACGCTCACCGCCTTATCCGGCAGCTGTCGGCCGGAAATGTAGCGGCTGGAAAGGTGCACCGTGTCCGCCAGGGCTTCGTCGGTGATCATCACGTTGTGATGTTTCTCCAGGAACGGTCCGATGGCCCGCATCATCACCATGGCCTTTTCCTCGTCCGGTTCCTCGATCTTCACCACCTGGAAGCGCCGGGCCATGGCCGCGTCCTTCTCGAAATATTTCTTGTACTCGGCCCAGGTGGTGGCCGCGATGGTGCGCAGTTCCCCTCGGGCCAGCGCCGGTTTGAGCAGGTTGGCCGCGTCCCCTGCCCCGGCCTGGCCGCCGGCGCCGATGAGCGTATGGGCTTCGTCGATGAACAGGATGATGGGAACCGGCGAGGCCTTGACTTCGTTGATGACCCCTTTCAGGCGGTTTTCGAATTCTCCCTTGACCCCTGCCCCGGCTTGCAGCAGCCCCAAGTCCAGCGTGTGCAGGGCCACGTTCTGCAAAATGGGCGGCACGTCCCCTTCGGCGATGCGCAGGGCAAAGCCCTCGACCACGGCCGTTTTGCCGACGCCGGCTTCGCCGGTGAGAATCGGGTTGTTCTGGCGGCGCCGGATGAGAATATCCACCATCTGGCGGATCTCGAAATCACGGCCCAGCACCGGATCGATCTCGCCTTTTTTGGCCCGATCGGTGAGATTGATCGTGTACTGGTCCAGGGCCTTGGTTCCGGCAGGTCCGGCGGGACGGCCGGCTGCCGCGGCGCCCTTGGCCGCACCCGCAGCGATCCCCGCATCTTCGATGGATCCGGCCGTCAGGTCCATGAGGCTTTCCTTGAGGGTCTCCACGGAAATCTTTTTCAGCGTATCGGACTCGGCCAGCAGCATACGGGCAAACTTATCGCTGTCCAGCAGGGCCAGCAGGATCTGGCCGGACCGGATGGTGGGAGTCTGGTACTCTACGGAGGCAAACATCCAGGCCTCCTTAATCATCTGTGGAATAGAGGGTGAAAGGGCAGGCGTGCGGGCATTACCGGTCTTGAACTTCTCGATGGCCCGGGTCAGATCGGCAACCAGGTGGGCATCGTTGATTTCGAAATGTTTGAGTATTTTCAGAATATCCGTATCGGACAGCTCCAGCAGTTTGATCAGGAAATGTTCGATTTCCACATCATAGTGGGTCTGGGAAAGGCAGAGCCCGGCGGCGGATTCCAAAGCGCTGCGGCAGGTCTCGTTCAGTTTGGCGATCAGGGACTTGAGGTTGGATACGGCCATGATTTTCTCCTTAATTTTAGATCTAAAACTTCACCAGTTTCAAATCATATTCCTGAAACGTAAAGAAGATATCCTCTTCATATGCATATCCCGGCGAAGAAACCCAGGTAGTCCAGCCGAGCATCGGTGCATCGGGTCCTTCGGTTCCCAGCCGGCACAAAGGAACATCTTCTTTCCGCAGGTAGATGCGTATTTCGAATTCGTACTCGATGCCCACCATGTAACGGACCAGGGAGAAAATGGGCACCAGCAGGTCGCCGGTGGGCATGAGCCGGGTAAATTTCTCTTTGCCTACGGGTCCCAGATGCACCCGGAATTTCGTCTGGCTCTCCCACACCTGGCTGCCGCAGATGGCATCGTCACCCAAGGTTGCATTGGCGGTTCCCAATTGGGTCTGGTCGGCCGGCTCGAGGTCCACGATGCGTTCGATGAACTGCTCGACACGCACATGGGCGTCTGCGAAATAAGCTACGGCGGACTCGATGGCCACTGCCGAGGCGATAGGCCTCGACAGCAGGCCGCTGTAGAAAGTTAGGGACTCTTCGGGCAGGCCGATCATTTCGGTCAGCCCCGGTGTCCCCAGTCCTGCCAGACTCAACAGGTATCGCGAAAGTCGGTCTCTGGCACCCGGTCGGTAATTCTCCGGGAAGCGATACTTTTTCCAGGCCAGGTAAAAAAGCGTGATCAATCTGTGATTAAACAGATCCAGAAAATCGGCCAGGGTATGATCTTTTTCCCGCTCACGCGCCAATATCAATTGGGTGTACCATTGGGGCAGGATGCCGGATGGGCCGGTCAACCCCAGAAAAGCCACTTCCATGTACGCTGGATGTTCTTCATCGGCTGCACGCAAATTGGAAACGTCGCTGGGAGGGAAAGCGAAGCCTTTTTTAGCGCTAAACCGTACAGGTTCCTCAGATGGAACCAGCGCATCCGCCAACTTTTTGCGCTTGTCGGCAAAACGCTCCAGTAGGTAGACAGCCCGGTAGAACGAAAATTCGTAAAATCGGTCGAGCAACTGCCGGCTTAAACCAGAATCTGATTGCCGCTTCTCGGGGGCCATATCTTGACCGGTTCCTCCCGTTGAAGGGTTCGCATTACCAGCTGAGAAAATGAATTTACGGATACATACTGGGATAAAAAGCGTTCCAGCACGCTGGCGAATAAAAATATACCCGTACCCACGTACTTGTCTTCGTCAAAGGTGATCGTAATCTCCACTCCCCGGCAAAAGGAGCGTTTGATGCGTTTGGTAATGTGCCTGCTGCCAACGGATACGATGCCGCTGATCATCTGCTGGGTGGCCAGGGAATTGTTGAAGTCGTAGAGTCTCAGGATCTCCTTGAGCGCATGTTCGCCGCCTTCTACCAGCGACATGTAATTCAGGGAAAAGTGCGAAACCAAGCGCCATTGCAAGGCACTGCCGAGAAAAGGACGCCGTGTGGGAGTAGGCTTTAGAATACAGCTGAGCCTGGATACCGGAGCGGCCGACTCCATATTGAAATCACCGGCGGCGTCTCCGAAGGGAAGCCGTGACGGAAGGTCTCTGTTCGTGCATGTGACGCGCACGGTGAGGACATCTTCGGCCGGATCCGTTGGCTTCAGGTTCAGATCGGAGAAAGAGAGAAAAACATCCGTCCCCCGGTCTCCTTTTTTCCGGGACGGCTGGCGCTGCAAGTGCCAGAAGGTCTGTCCTTCGGTGGCGCCATCGTCGCCTAAATGGTGGCGCGTGGAATAGAACGGCCGGTACTCCTTCTGGGTGCCTCCGGCGCCGGAGAGCGTCGCCGTTACCTGATCCACGCTGTATACTTCAGTAGCATTCTGGCGCCGTATGTCCGGCACGACCTGGTATTCGGTCTTGCGGTGTTCGACCCGGATGGGTTCGGCAATGCGTTGAAACAGGTTGGCCACGGGGGTTACATTCAACTGAAACGTATCGGCGTTGATCACCAGGTCCGATTTACCCATGCGGTTGAGAAACAGTCTCAAAATCATCCGGTCGCCGGTTTTTTCTTTTTTCAATCGGTCCAGTCCGCCCAGATCGAAAAACAGGAATTTTTCCGGGAAGCAGAAGTATTCGAAAAGCAGCAGGTAGCCTGGAAAAGAACGTTTCGAATACGGCAGCATCCCCTCTTTTTCGTCAAACCCCACAGGTTGAATGCAATCCGTAGAGCCCTCGACAACGGTATGGCCGCCATCCGGTTTCAGCACTTCGTATTCGATGTGGCATACATGGTTGAAAATCAGTTCGTAAAGATGAAAAACATGTTGATGGGGCCCGTTGAGAAAAAAGCGCAGCGACTTCCAATCGATCTTGGAAAGACACAGCTTGTTGAAACTCTTCAGTTCGATCTCGATTACCTGGACGACCCCCTTAATCAATTTTTTGGGTTCCCGGAGGGACGCAGACTTAACCGCTACCGGCCAGATCCTCACGTCCTGCGTTGTGGTAAACCGGCAGGGTGTACCCTTTACGGGCTTGGAGAATAAAGCGGCGCCTTTTTCGATGCGGTATCCCCCCTCCTGGATGTTCTGCTTGACGGGATCGAAGCGCACCACGGACATGGAAGGAACCGGATTGATGTAGTGGGGATATATGATGTTGAGCAGCGATTCGGTGAGTTCCGGGAAATCGTCATCAATTTTCTTATGAATTCTACCGCTGATCAAGGCAAAGGCCTCGATCAGGCGTTCGGTGTGGGGATCCTCGCATTTGTCGCCTTCAAGCAGTAGCCGACCGGCAATTTTGGGATACTTTTGGGCAAATTCGGCCCCCATCTCCCGGATGAAAGTCAATTCACGTTCGTAGTAGTCGAGAAGCCTGTCTTCCATAGGTTCTTTTCAGTAATGTTTAAGCCGCAGCCCCGATAAGAAAAGGCGATCAGGGTTGCAGGCAGGAACGGCAACCTGTCGCCATTCGGTTCAACCGGAAACCACGTATTCTTTGCGAATCGAATCGAAAAAGGTGTCGAAAGCCACCGGTTCCCGGATGGGATCGACAACCAGTACGGCGGAGATGTGAAAACTCAGGTTGCGCTCCTTCTTCCCGCCGGTACTTAGCACAACCTTCACGTCTTTCAAACGGGGCTCGAATCGGGCAATCGTCCGCTCAACATCCTTTCGGATGAATTGCCGGATTTTTTGGCTGTCCGTGTTTTCGGCGGTAAAATCCTTCAGCCCGTATGTCGCAACGGAATCGTTCAGTTCACGGAATTGTTCCGGCAAGTGGGTTATATCCCGTCGGCTGTTCAGCAGATTCTCAAGATCCCGAATCACGCAACCCTTGATCTTACGTTCATCCACCAAACGGTACTGGACAGGCTCTCCGGGACTTTTGGGGTCCTCGTCGATGAGCCTGTCCAGCAATGACGCCTGAGCATTTCCCATGGAAATCAGCCTTTGAATTCATTCGTGCCAATGTTGAATTTAAAAGGCATGGGTGCGTCTCCACTACCGTCTGCTTTCTGGGGCGTGTAGGTGTACTCGACTTCCTCGAAATTCAGACTGATATTTTCCGTCAGCCGGTCTTCTCCTCCCGATCCACCGGTAGACACCGATGTTACCAAAACATTTTTCATCTTGATGACAATGTATTCCAGTGGTTTTTTCCCGGCTTTTCTGACAAAGAGATCGGCAGTCGGCAGTGCCTCCCCAGTGGAGCAAGCTCGCAACAGTCCGTTGGACGCCTTGTCCACGTACTTGGTCACGCTGATATCCTGGAAGCTTGCTTTCCCGCCTCCGCCGCCGCCACCCATGTGAAAGGTGCCTGATTGGCTTACGCCCCAACTCCAAGCCAGCACATCGATTTCGTCCTTGTGCTTGTGATCCTTGGATTCCCCCTTAATATCTCCTGCCAGTTTGAGGAACATATCAACAGCCATGATCAATCTCCTTTTTAGGTGGTTCTATACCACGGTTATTAGTTACGCTCTTTTTGAATACTTTTTCATCATTTATGCCTTTTCGTTTCCCGGTCGGCACCTCCTTTCCTAAAAGGGCTTATATATGAATGCTTTATTTATCCGCCGGCCGGCGGCGGCAGATCGGCTACCAGGCGCAGGGAAACACTGAGTTCATCCAACTGATAATGAGGCTTCAAAAAGGCCACAGCTCTGTAAGCGCCGGTTTTCCCAGGTATTTCGGTCACATCCACGCGAGCTTCACTCAAGGGGTATTTTGCCTTCATCTCCTGGCCGGCATTGGGGTCGCCCAGGGTGTAGTTGCTGATCCAGCGATTGAGAAATTCCTGGGCGTCGCCGCGAGTCATGAAACTGCCGACCTTGTCGCGCATCATGGATTTCAGATAGTGGGCAAAACGCGAAGTGGCCATGATGTATTGAATCTGTGAAGAAAGTCTTGCGTTGGCGTTGGCGTCATCCGAATCGTACACCTTGGGTTTGTTGGCCGACTGGGTGCTGAAAAAGGCGGCAAAATCGGTGCCCTTGCAGTGGACCAGGGGTACGAAGCCCAGATCGGCAAGTTCTTTCTCTCGCCGGTCAGTGATGGCGATTTCCGTGGGACATTTGAGCGCCACATCGCCCTCGTCGGTCTTGAAGGTGTGAACGGGCAGCCCCTCT
This sequence comes from uncultured Desulfosarcina sp., assembly GCF_963668215.1. NCBI lineage: Bacteria > Pseudomonadati > Thermodesulfobacteriota > Desulfobacteria > Desulfobacterales > Desulfosarcinaceae > Desulfosarcina > uncultured Desulfosarcina sp. Next base: position 5,445,767 of record NZ_OY764190.1, read on the forward strand.
ACCAGTCCGCCGCCTTCGACGCCGCGGATGGCCGCACACCAGCCGTATTTGGCAAACGCATCGGTCATGCGTGAACCCAGGGCATATGCGGCGTTGCCCCACAGGTATTTACTGTGATCGGTGCCGTCGACCTTCTCTTCGAAATCGAAGGACTCCACCGGGATATTGGCCTTGCCGTAAGGCTGGCGCATCAGGATATGGGGCACGCACAGGGCCACGTAGCGGGAATCTTCCGAATCTCTGAACGAACGCCATTTGGCGTATTCCGCACTCTGGAAAATCTTGGACAGGTCGCGAGGGTTGCCCAGTTCGGTGAAGCTGTCCAGGTTGAACAGGCTGGACCCGGCCGCGGAAATAAACGGAGCATGGGCCGCGGCCGCCACCTGGGACATTTTCTCCAGCAGGGCCATATCTTGAGGGTGGTTGCCGAATTCGTAGTCGCCGATCAGGGCCCCATAGGAGGCGCCGCCGAACATGCCGAATTCCTCTTCGTAAATTTTCTTGAACATGGCCGACTGGTCGAACTCGCTGGCCTTCTCCATATCCTTGAGAAGATCCTTTTTATTGACGTTCATCACCCGGATCTTCATTCGCTCGCCGGTTTCGCTCTTGCTCACCAGATAGTTCAATCCGCGCCAGGAGCCCTCCAGTTTCTGGAACTCCTCGGCGTGCATCACTTCGTTGAGTTGATCGGAAATCAGCTTGTCGATCTGGGCGATACGGGCGTTGATCATGGCCTCCGTATCCTTGGAGATGGTCATGGTGCCCTCCATGACCTGGCCGATGAATTCGCTGATCAGATTTTTGGCATGGCCCTTCTGGCTCTCTTCTCGGGCCAGGCGTCCCTCGTCGATAATCTGATCGAGCAGGCCTTTCTCTTCCTGCACTTCCTGGGCCCCTTCCGGCTGGGCCTGTTGTTCTTGATCTGCCATAGTTTCCTCCGTCCGGCCGTGTCCGCCTTTAGTGCGAACCCGGCGTTAACGAATTATCGATTACCTGCTGCGTGGTCAACAGCTTGATTACTCACTCTCTTTTTCTACGCCGGCTTCCTTGCCAAGTTTCTCGATGGAGTCGGTATTGGCAAGGACATCCTGCAACAGTTCATCCAGTTTGTCGTTGCCGTCCAGTTTGGCCAACAGGTCCGACAGCCGTTTGCGGGCCTCCACCAGTTTACGGACGGGTGTCACCTGCTCGGCCACCCGTTCGGGATGAAAGTCGTCCAGGGATTTGAAGCGCAGTTCCACGGCCATCTTGGAGTCGTCGTCGGTCAGCTTGTTGTCGACCCGGTAGGCCAGCCTCGGTTTCATGCCGGCCAGGACCTGGTTGAAGTTGTCGCGGTCGATTTCGACGAATTTTCTGTCCTTGACCTTGGGCAGCGGTTCGTCGGGCTTTCCGGACAAGTCGGCCAACACGCCGACCACAAAAGGGATCTCCTTCATCTCGATGGCGTCACCGATTTCGACGTCGTAGGTAATCTGGACACGTGGAGACCGGACCCGGTCCAATGTGTGCTGCAAGCTTTCGGCCATGGTGTTCCTCCTTTCAACTATGAGGGCAATAGTTCATTTCGATAAACGAATTATTCCAAACCCATCCGACCGATCTACCTCCGATGCTGTAACGCACGAGTCAGATCGATCGTGCACATTTTTTTAAATATCTCTTCGGCACGATAGTGATCGTCGCTGCCTTCTTCCTCCTGCATGAGGCAGCGGTACAGGGCGCCGAGAACATCTCCCACCCAGACGGGAGATTCCCAGCGTTCCAGGCCCAATTCCTCCAAAAGCGTGTTGAGTTCTTCGGCAATGGGCCGGGCCAGATCAGGTCTATCGGCCTGAAGGCATAGTTTGGCCATCAGCAACCGGTACCGGTTTTTGGAACGAACGCTGGAGACGCTGCACGATGCCGAGAACAGGATGTCCAGGGCATTTTTGATCCCCTGTTTTTTCAAAGCATTCAGTGCGCTGTTCCACACGGCGGCCTCGTGGGGTTCAGTGTCGGATATCATGCCGACAACGATCTGCCCCTGAACGGCGACGGATGCCGGCGCGACTTGCGGGGTCTCACCACCGGCTACCTGGGATTCGGTATCTTCCGCACCCGTTGGCTCTTGAGGTGCAGCATTGTCGGACACTTCTTCGGGTTCCGGGTCGGGATCGAGTTCTTTTTTCTGTTTGAGTGTCTTGGCGATAAATCGCTGGCAGTCTTCCAAAGCCTGTTTGAAATCCGCCGTTCGGGGAGCATCGGAGCCGAACTTCTCATCAAGCAGGTTGTCAAAACGAGCGAACGCTTCCAGGCATTTCCCGACCTGTTCGTCGAGTTCGGCATAAAACGCCTTGGAAGACCGATTGACCGCTTTGTCGAACTCGTCTATGCCCAGTTTCCCCTCGGCAATGGCCTCTTCGTCGGTTCCGACCTCGGTGGCCTCTTTCCACTGGATCCAACCGAAACCGCTGCCGGTTGCTGGATCGGTGAGCGGGACCTGCTTAATCGCAAACCAAAGCTTGTCGTTCATAAACTCCAAAGGACCGATGCGGTAATCCATATCGTCGTCTTCAATCTCGGGATACACATGATCCCAGAATGTTTCCAACAAGCCTGAAATTACCTGCAGACCGCTTTCCAGTCCCTGGTAGCCTTCGGTTCTGATCAAGGCCTCGAGCATCCAGACGGCGATCTGGATGTCTTTGGTTTTTTCGGTGAGGGCTTCGAGGGCAAGCTGTTGGACCGTTTGCCAGTCGGCCGTCTTGACCTCACGGTCCCATTCTCCGCGATCCAGGTCGTCATCCTCTCGACGCGCTTCCTGAATGGCGTCGTAGGTGGGCGTATAGCGCAAATTTTCACCGGCCGGATTTTCACCCTCGATGGGCGTCAATATGCTCTCTAAATCGATCAATGGCTCTCCTTTTTCTCAATGGAATCCGTTTCCGCCAAGGTAAAAACCACCTCTTTCAGTTCGAAAATGGAGCGGTCGGTGCCGCCGACATCGTAAACATGCTGGCCGATCGCCTTTGCATAGGGTCCTTCCAAAGACTCCCATTGGGTCAACCGCCCCAATCGGATGCGGTCGTCCTCGCTGGCAAAGGAACCGGGATAGAGCGTCGGGAAAAAGCAGCCCATGGTAAGCCCCTCCCAGGTGGTAATGCGTCCTTGGGCCCAGATCAGGTCGATCAGTGTTTTGGGTTCGGATACCACTAGTTCGCGAATGTTGGCGATGGGCACCCATAGGTAGCGCTCGTATTCAATGGCTTCGATGAAGTAGGCCAGGGTGGCATCCGTGTCTCTGAACCCTGTAAACGCTTCGCCGTTAATGGTTCCCTGCACGGTTGGCAAAGCCGTTTCGACGCGGCTGAAAAGTGCGGTCGCCTTTTCGACGTCTTTGTTTTTCAACAGCTCCAGGGCCTGGAAAAAATCGTCGCTGTATTCGGGGACATCGGGAAAGAAAGTCGGGCGCTGCTGCATGTCTGCCACCAGGGAGCGCTCTTTCTCCGCCTGGATCAGGTGCTGGTAAACCGGTACGTTCATACCGGACGGTTCCTGCTGGGTGGCGGCGATCTCCAGCTGCCTGAGGGCCTTGTCCCATTCTCCGCACAGCAGCATAACCTGAAAGAGCAGCGACCGCGATTGAAGATCACCGGGTGACTTCTTGATCCGATCGATCAGCAGTGCCCGGGCGTCGTCTATTTTCCCATTCTGGATTAGCGCTTTTGGATCCATGTACGCGGTTTCCTCACATTTCTGGCGGCTTGGGTCTTTCTATGGTGCCTGGCCACCTTTCGGGTTGACAAAGATGAAACACAACAGCCGTTTCAAACGGCTTTGGCAGACAGACCTTTGGCCAAGCTGACGATCCCAACATTGCAGGGAGATATGCGTCCCGTTTCCATGGTGCAATACAATTTTTACCATTTTCTCCCCTGGCCGTATACCTTTTTCTATAGTTATATCGGATCATACCGACCACAGGTCGATAAAATCATCAGCCGCCAGCGGACGCAGGAAAAGGACGAGAAATGTCTTTTCCAGACTGCCTCCCATGAAAACGGTGCTGGGCGTACCGGGCAAGTGGGCTTTCAGGGCCTGGTGCCAGGCGCCGGCCATCTGCAGCGGGTCCTCCTGGTCCAATCGATCCAGAGGGATCGTCAGCTTCATTTCCGTTTCAAGGACTCTTGCTTTGGTCTGGACCTCGCCCATTACGATTTTGTGGATCTGGGCATGCTTATCGGCTTTCGCATCTTGAGAAACGGTATCGAGCGTCTGTTTCCATCCCGGGACCGGCCTTTCCATACGCAAAAGTTCCTCTTCCAGTTGACCGATATCCTCCAACCGCCTGGCGGCGGCGTACTCCATCTTGTCCCAGGTCTGGGCCAATGCGAAAGGCAGCAGGTTCCAGTGGCTCTCCCAGCGATCCATCTGCCCCTCGCCGATCAGGACGAGCGGATAAGGGCGCCCCACGCCGTCCCCGCTGCTTTTACCCAGCCCGCACACCAGGCTGCCCTTTTTCAAGCCCCGCGACCAGAAGCGCCATGAGTAGACGCCGTTGCGGCGAACCGTCTCCGGCAGGCGGCCGAACCCGTTTTCCACCCATTGGGAAAATGCCTGGGCCAGGGGAAATTGGGCACAGAGCTGAAAATAGTCCCTGGCCACCGGATGTTTGCCGAAGGCGGCCCACGACCAGCGAGGCCTTCCGATTAATTTCCCCAGCATGGCGCAATTTCCTGGGGCACGCGGCCCGGCGTTGCCCGCAACAGTTGAATCACCTTTTGGTGGCCGGAAAACTGATAGCGCGGGGTAATAAATTTAATGCCCATTCGCTTCAGGGCAGCCGCCGAATTTGGGAAATCGTCTGGACGGAAAGTCCGCTGGCCGGTTTGAAAGTCTTTCAGAAATTTTGCGAATCCCTGGTACCCTTCATAGGTTTTGGTCAGGACCAGATTTCCGATTTCGATCTTGAAGACCACGTCGCCGCAATCCCGCGGGGACCACCGAAAGGTCTTTTTAACGGGGTAGTGCAGGTTGAGCAGCCGGTATTTCTCGTCTCCGCATTGCAGTTCCAAAGAGGTGGCATGAGGCTTGATGGCCGCGTCCTTGTTGGCGTCCGTGGGGTAGGCCTTGACGGTTACCTGGTATTCCGACGCCACCGGTTTGGCCACGCTGGCCCCCCGGGTGAGAAAAGTCAGAAATCCGGTATCCAGATCGAGGGCCACGTCGTTCACCTTCCTGGCAAAATATCCCTTGCCCCGGCTGCGCCCGATAAAGGGTTCGGCGGGCCCTTTGAGAAACTTGATCGCATATCCGTCGGCACCCATGAGAAGTTGATTCAGATTCGTGCCACTAGGCAGATCCTGGACTTCCAGATAGACATCCTTTTCCCAAAGATGCTGAAGTTGGCACTGGGCCTCCCGGACGGCGTAGTGATGATAGAATAGGATGGGGCCGTCAACCAGATTCCAGAAAATGGCCGTATCCTTGTTGCTCCGTCCCAGCAGCCCTTCAAGCTTGCTCCGGGCGCTTTGCGCCTCGAAAAACGGAGATTCGCTTTCCGCCGGGTCCTGGCTGTAAAGCTCGGAGGCCATCTTAAAGGCGACTTTACGGGAGTCGGTCATGGGCATCAGGCCGTTTAAGGCGGCTCGATACTGTTTGTAGGCTTTGCCGGCTTCAACGCGGTCCTCGAAGCTGAAAAGGTCGGCATCGCTCTGTCCGGCCGCGGTGCCCACCCGTCCCATTTTCGACTTTACCGTCTGGGTCGCCTGGCCGAGGATGCCCTTGGCCGCCTTGACAGCCTTGCCGTCCACTTTGGCCTCGATGCGCGCCTGCCTGAAACGGAACACCAGATCCACCCATGCCGGCAAATCCTCAATTTTGTCCAGGTCGGCCAGCTCGACCGTCATCCGCTCCATCAAGGCCAGATAGGGGCCTTGATCGGAAGCCATATCGACGCCGACCTGTTTCCAGTGCTCCCGATCGTGCAGCCGCCGGTGGGCAGCGGGAAAATAATCGGCAAAGGCGCTCCAGGCAACCAGGTAGCTTTTGGCGTACCAGTTTTCGAAATCCAGCTTTTGCGATCCGATGGCCAGCGGCTCGAACAGCGCTCGTTCGATCTCGCCGAGATACCCCTCCACCGCCTTGCGGCCGTTGGCGGTAAAGGCTGGCGGAACCATGACTTCATCGGCATCGGGGTCCAGTTCCCCCCAGTAGTCCGCAAGGGTCAGCCCGGAAACTTCACCGTTGACGTTCACCCAGTCCACCAGCCAGTTGAGCCGTGCGCCTTCCAGGGTGAGGATGTGTTTGAGCCAGGTCTGCAAATCTTTCAGTTCGTCGTTTAGCGAGGTATCCGTGTCGCGCCACAGCAGGTAGTAAAGGTACAGTTCGGACAGTTTCCCCGATATTTCGTCGATGGTCTGCACGTCGAGAAGTTCGGACGGATACGGGGTTGCCGGCATGGATGCAAGCTTTTCAAAATCGGCGCCCTCCATGCGAAGATGCAGAAGATTGATCCGATGGGCCAGGTGCATCGCATGATGGCCCATGACCTCCGAGGGCGTGGCGGCGGTGAACCGGGTCATGCGTTCGGCCATACGTGCATCGAAATCTTTCAGGAATCCGGCGCTGAAAATATCGCAGTAGCGCTGCTTCAGGCCGGCTTCGACGCGGTTGCTCTCTGTCAGCCCCATGCGGGGAATCCACCAATGGGCGTTTTGTTCCTCCACCCGGGCAACGGCCTGCCGGAAACGATCCAGGGTCAACACGTCCGTGGTCAGTTCGCCCTGAAGAACGGGCGGCTTGGAGAACTGGTTGGAGACGTCCCGCAGGGTTTTCAGGTTTTTCACGAAAGCAAAACTGAGCAGCCCGCACAAAGCGATGACGACGGCCACCCAGGCGGTCAGTCCAAGGCTTTTGGTCAACCGGCTCCATTCCATGGTTTTCTGGGTGGGCGCGAACAGCCCCCGGTCTGCCGGCAGAATCCGCGAGAAAAAATCGTGGAGAAAAAGTCCCCGATTGGTTCCCGGCAGGACATCTTTCTCGCCGATCAGCCCCATGGCGTTAAGAAAATGCGAGTACGGCGTCCCTTCCTGCCGGCCGCTGGAGAAATAGATCCCCCGCAAAATCGGGCTTTCCTGATAGGGGTTTTCCTGGAAGCCGCCGCGCATGAAAGCGTTCAGGCCCGGCTCCAGTTTTTCGAACTCTTCCGGAAAGATCAGCAGGGATGGATCGACCCGCTTTTTCCGTGCCCCGACAAGGTTCAGGATTAACAGGCGCAGCTCCTTGAGGCGCTCGGATACGGATCGGACGGTCTGGCCGGAGAAGGTATTGACTTCCGCGGACAGGGAGGAATTCAGCCGTCCCATGGCCTGCTGCAAGACGGTGTCCTCCAGGCTGTCGCAGAACTTGACGGCCCCCTGAACCAGATCGCATTTGGTCAGCATGACATAAACGGGAAATTTGGCTCCCAGCACACGCATCAACTCGTCGATGCGTTGGCGAATGCTTTTCCCGTCCGCCTCCAGCTTGGCGGCGTCGTTTTCCAGAAGCCGGTCCGCGGCCACGGCGACCACGAGTCCATTGAGCGGTTCGCGCTTCCTGAACTTGGCCAGCAGAGAAAGAAATTTCTGCCATTCGTCCCGATCGCGTCCCTGATCCACGGGAATGGCGTAACGTCCGGCGGTATCCAGGATGATGGCCTGTTCGAAAAACCACCAGTCGCAGTTGCGGGTGCCGGAAATTCCCGAAGCGCGGGTAACCTCGGCAAAGGGCGAGGAAAGGTCCGCGCCTTTGATGGCCGTAGTCTTGCCGCATCCGCTTTCGCCGATGATCATGTACCAGGGCAGGACATACAGTGGATTGCCGTACTTTTTAAGATGAGACTTGCGCAGGGCTTCGATGGATTCCTTCCAGCGGTTCTGAAGTTCCCGCGAACCGGTCTGGTCCCCGCCGGAAAGATTTCTGATGCGCGAATCATCCTGGGCGATGATCTGTTGAACGAAGCGCTGCTCGTTTTTGCGGGCCATCAGTTTCTTGATGAAGACGACTCCGAGAATGAGGCCCAGCAGACCGATCACAAAAAAGATTCCCACCCACAACGGCCATCCGATCATCAACACTCCGCCGAAAATCAGCAGCAGGACCAGTGCCGTCAGCAACAGCAAAAGAAAGTACTTGAGTATTTTCATGATCAACGATTTCATTTACGGCCCCATCTGTAAAAGAGATTGTCCGATATTCCCCAAAATAAACCGGTACACCACGAACATCACGCCGAACAGCAGCACCGGGGCACCGATACAAACCAGGGTGAATGCGGAAAAACGCTTCATTTTCGGTCCGGCCATGGGAAGCTGGCTGCTGTCCGGCGCGTAGGCGTCCGGAAAAAGCGTGGCCTGTTTCAGATCCGGCAGCCCCATGGAACTGCCGGTGAGCAGTTTCAGGTTGGAAAGCCTCAACTGCTCCAGCAGATAATCGTCGCCCTCATTGCAGTACTGGCCGGTGAATCCCATGGCCAGACAGATGTAATACACTTCCCGGACATCCAACTGGTGGGGACCGATGGTATTCAACCGCTCGAAAAACTGTTTGCCGGCGTCCGCCGTATTATAGAAACGGCGCTGCAACTGCGCTCCCAGCCAACGGGTTTTCCCCTCCCACGGAGAGGAAAGAATGGTTTCGTCGATCCAGGCAAAAACGGCAAAACGGGCCAGGTCATAGTCCGCAGACGAAAAACCGCCCTTTTGACAGGCGGCTTCGCTTTCTGCAATCAGACGCCGGATATCGGCCTCCACCTGTTCGAAACCGATATTTCCCCCGCCATCGGGACGGATGACCATCGCCGTGTAGGCGATCAACTCAACGAAACAGTCGCTCAGACGCATGGTTCACTCTTTCTTGGATTGAATCTTTTGCGTTTAGGTTCTCCCCACAGCCATCAGTTCGGCTTTCAGGTCTTCGGGGGCGGCATCCCAGTAAAGGGCCAGATTGTTTCCGTTTTGCACCTGGGCCCAGGCATCGCCATGGTGATCGATCTGGAAATAGAGCGTATTTGCCCGCCGCGGCAACTCCTGGGGCGGCGCCTGCAGGTAGGTGAGCTGAATTCCCGGAAGGGAACGGGCAATCAGAATCGGCAGGTATTCCCGCGAGCTGAGTTTGGCGATCTGCTCCACCGAGGCGAGCACGGCCTGGGGGTCCGCCTCCGTCTGCATCGCCAGAAAAAAACGGTTGCGCCCCTCGAAAATGGCCGGCGGCAGGTCGGCGGCGTAATAGGTGCCGTCGAACATCAGGTTGAGCATGTATTCGGGACCGGCGGTGATTTCGTCCAGCAACTGGGTGACAAGACTCTGGGCCGCGGAAAAACAGCGCCACAAATCCTGGTGGTTGTAGGCGGGGACCAGCACCGTGCCGTCATCCAGGGTTCCGGTGACGGAAATGCGTTCGGAAAACGTGGTCATTTCCCCGATCAGCTGGCGAAGTACGCCGTAGGCCGTCCAGGGATGCACTTGGCCGGCTTCGGTAAGGTGGACCAGCATGGACACATAACGGTTGAGGCTGCGCAGGGCCAGCAGGAAAACCATGTCCCGGCTGCCGAATTCAGCCGTATGAATACCGCGGTCCCGCTTGTAGGCCTCCAACTGCCGGCCCCGTGCGGAGATTTGATCGCGAACCTCTTTGATGAGGCGCTCCAGCACCGGCACGGCGGAGAGGTTCAGGGCCGGCGGGATAAACTTCTCGCTCAGGGCCACCGCATCGCCCTGGCGCTCCAGCAAAACCAGCGGAATCAGTTCGTAGTCCCCCAACTGATCGATTTCCGTCTCCCAGAAAAATTTGAGCACGTACCGCAAATACCGTATTTGCGCGCTGGGACCGCTGCCGTGCTGGTCGCGGATATCTTCGGAATCCTCGGTGGCCAGAAATCGGGTGTTGACTTCGGCGGCCTGGCTCGAATCCTGGACTACGGTGACATTTTCCCCTGAAGTGCTGTGTTTTTTCAGCCCCAGATAGACCTTGAAAGGTTTGCCGCCGTCTTCCCAGGCATTTTCGAAAGAGCGGGGGGCAAGAACGGCGTTGTCCGGAATCGCGGCAAAGGTTTGATCCGGGAAAAGGAATTGTCCGCTGGTCAAACCGATGGAACGGTTTCCCAAGGAGGCCGATTTCACCGCCATGCTGCCGACACCCCAGAAATGAGGGATCAGTTTTCGATGCAGCGGCTCCAGCAACGACCGGTTGAAGCGATCCTGGAGTTGGAAGTGCTGGGGCTGAAGAAACAAGCCCTGATGCCAGTAAAGGGGCCTTTCCATAAAACTACTTTCCTTCCGGTGTTGAAGTGGAGATGGTAGTGATCTGCTGGGGGCCGAGAAGCAGTTCGATATTCAACTGCGCCGGTTTGCGGGTCTTGGATTTTTTGATGAAACCCTTTTTCTCGGTATATTCCGGAATTTCCACCATTTTGACCATGCGTTCCTTTTCGAGGATGTAATACCCGGCCACGATGGCGACATATCGGGCGCCTTCAGCCCGGTCCAGGGACATGTTGACGTCCTGCCCGGGCTGGATGATCAAGCGTTTGGCGCCGACAGCCCCTTCTCCGAACAGACTGCACTCCAAGAGCCGGTAAAGTCCGTCCTGATCGTTGGCCAACTGATTGAAATTGTTGGGATCGGACAGTTGGTAAGTACACAACAGCAGGGTATGCGCTTCCCCGTCGTCCAAATTGAGTTTCGGATCGGCCTGGATATGCAGCCGAATGGCTTCTCTTTCGTAGGTCCATTCCGGCGGCGGCAGTTGTTTGGCCGCACATGCGGCAATCAGCAGCATTGCCCCGGCAAGCGATATGGCGAGTAATCGTTTCAAATCAACCTCCTTGTTTTCCGAATTTTGTCTGGCAGTTTTTTTCGAACTCCCGTAAAAAATCTTCCATGAAACGGCCGGAACTGAACCATTTCTGAATTTTTTCGAAGCGCTGTTCGTATATATCGAACATCTCGGCCTTTTTCAGAGGGCCGAATTTCAGCCCCTTGCCGGTTTCGGCGGCCAGCTGCTCCGGATCCAGTACGCCGAGCACCTGTTTGACCTTGGCATAAGCCGCCTCCTTGAAAGACTGCTGCGAGGTTAAAAAGGCGTTGCTGATCTGGCCCAGGTAGGTCTCCAGCGAGTTGCTCTGCCCCTCCCCTTCCAGGCGAAATCCGATAACCTGGCGGATGGTCTGTTCCGGCGACCCTTCGCCGGTGAACGTCATGTTGATGACGCTGATCAGTTGGTTGAGGGTATTGAAAATGGTGTTCAGCGACTCGGCCAGCTTTTCCAGCATTTCGCTGGAGGTCAGATCGTCCATGGTGACACTGCGCCCAAGCAGCAGCGAGCAGACCTGGCTCAGCACAGCCTCGTCGGATTCGCCTGTGGATGCCGGGGGTGTGGCGCTCTTGCCCATATCGGCGATAACGTGCCGCAGGGCATCGATCCGGCGGGGCGCGTCCATTTCGGCCATTTGTTCGGCCAGGTAGGATTCGACCAATTCTTCCGAAGGCTCCTCCCGGGCGTCGAATCGCTCGTTGAGGCCCGCTGAAATACGTGCGATCAGGTTGGCATCGACCATGTTTCGGCCTATTCCTTTTTGATGTCCGATCGGATGATGATGGTCTGTTCCATGATATCGTCATCCTCCACCGGCTCTTGAGACACAACCGGAGGTCCCGGTCGGCCGCCGGTATTGATGACGACGGTGGCTTCGGCGTCGGACGGATCCGTACCCTCTTGAGAGGGCGTGTTGCTGTAAAGATCCGGGTTGGGCATTTTTGCGGCCTGTGGAGCGCCGCCTCCCTGTATGATGGTGGACTCCAGATCGTCGTCGGGGGCCGGCGGGGGCGTTGGCGTTTTGCCGATTACCACCGTGGCCTCCGTATCCCAGTCCGACATGCTTGGCGATGTCGGCGTCTGCCCGTCGCCGCCCTGAATCATCGTAGCGGCCAGATCCGCATCCGGATCCGTTGACGGCTGCGTTGGCGGCACCGATGCGGGGGAGATTACCACGGTTTGGTCCGCATCTTCGAACGTCGCTTCTTTTTCAGGAACAGGCGGCAGCCCACTGGCGTTTAAAACCACCGTCTCCTCGATATCGTCTTCCCATTGCGACTGGTCGCCCGGCGCTTCTTGCGGCGTCGACCAGGCCTGCGGGTCGGGAGGCGCTGCGGCCGGGGCGGAAAGGACCACGGTTTCTTCGATATCGTCACCCCAACCGTCCGATGGCAGCGATTGGATTGGTGGCTCGAAAGGTTCAGATGGGGGTGTTTTTTCCTGTTGCGGCGCATCGGCAGTGGGTTCGGCGGCAGCCGTATCCGTCTGCGTGAAAACGACGGTCGCCTCCTCATCCGGCATTTCCGGGGTTTCCTCTTCCTTAGCATCCGTGGCCTGCGCCTGCCACTTATCGAGGACTCGGCTGAGAACGGCCACCATTCGATCTGATTTTGGAAAGCGATCCCCGGTAAAGGCCTCGGCAACCGGAACGCGAAACATCTCGGTTTTGATGGTGTTTCTTAGCGACTCAAGCGACTCCCTGAAACGGCGGCTGTCCCAAGAAGCACCGGCTTTCAACCCGGCAAGCACCAGTTGGAAGCCAAGACGCAGGGCCTGTTCCCATGCGGAATTCCATTGCTGAGGGATACTTTTCTCGGACGGTTCCCAGTAAACCTGCTTCGCGGCAAACATGCCCCCGGGATCGGCCAGGTCTGTGGCCAAGTCTCCGTTTTCGTCATCGACCTTCCATTCAGCTGCAAGCTTGCCGATCTCGGCAAATACGGCCTCGGCTTTCTGTTGCGAGTTGACCAGCAACGTCTGAAACCAAACTGCCGCCAGAAAATGAAGGACCGGCGCCTCGGGTTGGGCAGGGGCAAAGGGGCTGGCCTGGAAGCTGCCCACGGAGTCCAGGATGCGGATGTTGAAATTCCAGAAAGCGGGAAGGCCGGCACCCGGGGCGACCAGGTCCACGCCGATACTGTCGAGCGAGAAATCGAATTCCTGGTTTCTTTCAGGGTGCCCGTCGGGCATCAGACAACCGGCCACTTGGGCCAGGAAAGTGAGTTTCAGGTAGAGAATTTCCAGAAATTGCCGGTCCTCACCCTGATAAAAAAAACGGTTTTCTCCCAACGGCCCGCCAATTGAATCCCCTGCAGGAAGGCCTGGGTCAGTACCCCCAGAAATCATGCGGATGAAATCGGCAGCGCCGTGGGTCGGCGCCGGAAACATCAGCATGTAAAAGGGGAAAAAAGCCACCGTCTCGATACGCTCGGCGGCAAGCGCGCTGCTGCCATAGCAGGCCTCGACCTCCGGACAGCCCCGGCAGGGCAGCGCCGCCTCCTCTGGAAGCGTGGCAAGCAGCTGCTTGTACTGCAGAATCAGATCCTGCCGGTCCTGTACGGTATCCGGCAGATCGGATCTTTTGCAAGGGACGAAAAATGGCGATGCGGGGGAAATTTTGGCGCAGGTTTCACAGTACAAAAAACGCTCCAGGGAATCGGCATATCCCGGCAGCCCCCTTTGTTCCAAGAGGGCATCGTCGCGGCACAGGGTCAGCGCCAAACCGCACTGGGGGCATACCGGCTGAAACCATTTTTTGGTATGCCGACAGCAAAACAGGGGTGAAAAGGCCTGAAGCCGGCCTTCTGCGTCAATCTGATCTTTGAACAGGATTGGGCTGTTTGGCGCATCACCGTGCCGGTGAAACGCTAACGCCTGTTGCCAGGCGGCGTCCAGCACTGCGTTGTTGAGGGGCACCATGGTGGGGGGCGGTTCGTAGTTGCTTCGCTGAAAAAGCAAAACAATTTGCCTTACCGAATCCCCTCCGCGGGCTCTTATTTGGGCAAGAATACGCTTTGTGAACGGTCCCTTATAAGCTATTGGACCGCCACTTTCCTCGGGTGGCGCCACATCCAGAACCAAGCCATGGTCGCCGGTATCCAGGTAGTTCATCAAAGAAGGGGAGTTCTCATTCAGATCCACGTTTCCATCCCCGGCTTCTCTGTATTTCCTTCAAATCCGGATCTCAATCCGTATCGTAAAGGAAATTCTATTAATAACAACAACGACGCAGACAAAGGATCTGCCTGCGTTTTCGATCCGGTAACAGCTGCCTTTTTGGGACGAAGGCGCTAAATGACACTGTTCTAATGCTCTATTTGGCATTTTGCCTTTAAATTTTAAGATATTACAGCCTATTCAATAAATGGGGAGTTGTCAAGGCAGATTTATTGAACGACTATGGTGACCGTATTTGGAAATTGTGAGTTTAAAACTTTCATCAAATTTCTCAGAGTATTGGCTGGCTGATCGTTAATCGCTGTCCAAATTCTAAATTTTTGCGAATATTGTTCTATAAGATTTTTTGAGACAATTTAAAAGTCTTGTTATTTCATTATTTTACATCTATGAAAAACAATTAGAGATAGAAATCGAAATAGGGCATCGACAATCTCATATTAAAGCATTGCCAAACAAAAAACATTTTGCCATAGATGTTAAATCATGCCACACAAAATCGGACTGCCGATTCTCATGCAATTATTTGCACATACATATTTCAGTAGCAATAAAATGCGAGTGAGTAAAATATTTTTTCCGATTATTCCAAATGGTTATTATTAATGACTTTTTCCGAGTCCATAAAATTTAAATATCGATGGTTTAACTACCTTCCCTCTGTCTCCCCTTTCGTCTTGGTCATAGTGGTGTCTTTTTTTTTATCAGCAAAACATTTGACAGATGAATTATGGCAAGATGAAGTGTACACGCTTGTTCATTTTGCATCTAAAGGATTTTTCTATCCGTTTCTTGATTATCATCTACCGAACAACCATATGCTTTTCAGCGCACTATTAGCAAAATGGTGGTTTCCCGGGTGTTCAACAATTTACTTGCGGACATTGCCACTATGCATATTTCTTATCACCTTGATTATTTACCCTTTCGTGGCTACCAGGATTGCCGGCAGAAGTGCGGCATTTTTTGCTCTGTTTTTTTTTGGTGTTAGTCCGATTACTCAAAATTTCGCACTTCAAATTAGGGGGTATTCAGTATCATGGCTTCCCATTTTGATATCACTGCTATCCTTGGCAACGTACGTCCAAAATGGTATTTGGTATTGGGGCCTTGCTTATGTGTTTGCCTCTGCTATTAGTGTAGCGATTATCCCTACAAATATTTTCTTCTGTGGTATATTTGTTGTTTGGGGTTGGATACAAATCTTATTTGATTCTAAAAGGAAATTTAATGATTATATCAGCAGGTTAACCATTATTACCATTGGTCCTTTGCTTGGATTCATCGCCTATGCGTATGTTTTAAATGATTTTTTTTCTCTTTCCCAAAAAAAAATTAGCCCTTGGAGGTGGCTTGCAATACTAAAGCATTGGTTTTGGGCAACATCTTTTGATTTTATATTCTTCCTCCCAGTAATTGGATTTGGCTTTATTCTCTTGTTTAAAAAAACGCTTAGGAAAAATGATTTTTCAGTTGGTGAAATTAGCACAAACTTGTCGCTAATAGTCTCTACCTTTTTTATTGTAGCAATATGGGTAGTTATCTTTCCTAATCCGCCTTTCCCTAGAAACTTTGTTCCATTCCTCCCTGTATGGTTTTTAATGGCAGGCTATCTTGCTTCATTAGGATTCGACTGTTTATTTCACAATAAACCACACGCGTCCAAATTTATTTTATTGGTTCTAATGGCAATTTCCATCTTCAGTATTATCCATCGAAATAATTCGACATTCTCGAAAATAAATACTGAATTTCCGCAAGATCTTCGGCGTCAATATTACCATGAAAACTTCTATCCTTCTCAAGCTGCCTTTTTGCTAAAAAAAATGGCGGGTAATGGTTCATTATCGGTTTTAACTGATTACGACGGAATTTATTGTTTGGGCTATCTCCTTAATAATTCAGATAAAAACAACTTAAAATTGTTGCACTATAAAATATGGAAATATAAAGTAAATGATTCCCAGTCTCTTCCTCGGTTTGTAGTAACCCACAGCTTCTCTGAATTGAAGCGCATTTTGAATTCGGTAGGAATCAGTAGTGTCCGATTAACTATCAAATAATTTCAGTTGCATATGGCCACTAGTAATTTTGTTTCTGTAGTCATCGGCCGTGAAGGCCTGTAAAATGGGCATTTTCTCAAACAGGGTAATGCTCAAAATCTGTAAAATTGTGTAGAGAGGCAGATCGATCCGCAACCGTTTTTTCATTATGGCGACCAGAACATAGGTCGATATTGCTATCCAGATTTGAGTTTTCACAGCATTTTGCGACGTGCCGTAAAAGCTCTTGATACGCAGATGCTGTTTGATCCATTTGAAAAAAATCTCAACCCGCCACCTATACCGATAAAGCTCTGCAATCGTATGGGCCGGCAACATGAACTGGTTTGTAAGAAAAACAAATGATCTGCCTTTTTCAGCATCAAAGAATTTCACCCGGCGAAGCTTTTCCGGGTAATCCTTTTTGCTGTAGAACCCTGTAAGGGCAACTGTCTGATCGCATCGGACACATGTTGTTTTATCGACTTTATGCGAATAGATCCTTCGCAGTTTGGTGTTTGTTTTTGTACGCGTTACGAATATCGCTGAACATTGATGCAGCTCGTACAGTCGTTTGAAATCCAGATAGGCCCGATCCATGAGGTAGATTGAGCCTGGTTCCGGAACGAGAATATCAAGAACATTGACGTCATGAACTTTTCCATCGGTGATCCAGATGAATGTCGGGATGTCCCCTCGCAAATCAAGAAGGGTATGAAGTTTTACAGCACCTTTTGATCTGCGGAATCGAGCCCATGGAAAAAGCGACAGACAGAGATCGATTGTCGATGCATCCAGGGCGTAAACAGTGTCTTTAAGTTCAAGACCAAAATCGTCATCGATATATAGCTTTCTGGCTTCATGGATCAAGGTTAGGGCAAAGTCGCTGTAGATACGCCAGTCTCTCTTTTCATTCGCATCAGCCAGCGTGCTTCGGGCGACCTTACCACGGATGCCCATATGATAAAGCTTATCTTGCATGGCCCGCAAACAGCATTCTATGTCGCGAAGGCTTTCGCGATAGGTCAGCTGGGCAAAAGCCATGCAGAGAAGTTGGTCATAGCATGTAAAAGAACGTACGCGGTAATTGCCGTGATAACGTTTAACGCATTGACGAAATTTATTTTGAGGGAGGAACCCCATTACTTGAGAAAAAATGGTTTGCCCCTGGTACATTGGTACCCTCCTTTCCCATATGAATGATGCTGGTCAAGGAGACTATGAGGGCATCCCTAAACGAATTTCAAGTCGATCACCTCCAGGTTTGCAAGAATTGCATATTATTTTAATTGGTTGTGACATGTTTGGAAAAGTTTAACCGGACAGCAGTGGGTAGGAATAAATGCTGAAGGGTATATTGAAGCTGCAGACACAGGGTATTTTAAAATATATAAATTCAAGCCTTTATAAAAAGTTCAAGCGACAAAAATAATTGTAATTTCAAAACTTTTCAGCTATGAAGCGAATGATGATAGAAAACAGAACATTTACCATAGACGCCAATTCATTCATACCGCGCAAGGTTGAACTGCTGGTCCTTGTTCTGATCTTGTTAATCGGCCTCCACTTACGCTTGGGGATGGTATCTTCAACCAAAATTGACACCCCGTTTCGTGCCGACGCCAGGCAATATACCGCCTACGCTTATAATCTGCGCTTGCACGGTGTGTATTCCAAAAATTTTAGCACCGCGACAAATAAAGCCGTCACTCCGAGTCCAGATGCTTTTCGATCCCCAGGCTACCCAATTTTTCTTTACCCATTCACCCGAATTAAAAATTTAGACCAATTTGCCGTCACGGTTTTCTATACCCATGCCATTCTTAGTACGATTACGTTAGTCATCGTTTATTTTCTGGGTCGAGGTCTTTTGGGTGTCTTGGGCGCCTTTGCTGCCGTTACACTCACTGCGATCAGCCCACACCTTATCAATCTCAACCTTTACCTGTTGACCGAAACGCTTTTCACCTTTTTCACTATGCTGATGTTGAGCGCATTCCTTTTTTCCATGAAATATGATCAAAATTCTGGGTGGATACTATCCGGAATCATGCTCGCTTTAGCGGCATTGATAAGACCGACAATCCAATTTTATATTATTTTTTTTATTGCGTTGGTCCTCATCGATGGCGAAAATAAAAAGAAACAAAAGATCGTTCTGCTGTTTGCTATTCCCTTTTTCTTGGTATTATCAACTTGGTTTATTCGCAACCTACTGACCCTGGGTTTTCTTTCCGACCCGGGATTAACCATCAATACCCTTCATCATGGCATGTACCCGAAATTCATGTATAACGGACAGCCCAACTCATTCGGTATTCCGTACCGATTCGATCCCAATACCGCCGCCATTGGAGCTTCCATACGAAGCGTAATCGAAGCGATTACCCACCGATTCCAAACCCACCCCATGGAACATCTGGTCTGGTATCTGTCTAAACCATTCTATTTTTTCCGCTGGGAAATGATTCAAGGCACCGGCACATTCATATATCCGGTTATCGATTCGCCTTACCATTCATCTCGGTTGTTTCATTTCATCGACGGATTGATGCATGCCATTCACCCAATTATTGTGGGATCAAGCGTTCTCGGGGCAATAATTGCATGGTTGCCCAAAAACCTTTTTTCCATGACCGGCCTGCAACGTTTCACGGCACGCCTTTTGTCGTTGACCTATGGATATTTTATCCTTGTTCACATCGCAGGCGCCCCTTTTCCCCGCTATTCGATCCCCATTCGCCCCATTACCTATATTCTCGGGATATTTCCTATCTGCATTGCGGCAATGGTATTTAGGACCAGAATTCAAGGTCATTCGACAATTATAAGACAAAATTAGTAAAGGAAGGCAGATGATCGATCAAAAAAGGGTTCTGGTTACCGGCGGAGCCGGTTTTATCGGCTCCCACTTGTGTCGCAGACTGATTGATGAAGGCAACGATGTCCTTTGTGTCGACAACCTGTATACTGGCAGAAAAAGTAACCTATTCGGATTGCTGAACAATGTTAATTTTGAATTTTTACGGCACGATATAACCTTTCCGCTTTTTATTGAGGTCGACGAAATTTATAATCTCGCCTGTCCTGCCTCTCCGATTCATTACCAAAACGACCCGGTTCAGACGACAAAAGTGAATGTCCATGGTTCCATCAATATGCTAGGCTTGGCCAAACGCGTAAAAGCCAAAATCTTTCAGGCTTCGACTTCCGAAGTTTACGGTGACCCGACCGTTCATCCCCAGCCTGAAAATTATGCAGGTAATGTCAACTGCATCGGTAGGCGATCTTGCTACGACGAGGGTAAACGTTGCGCCGAAACGCTGTTTTTCGATTATCACCGACAGCACGATCTAAATATCAAGGTTGCCCGTATATTCAATACCTACGGCCCGAACATGCATCCTAACGACGGCCGCGTCGTTTCCAACTTTATCATCCAGGCACTTCTGGAAAAACCCATCACTATTTTTGGCGATGGCTCTCAAACCCGGTCATTTTGCTATATTGATGACTTGATTGAAGCAATTACCAGGTTGATGGCCACGTCGGACGACGTCACAGGACCCATTAATATCGGCAACCCTGACGAATTTCAAATCATTGAATTGGCCGAAAAGGTAATTGAGTTGACCGGCTCTCGATCTGAACTTGTTTTTAAGAACCTGCCAGAGGACGACCCCAAGCAGAGAAGACCGGATATTGCCCTTGCCGGGCAGACACTGAAATGGCAACCCCAGGTAAAAATAGAAGAAGGCTTAAAAAAAACGATTGAATACTTCGAAGTTTTACTCTCCCATTTATGAAATGAAATAAAGGTGTATCGGATGACAACGGTTCAAAGTGCGCCTGTCAAACTCTCCGTGATTGTTCCATGTTACGATGAAGAAACCACACTTAGTCTGTGTGTGGATAGAATACTGGAAATCAAAGATAATACATTGTCCTTAGAAATAATTATCGTTGACGATGCCTCGCGCGATAAAAGCTTTGAAATTGCCAAACAGTTGGAGCAACAGCATAGAGAAATCACTGTTCTGAAACATGACACAAACAAAGGCAAAGGGGCAGCCTTGAGAACAGGATTTCAACGAGCGTCAGGCGATTTTGTGGCCGTGCAGGATGCAGACCTTGAATATAACCCCATGGAATTGAAAGACCTCCTGGTCCCATTAAGAAACAACCAGGCAGAAGTGGTCATCGGATCAAGATTTTTAACGTCTGGCGCCCATCGCGTATTGTATTTCTGGCATTCCATCGGCAACCGATTTCTCACTTTGCTTTCCAACATGTTTACGGATCTTAACCTTACCGATATGGAGTCATGCTACAAAGTATTTCGGCGGGACATTATTCAATCCGTGAATTTGAAGGAAAACCGTTTCGGTTTTGAACCTGAAATCGTTGCCAAAGTTGCCCAAATGCGTGTGCGCATCTATGAAATTGGTATTTCCTACTCGGGGAGGACCTATGAGGAAGGCAAAAAAATCGGCGTTAAAGATGGAATACGCGCTCTTTATTGCGTAATGAAATATAATGCCCATAAGGCTCCGCTACCAATGCAATTTCTTGTTTATGTATTCATCGGAGGTGTCTCGGCACTGTTCAATCTGGTACTTTTTTTAGGCTTGTTCCATGCTGGAATCCGGCCAGCGGGGGCCGCCATAGTTGCCTTTACCACTGCCGCCTTGCTTAATTACCTATTATGCATTTCGATTTTGTTCAAGCATCGTGCAAAATGGAAAGCGCCTGTTGAGTGGATCACCTATGCAGGGTTGGTCTGCGCTGTAGCCTGCGTAGATCTGGTAGTAACCCAGAAACTATTATTCACTGGATTCTCGCCAGAAATCTCCAAGCTATCCGCAACAGGAATCGCATTTCTCCTCAACTTTTTGGGCAGACGCTTCTTCATCTTTCCGGAAAAGCCAAGAGGGCCATGGCGCCCCAGCAGCATTAATTGATGAAATCAAGCTTGTTTTTACGGAAAAAAAATTAACACATTCTTCAACCCCTTGCTTCCTAACAAAAATCCTGCTGCCCGAGATGAACAATGCCTTGGCAGTCTCCCCAATAAAGCGCCTATCGATGCTATACAAACGCCAATGAATTGCGCTGATTTGAAGTGGCGCGGAATATTGAGACAGGTGTATAAGCAATGGATCAAGAATATCGAAAGGAAAGATCCATGGCAAAACATCGTATCCGTCGTAGCGCAGAATTCAAGGCGAAGGTCGCCCTTGCTGCATTGTCCGAGGCAAAGACCCTGGCCGAACTATCCAGTGAGTATGGCGTTCATCAGACACAAATCACTCGCTGGAAACAGGAACTGGTCGCCAATGCACCGGATTTGTTTGGTAAGGCTAAGAAAAAGGCGCTCAACCACGAAGCCGAGGTTAACGAACTTCACCGCCAGATCGGCAAGCTCAAGGTTGAAAACGATTTTTTGTCCAATCTGCCCGGTCTGAACTCGACCGGGCGCAGAAACAGAAGGTGATTGCAACCGGTCACCCGGATGTTTCTGTAAAGCGGCGCTGCCAATTATTGGGTATATCCCGTGCAAGTTATTATCGTGGCCCCTCTATGGGACTGCGGCAAGGGGACCGGGAACTGATGCGTCGGATCGATAGACTCTACACGGATCATCCCTGGATGGGCAGTCGTTCCCTGGCCGATCATTTAACGAGTCCTGATCGACCGATAGGACGCGGGCGTGTCAGACGCCTGATGCGTATCATGGGCATCGAATCCCTGGCACCCAAGCCGGGTACCAGCAGGCGTCAACCCAGGCATCCGGTCTATCCCTATCTGCTGCGAAGGATGACCATTGATCGCCCCAACCAGGTGTGGGCCACCGATATTACGTATATTCACATGGCCCGCGGTCATATGTATCTAATCGCAATCATGGACTGGGCTACCCGGAAAGTCCTCTCCTGGCGGTTATCCAATACCCTTGACACACAGTTTTGCGTGGAGGCACTCAAAGCAGCGCTACTCAAATATGGCGCTCCGGAAATCTTCAACAGCGACCAGGGTTGCCAGTTCACGAGCGAGGCCTTTACCTCCGTGCTGAAAGCCTGGAAAGTTAAGATCAGCATGGATGGCAAGGGACGGTTCAAAGACAACATCTTTATCGAGCGCCTCTGGCGCACCCTGAAATATGAAAGAATATACCTCAGGGATTACGAAACCGGTGTTGAACTATCCCGGGATCTGACCATCTGGTTCGACTGGTATAATGAAAACCGGAAGCATTCGTCTCTTGACAAACTGACCCCAAATGAGGCTTATGCTCAAGGACTTCAAAATCAAAACCAGGCCGCCTGAAGCCGACAACAATCATGATTTCGTCTCATTGCTTATCTCACCCTTCAGGCTGTCTCTCCTTTCAAGGCCATTTAAATTCTCCCCCAGGCCAGTCCCGACGGATGGGTACTTTTGCCTGGAAAGGATTGAAGATTTTTTACCGGGAAAAATTGAAAAAAAAATATTGACCCGAATGATAAATATGTTATGTGTAATATATCTACTCATAATAGGATTAGAAATGCAGAACCTTCTTACCGGACTTATATCTTCTAGAACTAGGATAAAGCTTCTGGTAAGGTTTTTTTTCAATCCGGACACCAAGTCCTATCTTCGCGAACTTGCCAAGGAGTTCAATCTTTCAACCAATTCGGTAAGGGAAGAATTGAACCAACTGACCAAAACCCGGTTGCTCAAATCGGAAAAAAGCGGGCGTCAGATTTATTACACAGCCAATAAAGAACATCGGCTGTTTCCGGAACTCAAGTCCATGGTGGGTAAAGTCTTGGGGTTGGATCAGGTTATCGAGGGCATTGTTAATAGATTGGGCGACCTGGAAGTGGCTTATCTCTTGGACGATTATGCGGAGGGCAGGGATACCGGGATCGTCGATTTATTGCTGGTGGGCGAAATCAATTCCTACCATCTCAATGATTTGAGTAGAAAAACAGAACGATATATTAATCGAAAAATCCGGACGCTGGTAATGAGCCGAGAAGAGTTGGAAAGCTTTGTTCCGGCGCTGAAAAATCGGCCTCATTTTCTTATTTGGGAAGCTTTGCCAAACGACGTCAAGACGGGTCGGGGGAGACACTAATGCACCTTAAAAAAACCATCTATACCCCGGAATCCTCTCTGGCGAGCCCCAGGAAAATGTTGCGGGATATGCTCAACGACTTATGGGCTGGTCGAGAGCTGGCATGGCGTCTGGCCGTACGGGATATTTCCGCACAATACCGTCAAGCCTTTTTAGGAATTCTCTGGGCCTTTATACTCCCACTGGCCAATACAGCTACCTGGATTTTCTTGAGCGGATCTGGCATCGTTGCGGTAAAAGAAACCACCCTTCCGTATCCAATCTATGTTTTTTCGGGCAGCATGCTCTGGGCTATTTTCATGGATGCCGTCAATGCCCCGCTGCAGCAGACCAATGCGGCAAAAATCATGCTGGCCAAGCTTAATTTTCCCCGTGAGTCCATCGTTGTCTCGGGCATCTATCAAGCCCTGTTCAATGCAGGCATCAAAATTATTCTGTTATTGGCTACCCTGCTCTTTATGGGTGTTATTCCGGGATGGCGCCTGCTACTGTTTCCCATTGGATTGATATCCCTGGTACTGGTCGGCACCGCCATTGGCCTACTCCTGACCCCTGTCGGTGTCCTGTATAGCGATATCGGCAAAGGGATGCCCCTGCTGATGCAATTTCTGATGTACCTCACCCCTGTCGTTTTTCCGATCCCTAGAACTGGTATTGCCGCTACCATTTTCGCCATAAACCCCCTGACCCCGATTATCGTTACCGCCCGCGACTGGCTAACAGGCCAGCCGAGTGAATATATTTTCAGTTTTATCGTCATCAACATTTTGACCTTGCTTCTTTTGATTACTGTCTGGATCGTTTTTCGCTTGGCAATGCCAATTCTTATTGAGCGGGTGAGTTCCTGAATACCATGAATGCTGACACATTGATCAAAGTCGAAGGCCTTTCCAAAAAATTCTGCCGCGACCTGAAAAAATCTCTCTGGTACGGTATGAAGGACTTGGGGCGTGAAATTCTTGGCCGACCCCACGGGGGGAAAGGCGGATTGCGTTCTGATGAATTCTGGGCGGTTAACGATGTCAGCTTTGAACTGAAGCGAGGAGAATGCCTGGGGCTGATCGGGCGGAATGGAGCGGGAAAAACCACCCTCCTGCGGATGCTCAACGGGCTCATCAAGCTGGACCGCGGACGCATCGAGATGCGCGGGCGGTTGGGGGCCTTGATTGCGCTCGGGGCAGGATTTAATCCGATTCTGACTGGCCTAGAAAATATTTACATCAATGCCGCCATTCTGGGGCTACGTAAGAGCCAGGTCGACAGCAAGTTGGATGATATCATCGACTTTTCCGAACTCGGCGAATTTATCGACATGCCGGTCCAAAGCTATAGTTCCGGAATGAGTGTCCGGCTGGGGTTCTCGGTGGCGGCCATTCTCATCCAGCCGGATATCCTTTTTCTGGATGAAGTGTTGGCGGTGGGCGATATCGGTTTCACCATCAAATGCCTCAATGCCGTTCGCGGTCTCTCCCAGCATTCGGCGGTTGTCTTTGTCTCACACAACATGCAATATATTTCGGACTTCTGCACGCGCGTTATGGTTTTGAACCGCGGCAAAGTAATTCTCGACGCAGCGAATCCAGCGGATGGGATCGACTGCTATTACAGCTTGATGGATCAGCGTTTCAAGGTCAGCGGAACCGGTGAAGCCGAAATACTGGATATCAATCTCCTAACCAAGGACCGCCCTGCTGCCGTCTCAGAGTCTCCACAAAATGCCGAGATCGTCATCGCGCAGGGAACAGATGCAACCGTCCAACTGGCAATTAACGTAGATCGGAAGAATACTAAAGTAGCGCTTACCCTCTGTATCATGGATGAAGCCATGACGCCGGTTCTTGGTGTACCTGTTTGTGCAAACGATGGAACCCATGCGCAGATAGTTGGGCCAAAGATCCGCCTTGACATACCGCTCGGGGCCATTGAATTGAATAGCGGAAAATACAGTTTGATGGTTGCCGTCAGCGACGCACAAACTAAGGAGCTCCTTTTGCGCGTACAGGGGCTGATTCCGTTCCGGGTTTTCGCAGTAAGAAGTTACTGGGCAAAATTCGTGCGACCGGCATGCCTGGTCGCAGACATGCCGCCAAATCGTGTGCAATCAGACAAGTCTTTAAACCAAGCCGAAAATGGTACAACAAGTGATATCTGATAAACCAATCTACGTAACGCAGCCCCAGCTTCCTCCAATAGAGGCGTTCATCCCCTACCTGGAAAGAATCTGGGACAGCAAGCGGCTCACTAACAAGGGGCCCTTCCATCAGGAGTTGGAAAAGGCATTGTGCGACTATCTTGGCACCCAACATCTTGCCTTATTTACGAACGGCACCTTAGCGCTGGTAACGGCACTACAAGCCTTGCGGATCAGTGGAGAAGTCATCACCACGCCCTATTCCTTCGTCGCGACCGCACACTCACTGCTCTGGAACGGGATCAAACCCGTCTTCGTCGACATCGATCCTTTGACACTCAATATTGATCCGTTAAAGATCGAAGCCGCCATCACCCCCAAAACTACGGCGATTCTCCCAGTTCATTGCTATGGCAACCCCTGTGACGTGCAGGCTATTCAGACGATTGCGGACAACTACAACCTCAAAGTAATCTACGACGCGGCGCATTCCTTCGGCGTTCAGGTTGGCAACCGCAGCATACTCGGGCATGGAGACCTTTCGGTGCTAAGCTTTCACGCCACAAAAGTCTTCAACACCTTCGAAGGAGGCGCCATCGTGTGCCCCGATGCAAAAACCAAACAGCACATCGACAACCTCAAAAACTTCGGTTTCGTTAACGAGACGACCGTGGTTGCATCGGGCATCAATGGCAAAATGAACGAATTCAGTGCCGCGTTAGGTCTGCTCCAGCTTAAATACGTTGACCAAGTCCTTACTCGCAGACACGAAATCGACCGCACCTATCGTTCACGCCTCGCGGATGTTCCGGGGATTTACTGCGTTGAACGTGGTTGCCAGACTCGCGACAATCATGCTTATTTCCCTGTCCTGGTCGGCCCTGAGTATCCGCTTAGCCGTGATGCCCTCTATGAGTTCCTACGCAGTCACGGAATTTATGGGCGTCGCTACTTCTATCCGCTGATTTCGGATTTTCCAATGTATCGTGGGCTTCCGTCCGCGGCACGCAACAATTTACCGGTGGCAGCATCTATTTCCGAACAGGTTATTTGCTTGCCTATCTATCCGAATTTGGCAAAGTCAGACCAAATTCGCATTTGTAAGGTTATCAAACAGCATCGGACATAGATTATGGGTATGAGCTGTTTGTCTCGTAAAAGTGCCGTAGAGGTGTCGCCCGTATGAAACTAGCTGTCATGCAACCCTATTTTTTCCCGTACATCGGTTATTTCCAGCTATTGAATTTTGTAGATAAATGGGTTGTTTTTGATGACACACAATTTATTAACAAAGGTTGGATCAATCGAAATCGTATTCTTCATCCGGAAATTAATAAGGAGTGGCAATATATAACAATTCCGTTGAAAAATAGGAAGCAAACCGACCGAATCGACAACATTGAAATCTTTGAATCAGGCAAATGGAAAAAAGAAATACTTGGGAAATTAAGTGCTTATAGGAAAAAGGCGCCTTTTTACAATAATGTCCTTGCATTGATTAAGGAGTGCCTATCCTTCAAGGAAACCAATCTTTCTAAATTTGTCGTGCATACCCTGCAATTGACCGCCGACTACCTATCGATCAAAACGCCGATGTGCATTCAGTCGCACTTGCATTTTGATCTTTCATGCATTGATCACCCTGGGCAATGGGTATTGAGAATTGCAGAACAGATAGGCGCAACGGAATACATCAATCCTCACGGAGGGGCTAAAATATATAGGGAAGACGAATTTGATCGGTCAGGCATCAACTTGAGATTCCTCAAACCAAAACTTCGTTCCTACAGCCAGCAGCAGACTCCTTTTATCCCTGGCCTATCTGTGATTGATGTAATGATGTGGAATAGTGTAAATGAGATAAAAGAGGTTTTCTTGCAAGACTTCTCGATAGTTAAGAAGAGCGATCTGAGCGCTAATAGATAGTAAATAAAATTTTATATAGAGTTTTTTCAGATGATTCAAAAAATTGCCTTGCACGGCGTTCCCCGTTCAGGAACATCTTGGGTTGGCGAAATTTTTAATAGTTCGCCACATACGATTTATCAGTTTCAGCCTCTATTTTCTTACGCTCTCAAGGATTTTTTAACACCGGCTTCAACAGCAACGGAGATCGGAGACTTCTTTGACCGCTTATGTACGGCAGAAGATGATTTCATCAGTCAAAGAATAAAACGTAAGCAGGGTGAATTTCCTATTTTTGAAAAGATGGCGCCCACTCATGTAGTATATAAAGAAGTGCGTTACATCAACATCCTATGCAATATGATGCGAAAGACCGATGACGTATTTTTCATTTTCATAATCAGAAACCCGCTTTCCGTTATAAACTCATGGCTAAAGGCGCCTAGGGAGTTCCGACGCGATTTGGGATGGAAGGAGCGCGAAGAGTGGCGGTACGCGTTGAAAAAAAATATGAATCGTCCGGAAGAATATAACGGATATGAAAAATGGAAAGAGGCCGCCTATCTTTTCCATAGTTTGCATAACCGATATCCCCAACGGGTTCGCATAATATGTTATTCCGATTTAATAGCTGATCCATATGAGGTGACGCAACAGGCCTTCAATGCGGTATCGCTCCCATTCACGATAGAAACCGAGAAGTTTCTATTTGAAAGTACGGCCACGGATAATTCTGATCCTTATTCTGTTTACCGATCCAATGCCTCTGACGATAAATGGAAAAACGAGTTAGACGGGAAAATACGGGATGAAATATTGACCGATCTTGATGGCACCGTTCTTGAAAAATATGTTTAAATTTTTCATTACAATGTAATTTAATATATTGAATCGCGGCGTAATGGTTCTTTAGGAAATTTCCATACTTAATCTTTCAAGCATGAAAATAGATACCATACAAAAAATCATATCGAAAAGAATCGTATTCGACAAAAATATTGGTATTGAAGATACTGTTTTTTTGGCAAGCATGGGTCGTAGTCGTAGTACGTTTATATCAAATGTCATCAACTATGACAATAGGTTCCGTGTATTGTTCGAGCCGTTTCGGTATGATGTGGTAGATAAAGCCAAAGCCTTTGTCTACCCGTTTTATCTTAGGCCCAATAATAGCAATAGTTATTATTTTTCGTCAGCACAGAAAATTATTACTGGGAAAATTCATTCGAAGTGGATCAATAAAGAAAACAACAGAATATTTCCAAAGGCGCGTCTTATCAAAGATATACGTGAAAATTTTTTCTTGAAATGGATTCAGAATAATTTCCACGGATTGAAGATTGTTTTGCTTTTACGACATCCTTGTGCGGTCGTATCATCATGGATTAATTCTGGTTTTGGAGATGGTCGATGTAGACGTGATCGGCTATTGGCAAATCATAGTTTTGTCTCCGATATGGATGAAGTATTGATCAAGGAATACATAAAAGTAAAAACTGATTTTGAAAGACTGATTTTTTTGGTGTTTTTCTTACCACGTCCCATTTCAGCAAATCAACTATGATGATATACATTTTATGTTTTATGAGGATATGATTCTCCATCCAAGAAATGTAGTGAGAAGATTGTTTAAAACTTTGGGGTATGAGTATTAAGAGGATAATATTTTAAGTTCACTTTCTAATCCGTCTTCAACAACCAACAAAGACGAATCCTTTTTTGATAGAAAGGCATTACGGGTTAACCAGTGGCAAGATAGTTGCTCAAAAGAGCAGTCTGCCCGCGCGTTAGAAATCATGAAGCTGTTTGGAATGGATAGACTCTACTGCCCGGTTAGCTCCCACCCGAATATGGAAGCGGCTATAAGTTTGTTTGATTCTAAAACAATACAAAATGATGCTTAGAATCATCGGCGTTTGTTCAAAATAGTTGTAACCGGACCCAAGAAATTCTCTTTTTTTGAGCGTATAACCATGGAGAATCAAAATATAATTAGGCGATTACCTGCTCCAATTGCTG
This sequence comes from uncultured Desulfosarcina sp., assembly GCF_963668215.1. Classification (NCBI taxonomy): domain Bacteria; kingdom Pseudomonadati; phylum Thermodesulfobacteriota; class Desulfobacteria; order Desulfobacterales; family Desulfosarcinaceae; genus Desulfosarcina; species uncultured Desulfosarcina sp. The sequence goes on from NZ_OY764190.1 coordinate 5,475,003, forward strand.
TCAGCGAGCAAGAATGGCCAGAATCTACCACGCCGGTCGTTAGCGTATGCTGCATGACATACAACCATGAAAATTTTATCCGCAAGTGTCTCGATGGTGTTCTGAATCAAGAGACATTATTCCCAATTGAGATCTTAGTTCATGATGACGCATCCACAGACCAAACGGCGAGCATTATTCAAAAATATGAGAAACGATATCCGAATAGTATAAAGGCTATCTATCAAGAAGAGAACCAATGGTCAAAAGGTGTTCGGCCAAACCCAGCATTCAACTTCCCACGAGCACAAGGCAAATATATAGCGTTCTGTGAAGGCGATGACTACTGGTCAGACAAAGGCAAGCTCCAACAGCAATTCGATATCATAGAGAAGTATCCCGATGTCAAATTGTGCTTTCACAAAGTCCTTGTCGTACACGATGGTGATCATGCTCGGTTGGGGACGCCCACTCCAATTTTAACTAAAACTTTCTATTCTTGTAGGGAACTTGTCAGCACAAATATAATTCCTACATGCTCTGTTCTCGCGATTCGCGAAGCTGTAATCGAGACACCAGACTGGTACTACAAACTTCCAATGAATGACTGGCCTAGATGGATTAGTGCTTGTAAAGATGGATATGCATATGGAATCAACAAAGTGATGGGAGTCTACAGAATACATAGTGGTGGGATATGGAGCGCACAAAACGTGGGTGTTAAGGTTATCAGTGATTATGATTTTTATTGTGAGATAGAAAAAAATGGCCCCATCTGCTCGCGGGCACTGGCGGCCGATGCAAGGCGAGCGTTGGTTAGAAAATTGATTAACCAAGAAGAAGAAAGGCTTTTTCGAATAAGAAATCATGTTATTTTTGGTCCGCTATTAAAGCTATGGGAAAAATTTATTAATAAAAATATTTTCTCATGATCTTACAGGTATGAATTTTAAAACGAAAAAGGATCTTCTTGTTTGAAAGTTATTCAACTTAGTCACTCCGACGCCAACGGTGGCGCTGCTCGTGCGGCCTACCGTATCCACCATTGCCTGCGCGATGCCGGCATCGACTCACGCATGTGGGTCAACCAGGCGCTGGCCGGTGATGTAACGGTGCAAGGTCCCTTGAACAAGCGGGAAAAACAGTCAGCTGTTCTGCGCGGCCATGTCGGAGGACTGTTTAAACACATATTTAAAACCGGTAATCCTATCATGCACTCTCCGGCGATATTCCCCTCTCGCTGGGTCAAACGCGTAAACACAAGCGATGCCGATATCGTCCATTTGCATTGGATCGCCGAAGAAATGCTTTCCGTTGCCGATATCGGCCGCATCCAAAAGCCAATCGTCTGGACGCTGCACGACATGTGGGCCTTTTGCGGTGCCGAACACCTTGCTATGGACACTCGTTGGCGAGACGGCTATCGCCACGAAAATCGTCCACCATACGAATCAGGCTTTGATCTGAACCGCTGGACCTGGCTGCGCAAACATAAGCATTGGCAACGGCCTATACATATCGTCACCCCCAGTCGGTGGCTCGCGGACTGCGCGCGCGAAAGTAAGCTGATGCATAACTGGCCAATCTCGATGACGCCCAACCCCATCGATACCGAGCGTTGGAAACCGATAACGTACGAGCTTGCTCGCGAACTTCTTGGTTTGCCTGTGGATGTACCGCTGCTTCTCTTTGGCGCTATTGGTGGCGTATCCGAACACCACAAAGGCTTTGATCTTCTGCTACGCGCGCTTGAACACTTGCAGGGTGAGCCGCACGTGCAGGGCCTTGAGTTGGTTGTCTTCGGCCAACGCACGCCACAATCACCGCCGAGGTTGGGATTCCCCATCCACTTCACGGGCCATCTGCATGATGATCTTAGTCTGCGCGCACTATATAGTGCCGCCAATGCTCTGGTGATCCCTTCGCGCCAGGACAATCTGCCCAACACCGGGATCGAAGCCCAGGCCTGTGCCACTCCGGTGATTGCCTTTAACATTGGTGGCCTGCCAGACATCGTAGTTCACCAGCAAACCGGCTATTTGGCCAAAGGTTTCGACACCCAGGATCTGGCCAGAGGAATCGTTTGGGTGCTGGCAAAACGCAAAACGGGGCGGTTGGGTAAACAGGCGCGCGAGCAGGCGGTGGCACGCTTTTCGTATCCGGTTATAGCGGAAAAATACCGACAGATTTATGAGCAGTATGAAGTCTCTTAAAAAGATCTGCTTTATTACACCCGCACAAGATACACTTTTTTACGATACCGGTACGTTATGTTCAAAATGAAAGCCAACTTAGCAAATGCGATTCTCCATTCCCAGTTGAGGTAAAACAGTGATCATTGGTTCAGGTATGCTAGCCCGTTCATTTACACCGGCATTCGCGCAATGTAAGAATGTATGCATATATGCTGCGGGCGTTTCCAATTCAAGTTGTTTGGATGATCGTGAATTTTCGCGTGAGCGTCAACGCCTGGAAAACGCCATAGGGCAAAACACAGACGTTCATACTTTCGTCTATTTTGGGACCTGCAGCATCGCAGACCCGGAAGCGCGAAACACGCCATATGTTCAGCATAAGATTGCCATGGAGCAACTGGTTGCTAAACATCCTCAGAGTCTAATTTTACGTTTGCCACAAGTAGCCGGTATAACACCGAATCCGCACACTTTATTAAATTTTATTTATGCACGAATCGCACGCAGTGAGCGCTTCAACCTTTGGCGATTGGCCAAACGCAATATCATTGATGTTACGGATGTGGTTTTGATTTCGCAGCACTTGATAGCAAACCGTTCATTACGAAACACCACGATAAACATTGCCAACAAATCCAGCTATCCGATGACTGACATCGTCAGTACGATGGGTCACGTGGTGGGAAAGCATCCGATATACGACTTGGTTGAACAGGGGGCTGACTATGCCATAGAAACTCAGGACATATCTCCACTACTGGAAAAAGCCAGGGTACATTTCGGTAGCGACTATCTCGAAAAAGTCCTTGCGAAATATTATCATGAAAAGATTTGAAATCTGTTTGGTCGAAAGTCTACCGTTCAAAACAGCCCTAAAGGATGATTCGATGAGCATCACTATTTCTAAATACGTCGCGGTAATCAACGATCTTCTGAAACCTTTTGGCGCAAGGCTTGTAAGTTCAGATACAGATCAATACGATTTCATTTCAGCGATCAAACGTATTCAGAGTCACAAATTCCACATTGACAATGTGATCGATATCGGGGGCTCTGACGGTAACTGGAGCCGCAGACTGTTACCATACTTTCCTCACGCCTCGTTTCTGATCATCGAACCGCTCATAGAGCGGGCATCAGCCCTGAGATCCCTTGCGAAAAGATGTCCTAACGTTTCATATGAAGCTTGCGCAGCTGGAGAGACCAACGGTGGCCAAGCCACGCTTAACGTGTCAGACGACCTGGATGGCAGCACGGTAAACGGAAGTGGCGGTGTGCCAAGACAAGTTCCTGTAAAAACAATCGACACGATCATTTCTGAAAGGAATCTGACCGGCTCCTTTTTGTTGAAATTTGACACCCATGGCTACGAGATATCCATTCTTAATGGGGCGACGGACACCCTTAAAAAAACCTCAATTATTATCATGGAGGTATACAACTTCAAGATTACCGAAAGGACCCTGCGCTTCCATGAAATGTGTGCCTATATGGAGGATCTTGGGTTTCGCTGTTACGACATCGCTGGTCTGATGCTGAGGAGTTATGACAAATCGTTATGGCAAATGGATCTGTGCTTCTGTCGTGCCGATGCACCCATTTTTGATTACAACAAGTACCGATAGCAGGCGTTTCTTGCAAAGGGGAAGATGTTAAAAAATCGAAACCACTCAAAAATTAGCATAGTTACGCCATCTTTTAATCAGGGGCAATACATCGAAGCAGCAATAAGCTCAGTTCTTTCACAAGGCTACCCAAATCTTGAATACATTATCATTGATGGCGGGTCTACAGACAATTCTGTGGAAATAATTCGTCGGTATTCAAATTACTTGCACTTTTGGTGTAGTGAACCTGATAATGGCCATTATGCTGCGGTAAATAAAGGATTTGAAAAAGCCACCGGAGATATATTTTTCTGGCTCAATAGTGACGATATGCTCTGCCCCGATGCCTTGGAGACTGTCGGCTCTATTTTTTCTGAGTTTTCCGAAATAGCGTGGCTTACAACATTACAGCAATTTGTCTGGGATTCCGATGGGAAATGTCAACTGGTAAAGCACATGCCGGGCTATTCAAGAGATGCCTTTTTGGATGGACATTACATGACACGTAAATTTTCAGGTTTTGGTTTTATCCAGCAGGAATCCACTTTCTGGAGACGTGTTTTATGGGAAAAGGTTGGTGGAATAAGGACGTCGTTTGCCCTTGCAGGAGACTTCGATCTTTGGGCAAGATTCTTTTTTTTTGAAAAGTTGTATGGTGTTGATCAACCATTAGGTGGATTTCGAATTCATGATAAGAATCGAAGCCGGCAAGCCAATCGCTACCTGCACGAAGCAGAGCGTTCCCTTGAAGAAATGCGCCGGAAATTGAATTGGCCAGTTGATGCAAGAAATAATTTGTTTCAAGGTATCATAAATAAATGGCCGGCACTTCGACGAGTTGCGAAATATTTCAATATAGCGTTTAGCAACAAATATGTTGGGGAAAACATTTTCCAAAGAGATCCAAGTGAAGGCAGAAGATGCCAGTTAAAGACTGTTTCATTTTAGACACACTTCTTTAATATCAATCAACTATTTTGTTTGTGTGATTCTTTTTCCACCGAAGGAACGGATCTCATTTTTCGAATGGAATGATAAACATTTTTTGAAGCTTCTTGAAGCCCAAAGGATTCTAAGAACATCATAAAAAATGATCGCAAAGCCATCAAAACGTATATCCAATAGGGGAAAATATCTCTGATCAAATGCAATTTATCACGTTGAAAAGCGCTATCTATCTTCGTTGAGCTAATTCCGCCTTCATCTGAGAAGACAGCAATCGTCAATGGCATATATCTGAATTCTAGGTCAGGATCTGTAAAACAGCGAAGGTTAAGATCATAATCGGCAAAAATCGGATATCTAGGGTTATAAGCGTATTTTTCCCATACACATTTGGGATAAAAAATACTCTGCTGGCAAATATTTCTGCACGCAAGCTTATACGCTGAAAAACGTCCGTCATATAAGCCTCCCATATTAGGTCTGTAAACATTGCCATAATATATTGTTTTCTCATCTTTTAAATAGTCTGCTACGCTTCCAAGAATATTGAACAGTTGATCATCCGCGCCTAAAAAATATACCCATTTGCCACGGATCAGGGACAACGCCTTGTTCATGGCGTCATATACCCCTTTATCTTTTTTACTTTCCCAATGTGCTAATTTCGATTCGTATTTTCTTATTATATCAATCGTTCCATCGACCGATCCACCATCAACGACAATGTATTCAAAGTCCTGGAACTTTTGGTTCAGCACAGAAAGCAATGTCTTTTCCAAGGTATCGGCAGCATTCAGAACGACCGTAATGATGCTGATTAAAGGTTGTCTAATTTTGTTTCCTGCTTTAACCATAACGTCTCAATTATCTATATGTGGCAACCCATATTTCAACAACATACTTAATTTATATGGAACCCATTGAAACGGATTGAAAAATCCAATCACGGAACACCTCCGTGTTTTTTGAATGAGGCGCCGTTTCTCTTTCAGCATCCTTCTGTCTTTCCATATTTCCTTCAGGCAATGCCAATAGATTTTTGACCACAATCTTGTATCCATCTTAATTAGGCTGAGCAGTCCCCCTTCAATGCAAAGCAGCAGCAAATTGAAGGGCACAAGAATCCAAGCTAAAGGCGATGGGTAGCAAAGGATCATCACAAAGGATTTATTCCTTTCACTGATAACTCGCCTTTTTAGTGTAGTTGATAATTTACCATTTGACATAATTTTACCACCACCAAAACTCCGTCCCACCCAGTGATCAAACCCTGAGTAGGCGACAGCCTTTACCTGAATACCCCTGAGCCTGGCAAGACAGCAGAGATACATGTCTTCAGCCATAGATCCAAACCAATCAGGAAATCCGCCTAAGGTTTTCCATAGCGATTTCGGCAGCCAGAGACAGGCCCCTATAATCATCCCAACATTCTGCACTGTACTCGTTGTATTCGGGATTGGATTTAAAAAAGGGTCTAAAAGTGATCCCATATCAATGAGATGATTCGTCTGGGCATTGTATTGTGGCAGTCCAAAAATACCGGTCCCATACTTTCGTGAGGCATTGTACAAGGTTTTAATTGCATCTTTACGCAGAACGGCATCATTATTAAGTAAAAGAATATATTCGCCTTTCGCTACTTCAACCATTCGGTTATTGCTGATACAGAACCCGCAATTTACTTTGCTCTGAATAACGATGATGTCTGGATAGCACCGTTTCAGAAATTCGACAGAATCATCTGTCGAGGCATCATCATGTACAATGATTTCAATTTGTTTATCAATATTTTGGGATATTATGGAATCGATACACTCACGAAGATATGTTTTACCATTGTAATTCGCAACACAAACTGAACACATTACATTTGAACGATCTGCCAAAGCACACGCCTTTATTGCATCAATAGTTCATCATACAACCGGTAATATCGTTCAGCACATGTCTTCCAAGTGCCGATGGTTGATATCACCCATTCTCTTGCATTTGATGCCACGAAGTTGTTTTTTTCAGGATCGGACAACCACGCAATTGCGTGGCTAAAATCCATTCTGTCACCAACAATCCATCCTGTTTTTCTGTGCTGCAGTAAATTGATGTGTGCTGGTATTTTTGAGGCGACGATAGGAACACCTGAGGCCATCGCTTCTATCATCACTTGAGGCCTCCCTTCATCATGACGGCTCAACGATATCAGTCCTGTAGCTTGTGGGAACCACTTTTCCATTAATTCCTTAGGCGTTGCCGCTCCATGGTAATAGACCCAGTCAGGAATTTCTATTTCTTCCTGCATTGGCCCAAAGAGATGCAACTGATTCTCCGTTTTTCCTTTAAACAGGTTTTCGCCCCAATCGAAGAGCGGACCTATTTTTTTTCGGGTCAATCGGGCCACGACGATCCATTTTTTTTCCTTAAAAATATTTTCAGAACGCAGCACCGCATACCATCGCTGATCAATTCCAAGCGGAATAACAACAATACGTGCAACATCGCCGAATTCTTTTATGAGAACATCTTGCATCCATTCAGCATTCGGTGCGAGAATGGTTCGATAAGACTTGAAAACCTGACGCAACAGAATTTTCATGCCCGGGAGTTGAAGCAGCCCCATGTCACTTCCCAACACGCTGACAATAGCGGCTTTTCTTCCAGTAGTCCCAAATAGCGGGAGAGCATTTTGCAGCCAATTGATATGATAAATATCAACGTTATTATGGCGGTTATACAAACCCCTCAACATAAACATGTACACGAAAATGGTTCCAATTGCCCGCAATCTATTTTGTCTAAAAAGATGGATGAGGCCACCTTTTTTCATCAATTCGGACAACCAGGCAGTCTCCTTCATGTTACAGCAATAATATATATTCTCAGGTAGCTTTCCACAAGGTCCCCAGTAGCCAAATCTGAATTTTCGATTCGCTGAAAGGGCTTTCAGCAATTGGGCAATAAATATACTTTTCCAGTCTCTTTCAGAATGAGGATATGATGAACTTACAAACAGTATATTATCTTTTTTTCCCATTATTCAATACGGTTGCACAGTTTACTTCCCAGCACAAAACACATTATAAATCAATTGATCTTCCGCTTTTGTCATTACTCATTGTATCACTTACAATGCTCGTAGATCTGCTGCTCCTTCTCTCGAATCTCATCTGGCATATCTGCTCAGATATCAATCCCATCATAAAAATAATGACTGCTGATATAAAAAGCAGCGCGCTCATATTCGTAAATCGTCCCTCGGTAAAAAAGGAATATATATAGCGAAACCAACCTAACAAAAAAAATATTACGCTTACGGGAAGAAACACCCGTAAAGGTGAATACAGGGTACATATTCGAATAATAATCATCAAAAATCTAACACCGTCATTAACAACCTTGATACTACTTTTTCCGCTTTCTCTCTTTTTTGTGTCAATAGGTAAGTATTTGACACTGTAGCCATCACGTAAAACACCAAGGGTTATTGTCGTCGGATAAGAGTATGTATTGGGAAGCAAATAAATATAGCTTTTGGCAATATCCGCCTTCACAGCTCTGAATCCTGACGTTAAATCCCTTACTGCAAATTTCGTAACATAGGTGGCCAGCCAATTGTAAATGCGGTTGCCAATTGCCCGATTGAAAGAGGCCTGGCTCCCCTTCTGTCTTGCACCGACAACCATGTCATATTCAGGAAAGAATTTAAGCATCCTGCCGACATCTTCGGGTTTGTGCTGTCCATCGCCATCCATGAAAACAAGGATATTTCCCGTTGCAACCCGGATTCCTGTCTTGATGGCCGCGCCGTTGCCGATATTGTTAGGATGGCCATAGACTGTCGCTCCAGCGTTGCGGGCCACCTGGGCAGTGTTGTCAACAGACCCATCATCGATTACAATGATTTCGAACGCTGGGTAAAGTCGTTTTATCGCAGAAATGACCGTCCCAATGCTATTTTCTTCGTTAAATGCGGGGATAACGATGCTGATAGTATTCATTTCAGGGTCTTCCGTGTATTTGCAAGTTTATAGCAACGAAAACCAATTTCCTAATCCGATGAGCGAATTTCAAGCAACCGGATCCCGTTTATTTCGAATAAAAGGCGTGTGTATTTATTTAATACAATGGCAAAAATATTTCTGACTTCAGGCGAACGGTACTGGATCCAGTTAAAAAAATTGTTTTTATCGATTAGTACATGAGTTGTTTTGTATCGCATCAAACTTGCTCGCAACGCATCTTCCGTATATCCCCCGTTCTTTTCCAAATGGAAATCTTTAGCAAAATGGGCTGATCTATCAAGATAATATATTCTGTTGCCAAGAAACAGGCAGAGGACTTCAGCATCTTTCGGAAGGATTTTATTGGCCTGAACAATAGCAGCATGTTCATTTCGATAGCGGCTGATATAGCCGTCCCGATCAACTTTACCGGTCAAGTAATCAAATGGTTGAACGTATGTAAACTGACTGTAAATATACGCTCCATTGTAAACAAACATGAATAATGTGGTTACACCTACAAGGAGCCATCCGGCTTTTTTAGCAAAGTGCTTTTTTTGGGATACGGTCTGGACCAGATTCCTCATTCCAAAAACGGTCAGGCAGACCAACGGGGGAATGGCCGGTGCCATGTAACGGATACGAAAATCGGCCCGAAAAAATACAAAAAGAATAAACAGAGAAGAAAAGGCTATAAATATTTTTCTGTGATGCGCAAGCATCTTCAACCGTTCGTCTTTCATGGGAAAAAAGGCCATGATAGGTAACAACAACAAACAAGGGTTTAATTTTCCGTCGAAATATTTGGGGTTGTTGTCCTGCCCTTGAAAGAAAGCCCGTATTGGAATAGACAGCGTCTGGGCAAAGGATTCGCCATATATGTATCGTCTGTACCAAAAGGCATTATGAGGTTGTTTGTTGTTTTTGGGCAAATCATTGGATATCGATTTTTCCGGTGGATTGAAGACATTGTTAAACAGTGGGTAAAAAGGATTTCCCTTCCATACCGTGTTGCGGATCATCCATGGAGAAAATATAACCAAGGCGATAAAGACAAAACCCATTGCCCAAATCAGCCCCTGAATAGAGTTGAAGTAACGACGTTTTTTATCTTTTTTAGGCAGCCGTTTGTTTTTTTTCTGTGAAAAGCTGATGGGCACCAGCACCGCCATGATCAATAGTGTAATCAAGCCATTGTATTTCGTCCCCAATGCAAGCCCGCAAAACAACCCTGAGATGACCAGATAACGTGGCCTAAACTCAGCCGCCTCCCATTTAATAAAATAATACAGGCACGCCCAGGAAAAAAAAATCAGTCCTAAATCAACGTAAACAGTAATCGACAACTTTATGATTATTGGAATCGTCAAAAATAATAAGGCACCCAACATTCCGTAGACGCGATTCAATACCTTTTTAAGATAAAGAAAAATCAGACCAGCCGTCATAAGGGCAAACAAAAAATGGATGTATTTGGCGGCAATATCAAACTTGAAGTAGATCGGCAGCATATACAACAGGTCTACATTCATTGGAAAATAAGAAAAAAACATCGAGGGTATTTCATAGATACCGCCATGCTGCAAATACATTTTTGGGATGGTCAGATGGTGAGTCAATGCATCCCGGCTAACCGGAGGAACACTGGATAAAATCAGGATACATAAACAATGCAAAATAAAACCGATCCAAATCAACCTGGTGACAATAGGGAGCCAACGATTGGTTGTCTCGGTCCTTACGGATTCCTTTTTTGCTACCAAGCTGAACGATGACTTGATCATGACTGTTTTTTCGTTACCGTAGAAAGAATATAGTCAGGAACTGTTCCGGAATATATATTACCGTCGATTAAATAACTTGGAGTTGCAGTTATTCCCAGTTTCAGACCGGCCCTGATATCCTCCTCCAGCATTTTGACAACGTGCGTGTCGTTGATCATCCCATTGAAATCGGAGATATCTATATTGTTGTCTTTGGCTATCTTGCCGATGTTAATTTTTTTATCACGCGCATCTTTAAATAATTGATCGTTGACTTGCCAGAACCTGCCCGATTTCTGGGCAACAATGGCGAAAAGGGATAACACGCCGGCGTTTGGGTGAACAGGCCGCTTCAGCATCGGATTGACCTGGCTGTCCAGCGGGAAATGTTTATGGACAAGCCGTATTTGCTCTGGGTGCTGGCTCACCAGTTGACGAAGATAATGATGCATTTTCCCGCATTGAAAACACATGTAGTCGGTAAATTCAACGATCGTCAAGGAGGGCTTCTTGGCACCAATCCATGGACTTCCCTCATCAGTCACCCCAGTGCTCAGTTGCGCCTCTATCGATAAGGGCTTATACGTCCAGTAACTGGGAAAAAACAAGATGATGCTCCCCATGATTAACAGAAACGCGCATCCGGCAACGGCAGCCCAATGGAACCTTCTTTTTATAAATGCCAGATTTGTTTTCAGTTGAACAGCCAGTGAGCCATTCCCAAAACGCTTCATGGCAAGCCACGAAACATAGAGCACTATAAAATTGATGCCATAAGTAACGATGCACATTAAACAATAGCTGTGTATAAAGAATGCCGAAATGCCTGCCAGATAAAGACTGGTCATACAAAACAGCCCCGATACGACCAGGCTTGCCGCCCATACCTGGGGCGTGTTTTTACTGCTATGAAAAAAAAACATCACAAATAGGTAAAAAGCATACCCAAGCACCCCCCAAACCGCCAGCGGGGCACCCAGAAATATCGCGTAAGGACTCTGGGATACGGTATCGCAGTTCAAGGATCGACTGATCGCACAGAAACTCCGGTATTCGATATCATTGTAATTTCGATAATGGGATATGGCCAAGTAAGTCGATGTTATCATACCGCAAATCAAGAGCAATATTAAACTGATAAAATAGCGGTATGAAGATAATTCTTTGCGCCGGTGATTGGGTCGCACAAGGGGTGCCTTATTCGCTTTTGATTTAGCTGTGAAAAACTGCTTCATTGCATATTGATCAGGGTTTTGGCAAGATAAAAAAATGCCGAAAATCGAATCGGATATAGGCTTTAGGCCAACGTATTTAATCTCCTGTTGACGATTGTATCGCCATAATCTTTTGTAGTTTGTTAATAAAAAAAATGGGGGAAGCGAGGCTCCCCCCATTCAATGTCTTTTCGTAAAGATGATTACTGGTTGCTCATGGATTTCATATATGTCCCATTAGCTTCGTCCCAGTAAGAGCTTGCTTCAGGGTTGTTGGTTTTGTTCATGGCGGTCATGTAATCTTCCGGACAACGATCCGACACATCAGTTACCGTAATCCAGATATTATCCGTATCGGCTGCGTCTATTACCCAGGAGTTCCCGGCGGAAAGGGTATCCGCGACATAAATCTTGCCTGTAGAGGTACCGCCTATCAGATTAGCCTTTGTAACGCTGACGTTAGTAGGGATGGCAAAATATTCCGCGACACCGGCAGCAATAGTATTGGCGTCTTTTTCACCCGCCGTACAAAATGCCTTGTTTCTATAAGCGATAAAGTTGGGGATTGCGATGGCCGCCAGGATACCGATGATGGCAATGACGATCATCAATTCGATCAGTGTGAAACCTTTGTTGTTCGTTCTCATTTTGTTAAGCATGTGAAACCCTCCTGAAAGTTAATAAAGTTAGTTGGTGGTGGTTAATTAAACGCTGTAAACCTGTTGCCTGTTGTCTGACTTTCTCTGTCAAGCCTTGTTGAAGCCTGTTAATGCACTCTTTATGCCATCATAAGAATTTCGGATTTTATTTTTTATCATACTGTTTTTTCAATAATTTTTTTCTTGTCCACCATTTTATAATCTTTTTTTCCGGCTTCCCATGAGCGATCGGGATCAAAATTTGTTCGTGCTTGCCAAAATTTGTCATCGCCGTTGACGCTGTCTGTTCGTATGATCGGGTTTCGATAGTTTTTATATCGACAGGCGATTGGAAAGGTTTAATTTTTTTCGATTATAGGAGTGAACTATTCAGGATTGAGCTTATCGACCCGGTACCGGAATGAGCGCAGGCTCAGGCCGAGCAGTTCGGCCGCCTTGTTCTTGTTGCCGTCCGTGCATTCCATGGCCTTTTCGATATAGGCCCGCTCGATTTCTTCGAGGATGCTGTCCAGATCCACGCCCTGGACGACCTCGTCGAGATCGAAGCGGCGATTGCGAATGCCCTCGATCCACCTTTTCTTATGGATGGACATGGCCAGGCTGTCCGGCAAGAGGATGTTGGTGCTGGACAGGGCCACGCTTCTTTCGATCAGATTTTCCAACTCTCTGATATTACCAGGAAAATCGTATTTTTTAAGCAAATCGATGGCGTAGGAGGAAAATTTGGTGACTTCCTTACCCAGCTCCCGTGAATATTTTTCCAGAAAGTGCTGGGCCAGGGGTAGCAGGTCCCCTTTTCTTTCCCGCAACGGCGGGATCTTGATTTCGATTACGTTCAGCCGGTAGAACAGATCCTCGCGAAAATTCCCCTCGATCACCTCGTCTTCCAGCGTCTTGTTGGTGGCCGAAATGATCCGGATGTCCACGGATATATCCTGGGTGCCGCCCACCGGCCGGAACACGCGCTCCTGAACCGCACGCAACAGCTTGACCTGCATGGGAACGCTCAATTCGGCCACCTCGTCCAAAAACAGGGTTCCATGATGGGCGATTTCCATCAACCCCTTTTTGTCCGTGGTTGCACCGGTGAAAGAGCCCTTGCGGTGACCGAAAAATTCGCTTTCCAGCAGGGTTTCGGGAATCCCGCCGCAGTTGATGGTCACAAAGGGCTGATCCACCCGGTCGCTCTGCTCGTGGATGGCTTTGGCAATCAGCTCTTTTCCGGTGCCGCTCTCGCCGGTGATCAAAACGCTGCTCCGGGTTCTGGCCACCTGTCGAATCATCTCGTATATGTGCTGCATGCGGGCGCTGTTGCCCACGATCTTATCAAAATGAACACTACTCTTCAATTCGTCTTCGATGACCCGCTTTTCCCTTTCCAGGGTTTTGCGCTCCAGCGCGTTGGCGATGGCCTGGAGCAATTCCTCGTTCTGAAACGGTTTGGGAACGTAATCGAAGGCTCCCTGGTTCATGGCCTCCACCGCTGTTTCGGTGGTGGCAAAAGCGGAAATCATGATCACCGTGACATGCGGGTTCTGCTTTTTGGATGCCTTGAGCACCTCAAGGCCGGTCATGTCCCCCAGACGGATGTCGCAGAGCATCAAGTCGTAGCTGTCTTTTTCGATTCTGGACAGGGCCTCTTTGCCGTTGGCCGCACAGATAACGCGATACCCCTCCTTTTCCAGCATATATTCGAGGAGTTCGCGCATACTCAACTCGTCGTCGACAACTAGGATGCTGGTTTGATCTTCTACCATTTAAGTACTCCGGGAATCTATTACTTCAGCAAATGCCCCAGCCGACCCCATCTCACACCGAAATTCTCTTTGTCCCACGACCAGTAAATGATAAAGGCCTTTCCTTTTACCGCCAGGAGATCGACAAACCCCCAGAAACGGCTGTCATAGGAAAAATCGCGGTTGTCGCCCATGACAAAAAGTTTGCCTTCGGGAACGGTGATCGGCCCCAGGTTATCCCGGGGCTGCATCCGGCCGGGAAATATTTTCGAATCTTTGTGGACGGCATGGCTGTCTTCTATGGTTTTGCCATTGACAACCAGCTTCTTGTTTCGAATCTCGACAGTATCCCCCGGCAGCCCGATCACCCGCTTGATGAAATCCTTGCTGGGGTCTTCGGGGAACTCGAATACGATAATATCCCCCCGTTGCGGGTCGTTGATAGGGATGATGGTTTTATGCAAAAATGGCGCTTTAACCCCATATACGAATTTGTTCACAAGAATATGATCACCGATCAGCAGGGTGTCCTTCATGGAACCGGACGGGATTTTAAAGGCCTGGACCACGAAGGTGCGGATAAACAGGGCCAAAATGACGGCAACGATGATCGCCTCGATATTTTCACGCAACGCTCCTTTTTTCTTTGGAGCGGCATCGGTGGCTTCATTTTTCTTCAAAACACCCAAACGCCTTTCTTTTTTACCCGATGAAACAGTTAAAATACGCATCGCAGAATCAAATTAGCAAAAATCCCTGCGACGATATCGTCCAGAATAATTCCCAACCCGCCTTTGACGGTTTTATCGAACCACCGGATTGGAAAGGGTTTTAATATATCAAAGACCCGGAACAAAGCAAATCCCCCGATGACAAAAATTGGCGTAAACGGCAATGCAAACAGGGTAACGGCCATTCCGCAAACCTCGTCGATGACGACCATGCCGGGATCCTGCTGCCCAACGATTTTTTCGGCCCCGTTGGCGATCCGGATGGAAAACGAAATCAACGCCAGCAGGAAAACCGTGCCCCATACCGTGTCCATTGCGGATATCAGGAAGCACAAAGGCAAGGCTGCCATGGAGCCGATGGTTCCCGGCGCCAAGGGCGAAAAACCGATCAAGCCCCATGTAGCCATAAAAACGATGGCCTTCTCTTTAATCGCCGCCATGGCCGTCTTTTGCGGGTTGGTTTTCAGGATGCTTTTCAATCCAAAATCGTCACAAGGTCTTCGTTCTGCACGGCACCGGCAACCGCATCGTAAACGGCCGCCAAGGGAACGTTCCTATCCACAGCGACTTTCTTGCAGGCATCGAATTCTGGTGAACAGCGCCTTCGTCCGGATGGATCCAGCACGCATTTGACCCGGATTTCCCCGAAGCGGGTTTTCACCGTGGCTTTAAATCGCTTTAAAATGTCCCGCTGCAATAATTGGTAGCGGACACCGATCGTGGAAGTTTCCGTCAAGAGACATGCCGCCACCGCATCCTTTTTATCAGGCAAGCATAGCACCTCGACCTTGGTCCCGGGCCGATTTTTCTTCATGGTCGCAGGGATCAGGCAAACGTCCAGGGCGCCTTCGTGGAACAACTTCTCCATCACATAACCGAACAGTTCCGGATTCGTATCGTCAATATTGGTTTCCACCACACAAACAACGTCCCCGGGCATCTGCGACCGTTCTCCCATTCGCTCTCCGGTAAAAATCCGGAGAAGATTGGGCATCCCACGGTTCTCCCGGGAACCGCTGCCATACCCGACCCGGTCGATTTTCATCGGGGGAACCGGACCAAATTCCCGGGCAATGGAGGCAATAATCCCCGCCCCGGTGGGGGTTACCTGTTCGCCGTCGGATGAACCGCCGTAAACCGGTATTCCATTTAATATTTCCAGTGTGGCCGGCGCCGGAACCGGCAACCTGCCGTGGGCACAGTCCACGAAACCGCTTCCCAGGGGCAGCGGCGAGGAAGTCACGGATTCGATGCCAAGGTATTCGATACACAGGGCCGCACCGACAATATCGACGATACTGTCCACCGCCCCCACTTCGTGAAAATGAACGTCATTTTTTTCACATCGATGAATCTTGGCTTCGGCGTCGGCGATGCGGCTGAAAATATCCTTAGAGGCCTTTTTCACTTCATCGCTCAGCGCTCCATCGTCAATCAGGCTTACGATGTCCCGGTAATTTCTGGGATGTGAAGCCTCTTTTTCGATTACCGTCACTTTTTTGGCGCCGATGCCTTTTTTCTTGACGTCCCGGGCAACGATATCGACCTTGCTGAGACCGATGTCATGAATTCTCTTTTCCAACCAAGCCACAGGAACGCCCATATCGATGAAGGCGCCGAGGACCATGTCTCCGCTGATTCCTGAAAAACAGTCAAAATGTGCGTGCATTCGATTTACCGGTAATAACTGAATTTGCTAAAATTTAATTCCTGTTACGCCGCCGTCGCCTATTGACAAAAAGTACAAAGCCCTTCATAAAAGGGCCAATTACGCGGAAGTGCGCAGCTTACTGGTGAGGCTCCCGGACTTCAAATCCGGTGTGGGGCGCTAATACCGTCCCGGGTGGGTTCGATTCCCATGCACTTCCGCCATTTTTGTCTTTTATTTCAAGCACTTAAAGCTCCCGCCCCTTGGTTTCCACCACTCCAAATGCACAACAGACCTACACCAAATCGTACAACAATACAATAGCCTCCTAAGCTATTGTAGAAGCAATTTTTTTCGCTTTATCCCCTGCCGTTTTTCTCTTTTCAAATTGTCAAAAGCAGACCGTACTCACTTTATCCTAAAACCATTTGGATCGACATCTCCACATCTGTTTTTGATGCCAGGCACTAATACCTGCCTGGCACTCCGTTCAGGACCATCTGTTCGACTACTTCAAGGTTACTCCGGTTCATCCCTGGTGGCCAAAGATGGACAACCGTGTCTTCGCTCAAGGAGGGAATGCAGCCATGGGTGAATTCGAACAGGTCTGCAAAAAGGTGGATACCGAGTTCAACGAAATCATGGGTACCGGTTCCGATACCGAGCAGGCGCCGGTCATGCTGCTCCGGGCTGCGGCTAAAATGATGATGACCACCTATCCGGAGCACAGGCTCAGAGGATTGGCGCTGGCAAATTTGTACAGCAGCGCGAATCACCTGAAGGCTTTGGAAAATTTAGGAGGAAACAGCCAATGATTGCCCCCATTCGATGGTCGGATATCCTCCGGCATGTCCTGCCGGGGTTGATCCTCAAACTGATTGTTCTGGCAACCGTGATCGCCCTGCCCTTCTGGTGGTTTCTGACGCAGCTGGCCGAGCACGGATGGCATTGAAACCGCGCCCGCGTCCGTGGCGCTTAATAACGGCGTTGGACTCCTTATCACCCGGCCGCCCCGACGGGTCAAGTAGCGGCTTAGCTTTGGACAGCCTGCGAACGGGGCTTTTTTCAACCAGGGAGTGTCGATCCCATGCCCGAACCCAAGGAAGCCGGACTCAAATGCCGCTGCGGACTGATCGTTCCCCGGGAGCAAATGATCGACTACCTGTGCCCGGAGTGCCGGCTGGCACTGATCCTGACCGAGTACGACCGCCCCACGCCGGATTGTTTCATCGACATCCCGGCGCCAAGGCGAAGAATGATGGAGGCCATGTCCAATGAAACCGACTGACGCAAAACTGGTGGCCGGATTCCTTCTCCAGGATCTTGATCGCTTCATGGATTATCTGGAGGATTGTTCCATCGATTCCACCGAGGCCTCGGTGATCGTGGAGGAGATCATCGAGGAATCCGAAGGCGCCATCCCAACCTGCACCGAGCAGCTTTCGGGGTTCGTCGGGGGATGAAACCACAGCCGGCCATTCCAGTACCCATCGCCGGCATTATCCAAACCACCGAGGATGCCGTGCTGGTCAAATTGCCTTCGGGCAGATCCCGATGGGTTCCCAGGGATCATGCCGAGTTTTCTCCGGGGCATGTCCTTTTGCCGGCGTGGCTGGCCAAAAAAATCAGGGAGCAGCCGGAAATGAAAAAGCTCACCAGCGACACGCTCACCGACGAAGAGCAATACATCTTCCAGGTGATCCGGGCCGCCCGGGTCATCCAGGAATTTTTATGGGCGGACATGAACGTCGAGAGCGGCCTGGAGGAGTTCCGCAGGATGTTCCGCAAGCGCGTGGCCAAGATCGAGGCCATTTCCATGGACAATCCCCACTGGCGGGTGGAGCTGAACAAGCGGCTTTTGCAGACCGCGGCCATCTGCGTGAACCTCATGGCCAAGATGGCCAACGGCCGTCTCACCCATGACGGCATCCATCCTACGATGCCCAGCAACCTGCCCGACTATGACAAACCCATCGACAACCATTCCGGGAGGAGACCATGCAACGCACCTTCAGGGAACTGAACCTGACGGCCATCACCCCCTCGCCCTTCAATCCGCGCAGGGATTTTACCGGAGACGACTTTATCGAACTGACCGCCTCCATCGCCCGGATGGGCGTCCTGGAACCCATCCTGGTCAGGCCCATCGAAAGTGATGACACCCCTTTCGAGCTGGTGGCCGGCGAGCGGCGCTGGCGGGCCTGTTATGCCGCGGCCGAGAGCAACGGCGGTCCGGACAAGGCCGTAATCCCGGCCATGATCCAGGAGATGGACGACGACCTGGCCCTGGAGATCCAGACCATCGAGAACCTGCAAAGAAGGGACCTGTCCGGACTCGAAGAGGCCGAGGCCTTCCGGATCTGGGTGGACCGCAAGGGAACCGACGCCATTCCCGAACTGGCCGAACGCACCGGCATCAAGGAGACCTACATCCGCCGGCGCCTGATGATCCTGCGCCTTCCAAAGACCATGCTGGAGGCCTGGGGCAAGGGCGATCTCAAGTTCGGCCATCTTGAGCAGTTGGCCCGCATGGACGACAAGAAACAGCGCCGTTCCATCTTCGATGAAGTTGTCCGGGATCTCAAAGACCGCCAGGTCACCGTAGCGGATCTCAAACGCAGGATTGCGAGGATCTCGCCGGCACTGGGCAAGGCCCGCTTCGATATCGAAGCCGAGGGCTGCCTGGCCTGCACCCAGAACACCAGCGTCCAGATGAAGCTGTTCGACCTGGGCGACGAAAAAGCCCGCTGCAACCGGCCCGATTGCTTTAAGAAGAAGCAGGAAGCCCACCTGGTCAAATTCTGGAACCGCACAAAATATTATCGCAAGTACGGCATCAAGGGCTTCCGCTTCAATGAGGATGTGAGCTGGAAGGATTACGAAGCCTTTTACGGCGACGGCAAACCGGCAAAAAAATGCCTGTCCTGCGAGCACCACCTGGCCATCCTGCATATCGACGGAGAATCCTGTCACGACCGCGCCTGCTTCGGAGACAAGAGCTGCTTCAACGCCGTGCGGTCCACCAGATCCTCCGGCGGCAGTACCCGCAAACCCAAGAAGTCCAAGGACGGTCCCCGGGTGGCTTGGCACGGCGAGCACTTCCGGGAAGTCTTCTTCCAGGAGCAACTGCCCGTATCCTTCGAACCGGTGGAGGCCTCCAGCCTCACCGTCCGCCAGGTATCGTTGTATTCCCTGATCCGGGGCAACGCCGGCATCCATGACTGGTACGCCCAGCGCCATGACGTGGGCGAGCGTTTATGGGAAGACGGACCGTACAGCCTGGATCGTAAGGCGTTGTTTCGCCTGATCGCCGGCATGGACGAAGAGCAGGTGGCCGAGGAGATCAAGGCCGTTTCCCTGCAGGCCGTCCTGTCCGGCGACTACCTCACGGACGAACGCTGGCTTGTGGCCGGTCATGTGGGCATCGACCTGGCCAGCCAATGGCGCTTCACCGAAGACTACCTGGCCAAGAAGACCAAAGGCGAAATGATCGAGTTCGGAAATCGCTTCGGCCTGTTCGACGATCCCATGGCCATGGGGTTTCTCACAGGCACCCTGAAGCGCAAGTCCTTCAAGGCCTGCAAGAAGGGCGAGTTGCTCCGTGTGTTCCTGGAATCCGGCGCCGACACCGCCGGCATGGTCCCGGACGAGATCGTGGCCGACAATCCCGTAGAGAACACCGAATCCATCGGTGGTTGATTCCCTGGACAGCATATAAACCGACCGGCCCGGCGAATGCCGAGCCGACCTTAACAAGAATCTTTTATGCCGACTCCCCCGCTCCCCCACAATCAAACACAACCCGGCCAACAGTCAAACGGGGTTGGAAGGCCCGCGGGTCCTTCCTGGGACTTTTCCCATAGCGGTGAGAAAAAGCGCAACAGTCGTGTCCGGTTGAATTTTGAAAATGGAATGGAAAATGGAATTTTTGATTTCTATCCGACTGCTGGTTGTAACTGGTCATGAGTGAGCCCGTTGAGCCTGCCGGTGGTTTTCCGGATGCCGGCACCGATCCTTCCGGAGACCTGCAATCGCTCATGGACGAGTACGCCGGGAAGGTGGCCGCCCGGGTTGCCGAGGAGGCCGCGGCCGATCCGGATGGAAAGCCGGTCAACGGCAAGGTCGGTTCCGGGTTCATCCGCGCCTGCTTCGACGCCAACGAACTGGGTGACGGGTTGCTCTTCAAGGCGGTCAACAAAGGGGACCTGACGTTCAACAAGGCCATGGACGCCTGGCTGGTGTGGACCGGCCATCACTGGGCCGTGGACCAGATGGGCGCGGCCCGGGCCGGGGTCGAGAAAGTGGTCGAAAAATTCGGCGAGGAGCTGGCCGCTATGAACAAGAAAATCCGGGAGGTAGAGGCCGACGGTGCCGGCGAGCAGCTCGCCTTCTTCCGGGCCCGGGCCAAGGGGTTGCGAGCCCGCATCAGCCAGCTGCGCAGCCGGCGCCGGGCCAACAACTGCCTTGACTTTGCCCACAACTGCGAGGACCCCATGGCAATCCGGGGAGACGAGATCGACAGGAAACCCCTGCTTCTGGCCTGTGCCAACGGCGTGATCAACCTGGCCACCGGGGAGCTGGAGTCCGGGCGCCAGGAGCAATATTTGCTGAAGGCCTCGCCAGTGTCCTGGCAGGGCATCGATGCGCCCTGCCCCTTGTGGGAGGAAAAGCTCCTGGAGATCCTCTCCGGAGACCAGCGGTTGATGGCTTTTCTGCAGCGGGTGCTGGGATACGCTTTGATCGGCGAGGTCAGGGAGTCCATCATCGTGGTGCTGACCGGGATCGGCCGCAACGGCAAGTCCCTGATCGTGGAGGTGCTCTCCGAGATCATGGGGCCTCTGGCCGGTGCCGTACGATCAGAGATGCTTCTGGACCAGATGCGGGTGACATCCTCCACCGGGCCCACACCGGACATCATGGCACTCAGGGGTCTGCGCATGGCCTTCGCCTCCGAGACGGACGACGGCTGCCGGGTCAGTCCTTCCCGGGTGAAGTGGCTGACCGGCAAGGACAAGCTCACCGGCCGCAATCCCCATGACAAGTATGAGGTGCAGTTCCCGCCGACGCACACATTATTCCTTCTGACCAACCACAAGCCGCATGCCCCGGCCGACGATTTCGCTTTCTGGGAGCGGGTGATCCTGATCCCCTTCCTGCTCTCGTTCGTCAGCCGCCGGCCGAGGAACGAATCCGAGCGGGTGGCGGATCCGCTTTTGGCCGCGAAGCTGATACCCGAGTATCCGGGCATCATGGCCTGGATGGTGCGCGGCAGCCTTCAATACCTGCAGCGGGGACTGGATCCGCCTCCGGTGGTCAAGGAGGCGATCCAGGAATACCAGCGCGATGAGGATATCCTGGCCGACTTCGTGGACGAATGCTGCGTCGTTGGCGAGGGCTTTCAGGTGGGGGCCACAGCTCTGTACGACATCTTCGAGCGCTGGTGGAAGAAAAACGTTTCCAAGAACGCGCCCAAGCAGAAGCGCTTCGGATCGCTCATGGGCCGGCGGTTTCAGCGCAAAAAGGACGGCGTGTACAAGTATACGGGTATCGGCCTTCTGGACAACGTGGAGGAACTGTTCGGCTGAGACCGGACCAACGGAACCATCGCAACCGGATCGATTTTCAAGTGGTCCGGAGAATTAACATACCGGTTTTACAACCGATGCCGGAGTGTTCTCCCGGGTTGGACCATAATTTGGCTATACTTCTAGAATATTTTTTCTAAAAAAACTTTTTATTTTTATCTGTAATAAAGGTCCATTCGTCCAACAGAAAATATAAAGGTTTTTAAAACAGCTGTTTATCTCTCTGGACGGACAAAAATAAAGGGGTAGCAAAATTCCGTTTCGTCCATAACGCAAAGGATTCCGGATGGATTTAATCCTTGATGACCTGAGTGGTCGCGGCCTGGCGCCCCGGCGGGTATCGGGTACCCATGGCGGAGAGTACCACTGCCCCTGCCCTGCCTGCGGCGGCCAGGACCGGTTCCACGTCTGGCCGGACCAGGGCGAGGCCGGCACCTGGTGGTGCCGCGGCTGCGACCAGGGCGGTGACGCCATCGAGTATCTGATGGAGTTTTGCGGCAAATCCTTCCGGGAGGCGGCCGCGGCCGTTGGCCGGGATCTGGAGGACCTGCCCCTGGCATCCCGGACTCCCAGGCCGCGGCAAAAGCCGGCCTTCGTGCCGGTCAGGTATACGCCACCGGTGGAAAAGTGGCGGGAGAAGGCCGGGGCCTTCGTGGACCGGGCCCACGGGCAGCTGCTCGATAATCCGGAGCAGCTTCGATATTTGGCCGGCCGCGGTGTTCCGGAGTCGGCGGTAAAACAATATCGCCTGGGTTACAATCCGGGCGAGAACGGCCGACCGGCCATATACCGGGCCCGGGGTGCCTGGGGACTGCCCGCCGAGGAGAAAAACGGCCGGCCGCGGCCTTTATGGATACCGCGCGGGATCGTGATCCCTTTGTTGGTTGATGGGGTGATCCATCGCATCCGGATCCGGAGGGAGAAGCAGGATCTCACTCCGGAGTTCAACCTTCCGTACTTCATGCTGCCCGGCTCCTCGGCCGCCACTATGGTGCTGGGTGATGCGGTTCGGGCCTT
Source organism: uncultured Desulfosarcina sp. (assembly GCF_963668215.1). NCBI lineage: Bacteria > Pseudomonadati > Thermodesulfobacteriota > Desulfobacteria > Desulfobacterales > Desulfosarcinaceae > Desulfosarcina > uncultured Desulfosarcina sp. The sequence goes on from NZ_OY764190.1 coordinate 5,498,077, forward strand.
TGCGATTATAGAGGCCGAGCTGGATGCAGTGGCCTGCGTTGCTGCCGCCGGCGACATCTGCGGTGCCGTTGCCGTCGGATCCAGTTCGACCAAGCCGGACGAGATAACCACGGCAATGCTGAAACAGGCCCTTTGCATCCTCAACGCCCTGGACTTCGACGATGCCGGCAAGAAGGCCTTTGCTTGGTGGAGGGAGACGTTCACCGGGGTCAAGCGCTGGCCTGTGCCCGAAGGCAAGGACCCGGGAGAGGCGTTCGAAAAGGGCATCGACCTGCGCGCCTGGATTCTGGCCGGGTTGCCACCGGTGTTCCGCATGGCCGGGTTGACTCCTTTGGATGGCGATCAGGGGGAAGAGGAAGATCGGGAAGTTGAAAATACAGAGCCGGTGGAGATCGCCGGCAACATCCGCCAGGTGGTCGAGTGGTTCCGGCAGTATCCGGTCTCTGTCGTCAAGGACGGAAGAGGTATCCATTTTCATGAGGACCCGGCCTGGGCATCGGCCAACCGGGAATTGTCCCGTAGAATCAACCTGGCGGTCTTCATGGACCCGGCGGTCTTCGATTACCTTTCCAACCATCCGGCCCGGGTGGTGGACGGCAATAACTTTTTTACTGAAACACAAGGACAGGCTTCATGAAACTCTCCGTACATGGCAGCCGGACGCTTTCCGACGAGCGGGTCAAAATCCTGCTCCTGGAAGAGATCGAGGCACATGGCATTACCGAAATCGTCACCCACGCCGAGCCCGACGGCGTCTGCAAGGTGGCTCGGGACCTGTGCCGGGAAAAGGCTATCCCGTTGAAACTGCATTTTCTCAACTTCAAATATCTGCGCGGCGCCTTTGAGCACCGTTCCATCGACGTGCTCAAAGACGGGGACCGGGCCATCTTTGTTCACGATGGCAAGAGCAAGGGCACTTCCAACGAACTGAAGCTGGCCAGGAAGATGGGAGTTCCCTATGCCTATCACGAACTTGAACAAACGGAATACAAGGTCAGCGTGGGATTCGAGGTGACCGAGGACTGGGGCCAGGACCTGGAACCGCTCGATATGCCGGAGATCCGGAAGATTGCATAAGGACCGACCATGATCATCGACCGAAAACGACTTGACAGTCTTCTGGAAACCCTCGGCGACAGCGATAGGGCCCGGATGACGACCCTGTACAACGCCATGGTGACCACGCTCAAGGCCTACAACGAGAAGAGTACGGCCTCCAGGCTCAAAGACTGGCAGGCAGCCGAGAAGGCCCTGGCCGAGGCGGTCGAGGAAATCGAAAACCAGTCTGAGACGGTCCGGCCGGATCCGGGCAATAATGAAATCGTCGGCACCATGGCCGACGTGGCCAAGTGGCTGCGGAGCGAAGGGTACTGCGCGCCCGGGCGTGACGAACCGGTCAAGAAATCCAAAGTGTACCAGGACCGGCGGAAAGGCCTGCTCTCGTTTGCGGATATGAAATCCGTCACCATGACCGAGGTAATGGCTTATGTGGCCCGGGCCCAGCTGATGAAGTCCAGCGTCAACCGGGCCGACGAGACAGAGGATCTCAACATCCAGAAGCTGCGCCACGAAACCCGCAAGGCAAAAGAGGATGCCGACCGCAAGGAGTTCGACAATGCAAAAGAACGCGGGCTGTACCTGAAGAAAGAGGAGGTTTACCTGCAAACCGCCCTGAAGATCTCGGCTTTGGAGGCCGGATTGAAACACCTGGTGCGGACCGATGGACCCGACTGGATCGCCCGGATAGAAAAAGCCCGCAACAAGCCCCAGGAGTTGTGCGACCTGATCTATCCGGGCATCGACGACCTGCTGGACCAGTTCGGGCGCATGGATGAGATTCAGGTGATCGTGAAAAGGAGAAATTGATGGAAATGCTGAAAGCGATGCGTAAATGCGAACTCGGCGGCTATGTGGCCCGCAAGGCCTACCCCAACCGGAAATATTACAAGGGTCGGGATGGAATATTCATGGAGGCCGCCCTGGTGGATCATATCGATTTTATCGCGACCGACTGGGAGAATCATCCGCCGGAGTGTCGCAATACCGAACCCTTTGTCCATTCAAAAGGAAGCGGGCAAGACCGAAGGGTGGGGAACGGTCTTGCCCGATGAAAGGGGTTGGAAAGGATTGAGTATTATTTCCCTTCGCTGAAAAAATTATCGGCATTTTTGGTGAATACTTGAGAAAAAAAAATCAAGCCTCTCATGAGATCCGGGTTGAAGAAATGGATGCCATGGAAAATCAACCAAAAAGAAATGATGAAATCGGTCTTTGGATCTGTGCAGCCAAAAACGCGGTACCGCCTCCGGGCAGAAAGGACTATCCCCGATGGGCGTGTGTCCGTGATCTGTTCGAGGTCGACCACAAAACGGCCGTACGGCTTTGCCCATGAGGCCGGATTGAATCCGTACGAATACCTGGACGGCCCGGTTTGCGATGTGTGTCCCGGGGATGTCCGGGAGTATGTTTAGGAGGGGGTTGCATGTACCGTAAACCGTATTGGGGCTGCACAGTGAAATTTTATTTCGGGGCGTTTTCCATTGCCGTCGATCCGGCCATGCCGATTTTGGGCGGGCTCGGCATCCGGTTCAACTTCCGGATCTACGGGAAACGCTACTGGCGGTTCAAACGAAAGATGGAGGCTGTTCGGAAACGTCATGCCGCTGCATGGCTACGCAACCGAAAAAAATAATCGGCAGGCTCGATGAGTACTTGAAAAAAAGCCGGTACCCGATCCGGCCGGCCGCAACGCTTTGGATTCTTAATGTCAATGAAACCCTGTTACGAAACAACCTGCGGCAAGCTGTATCACGGACACGTCGTTGACGTTCTCGGGCAGTTGCGGGACCGGTCCGTCAATTGCTGCGTGACCTCCCCGCCGTATTGGGGTTTGCGGGATTACGGGGTGACACCGCAAGTATGGGGCGGTGATCCCGGTTGCCGGCACGATTTCATCACCGGTGAAATCGGCACGGAGATCGGCAGGGGCAACTGGTCCCAGGCCTCCAATGGCCGCGGCGAGGTGCAGGGAGAAACCTCGGATTTTCGGGAACCGATCCGGTCCTCCTCCGAGCAGGGGTTTTGCAAAAAGTGCGGCGCCTGGCTGGGCAGCCACGGACTCGAACCGACGCCATTGCTTTATATCGAACACGAAGTCCTGATTTTCAGGGAAGTCCGGCGCGTCCTTTGCGATGACGGTACCTGCTGGATCAATCTCGGCGATTCCTATGCCGCGTCGAGATCCTACCAGGTATCCGACAACCTGCATCCCGTGGTCGGCGCCCAGCGGAACCTGGCCAACGCGAAGCCTCCCGCCGGCTTCAAGCAAAAAGACCTGATGGGTATTCCCTGGCGCGTTGCCTTCGCCCTGCAGGCCGATGGCTGGTATTTGCGGTCCGCCATGCCCTGGGTCAAACGGACAGCAATGCCAGAGTCTGTGAAGGACCGGCCCACGTCCGCCCTCGAATACGTCTTCATGCTGACCAAATCGCAGCACTACCGGTGCGACATGAAGTCCATAAAAATCCAGGCGTCACCCGATACGCACAGAAGATATGCCAGGGGGCGCAGCGGGAACCATAAATGGAAGGACGGCGGGCCCGGCAACCAGACCATCGCCAAATCCATGAGCCATATGATCCCGGGTGTGACGCCCAAAAGCACCCTTCCGGGTAGCGGCGTCAAGGCGAACAGTTCGTTTCACGCCTCTATCGGTGACCTGGTCGGGGAAAGAAACTTCAGGAACACGGATCTGTTTTTCCAGTCCCTGGAACAACCGTTCGGGATGATCGTCTGCGGTGATGAAATCGTCGGCATCGATGCCGTTCCCGGCAGTTGCCCCGATGCCCATTTCGCGGCCTTTTCCCCTTCCCTGGTCGAACCGTGCATCATGGCCGGCTGTCCTGCCGGCGGAGTGGTCCTGGACCCGTTCGTGGGCAGCGGAACGACTGCGATTGTCGCCCACAAGCATGACCGCAAATTCATCGGGATCGATTTGAGCAAAACCTATCTGGACGGGATCGCCATCCCGCGCATTGAAGCGGCCACGGCACAGCTGAAGCTGTTTGCCTGACTCCCGAACATCTTTCAGGAGGTGAGAATTATATGCTGCACGTATCGTTCGCCAAAACCGGAGAAGCTTATGACGACCGGAGTAAAACCGAGACGCGGCGATTCTGGAAGGATTCTCATGCCGCAAAATTCAAGCCCGGCACCGAGTTCATGGGGATAACCAAGGATTTTCGCGCGGGTGGTAAACGGATGCACGCCTCGAAAGTCATCTTTTGCCGCAAGGAGCGCCTGGGCGATATGTCCGAGGACAGTTTTCGGCGTGAGGGCGGTACCCGCTATTGGAAAACCGCAAGGCTTACATCGATGCCATGGGCGGGCCGGATCTTGTGCCGTGGGTGCTGCGATTTGAACACATTTGATTCCGGTGGGGTTCGAAGCCTCTGATCTCTTTTTTGTTTTTAATCGATGATCGCGTCTATTTCTCTCTGCGCCATTTGCCCATAATCAAGATTCAACAAAGAAAGGGTGTAATTGTATTTTTCTGTAAGGGTCCGGCTGCGTTTTGAAACTTTTGAAAAGGTTACGTACATCGGCGTAGGAGGATCGGGAACGTAGAGAACTTTAATTCGTGAATGCATATTCATTTTGGCGGCAACAAACGGCAGGGTGAATTGATTACGATCAGAAACTGCTTCCAGACGCCCCATTAAAAGTTTCTTGAGGTTCGCTTCCGCCCATCCATTGCCGCCTATGGTCTCTATGGAGAACTTATCGCGATTGTTGTCGATAAACGGGGTATAGATGCCCGACCTGGAGGATATCATTCCGATCCGCCAACCCCTGATAGCATCCGCCGATGTTATTTTTTCCAATGGATTGCCTTTACGGACAACCAGGATGGGTTTGGCAAGAAACATGGGCGTTTTGACGTAATAAAGATAAGCATCGAACTGAGAATAATGAGGCAATCCGATAGTCCCTTCTATCTCGCCCGTTTCTAATTTCTGAAAAAGACGGAGAAGCGGAAATGGCCCGACCCACTTTACGGTGTTACCTGTTTTTGACATCAAAGTTTCAAAATATTCGATACCGGCTCCTATCGGCTTCGAATTGTCGGGGCCGAGGTAATGATGCGGGGGAAGAACAAAATACCCCATCCTGATGGGATCTGCAGCTGCGGCCTGGTTTGGAAAAGACAAGCTACAGAGAAAAACGATTAAAAATACTTTCGATTTATGAATAATTTGACTGGCCATGAACCAAGGAAGATCTCTGTTTTCTGACTGTCTACAACAAAACTGAGCGACAAAATGCATTTTCATTTAAATCGTACTCATTAATTCAATCGACCATGAGAATATTATCTTTAGGATTTTCTAAAACTGGTTTTAACACATTGCCTTGAAGCTAACAACGTTAACGCCGGAATTGTTGGAGTTTGACATGTTTGAACTATCCGGCCGGCTGGCATTTATGCCCATGGCCATGACGATGTTGTCTCGACACCTGAAGACCGAAAATTTCAAATTGTTCGAACACAGGTTCATCGGGGAGGCGTTCGAGTGATCGCGACCGATTTTTTCAGCAAACCGGTACCAGTCGACACCCGATGGTTGACCGATCAGCAGCTCGAGCGGCTGGGCGGTGATGTCTTTGCCTTGCATTTTTCCCAGGCAGAAAAGCGCATACTGAAAAAGAAAAAGAAGATCCGACCCTCGGTATGGGCCGAACGGCACCGGCATCTTCCCGGTGACGCTGCCGTGCCCGGACGCTGGAGGAATTCGACCGTCCCTTATGCCGCCGGCATCCTGGACGCCAGCTTTTTCCCTTCCGTCCAGGAGGCTGTCGTATGCGCGGCGCCCCAAACCTGCAAGACCGAAATCAATTACACCTGCATCGGCTACGCGGTCGACCGGAAACCGGGCAACGCCCTGATCGTCATGCCGGATGAAAACACGGCCCGGGAGAACAGCGCCGACAGAATCCGGCCCATGTTCGAGGACAGTCCCCGGCTCAGGTCCTACCTTACCGGCTACGCCGATGATATGGCCTCCCACAAGATCAGGCTGCAGAATGCCATCATTTACATGGCATGGGCCAACAGCGCGGCTCGCCTGGCCAATAAGCCGCTACCATATGTGGTGTTGGACGAGGAGGACAAATACCCGGAGACGGCCTCCAAGAAAGAGGCCAGTCCTACGGACCTGGCCAAGAAACGGACCCGGACCTTTGCCCATATGCGCAAGATCTGGCGGACCAGCTCGCCGAGTATCGAGACCGGTCCGATCTGGAAGGCACTGACCGAGGAATGCCAGATCGTGTTCGACTATTGGGTCCGCTGCCCCCGATGCGACGGGATCCAGAAAATGGTCTTTGAAAGTATCAAATGGCCCGAGGATCTGCGCGATCCCCTGCGGATGAAAACCGAGCAGTCCGCCTGGTACGAATGCGTCCACTGTTCGTCGAAATGGAATGATGCGGACAGGGATATGGCTGTGCGCGCCGGAGAATGGCGCGACCGGAAAAATGGGGAGTTACTGGACACCGCCCTCACCTCCATACTTCCGGTGACCATCGGATTTCATATTCCTTCGTGGCTGAGTCCCTTCGTCAAGCTTTGGGAAGTGGCTCACGCCTTCCTGGAGGGGCTACTCAACAGGAACAAAATGAAGGATTTCCGGAACGGCCATGCGGCCGAGCCCTGGTATACGGTTTCGGCGGAGCGCAGCGAGGACAATATCCTGGCCCTTGCCGATGATCGGCCGCGGGGCGCAGTGCCCGGCGGGGGTGTCGTTGCCTGCCTGCTGGCCGGCGTGGACACCCAGGACGATGGCTTTTATTACGAGATCCGGGCCTTCGGCTACGGACTGGAACGTCCCTCCTGGTGCATCCGGGAAGGCAAGGTGCCCACCTTCAAAGCCCTGGCACAGGTGCTATGGGCCGACCAGTACTTGGATATCGACAGCAATGTTTATCCGGTCCGTCTGACCCTGCAGGATGCCATGGGTCATCGCACCAGCGAGGTTTACGATTTTAGCCGCATGTATCGGGGCCGGATATTTCCCACCATGGGCAAGCAGACCATGGCCAGCCCTTATGCCTTTTCCAATATCCAGTATTATCCAGGAACGAAAAAGCCGATCCCGGGAGGATTATCGTTAGTTCGGTTCGACACCAACTATTTCAAGAACCAGCTGGCAGGAATTCTGGAGATCGCTCCCGGTGACCCTGGGTGCTGGCATTACCACAAAGATGTCACCAGGGACTGGGCGCGGCAAATGACCGTCGAAGGTCTGAACGAAAAAGGCGTGTGGGAGAATCCACAGGAAAAGCCAAACCACGCCTGGGACTGCTCAGCTCTTTTGCTGTTGGCTCACGAAGTGCTTGGTGTGGCCTTCTGGAAGGTCCCTGAGAAAGAAGCGCCCAGCCCGATTCTCAAGACTATTTCCGGACCTAAAGACCGAACCGGTTCCTATCGCATAAATTATGAACGCCCGAGTTGGCTGAGATGACCGATTGTTCAAATAAAATCCTAATCGGTAAAAAAGCGATCCTGGATTATCTCCAGCTAAGTGAAAATACGTTCTTCAAATTCGTCAAGCGGGGATTACCAGTACGTGTGATTGAAAACCGCTATTATGCTCACACAGATAATTTGGATCTATATTTCCAGAAGCTTACCATTGGTGATGGCCGGGTGGTCGACGGAGCGGAATAGGCTGTCGATATTTCATGCAAATTGCTCATTCGGGCTGAAGCATGGCGGTATAAATTGTTACAATCGGTTACGTTAAGATAAAGACTTTAGCCAAATAGCCGATACTCTCACAAATGGGTATCTGCTCGCTTGATTGATTGTTGCGAACATCGCATCCGGAGATGCTAAGAAAATGGAACTCAAAATAATGAAGGGAGACGTAATGAACAGGAATGCGACATCTTGGCTTCGGCTGCATCGATGGTGCCGGAATTTTCTTTTCTCGACGGTCATCGTTTTTATTGCCGGCTGTTCTCTGTTCGGCCCATCTTGTGAGGAACGCGAAAATCAATTGATTGAAATTTATAATGGCTATATTGAATCGACGACCTCGCTTACTGAGTCGGAAATTCTCAAGAAATGCAAGACAGCCATCGAGAAATGTCCCGATTGCATAATCGGCTATGAGCTGGCCGGAATGGTGCATTGGGAGAATGGACAGCTAAATGAGGCTCTTGCGTTTTACCGTAGCGCGTTGAATCTTGATCCCGAAGATGAGCAGATCCTCACAGACACTCAACTTGTCGCCTACTCGGCAGGAAAAGTGCATCTTTTTGTCGATGATGACGGTACGATTCAAACCGCCCCATTTAGCAAGATCACCCTGGGACAGTATGCCATGGCTCCGGAAGAAAATCGCCTTCAATGGTGTGAATCTTGTCTGAAGGCACGCCTGTTGAAATCGACAGAGAGCGACGTTGTCGACAAATCTGGAAACACTGTCGGCTCTTCATCCTTTACAATCGATTACGATATCACGTCAGCAAAGGATTTTGACGGTCGATTGCTGAGCGAAGCGGCATCGGAACCAAACGGGCCACTTGCCAAGGCCAGTACGAAAGTGAATATGAGTGGCAGTTTCAGCTATGGCACCACACTGTATTAAGGCGACCGGCATTGCATCTCAAATCTTGGATATTAGGAAACTCGCACTGTTTTGCGAATTTAAGTTGAAACATTATCGAGGGCTGAAAAAATATAAGATGGGGCGGCCCTCACTTCTTCTTTTCTGAATTGGGAACAAAACCTGTCAATCCCCAATACCCCCTCAAAATCTCGGTAACAAGTCGGTAAAATACCGGTAAAATCGCCGACCCCCCAAAACCCCATGATATGGACACAGAAGAAGCAGCCATGTCCATATCATGGGGTTTTTCATTATGCCGATCAAAACCACCCTTGAGCAGCTCGAAGAGGTCCAGGAAGCCATTTCGGCCCTGATGTCCGGCCAGGAAATCACCATCAACGGCAAAAAATGGGTGATGGCCGACCTGTCTGCCTTGGAAGCCAGGGAAGAAAAACTCCTTTCCCGCTATCACCGTGAAAACGGCGGCGGATTGTCGGTCAACTACGGATTGCCGAGGCGGGATTGATGCAGACCGCACAACAACTATCCGTTTTCGAAAATGTCCTGACCGCCATGGCGGCCATGACCGGCAAACCGCTGCTTTACGGGCCGGACGGCAGAACCCTGGCGCCGACGGTCACCTATTCGCTCCGCCGGGAAGCCGCCAGGCGATCCGGTTCCCTGAAAAACTGGAACCCCCAGGAAGTCTTTTCCAAGCAGATCGAATCCCGGGAGCGCATCGACATCGTCAAGCGTTCGGTGGACCTGTCCAACAATGATCCCCACGCCGCCGGCATCATCGACACCTTCGCCGCAACGGTGATCGGCGCCGGCCTGAATCCCATCCCCATGGTCGACGCGGAGGCCATGGGGATCGAGCAAAGCCTCGCCGACCGTCTTGAAGCCACCATGACTTCCGTTTTCAACCGCTGGGCGCCTTTCGCCGACGCCGGCGGGCGAATGCACTTCGGGCACATCCAATACCTGACCAAGGTTTCCATGCTCCGGTATGGCGAATATTTCGTCCTTTTGCCCATGCTGGACGATCCGATCCGTCCCTATTCCCTGGCCTGCCAGGTCATCAACCCCATGCGCGTCAAAACACCGGTGGACAAAGCCTCAAGTGAAAACATCCGGGACGGGATCGAACTCGGGCCCTACGGCGAGGCCAAATACATCTGGATCAAGAAAAGCGGCACCGCCGGGCGGGTCTCCCTTCCGGACATGTCGGCCAATTTCCTGCGGCAGCCGGTCCGGAAAGGCCACCGGTATAACGTGCTGCATGGGTTCATCTGCAAGGACCCGGAGCAGGTCCGCGGCATGCCGCTGATCGCACCGGCCATCAAATATCTGCGGGACTTCAACGATCTTCTCAACGCCGAGCTGGTTTCAAACGTGGTGACCGCGGCCCTGACCTACTTCATCGAGGTGAGCGCCGGCGACGATCCGTTCAACCTGGCCAGCAGATTTGCCACAACGACCACAACCACGCCGGGTGAGGATGGCAGGAAAAAGATCGCCCGTTACCAGGAAACCTATCCCGGCGCGATCCTCTACGGCAACGCCGGAGAAAAACCGCACCTGCTTTCCGCCAGCCGGCCGGGCGTCACCTTCGAACCGTTCACCAAAACCGTCAAGAAATCGATCTCCATGGCCTGCAACAACATCCCCTACCCTGTCCTTTTCAAGGATGCCGAGAAGGTCAACCATGCCGGCTTCCGTTCGGCCATGCTCGAGGCCTGGCGGGTGTTTTCCATGGAGCGGATCTGGCACGGCCGGGATTTCTGCCAGCCCATCCACACCATGCTCCAGGAGGAAGCCTACCTGCGCAACGAACTGCGGGCATCGTTCTTTTACGTGAAGATGCACGAACTCACGCGCTGCGAATGGCGCGGGGCCCCGAAGGGAGACATCGAACCGGTCAAGGCGGCCACGACCAACAAGATCCTGAAAGAGATGGGGGTCAAGACCGACGCGAGAATCATCGCCGAAAACGGCGACGGCGATTTCCCGACCACGATTCGCCAGCTGAAAGAGGAGAAGGCGGCCAGGAAAGATGCGGGCCTGATCGAGGAGCCAAAAACAGACCAGAAAGCCGAGGAGGCCTGATTCATGGAGATCACCGATTTCGCAAAAGGGTCAATCTGGGGGATTCGCGCGGGGGCCATGGAGGCCATGCTCCGGCGGATACCGAGCCCGGAATCCCTTGCCGCCCTTTCCATTCAGTTCAAGGAGGATCCGGAAGAGGACTTTGATTTCATGCTGCGTGACGGCGTGGCCATCATTCCGGTCAACGGGACCATCTTCAAACGCGGTTCGATCTGGTCGTACCTGTACGGCGGGACACCGCTTTCCGTCCTGAACCGGGTGCTTTCCGCCGCCTTGGACGATGACGACGTCGAGGCCATCCTCCTGGACATCGATTCGCCCGGCGGCCAGGTGAGCGGTACCGACGCCTTTTCGGATCTCGTCTATTCCGCCCGCGAGCAAAAGCCGGTGGTGGCGTTCGCCAACGGCACCATGGCGTCGGCCGCCTACTGGATCGGCAGCGCAGCGGACCGGGTCATCGTCGAACGGACCGCCCAGGTGGGCAGCATCGGCATTCTCTACATGCACAACGACTGGTCCAAATACGATGCGGATCTCGGCATCAAGGTCACCGTCATCTCCGCCGGGAAGTACAAGGCGGTGGGGAACAACGCCGAACCTCTGAGCGACGAGGCCCGGGCCATCATCCAGGCAGAGCTGGACCAGATCTACAATCTTTTCATCGAAACCGTGGCCCGGAACCGGGGCGTCGATGCCGGTGCCGTCCGGTCCGACATGGCCGACGGCCGGGTTTTCATTGGTCAGCAGGCCGTGGACACCGGCCTGGCGGACGATACCGGTACGTTCAACGATGCCCTTGACGCCGCCGTGGAGCTGATCCCCGAGGCGAGCGGGCCGTCTTTTTACTTTTCACGAAGATCAGGGGCGGTCGCCCCTGGAAAGGGGTTTTCCATGAAGAACGGACAGCAGGAAAAGGTCATGCCCAAAACGGCCGACCAACTCGCGGAGGTGTTTCCCGATCTGTGCGCCGAGATCCGGAAGCAGGGAGAGGACGCCGCCGATACCGCCGCCATCGGCAAGCAGGCCGTCACCGGCGAACATGATCGGATTCTCGCCATCGCAAAAATCCATTTCGGGGAGGAAGTTGCCGGCAAGTTCGAGGCCGTGATCAATACCGGGGTCACTGCCGAGCAGTACCAGGCGATCCGTCCGGAGCCGGTGAAAAGCGAGGAGGAAAAAGCCATCGAGGCCGCCAAGGCAGAAACCCTGAAGGCCATCCAGGAGGCCGGCGCGGACAATCCCGGCGCCGGCGGCGGCGGTGATGACAAGGACTTCATGGCCGTGGTCGAGGAAACGGCGGAAAGAAAAAAGATCTCCAAAACCGAGGCCATGAAGATCGTTGCGAAGCAGAATCCCGAACTGCACCAGGCATTTTTGAAGAAGGCCAACAGCAGGCCGCAGCTGGTCAACGGATGACCGGTTCCACGCGGTAATCGCGTTTTCAATTTTTCAACCAAGGAGAAGCAATCATGGTCGAGAGAAGAGATTTCAGCCTGGAGGCCGGGGCCGACCTGGCCAACCACCGGCTGATCAAGATGTCCGGAGGCAAGGCGGTCTACAATACAGCCACCAGCACTGACAACCCCATCGGCGTTTCCAAATTGAATGCCAAGAACGGCGAGGATATCTCCGCCCACCCCATGAACAAGGAAGGGACCACGGAAATCACCGCCGCCGGCGCCATCGGCCAGGGCGCCGAAGTATTCGCCGCCGCCGAAGGAAAAATCCAGGCCCTGCCCGCCAGCGCGGGCGACTATCGCAGGATCGGTTTGGCCATGTCCGCTGCCAGCGGGGACGGGAGCATCATCGAGATCCTGCCATACGGTTACACCGATATCGTAACCGTCAGCTGAGGGTCCGGATTTCTCACGGATTTATCATTTCGTTTTCAATCAACTTTTAGCACAGGAGAAAAATCATGCCTCAACCCACACAAAACACGGCGGTCAGCCGTCCGGACCTGGCGGTGGTGGTCAGCGAGTTTCGGGAGACGGCGGTCACCGCGGCCATCGGTGCCAGGGTGATGCCCTATCTTCCGATGATCGAGCAAAGCGCCGAGTATCCGGTGATTCCCAAGGAGGTCATGCTCAAGATCCACGAGACGCGCCGGGCCATGCGCGGCAAGTACCCTTCCAGCGACTGGGAATTCGAGATGGGCTTCTACGCCACCCGCGAGAACGGCTGGGAAGAGAAGATCGACGACCGCGAGCGCAAGCTTTACGCCACCCTGCTGGATGCGGAAATGGTGGCCACCCGGCGGGCCACCAAGATCATCGACCTCTCCACGGAGAAGCGCATTGCCGCCAAGGTGTTCAACCCGTCCAATTTTGCGCCCCACAATGTCTCAACCCCGTGGGACGTTCCGGCGTCCGCAACGCCCATCGACGATTTCAACGACGCCAACCTGGCCCTGCGCGCCCAGTGCGGCATGCCCGGCAACACCCTGATCATCGGGTTCTACACCTTCACCAAGGTCAAGAACTGCGACCAGATCGTCGACCGCCTGATGTACACCTTTCCGGGCATCGACATCAACAGCATGACCACCCAGCAGCTGGCCGCCGTTCTGAACGTTCCGCGAGTGCTGGTGGGCGGCGCCATCTATGACAGCGCCGACAAGGGCCAGGATGCGGAGATCGCCGACCTGTGGTCCAGTGACTATGCCATGCTCACCATCTGCTCCGATTCCCCGGACGTCTCCGAGCCCTGCATCGGCCGCAGCATGATCTGGACCGAGGAATCTCCCGGCAGCGGCGAGCCCGTGGTGGAGAGCTACCGTGCGGAAGGAAACCGCAGCGACGTGGTCCGGGTGCGCCATGACAGCGACGAGCGCCTGCTCAAGTCCTACGATGAGGACGGCAACGTACAATCCGATATCGCCGCCGCCGTTTCCTACCTGATGGGCAACATCAAAACCACGTAACCGGGCGGCGCGGTCTACCGCGCCTGCCTTTAAGGGTGAGTCATGGATTTCGAAAAATTGTTGAGTTCGGATGAACAGGCCGCAATCGCCGTTCTCCAGGCAGGCGGTTTCAAGGCCTTCACCGATGCCAAGATGGCCGATGTGCGCGAACTGGACACCAGCCTGCGCCTGCGCACTTTCCGCAACCGGGGCCGATACCAACTGGTCCTGGCCTGCAAGGACCTTGAGGGCCGGCGGCTTCCGGATACCACTGCGGAGCCGGATCTGGACCTGTACCCGGGCCAGGATCATCGGCCAACCATTGCCAGCGTGGACGAACTCCGGGAGGCCTATCCGGATCTTTGCCGGCAGCTTCTCAACCAGGCCAGCCAGCCTGAAGCGGATCCCGTTCCGGAACTTCCTCCGGCCGAATTGAAACCGGTGGAGGAAATGTTCAAGGAGGAGCTGCTGGCCGAGGCCCGCACCTATCCGGAAATCACCGGTGAGCACAAAATGAACAAGCCCGAACTGGCCGCCGCCGTCCAGGCCCGGCGGGACCGGTGCGCCCTGATTCATCGAACGTTCGAGGTCTGACGATGTCCTTCGGTCCTGCTGCCAACGTGGCCTTGCAAAGGATTTACGCGCGCATGGGCGTCGATGCGGTTTTCGGCCCGAAATCCGGGGAAGCTATCCCGCTGCGGGTAATCAAGGAGGACGGTGTCACCCATGAACCGCTCAGCGGCATCGTCCAGGCGGCGGTATCCCAGATCGAGATTCAGTACATGCGTGCGGATCTCGACCGTCGGGTCGTCAACGGCGAAACGTTTACCATCGGCGGAACGGTCTACACCGTCCATTCGATGAGCCCTTATCCGGATTCGTGGACGGAGTTCGAGGGCACTGCTTCGGTAATCGAGGGTACCTGATGGAAGTCAAGATTTCAAAAAGCGACCTGATCCGGGCCGAGCGGATGCTGACAGGGATCAAGAGCGGGTTCCCGAAGGCGTTCAAGCGGACCCTGGACAAGACGGCCAGCGGCACCCAAACCGACATGGTTGCATTCGTGCGGGAGCGCTACAACTACAAGGCCAAGGTATTGCGCGAGCGGATCACGGTTTACAAATGCCCCTCCTACAAGCACCTCAAATCAAGCGTCCGGTCAGTGGGTCCCGGGGTTCATCTGACGGACATCGCCCAGACCCGGCAGACAAGCCGCGGCGTCACGGTCAACGTGAAGAAGGCCACCGGGAGGAAACTGATTCCCCATGCCTTCATCGCCCCCGGGCGACATTCCGGGAAGAAGATCGTTTTCATCCGGGAAACAATCCGGGGCAGACGGGTCGGCCGGTACCCGATTTCTCCCATTTATGCCTCGCATCCGGAAGTCATCTACAACACCGCCGAGAACTGGCCGGAGATCGAAAAACAGGCCGATGCGCGGTTCAGGAAGAATTTCGACCATGAGGTCGAAGTCGTTTTGAAAGGCATTGCGTAATGGCCGACACCATCCGGGAAACCAACATCAAGGCGATCAAAACCGGGCTGGAGAATTTCGGTTCCTATGAAGTGATCGCCCCCTCCCCTACCCTCGTTCGCGGATTCCTTGTTTTCGATGCGAGCGTCTATCCGTTGCCGGTGATCTCCATCATGCCGGGCGTCGAGGATGCGGAGCGGGAAGAGTACGGCGTTTCGGCCAATACGATGCCAATCGACATCTGGTGCTCGATCATGGCCGGCCAGGAGGAGATGTCCGAGATCGGCGAGGCCATCCTGGGAGAGCTGGTCAGGGCATTCATGGCATCGGTACCGGAGAATGTCCGCGATGCCTTCTATACCGGCGGCGGCCCGAGCTATCCGGACGGTATCGCGCAAAAGGTCCTGATGACGCTGGCGAGTTTCAACGTGGTCTACGAAACGGACCTCGGAGATCCATACAACCTTTCAGCATAGGAGAAAAAACCATGTCCACATCACAAAAGGCAAAGGTTCTTCTGGAATTGGCCGCCTCCATGGTCGATTTCACGTTGATGGCCGACTCCGGGGACCATCAGATTTTCACCGTATCCGGCGGCCAGGTCTTCAGCGGCAAATCCGGCCAGGAACCGGAGCTGCGGCCCAACGGGATCACCGAGGGCACCCTTCTGCTTTCTCCCCATGCGAGCAACGACACGGTAACCGTGGCGGCGCACAAGGCATGGAGCAAGGGGGTCGAGTATTCCGTTGCGGCGGGCAGCCAGGCGGTGACCCGTCCCACCACCGAGAATTTTAAGATCTCCTCGGTCATCATGACCGATGAGGGCAATCTCGGCGAGGCCCAGGGAGCCGAGGGAACGGAGTTTTCAGAAACCCGCGGCGCCAATGGCGGACCTCCGTTGATCCCCGAGGATGCGGTCGAGCTTGGCCAGGTCCGCATGAATGCGCAGACACCGGCGGTCATCACCGCCAGCGAGATCTACCAGAACCCGGGCGACCATGCGGAGTACTACGATTCGCCGGCGGCGGAGATCTATCCCATCGGCGACGGCAACAAGGCGAAAACAGCGGCCGAGAAATACGCCCATGTGAAGTTCAACACGCCCTTGCCGCTCAGCCACACCGGTTCCGTTGCCAAGCGGGTCTACATCCGGTTTTACACGCCCCTTTTCACCACCCTTTCCAGGACATCGGAATTCAAGGCGGCGGAACTGGGGATCTCCAAATCGTCCGAATCCTACTACCAGGGCGCGGGCGGGTCCGGTGCCATCGGTTCGGTATCCGCGGACAGCGTCGGCGACAGTTCGTTCAAGTACATCGCCAAGGACGGCATTACCGACCCGATCTTCAAGCTGTCCGGGGAGAAGGTGACGGCAAAGTTCTTCAGCGATGCGAACCGGTCCCCGTACATCCTGACCCAGGGCGTTCTGGGCGTCGACCGGGATTTCCCCTCTGGCAGCCAGAACAGTGCAACCATTACCGTTTACGCGGAACATCCTTCGGCGGGGTTTGATTCGTAATGGGCCTCCAGGAATTCCGGACAACCGACTACGAGCAGCGCACGGCGACGGTGCCCACTCCGTTAAAAAAGTACCCGTCGCTTGCGCCTTTCTTCAAGGACAAGGAACCCCAGGAGTTCGAGGTCCGGGCGCTTACCGGCGAGGAGATCTATACCGCTGAGCACCGGGTCCAGATCAACAAGGACCTGCCGGGCGCCATCGAAGCCATCATGAAACGGTTCACGGCGCAGCGGATCGATGCGGTCCTGGATTCCATGGGCCTGGGCGACAGCGTCCCGGACCAGAAGGTCTACGAGCAGGCGGTGATCCAGTTCGGCATCGTAAAAATCGGCGGGGTCGAGGTCCAGTTGACCCAGGAGGATGCGGTCAAATTCCTGGACCATTGCACGGCGGCCGGCCGGCTGCTCTTCAAGAGAATTCTCACCCTTTCCAACATGGGAAACATCCCGTTGGGGGAATCGAACGCCTCTGGAACAACCCAAGGGTCAGAGACGCCCTGATACTGGGCTCCAGGGGCATTGACGGCAGCGGCGGTCAACGCTTCCTTTTCGAGATCATCCCGGACCTGTTTCCCCAGCCGTACCTTACCGACCTCGAGCGCCATCTCTGGGCGCGGTTCAACGATTGGCGCAGAGAAATAACCGGGCGGAAATAATGGCCGACCTTCAAAAGAAAATCGAGATCCTGTTCCAGGGAACCAACCGGGTGGGCGACGTCATCACCTCCGTCGGCCGGGATCTCGATAATCTCAATTACCGGATTACCACGGTCGCCCAGCCCTTCGCCGAGGTCACCGCGTCCGTTGCCAAGCTCGATGCCCTCCTGGCCGCCCTGGCCGCCGGCGGCATTGCGATAGCCTATAGCGAATCGTCGAAACTCAAATCCGCGTTTACGGAACTGAAGAAGGTCGCCGGCGACAATGCGGAGGCCCTGAATACCGCCAAGGCCAGTGCCAAGGACCTGTCGAACGAGTACGGCGAAGCGGCCGCCTCGGTCCTCAGCTCCACGGCCAGCTACAAACAGGCCGGCTTCGACATCCAGGGGGCCATGACCCTGGCCAAGGACGGCATGGACCTGGTCATTGCCGGCGAACTGGCAGCGTCCACCTCGAGCGAAATCCTGATCGCATCGCTGAAAGGCTTCAAGGCGCCGGCCGAGGATGCCCGGCGGTTGATCGACATCCTCAACGAGGTCTCCAACAACTACGCCACCGACATCGAACAGCTCGGCCGGGGCATGGCCGGGATCTCGCCCATCGCACTGAAGATGGGCTTTTCCATGGAGGAGACCGCCGGGATTATTACGCCGGTGATCGAGGTGTTCCGGTCCGGGGACGAGGCGGCCGTGGCCCTGAAAACCGGCCTCCTCAAACTGATCGACGATTCCAAACCGGTCCAGGAGGCCCTGGCCTCCATCGGCGTTTCGCAAAAAGACGCCAACGGGCAGCTGCGGTCCGGCAAGGACATCCTCTATGACGTAGCCAAGGCCTTCCAGACGATTGACGAGCCGCAGAAGCTGTTTGTCACCCAGCAGCTGGTCGGTATCGAGCAAAGCGCCCGCATGGTGGAGGTGTTCGACGGCCTGAGCAAATCGTCCGAGATCACCGCCGTTGCCATGAATTCCACCGGGTCCGCGGCCAAAGAGGTGGCCGAACGGTTAAAGGACCCGGAGGTTGCGGTCAACCGGCTGATCCAGGGCCTCAAGAACCTCGCATCGTCGGTCGGCGACGATTTCCAGGAAGCCGGCACCGGGGCGGTCAACGGCATCACGGCCATCCTGAATTCCCTCGAGGATGCCGTCGACGAGGACGCCTTCGAACCGCTGCTCGGCGCCCTGAACGATTTCCTGGACGGGATTTCCCAAAAGCTCCTGCTGATCGCCGAGAACCTGCCGGAGGCCCTGGAGGATGTGGACTATTCCGGATTCCTCGATGAACTCGGGGACCTCCGGGAAACCGTCGGCAGCCTGTTCGACGATATCGACATCAGCGATCCGGAGTCCCTGGCCCGGGCCATCCAGAAGGTTGTCGACACGTTCGAAAGCCTGGTGGAATTCAGCGAAGGCGTTGCATCCGTCTTTGTCACCGTCGCCGGCTACGCTTCCGATCTGATCGACGGCGTCAACAGCCTCGACGACGGCACCCTGTCCCTGTTGGGCAACCTGTCCGGCCTGGCGACAACCGTTACGATGGTCGCCGCGCCGGTCGGTCTGGTGACCTCGGCAATTGGCGGGTTCGGATCGGTACTGACCACATCCACCAAGCTTACCGGCAGCATGGCCACCGGCCTGGGCAGCCTGATCACCTCCTTCCCCACGCTGTTTTCCGTCGTTTCCGCCGGTGTCGGCGGCTGGGCCTTCGGAACGCTGCTGCGCGAAGCCATCCCGGAGATCGACGAGACCGGCCAGTCCCTTCTTGGCCTGATCGACAAATACACCGGGCTCTTCGGCGTCTACGAGGAGCAGCAGAAAGTCCAGGCCGAGAGCATCGCCGTCGAACAGCGCTACCGCGAGGTCATGGAAGCCCGGGCCCAGGTTGCCGAAACGGCAGCCGAGGTCAGTTACGAAGCCAACCTGGCCATCGTCAACGCCACCGAAAACGCCGCCGATTCCACGGAAGATCTGACCGAGAAGATGCGCGAGCTGGGCATCCTGGTGGAAGAGCCCAAAAAGGTGGCGATAGACACCGCGGAGGCCGGGAAAAAGCTGCAGGAACTCGAAATCTGGCGGGAATCCACCGGCACATGGAAGACGATCACGGTCCCGGTGGACACCAGCCAGGTTGAGGAGGCAAAAGAGAAGATCGAGGAGATCCCGGCGGTCAAACGGCTGGAGTTTGAAACGGACCTGAGAATCGCCGAGGTCAAGGCCCAGGCCGAGACGATCCAGGCCTCGCTCAAATTCAAGGCGGAGGTGGATGTCGCCCGGATCCAGGCCGACGCGGAGATCATGAAGGCCGCCTTCGAAAGCGTCGGCGAAAGCGTTGCGGCAATCGCCAGCACATCGTCCAGCATGTTTTCGGACCTTGCCGACTTCGAGGGGACCATGTCCGAGAAATGGTTCCTGCAGGATGTCTTGAAAGAGCAGATGGCCCTCGAACGCGAGGCCGTCGAAACGCAAAAGGAATTGACCCACGCCCAGGCCGAATACCTCAAGGCCCGCACGGAAAGAATGAAAAGCGGCGAGGCCCTGATCACGGTCGACGGCGCCGGCCTGCAGCCCCACCTCGAAATGATCATGTGGGAATTGTTTGCAGCGATCCAGATCCGGGCCAAGGAAGAGGGCCTGGATCAGCTTCTTTTGGGTGGATGATGATCTACCTCAGCAAAATTTACGTCGACGACCCGGGAAGCAACATTACCCTCCGGAATTTTCCGGAAACCGGTGAATACGACTCAACGGCGCGAATCGACAGGGTCAAGACCCTGGACGGCGGCGGTGTGCTTTCCCATAACGGAACGAGTTGCGTCGACCGTGATTTCGAGGTCGAGTGCCGGGTCAGCGAGGCTGAAGCGGCGGTGCTGAAGCTATTTCATGAAAACGGGATACTGCTTCGCCTCAGCTTCTGGGAGGGATCGTTCAAGGCATACATTTTCCGACTTAACATCCAGCGCGATGGCGCCGCGGCCATCGTTTTCTATTTCAAGGAGAAACTCTCATGAGTCGTGATTTTTATATCGGTGGCAAATGGTTTGTCGAACATTGGCGCAAGGGGTTGTTGGCTGCGGCCAGAGCCTTATACGGCCGATGCTTTCATCAAAAAGTGCTGATCGGCAGCAATTGGCATTTCGAATTCTGGCGGGGCGACCGTATCTTTGCCGAACGGGTCGAGGAAAACATCTGCCCGGATGCATATATCAACCATGTGCTTGACGTTGTCCATTCGAACGGCACCAAAATTTATCCCTGGTATCTTCTGCTTTTTTCGGATGACTATACACCGCTGGCAACGGACACCTACGCTTCGCCCGGATTCACCGAAGCTACCGGCTACAATGAGACGACCCGCCCACAATGGGGAGAAGATGGCGTTTCAAACAAGGCGATCAGCAACGAGTCGAACAAGGCGTCTTACACCATGGACGGGACGGATGCCACCATTCACGGGGCCGCGATGGTTTCTCTCGATACCAAGGGCGACACCGTTGGCGGCGGCCTGTTGGGTCCGGTTATCCGGTTCAGCCAGGGGCCGGTCACCGGGATTGTCGCTGCCGACGTGATCAAGGTTTGGGAAGAGATCACCGGTTCCGACGTCGCGTCTTGAGAAGGCCTTCCCATGGCAATCTTTACGATAGATCATACAAAGATCGATTCGGATCTTTACAATTTTCCGGTCGGGATCATCCTCGGTCCCGATTTCCTGTCCGGACTCGGTTCCGAAGATAGCCAGTATCTTTATGCCGAAGTGAATGAGGATCAATGCTACATAGAAATAGAGAACTGGCTTCCTCAACTCAACATGGGTGCCATTTGGGTGAAAGTGCCGATCCTGTCCAGTTCATCAGATACGGCCATCAATGTTTATATCGGCGAGTCTCCCAATAACGACCATTTAATTGTTCCTCTTGTCTGGGAATCGAACCATGCCGGTGTTTGGGATATGTGCATGCCGCCGGTAAGTGCGCCCTTTATTTTCGAGTCGACGATGAATGGCAACAATGCCACACCCGGCGGGAGCATGACGGACGATGACATGGTCCCCGGTGACTTCGGTCTGGCTTTGGATTTCGACGGCACGGATGACCGTCTTACGGTTCCGGCGTCGGCGTCGTTGAACGATTTGCAGCAAAAGACCATCGAGATCTTTTTCAATGCGGACAGTTGGGGCGGCAACAATTGCGGCCGATTGGTGAAAAAAGGCGGTCCGGAAGATGACAGCGGCTGGCAGGTTTATATCAGCCAGGCCACCGGGACAATTGAGTTTACTCAGGCATTCAACGGAAATGCCACCATCGCCAAATGGCGGGCGGAAACAAACGCCGTTTCCCTTTCGACACCGATCTATGTCGTCATCACCTACGATCGGACCAGCACCGCGAACGATCCCACCATAGAAATCAACGGGGTTGCCCAAACCATTACCGAAATTGTCTCCCCCGTCGGATCTGCGGATTCCGATGCCGCGCAGGATCTGTGGATCGCTGCGCGGGAGGCGACCGGCGGCGGGGCCGATTGCGCGTTCGACGGCAGGATCGATGTGGTTCGCGTCTCCAACGTCA
The DNA here is from genome assembly GCF_963668215.1 of uncultured Desulfosarcina sp. Lineage (NCBI taxonomy): Bacteria > Pseudomonadati > Thermodesulfobacteriota > Desulfobacteria > Desulfobacterales > Desulfosarcinaceae > Desulfosarcina > uncultured Desulfosarcina sp. The sequence goes on from NZ_OY764190.1 coordinate 5,519,912, forward strand.
TCCGATCCGGCGCCTGGAGAAAGGCGGCCTTTCATTGTTTGGCCGGAACCATTTTTAAAATCGCCGGCGAAACGACGGTTTCCGGCGGAATCACCCTGGGCCTGTCAGCCGCGGCCGGGGCCACCAATCTCAGCAACCAGGGCGGCAGCGCCGGGTTGGGATTATCCGCCCGGGCCGGCGCTACGTTCGGGAACCATTTCAAGGCGGCCGCCATCCTGGGCATGTCAGCCACCGCCGGCAGAAATATCGAGGTCTCCAGGGGCGGCCTGGCCGGTCTGGGCCTGTCCGTCGCTGCCGGCAGGAACGTTGAACGGACCAAAGCCGGCCAGGTCGGCCTGGGATTTTCGGCTACGGCCGGGGCCTTCAATTTCACCCGATGGATGGCCGCCAATGCCCACCGGGCCATCTATTCCTATTTCGCCAGGATTACCGGCGATGGTGACGGAATGGACGATTTCGAATTTGTTGGATTGAAATCGTTTCAGTTCCGGCGCCGGTCGGGCGAATCGTCTTTTCTTTCTTTTGTTATTCCTTTTTCGGATGAGGCGCAGAACGCGATAGCAGCGAGAACGCACGGACAGATTATCGTCGATATGGTTGCAACGGTCGGAGGGTCGCAATCGCTGCGAGAGGAGCTGACGCGGGCTAAGTTCGATTCCGTCCGGTCCGACAAGGGGCCAAGCAGCAAGAGCCTGACGCTCACCGGCTACAAGACCCAGACGTTTGGTGCCAACCGGATCGCGCTTCAAAACGTGATGACCGAAACGACGCTGGACGATGGCCGGCTGCAGTACCGTTGCGCGAAACCGGATTTTTACCTGAGGCCGGGCGACACGGCGGTTTACGGTCCGGACGAAATCGTGGTCGGTTCAATCACATGCATCGTTTCTCCGGTTTCTGAATCCATGTACGTCCAGGAGGCCGCCGTCTGATGGGCAAGGCTGCGATCATAAGCGAGGCCGGGGACGGCCTTTACACCATCGAGGTCAGGCATGACACCTCGGTTGCCGACGCCCAGCTGGCCAAACTGGAATCCATGCTGGCGACGGTCGATGCCAGGATCACCGAAGAGTCGGGTAAACCGAAGCCGGATCAAAGCGTGATTTCGTCCCTGAAGCTGCGCAAGACGGCCATCGAAAAGCGTTTCGACCGGGTCAAGGAAGCGGCCGAGGCAGATTACCAAACGCAGGCATGGTGCGCGGATCTCACCGAAGGGCTGGCCGGCGAGGTCGGCACCATCGAGCCGGGCGCGGAGATGAAAAACGGAATCAACATCCGCCCCGGGTTCGATGACGGCGCGGTATTTGTCCGGGAGCGGGACGGCCAGGCCACACCGTTTCTGACCATGGACGTTGCCGACGCCATGCGGAATTTTGCCATCATGCCCGCCATCCAGCGATGGCGCCCGACGTACCGGTACGCGACCATCTCCAATATCGATACCGAGGCGGACACCTGCCGGGTGACCCTGGAACCCCTTTTCAGTTCGATCCGGGACCTGGATATCAATTACCAGGGCGCTTATGACGACGTTCCGGTCGAATACATGAGCTGCAACGCGGCGGCGTTCGAGAATGGCGATGCGGTTATCATCAGGTTCGATCCTTACGACGTCTCCGGGCAACCGAAGGTGATCGGGTTCAAGTCCAATCCGAAACCCTGCGAGATCCGGGAGTTCGTGATCGTCCGGACTCAGGAGATGACCGGGGCGGCGGGCACACCGGCCTTTATCGTCTGGGATCCTAAAACGGACAATTATGCCGTGCATCCGGATCTTGACGGGATATCCTGGCCGGCGAGCTTCAACGACCTGGCGACGTTCTTTTCGAAAACGGCGATTGTTTCATCGTCGGTGAATATCAACGAACGGGTCTGGAATATCGATTCGCTCAAAGGGGAAACGGATACTTCCTTTTCCTCGATACCTTCATCCCGACAAAGCGCGTTCACATTGGGCGGGACATACTATGCCAGTATAGACCAGCATACCGTCAGCCAGACTTTCGGCGATTGCGACGGGGACGGCCAGAACGATGACCTTGAAGAGTTTGATATCTCGCAAAGCGTTCACCTTGACGCGGTACAGGATTATAGTTTTACCCAATTCGTATTTTCACCGGGGGTCAGTATAGGATGCACACTGCAATCGGCCTATTTGGGAAGTGGTATGCCCTTGCCGGTCGGCGGCCTTGCGCCTTGGCGCATCGGATACCTGTTGAACCGTAATTGGGGACGGAATGGATGCCTTTCGGCTTTCGATGACGGGAATATCGACGTTACTTTTTATACGCCTATCGGCAGCGAAGGGTTCAAGCTGGCGACCTGGGAAGCCGGTTATCAATATGAAAAACACGGCGACACAAAGCCGCAAACATACATCTATAACGGGTTTCGAAGCGATTATGGCCGTCAGTTCTATCCGTCCGTCTTCTCGGGGAAAACCATCGTTCAAACCTTTATGAGCCTTCGAAAAAATTTCGGCGGCAATTACAGCGGCCCGGATCTTTACGGGGATGGCGGCATGACTCAGGAGACGACCTATGCCGTTAACGCTATTTGTTCATGCCAGTTTTTCGAAGATCCGGAAGATCCCGGCGGGTCCCCGACGAACGAAATCGATCCGACAACATGTTCCAGGTCGACCGCCTTCGAAACGGCGGTCGTAGGGCTGGCCCAATCGGCATTTGAGGCGGACCCGGGCAACTGGAATTACCTCGCCGTGGATATCAGGGAGGCCGCATAACATGACGGATCTGGAAAGAGTCCTCGACAAGCTGGAGGAACAAAACAAACGGTTGGACCAGATCGAAAGGGCCGTTACCGCAATCGCCGTGCAGGATGAAAAGATCGTCAACCTGCAAACCCAGGTCAACGGCCTGTGGAAAAAGATCGATCTTTATTTTTCTGGAAACGGCGTCATTCCGAAAATGCAGCAGCACCAGGCAAGCTGCCCCAGGAACCAGGTCAAATATATCTGGGGTGCCGTGTTCGTCACGGCGTTATCGGTAATCATCAAATTTCTTGTGGGGTGAAAGATGAAAGTCGGTCAGCTATCGGAACATTTTTTCAGGCATGAATTCGCCTGCAAGTGCGGCTGCGGATTCGATACCGTGGACGCGGAATTGATCCGGGTGCTTGAGGACCTCCGGACAGAATTCGGGGACAGGAAGATCAAGATCAATTCGGGTTGTCGCTGCGAGGCGCACAACCAGGCCGAAGGCGGCAGTTCCGGATCCATGCACCTGCAGGGCAAGGCGACGGATTTCAGGGTCGATGGCGTCGATGCTGACGCAGTCGCCGACTTCCTCGAGAATCTCTATCCGAACTGCTACGGGATCGGGCGCTACAATGGCCGGACGCATATCGATGTCAGGCTTCACAAAGCCAGATGGGACAAAAGGGGGTAACATGGAACCGATTTCAATCATAACAGCGGCCATGGGGCTGGCCAAGGTTGTTCCGGGCATTATCGGTCTGTTCAAGGGCAAGGACGCTGAGGAAAAGGCGGCCGGCGTGGTCAAGATCGCCCAGGATATTACCGGCGTTGACGATCCCCAGGGGGCGGTTGATGGAGTTATCAACGATCCAGCATTGGCGATACAGTTCAAGGAAAAGATGCTTGATCACACGCTGGCGATGCGCGAAGCGGACAACACTCAATTGGAGATCGTCAACGCCACGATCCGGGCAGAGCTTTCCTCGACGGACAAATACAATTCGAGATGGCGGGCGACGTTCGGCTACATGGTGGCCTTTTCCTGGTTTGTCACTTTCGCGGGCCTGGTTACTGCGGTAATCATCATCGTGGTGAAAAGCCCGGACAAACTGGGTGAAATCCTGACAGCCCTGGGAACCATGATGGCCAATACCAGCATGCTCTGGGGCGTGGCTCTTTCCATCCTGGGTATCACCGTCCACAAGCGCTCAAAGGACAAGGAAACCGCCGCCGGCGTTTCCTCGACGGGCTCCCTCCAGAACCTTTTGTCAATGTTTAAGCGCTGACTTCCATCCATTAAAACACAAAAGCCACCTTCATTTGCAGGCGGCTTTTCTGTTGTGTGTGGCCATGGGGCATTCGAAAATTGTGTTATTCAAGTTTTTTTTCAATACTCTTTACACGAGCCTCGGCCTGGCTGACTTTAATCTGCTTCATCTGTTCCCATGACACAGGGCCACCACCACCTCGAAGAGAACCAAGACTTGCTTGGAGGGCTTCTGCCGCGAATGCCGATGGTCGCGCTGATTTAACGTTTTCAAGATAGGTCCTTGCCTTTTCAAGCTGATCGTATAGTTCCCTTCGCTCATCATAGGAAAGTTGTGGTTTTTCAGTCTTGACGTTGGTTGGATCGTTCTCTTTATTGTCTGTTTTAGGCCCCTCAAGTACCCTTATGTTCGGATCATGCTTAACCAATGAGACATCTTTCACCATATCGTCTTTAATGCCAACAGATGTCCCGTATTTTTGATAATAGAACATATCTCCGTCGCGGTGATAGGAAGTGGTGCGCACCACGCGTCCGTTTTTAAGGGTAACATCATACTCTTCCGAAAAAGCTGGTAAATCCAGAATAAAAAAAAGGATGAAGAACAAAAAATACAAGTAAAAATGGCTGCGATATTTCATTTTCTCTCCTTTAGGATCGCGTCCCTCCAGGTGGCTTAAATAAATAACTCGTACAAAAGAGAGAAAACTTTAGATTAATTTCATAAAAACAGCCTGCCAGCGGTGCGTCGGATAGTCGAGAAGACGATAATAAGTGCTTAATCATCATGCAGGTTATAAATATTTGCTGTAGCGAAAATAAGGCTATCGGCCATTGGAAGGTTGTGTTGCAAACTGATTTGAGCAGCTTTATTGTCCGAATAATTAAGATTTAATATCTGACCTTCTTATTTCTGTGTAGAACCGAAAGAATCTATACATTCTCTCGTGCCTGAATTACCATAATTACTAAAAAATTAACCAACAATTCTTTCTTTACTTTGCAGGCATGGTTCCCAACATCAAGAACCGCCATCCTTTTATAAAATCTATGGATTTTCTATTATTTTAAGATTTGTTGGAGCTAATAAATCATTTTCTGAAGATGAGGTTTCGGATGAAGAATACTTTGCAGAAATTTTTGAAAGGCCGTGTATGCTATTAGTGTAAGTATAGTAACCTGTGGATGACCAGTCCTTAATGTCTGCATTATCTTCGTTATAAAAATACAACTCTGTATAATTTGAGGAAACTCTCAGAGATGGCGGAGATCCAACGAGTTGATAGGTAACATAATAGCTTTTTTCATTGTTTAGCGTAAATGGTATTAAATTACTTGATTTCTCCCTCTCTGAAAGCACTGTAGCCTCATAATCATTCCAATTTTCTTCTGTCTGATCATCAAATGTTACCTTTGTCCATGTCGAATCAACAACGTTCCCCTCAGGATCGGAAGGGTCAATTTCCGCAATTGAAACCTTCTTTACCTTATAATCACCGTAGTTTCTATTCCCAAAGGTTATTACAACATTGTTCCCTTGCCCATGAATAGTATTTCCATCTATTTTCGATCTTATACACCATTTTACATCTGAATCATACCATGCAGTAGATCCTATTTCGTTTAAGGCGTTCCATGACTCTACCAGGCTATCGTCCAGAGGGACTTGATTATTGACAATCAACTCTCTGACATACTTATACGGCCACATTGTTTCCGGTGGTTTATGAATATCAATTTCATCTTCTATTGAGGATAAAATATAATCCATAAAATTAACACAGTTATCATCCCAAAGAAAATAGAAGAAGGCTGAGTCAGTATAATTGTATATTTTCAAGTCTTTACAATCGTTTTCTGTTATACAGGCTAATTGTTTTTTTATTTCATTCATATCATCAAACTGATGGAAAGTGTTTTGTGAATAAGAAGCTGAACTATCTAATAAACTTAAATATTTATTATAAAATTCCGGGAGATTTTCCAAAAATTTTACAATAAGATTCCAATAATCTTTTGTATAGCTAAATCTTGCATTCAACGCCTTATTATAAGCTTCTTCACCAACCTTAATTCTTATACTTTGTTTGGTGTGTGAAAAGTTGTTGTCACAAGTGTATGGCGTGCCATTAATTGTGCAATCTTTTACAGCTTCATTCCATATTCTACCTGGCCTCGGCTCAAATAACAACATAATATTTTTATCTTTTGGATAAAATCCAACTGCCTGAATCTCAACAGGTTTTGACCCGTTAAACACCTCAAAAAAGACCATTCCATGAGGTACATCAAATAACTTTTCTGATCTTGAATATGCAAATGTAATATAATATTCATAACCGTTTTGCTCGATATTTTTTGTCATATCTCTATTTAAAGTAGGACTTTTACCTAAAGAGATATTAACAGTTGAAAATATAATAAGTATCGTTATAATTATGCTTTTTTTCATTTACAACCTCCATCTAATGGTTTCTATCCCTCATCACTCGGTTTAAACCACCGAACATCAATAACTTGGTCCTCTTGCATCCCAAAAAACCGTTTATAGACATCTGTAGGTACTTGCCTGCTTAATTGAAGCAGGGTATCTTTAAACAATTCGTTGTATTCATCAAAAATTTTCTCATCTGGCTTTCCCTGCTTTAATAGGCGGTAATCGAGTTCTTCCTTCCTTTCAATCAGCACATCATGCCCTTTAATCAGGATAGGCAGAAAATCAGCTTTTTTTTGGTCGCCAACTCGCTGCTGGTAATAAAGAGAAAAAAGTTCATCCCGATAGTTTTTGAACACGTCTTTCATGCTTCGGGAATCTTTCGCGCCCTTCAAATTTCCAAAGTGCTTTGCATACAACATACATTCATCATCCGGTTTAATTAGGGAGCGCTTTTCTGGCTCGGATTGGTTACAACCCGGGGGAACACCAGGTTTCCAGGGACCGAGCGCTTCGGAGGCTTCCTGACAGTTGTCGAAGCAATATTTTTTCAAGGGCCAGAAACAGGCGCCGTAGGTGTAATAGAAAAAGGAAGACCAATTATACATTCGAGCATTCTTTACCGTCTTTCCTGTGTGGAACAGACTGCGATTCGCCAATTGATGGCAAACCCCGATTATCAGATAATAATGTGACGGCCAGCGACACGGTTTTTCAGTGGCCATGTATTTGACGATCTTCTTATTATCTTTAAAAACGAACGATTCCGTATCCGTCAGTAAATTTCCACCTGTGCACGCGCCAAAACACGGGAAACTCTCCCATTGGCCATCTTCTTCAGCGAACTTGACATACGTATGATCCGCCGGGCTTTGCGGAAAATATGCAGGCCGCACTTTCACATTAACAGTTGAGCAATTCCCTATTACGGGATCCGCTCCCCGGCATTCGGTCCCACCCTCTTCAGGGAAAGCAACACCGTGGAGCGTCATCAGAACAATTGTTAAAATGACTGCTCCACTTATAAAAAAACGTTTGAATTTTTCCATGATGGCCTCCCCTTTTGATTATTTTTAAGTTTACAAAAGTAGGCTTATGAACAACATCAGGAGAGAAAATTCGAAAGGATCCTGCAATCGCTTTTAGCTGGAAATCAAAATGTTACTACTCAATTTCAATCAACAGAATACTAAGGCCGCTATAGATTAAATTCAGCCCATACTGCGCCATGGTCAGATGCGGCGTTTGTCCAATGGGTAACACTGCTGTACTGAGTTTCGTTATCAATCGCATTGTCCGACTCGGTGAGTTTCTTAAGGTTGTACATGCCCTTGCGCTGCACACCTGCTTTGATGAATTTGTCTTTGAGCGGTTTGGAAACCAGGATGTAATCGATCTGATCAAAGGTATTATAGTGATATGTCCACCGTTTTTGAGTGTCGTCACCGTACTCCAGTTCCAAGACGTTGTGCGACACGGCTAATTATGGCACAAATTTCGATTTAAATGGGGTGACACTTTTCCCGCCTTCTCGATTTTGATCAGGCCATTTTTCAACAACCACTGCCTGGCCGCGATTCTCCATTCCACGTTTGTGATTCGGGGTCTGCCAGCCCGGTCCGCAATCTTGGCTGCCAGTTCCCGGATACATCGGAAGATACTTCTTCGTTCACGTCTGGAGTAGCGGATACGATCACCTCCAAAATACGTGCCGCAGGCTGTGTGATTTCCAAGGCAGCGGCGCTGTGTATGATTCAACTCATGGGCTGCGGTTTCAGACAGCAAAAAAGATGATTCCAATGTCGTGGCCTTCCACTGCCAGCGTTTTAAAAATTCTTTGAACTCCCTTTGGGTTCGCTCGATCGCCCCATTGTACGAAGGCGTTTTCGGCGGATTGTTTATCGGGATCACCCAGGCATTTTCCAGCGCTTCGTTTACGGTGGTATGGTTTAGATTGCTCCCGTTGTCTCGCTTGCAAAATAGCGGTGGACCGAAGCGGTCGAACAAATATGCCAGATGGCCGGCCACCTCTTCGCCGCAGGGCAGACTTCCCGAGGCGATCGGTGGCAGCTTGTAGCGCGAACAAAGGTCCGTCAGGTTGTGCAGGTGAAGCTTTCCCGAGGCCGTATCGCTCTTTTGGCAATCGTCCACGGCCCAGGCCAGGTTTGGCCGAAGCCAGCTGACACAACACCTTTCGGCTTTCCGACGGTGCTTGCTTTCGTTGCGTGCCTCGATAACCAGCGCGTTCAATTCCCTGCGGGATATGGACTCGCCGAAAGTGCTGTGAAGTTTGCCGGTGCCATGGCTGCGTTTGGGACCATGATCCAGGTCCCGGATCTTGGCCTTCAACTCGTTCAGATTCAACGGCCGCACCTTCTTCGGACCTCGCTTTTCCACGAGGGGCATATCGTTGGTAAGGCGCTCTTTCCACCGCATCAGCGTTCGGTAGCTAAGCCCCGCCTGCTTTGCCAGGCAGGCATACGACAGCGAAAAGGTCGTTTTCATCTCTTCGATCATGGCCACCGCCTGTCGGATGCGATCATTTTTTTTTCGTCCGGCCGCTGCCGATTTGGGGAAGCTTCAAGTCCATCAGCACATCCTTGAGCGCCATCTTCCGGTTCAGCAAGTCGATCTGCCGATTCGCGTCCTGCAGTTGCTTTTCCAGCCATTGGCGATGGTCGTCCGGAGGATGGGCAGGCCTTCCCGGGGGCTGGTCGGTCACACTGTCCAAAAGGGCGGACAGCCCCCGCTGCTCCCATTTGTAGAACGTCTTGCGCGAGACGCCCAGGCGTTCGGCGGCCTGGCGGGCAGTCAGCATGCCGCAACGGACCTTCATGATCATCTCGGCTCGGAGCCGCGCCGTCTGGCGGGTCGATAGTTGTTTGGCCATAGGCATCCTCGCCTATCCGGCCGACGCTGCCTTCTGGATCGATTGGAGGCGTTTTTCCAGCTTGCCGGGTTCGCTCAATTTCTTTTCGATCAACCGAGACAACCGTTGGTTGATCGGCGGCAGCGGATCTTTCTTTTTCGGGTCCAGCGCCTTGAGCATGCCCTCGATCGCCAGATTCTGCCACTGACCCAAAAGCGTCGGGCTGATGTCCATTTCCTGACATACCTGGGCGCTGGTGCGGCGCTCGCTCCAAATGGACAGCACGGCCGTTATCTTCTGTTGTGGATCGAATACTCTGCGGGTTCGTTGATTTGTCTTCATGATCTATATCCTTTCTTGCGTCGTACACAAGTTCTTTTTCCTGGCCGGCCTCGTTCACCAGCATCTTGACTTTGCCCTTCTCCGCCCGGATGACCACGCTCTGGCCGCCCATGCGGCCTACCATATAAAAAGGATCTACCGGACGGCCTCGCAACGCCAGTTCCAGTACGTTTTCTTCGACGCCCTTTGCCAGCGTCTTTTTCAGATCATGGGCGATCTCGAAGAATCGGTCGGCCGGACACAGACCGCCGATGCCCTGGTGCGGCCGTTTGTGATTGTAGTATTTGACCCAAAAAGCGGTGCGCTCCACGGCTTGCTCAAAGCTGTCGAACTGAGCCCGCTGGAGGAACTCGCCCAGGATCGATTTCCAGAACCGCTCTATCTTGCCCAGGGTCATGGGATGGTGGGGGCGGGAACGGATATGCTTGACACGGTCTTTTTTCATCTCCCGTTCGAAACGCGTCTTGCCGCGCCAGTTCGTGTACTGCCGACCGTTGTCGGTGAGCATCTCTCTGGGAACGCCGTACTCGGCAACACCGCGACGGTAGGTCTCCAGCACGTGTTCCGCCGTCTGGCTGCGGTACAGTCCCAGGGAAACGATATACCGGCTGTAATCGTCTATGAAGCCGATCAGGTAGGCGTTGCGACCGGCCAACCGGAAGGTCATGATATCGCTCTGCCACAGCTGGTTGGGACGAGAACGTTCGAAAAATCGGGGCTTGGGGGGATTCTTCTTCGGCTTACGCTTGGCCTTGTTTACCAGTCCCTTCTCCGACAACTTTTTGTGTACAGTCGATGGGCTCGTGGGAATTAGAAAAAATCGTTTGAGAACATCGGCAATCCGTCGCGGGCCGTATTCCGGATTCGCCTTTTTCACCGCTACCATTCGCTCCTGGACTTCGGGAGGCACCCTGGCATTTCCTCCAGGGCGAGGCTTGGGTTCCAACCCTTGCACCCCACCGCGTCGGTAAGCATTGGCCCAGCGGCTAACAGAATGCGTGCTGATACCGAACTGTTCGGCAAGCAACGACGCGCTGTACTCTTCTTCCAAAAACAGCCTTACGACCTTTAACCGAAACTCGGCTGGGTAGGCCCATACCCGGGAACCTTTCTTCCCCCCGGCTGACCGTCTTTTCTTTTTCCTTGTCATGGGATACACTCCTTTAGGTAAAATTGATTTTTACACTCGGGAGTGTCACCCTATTTTATCGATTTCTTTGTGCCAATAACTGGAGATTAGGACAAAGATGGCAAACGACTCTGGGAAGAGAAAAAAATAGCCTGAACTTGACCTGACAGACACCTTCTCAGAATCGGTAACTGTCAGATCAAATCTGAACTTCTACATCTTATTGGATATAAGTATACTTGTCAAAAGTAAACACTATATTTTCACTTAGAAACTACGGGTATAAAACTATATTTGAAGATAGTACGTGGGATTATTATCCAATATAATGGATTTCGAAAAAGATTTTCGTTCATTTTGAATTGCTACTATGAAATGAAGTGGCTTTGAAGTGAGTCCTGCCTTTTTTAATTTATATGCGCCCTCACCACCCTCAGGTTGTGACCGTATCTGTCACACGGGTCTGTTATCTTGGACCAAGAAATGACACAGCATGAGATGGCGATGAATGTTTATGGACTAACATTGAGGAAGTAAGGTCAGAGCCTTTGTGAGTCAATTACAACCTCTGGTAGGAACTTTTCCGGATTTGAGCAACGAATCATGCGGTTTTAGCGCCTTGAAAAACCCAATGCAAATTCTAATCACAAGTCGCCTATAAAATTTCAGTTGATTAGTCTGCAAGAGCGTGCAAAATTGATGGCCTCCGTACAAGCTTGGCCAAATGAATGGTGGTCCATTCATGTAACTTCACCCAGTAAAACCTGAATATCCTGCTTGAAGGGGTGCAAATGAGTTCCATCGCCGCTGTTCACTCATCCACAAAGCCTCTGGATGAATCGACATATAAAACTCTATCCACCGGCCGTGACATGGCGCGGGCTTTCATCGCTTCTGTTGACCCAGAAAACTATCTGAAACAGACTCATTCATTTCTATATCATGTTGTTTCAAGCTTTTGGGATACCAAGCAAAAAAGGGAAAAAAAAGCCTGGGAACTCTGTATTACGCCGGAAACCATCGAGATTGTCGAGCTTCCGTCGTCTGCAAAGGCTCTTGCCCAGAGCATGGGTGTGGCAACTGCTCAAATGGATATCCTGGAGGCTTGTTTTCATATCGGTGTCCTATATACCACGCTATTGCCTGAAAAGGTTCGGTCCGGATTTGGGGCCTACTATACGCCACCTGCCCTTTGTCAGAGATTATTGGATATGGCTACTGAGGCGGGCGTCGACTGGTCGACCTGCAAAGCTCTCGACCCGTCTTGCGGTGGAGGAGCGTTTTTGTCTCCCGTCGCAAGACGGATGATGGAAAAACTTGGAAAATGTAATCCAAAAATAGCGCTATCGAATATCACTTCTCGTCTGCGAGGTTTCGAGATAGACCCATTCGCGGCTTGGATGTCCCAGGTTTTTTTAGAACTGACTCTTAATACGGTTTGCCGAGCCGCAAATTCTCGGCTACCCTGGATGATTAAAATTTGTAACAGCTTGGAGCAACTTCCTGAAGATCAACAATTTGACTTGGTGATAGGAAACCCGCCATACGGTCGCATAACACTATCAACCGAATTGCGGGATCGATACAAACGCAGTTTGTTTGGCCACGCTAATTTATATGGTGTTTTTAAAGACCTGGCTTTACGGTGGACTGCTCCAGGAGGTGTCATTGCTTATGTCACGCCCACTAGCTTTCTCGCCGGCGAATATTTCAAAGCATTGCGTGCATTGTTAGCGAACGAGGCCCCGCCATTTGCTGTTGACTTCGTAAATGATCGAAAAGGTGTCTTTGAGGGTGTGCTACAAGAAACCCTTCTATCCACTTATCGAAAATCAAAGTCAGTTGGTCGAGCCTCCGTCCATTTTATTTCTGTTGATAACAATGGCAATGCAAAAATCGCCCAAGCTGGTGATTTTCAATTACCTAAAGAGCGAAGCGCACCATGGCTGCTACCTCGAATTCCTGAACATGCCTTACTAATCAAATGCATGTCTAAAATGCCCAGTCGTTTAAAGGATTGGGGATACAAAGTTTCAACAGGCCCGCTTGTATGGAACCGTTATAAAGACCAACTCAGCCAAAATAAAAGAAAAAACACACGACCATTAATCTGGGCCGAATCCATCGCCAGTCCAGGGCGCTTCACATTCAGAGCTGAAAAAAGAAATCATACCCCCTATTTTGAAATATGTGAAAAGGATGGATGGCTCCAAATCGATAAACCGTGTGTTTTGCTACAACGAACCACTGCCAAAGAACAGCAGCGCCGGCTGATCGCGGCTGAACTTCCGGCAGAATTCATTAACAAGCATGGGAGTGTCGTCGTTGAAAACCATCTTAATATGATCCGTTCTCTTGATGGCCTGCCCAATGTTTCGCCGGCGGTGGTCTCTGCTTTTCTCAACAGCGAGATCGTGGATCATGCATTTCGATGTATCAGCGGCAGCGTTGCTGTTTCCGCTTTTGAGCTTGAAAACTTGCCGATCCCATCCACGAAGCAGATGAAAAAGATCGAAACGTTATTAAAACGACGTGCGCGACCTGAAACCATCGAACGAAATATAAAAAACGTATACCTTTGCGGAGCCGAATAATGACTTTCCCACCGATCCTTCCTGTTGCGCAAATCCATGAACGATTGCAGATGATTTTTCCCGAAGGAACGCCCCATCGTCACAATTGCGTTTGGGAAATAGCTGCCAAGACCGTATTTGTTATGATTTATGTTGGGGCGGTTGAAAGCGAAGATGTCTGGATCCGACCTGACCAGATTACTCGCATGACGGATGATCAGGCCGATGTCACGGATGAAGGTAACCGTATGTTGTGGAGAAAAGAATCGCTAAGGCCTAGCAGGAAGGAAATACCTGGAAGATGGTATGCGGTTAACACAAGAGAACCAATCCGGGATGACACGCTTCGAGGTGGGCTGATTTCAAATGGTGCTGTAATCGAAAGGACAGGTTTGCCCACTACTTCACCAGCGCCCAGATATGCGCTAAGGGAAAGCTTCGTTGCTTTATTTAATCCAAACCTTAAGAATGGGGCTCTTTTGAAGGCTATCGAGGAATGGCAGGTGAAGAATCTTACTGCGGGTGCCCTTGCACGGGTTACCATCCTCCGAAAGGCCGTGGTTGCCGCAGCCGAAGAAGGAGTAATGGTAACATTTCCCAATGGTGAAACGCGACGCATGGCCGCTGGCCCTAGTTCTGTCATCTCAAAATCCGTGATTGAGGATTTCGCCCACCGTTATCTAATTGAGCCAGGCGTAATTTTCTTAAGCGAAAGTGCCAATAAAATTGTTGCGAGGGATGATGAACTGGCCCGGGGATTAGGGCTTAACATTGAATCTGATCGCAATCTACCAGATATTATTCTGGTGGATTTAGGGCCTCCGGAGCCCCTCCTTGTGTTTATTGAGGTTGTTGCGACTGATGGACCTGTAAACCAGAAACGTAAAGATACCTTACTTCACCTCGCCGAAGAAGCAGGTTTTTTGTCGAGCCATATTGCCTTTGTTACAGCCTACATGGATAGAAGTGAAGCTGCATTCAAAAAGACTGTAAACGATCTTGCATGGGGAAGCTTTGCTTGGTTTGTCGCGGAGCCAGATAAAATTATGGTTTTACGGACTGAAAAAATGGAAGGCAATAAATTGGTTCAGCTGCTTTGACTCTTTTTTTATTTTAATTTCATTTTTTATTATGTGGAAATAACTGGTTAATGAAGTCAGCGCAACACCTTATATGATGAATGAAATCATCCACGAGTAGATTAGAACCATGTGCCTGTGAATTTCTCAAATCTGGAAGGATGTTAAGCAGGGCTTTGCACCATTCATTTTCTTCACTGGGGTTCTTCAGGTGGCGAAAGCCTGAATCGGAAATCCAATTATTTTTTACAGCCTTTTTGAGCAGGGCTCTCAGACCTAACCTTTTCATGCAATTTGCTCTTAATTTTAATGCATGTTCCATAATCGTATATGTCTTTAAATGTACTTCAGGAGCAAGCGCATAGAAAAAATAAGTATACAACGCCATGTTCTTGGCTACATTGAATTGGCCCCTAATTTCCTCTGGGACCTCTTCGTTAAGAGTTTCCTTCGACAAGGCTTTGTGCATCTTTTTAAGATCCGGAACGTATCCACACACAGCTCCCATGAGTTGGTGCTTTTCATCCATCTTGGTTAGTTCTTCAAGTCTTTTAAATTTTTCCATAGCACATTTATTTTTTGCCCAAAGTAGGTGTTTCACCTTTTTTGAAAAATAGAGGAAAGCAATGAGTTCATAAGCTTGTTTACAGTTTTTCCTCTCAAAAGGCGAAACCCTCTGGGATTGCCGATCTCACCGCATCTCCGACGTTAGCCGCCGCAGCGCAACAATTTTCGACATTTTGCGTCCAGTTTAAAGTATTGGGCCCCTCTCCTTTTGTACAAACCATTGGTAAATTCGGAAACAGAGATGGTTAAAATGCCCGGCGCTGTAAGATCTCTTCTTTTTCCTGCGGTGGATCGTCGTGTCGGATTCTTGCTCCGTCGATGGAAACGAGGCGCTTGCAACCGACCTCTTCAAGTTCTTTTTCCAGGGCCTTGTATTTTTCTTCACCGATCATGGCCTGGTGGAAGGAATGGATGTTGGTTTTTAAGGATGCACTGTAGATCGTATCCGATTGGACCACCTGCTGCGCCATTTCCATCAGGTTGGCGGTTTCAAAATCATCTTTACAAGTCACACTCACTGTAGCAGTAGCTCTGTTGTTTTGTTCCCCGGTCACAAGCCATTCAACATTGACACCTGTGTGTAGTGCCCAAGTAAGTAATTTATAAAAATCAAGCCTATCCGCACGTATTCTATTTCCAAGGTTGCTTAAATCTATCCCAAAGATATCTTTAGCAATTCTCGTTTTAGTCCAGCCTGTGACTTCGACAACGCGATCAATTATTTCGCGGGTATTGATATATTTGTTTAATTTTTTCATTGACATGTTGACATATATGTGTAGCTAATGTAGAAAACATAGTGCCAAAGGTTACCCGATAAAAGGAGCCTTCTTAGTGTGCAGCAAAATAAAACCACTGTTTGCTAAGGTTTTGCAAAAAGAGCGTTCAACAGATTGTATTTGGAAAACCCAGTCCACCCGATTAACTAATAACACTTAGCAAATAGTATCCAAAGTTACAAGGATGGAACCCGTGCAAAATCGTAATACAACCGCTGTCAGTATGCTGGCCACCCTTGGCTACCCCTTGCCCTGCATCCGCAAGGCCCTGCACAAGCTGACCGGGCTTTCCCAACCGGAACTGGCCCGGCGCCTGGGTGTGTCGCGCCCCACGGTGACGGCCACCATCGACGGCAGCCGAAGCTCCAATGAAATCAAATCGGCCATCGCCGAGGCGTTCGAGGTTCCAGTTGAGGTACTGTTCGAACCGAAACCAAAATTGCCCGAGGCATGACCGGTCATGACAAAATTGGGGCCAGGATGAAACAATTTTTTGCACGAAGCAGGCCATTAAAAAACCTGACAGGAGAATCGATGGAACAGCGAAACATTTTCCAGGGCACGGTCTACGGCGTGACCATCGGTACCGGCGACCAGCAGCCTCCGAGAAATGTGCACTGCACCACCGTGATCAGCGAGGAAAACGAGGCCTGGTGCACCACCGTGGCCAACGCGATTTCCGACGCCACCGGTAATTTCAAGTACGGCCGGTCCACAGTGATCAACGAGGCCGTCTCCTTTTACCGTAATTTTTACAATTATCGCCACAAACTGATCCATAAAAAGAAGGCCGTGTTACAGATTCTCGATAATTTTTAACGTTATTTTTTTGGTATGTCATGTGCACTTATGTACAGATAGCGATGGGTACGAAAAGGCATAACTCGCCGAATTCAGGCAAGTGTACCCGATGTGCACATGGTGACGGGAGCCTTGGAATGCAGTCGATCCTGATCCTTACCGCAATGGCCAACGATGTGGCGCCCCAGTTTCTGGAATACATCGGCAGCCAGGACGAACGGCATACGATAGGCAAAAAGATCCACCATTTCACCATCATGGATCCAGCACACCGGCGGTACCAGTCCACGGTGGCCTTCGCGGAAATCGACCGAAGCTGACACGGTTTCGGTCCGGACGAGGCGAATGAGAACCGATAGGCGGGTATGTAACACATGATTGACACCCATCCCATAATCTGCGCACATCCACGGCATCATCATTTCACCGTGGAGGCGTGTATGAAAGGGACAGTCTTTTTCCAGAAGGACCGAGGCCGCTGGGCCGTGAGCTGGCCTCGCCGGGAACGGCGCGGCAGCCATGCGATCACCCGCTACAAGGGCGAATTCATGTACGACCGGCGCATCGCCGACAAGTGCCTTCACATGATCCAGAGCGACTGGGAGAACTACAAGGCGGGACTGGGTGCTTTTCGAATAGAGAAATATACCGGGCGGGGATGGACGGACGTGGTGGAATTTTACGAGAAGTGGTTAAAAGAGGTGGTGGAGCCGACCCGGAAGCCGGCCACGGTGAAGGGCTACCGCTCCTATCTGGACAACTGGATCCGGCCGTTCTTCGAATCCCATCCGGTGATGCTGCACGAGATCCAGTTGGACACCTTGTGCAGCCTGCTCAACAGCATCGATCTCAGCGGCAAGGGCAAGCTCAACGTGATGATGGCATTCCACGCCATGATGGATCACGCCTGGCGATCACGGCGAATCCCTGAGGTTCCGCCATTTCCCAAACGTGCCGCCTATGGTATGGTGAAGCCCGCCATCGAGTGGATCAGCCGCAAGCGTTTCAACCAGGTGGTGGACGCCATGGCGCCGGAGCACCGGGCGCCGTTTTTGTGGATGTACCTGCACCTGATGCGCCCGGCCGAGGCCTGCGCCCTGATGTGGGCCGACTGGGACGAAGTCAACCGCCAGTTCATCGTGCGGCGCTCGATTTCTGCCCGCCGAGTAGTGGGCAGCACCAAGACCGGCGAGATCTACCTGACGCCCTGCCACGGTGCGTTTTATCCGCTGATGCAGGAACTGACGGCTGCACGGTGCGAGGACAGCCCCTTCGTCTTCACCAATTCCCGTGCACGCAACGAAGGTAAGCGGTATACCAACGAGAGTTTGAACAATATCTGGAAGGCTGCCTGTAGGAAGGTGGGCATCGAGATCGGCCTATACGCCGGCGTTCGTCACAGCCGGGCCAGCCAGATGATCAATGAACTGAGGATGTCGATTCATGAGGTTAAGGAAGCGGGAACATGGAAGCGTTTGGACTCGGTGTCACGCTACGCCGAAACGGCGCTCACCCGCAAGCGGGAACTGCTGGAGAAAGGCGACGTCATATCGCTGGTGCACTACAAAAGCACTACAAAGGCAAATTAGGGTATGGGATTTAGCTGTAAATACAGGATGTTGCGAGACCGTGTATGGGTTCGATTCCCATGGAATTCGTCAATTTTCCCTATGATTTCAAGCCCCATCTACCTCGATTAACAAGCCCAAAACAAGCCCAAAATGAAAGCCCGGCAATCCCAGGCGCTATCCTTTTTCATTAGGGTGGTTAGTTCAAGGGATGCGTACCTATTTAGCGGGTATTTGACAAGAAGTCGGATTTTCAGGTACTCTTAATTTGTACGAGTTTGTTTTCCAATCCAACCAGCGCTTTTTCTCCAAATATTGTAATATACAGAACTTTATAACCACCTGACTTAAAATTGGTTGGAAAAGACAGATGTTTAGAATATTCGCTACTGCAATATTTGTTGTGATGATATTTGCAGCCAACTCAATGGCAGAAGAAACTTGGAAGATTGCTACCTTGAACTGGGAACCCTATTCAGGTGCCGAAATGGCGACCCAGGGGAATTCCATTCAGAAACTCAGGCTTCTTTTAAAAAAAGAAAAAATTAATCTTATAGTGGATTTCTATCCGTGGAAAAGGGCGCAAATTATAGCAAGAAACAAAGAATATGTCGGCTATTTCCCTGCATGGCCTGAGGAGGTATATGAGGGCTTTACGGCATCACCGACAGTTGACTGGTCCGAGATTGGTATATTGAAGAATACGGAAAGCAGTTTACGTTTCGAGAGTGTTGATGATTTGTTCAAAAACTATAAAGTCGGCATCATCCAAACTTATACTTATCCCAAAGTTATAGATGATGCGGTAAAAAAATATCCGAACCATACAGAAAAAGCACCAAATGAAATTTCACTTCTGAGAAAGCTTGCAACGGGGCGGCACCCAGCAGCAATCACAGACCCGACGGTTATGATGTACCTTGCAGCGAGAAACGGCATTTACAATGTTGAAACTGTAAAAATTATCATGAAAAAAGAACTCGTAGTCGCTTTCAGGGACGATGAAGATAACAAGGACCGTATCAACTTTTTTAGAAAATTGTTAAAAGGTATGTGAAATAGTCATGTTATCTGTAGAAGTTCAGATTTGATCTGACAGTTACCGATTCTGAGAAGGTGTCTGTCAGGTCAAGTTCAGGCTATTTTTTTCTCTTCCCAGAGTCGTTTGCCATCTTCAAGGGTTTCCATCGGGGTTCTGCCGCAGCACATTTTCCCCTGATGGGTTCGCTCATGATTGTACTGTTCAAGCCACAGGTCAAGATCAAACTGAAGCGTTTCGATATCCCGATAAATCTTCTTTCTGAAGGTCACCTGATAAAATTCCTGTAGCATGGTTTTGTGGAAGCGTTCGCAGATACCGTTGGTTTGCGGCGATCTGGCCTTGGTCTTGGTGTGTTCGATGTCGTTAATAGCCAGATACAATTGATAATCGTGGGTTTCAGCTTTGCCGCAATACTCGGTACCCCTGTCGGTTAAGACGCGAAGCAGCGGCAACTCATGCTTTTCATAAAAGGGCAGCACCTTATCATTGAGCAAATCGGCAGCAGTGATCGGCGTCTTGGTGGTATAGAGTTTGGCAAAACCGACCTTGGCATACGTATCGATAAAGGTTTGCTGATAGATCCTGCCCACGCCCTTAAGGGTTCCGACATAAAAGGTATCCTGTGATCCCAGATAACCTGGATGAGCCGTCTCGATCTCCCCAGCAGCGATGTCGTCTTGCTTTTTCCGTTCTAATGCCTGGACCTGGCTTTCGGTAAGAATCAGATTCTCCTTGGCCATTTTGTCCTCAAGGGCCTTGAGCCGGTCTTTAAAGCGAGCCAATTGGTGACGCAGCCATACACACCGGACACCACTGGGGGAAATGAACACGCCCCGCTTACGCAATTCGTTGCTGGCACGCACTTGGCCAAAGGCCGGTTGTTCAACGGCATAGGCTACGACAGCAGCCTCGGTTATTTCGTCTGTGCGGTTTTTAATATTGGGTTTGCGGCGGTTTTGATCGACGAGGGCATCGACGCCGCCTTGTTCAACGGCATTTTGATAGCGGTAAAAGGTGTCACGGGAAAGCCCCATGATCCGGCAGGCTTTGGATACGTTGCCCAGTTCCTCGGCCAGGTTCAACAATCCGATCTTGTGTTTGATGACGGTTTTGGTACCATTCAGCATGAGGGTTACCTCCTATGGTTTTGGTGGTTTGGTTGCCACCTTCATCAAAACCGGTAACCCTCACTTTTTCAAGTGCGTTGTCAGATCAAATCGAAACTAATCCATGTTATCCGTTTTACACGGTTGCAGTCATCCAAACACCCATTCCGCTTAATTAAGCGTACTAATGCCTCAACTTATCCCACCAGTGGTTCCTCCCTTTCAAGGAACGCAAAATCAGATGACTTAGAACGTCACCAGTCGCCATCCGTCCAACAACCCCGTCCTCGCAAGGACCGCTCCAGATCACCACATTATAAAACTGCCACAGACTCATGGCCGGCAACTGGCAAAATTGATCATTCACCTTTTTACGTGCAAGTGCCGCTATCTTCTTTTCTTTCTGAGAATCGTTTTGGGGGGACGGCTCTTAGCTTTCAAAAACAGGTCTGTCCCGTCTTTCACAACGCGAAAAAGGGTTGTTTTATCCAGACCCAATGAATCCACCAGCTTTCTGGGAATAACAAGGCTACCGCGGCTGTTGATGCCTACGACATTATCCACTTTCCGCTCCCTGCGTTTATTATTTACGGCCGGAATTTTGTCCAATGCCATGAGCGCGTTTAGATAGGAAACTTTTAGGGCGCCAAACGTTTTATACCCGAACTGCTTCATTAGCTCCTGTTTTGAAATTCCTGCTTCTATGGCCTGAATCAGGCTGTTGTGGTCGACCAATCTTTCTACCATTGTTGTTCCTTCTATTTTTTTGCCGGAACCGGCATCCATGTAAGTTATTGTTACCGGGATGCGCGTTCGCTTTCGTGTACGATCTCAGGGAATTCACCATCCTTGCAATCAAGGCCGTCTAACGGTTTATCGAACTCCACGGCGAAACCATCATGGTCACCGCGAATCACCTGCCCGGAAATTTTAATGATCTTGTCAAATTGGAAAAGCGGAAATTCAAGTGCAACCGCCTGCCCCAGCGAAACTTTCCGCGAAGTTTTTATGAACAAACCGCCGGCGCCAATGTTTTTGATTACATCCCGATGGGTTCCCTCTTTGACAGTATACTTGGCGATGATATAGGCCGTACGGTGAGGATATTCATGTCGATTGGGAATTTTCATTTCAAGGCATCCTACGAGTTGATTTTCTCTCTCAACTTCCCGGAGTACCTGAATGTCACAACCTTGCGGGGACGCAACATCATCGTCTGGCCAGTCGTAGGATTCCGGCCTCTGCGTTGATCTTTTTCCTGCACACAAAATTTACCAAATCCGGATACAAGAACATCTTCACCTGATTCAAGGGTTGCCTTGATCAGTTCAACCAATGTTTCGAAGGTTTCGATGGATTTGGTTTTGGAGAACCCTAAATCAGATTGGAGCTTTTCGACGATAGTGTATTTGGTCAGTGCCATGGGTGGATCTCCGTTCAGTATGGCGTCAGCAGAAATATGTTCAAACAATAACGCAAACATGACTCTCTTTGTCAAGTGGCAGGTTGTACACCGGAACTTCAACGACATTGGGAATGGGGTGGAGCGTTGTGTTCATGATTGGGACCCTTTGAAGTTGGATTTAATACACGAACAACCCTTACAATAATTCAAAGCGCTGATAGCAACCACCAGATTCGAACCTTTGCTGCTTATTGGAAATATAGAAAAAATGATCCAGCATGCAGCACTGATGGACCACCATAGCCTAGCGGAGCATCTGATAACAAGCAACCGTTTTCTCAAGGGGCTGGATCGTATTTACCCGCTACCTACCAGAAAGTCTTAAAAATATGGGATACTCTCAATAAAAAGCCTTCCTTTTATAGGGTACTTGGTTCAGGTTATAGGGTACTTGGTTCAGGAGACTTAAAACGCGAACCACTGGATGTTCTTAACCGTTTGAAAAACGTGGTCTTTCAGGTTTAATCGTTCTTTGAAAACTTATATGATATTGTTCTAATGAGAAATTAGTGTTGTCGTGGCGGTTAAAAATACCATTTCAAACCGATCATGAAGCTTTGATTTTCGTAGTCGGTTTCACCTTTTTCAGTAACACCCCAATTGGAAGTGCCGGAAACCTCGATATCATCAGATTTGAGATACTTGTAAGAAAGATCCAGTGCGAGCGCTTTGGTCACATCCCAGGTAATGCCGGCAGACAGCTGATAGGCCAGAACGGTCTCGCTGTCATCATATTTGATTGTTGTTAAGCTATGATATATCGCGGTACCGTTGTATTCAAAATAGTTACATCCGATGCCTGCACCGATATATGGGGTAAACGGGGTTCGGTTTTGAACGTCCAGGTACCCATTGAGGATGAATGATGCCGCAGTCACGTCACCGCTCGAAACCGTATCAAATCCGAGAATGGTGATTTTGTCGATATCGTTTTCCCGGTATGCAACTTCCCCCTCAACTCGAAAATATCCGAAATCGTACCCCACAAAACCGGAAATTGCGTACCCGCTGTCCATCTCGCCTTCGGAATCTTTAGTTTTCGTATCATCCATGTTGTTGATTCCACCCTGAATGCCTATATAGAGCCCTTCAGTAGCTGAAGCGATGGAGTAATTCCCCGCCAACACCATCAGGCAAATCAGCACCGCAACAAACTCAATCGATTTGCGAATCATCTCATCCTCCATTTCATTGTCTTAGGTGTCGTTGATTAATTAACTTTCTAAACATATTGAGCAAAGAGAATATCGACAAGTTGAGAATTTCCTTTAGCAAAAAAACAATGTCATTAACTTAAGCTGTGAAAAAGTAGCTTAAACTAATGACATTGGGTGCTTAGTTACGTAGTGTTCCTACCCATCACGTGTCCTCTTTTCATAGGGTTGAATTGGAAAGGCGGCCGGACTCTGCGATGCCTGCTTTTTAATGGCCACTATGGTTCACTAATCCTCATGATTTAGTATTCTACCGTCAATATTTGAGCATATTTTCCATGAAATCACGCTCAATTTTTGACGATTGATCCAAGGGCTTTGTGATGAAGACAGAAAAATAAGATCTCTTGCGATCAGAGAAAACACAGTAACCACCCCTTAAAAACGAATTGAGAACCAGCCTTTTCTATAATATATTGCTCTGTCACGCCCTCGATTGCGGAATTTTAAATGTTGGCACATGTATTGCGATATCACTTTTGTCGTTCAACAAACCATATTAGCGTTTACGAGGCGAACATATGAGCGTCACTTCCATGGCAACTTATGGCGCAGACAATCTCTACTACAAAATCAATGCGTCAAATATCGCAAAAGAAACCACCGCTGATGAAACAACAAGCCAAATAAAAGAAGATAACTCCACATCAGAAGATCGAGTCACATTTTCAGTTGGTTTATCCTTGGCACAGACACGGGAAGCCATAGGGCTAAAACCCACGGGTAAACTGAAGTTGAAGGATCTTGAAGACGTGGTGCAGGACCGGAAGGATTTTATCTCGGCAACGCTTACACAGACCATCCAAAGCCAGGGACTAAAACTGGATGAGGAATTCAGCATTTCCATGGATTCAACGAATAACATTTGTATTTCAGGCGACTTCCCTGGAAAATCCGAATTGGAAGAAGCCTTGAATGAAAACGAAGAATTCACAACGGCATTCAAACAATTGAGCGCCAACCAAAGCTTCCTGGATCACATTTCCCAACTTCAAAGCAATGTGAAGAGTATCCAGGTAAACATAGTTAATTACTTTAATTCCGATACAAATTTTAATAACTTGCTTGCCCTTGCCGATAAATTCGAAAGTCTCAAAGATAGTGACAACAAGATGAAAACTCTTCTGGACTTAAGCTGCACAGAATGCCCTTATTCCTATACATATACACAGAATGACAATCTCGAATGACCTCCTATACCTATCCTTAGAAAAAGAGCTAAATACGTTCAAATAGCCGTTTTTTAACATGCAACTTAGGTTACCGTGGGTGCGTGCCTTCCCCGTTGACAGCGAGATTATTACCTGCGGTTTTGAAGAAATCTTCCCCAAATCCAATCATAACAACAAACAAGGATTTGAGTAAGGATCTCAACCCTCAACATTTACACTGTTCGAGACAAATACCCTTTCCATTGTCGGTTTTTTTTACTGGGTGCCAAGATTGCCGTATGGGAGTGCGAAACGGAACTCTACTGTTCACGGCCGGACTTGCTTCCAGTCTTGGCAGTTTTCACAGGTATGTCATGACTCTCCGGTTCCGTTCTTTCTGCCGTGTCCGATTCAATCAGTCTTGCTCATTTTCTTATGCAATTCCATCCGTGGTCTACGGGGTAGATTCTGTTGCATTCCAATGCCAAAAGCAACTCCGGCCACGAGTTCGTCATCGGTCTCCATAAGATCGCCGAGTTCTTCTTCGGCAAATAGAATGTCACAGATCCACAGGGACTGGATGTTTTTGGAATGAGCGACGAGCAACATGTTCTGGATGCAGGCGCCAATGGATAGAGTGTCTGCTTTCCAGCGGTTTTCGTTGTACCCCTGCTCCCGCCTGGAATATTGATTGTAAACCAGAACAAGGTCCGAACATTCTTCGATTGCCCGCAGGCTGATTGGCAGGCTGCCGACATCTGTCGATGCCGCCTGCATTTCATCGATTTTATCTTTCAGGATATCGGCAACAAGGCGTTTTTGGATTGGCCCGCATGAATGGAAAGACCATGGCTGACGGTTCTTAGGGGAAGGCGCCAAAATCCCGGCCTCGAGGATATCCTTCATTTCTATCGGAAAAACCTGTTTATCCGTAAAACGCCTGTGGCTCCTTCTTTCCAAAATTGCTTTTTGCAGGTCCATGTTCGCTTGTTTCCCATTTCTGAATAGTTGTCTATCTTCCGGAAGTTTAAAAAGATGGTGCAAAATATTGTGTTTTCGCCATCGGTCATGAAGCCCGCGTTATTCTGGGTCCCAGAGATAGTATTCTTTGAGAAAGCGGTTCCCGGTTTTATATCAACGACAAAATGGCTTCGGCAAAATCCCGCGGCGCTTCCTGGGGAGGATTGTGGCCTACATCGGGGATCACCAGGCGCTCATATTCGCCTGTGAAGAAACGATGGTGGCTGGCCGAGCCTTCCGAAAGAACAACACCATCGTCACGCCCATCGATAGTGATCGACGGTACGGATATCACCGGCTGCAAGGTCAGGCACTGCTCGGTAGCCTCTACCGAGGGATCCCCCGGCACCATCCCATAACGATGTCGGTAAGAATGGATGACTACATCCACGAAGTCCGGGTTATCGAAGGATGCGGCCGTCTGGTTGAACATCTCATCGGAAAACTTCCACGTGGGTGACCACAGTTGCCACAGGAGCCGGCAGAAATCCCGGCGGTATCTGGTTAATCCTTCCCGACCTCGCTCCGAATGAAAATAATACTGGTACCAGTAGCGATATTCATCCTCGGGTTTTCCAGGAGCAGCCGTCCCCGGGATATCCTGAATATTGTAGCCGCCGACCGAAACTAGAGCGCGCACCCGATCCGGCCAGAGGGCAGCCACGATGCATGCGGCACGACCGCCCCAATCATACCCGGCAAGTACGGCGCTGGAAATCCCCAACGCATCCAGGAGCGAAAGCAGATCGTGGGCAAGAACCGCCTGCTGGCCGGATCGCGGGGTACCCGTTGAGAGAAACTGCGTGGGGCCATATCCGCGCAAATATGGGGTGATTACCCAACACCCCTCCGAAGCCAAAAGCGGCCGCACCTGGTCGTATGAATGTACGTCATAGGGAAACCCATGCAGCAGGACCACCGGCGTACCGGCAGACGTTCCGTTTTCGAAGTAAGCGACCTCAAGAACACCGGCCTGAATCTTTTTCAACATGGTATGATCTCCCTTTTACATGCTTTCTCAGGAGCTTAGCGTCCAGCGTTATGCTGGCCAATAGCTGCTGAAACGATGCTACACGATTATCGCAAGCCTCGGAAGCGCTGAAAAATCCTTGTGGGGCTGGTATGGAAAGCACATGACCATAATTCAGACGGATAATTTTTCCAGATCACTGAAGCATAGCATACGCTGCGCCCATTAGGAAAATGAGTCTGTCGTCTTTTGAGATTTCCTTGCACCACTTGACAGTCACAAAACTGATGGATCGCAAAAGACATTCTTTTCTATCGGTGCAAGAATATAAATATTTACAATTCAGGGATTTAAATAAAATCGTAACGCCGGGACTAAGACGTTTTCTGGAATAAAAGCAGATTCCTTCTTCGCTGCAATTGAGTACATGGGCATTGATCTCCATAGGAGCCCCAATGGTTGAATGCAGCGTAATCGGCCCCTCGACAAGATGACGCGGAGAGATGCGTTTTTCCAGATGATGATCCAATGTTCCCTCCTTATGCCACAGCACAAATGCGGACCCGGTTGGAGAATATTAAAGTTCAGCGGAATTGCTGAAAGTCGGTTAACGAAAATGGGATTGGCCTCGGTCGGCTTCCCAAAATAGAAAAGGCCAAAAGGTGAACGGATTTTCGCCCGCACGCCTTCTTGGCCCTGGTTATTTACGAATTGTATGTATCGGTTAAGGGAAACACAGCATTTTCGTAATGCCGATAGGCTGTTGCTACAGCTATTCTTTTATTTATAGAGCGGCGTGTCCGTTTTTGTCAACGTAGCAAAGCAGGTTCGTTTTTGATTTCATTAAGGTTGGATTCTGGGAACCCGGTGCACGGCACCGCACCCGCTTTTTTTGTGCC
The DNA here is from genome assembly GCF_963668215.1 of uncultured Desulfosarcina sp. Lineage (NCBI taxonomy): Bacteria > Pseudomonadati > Thermodesulfobacteriota > Desulfobacteria > Desulfobacterales > Desulfosarcinaceae > Desulfosarcina > uncultured Desulfosarcina sp. The sequence continues at coordinate 5,546,903 of NZ_OY764190.1, forward strand.
GTCAACGACAGGCCTCTTTGAATTTATCGTTCTTCAATAAATTTTTATTGACAAACAATTATTATGTCCATACATATGCTTTACACCTGTTGTCAAACTTTTATCCATTGGAGGTTGCTTTGGACAATTTATCAAAGATCAAAAGGCTCGGCAAAAATTTTCACCTGCTTCTTTCAATCATTCTGTTTCTGGTACCGCTGTATTATGTTCTATATTGGTCGCTGATCAACCATCTACAGGAAACGCTGATCACCGTAAATACGCTTTCAAAACCACTAATCCCCCACGACCTGCCGGTAAAGCTTCAGTTTGCAGGGTTTTTCGTTAGCTTGCTTCCGCTCTCCGCATTGACTTACGGACTGGTCAATATTCGTAAGATCTTTTCTTTTTACAGACAAGGGGTAATTTTTTCCTTCGAACACGTCAGCCTTTTCAGGAAAACCGCCAAGGCGCTCCTGTTGTGGGTCGTTTTTTCAATCATCTACGAATCCGCCAAAAGTGTCCTCTTTACGATAGGTAACCCCCCTGGCAGTCGTATCATCAACGTGGGTCTCGGTTCGTCGGAAATCACCACGCTCATCGTGGCAGGAATCGTGTTTTTGATCGCGTGGGTAATGGATGAGGGGCGGATACTTACTGAAGAAAACGAACTCACTGTATAACCGGAGTCATTATGCCGATCATTGTAAAACTGGATGTGGTTCTGGCAATGCGAAAAATGAAATCGATGGAACTCGCCAAACTGATTGGAATCACGGAACAGAATCTGTCCATTTTAAAGACTGGGAAAGCAAAGGCAATCCGTCTGTCCACACTGGATGCCATTTGCAAACATCTGGATTGCCAACCGGGAGATATCCTTGAGTATGAAAATGAAGATGGTTGCTCAAGCGTTTAATTCGTTAAACCGTGAGATATGTTCCCGCGTTATCCTGGCTGCCGCTTGGGGTTGACGATTCTCCACTGCCCGAACGATGGCGGACAAGTCCTGGAAGTTTTTCTCCATTAAGGACGGAGCCAGGTCATGGAACCGAAAAAAATATCGTTTGAGTCCCATTGTGGCCTTCAATGCCTGGGCGAACAGCGGGTTCCCGGCGATATTTGCGATACAAAGGTGGACAGCTTTATCCGCTTCGATAAATTGATCGATCCCTGCTCTGCCCCGGGCTAATAGGGACCGTACTCTTTCAAGGCGGGAATTAAGCATGCGAAGATCGTCCGAATTGGCCTTGGCAGCGGCCAGAATCGTTACACCGCTTTCTATCTGATTGCGAAATTCCGCAATTTGATCCAAAGATAACCGATTAAATTGAAGAAGGCTCTCCAAGCTCTCTGAATGCCGTTTGAAAGACGTCGTTTTAACGAATGCGCCACCCGTTACACCCCGACGGATCTCTATAAATCCCTTCTGTACAAGAATCCGCAATGCCTCCCTTACGGAAGATCGGCTTACCTGCAACCTGATTGCCAGCTTTCTCTCGGCGGGCAATCGTTCTCCCGGCAATATACTACCATCGGTGATTAGCGTTTCTATCTTGTCAGCAACCTCTTGAAATCGATAAACGTGACTATTTTCATATGGTGTATTCATGGATTGCATCTTTATTTCTCTTTAACGATAACCGAATTAAAAAGGTCACACCCGCTCAGGCCGTCCTTTTATTCGCCAAAGAACTCAGACGGGCTCGATTTCGTGAAACATTCGAATCCGGGAGATATCATAGGGCAATGCGGTGCAAACAATGTCGGTTCTTTCGCATTGTTCTTTCCGAGTGTTCGTCCATGAGATGAGAGATCGGAAGCTAAAATTCTGAGTAGTCGTGCTTTTGGAGCCTTTCATACAAATCTGTCACCCCCACCACCACGATCCACCCTTTCCTTGAGTTCCTTGCCAGGCTTGAAGAAGGGGAGTTTTTTCGGGGCGATCTTTACCTTTTCGCCTGTTTTGGGATTCCGGCCGGTGTAGCCCTTGTATTCCTTTACGAAAAAGGAACAGAATCCCCGGATTTCGACGCGGTCTCCATTCGCCAGTGCGCCAGCCATCCCATCGAAGAACAGCCTCACGACATTTTCGGCCTCCGATTTTGAAAGCTGGTAGTCAAAATCTCTAAGTGCCTGGATAAGCTCCATCTTGTTCAATGGTTGTCACCTTTTTGTTATTCTATTGTGCCCAAATCAAGCGGGCTGGTCGGGGATCTCGTCGTCGATTTTGTCCCGACAATATCCGTCAGCCAGCCGGAGACCGCTGGCGATGCCTCTAACGTAGCCGCATAGCTCTTTAAACGCAAGCCCGTCAGTTTCCATTATGAAATAGACATTCCTGAAAAAACATTTTCTTTCTTCCAGGCTGTCAATCGGATCCTCCCTGTCGTTTTCTATAAAATCGGCGCAAGCAAGGACACACTTATCACAGATATAAATATTCGGGCCTCCGACGAGCCTGTGGACATCCTTCCTGCTTTTGCCACAGAAGCTGCAGATCCCGTTTTCGAAATCGTCGTTATCTTTCATGGCAAGCCTCCTGTATTTTCAGCTAATTTGAAGCTGCGGAAAACGTCTGTAAGTGACTATTTTCCAGTTACCAGGAAACTTTTCAATTTTTTCTAAAAGTCAGCGCCCGAACCAGTATTCTATCTTTTCAATTCCTGGACTCTTTTATCGAAATGCCCGATCCATCATAAATGCCGGTTCCATTTCATCATCCCTCCACGTCCTGTTTCCCCACGAATCCGTAAAAAGCGGTTCTGCCTTACTCGAAAATGCCGCTTCATCATTTTCCGCTGAACCACATAAGATCTCCCTGGATTTTGGTACTCTCGAATCTTCCGAAAATGATTGTCCACGTTTCGCGTCGTTCTTGATATTACAAACAACCATAGGGCATTCGCTTTCGAAACCCGAATGCCTGGTTTGCTTTTCCGCGATAAAATTTTTGACGTGGTTTATATGAGCCTTGGTCGTTTCTCTTGATGAGACCAGGCGCTCAGCCTCGATCTTGGAAACGATCATCGGGACATCGGTGCCAAGTATCACCGGCTGGTCCTTGGATTTGATATACTTGATCAGCCCCGGGCCATTGATCACATTATTCGGCATTTCGGTTTTGAAGGTGCTACTGCCGACAAATACGACAACCGAGAATATTTGCTGGTTTGTCAGTTCCAACAATGATTTCAGGGTTTCCACGTGCTTGAAGTTTTGATGAAGGGGATTTTGGAATTTTTTTGCATACTTGAATATTTTCTGGGTCCACGTTTTCTGACGGGCGCCGCCGAATATCCATCCCTTCATATTCTTGGTCTCGATGACGAATACGCCGTACTGCGAAACGATGATATGGTCGATCTGGGTCGTTCCATCGGCAGTGGGCAGCGTGACGTTCCTCAGCACGTGATATTTGTCCCTGTTCAAATGGATTTTAGCGGAGATGTGAACCATCATCTCTCCGGCGAACCCCTTGAACCAAGGCGATTTGAAAAAAGAGAGAACAGATAGAACCAGTATGGAAAGCAGCATTACCGGAATGAACGCACCGGAAATCGGTATTGATCCCATATCACCCTCCATCGGTTATTTTTATATCTATTTTAGGTAGATGCAAAAAGCCGACCAATGGGCAGGTCTAATATGTATTATGATTTAAGACAGATAGAAATAGCATTGTGCAAAGGTTGATGGTTCGGGACAAAAATAATCAACAAATGTTATGATAAATAGCACAGAATCGATTGAAAATTCAGGCGGAGGTACTCATGGCGCATGCACTTGATCAGTTTCCGCTTCTTTTCGTCTATGCTAACACCTGCGCTTCCATCGGCTTGAGTCTGACCAGAACGGAAGCCCTGTGCCCGGTGTTGGCAACAGGATCGGGCAGTTCACCAGGCGACTGGTTGGAGTGAATAACATGGAATTGACGGCCTCCGGGACTAAGATGCCTGTCGACAATAACGTGCAAGTGCTGAGTCTCCGTGAGGCTGGTATTGGCGACGACTAGGATCTCGCTGGTGTTGAGTATTCGGCTATACGCAATTACGCCCCCGGCATAGGGTGAGTGTCCGAAACTCGTTCCGTCGCCGCTGCATGGACGGAAATACTGGCGGCCATACACCAACGGGGGGTACTCTTTACGTAGCTCTGCCAGCGTCTTGATATGTCGATAGAACGGATGATTCATGTCGAATTGCGCGTGGCCCCATAGTGCCTCCCGTGAATGCTCGCGGTTGTTGCCGCTACCCCTCAAGCCTTGCTCCGTGCCGTAGTAGACACATGGGATACCGATCATTGTAAACAAGCAGGTCAATCCCATCGTGACCCGCTCGTCACTGATCCACGCACCGAACCGTTCGTTAAGATCGTGGTTGTCCAAAAAGGTGACGTAGCGGCTGCTGGCGTCGCCATGCGAGCTGGAGATTTCCCGCAACGCCTCCTGGCGGTACTCATAGTGCCTTGCCATGTGTTCCGGTGGAATTTGATGCAAACAACCGTATTCGTCTTTCCAGCCCTTGATCGTCTCCACAAGTCGCTTGCGCATGGGAAAGTCGATCGCGGTGTCCACTCCGATTATGCCGTGGTCGGTCTGCGAATTGCGTCCAATGAACTCGGCGATCTTCTCTTCTTTGTCGTCCTGCCAGATTTCGCCCATGCAAAGGAAGTTCTTTTTTCCGATGCTCAACGCGTGCTCACGCATCGCGTTGCCGAAGATACGGGCAAATTCCCTGTCGACGTACTGGAGTGTGTCTATCCGGAAGGCGTCTACATCGAATTTCGAGATAAAATACTGGAAGGCGCGGATCAACAGGTTGCGAACGGGATAAACCCCGGAGTCAACTTCAAGATAGTCGGTGACCAGTTCCTTCAGGCAATCAAAATCACCCTTCGTTATCGGCACGCCCTCCTGCCCGCAGCCGCGGCGCCTGAAAAAGTCGTTTCGTTGCAGATCGCGGGGCGAAGGACCGGCATCGCGGTGGAGCGGGTCCACGGTGCCGATGTCCGTCCATGAACCTTGCGGTATTCCATGCGCGTCGCGCCAGTAAACGTTATAATGTTCGAAGATGCCGCCTTGTTTCCACTCCCTGGTGTCTTTCATGCCTTCGTAGTTGAACAGGTCTCCCATGTGATTGAGCACAATGTCCGCCACGACATACATGTCACGCGCGTGAATCTCGTCGACCAGGTCCCGAAACTCCTCGTCCGCCAAGGCGGGATCATCACTCGCCGCTTTTTTATCCTTGCAGAAACGAGGTTCAATACGCAGAAAATCCTGAATGCCGTAGCCACCATAGTATTGCTCGAACCACTGCGGGTTATAGTGCACGGGCGAAAGCCAGATCGCCCCCACGCCCAGCGCCTTGAGATAATCCAGCTTCTGAAGAACGCCTTCGAATCTTCCGCCTTGATAGGGAAGATATGGGTCATCATGTTCAGGCAAGGCGTGGGGATTGTTGAACCGGTCGACCATCAGGAAGTAGATCCAATGATCACGCCAGTCCGCTGGTGATGGGAATGGCGTTGTAATGGTCTTGCCATTGACGGTCTTCTCGGCAGGCTTCGCCTGAAGAGTCCGGTCTACAATTGGATCGTCGAGATATTGAACATGTTCCATGTTGTCCTCCCATTGTTCGTCTTGGAACGTGAACCTGAAATCTCATAAATCTGGTTGATTAAAGTGGCCCCGATCATCATTAGGCCGGTTAATTCATATGTACAGATCTGTAAAGAAATCGGATCCGATCTGTCATCAATTATGCGGCAAACCGCCATTTCAGCCCCCCATTATTGTGCTCGACTACGGCCTGCCATTCCTTCTGGGCGGCCTGGTGTAGCAAAACAGGGGCGCCTCCGCTATCGCGATTGTCGCCGAGTTGATTTATCTTTGCTACGATAAAAGGGCTAAAATCGATTTTGCCGCATGAATCCGCGCGATATTCGGTCCTGACACAGAATCGAATGGACCCGATATACACAGCTATCCGTTGAACGCGTTACAGTACTGCACCATATGCCTCGGTGAACGCCGCGGTTGTATACGGGTTGGATGCATAGGCAAAACCCTCATCTCCCCAATCGGATCCCCAACTGTTACGGACAATGAAGTGATCTTTCGCATACCCGACAAGGCATACGGCATGCCCGCCTCTCACCGTGTCGGGATAGTACTTTTGAAGCTTTCCGGAGGTGTTGGAAGCATTGTCCCATGTCTTATCGACATTCAACCGGGTAAGAATCGGTCCGTTCAAAGCCAACCATTTACGCCAGTCGTCAAGTTCGGTTCCAAGATTGTGATAACTCGATATTCGCATCCTGGATGCCATTGAATAAAACGCGGCCTGGCTGATTGTCGACAAGTTTCCTTTCATCGGAAGAACCTTATCCAATACGCAGCCATATCGTTGCGCAACACGTAAAGCGAGTTTCGTTTGCGTACCCGACCGCTCAAGGAATGTCGTTGGATAATTGGTAATATTGTCGGTTTCCTTATTAGCCATCCAGATAAATCTAGCCGACGGCTTTTGGGTTTTTCTTATCATTTTCTTTTTAACGTAGTGCCAACGCAAGACGCCATAAGCTGCTGCAAAACCGACACAAGCTCCAGTATTTTCTTGATTGTCGACCTTCCACCATTCTTCACGAAGATCCTTGGACGACGGGATATCCCCTTCTCCGTCAATTGCTCCGGCAACGATTGCGTCTTCAATCGTCCAGTCATTTTCCGTGTTAACGGAAGGAACGCAGTTCAAAATGTAATTGATTTCCTTTGGCATGACAAACCCTCCTTTTTACCTTTGAGTTATAGGCACTCCAACCGAACCGAAACCGGCCGGTGGTCACTGGTTATTTTCTTCTTGCTGAGGCCGGCGTTGACCCTGTTGTGGACCACATGCTCGACCTGTCCGGCTCCGGCCGGGACCTGCACCGGAAGAATGCCGTTGACCAGCGGCTGGGTAAACAGGATATGATCCAGCAGGATATGGGGATCACGATCCGGATCGGTCTCGTCATTAAAAACCGTCGACCAGCGTAAATCCTGCTTGTAATCGAACAAGGCGTGATTCAGGAACCGGTCGCTGAAATATACGTCGCCCTGCAGTACCGAAATCAGGTCAAAAAACATGAATTCTCGTTCTATGCGCTCCTTGCCGGGTCCGTCATTGAAATCGCCCATGAGGAAAATGGCCGGGTTCGCCTCCTCTGCAAACCGCCCATCCAGATATTGACGTATATTGGCCGCCTCCGTGGCCAACTTGATCCGGGCCTTCAGGGCTTTCTCCACGAAATCGATTTCCCATTCCTGCGTCCCAGTTTTGAAAGGATTTTCGAAATTGAATTTGGATTTGAGATGTGCACCCACGATTTCAATTGCCTGCCCCTCCCAATCAAACCGCAACACCTGCGGCAGGCGATAGTGATCGTGCTTGGATTCCTCAAGGTCCCCCCAATAATGCACCGTCCATTTCCTGGGCGCCTTCTGATACCATTCTGCGATTGGCATGAGCCGGGCATTGTCGACAACCTCCGGTCTGACAATGAAGTAAATCCACTGCCGCCCTTCGATACCCCATTTCTCGCCATCCGGTCGCGTAACCAGTCGGTAGTCAGGCAGGAATTGTTCGATGTAATCGCGCATATCCTCCGGCTTGGAGGTCCCCTCCTCGATGCACATCACATCCGCGCCGACCTCATTGATCTCCTCGGCCACATGGGTGCGTCGGTCAATGTGAAATTTGCTGGGTTTCAAGTCAGGCCAGAGATCGTTCATCCATTCCACGTTCCAGCAGGCCAATTTCAGTGTTTTCATAGGCTCCTCTCCTCTTTTTCAGGTTGTGAATTCCAATCCAGGAATGTCTGCGTTGTGTGCCAAATCCAATGGACAAGCAGACGGGAAATCTACCCTTCAAGAACGATGCTCAATGAGCGATATTGCCCGCTGTACAAAATTTTTTTGACAAATGTCAGCTAAGCGCTATAAACAAGAAAATTGAATGCAGTTCAGGAATGGCCAACTCAGGTTGAAGGTGCTGCTATGAAATGAAGTAGCCGTGAAATAGATCTTTCGCTCTTTTTGAATTAAAATAAAAATTTCTATCATGGGATGACGAGGACGAGCACCACGCTGTAATTTTTCGGTAACTGAACAGTTAACAATTAAGTTCTAACCCGCTTGGATTCATTATCGGAACTACCTACATCTGGCTTTGATTAATCGACCTTATCTGCAGTTGTAGTTATCTTGTGATAAATTGGGTATATATTGAACGGCTGAGTTGAGACGCGCGCGCTTTTCGCGCGTCGATTATCAAACTATGTGTTATACGGCTTTACTGGCAAATTTCTGACTTAAAAGACCACCAACATAACCGCCTATTGCTCCTGAAATTATTGAAATTGTGATTGGAAATAATAATTCCATAAATAGAATTTTATTAATTCCATTCTTTGCTTGCAAATAAAAAAGGAAATTGAGTGATGCTGTTAATAAACCAACAATTGTACCAAATAAGATTCTATTATTTCTGACGATTGCCCCTGTTGCTGCTGCTCCAAAATAAACAGAGAAGGCGATTGTGATTAAAAAATGAATATGCAGCACATTACCTAAAAACAAATCAGAAACCATCATCAATAGAAAGCCATATATTATTGCCTTAATATTTTTCATCATGTTAAATGTTTGATAGTCCCGTATAACGCATCGCTCACCGGAGAGGGCCGTATTTTGGCTCGAGAACGGTGAAGCAAAAGGTTATGAAAAACCAATTTATTTTAACTATTCTTATTATGGAAGACACGTTTATAGTGTTGAATTTCTATTAAAACTATAGCAGCCTTATAATCTTCCAAAGGCATATTAATATCAAAATCATCCCATGTTTTTATTTTATTCAAATCTTTTTGCTGTTTTAGATTGAGGTTTGAGTCAATAATCTCCCTCAGCAAGCTTATCAATCTCTTTTCATAGGCTGAATTTATTTCTATCAGTTCTCCTCCGGCATTAGGGTGATTAGTGCCAATGTAAATACGGCCATCAGTTTTAGTTTCCAATCGATGATCAAAGCATATTGAAAATTCTTTGCCTTCTGATCCTCTTAGAGTAATTAATATAGTTCCTCCATCCTTTATTCCGAGCACCCATTTAAAATGTATAGGATAGGTCAATCCAGTCACTTCATCTTTTTCCCCTCTTATGATTTTATGCATAAGGGATTCGTTTAATGTCTCCATATTTTGGGTAAGGCCTGTAATCGCAAATATAATAGTTGCGAACAAGGAAATTAAAAATATGGCACATTTTTTTAGCATTTTATTTTCTTTCATAACGCTTGAGTTGAGACGCGCGCGTTTTTTGCGCGTCGATTCTCAAACGATTTGTTGGGCTTTCTCATTTATTTGTCTTAAAAGCGTAGTTTATTGCACGCGAATCATCTGAGATGGGCTCAATATGCCAGTTATCTGAAACTATGAATATTTGTGAATATCCATCGGCAGTCGAATCCATTTTAAACACCATCTTACTATAATCACATGTGATTCTTTCGATTTCCTTAAAATAATTTATCGCAGGCATTTCCCAGAAATCGAGAATTTCATTGTTTGGGAAATCAATTGCAGATAAATCAATATCTTGTCTGGTTCGATCTTTTAGAAATGTATATGCCGAAATTACACCATTTTGAAAATGCAATTTTTTTCTCCGGCCTACTTGTTTCCATCCCTTATCCTCTTCCTCCCAATCTTCGACATGATCAATTGTCATTTCGATATCCTGAGTCACTTTAATTTTGATGATTCTGGAATCATGAAACCCTATTTCGTTAAACTCTGATGGCAAATTGTAGTAATTACAGGAGGTATTTTTTCCATCATGGCCTTTTTTAATTGGGTAACCATAAGGATAACTCAAACATTCAAACCAGAATTGTTGAATGTCATGATACGTATTCTCTGAAAGAAGCTGCAAATCTTGTAGGAGTTTAAAATATTGAGATTTCCATACGGCCTTAGTAAGTTCTTTGACCTCTTGGACGGCGGATAGAATATCCCTGTATTCCTTCGGGACATGTTCATTCGAAAGGTTCCTTATCAGGGTAAGCAATTCATTATATTGTTGTTCTGTATCCGACATTTGCCCACTCAATTTTTCAGCCCAACGCAAAACTAAGGGGCCGGGAAATGAGACCTGAAATATTTTCTAAAAACTACAGTTTTTAAGAAAATTTGAACTTTCAAAATGCTACTGCTTTTCCCGGTCCCGCTTAAGTGACAGGTTATAAAAAAGTCGATATCATCCACTACAACTGATAAATCCAAGAATTATCCAGAATAAAGGCTCAAGAAACATGAGTCCCAAACAACCTTTATCCTCTTTGGTCAATGATCGTAATGATTGCAAAGCATCAACTAAGCTTTCAACGTCATCGGCATTCTTGACCTCGTTGAATCCCCATTTAACAATCTTACTTTTAGCGTCATCGAAAAATTGTATTTTTGCCAATTCTTTATACTGCGAATAAGAAAAATAAAATCCTCGCAAGCCACGTTTGCCAAGAGCTTTAATTATTCTATAACCATCAGTCATAGTACTTTATAACGTCGTGGCTTACCGGCGAGGGCCGCTGTTTGGTCCGAGTCCGATGTAAAGCCAAATGTTATACCTAAATTGTTTCTTTAATTAGAGATACTTCATTAATATGATACCCAACTCGCCAATAATAAAAGATTTCAAACAAGCTAAAACCAACGGCGAAAATATACTCTATTGCCTCGCTACTCAGACCGCCAAAATCGAATGCAAAGGCGAAAATCAAAACAAGGAACATTAAAGGTAAAAGAAAAAGGAAGAGCCTAATGTTAATCACGAATGAGACTGATAAAAACTTTGATAAAAAGTGACTTCCCTCTTTGCCGTTATTCTTTATAAAGCAATAAATGATGCCACATACTGTAATAACATGAATGACTATCCAGTAAGATTTGTATTCATATTGAAGGGTTTTAAATTGGATTGGTAAAGGACCAATAATAATATTTGCAAGTAGATATTTGAACTGTTCATATTCAGATATAGTATCTTTAATGAGAGCCTGTTTTAGCTTGTCTATGTTCCAGATATACATAAATCACTCAGGTATAACGCTAAGTTGAGACGCGCGCGGTTTTTGCGCGTCGATTCTCAAACGATTTGTTAGCGCGTGGAATACAAAACTATAATAATCCTTTGTAAATTGATGTAGTTAAAATAATTGCTATTATGAATACAACCATTTTTCCCCAAACTGCGGGTTTGCCTTTTTGCTCGCAATACCAAGAATAGGCATAAATAGAAGCCATGCAGACATTGATTGTGATGACCATCTCAACTATCTCTGGAATTGACATTTCCGGCGAGAAAAGGCGAATAAACAACCCACCAATCACCCCTCCAAAAATATATGCCAATTGACTTTGGAAAAATTCCTTCAAAGAATTTTTTTTAAGAGAATGCAACGGCTTCCTCCGTGCGCTAACTATGTTACTCACCGCAATACGGTGAGCAGCCGGTTTGGATATTTTAGGCATTTCCAAAAAATGTCACTTTTTTCAAAAATCCATACAAACCTATCATATCTACTTGAATAATCAATGAATTTTCTATTAAATCGCAAAAGATCAGATTATTGCAAATTGCGAAAAGTGCCGGGTTAGCGCCCAAATCGGGTTGCTCACCGTATTTTACGATGAGCGTTGCAACACTAAAAGGAGGTGAATATGATTCAGGATTTCAAAATGTATTTAACCACACAGAAGGTGATCCACCAAAAAAAATTCACTATTACGTGAAGTGGGTCCGACAGCTCTATCAGTATATTTGATAGAATGAGATTATCCCACGAAAATTGAGGCTGCCAAAACCTTTGCTTACATACCATTAATATGAAGATTGATGTAGAACCGTAGCTATAACTATTTGAACCAAATTTTTAAGGCATATTTAGAACATAAGTCTTAATCTACCAGATTTGCATAAGTTTTTGCACGTAACTCTTATAGGTTGATTGAAACAGAAGACGGTTACAGCTGCCGGCGACGCAACCAAGCCGCAGCTGAGTTGATCGCTACCACGGCTTCCCCCTTTACTTGAAATCCCCTTGAAAGTAGGCATTCTTTTTCTGGAGTTTTTGCTGCGAATGCCATTCCCCCAGGCATGACATACCGCAAAAAAAAATTACCGCCATGCCGTGATTGGCGATGGTGGTATTCAAATATTGCGTCAGGCAGTCGCCTGATTCTCAAATGCGCGAACCAACGAGCGTCAAGTGGTGATACGCCACCTGGCGGCATGGACCGCAAGCGAGTTTTGTGTACCTTCCCCGAAATACCCCACTTTTGTTGCACGAGTACCTCCGGCTCAGGTGGTGTTTAGTTCTGTTGGAGAAAGGATGATGGTATTGCCCGACGATTTAAAATTTCCTCTTTTTGCTCCGGGGGATCGTCGTAGCGTAATTTATCATTAGTGTGCATATGCGCTGCCTTCTCAATCTTGGTGATGCGGGTCTCCAACGCCTTGAACTGCTGCTCGGCTGTTTTTAAAAGGTTTCCTCCTTTGACCCGATTCAATTCTGAGCGCAAAAGCCCCTTGATTTCTTTTAGATATTCAGTGTCTTCGTTTTCAATCTCCATAATTATTTCATGGAGTTCTTTTACAAGGGGCTTGTCCGTAAGGATTTTAGCAAGATCAATGTATTGAGCTTGAGAGTCAGTAGGGTTGCTGCATTCTTCATGAAAATTTGCTCCAGCCAAATCCTGCAATAACCAATCAATAGATTTCTGGTAATGACTTGAAATTCGAACAAGAATATCAGGTTCGGGCACCCTTCCTTTTTTAAGGTAGTTTGTCGCTGAATTCTCTGAAATATCAATCGCCTGCGCAAAAGATTTATTATTATCCCCTGCTTTTTTTACAAGAGCAAAAAGCCTTTTGCTGAATTCCACTGAACGAATGCTCATAAAATAAAATCACCAATCGTAATATTTTTTACTTGACTTGAATCATATGATTGTGTATTCGGTTAACATAGTCCGTGCAACATGCGCCTTAAAATGGACCTGCATCAAAAAAATCAATGGAGTAATCATGACACCTTTGGACATCAAGATCGAACTCTTGAGAGCCGGCATCTCCCAGGCGGACATCGCCAGGGAGTGCGGGGTTTCCCGGTCCCAAGTCAACCGGGTCATCGGCAATCTGTGCGTCTCGGATCATGTGAGGCGTACCATCGCCACCGCCATCGGCAAGGGTGTCGAGAATGTGTGGCCTGAATACTACCAGCGCAGCACCGATTCGGCATGCGTCCGATGAGCCGGCCATGTCCCGCAATACGTTGCCGGTCAACGTTCAACCCTGGTCGATATACAGGCCCAGTTTATCAATTAAGGTTTACAAGTCAACCTATTATGACAGCAGGAGACGGTCCGTCAATGGCAAAGCTCAATTCGCACGATCCAACGATGGGAAGGCTATCGCCTGTACCGGCGATAGGCATGGCCCTTGGATCGGATTTGCCAATACCCGCAACGTCGCAGTTCGGCAATCGGCTGGACGAGGTCGAGGCGACCATTCTCACATGGTACCAGTCTGTCCGTCAAAACCTATGAAAAGCCAATCGCGAGGAGTGCATAGAATGGAAAACCTGATTGGAGAACCCTGCTACTACAGTCCGTTTCACGGCGAGATCGATCCAAGGCCGGGCACCGTCGTTGCGGTGCTCAACCTCATCAACCACACCTCGACCCGCATGATGCAGGTCAAGCTTGACGACGGCCGGTGGGTCAACCTGGACCGTATCTTTTTCGAAATCCTCCCCGCGAACAGCCAGTCCGGTCCGGATTCCAGGGAAGGAATACCCATAAAAGGCGATCTTCTGCCCTGCCCCCATTGCGGTGCCATGCAGGACATGGATGCCGAAGCCAAAAGGATAAAGATCGAAAACGCCGGCCTGATATCCGGCCTGGTTATGGGGGAGCCGATGCCCGGCATCTGCGATTGCTGCCGGAAGCCTTTCACGTTCCGGATCGCCAGGACCTACCATATCGACCCGCCGGAACCGGAAGGAGACTAAAATGGCCTATCATAAGATCCCGCGCAAGTTCGACTGTCCCGAGATCGCCTCGGACCTGAAGAACCGCCTGTTGTATTCCGACGATATCGACGGTAGCGCTATCCGTACCATCGCCGCGATCATGGGTATCAGCAAGCGTACCGTCTACGCCACCCTGGACGGCGAGATCAAACTCTCCCTGGACTTCCTTCATGCTGCTGCCATCGCCACCGACGGCGATCCCGCCGTCTGCAAATACCTGGAGCCGGACGGCTTCCATCTCCGGAAAGACGACAACCGATGCGTTCCCGACAAGGCCACTTTGGCCGAGGAGTGCCTGGACGATGTGCCCTCCCTGGCCAGGTACCACGAGATCCTGGCGGATCCGGATTCGAAAGCAACCCGGGTAGACCTGGCGCTGAACGCGGTGATCTTCGAACTACAGCAGAACCGCGTGAAATGGCGTTCGCTCAAAGGCCTGCCCGACAAGGAGAAATAACACCATGCAACAGATCCTGAAACGCACCGCCATCCAAAACAACGTGCACGAAACGTTTCTGGAATTCATCGGTTGTCAAAACGAGAGCCGCACGGTGGGCAAGATCCTGTATCACTTCAACATTCAGGATCCTGCACACCCGCGCTTTCGCTCGACGGTGACGTTTATGGAGGTTGCCCGACCATCCTCCATGACAGGGAAAGTCGTGGCCGGGCGACAATGATCGAACCAGATGCACCAGGGGTTTGTTCGGAGAAATCATGGACGAGTTCGCAACAATCTGCCGGCAGGTGGACGCCCGTTTCGACCGGGTCATGGGCAATCTTGACAATGATGAACCGGCACCGGTCATGCTGATCCGGGCCGCGGCCAGGATGACGATGACGAGCTATCCGGATCACCGGTTGAAGGATCGGGTTCTGGATGCCCTGCTCGAAAGCGCAACTCACCTGAAAGCCATGGAAGAGGATCATGATTGATTCGAGCGGATCCGCCGGCGGCGGCAGCGTAATCGGGTATCTCACACCGGTCCAGGAGACGCAGGAACCGGATCCGGACCTGAGACTGCTGGCGTTGAACATGCTCAGACAGGCGGTGCTGGATATCCCGGATCCGAAGTGGCGATCACGAACGCTCAGATGGGTCAACGATTGCCACCCGTCCGCCATCGGCTGGATCACCTCTTTCGAGACCGTGTGCGAACTGCTGGGCCGGGACGTGGAGCGCACCCGAACCCTGCTCAACCGCTTCGCAGAAACCGGCCTGACCATGGAACGGGTCCGCAGCAGCTACAGCCTGCCGCAACCCGCAAAAAAGAAAAGGCACCGGCCATGAAGACCATCAAGAGAGATCTTCTGAAAAGGCTTCACCCGGGGATTGTTGCCCTGATCCAGTACATCGAGACCGCCCCTCCGGGAAAGCCGCTCGTCTGGTTCGTTGATCGCAAAACGCCGGTCAGCACTTTGCCCGATTTTCGTTACGCCCGCCAGGCGGCCGACGAGCTGAAAGAAATCCTCGAACGGGACGCCCGGGAAGAATCGGCTTCCGACGGGACCGGACAGGAGGAAATGCGGGAGGCTATTGTCAATAACGTGATGTTCGCCGTCTGCGTCAGCAAGGACCGGACAGTCACGCTGACCGTATTCGAAGATGGAAATTCCGCTGCCGTGAACCTGGATGCAGGGCTTTTACGGCTGCTCATTCAAACCATGGAGGAACACAGCCAATGATGGCCCCCATACGATGGAGGGATATCTTCCGGCATGTCCTGCCCGGGCTTATCCTCAAGCTTGTTATCCTGGCAATCGTGATCGGCCTGCCTCTCTGGTGGTTTCTGACGCAGCTGGCCGAGCACGGATGGTGAACCCCCTCGCCCGCGTCCGTGGCGTTATAACGGCGACGGTCCTCCTTATCACCCGGCCGCCCCGACGGGTAAAGTAGCGGCTGAGCAGTCAGCCTGCGAACGGGGCTTTTCCAAACAGGGAGTGTCGATCCCATGCCCGAACCCGAAGAAGCCGGACTCGTATGCCGTTGCGGACTGATCGTGCCCCGGGAGCAGATGGTCGACTACCTGTGTCCGGATTGCCGGCTGGCACTGATCCTGACCGAGTACGACCGCCCCACGCCGGATCATTTCATCGATACCCCGGCGCCACGAAACGAATTTCCGGAGGGCTTTATCAATGAAACCGACTGACGCAGAACTGATTTACGGCTTTTTGCTGCAGGACTTCGATCATTTCAGGGATTACCTGAATAAAGAGCATGATCTGGAATACACCAAAGCTTCGATGATCCTCGAAGCGATCGCCGAAGAATCCCAAGGCGCCATCCCGACCTGCACCGAGCAGTTCTCGGGCTTTGTCGGCGAATGAAACCGCGGCCGTCCGTTCCGGTACCCATCGCCGGCATTATCCGGACCACCGAGGATGCCGTGCTGGTCAAACTGCCTTCGGGCGGATCCCGCTGGGTTCCAAGGGACCATGCACAGTTTTCTCCGGGGCATGTCCTTTTGCCGGCATGGCTGGCCAAAAAAATCGGGGAGCAGCCGGATATGAAAAAACTCGCCAGTGCCACCCTCACCGATGAAGAGCAATACATCTTCCAGGTGATCCGGGCCGCCCGGGTCATCCAGGAGTTTCTCTGGTCGGACATGAACGTCGAAAGCGGGCTGGAGGAGTTCCGCAGGATGTTCAGGAAACGGGTGGCCAAGATCGAGGCCATCTCCATGGACAATCCCCACTGGCAGGTCGAGCTGAACAAGCGGCTTTTGCAGACCGCGGCCATCTGCGTGAACCTCATGGCCAAAATGGCAGCCGGCCGCCTCACCCATGACGGCATCCATCCGACCCTGCCCAGCAACCTGCCCCAATACAACCAACCCATCGACAACCATTCCGGGAGGAGACCATGCAACGCACCTTCAGGGAACTGAACCTGACGGCCATCACCCCCTCGCCGTTCAATCCGCGCAGGGATTTTACCGGCGAGGACTTTATCGAACTGACCGCCTCCATCGCCCGGGTGGGCGTTCTGGAACCCATCCTCGTGCGGCCTGTTGAAGGCGACATTCCTTTCGAACTGGTGGCCGGCGAGCGGCGCTGGCGGGCATGTTATGCCTCTGCGGAAAGCAACGGCGGTCCGGACAAGGCCGTCATCCCGGCCATGATCCAGGAGATGGACGACGATTTGGCCCTGGAGATCCAGACCATCGAAAACCTCCAGCGCAGGGACCTGTCCGGACTGGAGGAGGCCGAGGCCTTCCGGATCTGGGTGGACCGCAAGGGAAAGGACGCCATTCCCGAACTGGCCGAACGCACCGGCATCAAGGAGGCCTACATCCGCCGGCGTCTGATGATCCTGCGCCTGCCAAAGACCATGCTTGACGCCTGGGGCAAGGGCGATCTCAAGTTCGGCCATCTCGAGCAGCTGGCCCGCATGGACGACAAGCAACAGCGCCGGGCGATCTTCGATGAAGTTGTCCGCGATCTCAAAAACCGCCAGGTCACCGTAGCGGATCTCAAGCGCAGGATCGCCCGGATCTCGCCGGCACTGGGCAAGGCCCGCTTCGATATCGAGGCCGAGGGCTGCCTGGCCTGCACCCAGAACACCAGCGTCCAGATGAAGCTGTTCGACCTGGGCGACGAAAAAGCCCATTGCAACCGGCCTGAGTGTTTCAAGAAAAAGCAGGAAGCCCACCTGGTCAAGTTCTGGAACCGCACCAAGTATTACCGCAAGTATGGCATACAGTCTTTCCGGTTCAATGAGGATGTGAGCTGGAAGGACTACGAGGCCTTTTACGGAGACAACAAGCCCGCAAAGAAATGCACTTCCTGCGAGCACCACCTGGCCATCCTGCATATCGACGGCGAGTCCTGTCACGACCGCGCCTGCTTCGGAGACAAGAGCTGTTTCAACGCCGTGCGATCCACCAAATCCTCCGGCGGCAATACCCGCAAACCCAAGTCCAAGGACGGTCCCAGGGTGGCCTGGCACGGCGAGCACTTCCGGGAAGTCTTCTTCCAGGAGCGGCTGCCCGTATCCTTCGAACCGGTGGAGGCCTCCAGTCTCACGGTGCGCCAGGTGGCGTTGTATTCCCTTATCCGGGGTAATGCCGGCATTCATGACTGGTATGCAAAGCTCCATGACGTTGGCGAGCGTTTTTGGGAGGACGGCCCCTATTCCCTGGATCGTAAGGCGCTGTTCGCCCTGATCGCCGGCATGGACGAAGAGCAGGTTTCCAGGGAAATGAAGGCCGTATCCCTGCAGGCGGTATTGTCCGGAGACTATGCCACGGACGAACGCCATCTGGTGGCCGGACACGTGGGCATCGACCTGACCAGTCAGTGGCGCTTCACTGAAGACTATCTGGCCAAGAAGACCAAAGGCGAGATGCTCGAGTTCGGCGACCGCTTCGGCCTGTTCGAGGACCCCATGGCCATGGCGTTTCTGACCGACACCCTGAAGCGCAAATCCTTCAAGGCCTGCAAGAAGGGCGAGCTGATCCGCGTGTTCCTGGAGTCCGGCGCCGATACCGCCGGCATGGTTCCGGACGAGATCCTGGACATCGACTCGACGGGCGATGGCCAATCCGTTTAGGCGATCAGGTCCGGTAGATCCTTAGTGGTCTTTTTCGCGATACACGGGGAACTGCCGGCAACCCACGACATGATGGCAGGAGCGTCTTTCCGGAGATCGGCAAGCAATCGCTGCGCTTCGTTGCAGGGTATCTTGCGATCCCAGCTGTTTCCAGGATGCGTTTTCCTGAACTCGGCAAGCTGGCAGGCAACCATGTGGCGGGGTTTACCGGATACCTCGGAAAGAATCTGAACGAATATTTCAGCCCTGGTAATCATAACAGCCTCCATAACAGGTCAGGTCAGATTGATGCACTCAACGCCGATGAACATGACAGTGCTGTATGAAACCCGAAACAACGTAATACCACTCCATAGTCTGTTATCGGCAGCTTATCCCCTGGACTGAAATAGAAACCGACCGGCCCGGCGGATGCCGGGCCGACCTTGACAAGGATATTCTCTATGACATTTCTCCCCGCACCCCACAATCAGACTCACCCCGGCCAACAGTCAAACGGGGTTGGCAGCTTCGCGGGTCCTTCCTGGACCCTAACCCATAGCGGTGGGATCAGGCGCAACAGTCGTGTCCACTTGAATTTTAGAAAAGTAACGGAGAACGGAATTTTTTTATCAATCGCAAGTTTTCAAAACCAGGGCCTCAAGCCTTCGGTGATGAGCGGCCATGACCGAGCCCGTTGATCCCGCCGGCCCTCCGGAGGCCGGTACCGGTACCCCTGCCGACCTTCAGTCGCGCATGGACGACTACGCCGCAAAGGTGGCCGAACGGGTGGCCGAGGAGGCCGCGGCCGATCCGGAGGGAGCGCCGGTCAACGGCGATATCAAGCCCGGATTCGTTCGCGCCTGCTTCGATGCCAACGAGCTGGGCGACGGCCTGCTCTTCAAAGCCGTCAACCGGGGGGACCTGGTGTTCGACAAGGCCATGGACTCCTGGCTGGTGTGGACCGCTCATCACTGGGACGTGGACCGGATGGGCGCAGCCCGGGCCGGAGTCGAAAAGGTGGTCGAAAAATACGGCGAAGAGCTGGCCGCCATAAACAAAAGAATTCGGGAAGTTGAGGCCGATGGTGCCGGCGAGCAATTGGCTTTCTTCCGGGCCCGGGCCAAGGGATTGCGAGGCCGCATCAGCCAGCTGCGCAGCCGGCGCCGGGCCAACAACTGTCTGGACTTTTCCCACAACTGCGAGGACCCAATGGCTATACGAGGAGACGAGATCGACAGGAAGCCCCTGCTGTTGGCCTGTGCCAACGGCGTGATCAACCTAGCCACCGGGGAGTTGGAGCCCGGGCGCCAGGACCAGTATTTATTGAAGGCCTCTCCGGTGTCCTGGCAGGGCATCGATGCACCGTGCCCGTTGTGGGAGGAGAAACTTCTCGAGATCCTCTCCGGCGACGAACGGTTGATGGAGTTCCTGCAGCGGGTCCTGGGCTATGCCCTGATCGGCGAGGTCAGGGAGTCCATCATCGTGGTGCTCACAGGGATCGGCCGCAACGGCAAGTCCCTGATCGTGGAGGTGCTCTCCGAGATCATGGGACCGCTTGCCGGCGCCGTGCGATCGGAGATGCTCCTGGACCAGATGCGGGTGACATCCTCCACCGGGCCCACACCGGATATCATGGCCCTGCGAGGCCTGCGCCTGGCATTCGCCTCCGAGACCGACGACGGCTGCCGGGTGAGCCCCTCGCGCGTGAAGTGGCTGACCGGCAAGGACAAGCTCACCGGCCGCAATCCCCACGACAAGTACGAGGTTCAATTCCCGCCGACCCATACCTTGTTTTTGCTGACCAACCACAAGCCGCATGCACCGGCCGACGATTTTGCATTTTGGGAGCGGGTGATCCTGATCCCCTTCCTGCTCTCGTTTGTCAGCCGCCGGCCAAGGAACGAATCCGAGCGGGTGGCGGATCCGCTGCTGGCCACAAAGCTGATCCCCGAGTATCCCGGCATCCTGGCCTGGATGGTGCGCGGCTGTTTGCAATACCAGCAAAGGGGACTGGATCCGCCGCCGGTGGTCAAGGAGGCAGTGGAAGAGTACCAGCGTGACGAGGATATCCTGGCCGATTTCGTGGACGAATGCTGCGTTGTTGGCGAGGGATACCAGGTGGGGGCCACGGCCCTGTACGACATCTTCGAGCGCTGGTGGAAGAAAAATGTATCCAAGAACGCGCCCAAGCAGAAGCGCTTCGGATCGCTCATGGGCCGGCGGTTCCAGCGCAAAAAGGACAGCGTGTACAAGTACATCGGCATCGGCCTGCTCGATAATGTGGAGGAGTTGTTCGACTGACACGGGACCAACGGGGCTATCGAATCCGGAACGATTCGGATGTGGTCCGGATACTTAACAGGAAGGATTTACTTCCGATGCCGGAGTGTTCCTCCGGAACAGACCAATATCCGGCTATATCTCTAGAATATTTTTTCTAGAAAAAACTTTAATTTATTCCTGTAATAAAGGGGAGAAAATCCCGTTGAAAAAATAAGTTCTTTAATAACAGCCCTTTGACCCCACCGACGAAGTCCTTTTCTTGGGGTGTAAAAATTCCGCTTCGTC
This sequence comes from uncultured Desulfosarcina sp., assembly GCF_963668215.1. NCBI lineage: Bacteria > Pseudomonadati > Thermodesulfobacteriota > Desulfobacteria > Desulfobacterales > Desulfosarcinaceae > Desulfosarcina > uncultured Desulfosarcina sp. Next base: position 5,568,122 of record NZ_OY764190.1, read on the forward strand.
GGGACGGCAAAGCGAAACAGGAGGTGTTCCATGGATCTGATCAGGTACGGATATAATGGCAACTTGCTGACAATATTGAAGGATTGCTACGGCATTCTCTGGTGGTTGGCCGGGGAGGCCTGCGGGGTTCTGGGTTACGTGGATACTCACGATGCCGTGAAAAGGCATTGCAGGCACCCGAGATTGCTTAAAACCGGTGAGGCACCGGTTCTGGAAATCCCGCCGAAGGGATTGCTGATCGTCAATGAGCCCGATCTGTACCGGCTCATCGTTCATTGTCATCTTCCCGCTGCCGAGCCTTTCGAGGCGTGGGTATTCGATGAAGTCCTGCCCACCATCCGCAAGGCCGGCGCCTGCCATCAGGAAAAAGCCCGCCGGAGGGGAAGGCCTCGCAAGGAACCCGAAGACGATTATTTCGGCGATATCCTCAAAGAGCAGCGACAGTTGCACCAGATCTTCGAACACGCCTACAAGATCGCCAAACGTATGACTCCCTCAAGCAAAGAGGCCTCAGTCATGGCCCAGGCCAAGGTTAAGGAACTGACCGGCATCGACCTGGCAGAGAGCTACCATCTTCCCCCCGGCATGAAGTCCCGGACGGAGACCGAAAAAGAAATCATCGACGGCTTTGTTCACGACTGCTGTCTGGTCGGTGATGATTGCCAGGTGCCGGCCACTGAACTCTATCAGGCCTTCCGGAACTGGTTCGAGCACAACCGCTCCGGTGAGGTTCCCAAACAGAAGTGGTTCGGGATCCGGATGGGCCAGCGGTTCAAACGCAAAAAGGATGGCACCTATAAATACCGCGGCATTGACCTGAAAAAATCGATTCTCACTGATGAAGGTTATGTCCGGGACTTCATCCAAGAATGTTGCTCTCCAGGAGAGGATCTCAAGGTCTCTTTGAAGGTATTGTATGAGCACTTCAGCGAGTTCTATCTCAAACGCACGGGCCAGGTGCCGCTGCCGATCGACCGGTTCCGGGAAGTTCTGGCCGGGCATTTCTGCCTGGTTCCGGATGACTCCAACGTTCTTTCCGGTATAGGCCTGCGGCCGGTACCGCCGGCAGAAGAATGAACCCGATCCTCGACGATCTGGATATCCGCGGCCTGGCGCCCAGGCGGGTATCGGGCACCCACGGCGGTGAGTACCATTGCCCCTGTCCTGCCTGCGGCGGGAATGACCGCTTCCATGTCTGGCCGGACCAGGGCGAGGCCGGCACCTGGTGGTGCCGCGGCTGCGACAAGGGCGGGGACGCCATCGAATACCTGATGGAGTTTTGCGGCAAAACCTTCCGGGAGGCGGCCGCGGCCGTGGGACGGGATCTGGAGGACCTGCCCCTGGCTCCCCGGACTCCCAGGCCGCGGCAAAAGCCGGCCTTCGTTCCGGTAGCGTACACGCCTCCGGTTGAGAAATGGAGGGAAAAAGCCGGTGCCTTCGTGGACCGGGCCCACGGGCAGTTGCTCGATAATCCGGAGCAGCTTCGATATCTGGCCGGCCGCGGTGTACCGGAGTCGGCGGTAAGGCAATATCGCCTGGGCTACAACCCGGGCGAGAACGGCAGACCGGCAATGTACCGGGCCCGCAGCGCCTGGGGACTTCCCTCCGAAGAGAAAAACGGCAGGCCGCGGCCCTTGTGGATACCGCGGGGGATCGTGATCCCCTTGGTGGTTGACGGTGTTGTCCACCGCATCCGGATCCGGCGGGAGAAGCGGGATCTCACTCCGGAGTTCAATCTTCCATATTTCATGCTGCCCGGTTCCTCGGCGGCCACCATGGTGATGGGAGACAATGCCCGGGCCTTTGTGGTGGTCGAGGCCGAATTGGATGCCGTGGCCTGCGTTGCGGCCGCCGGCGACATCTGCGGCGCCGTTGCCGTCGGTTCCAGTTCCACCAAGCCGGACGAAACGGCCACGGAAATATTGAAGCAGGCCCTTTGCATCCTCAATGCCCTGGACTTCGACGATGCCGGCAAAAAGGCCTTTGCCTGGTGGCGCGATACATTTACCGGCGTCAAGCGCTGGCCGGTACCGGAAGGCAAGGACCCGGGCGAGGCGTTCGAAAAGGGCATCGACCTGCGGGCCTGGCTGCTTGTGGGGTTGCCGCCGGTGTTCCGCATGGCCGGGTTGACTCTTCTGGACAGCGATTCGGGGGAGGAGGAAGAGAGGGAGGTTGAAGACATCGATGTGTCGGAGGTCGCCGGCAACATCCGCCAGGTGGCCGAATGGTTCCGGCAGTATCCGATTTCTGTCATCAAGGACGGCAGGGGCATCCGTATTCAGGAAAATCCGTCATGGTCATCGGCCAACCGTGAGTTGTCCCGGAGAATCAACCTGGCGGTATTCATGGACCCGGCGGTTTTCGATTACGTCTCCAACCATCCGGCACGGGTGGTGGACGGCAATAACTTTTTTCCTGAAACTCAAGGACAGGATTCATGAAACGCTGGTGCATCATCGATCTGGAATGGCTTGGCGCAGGCGATGAGATAAGCCGGCCCGATGGCGATTTCCTGCCCGAGCGATACCGGCCGAGCATTTTCTACGACGAACGGGAGGTCGCCGAGGCCGAGATGTTCCGTTTGAAGAAAAAGTATCGCGGCGATTTTCATCTCTTCGAATCGGTCGGCAAGATCGTCCGGTCGCCGGTAAATCCCGGCGTATTCCATCTGACCGATGATTTTTGATCGCTGTGACAGCGGTAAATTTGAAACCATAAAACAGGAGATCGACGATGGGTCAATGCGGTTGTGCCGACTTCAGCGGCGACTTCAGGTTCGGGGGACCCGGAGACACCACCTATGTCCTTCAGGTCTATCCGTCCTGCGAGTATTGCGAAATGCCGGCGGGGATTATCATCTACGCGTTCTCGCCCGAAGAGTGCGAGGACTGGGGTGTTGCTGCCCTTCCGGAAATCGACTTCAACAGCGCAGGACGGCTTTTGGGCGTTGTCGATCCCAAACGCGTCAAGGAGAACTGGTCCAGGGCCGCCGGCGATCAGGAGTTGCTGGAATACATGGAGCCGGATATCCGGAGCGGTTTTGTCGATGCCGTGAATCATGAAATCCGCGAAAACAGGAAGCACCACGGCCAGGGCGGGGATAAAAAATGAAACTCTCCGTGCACGGCAGCCGGACGCTTTCCGACGAGCGTGTCAAGATCCTGCTCCTGGAAGAGATCGAGACCCGGGGCATTACCGAGATCGTCACCCACGGTGAGCCCGACGGTGTCTGCAAAGTGGCCCGGGACATGTGCCGGGAAAAGGCCATCCCGCTGAAACTGCACTTTCTCAACTTCAAATATTTGCGCGGCGCCTTCGAGCACCGCTCCATCGATGTGCTCAAAGACGGGGACCGGGCCATCTTCATCCATGACGGCAAGAGCAAGGGAACTTCCAACGAGCTGAAGCTGGCCAGGAAGATGGGTGTCCCCTATTCTTTTCACGAACTCGAACCCACCGAGTACAAGGTAAGCGTGGGCTTCGAGGTCACCGAGGACTGGGGCAAGGATCTGGAACCCCTCGACATGCCCGAGATCCAAAAGATTGCGTAGGGATCGTCAATGACCATCGACCGCAAAGATCTCGACACACTTCTGGAAACCCTGGGCGACAGCGACAGGGTTCGATTGACGACCCTGTACAACGCCACGGTAACCACACTCAGGGCCTACAACGAAAAAAGCACGGCTGCACGACTGAAGGACTTGCAGGCTGCCGAGAAGGCCTTTGAAGAGGCGGTCGATGACGTCAAGAAGCGGTCCGGGTACGGCCGGCCGGACCCGGACATGGTGATCGGTAAAACTTCCGATGTAATCAACTGGCTTCAATCCGAGGAATATTGCGCTCCCGGCCGGGAGGAGCCGATCAAATCCACCAAGGTGTATAACGACCACCGGACCGGAGTGTTCTCGTTCAAAGACAAAAACGCCATCACCATGACCGAGGTGATGGCCTATGTGGCCAATGCCAATCTGGAAAAATCCGGTGTCGATCATTCGAAAGAGATCGAGGCCCTGAGACTCAAGAAAGCGAATGTAGAATATCTCAAAGAACAGGAAAACCTAAAGCGCCTGAAACGCGAAAACGCAATTGCGGAAGGTCAACTCGTCCAAAAAGAGGACGCCAATCTCGATAAGGCGTCCGCGTTTGCTCTGTTCGAGGCCCTTTTGAAACACCTTGTGCGGACCGACTCGGCCGACTGGATCGCCCGGATCGAGAAGGCCAAGGATAAACCCCGTGCCCTGTGTGAACTGGTTTACGGCGGGATCGACGATTCCCTGGACCAGGTCGCCCGCATGAATGAAATCCCGTTGGTCGTGAAAGGAGGAAACGATGGAAATGTTGAAAGCGATGCGTAAATGCACGCCCGGCGGATATGTGGCCCGCAAGGCCTACCCCGACCGGAAATATTACAAAGGTCGGGATGGAATATTCATGGAGGCCGCCCTGGTCGATCATATCGATTTCATCTCGACCGACTGGGAGAACCATCCGCCGGAGTGTCGCAATGCCGAACCCTTTGTCCATTCAAAAGGAAGCGGGCAAGACCGAAGGGGGGGAACGGTCTTGCCCGATGAAAGGGACGGGAAAGGATTGAGTAATAATTCCCTTCACTGAGAAGATTATCGGCATTTTCGGTGAGTACTTGAGAAAAATAGTCCTCCAATGAGATCCGGATTCAGGAAATTGATGCCATGGGAAATCGACTTAAAAGCAATAGCGAAACCGATCTTTGGATCCGTGCAGCCAAAAACGCGGTACCGCCACCGGGCAGAAAGGACTATCCCCGCTGGGCGTGTGTCCGGGATCTTTTCGAAGTCGACCACAAAACGGCCGTACGGCTTTGCTATGAAGCCGGATTGCATCCGTACGAATACCTGGATGGGCCGGTTTGCGATGTGTGTCCCGGGGATGTCTGGGAGGATGCGTAGAAGGGGGTTGCATGTACCGTAAACCGTATTGGGGATGCACGGTGAAATTCCATTTCGGGGCGTTTTCCATTGCCGTCGATCCGGCCATGCCGATTCTCGGCGGACTCGGCATCCGGTTCAACTTCCGGATCTACGGAAAACGTTATTGGCGGTTCAAACGGAAGATGGAGGCCTCTCGGAAGCGTCATGCCGCTGCATGGCTACACAACCGAAAAAAATAATCGGCAGGTTCGATGAGTACTTGTAAAAAAAGTCGGTATCCGACCCGTCCGGTGAAAACGCCTTGAGTTCTTAATGTCAATGAAACCCTGTTACGAAACAACTTGCGGCAAGCTGTATCACGGACACGTCGTTGACGTTCTCGGGCAGCTGCGGGACCGGTCCGTCAATTGCTGCGTGACCTCCCCGCCGTATTGGGGTTTGCGGGATTACGGGGTCCCACCGCAAATATGGGGAGGAGATCCCGATTGCCGGCACGATTTCAATACGGAGAAAATCGGTACCGAGATCGGCAAGGGAAACTGGTCCCGGGCCTGTAATGGCCGCGGCGATGTACGAGGAGATGTTGCGGATTTCCGGGAACCGGTCCGGGCAGTCGCCGAACGCGGTTTTTGCCAAAAGTGCGGCGCCTGGCTGGGCAGTCACGGACTCGAACCGACGCCGGAACTTTATATCGAACACGAAGTCCTGATTTTCAGGCAAGTCCGTCGCGTTCTTTGCGATGACGGCACCTGCTGGATCAATCTCGGCGATTCCTATGCCGCGTCGCGATCCTACCGGGTGTCCGACAACCTGCATCCCGTGGTCGGCGCCCAGCGCAACCTGGCGAACGCGAAACCTCCCTCCGGATTCAAGCAAAAGGATCTGATGGGTATTCCCTGGCGCGTTGCCTTCGCTCTTCAGGCCGATGGCTGGTACTTGCGGTCCGCTCTGCCCTGGGTCAAACGGACAGCAATGCCAGAGTCTGTGAAGGACCGGCCCACGTCCGCCCTCGAATACGTCTTCATGCTGACCAAATCGCAGCACTACCGGTGCGACATGAAATCCATAAAAGTCCAGGCGTCACCCGACACGCACAGAAGGTATGCCAGGGGGCGCAGCGGGAACCATAAATGGAAGGACGGCGGGCCCGGCAACCAGACCATCGCCAAATCCATGAGTCACATGATCCCGGGCGTGACGCCCAAAAGCGCCCTTCCGGGTAGCGGCGTCAAGGCGAACAGTTCGTTTCACGCCTCCATCGGTGACCTGGTCGGGGAAAGAAACTTCAGGAACACGGATCTGTTTTTCCAGTCCCTGGAACAACCGTTCGGGATGATCGTCTGCGGCGATGAAATCGTCGGCATCGATGCCGTTCCCGGCAGCTGCCCGGATGCCCATTTCGCAGCCTTTTCGCCGGCCCTGGTCGAACCGTGCATCATGGCCGGCTGCCCTGCCGGCGGCGTGGTCCTTGATCCGTTCGTGGGCAGCGGAACGACAGCGATCGTCGCTCATAAGTATGACCGCAAATTCATCGGGATCGATTTGAGCAAAACCTATCTGGACGGGATCGCCATCCCGCGGATCGAAGCGGCCACGGCGCAACTGAAACTGTTTGCCTGACTCCCGAACATCTTTCAGGAGGTGAGAAGTACATGCTGCACGTATCGTTCGCCAAAACCAGGGAGGCTTATGACGACCGGAGTAAAACCGAGACGCGGCGATTCTGGAAGGATTCTCATGCCGCAAAATTCAGGCCCGGTACCGAGTTCATGGGGATAACCAAGGATTTTCGCGCGGGTGGAAAACGGATGCACGCCTCGAAGGTAATATTTTGCCGCAAGGAACGCCTGGGCGATATGTCCGTAGACAGTTTTCGGCGCGAGGGCGGTACCCGCTATTGGAAAAACCGCAAGGATTACATCGATGCCATGGGCGGGCCGGATCTTGTGCCGTGGGTGCTGAGATTCGAACATATTCGGGCGTGTCAAAACAGGGAGGAGACGGATGTCTTTTGAATCAACCGGAAACAAAACCGTAGCCGGACAAAAAAAAGTCCATGCACTGCAAGGTGGAAGTCCCGAGCTGAATGGATTGTACTTTAAAAATCTTACGTGGTGCGGCGTGGAAAGAAGGCCGGGCGTGTTCCTTGCCGAAACGAATCTTCCTGCGACATGCAAAAGCTGCCTCCGGATCATCGAAGCCTATAAAAAGAAATGAAATCCAGGGTCCGAACCCGGGGAATGGAGTGAACACGTGCGTCGGGATTGGCTATACCCGGTAAAGCGCCTGATTCTGAGCGATCGGGCCGGTCGATGGTGCCGGCTGCCATATCCGGATCATCCGAAGGGTTGTCCGAATTATGGCAAGACAGAGAAGTGTCCGCCAAAAGCGCCGGCTGCCGGCGACTACTTCGATCTGTCCAGACCGACATGGCTGGTTCATTCCGAGTTCAACCTGGCCAGCCATATCGCCCGGATGGAAAAGAAACATCCTGAATGGACTTTAAAGCAGTGCCGCTGCGTTCTTTACTGGCAACCGGCCAGCCGCAGGCAGCTCAAGTACCGGATCGAAGAGGCGTTGTCCATCGTCAACGCGGATGGTTCAACCCTGATCCCCGAGGCGATGGGGGTCAATGTTTATGCCACTGCCAGGTTATCCGGCCTGCATTTGGAAAGGATAAGGCATTTGGAAATGTGCCGTCATGTGGCTTTGATTGGCTCTATCAAAGGAGGCCATCTCCAGATGGCAATACCGTTTTAACGCTGGGGGTAAGAACATGATCAACGAAGCATTTATGGAAGATATTATGCGGACTCTCGGCAAGGCCATTGATTACACGCTGAGAGATAATTTTGGACCGAAAGGCTACGCTCTTATCGTGTTTAATTTCCACGAACCCGGGATATCGAATTACATCAGCAACGCCAGGCGGGAGGACATGATTAAATCGTTGCGGGAAACCGCAGACCGCCTTGAAAAGAACCAGGACATACCGGCCGCGCACCCAACAGTCCAATAAGGTGAGATATGGAAAAAACGAAACATTTTATTCTTCCGGAGGACCCTGTTGAGGCGCTTCATAAAATAGCCGATTTTTTGGATGAAAACATGAAGCTAAAGGGATGCCGGTACCCTGATAATTCGGATAAGAAATCGTTTATCGGGTACTGGCAACCTATTGATTTTTTTTACAACCTGCAAGCAATAGCTCATTACGCAAGAAAGTACGAGTCGTCTTCTTCGTAATAATTAACTTCTCCTTTTGGATATTCACAACTCGGGGGAGTCCGTAAGTTGGATTTCAGTTATTTTAGATTTCCGGAGTCGATTTCCTTTTGGAAGATTTCGCGTGCTTCATTTTTAGACGATGGTCTCGCTTCAAGTTCTACCACTTTGCTTGCACCAGCACTAACAGATTGGGTTATAGGGCCTACAATTATGACTCTTTCTACGTCTGGGAGGAAATGGCACGCATACATGTTTTTGGTGGTTGGGTTAACATAGACATCAAGACTTTTAATTTTTTGGCTCATTTGGCCCCCTTTCGTTTCGACGATTACATATAAGGATGGCAAATGTGTCAAGCGGTGAAATCGAATGTTGAACGAACTGGCACTTTTTCCAGTCGCAACTGACATACTAAATTATGGTGACAGCTGTGGATATAGTATCTTGTAGGCCCGCTTCATTCTTGCTTTTGCGCTCCGGCGACGAAGGAGAGCGTAGTGATAATCTACCCTCTCTTTTTCGTATTTTAGGCAGGCTTCGCACCATTCTGATCGTGGGATTACAGGTTCATCGTCACGCCATTCGAGGCAACACACCCCATCACGCAGATCGTGGACTTGATGCAATTCGCTCCATTGTCTTTTCGACAGTTGGACGTCGGCGTCTGCTGAACAAAAATCACGAGCAGCTCGTAGAAAAGTTTTTTCGGTGCGGACACGCTTTTTATCTGTTTTTTCGCTCATGGGACCTCTTTTTATTGTGGTTAAGGTCATCATGAGAATGCAGGATACAGTCGGAGGTTGGGGAGTGTCAACGCATTTAACTACGGAGCTTAATATGTTTGAAATCACAGGTTGGCTGGCTTTCCTGCTTATGTCCATGACGGTTTTATTCCAATACCTGAAAGCCGAGCATTCGTCATTGTTCGGACACAAGCGATTCGAAGTATCGGGCGAAGGCCTTGCCCCTCACATTGAAGAAATCATGTTCAAGGTACTTTCAAACATCCAGAGCAGAGCCGCTATAGAAAAACGGTTCGAAATCGTTATTGCCTTATCCGACGATGGAGACGGCTACACCGCATCGTGCCCCCGGATCGATGGCCTCACGGCATGGGGACCGACCGTCGAGTATGCGCTCTGCGAGTTCGGCTTTGCCCTGCACCTGTTTGCGGAGACCATGATCGAAAATGGGGAGGTGTTTAAATGGTCATGACCGATTTTTTTGCCAGGCCGGTACCGGTCGATCCCAAATGGTTCACCGATGAACAGCTCGAACGGCTGGGCAGCGGTGTCTTTTATTTGCGCTTTTCACAAGCTGAAAAGCGCGTACTGAAAAAGAAAAAAATGATCCGACCCTCTGTATGGGCCGAGCGGCACCGGCACCTTCCGAGGGATGCCGCTGTGCCCGGGCGGTGGAGGAATGCCACTGTCCCTTATGCCGCCGGCATCCTGGATGCCAGCTTCTTTCCTTCTGTCCAGGAGATTGTCGTATGTGCGGCACCCCAGACCGGCAAGACCGACATCAACTATACCTGCCTGGGCTACGCGGTCGACAGGAAGCCCGGCAATGCCCTGATCGTCATGCCGGACGAAAACACGGCCCGGGAGAACAGCGCCGACCGGATCCGGCCCATGTTCGAGGACAGTCCCCGGCTCAGATCCTATCTCACCGGCTACGCCGACGACCTGGCCTCCCATAAGATCAAACTGCAAAACGCCATCGTTTACATGGCATGGGCCAACAGCGCAGCCCGCCTGGCGAACAAGCCACTACCATATGTGGTGTTGGACGAGGAGGACAAGTATCCCGAGACGGCCACCAAGAAGGAAGCCAGCCCCACGGACCTGGCCAAGAAACGGACCCGGACCTTTGCCCACATGCGCAAGATCTGGCGGACCAGCTCGCCGAGCATCGAGACCGGACCGATCTGGAAGGCGCTGACCGAGGAGTGCCAGCTGGTGTTCGATTATTGGGTCCGTTGTCCCCATTGCGACGGCAGCCAGAAGATGGTTTTTGAACAGATCAAATGGCCTAGGGACTTGCGGGATCCGAGACTGATCAAGCCCGGCCTGACCTTGTATCGATGCGTCCAATGCGGAACGCTTTCGGAAATCGATGAATGTGACGAGCACAACCGTTGCCTTGTTTGCAGCGGTGACCGCGAGCTGTTGGAGGTGCCCCAACGCTGCTGGTACGAGTGTATCCATTGTGGCGCCAAATGGGATGACGCGGACCGGGATCTGGCCGTACGGGCCGGCGAGTGGCGGGAACGGAACAAGGGCCAGGCCCTGGAGGCTGCGCTGTACGCTTTTAATCCGCTGACCATCGGGTTCCATATCCCGTCCTGGCTGAGTCCTTTCGTCAAGTTGTGGGAGGTGGCCCACGCCTTCCTGGAAGGCCTCCGGAGTCGAAACAAGATGAAGGATTTTCGCAACGGGCATGCAGCCGAGCCCTGGTATGCGGTAACGGCGGAGCGCAGCGAGGACCGCATCCTGGCCCTGGCCGACGATCGGAGACGGGGCGTGGTGCCCGGCGGCGGTGTCGTGGCCTGCCTGCTGGCCGGCGTGGATACCCAGGATGACGGCTTTTATTACGAGATCCGGGCCTTCGGCTACGGGTTCAATCGCGAGTCCTGGTGCATCCGGGAAGGCAAGGTGCCCACTTTCGAGGCGCTGGCCCGGGTATTGTGGCAGGACCGTTACATGGACGTCGACGGCAATGTCTATCCGGTCCGCCTGACCCTGCAGGACGCCATGGGTCACAGGACCAGCGAGGTGTACGACTTTTGCCGCATGTACCGGAGGATGGGGACGATCCTGCCCACCATGGGCGTGCAGTCCATGGCCACACACTATACCTATTCCGACCGCGAGTATTATCCCGGCACCAAAAAGCCGATCCCGGGCGGAATCAGGCTGGTGCGTTTCGATACCAACTATTTCAAGAACCAGCTGGCCAGCATCCTGGAGATTATGCCCGGGGATCCGGGTTGCTGGCATTATCATGGCGAGATCACCCTGGACTGGGCACGGCAGATGACTGTGGAAGGTGTCAATGAAAAGGACGTCTGGGAGAACCCGCAGGACAAACCGAACCACGCCTGGGACTGCGCCGTGCTGTTGTTGCTCGCCTACGAGGTGCGGGGCGTGGTTTTCATGTCTCCCGATAAACCCCCGGAACAGGAAATCGTCAGAATCGAACCCGTAAGGCCTGTTTTGTCCAGGCGTATCGAATACCAGCGCCCGGGGTGGTTGACCCGATGAACGATAGCAAACGCGTTGTCTGTTTTAAAAGTGCCGAGGAGATCGCCAAGTACATCGGGGAGAATCCCAACAAAATCAACCATCTGGTTAAAAATGAAAACCTCCCCGCCTGGAGACGCAAAGGCATCGGTCCCTGGCGGGCCCTGGATATCGACCTGGACAAGTGGCTGGTGGACCAGAGGGACAAATACTATCTCAATCTAAAAAATGGGAACGGCTCGAAATGACGGTTTGTTCCGACAAGATTCTGTTCGGCAAGCAGGCGATCCTGGATTACCTGCAAATGAGCGAGAACACGTTTTTCAAATTTGTCCGGATGGGTCTGCCGGTACGCGTGATCGATAAGCGCTACTATGCCCATAAAGACAACCTGGACCGATTTTTTGAGAATCTGACTTCGAAGGAAACCGAGAATAATAAATAGTCGACTCTAAATATTTTAATTTCAGAGACTTGCGTTGGATGTCCAGTGCCGGCCTTCGATGCTTTTAATGGCAAATTTCTTGACAAAAAGAACTATGACATGCAATCCCTAATTCACTTTTATAAATTTGACGGTGGTGAATGCGTGTCTGGAAGCATCCAAAGACGAAGGGATACCGGAGCCTATTACATTTTGTGGTGGGATATCAAAACCAAAAAACAGGTCAAGATCTACCGCTACAAAGGGGAAAAAATGTTCTCCCGGTCGACGGCCAGGAAGTTGCTTTCCCTTATGCAAAATTCCGTCGAGGAAGGAACATTCAGGCTTGAACGGTTCACGCGAGACGGGTGGACCGATGTGCTGCCTATGCTCAGGAAATGGGAGAAGGCTACATTTATCGACCTCAAACCCGGCACTCGCGATCCATACAGATCCTACCTCAAGAACTGGATTCGTCCTTATTTCAAGAAAAATCCCGTCCAATTGCACGAGATCCAAATCGATGTCCTCAAAGATATGTTGCATAGTATCGCTGGAACCGGCAAGCACAAGCAAAATGTGATGTTCTGCTTTCATTCCTTTATGGATTATTGCTGGCGGGCCCGCCGAATCGTAGCCATGCCACCTTTCCCTAAAAAGAAGGAGTACGGGATCGTGCAACCGGCTATCAAGTGGTTGCCGGAATCAAGACAACTGGCCATCCTGGAAAAGATCCCCCAGGAACACAAACCCATTTTCTATTTCATGAAATACACCATGCGCCGACCGGGTGAGGCCATGGCCATCCATAGGGAGGATGTCATCGAGGATGGCTTTGTCATTCAACGTGCCATCAGTTCCCGCAAGCTTGTGGATTCGACCAAAACCGGTGAAGTGCATTATATCCCATGCCATGATGACCTGGCGCCTTACATTGAGCAGGCTCTGAAGGGTCCGGTTATAAGCCAGTTTCTTTTTACCTGTAAGAGCAGTCGTAATCCAGGAAAGCGATACAGCCACAGAATCCTGAGTCGGATCTGGCGTAAAGCCTGCGCAGACGCCGAGGAGGACATTAATATGTATTCGGGGCTGAAACACTCCAGTTGCAGCCAGTATATAAATGAAAAGGGCCTGTCCCAATCCCAGGTACAGGCCCTTACCGATCATGCACGAATTGACTCAGTGAAGCGCTATGCTAAAACCGAAATTGCCGAGAGAAAACGGTTGATGATGACACTGCCGATAGAGAAAAACAAGCCCAAAACAAGCCCAAAAGGAAAATAACTTTTATTTTATTTGAATAATTTTAGCTGGTTATAGGACGGGTCACGGGTTCGATTCCCATGCACTTCCGCCATTTTTTTATGCTTTAGTTAGTCGCCATACTACTTAGTGCCCATCCAGAAATAGGCAAATTTGGTCGAGATCGAGGCGCACGAAAAATTTTACCGCAGACATATGGTTGATATTTCGAGGATAAAATTTTTCGCGCAACAAAGATATCGGGCAAATTGGCCATTTCTGGATGTGCACTACCCAACAAACCTCGGGCCTTCCTATACTCCACCCCCAACAAGAATTCAAGCATATGAATTTATTTTGGATGATTCATGCCAAAAGCAGCCGAACAACCTGTAACCATTAAGGTTCAAGGCCTCAAATTGTCTGGGGTGCTGCATCTGCCCCCTGGAAATCCTTCGGCGGTGATCGTTGGCTGTCACGGATTGATGGCCGACAAATCCTCCCCCAAGCAGGTTGCACTGGCCGGACGATGCACCGATGCAGGCATGGCGTATTTCCGTTTCGACCACCGCGGCTGTGGAGAGAGCGAGGGTTCTTTCGAAAAGGATACCACCCTGGAAAACCGTGTGATGGATCTGATGGCCGTTGTCAGGACAATTCGCGGCATCTTGGGAAAAAATCTGCCCGTCGGTCTTTTCGGGAGTAGTTTGGGCGGCACGGTATGTCTCATGGCATCTTCCGAAATCGCTCCTTTTGCCGTCGTGACGCTGGCTGCGCCCGTGCGCAGTCGATCCATCCGGCTCCCAGAGAATTCTCCCGAGTCATTGACGAAAGAAACATTGGAAGGCAAAATCCGTTTCGACATCGTTACCAGCTTGGAATCGATAGATCACCTCCTCGTCATTCATGGCAGCAATGACGAAACTGTCCCCGTTGAAAACGCCTCCTGGATTTACAGCCAGGCAAACGATCCCAAAGCGCTGTTGATCCTGAAAAACGCCGATCATCGAATCAGCGACGAAATCAATCAGCAACGCTTCATGGAAAACGCCGTGCAATGGTTTTCGGATTGTTACGGTAGTCGATCAGGTGGTCAGGCGTGAGAAATCTCTAAAAGTGTTCGGATGTCGGCAAAACATACCCCGGCCGTCGATCCAAGTCTTTGATGACTTGCGCCTGATTTGGAGGGAGGCTGCTCGTTCGGTCCTATTTGGGACCGATCGCGCTGTTGATGAGTTCCTTCTGATAAGGGGTGAGCTTTTTGGAAAATTTTACACCGATGCCGTCTCGTTCCGTCCTGACGATGGTTCCAGAAATTTTGAACGATTTTTGAAGGTTTGGAACGGTGAAAATCAGGGAGATCGATTGGCCCTCCCGCAACGCGGCTGCTGTTTCGATGAATACACCGCCGTTGCTCAGGTTGTTGATGAAATCCTGGTACACCCTGGTGGCGGTCGAGTAGTCCACGGGGAGAAAGCAGGGAATCCGTGAATCCTCCCGATAATCGAGCCGATCCCATTCGTGAAGCAGTTCTTCGAGCATTTTCTTTCTTTGAAAGCTCAATTTGGATACGCCCTGAATCAAACGATCAGTCAATTTTTTTTCGTTTTCCAAAACGTTCGAGTCATTCATAAAGCCTGTCCTGCTTGATTGTTTAAAATCGGTGGCGTATTGGCGCAGGTCGATCCAGAAGAAAATTCTTGTTTAAATATATCTTTTATAATGAATAGTGTCAATATCCTGAAGCGTCGCCGCTTTCACCAGAACGGGTCGGTGACGCGCTATTCGCCAGGTGGAATGATCTCGACAATCACCTTGCGTCGATTCTTTTCGAGCGCAATGGTGGTATTTCCCGGACCATCGGTTCCGGGACCGATGCCAAGGGTTGTAATGACCTCGGCGTTTACACCCTTTCCCACCAAATAGGTTTTCACCATATTCGCTCGAAATTCCGAAAGCTTCATGTTATACGTTCGTACTCCGGTGGCATCCGTGTATCCTCTTAAAACGAGGGTGGCATCTGGATTTTCCAGACAATAATGGGCGATAATGTCCAACATATCGTAGGCCTCAGTCCCAAAAGTATTGGCATCGAATGCGAACGATATCTCCGGATAAATCCCGAAATTTTCATGAATTTGGTCAAGCGTGATTTTATTATCGCTGGTTCCGTTGTCCGATGGTTTGGCTACGGGTGACGGTTTTTGCGCTGCAAATGATGAAGTTGCGCGTTTTTCGCTTTCTGTCGGCTTAACCGCATCGGTTGAGTATTGTTTCTCAGAATTTGCAACAACCCCGCTCGCAACACGGGAATCGACATTGCTTCCCTCAATGGCGCCCTGCCCCTCCAGCGACGAATAGGAAGTGCCGGAACGGGCGCTTGGCCGCGCCGTTTCCATTTCCTGAGAGGACGATAATTGGCTCTTGGAACCGGTTCCATGGCTCATTTTGTTGACAGGCGCCTGCCAATGTCCAAGGAAAAAGAAAGCCACCAATCCCAGCCATATGGCCACAACTACAATCAAGGCGATCACTAGAGGTTGATTGAAGGATTTGTTCGCGGATTCCAGAGCATTTTTACCCATTCCATCCGCTCTTTCCGGTTCAATCGTTTTTTTGTCCGCAGCCTCCGGTGTCGCCATGCTTTTTCGAGTTGATAGCCCATGGGGAATTTTTAATTCCTGGGCACATTCCGCCACGATTTTATGATCGATCTTCTTCTTTTCCTTGACGAACCCAGTCAACAGCGCCTGGTCGCAAATAATGTTAATCAACCTTGGGTAGCCGTTGGAGAATTTATAGACCTCCTTGATCGCCCGTGAAGTGAAAATGTCTTCCTTGGTTCCGGCAACGTCCAAACGATAACGGATGTACTTTTCCGTTTCCGTTTCGGATAATGCGGAGATATTGTAATTAATGGTAATCCGTTGGCGAATGGCCCGATTTCGGGGTCTGAGGATGATTTCATTGAACTCGCTCTGTCCCACGAAAAAAATATTGATCAGTTTGGTATTCTGCTTTTCGATGTTGGACAGCAGCCTCACCTCTTCCAGCAATTTCTGGCTGAGATGCTGGCACTCGTCGATAATGAGGAGGGCTTGCTTGTTTTGACCGTGCACCGCCAACAGGTATTCTTTTAGAGAAATGAGAAAATCGCCTTTGCTTCTGAAGTTCTTGTCCATCCCGAAAGAATCGGCCACGAAGTTGAAAAAATCCATCTTCGCCAGGCCAGGATCGGTAATCATGGCGACAAGCACATCATCTCCCAGGCTGTCGACGAGTGTATGGAGCAAGGTGGTCTTCCCGGTTCCCACGTCGCCGGTCAGCAAAAGGAATCCCTTATTATCCAAGATGCCGTATTTCAATACAGCCAGGGCTTCCTTATGTTTTTCTCCAAGCCAGAGAAACCTCGGATCCGTGCTGATCTGAAACGGCTTCAGGTGCAATCTGTAATGGTCGAGATACATTTGATTTTATAACTTATCCAAGAATGTCAGGTCCTTATTCTGCGTCAGCTTCGTTCCCACAACAAGAACTTCGACACGGCTGCCTTCAATATTGCGGAAATACAATCGCCCTTTATAGGCGAAAATCACTTCAAATACCGTTTCACGATTTTTTTTGCCGAATACTTTCCGCTTGATCTGGACCATTTTCGGGTCGTCGTTGAGCTGGTGAATGACCTCCTCGGCCTTGATTTTCATCTCGTCGGTCAACTCGATAAACCCTTCGATGGCCCTATCGTGAACAGCGGTGTTTTTATACAGCGCATTGAAGCGCTTGCGGATCGCCTCAATGCCTTTCAGTCTGTGGCGGTTCTTAGCCTCATTGTCTTTTTCATACTGCCGGATCTTCTCCCTCAAGGCATCGATTTCATCGAGTTGGCTCTCCTGAAGGGACAGGTTCTCGCTGATTTTCTCTTCCAACGCCACCAGTTCGTCAATCATTTCATCTTCGGCGGCGGTGGCCTTTCGGCGCTCTTGGTCCAGCTCGGTTTTCATCCGCTCTACGCTTTCCGAAAGGAGCCGTCGCTGGTCTTCAAGACGCTGGAGCTGCGCCAGGCTTTCTTGACGTTCTTCGGCCAAATTGTCGATAATTTGCTGCCTGGCAAGCTCCTCCTGGCGAATCATTTTGATACCGCGCCGGTAAAAGGCCATAAACACCAAAAGGGAAAGAGCGACACAGGATAACAATATCAGGTTGGCTATCGGTGTATTGTGTTCAATCTTAACCTCGACGGTTTTAATCAGGCCATCATTGAGCAGCCGGAAGTTCTCCCGGGCAACGGCGATGCTGTCCGGTGGATCGAGTTCGGTTCTGGACCCGTCATAGGTATACGGATAAAGGTAATCTCCGTCGGGCGTCTTCACGCTGACAGAAATACGCACCCCCCAACGGGTCAACTTGCGGCTGGCAATGAACCCGTCGACGTTTTCACGAATGGCTTCCTGCAAACGCAGGCTGCCGTCGAACAACGGCCGTGTGTCTCCGGTATACATGCTCGCCAACGTCTTTTCGTAGCCGGCCTGGACAGTCTTCTCAAGCAGCTGTATGGAAAAAACATAGACGAAGGGCGGCAGTAACACGCACAGGATCAGGGTTTTGAATGGAAAGTTGCGCATGGGGTACCGTTAGAATCAAATTCCCGACAGCATGTGTCGCGCATCGTCGGCTCCGTCAAAATCGGCATCCAGCGCCAGCGCCTTTTCCAGATAGGCCTTGGCACGATCCTTGTCCCCCTTCTGATACAGCGCGGCTCCCATATGGTATTGTACGGTTGCGTTTTCGGGCAGTTTCTCAAGGCTTTCCGAGAACTCTTGAACCGCGTTTCCATATAGCCCTTTTTTATAATAAATCCAGCCAAGTGTATCCATAACACTCGGATCGTCAGGCAGCTTCTCTTTGGCGATCTGGGCGTACTTTAGGGCTTCATCGATGTTTCCGCCGCCTGTGGAGAGCAGGTAGGCCAGGTTGTTGGCTGCCGGAGCGAATTGGGGGTTGATCTCCAAAGCGCTGCGGTAGTGCTTTTCAGACATGTCATAGCGCTTTTGCATATCGTAAATGGTCCCCAAGAGCATATGCGGTCCGGCCTGATCCGGCTTCTTGGCCAGGATGGCCGTGTATTGGTCAATGGCTTTTTGCGGCTGCTTGCTGGAAAGATAAATTTTTGCCAAGGCATAATAAGGCGGCATGAAATTGGGATTGGCTTCGATGGCGGCTTGAAAAGCGGTTTCCGCCGCTGGGACATCCTTTTTGGCAAGCAAAAGGCCACCTTTCAGGTTGTTGATGATGGCCCTATGGATATCGGAATCCCCGACTTTTTCCAACTGGGCATCGCATTTCTCTAAAGCAGCGTCCAGCTCCTTTCTGGCGCCATGCACCAATACGATGTTGGTGAACACATCCATCAGCATGGGATTCAGCGAGAGCGCCGCATTGAAATTCCTCAACGCCGCATCATAATCTTTTTCACTGCGTTTCAACAGCCCCAACCGATAATAACCGACCGGGTTGTCCGGCTGTTCTTCGATGAGGGTTTTGAAGGCCACTTCGGCTTCTGCCGTTTTCCCCTGCCCCATCAGGGCATTGCCCAACATCGTCCTGGCGCGGTAATCTTTCGGATACAGTGCCAGGATTTCGGCGCTCTCCTGCTGTGCTTTTTCAAAGTCCCGTTCTTTTAACGCGATCTCACCCAGCAGCATTTTGGCCCTTATGGACTTGGGGTTGAGTTCCACGGATTTGGCCAAGGTGGTTTTGGCGATCTGCACCTCGCCGTTCCCGAGATGGGCAAACCCTTTGAGGTAATAGGCCCGGGAAGAGTTCGGCTCTTCCTTGATCAACTGATCGAAAATGCCGATGGCTTCGGTAAAGTCTTTTTTGAAGGTGGCAATCTCCCCTTTCATCATCCGGGCAGGGAAAAATTGGGGCCGGGCCTCAAGGACTTTCGCCAGGTATTGCTCGGCCTTTTCCAACTCTTTCTGCTTCAGGAAAAAACCGGCCATGGTCGTCATGATATTGATATCGTCAGGTTTGACCGACAAGGCCTTTTCGTACATGGCCAGGGTTTTTTCAGCATTGCCCATGTTATCGTAATAACCGGCCGCTACCATGTATGGTTTGATGTCATCAGGATTGATCTCGATCGCCTTGAGATAGGCAGTCTCGGCATCCTCGGGCCTTTTCGTCTGAAAGAAAAAATTGCCCAAAATGATATACAGCTGCGCGTTGCCCGGATTCAATTCAATGGCTTTTTCGATTTGCGCCTGGGCTTCATTAAAAGCTTTGCGGCTGGTGTAAAATCGAACCAGTTCCAATCGCGGCTTGATCTCGTTGGGGGCCAGATGGACGGCACTCATCAATTGAGACTCGGCTTCTTCGAATTTCCCCTGGCGTGCGTAAATTCTCGCCAGCCCCATATAGGCGCGGGTCTGCTTGCTGTCGATATCCAATATTTTTTCGAAGATCCCGGCCGCCTCGTATAAATTTTTCTCCAGATCGTAGAGCCCGGCCATTAAAAACAGGGCTTCGATGTTGTTGGGATCTTTGGCAAGGACCGCTTCCACCTTTTCCCGGGATTCATCGGTTTTTTTACCCAGCATATAAAAGGTAGCCAGCTTGAGCGCTGCATTGGTGTTCTCCGGATCGAGCTTGGCCACCATGCTGAACTCTCTGAAAGCCCCCCGGGGATCCCCGAGCTTCAGATAGGTCTCTCCCAACTGCTCGTAGGCGTCGACAAACTCCGGATCGATCTGGATGGCATTGCGAAATTCCAGCTCGGCACTCTTGTACTCCCCTTTCTCGTAGTAACCGATTCCCTTGTTAAAGTGGGCATCCTTTTTCTCTTCGTCCGACGAGCATCCGATTGCAATAAATGCCAAGGCCAGCAGGATGAACGCGAGTCGATTCAGTTTTGGATTCATACAACCTCTCCGTATTATGGTTTTTCGGTATCCGGCAGATGAAGTGCGTGTTATGTAATATTTCGATACAAAAAAGGATTATCTCAAAAAAAACATGCCGACTCAAGCCCTTGCCGCACGCTCCTTTGTATGCCAGTTCCAGGCGCTTTCGATGATCGCTCCAAGGTCGTCATAAACCGGCTTCCATCCGAGTTCCTTTTTGATACGGTCTGAACTGGCAATCAAAATGGCCGGGTCTCCAGCGCGACGGGGGGCCTCCATAACGGGAATCTTGTGTCCGGTGACCGCCTCCGCTTTCCCGATGACCTCCCGCACCGAATATCCTTTGCTGCTGCCAAGATTGTAGACGGCACTTCCGGCGCCTTCCAGCAGGGCATCCAGTGCCAGCAGATGGGCCTGGGCCAGATCGTTGACATGCACATAATCCCGGATGCAGGTACCATCCGTGGTAGGATAATCCGTACCGAATACCTGGATATGGTCCCTTTGGCCGGAAGCCGCCTGCAGGACAATGGGGATGAGGTGGGTTTCCGGATCATGCATTTCGCCGATTTCACCGGACCCGTCGGCGCCGGCCGCGTTGAAATACCGCAGGGCCACATACTTTAAATCATGAGCAGCGTCACAATCGGCCAGCATGCGCTCTACCGCAAGCTTGGTGTTGCCGTACGGGTTGGTGGGTATGCAAGGATGATCTTCGATAATGGGAATGGCTTCCGGCTCCCCGTAAACAGCTGCCGTGGAAGAAAAAATGAAATGTTTGACGCTATGCCGCACCATGGCGTCGAGCAGCGTGATCGTTGCCGCGATGTTGTTCCGATAATATTTCAGCGGGTGATGCATCGACTCTCCGACCTGGGAAAAAGCCGCAAAGTGCATCACCGCATCGATGGCGTGGCTGCTGAACAGCTGATCCAGCGTTTTTCGATCCCCGAGATCGCCCGGCACAAACTCACCACCTTGAATCAGCTTCCGATTGCCGGTCGACAGGTTGTCCAGAACAACCACCGCATGGTTGCCCCTGATCAATTTCCGCACCATATGCGAACCGATGTAACCGGCCCCGCCGACAACCAGAATGGTTTTCTTTTTATTGGGCATCGCTTGATCCGTTCGCGTTCGTTGAATTTATAGGGATCTTTGGGGCTGCAGGCAACGGTTTCAGTGACCTTCCAGAAATAGGCAAATTTGGTCGAGATCGAGGCGCACGAAAAATTTTACCGGAGGTATATGGTTGATATTCTGAGGATAAAATTTTTCGCGCAACAAAGATATCGAGCAAATTGGACATTTCAGGATGGGCACGGTTTTAAATAAATCGTTTCTGCCCAAGATAAATCAATATCTCCTGAGCCGCCTCATCCGGCGTTTTATCGGTAGTATTGACGCGCACCTCCGGCGCCTCGGGAATTTCGTACGGGTCGTCGATGCCAGTATAGCCTTTGATCAGGCCGGCCCGGGCCTTGGCATACATGCCTTTGCGGTCGCGCTTTTCACAAACCTCCAGGGGCGTGGCCACATGGACTTCGATGAAGCCGCCACAGGCTTCGATATTGGCCCGAATTTCCGCCCTTGTGACCGCATAGGGGGCAATGGGCGCGCAAATGGCGACGCCCCGGTTTTTGGTGATTTCGCTGGCTACGAAGCCAATCCGTCGGACATTGATGTCCCGATGCTCCTTGGAAAAAGTCAGTTCGTTCGAAAGGTTCTGGCGAACGATGTCGCCGTCTAAAAGCGTTACCGGCCGCCTTCCGATCTCCAGCATCTTGGCATACAGCACGCGGGCGATGGTGGACTTACCGGCACCGGAAAGGCCGGTGAAGAAGACGGTGAAACCCTTTTTGGACGGCGGCGGATAGGCTTTTTTCAGTTCGCCCACGACCTCGGGGAACGTAACCCAGCGGGGAATTTTCCGTCCGCTGCGGATACGGTCCCGAATGTCCAGACTGGTCAGGCTTACCACCTCGGTGCCTTCAGGAACCTCGTCCTTGGGGCTGAACACGTCTTCAAAAGGCTGATACACCAGTTCGTCGCAGGGGATATCGGCAACGCCGACCTCCTTGGCCAACGTATGCACCGTGTTCCAGGTTTCGCCGCTGTCGTAAAACGGCGTCGCGCCATTATGGCAGCCGGGGTCGCCATGCTGGTGGCCGACGATAAAATGGGTGCAGCCATAGTTTCTGGCGACGATGCTCTGTAAAAGCGCATCTTTTGGCCCGGCCATCCGCGAAAAAATCGGCAGAAGCGTCATTGTTGCCGATTCAGGGGGAAAATAGCCGAGAACATGGCGATAGCAGCGTACGCGTGTATAGTAATCGAAATCGCCGGGACCGCTTATCCCTACGCCGGGCATCAAAAGCAGATTGGCCCGGCTTTTGCGCATGGCACGGATGGCCATCTCATGTTCCGGCCGATGCATGGTGTTGGTTGTGTGAAAACCGACGATGCGGTGCCACCCCAATTTCTTGAAAAGCCCCCGCACCTCCGGCGGCGTCATCCTCAGCTGCCTGAAATCGTAATGCAGCGGCAGATTCATCACCTCAAGAGCGCCGCCGACATATACCTCTCCGGTACGATGAAACAAATGATAGACGCCCGGATGGCTCGGGTCGGTTGTTCCAAAAAGCAGGGAAGCCTCTTTTGCCTTGTCCGGCGTCCAGATATCTTCCACATGCATGACGGCCAGCAGAAATCCTTCCGGGTCCCGAATGGCAATGGATTGTCCGGCCTCCAGATTTTTCGCTGCGGTTTCAGATACATCCAGGCAGATGGGAATCGGCCACAGCGTGCCGTCCTGCAGCTTCATGCGATCCATGACGGACTCGTAGTTGCTGCGGGTCATGAAACCGGTCAGCGGAGAGAACGCACCGGTGGTGAGCAGCTCGAAATCGCACAATTGGCGATCATCGAGGGTAATGCTGGGCAGATCCATGGACAACTTCTTGAGTATCGCCGACCGCTCCGGATCCACGATCAGGTCGACCTGTTTCCCGCCATGGTAATCGGGGTCACTCTTCTGGAAATCATTCATTTTTACAATATCATCGAACAAGTTTTTTAGTTGATTGATAGAAGCTCATTTTCACCAACCGTTGGTCTGGCCTATATATTGGTTTTTAGTCAAACTATCAAGGATTTAAGATCAAAGGTCATGTAATTGGGGGTTTTTAAGAGGGTGGGTTGCAGCGATGCGAAGAACAAGGGATCGATGGACATCTAGAATCCTTGCCCGTCTATACGAATAACGGGCACGGCTATACGGTTATCGCATCAATCATACACCACCGGGGAGGAAACCTCTTCGCCTTCATAGGCGGGAAAGTCTCTGATAAATTGCTGATCGAGCAGTTGCGTGGACAAGATGGCTACCAGGGCCATGTTCTCCCGTTCGCTGAGCAGGCTTCCCTGACGATTGCGGCACTTGGCCACCAGACGGCCGACTTTATCGGCATTAAAATAACCCTTGGCGCGAATCTGTTCTTCAGACAGCATCTCCTCAACGTAGTCCAGCCGTTCGTATCCAAAAAAGCAGCGGCTGATGGGTGCGCGATAGGGCTGCTTGGCCCGTTTGACCAACTCGCCCGGGATCACGTTTCTGGCAGCCTGTTTGAGCAGAAACTTCTCGTCCAACCCGTGGATCCGGAAACGCCTGGGGACCCGGCAGGCAAACTCGATGACCCGGTGATCGAGGTAGGGAAAGCGCCCTTCTATAGAGTTGGCCATGGCCATGCGGTCGCCCTGGGACGATAGCAGGTAGTTGGAAAGAAAAATGTTGATCTCCGTAAACTGGGCCCGCGAGACCGGGCTCCAGCGCATGAAATCCTCTGGTAGCGTCTCACAGAAACGCCCCACAAAACTATCCAGGGAGTCGTCGGTCGGCCGGAAACTGTCCGCCAAAAAGGTCTTCAACTGCGAGGTGTTGTGCCAGCGCAGCAGGTGAGAGTAAACCGGTGAATCCGTGGCGAGAAGGTCTTTTTTGAAAAAACCCTCCAGGAACTGCCGTGAACGGGTGTTGGCACCAGAAAAGATGTAAGGATACAGCCTTTCCAGGAGCTTGGGCCGCTCTTTGGAGTCCGGCTGGCGGGCCCAGAAACGGCGGATCTTGTCTTCCTTGAAGATGTTATAGCCGGCGAAGATCTCATCCGCGCCTTCACCGGTGAGCACCACCCTGAAGTCGCTCTGCCGCACCAGCCTGGAAAGCATATACAACGGCGCCGGTGCAGTCCGGATAATGGGGGTTTCGGTGTGCCAGACAATCTTGGGGAACAGGGCGCCGATGTCCGCTTCCGTGCAGCGCACATCCTGATGGTCGGTTTTCAGGGATTTAACAGCGATGGACTGATAGGCCGACTCATCAAAACGGGTGTCGGAAAAGCTGACCGAAAAGGTACTGAGCCGGTTGTTGAAGTTGCGCTTCACCAGCGAACTGATGTAGGTGCTGTCGATTCCGCCGCTGAGATAAGCGCCTACGGGCACGTCCGCCCGCAGCCGGATCCGCGATGCATCAAGCATCAGCGACCGGAGTTCTTCCACCCAGTCGGCCAGGGAGCGTTCTCCGTGGTCTTCATGACCGAAGTCAGGAGACCAGAAGGATTGGACGTGCAGCCCCTCGGCATCGATCCGCGCGCAATGCCCGGGCAACAGCTGGTAAATATCCGTAAAGGGCGTCAGTTCACGCAGGGGGGCCCAGCAGGTGAAGACATCTGACAGGGCCACCGGGTCCAGTTGTCGCGGCACGGACGGATCGACCAGCAGCGCTTTGATTTCGCTGGCAAAGAGGGTGCGGCCGTTTTGATGATGATAAAACAGCGGACGGATGCCCACCCGGTCTCGTGCCAATAGCAGGGATTGTGTATTGGCGTCCCAGATGGCCAGAGCAAACTGACCGTTGAGCAGTGGGAACATGTCGGTTCCCTTTTCCTCGTACAGGTGGACCAGGACCTCCGTGTCCGTCTGGCTGTAAAAGCGATGCCCTTTGGCCTCCAGTTCCTTTCTCAACTCCGGGTAATTGAAAATCTCGCCGTTGAAGACGATCCAGACCGTCTTGTCCTCGTTGTGGAGCGGTTGATTCCCGGCGCTGCTCAGGTCGATAATGCTCAAGCGGGCGTGCCCCAGGCCCACCGGTCCGTGCATGTAGAGTCCTGAAGCATCCGGTCCGCGATGGTGCATCAGCGCCACCATGCGGGTCAAAAGATCCTGTTTGTCTTCATTTCCCGTAAAGTTGATGATTCCAGCAATTCCACACATGGTTAGTCCCACCTCGTTTTATCAATCAATATGCGTTTTGGCGAACCTTAGGTCAATCATATCGTCAAAGTATAGGCATAGTGCCTCATATTGGCGATTCACGATCCACAAGCACTATAAGACACACGCCTCGCTCAAGGAAAGCGCCATACCCTACCCTTTCGCCAAATCTCGACGCCGATCCAGGCCCCAAATGTATTCAGCACCAAATCCATCAGGCTGGACACCCGCATGGGGATCCAGGCTTGGGAAAGCTCGATAGCCAGGCTCAATAACAGACACGCCAGTACGGCAATCCAGCGCCCATGCCGGGCAGCCGGCCCCGCTGTACTCTGGATCAAACCGTAGAAAACGATGCCCAGCGGTACGAAGCCCATCACATTGACCAGGGTGTCGAAAACCATTGGCCGGCTCCACCTGGCATGCAGTCCTTGGAGCCCGAGAAAGCTTTTCTCCAAAGTCACCAGCTTTTCAGGCACGAAGAGCGAAGAACCCGCATCCTGCCCCTTCAAGGCATCGCTGTGGCTCGTGTTTAAAGAGAAAAGCATCAGGGATAGATCCGGGTTTGTAGTGGCGAACAATCCACCGGCTGCCCATAGACGGTGGCGCTGCAGGATTGCCTCGCCGTCGAAGTCCGTTGCGGTGATCGCCAGTCCTTGGAAAACACCCTTCCAACCATGGGTGGCCTTGACGGAGTTGCCCAGCACCAACCTCAGTTCCGGGCCGCTGTCAGGAATGGCAAGCCGCATATCCCTTTTCGCGTCCACCAGAACACCGTCCACATACAGGCGCGTGCCCTGTCTGCCGGAAACAACCGCCACGTAATGTTCTCTAATCGCTGAAAAGACATCTCTGGCAACCACCCTGGGCCGGCGCTGCCTGAAATCGTAGTCGTCGCCGTTCATCGCAATCAGCGAATCACGATACTGCCAGATCACCAACTGCCGGCTGTCCGCACCGTCGTGGATCACGACCAGCGGATTGAATCCCTGCAAGTCCGCGCTTGCCGGCGTTACGGCCATTTCAATGGTAAAAGATGCCGGATTCCGATCCGACCATTTTGCTCGTAGATTTTCGACAATGGCCATGCCATGGCCATTAAACCGGATGCCTGTTTTATCCATGAGCCATTGCGCATCGTTGGTCAAGGCCCCGCCCTTGGGACGCAGACCAAAAAAAAGGGCGACCAGCACCATAAAAATGGTGATGGCCGCCCATGCAAAGGATGATTTCTTCATCTACAGAATATCTTTTAATGGGACACGGATGAACGCGGATGAACACGGATCGGGCGTAATAATTTCAGCTTCGCTGAATGGAAAACATTTTTGATCCGTGTGTATCCGTGGAAATCCGTGTCCAATTCTATTTTTTCGCTTTTCTCTCCTTGCTCTCAGCTCTTCGCTCTCCTCTCTGTGCTGTCCCACATCGCATATCCCAAATCTCATATCCCATCGCTTTTAACCAAATCAACCAATCAACCGACATAAAACCAGTGAAACAAATTAAACGGCCTTCTCCGCGCCCTCTGCGCCTCTGCGGTGAAAAAAATCAGCCTCAACCTCACCCCACATCGCATATCTCATATCGCCCATCGCCCATCACCTATAGCCTCTACTCCCTTCAACCTACAACCTACCACCGACTACCTCCCCCCATAATTCGTCTCAATCCAATCCCGATAAGCACCGCTGGTAACATTGGCCACCCATTCGGAATGATCCAGGTACCATTGAACGGTTTTGCGGATGCCGCTTTCAAATGTCTCTTCGGGCTGCCAGCCGATTTCGGCCTCGATCTTGGCAGCGTCGATGGCGTAGCGCCGGTCGTGCCCGGGCCTGTCGGTGACAAAAGTAATCAGCTGGTCGTACCCCTGCCCGTTGCCGCGGGGGGCCAGCTCGTCCAGAATGCTGCATAGGGTGTGCACCACGTCCAGATTGGTCTTCTCGCTCCTGCCCCCGATGTTGTATACGCTGCCGGGAATACCTTTTGCCAGAACATCCAGTATGGCGCGGCAGTGATCGGTCACGTAAAGCCAGTCGCGGATGTTGGCCCCGTCACCGTATACGGGAATGGGTTTTTCGGCCAGGGCATTGTGGATCACCAGGGGGATCAGTTTTTCCGGGAACTGGTAAGGGCCGTAGTTGTTGGAGCAGTTGGTGGTCAGGGTCGGCAGCCCATAGGTGTGAAAAAAGGCCCGGGCCAGGTGGTCCGAGGCGGCTTTGGATGCAGAGTAGGGACTGTTGGGCGCGTAGGCCGTCGTCTCCGAAAAGGGCGGATCGTCATCTCCGAGAGAACCGTAGACCTCGTCGGTGGATACGTGCAGAAAGCGAAAATCGGATCGCTTCTCGCCCTGCAGATTTTGCCAGTAGTTACGGGCCTCCTGCAGCAGATTGAAGGTGCCGACCACATTGGTCTGGATGAAGTCGTCCGGCGCGGATATGGAACGGTCCACATGGCTCTCTGCGGCAAAATTGACGATGGCTGCCGGTCGATGGGTTTCGAGCAATTCGGCCACCAGCTGCCGATCTCCGATGTCGCCCTTTACGAAAATGTGGCGCGGGTCGTCGGCCAGTGCTGCCAGGCTTTCCAGGTTGCCGGCATAGGTCAGTTTATCCAGGTTGACCACGGTACTGCCACCGGCTTTCAAGGCGGCATGCACAAAATTGGCGCCGATGAAACCGGCCCCTCCCGTGACGATAATGGTGTTTTCGCTTTTGGTTGTATCACTCATTTGTCTGGTACTCGCATTTTTTCTCTGCAGCTTATGAGTAGTGCCCGTCAAAAATCACCGGCCACCTGCTTGGCGGGTGGTTTGATGAAGCCCCCTCCGAAGGGGTGCTGAAATCTAATCCCATGAACGTCGACCGTCCAATATTGACCAATGTTTCTTCTCGCGCCCGCTTCGCTCGAGCGCGCAGAGACACAGAGGTGTTTTTTTGGCATTCGCCCAACCGTTCTGTTGTTCTCTCTCTGTGGCCTCTGCGGCTCTGCGAGAGATTGTCTTTTTATCGAATGACGGAGCGAAGCGATTTCCACATTCGACGTTGAGTGTTCGATGTTCAGTGTTCGACGTTCACAAGAATTTACCGATTGAAGGTCTCGCCGGACCGGTCCGAACCTCTTCGGGTCGCTCGTGCATACCCCGAGGTTTAGGCTGGCTTTATTTACGGATAAGCACTTAATTTACTGCAATTAGCATTTCTGGATTGGCACTATGTATACAATCCATCGACCATCCGATCCAGACTGCCTTTCCAGTCCACGGTTTTGATACCAAAGGATTCAGTAAAGCGGGTGCAGTCCAAGGCCGAATACGCCGGGCGCGGCGTCGGTGTCGGATACTCTTCCGTTGTTATGGGAACAATCGTTTCAACCTGGAACTTCTCGTACCTGGAAGCCGATTGAATCGCCTGCTGGGCTAATTGGTGCCAACTGACAACTCCCCGGTTGCAATAATGAACCGTTCCATAAGATAATTCCTTGTTTCTCAACCACTGTTTTACAATCTTTATTATGGCCTCCGCCAGGTCTCCGGCATACGTCGGGCACCCGTATTGATCGGCGACTACGCGCAGCTCCTTTCTTTCCCTGGCCAGCCGCAGTATGGTTTTCACGAAATTGTTGCCGTGAATTCCATACAGCCAGGACGTACGGATGATCAGATGCCGATCCAACCGCTCCCGCAAAACCTTTTCGCCGGCGGCCTTGCTCTGCCCGTAGACGCCCAGTGGATCGATGGGGTCGTCCGGTTGATACGGTGAAGTCGCCGTGCCGTTGAAAACGTAGTCGGTGGAGATGTGGATCAGGGGCAGGTCATGTTCCCCGCAGGCATCCGCCAGATGCGCGACGCCATCCCGATTCACGGCAAAAGCAGTGGCTGCATCGCTTTCGGCCTTGTCCACTGCCGTATATGCCGCCGCATTGACCACTGCGGTCCAGCGCTCCCGGGCAACCAGTTGATCAAGGGCTTTAGCATGGGTCATATCCAACTCTGGCAAATCCACGCCCACCGTTTCGATGTCGTGGCTTTCCGCGCAACGTTCCAACGCCCATCCCAGTTGGCCTTTATTTCCAATTATCAGAACGGTCATTGTTTATCTCTCATCGAATTCCAAAAATATTTTCCCACCGCCGGTGGCCTATTGCTCATCGTCTATCAGCGGAGTACCGTTGTAGTTGTATAGGACACGGATGAACGCGGATGAACACGGATTGGGCGTAATAATTTCAGCTTCGCTGAATAAAAAAATTCTTTATCCGCGTGTATCCGCGAAAATCCGTGTCCCATTCTATGTCTTTTTCTCCTCCATCCAACATCGCAAATCTCATATCCCCATGGCCTGTAGCCCCACGCCTATCGCCCCAACGAATCAAACCAATAAAACCAACTCAACCAACTAACCTTTTCTCTGCGCCCTCTGCGTCTCCACGGTGATTATCCCATAACCTATATCTCAAATCTCACATCCCAAACACTGGCAAATCCTTCTCATCTACATCACGCAACCGCGGA
This sequence comes from uncultured Desulfosarcina sp., assembly GCF_963668215.1. Taxonomy (NCBI): domain Bacteria; kingdom Pseudomonadati; phylum Thermodesulfobacteriota; class Desulfobacteria; order Desulfobacterales; family Desulfosarcinaceae; genus Desulfosarcina; species uncultured Desulfosarcina sp. The sequence continues at coordinate 5,597,857 of NZ_OY764190.1, forward strand.
TAGCACGTATCCTTCTCGGACAGTAGCGGGCATTCAATTGGCCACGCAATGCCAATATCCGGATCATCCCAGGCGATGCCATGCTCCGCATCGGGAGTGTAGTAATCGCTGCACTTATAAGTGAACAGGGCGTCCTCGCTCAGAACACAAAACCCGTGGGCAAAACCTTCGGGAACGAAAAGCTGCCGGTGGTTTTCAGACGATAGCACCACCCCTTCCCACTGCCCGAAGGTCGGCGATCCTTTTCTCACATCGACCACGACATCCAACACCTCTCCCCGGACCACGCTGACCAACTTGGCCTGCCCGTGAGGGTGCTGGTAGTGCAGGCCCCTTAGCGTATTTTTTTGGGAACAGGACAGGTTGTCCTGTACAAAATTGCAGAGAATTCCGTTGTCTTTGTATCGCTCCGCCTGAAACGTCTCGAAAAAATACCCACGCGGATCCTGGAATATCCGGGGGCTAATGACAATCACTTCATTAAATTTGGTCGAAAGAATTTCCATCCCCTACCTTTTACGTCTAATATTTGCCACGGACCCACACAGACGCACACAGACAAGTATTTTAATCAGCTTTCGGCTTAAAACCGTTTAATAGGACACGGATGAACGCGGATGACATGGATCGAGCGGTAAGATTTCAGCTTCGCTGATAAAAAAAACGCTGCTTTATCCGCGTAAATCTGCGAAAATCCGTGTCCCATTCTATTTTTGCCCTTTGCTCCAAACTCCACGCTCTCAGCTTCCGATCTTCCCAACTTCCGCTCTTCACCTTTCGCTCCCCGCTCCAAGCTCCGTGCTACCCCCATCCCACATCTCCAATCGCCCCTCGCCCAAAACCAATCCAACCAATTAATCCTGCCTTCCATTAACCAGATCAACCAGATATTTCCCGTATTCGTTCTTCTCCAGCGGAGCCGCCAATTTCAACACCTGCTCGCCGTCGATATATCCCATATTGTAGGCAATCTCCTCGATGCAGGCCACTTTCAATCCCTGCCGCTGTTCGATAACCTCGATAAATCCGGATGCCCGCATCATGCTCTCGTGGGTTCCGGTATCCAGCCAGGCGGTTCCGCGGCCGATCTTCTCGACAAACAGCTGCTCACGCTCCAGATAGGCCATGTTCACGTCAGTGATTTCCAGTTCCCCTCGAGTCGACGGCTTCATCTGACCGGCGATGTCGACCACCTGGTGGTCGTAATAGTAAAGCCCGGTCACGGCCCAGTTGGATCTCGGCTTTTGCGGTTTTTCAACGATGCTGATGGCCTTGCCCGTATCGTCAAACTCGACCACCCCGTAGCGCTGCGGATGCTTTACCCAGTAGCCGAATACCGTCGCCCCTTTATCGCGCTCCGCCGCCCGTTTTAACTTTTCCGGCAAACCGTGGCCATAAAATACGTTATCCCCCAATATCAGGCAGACGTTGTCCCTGCCGATAAAATCCTTGCCGATGACAAACGCCTGGGCGATACCTTCCGGCCGGGGCTGCTCGGCATAGCTGAAATTGATCCCCCACTGGCTTCCGTCTTCCAGCAGCCGCTCAAAGTGCGGCAAATCATGGGGAGTGGAGATGATCAGGATGTCCCGAATGCCCGTGAGCATCAGCACAGATAGGGGGTAATATATCATCGGCTTATCGTAGACGGGCAACAACTGCTTGCTGACCGCCCGTGTGATCGGATACAACCGCGTTCCGGAACCGCCTGCGAGAATGATTCCTTTCATGATTTCCTTTCCGATAATCTTCCCTTATTTTTCAAAAAAGGCGAAACGCCTGTTTTAGGTTTAAATTTGTCGTTTGGTTACCACAGTGTCCGAAATGGGGCAAGAAGATGACGGGGTTGATGCGCTGTCTGGTTCGCTTGGTTGGACACCCTTTACTCCTTATCCTCGTTCATCCGTGCCCTAAAAATAAGTGGGACGCGGATTTTCGCGGATACACGCGGATGAAAAAATATTGGTTTCATTCAGCAAAGCCGAGATCTTTATGCCCCATTTGTGTTCATTCGCGCTCATCCGTCTCCCATCAACAAACCATCAGCATCAGCTATAAGGTGCTTGCCTCCGTTAATTGACAAAAACCTTCTTGCGTGTATAATATTGTGTATATTAAACCACACTGTTTGGGGGCCATATGGACACACAAAAGGTTCGACTAAATGTCACATTGCCAAAAGAACTGGTCAACATGGTAGATCGAATGACTGGCGCAAAAAAACGAAGCATGTTTATTGCCGAGGCCATCGAACTTAAGGTGAAACAGATCCAAAAAGATTTTCTTGAAAAACAACTGGCAGAAGGTTACCGGGCCTGTAAAAAGGAAAGCATTGATATCTCATCAGAATTTGAGGCCGCAGACTTGGAGGGCTGGGATGAATATTAAAAGGGGGGAAATTTATCTGGCCGCTTTAGACCCGACTATTGGTCGGGAAATTGCCAGAACAAGGCCCGTTGTGATCGTTTCAAACGATGTTAACAATCAGTTTTCCGGGACCGTTAGCGTCCTTCCGATCACCTCGAAAAATCTGAAAAAAATATATCCATTCGAAACCATGCTCCCCGAGGGTGCCGGAAATCTTCCAAAAAACTCAAAGGTCAAAGCGGATCAGATACGCACCCTCGACAAACATCGCATCATAAAGCGCATTGGCCGGTTAAGGGTTGAAGATATGTTCGGAGTCGATAACGCCCTGAAAATCCATCTTGGGTTTGAATTCGATATGATTTAAGGATTTAATTGGTTGGGTGGGTTCAATTCGTTGGTTGGTTTCAAGCCGCAAGCTGATTAAAAACTTATGTTACGGTTGATGATAAACTGGTATCCCAAGTGAAAAAGCACCGTCATATCTTTATCTTCGTCATGTCCCTGCTCACGGTGCTCTTTTTTATTGGCGGGCCCGACTACCATTCATCACGCTCGTTCAAACACTTTTGGAATCTGGGACATATCCTTTATTTCTCTTTATTCCCCCTTCCTGATAATACCATTTGAATGCTTCAGAAAACAAAAGCCGATCACCCAGGTGTCGATTATCATTATCGCTACGCTCCTCCTGGGAATTCTCGTTGAGCTGGGTCAATCGGCATTCAGCCGAACGCCGGATACAGGCGATATTTTCAGAAACCTGATCGGCGCGGGAGTCGCGATCTGTTTCCTGTTGCCCGTCAGGAAGAAGTTCCCGGCAAAATCGATGCGGCTTTTCAAATTAACCTTCGTCATTCTGATAGGGCTGCAAATCTGGCCCATTGTGGTTGCCTTGATCGACGAGCAGCATGCCCGAAATGAGTTCCCGGTCCTGTCGGACTTTCAGAGCGCTATGCAGCTTGATCGCTGGGAATGCGGTTGCGCCATCTCCATCGAAAAGGATATCGGCTGCCAGGGCAACCGCGCCATGCGGGCCGATCTCGATACCCAACACTATTCCGGATTCACACTTAAATATTTCCCGCGAAACTGGAATGGATACCAATGGTTCCAATTTGTTATCTACAACCCCTCTGAAGAAGTGATCCGGATCACCTGCCGGATTCACGACAAATTGCATACGCAGGGGCCACAGTTATACGCGGATCGGTTCAACAAGACCCAATCCATTCCCGTTGGCTGGCATACCATTGCCATCCCTTTGGATGATGTCAGGAAGGCACCGGCTGGCCGGAAAATGGATCTCAGCCAGATTTATGCAGTCGGTTTTTTTGCCACGCAACTGCCGCATCCAAGAACGATTTACATCGATGATGTAAGGCTAATGAAATAGGGTTCGATTCGTCGGTTGGTTCAATTGATTGATTGGTTTACGCCACAGCTGAAATCTCTCGCAGAGACGCAGAGATTAAAGGGAAATGCATCTTAAAAATAGAATTGGACGCGGATTTTCGCAGATATAGGCGGATCGAAAAAAAGTAGTGTGACCCCCTGCCGGAAAAACTGTATTCGCAAAAGTCTTCACGTGAAAAACAAATTAATTTGCAGCAGCTCTATTTTTTCAGCGTTAGCTGACAATTTTACGTCCAATCCGCGTGCATCCGCGTTAATCCGTGTCCCATCAAAATGTTTCCAGCCGCAGACTGTTTTTTTAAGCCCTTGTCTGTTTGAGTCCGTGAAAAAACCCCTGCGTCCTCCGCGTCTCGAACGAAGTGGGCGGTGCTATAACTTGTTTTTCTTCAGGAAATCGACCACATTTTGTTGGAAAAGCTTGAAATCATCCAAATTGTTCTGAAGGAATCCATAGATTGTGTCTCGATCGAGTTCCCAATAAAGATGGACGAGCCGTTTTCGAAACTTGGCCATTTGCACCAAACGTTTTAAAAAGTCAGCGTCCACGACTCCTAATCGATGCTTTTGCTTAAAAATATCCGCATATGTGTCCGGAGTGTCAACCGGTTCGACGAATTGGTAGAGCGCAATCAGACGGTTGCCTCTGTTGAGACAACTTTCGATGGCCAGGTGAAAAAAGCGTTCCGTGCTGCCATAGTGGATCGGATTGCCAATAAATTCGTCGTAAGGAACCTTCCGGGCTTCCAGCAAATGAAGGTAGTATTTATTCAGGTATTGAAGATGTTCCTTAATCCGTTCATCCATGATAGCCAACCCCTTCCAGAAAAACCGCGTCAAACGCATCTCTCATGCACTTGAAATCCAGATACTCTTTTACCAGGCGTTCACGGAAATCAGTCAAGGCAGCCGTATTCCTGCAGGCCAGCATCTTTCCGGTCTTGAAAATTTGAAATGCCATTCTATGCGGGGCGTCGTTCAGGATGATCAGATCAATCTCATCGGTTCTGAAAGTATCGTTAAAAAGGCCAATCAGTTGAATGTGTTTGTCAAAACGCTGGCTTTTGTCCAACCGATTATTTAGTAAAATACCGAAATCCAAATCGCTCAGCGGCTTTAAAGGGCCAGTCGCTAAACTGCCGAATGCGAAGAAAGCAATGACGTCCGGGTCAGCCTCAACAGCCTTGACAATTTCAGGAAGCTTTTTTTGGACGTCTTTGGGCAGTTTTTTGCCTTCGCGAATCATTGAGGTCCCTCTGCAACTGTATTTTCTTGTAATATTTGCAGATAAAAGAATTTTTTGTCAAGCACGGACCCCGTGGTAAAACCAATTCAGCGAAGCTGAAATCTTGTATCCGATCCGTGTTCATCCGCGTTAATCCGTGTTCTATTAAAACCTTTTCAGCCGCAGGCTGCTATATCTTGTCCGTTTATGCCCATGTGGGTCCGTAGCTAAAACGCAGTCCCAACCAATCCAACCAACAAAACCAATTCATCCATATAAATCTCTCGCAGAGCCGCAGAGAATGTCAGGTAAAAATAAATTGGACACGGATTTTCGCAGATACACGCGGATAAAGCATTTGTTTTTTTCAATTCAGCGAAGCTGAAATCTTTATACCAGATCCGTGTTCATCGGTGTTCATCCGTGTCCCAGTCAGCTTTTGTACAGCCGTTCGAACTATGTGAACCGGATAGCCAACAATATATCCCCTATTCCCGTTGACAAATATAGCCCTTTTAGCTATATAGCTTCTATATGTATGCGATCAAATATAGGCGCAGCGCAAGAAACTATATTGCACGTCTCCCATTAAAATCCAAAACCACTATCATCGAAAAAATCCATGATCTGGCTGAAAACCCGGACAACCCAAATCTCGATACTGCCATGCTAAAAGGCCGGATCGGTTGGAGACTCAGAGTGGGAAAATATCGCATCATATACATGCGCGATGATGATGTTTTAACTATTGAAATCGTCAAGGTACGATCACGTGGAGATATCTACAAAGGATAAATCATGGAATATCAAACCATTATGGAAAACGGGAAAATTAAATTCGTCGTATTGCCCATAGACGAGTTTAACCGTTTGTTGGAAAAACTTGAAGATGACACCGATTGTGATGCAATCCGTTCAGTGGAGATGGAACCGCTTTATGACCGTGAGGAGGCCGAAGATTACATTTTCATGAACCCTGTAAAAAGGGAACGTCTTGAACGAGGTTGGACTCAAGCGGAACTCGCGCGCAGGATGAACGTAAAGCAATCAACCATTGCCAAATGGGAACGCCAAAATGCTGTTTACCGAAAAGCAACGCGAAAAAAATTTGCAGCGATATTTGGCATTGAAGAATATAGTTTTATGTAGTCTCTAAGTTCCCTACGCCTTTGATCTGGATTAGTTTCGATTTGATCTAACACTGCATTTGAAAAACATCGGATTGTTGAACCTGGCCAAGGAACTTGGCAACGTCTCCAAAGCCTGCCGGTGGACAGTACCAATTGAAATGTCAAAGAGTGATTTCGGAAATCTGATTATCTTGGGCAGATTTGATGATCCGTGTTCCCCTCAAAAAAAAATATAGAGAAGGTCGGGTAAAAATAAGCGGATAAATCAGCTATCGTTTTCCTTCAGCGAAGTTGATTCTTTTCACGCCCGATCCGTGTTCATCCGCGTTTATCAGTGTCCCATCAAAATATTTTCAGCCGCAGGCTGATTAAAAGTCATCCGTGTGGGTCCGTGGCTAAAACGCAGTTCCAACCAATCCAACCAGCAAAACAAATACAGCCAATTCAACTGGCCATCAGCTGTCAGCCATGAGCGATCGGCCCATATGACCCGTGTTCATCCGCGTTAATCCGCGTCCCCTTTAATATTTGCCACAGACGCACACCGGCAAGGACAGGGAATATAATGCTTTCGGTCAAAAAAAAATGCCGTAAAGAGAACCCGGGCCATTTTCTTTCCGACCTCAGGCCGTCGTACAAACTCTTCCTTCTCAGTCCGTGTGCGTCCGTGGTTAATTTCGCCCTTTGGTCTCCCAGCCGAAGGCTGCCAGGAAATTGTCCGTATAAGTCCGTGACAAAAATACTATGTGCAATTTATCGTACCTTGGCATGCATATTCTGAAACTGAGAGACGCAAAAGGAAGCCTGCTCTGCGACCTCTGCGTCTTGAACAAAGTCACGCTTGGGCGGGATAAATTGGGAGGTGATATCTTCTAGAAACCCCATGTGTTATTGACAACACAGATAGAACGAATTAGAATATAATTCAATATAAATGAAATTAGGAGAATACAATTGCACAAAACAGTGACCTTGCGGTTGAAGGAAGACGTTTATAAAATTTTTTCCGAAACTGCCAAAGCGGAAAACCGCTCTCTATCCAATTTTATAGAAACGGCAGCACTCCAAAATATCCGTGAGCAGCAATTTGTGGACGATGTTGAGTTGGCTGAAATTATGTCGAACGCCGATCTGCTGAATCGTTTGAAGGAAGGCTCCAACGAAGCCAAGCATCTGAAAGGCCGATTCGTTGACTGACTATCGGATTTTCGAAACCGACCGGTTTCAGAAAGATCTGGAACTCATGGCAAAATCGGGAGGGGCAAAAGTTTCAGAGAAGTTGAAAGGTTATGTCTATCCTCAGTTAAAAACACACCCCCATTACGGTCCCAACATAAAAAAACTAAAAAATTATACACCGCCAACATGGCGCTACCGTATCGGTTCATGGCGATTTTTCTACGAAATTGACGATCAGGAAAACATTGTTTTCATGCTCGGAGCCCATCATCGCAGCCAAGCCTATCGTTGAGGCATTTCTGACAGATGTGACTTGTGTCCGTGTGCGCCCGCTGCAAAAATACTACCGGGAACCAAATGGTTGACCAACAATACAATTGGATGATATACATGGTTTATGTATATCTAAAGGAGGTTTTAACATGCAAGTATCCAAATGGGGAAACAGTCTGGCGATCCGTTTACCCGCAGCCTTAGTCAGTGCCCTAGACCTGAATGAAGGTGATGATATCGAGGTGATCGTTGCCGATGAACGGGTATTCAAGGTAAGAAAGAAACCCGGAAAAGAGGCATTTCTGGCAAAACTGAGGAAATACCGTGGGAAACTACCCGCAGACTTCATCTTTGACCGGAATGACGCCAATGCCCGCCAATAAATCGTTTATCGACACTAACGTATTGATCTATTTATTGTCGGCGGATTCAGTGAAAGCTGATCGTGCTGAAGAGATCGTCCTCAACGGCGGTATCATCAGTGTACAAGTGCTCAACGAGCTTACCAATGTAGCGTTACGAAAGTTGGGCATGCCCTGGCCGGAGATCAATGACTTGTTGTCTCTGATCCGATTTGTTTGTCCGGTGGAGCCGTTGACCGTAGAAACGCATGATCGCGGCAGACATGTTGCCGAGCGTTACAAGTTAAGCGTGTACGACTCGATGATCGTGGCGGCTGCACTGATGGCAGGATGCAACACCTTGTATTCTGAGGACATGCATGATGGATTGCTTATTGATGCGCAGGTGCGCGTCTTCAACCCATTCGGACCAGAATTTTCCAAGGCCCATTAGGGGGATACCCTTCTGTCCTTTTAACGGCGGCAACGTACCAGGTGCGTCTATTCTGGCTTTTCTGGGCATTAATTTGACCCATCATGCTGCGTTTTGAATGGAAACGCATAATTTCATGCCTGTCCCGTCCCGCACGCTGACGTTCATCTATCCTGAATAAAGACGACGGGTAAGAAAAACGCTGCCCTTCCTAACCGCCAACTGGATCAGCTTTAAGGGAATCGATTGAAAGCATCACCCCCGATGTCTTTTTCGTTTGATGGGACTTATTGAGATTTTTAGAGCTGTCCCCTATCCCCGCGGACAGCGGATAGTAGATCATGGGTTTGTCGTAGACGGGCAACAGCTGCTTGCTGACCGCCCGAGTGATCGGATACAACCGCGTTCCGGAACCGCCTGCGAGAATGATACCTTTCATGATTTCCTTTCTGGTAGCCATCTGTTTTGCATCATTTCAAATTCAAAAACGATTTTTACCGCAGATTGGTTTCATACTCTCAATTTTTTTTGCCTGTCTTACATGCCCAAGCTCTACTACAACGCGGTTGGCCGGTATATCTTTAGGAAAATCCTTTAGTGTTTTTCTATATGGCGGAGATTTAACCGATATCATTGCGCCCAATTGCAGCTTTAGATTTCGAATTTCAAACGGAGTTATTTTATCAAACAATGGGGTCCCTGCATCATTCTCAAACTCCTTTTGAATTGTTCGATTAATAAAAAATTCATTGCTCAACCAATCCGAAACCAAATAGCGAGGAACTTTGTATATATCAGAAAATATAGTTAGATATTCAACAAGTTGTTGTCCATATGTAAACGCCTTTAAACGAATGGACGATCGTGGCCCTTGGGGGTGTGGGTAAAACAATGCATTCTGGTCAGCTTGTTTCCAACTATTTTCATTTCCAATGGTCTGCCAAGGCAAAACGCCATCTGCACCATTGGACCATGCAGAAAGGCACCACAGCACCGGTTGGGTATTCTCTTGCCTAAAATCATTTACTGAACCATACTCAAAATGATGAGATGGTTCCCAAAGGCGGTATTCATCTTCCTTCATCCGAATTTTTTGTTTTGAAATCCCTCCAATGTATTCTGCGTCCAAGACGCCCCAAAGTTGGTTTCGGGCGTACTGGCTATAGGATATGTCCGCTCGAAACCATAAACTAACATCCTTTCTGAATGGTGCTACGGCTTCCTGCCAGCATCGTCCGTACCACCTCAATGCCCAGAAATCTTGTGTATTGACAGGTTCATCAAGTATCCAGGGGGCTGTACTATTAGGATATTCTTCCCTGTAATAAATCTTGTTGTTTAAATAAAATTGGAAAATCGTTTCTTTCCACGCCTTGTCCCGAATATGTTCGCCAAATTTTGAAAACGCAATTTTCAACTGATTTTGATACTTCTCCGACAAAGCCTCCTCAACCCAATAAGAGGGTAAAAAATTAGAATGGATATTGATGGGCCAATTCTCACTCACAGGAAGATACATCACATCCACGGGCACTTCGTTTCGTTTGTTCCCTTTAAATGCGCTTCCGTCTAACAATGGTCCAACACAATAATCCCATCTTTTCCAGTCATAATCCTCGCCTGTCCATGAAGGCGCAAATTCTGGGATACCATCCCACCCGTATGGCAATCTGTTTAGACAAGTGCGATTTTCATGAGCTAAAATATAGTACTCATAACCGCTATATGGCGAAACTTGCCAATACGCATTCATTTCAGGTATGAATGAAAGTTTGTCCGGAAGCGAAAAATCCCAAACGTTTAACTCTATATTCAGTTTGGATACTTGGTCCCCCGATTTAACGACAAAGGAACCCATTTGGAATCCGGTATTCTCATTATGAGGGACATATAATTCCACAAGAAAAGACACTCTTTTTTCAGGAGACAACAACGTCCAGGTCATAGTATTTTCGTTCTGTATGCATTCCAATGGGAGCAAAGGATCTGGTATCTGCCTTGTTACGCCATTGTCTGTGAAAGGGACGGTCGCAATTTTATATAGATCTAATTCTACTGCAGACTTATCCTTTGGGGTGTATTCAATTAAAACCTCATTGTCATAGTTTTCTATCAATAATTGAAACCAGACAGTCTCATTGCGGGCGGAGTTTAATCTAATTCTTTTCTGTTTCACATCAAAACCAAAGCTACTATTGGACGCCTTTCCTCCTGTTGGGAACAGTCTACCTGTCAACAAGTCAACTTTGTCCAACACACCTAACACTGTGATTGTTTCTTTTGTTCCACCAGATGTTACATTCAACGAGGTATTAACCAACTCGGGCTTCACTTTTCTATCTGGGAATGCAATCTTTTGACCGATCGTAAACCGGCTTGATGTCTTGGGTCCGACATTGCCGCCGCTATCAACGGCTTGTAGATACAATACAATCTGTTCTCCGGGAGAAAACTCGAGGTCCTGAAGATGCATGCGCACCGGCAATCCGGTTTGACCAGCCATGGGAACGAGATAGCGAGGAACACTATGAATTTTCCCAGCCTTTTCATAGGTGGCAAGGAAACCGATTGTTTTTCCACCTCCACTGTCTGGGGGGGTGCGCCATGTTGCCATGGCTTCACCGGTGGGGAATCCCTTTGTTTGGATATCGATGTGACCTATTGCATCCGGTGGAATTCGATCACACCCAGAGACACTGACCTCAAGCCATGGGGCACTTTTGGTTTCCCGGCTACAGAAAAAACGGTTTGGAAAATAGGAGTAATTAAATTTTCCATTTTGAAGTGACCAGACCGACCCGACTTCGTCCATCAGACAAATTCCATGACTGATTCCGGCTATCCTTGCCGATAGAACCTCCGGCTGTATTGCACATTTTTGCCAACCCTCATTATCGGGCGTTGTACAATCTGCAAACCGCCACAAAGTATTCCCTTTTCCAAAAATTGAATCCAGGACATCGCTTCCCGGGTAGGCCCAGTCTTTCATTTTATATTGGGATTGTGAAAAACAGGCGCTGCCAAATTCCTTTCTGTATTCTCTGCCGTTGCCTTCTTTCCATTCTGTGGCCACAGATGAAGCTCCCAGCCTCATAATTGGTGCTCTTGCTGGTGTCAGGGATTTCACATGCAAAAAAACATGATCTATCACTTTTTGCTTTAGCGTTGAAACATCGAAGTCTACAAGTGTAATCTCCTGCTGGCCTTTAAGCTTCAGCTTCTTCTCAGATCCATTGTTACCAAATTTTTCGCCTTCTTTTGCGGAAACCCATGTGTCTTTAGTTATGGGGATGGCCAATAATCCCTGTCCACAATGTTGTATTGAGCTACCAAATGCCAAGTTAGCTGTAGTGACGATATATAAATGCAATAATATCAGTACTGCGATTGACCTTTGTGATTTCTTCATCATTCTAAAAACTTCTAAAGATAAAGCAAACGAGTGATCGTATCTGTCACAGGTATTTGTTATTATCGTTTCCAAACTAACGAAGAGACGATAAACTGCACATCGATCAACCCAAAAAGCGGTGTCATCTCACCCAACTTCTTCCAGCATACCCCGCGCCTGTTGCGCTTCCGTCTCGCCCAATCCAATATCCAAGGCCTCCTGCAATTTTTCCTTGCCAAGCCCTTCCTTTCCGCTTTTTACCAATGCCAAGCCCAGATGAAATTTAACAATCGCAAGCATATCATTATCCGTTGCAGGTATCATCGGACTTTCACCGTCCAAATCATTCAACATCCATTGTTCCGCTTCGCTCAGGTACCAAATGGCCTGCCGATAAACCTTTTTTTTATAAAAAGCCCATCCAAGTGTATCGGAACAAGCCGGGTTTTTGTGGTTTTTTTCGTACGCCTTCTGGGCAAGTTCAAAGGCAAAATTCAATCTGTTTTCATCATCGAGGCATAACGACGCAAGGTTGTTCATCACTATCGGGTCGTCCCGGTTCATTGCATAAGCGGACTCGAGCACGTCGATGGCTTTCTCCGCTTCCCCCGCAGCCAAGTGAAGGTCTGCCAGCCGGATCGATCCCATAGTAAATCCGGGATCAATGCGAAGTGCTTTATCGAGCAATACTTTGGCTTCTCCGAGTCGAGATTTATACTCGTAGATGTCCACCAACCTAAGGTAAGCCGATGTCAAGCGGGGTTCCAATTCGATTGCCTGCAAAATATTCGCTTCAGCGGAATCCAAATCTTTTCGATAACGATATAGTTCGCTTAATATAAAATAGTTATATGCATTGTCTGGGTGGTTCGCCCCCATTTCCCTGAAAAATGTGAGAGCCTCATCCGCTTTTTCTATTCCTATCAACAGATTCTTATATTTCTCGGCCACATCGACCAGTTGCGGGTTTTCTATAAGTATCCTCCGATAGGAATTCATGGCTTCCAATATGCTACCTGAAGCCTCTTTGGTCATCGCTCTAAAATAGACTGGTGATACCGATGTCGGATTGAGCATGGCCGCTATAGCGAACTGCTCGGATGCCGATTCATTTTGATACTTATTCAAGTAAATGGCACCAAGAATCATGTGGGCGTTATAATTTTCCGGCTCCTTCTCGACAACCCGTTTGGCATACTGCTCCGCCATCTCATATTCACGCATTTTGTAATAGCAGGCAGCCAAAGCAACTTCGGCGTCACTATAGTCATTGTCCAGTGTAAGTGATGTCGTAATATTCTGAAGACCCAGTTGATTGTATCCACCAGCAAGATAGGCGATTCCTAATAGATAATGCACCTGTGGCGCATTGGGATTCCTTTTTGCAACCTCATTGATCTCTGATGAGCCTGCAATCGGGTCTCCGGAGAGGAGGTGAGCTTGACCCAACATGAATTGCAGAGCGTCATCATTGGGATGTTCACGTATAAGAGGCTCCAAAAAAGTGATCACCTCATCAACTTTATGCTGCTGAATCAACAGATAGGCATATTCCTTGGATATAACGATAGACGCCTTTCCCAAGATTGGCTCCAGTAGCTTTTCTGCTATATTATATCTCCCTGCAGCAGTGAAAAAATTTGCAGCTCGAATCTTGATCCGGAGGTCAGCAGGATCCATTTCCACGGCCTGAAGAATATAAGATCCAGCTTTATCAAAATCATCATTCAAATTCCAGTAATGACCAAGTTGGAACATAACCAAAGGGTCATCAATTCTCTTTTGTACAAGACGCTCGATTATTTTTCTTGCTTCGGTTTTCTTTTTTCGTGCATAAAGACAAATTGCAAGCTTGACCAATATGTCATCAGAATCGGAAACAATGGCCAATACCTGCCGATAGTCAAACTCAGCATCCTCATAGTGTTTTTTCAGCATGGCCAAATCACCGTGGAAGATCAAGGCATCTGCCGTATTTACCGTACTTTCGCTTAAATGTTTCCAGATATCCTCTGCAGCCTGAAGATCGAAGGAAAGCATTTTAAGTTTTCCAAGTTCGATCCATTCCGGCCAAGCGTTGTTGTTTGCATCCACTACTTTCCGAAAACATTTTTCCGCTTCTCGAAATTGGGCAGTACATAAGTAAGCCTTCCCAATTTTAGAAAGAAGGTTTTTGTCCACTGGTAGTAATTCTAAAGCCTTATGCCATTTATCGATAGCTTCCGTGTACTGTCTATTATAAAATGCATTGTCACCGGCCACTATCAATCGATGAGATTTTGTTTCGAAATCTTCTGCGCATCCATAAAAAAGAATGGTCACACTGATAAGTATGACCATAAATTTCATAATTTTTATTGAAAATAATATCATAAATAAATACCGGTATCCTTAATCAATATCATCAAGCACCTGATTCTAATATTCTTTCAAAACCATCTCCCAACTATTAATTTATTTCCTTATCTTTTAGTACCGCTCAGTACACATATTATGATAAAAAACATGGAGAAATAAAGTAAACCTTCAATTTTATTGTTCATTAAGTATTCGTAAGATACTAAAAAAAACCTAATAAACCAAGGAAGATCACTTATTGTTTTAGGTCGGTTGCTATTATCTTCTTTGTATTCATTGCTATTAACTCCAGTGTTAATTTTTCCGTTGCCCATTTTGGTTTCATACTTATTTCCTTGAACCGATGGTGATAATTCGCTTTGCGGTTTTAAAATATTTTTTTGCGGCAATTGTTTTCCGCTTGCCAATGTAATAGCATCTATCACGGTGTCTTCATTTTTAATAGTATCTCTAATGTTGATCGGTCTTGGGGACCTAATTAAGTTTGCAGCCTCAACATTAAGCTTAGATGCGAGTTGTCGAAACCTATATTGATTTAACTGACTCTGCAACTGTCTATTATTAAGGAAACTTACATTATCACCATCCAAAATTGTTGATGATAGTATCGTTTTAAACATTCTGGCTTTTTCATGTAGCTGACGATATTGTTTGATAAGGATTTGGATTCTTAAATTCGCATAAATTAAATTTTCAACAAACTGCCCAGACTCAAGTGGTTCCGCTCGAAAAAGAGGTTGTATGGTATGAATATTCAAATCAATCAAAGAAACTAATATTTTTGATTTTGTAACGATATATAAATTGGAAGTTTGATTTGATAAAGGAACGTTTGCATTGTTATAGATTGATAAGTTCAATGAGATTTCATTGTTGTGATTCAACTTTTCTGTATCAGATAGACTACCTGTGTTTATTCCAGTCTTTGCATGAAATTTATAAAAAGCCTCACATTGTGATGTTGTCAACACTATTCCTAAAAGAATAAAAAGCAAAAGTAAAAAGAAATATTTTTCTTGCTTCATCTTGAAATTCTCTACTTCTATTTGTTCAATCACAAATGATAGAATACAAACAGTAGATATTTTATTCACGATCCGAATAGGTATCACCAATCTTGCGAAAACGCAATTTTAAAACATTGGGATTGGTTTTATTATAGCAGGTGAATTATCTGAAATTCTATAACGCAATTCATTTATGGGACCAGTATATCCACCAATCGTTCTGATCCTAACCATAAGGGAATGTCTGCCTGGTGTGAGCGGAAGTTGAATTTCAGCTTTCTTACCAGTTATCCATTCTCCCCAGTCTAACCGCCACTCAAAATTATAAAAATATGGAGAATACGCTTCAAATCCCACATAGTATTGTTGATCCGTGCTTTCTGGTATTTGACTCATATGACAATAGGGTAAAATATCCACAACATTTACCGGCCAATCAAAAACACGCTGTTCGTCGATCCTTTTCATAATTGTTAGAATTTTTCCAAGATGTTCTCTTGCAGTCCACCAGGTAGAGCGATCTCCACCGACAGGGCTTCCCTTCGCCAAATCACGACTCAGCCAATCATTTCGCAAATCAATGTGGCAATAGGAATAGTAGGGTAAAAGGTCTATCATTTTAATGCTTGGTTTTTTTGGAGCAATTTCTCTAATTTCGATTTCGGGAAAGCCATCTCTTTTATCGTTGCAATGACAGAGTTCAAAAGCTGAAAGCGGCACGCCCTTTTTTTCATAACAAAGGTTAAAATCCGTATCGACTACGAACCATTTACCAAATTGATTAGACCAGACCTCTGCGACAGCATGTTCCCATTTATAACCAGACCGGGACAAACTCACTAATCTAGATGGCCATCCCATGGCCGTAGCAGCATATACCGTAAATCTTGCTGATACCTCACACCAGAATCGCCCACCTTCGCGAGCTGAGCGGAGTAGTTCAAGTGGATCAAAATGAGAGTAGCCGCCTGAAGGAATATCCGTGCCATGGTCCCATTGACGTCCAATCCACTCAAACAGCATCAACATTTGGGAATATTCGTCAAGGAAGCTATCCAGTACAATCTGGGAAGAAATATAATTCTTTAATTTTATTATGGATGGGTTGCTTAAAGACTCATAAACAAAAGGTATTGATTTGACGACAACATCATCATAGTTTATTTTAGAAGCAACTCTTTTTTCTAAATCAATCCAGGAAATCACGGAATAGATACGTTCTTTTTCAACCGAAGTTGTGAAATATTTGGCAACAATTTTCTCCGCATGGCGGCTATCTTCTGAATAAATATACTGTAATAATTCGGAAGCTACGATTCTTGGGGCAATGATCGGTATTTGTTTGAATGGGACATCATAAACAGCATTCAGGAGCAATGATGAAAATAAGAAAAAAAGAAGCATCCCCACAAAAAATGAAAATAGAATCCTTCTTTTCCTGTCATTAAATAACATTAAAAATTTTTGGATACCATAATTAAAAAATGTTTTGTTATTACACCTTTTTTGAACTTTCTCTCTGAGGTTTGATCATATAAATATTCGCATAAGCAGCGATCATGGCTGGCATCCAATAAAGAATTTCTGAATAAAACCGATTGATAAAAGTTGAAGCCGCGAGGAATGCTACAAACGCTGCCTCTAAAGCAACAGATTGTAAAAACAGGTATACTTCAGCCCCCTGCTGTATGAAATACTTTCTTAATTTACGCATTAGGAAAAAATTTGATGAAATATAGCCTAAAAAAATCAGTAATCCATGATAGCCAAATGCTGCCAGCACCTCAAACCACAAAGAATGCACCGACCGTTTGCCTACGACACTACCTCCTTTTGTCAGCCATTCAGGTGGTAAATAATTCGGGCTCAACGTCTCGTAGCCGCCCCCACCGAGCCCGAGTAAATGATTGTTCAACATATCGAATGTTGCTATCCAGAAATTCACCCTTGTCGCCGTGCCGGTTTTTGTGTCAAGGTTTTTAAGTGTAGCAACCCGATCCCAGAATACCGCGTCTGCCAGATAAAAGAATAGCCCAGTTCCGATAATAACACCGATTACAATTTTGAGCTTTATTCCTTTAGAGACCTGTGAAAATGTCAGAGCATAGCCGGTAAAATAGACGCAACTAGCAATCAGGGCCAGAAAAGCTCCGCGGCTGCTCATCAACACAAGGCAATTTAGGACAAAGGTCAGACTGATCAGCGCTCCTCCCTTGATCCACTTATTTCTCCCGTAAAGCAGATAGAAAAGCAACAAAGGAACAGCGGTTACTACCATGGCAGCCGCTGTGTTTACATCAGGACTGTCAGGAGCACCAGTCCTTTCTATTCTCCCATGTCCAGTTCGTCCCATCTGCCAGCTAAACCAAGAGACATAGAAAATACCTGCGCAATAGATCGTAAGAAACCATTCCATCCGCTTTGGACTATCAACGATCTTGTAAAGAAAAAAAGCAAAAATAACATATTTGATATAGCGCACGGTAAGAATATGGTTAATATTAGGATTAACCGCCCACGCCGAAGATAACAAAACAGTCAGCGTCATCATCACCAGCCATTTCGTTTGAGGTGCGTTAGCGATACTGTTGCCATCAAACTTCTTCCAATTAAAAAAATAGCCGGCGACAATCACAAGCATGGGTAAAAGTGAAAATCTGAGATCCGGCACCTGATGAAACCACCAACGTGAAGCAGGATTTAAAAAATAACTAAGCGCGTACAGGAGAATTCCATAAAAGGGTGAAACCAGTAGTGACGCAACGCATCCTGAAAAAAAAAGTAGGATAAAAACAATGGATGAAATTGACATTAATTATTCTTTTGCTTGATGACAGTTAACAACATTTTTTCGAGTTTTAGGCTTACTTTTTCTACATTGAACCGCTCGGTGTCCTGATAGGCTACATTAATTCTGCCACTTTTATTTTTCCGTAAATATAGTTCCTTCAATTTTATGCAGATTCCAATGATATCCATCGGATCGAAAACGTCTCCAAGCTTATGTTCCATCATCATCTTAGCCAATTCTCCATCTAAAGGAGTGATCGCAAGAATATATTTTCTCATGGCCATATAGTCGTAAATTTTCGAGGGAACCTGTATTTTAGTTGTCGGCTGAATAATAACGGCCACGTCTGCTTCGGCCAGCTTGTTCAAGCACTTTTCATATGGTAGCAATCCAGCATTTTCAATTACACCGGTCTCAGATAGATCTGCATATTTCAGGTCAAATGAATACTCAGGCTCAATATATCCCATCTGGGTAAAATGGCAGATAGTCTCTGGTGACTGAACTCTCAACAATCGGAATGCCTTTAGCAAAGGTGAAGGGTCGCGACGCCCGTAAAGTGAACCGGCATGAGCAAGTATAAGTCGATCTGAATGATCTACATCAGCAACGGTAATTCCTGTAAAATCGATCGGGTCATAACCGTTGGGAAGAACGACAACTTTTTCTTTCGGAAGATATCTATAACGCCGTAAGAAATCGTCTCGCAGTGTTTCAGTATTTGCGGATATATAAGTCGCCGTATCAACTATCCGCTTTTCTAATTTTTGCATAGACCAATCGAATAGTTTGCCGTGACTGATATGAAAGGGGTTTCCAACCCATGGGTCACGAAAATCTACAACAAAAGGTTTTCCAGTAATTTTGTGTAAATAGTATGCGACTAACAGTGAAGTCCATGGCATACCTGTAGCAAAGATTATATCAATGTTTTTCTCTTTGACAACTTTGCGCCCATGCCAAATAGCCGCCAAAAGCCATGCTCCTGCATCGTCGGGAAAATATATTATACTATAAATAAGGTCTTTAAGTTTTTGGAAGAAAGTGCTTTGTTTCTGAAATCCTAAACTCTTAGAAATAGTATAGTTTTTCTCGTCTTCATCCTCACTATGCTTCTTGCCATGTCGCATAGAAATCATTTTTATTTTTTCTCTTATCTTCAACATTACTTTAAATAAATCAAAATCTCCTGTTCTGCATACCGTTTCAAAATTTACAGGAAGGTCAAGTCTGAAATTTAAATCAATATATTCTCTATAACATTCTTCTTTCAAAGTTAAAACGTAACGGTCAAATTGTTCAATATAGCGTATAAATTTTACTGTGCGCTGAGAACCAGGAAGAGCAGCTCCTCCTGCAGGGGGGTAATAGTATGCTACAAGCAGCAACTTATTGGAATTCTTTTTCATAAATATCTCTCCGAAAAATCCTAAAATCTGGCAAGTCTCCCTTTAATGAACAACCCTGCCTAAAGCAGTGGAGTATGAAGACCTTAAAAGAGCCCTTTCAATTTTAACGCCGCACAACAGCAGGGTATTAGACCCGCGGTTTCGTGATAAATCAACAATCAATTTTAACATATTATATCAGTTAAGATTAGAAATGAAACATCTTAATTTTCCAGAAATTTCTTTTTCTATTTCAGGTACAAATTCAATGCTAATTATTAAATCAGAAGATAACACCTTCTTACTTTCATTAAGTAGATATTTCTTAATTTTATCAATGTCTCCTGTTGCAACAATATTAATATCCAATCTATTTAAGGCATTTTGAACAATGCGAAATTGCCAAATCGTCCCAATTTTTTTTGGCATTTGTTGGTTAATATATTCAAATAAATATGGATCAACTAGTCTTCCATTTGGACAACTAATTAAATCGTCGCGTCGCCCTTCCAAGGATGATAATATTTTGGAGGTTCTACCACATTCACACTTCTCACTTGAAATTATTCCTTTGTCTTTTGTATTGTATCTAATGAAAGATGATAATTCGCCGAATAATTCCGTCACTATAATTTCACCGCTTTTTGATTGACTATTTTCATCATTCATTTGTTCAACAATTAAATTTTCCATAATATGCATTTTCCCACAATTACATTTATATCCAATAATACCAACCTCTGTGCATCCATACTCTTCAGATACAATACATCCAAATACTGTTTCTATAATCTTAAGTTGATCTTTGAAGATCATCTCACCAGTTAGAATTACAGCTTTTAGTCCTAAAAAAGATAGTTCTATGCCTCTGTTATAATAATATTTTGCTAACTGATATATTGATTGGCTGTATCCATAGATATATTTTGATTTAAACTTTTTAATTTTTATTAAGAATTCTTCATATTTGCTATCTTCAAGTAGAAAAGGTGATATTCTCATACGGTTTAATAATGTATCCATAGCTTTAACCCTCATTCTATTATAATAATTAAGAGGATGGCCCCAAAAACGTGCTTGTTGATCGCCTATATCGATATCAAACCATGAGAAGTTTCTATATTGAATCGCATCCATCTTCTCCATTGTCTTCCTGTCTTTGTAGAAAATAAAAGGAACGCCAGAAGATCCGCTAGTACTTCTTTTAAAGCGTTTTCCATGGAAATTTAAATTATAAAAACTATTTTTGGCTTCAATTATTTCTTCTTTAGTAGTAATTGGCATTAATTTTAAATCATCTATGGTATTAATGTCTGATGGACAAATGTTATGACTATCAAATTTATTTCGATAGAAGTCTATATATTTATATGATCTTTCAATGTTTCTTTTTAGAATATTAAATTGACTCTTTTTAACTATTTCTCTGTCTAAAAACTGTTCTTTTTTATAATATTCAAGCCATTTTCTAAAATCTTTATAAAAGTATGAATAGATCGGAAGATATATTAAATTTTTTGAGATTTTATTATACATTTTTAAATTTCATACCTTTTAAGAATCTTTATAAATTTGTGATCAATTGGATTTGCCATTCTTTCTATTATATTTGAAACCTTTGCACAACCTATAGGAATACGAACTCAAATCATTGTGCGACACGGCTAATTATGGCACAAATTTCGATTTAAATGGGGTGACACTTTTCCCGCCTTCTCGATTTTGATCAGGCCATTTTTCAACAGCCACTGCCTGGCCGCGATTCTCCATTCCACTGTCCTAATTGCCAGTTAATGGCACAAAGAAATCGATAAAATAGGGTGACACTCCCGAGTGTAAAAATCAATTTTACCGAAAGGAGTGTATCCCATGACAAGGAAAAAGAAAAGACGGTCAGCTGGGGGGAAGAAAGTTACCCGGGTATGGGCCTATCCAGCCGAGTTTCGGTTAAAGGTCGTAAGGCTGTTTTTGGAAGAAGAATACAGCGCGTCGTTGCTTGCCGAACAGTTCGGTATCAGCACGCATTCGATTAGCCGCTGGGCCAATGCTTACCGACGCGGTGGGGTGCAGGGATTGGAACCCAAGCCTCGCCAAGGAGGAAATACCAGGGTGCCTCCCGAAGTCCAGGAGCGAATGGTAGCGGTGAAAAAGGCGAACCCGGAATACGGCCCGCGACGGATTGCCGATGTTCTCAAACGATTTTTTCTAATTCCCACGAGCCCATCGACTGTGCACAAAAAGTTGTCGGAGAAGGGACTGGTAAACAAGGCCAAGCGTAAGCCGAAGAAGAATCCCCCCAAGCCCCGATTTTTCGAACGTTCTCGACCCAACCAGATGTGGCAGAGCGATATCATGACCTTCCGGCTGGCCGGCCGCAACGCCTACCTGATCGGCTTCATGGACGATTACAGCCGGTATATCGTCTCCCTGGGACTGTACCGCAGCCAGACCGCCGAACACGTGCTGGAGACCTACCGTCGCGGTGTTGCCGAGTACGGCGTTCCCAGGGAGATGCTCACCGACAACGGCCGTCAGTACACGAACTGGCGCGGCAAGACGCGCTTCGAACGGGAGATGAAAAAAGACCGTGTCAAGCATATCCGTTCCCGTCCCCACCATCCCATGACCCTGGGCAAGATAGAGCGGTTCTGGAAATCGATCCTGGGCGAGTTCCTCCAGCGGGCGCAGTTCGACAGCTTTGAGCAAGCCGTGGAGCGCACCGCTTTTTGGGTCAAATACTACAATCACAAACGGCCGCACCAAGGCATCGGCGGTCTGTGTCCGGCCGACCGATTCTTCGAGATCGCCCATGATCTGAAAAAGACGCTGGCAAAGGGCGTCGAAGAAAACGTACTGGAACTGGCGTTGCGAGGCCGTCCGGTAGATCCTTTTTATATGGTAGGCCGCATGGGCGGCCAGAGCGTGGTCATCCGGGCGGAGAAGGGCAAAGTCAAGATGCTGGTGAACGAGGCCGGCCAGGAAAAAGAACTTGTGTACGACGCAAGAAAGGATATAGATCATGAAGACAAATCAACGAACCCGCAGAGTATTCGATCCACAACAGAAGATAACGGCCGTGCTGTCCATTTGGAGCGAGCGCCGCACCAGCGCCCAGGTATGTCAGGAAATGGACATCAGCCCGACGCTTTTGGGTCAGTGGCAGAATCTGGCGATCGAGGGCATGCTCAAGGCGCTGGACCCGAAAAAGAAAGATCCGCTGCCGCCGATCAACCAGCGGTTGTCTCGGTTGATCGAAAAGAAATTGAGCGAACCCGGCAAGCTGGAAAAACGCCTCCAATCGATCCAGAAAGCAGCGTCGGCCGGATAGGCGAGGATGCCTATGGCCAAACAACCATCGACCCGCCAGACGGCACGGCTCCGAGCCGAGATGATCATGAAGGTCCGTTGCGGCATGCTGACTGCCCGCCAGGCCGCCGAACGCCTGGGCGTCTCGCGCAAGACGTTCTACAAATGGGAGCAGCGGGGGCTGTCCGGCCTTTTGGACAGTGTGACCGACCAGCCCCCGGGAAGGCCTGCCCATCCTCCGGACGACCATCGCCAATGGCTGGAAAAGCAACTGCAGGACGCGAATCGGCAGATCGACTTGCTGAACCGGAAGATGGCGCTCAAGGATGTGCTGATGGACTTGAAGCTTCCCCAAACCGGCAGCGACCGGACGAAAAAAAAATGATCGCATCCGACAGGCGGTGGCCATGATCGAAGAGATGAAAACGAGCTTTTCGCTATCGTATGCCTGCCTGGCAAAGCAGGCGGGGCTTAGCTACCGCACGCTGATGCGGTGGAAAGAACGCCTTACCAACGATATGCCTGCCGTGGGGAAGCGCGGCCCGAAGAAGGTGCGGCCGTTGAATCTGAACGAGTTGAAGGCCAAGATCCGGGATCTGGATCATGGTCCCAAACGCAGCCATGGCACCGGCAAACTTCAAAGCACTTTCGGCGAGTCCATATCCCGCAGGGAATTGAACGCGCTGGTTATCGAGGCACGCAACGAAAGCAAGCACCGTCGGAAAGCCGAAACGTGTTGTGTCAGCTGGCTTCGGCCAAACTTGGCCTGGGCCGTGGACGATTGCCAAAAGAGCGATACGAACTCGGGAACGCTTCAACTTCACAATCTGACAGACCTTTGTTCGCGCTACAAGCTACCGCCGATCGCTTCGGGGAGTCTGCCCTGCGGCGAAGAGGTGGCCGGTCATCTGGCATATTTGTTCGACCGCTTCGGTCCACCTCTATTTTGCAAGCGAGACAACGGGAGCAATCTGAACCATACCACCGTAAACGAAGCGCTGGAAAATGCCTGGGTGATCCCGATAAACAATCCGACGAAAACGCCTTCGTACAATGGGGCGATCGAGCGAACCCAAAGGGAGTTCAAAAAATTTTTAAAACGCTGGCAGTGGAAGGCCACGACATTGGAATCATCTTTTTTGCTGTCTGAAACCGCAGCCCATGAGTTGAATCATACACAGCGCCGCTGCCTTGGAAATCACACAGCCTGCGGCACGTATTTTGGAGGTGATCGTATCCGCTACTCCAGACGTGAACGAAGAAGTATCTTCCGATGTATCCGGGAGCTGGCAGCCAAGATTGCGGACCGGGCTGGCAGACACCGAATCACCAACGTGGAATGGAGAATCGCGGCCAGGCAGTGGCTGTTGAAAAATGGCCTGATCAAAATCGAGAAGGCGGGAAAAGTGTCACCCCATTTAAATCGAAATTTGTGCCATAATTAGCCGTGTCGCACACAAAAACAGCCTTACGACCTTTAACCGAAACTCGGCTGGATAGGCCCATACCCGGGTAACTTTCTTCCCCCCAGCTGACCGTCTTTTCTTTTTCCTTGTCATGGGATACACTCCTTTCGGTAAAATTGATTTTTACACTCGGGAGTTTCACCCTATTTTATCGATTTCTTTGTGCCATTAACTGGCAATTAGGACAGTGTGCGTTGGGCTGGATGCTGAAATGATACGCAAGTATGTGCGTTATCAGGAAAAGAAAGAGCAATTAACGGAACAGCTTCAGTTGATCGATTAAATTTCATATCGCGGCACAACTTTCATGGCCCGCCCCCTTTATGGGGGCAGGGCCTCGTCCCCCCTATGGGGGGATTTTTCAAAGCCGCGCCCTCTGGGTGCGGATATTTATTCCAAATTAAGCTAATTATCTATTTATAAGATTACGTTTGTTTTGGTTTTACTATTTTTCCTTATTCAACAACTTTAAAATTTTTTGGGGCTAATATTTCTTCAGTAGAGTCACTTGCATCTTCTTCTGTGGAGTCATTTCCATTTAACAATTGAAAATATTTAGAACCTATTGGTCCATCATCAAAAATTATATCATCAAAATAGATATAGCCTGTGGTGCCACTACCGGAATAATTACCTCCAATTAACAATCTGTTTATCTTATGGTCTAAAAAAGTTGCAAAAGTTGTTATTTTTGTGATTTTTTCAGGTGATCCGGGTAGTTCATTTCCACTTTCATCATATGCTCTAATTTCAATAGTACCATCATTATTGTTGCCTAAAATTATATGAAATTCTATAGCAAACCATTGATTCTCTCTGATTGGACCACCTACATCTATACTTGTAATATATTCGTTCAACGGTTTTGATTCATTGCTTCCAACCCATGAATTCAGTTTAAGATACATACTAGACCCGCTTGGGTATAGGTTTATCATCACATCATTATATCCATATATATAACTACATCTTTCATCACTACAATACGTTTCATTCTCCGTATCTGTCCCCCATCTTCCTCCATGCTTCCATCCTATTTCTAAATCTAACAATTTTAAGTATCCATAGTAATTAAAACTTTCTGCGTTCATTGAAAAGAAGGTTCGTGGAATACGGACCATAGCAAAAGCGTAACCATCAGAATATCCATAGGTGGGATCATTTTCTGCTATACCAAAACCAATCCTTGCGGGGCCGTCGGAACCTGCGTAATTGATTAATAGTGATTTTCCCTCACCATTCCATATTAAATCAGAAGATCTAGATGATATCCAACTGTCACTACCAGAAACAGGGCCATAATTAGCGTATCCTTTTATCGGTGTATTTTCGCCACTATCATAATAAGGAAAATCGCTTGCTATGTTTCCTCCTTCTTCCCAGCTTCTATCGTAATTATAGTGCCCTCTCCAATCATTTATAGAATCGAAGGTTTCAGCATGGTCAAAGTTTGATTTTAGAGTTTCAGTCCAATCTGCCATTGCTGTACCAGGGAGTAGAAATAATAATACTGTGATAATTTTAATCATAGACGACATTAGAACACCTCCTAAATCTTGTTATGAGATATAGACTGAAAATTTTAATATTATCAGCCAAAAATTTATAGTACATATCAGCAACATTAGTGCCACATCTCAAATTATGCTCTAATGATATTCTTCACGCATATATCCCATTGTTTTTTTTTAATATTTCTAACATAGAAAAATAATTAATTTATTCCTATGTATACCTTTTTTTAATAAGTATGCAAAATTTTGCACTCAGTAGGTTGTTATCTTTGCTCAAAAATATGAATCCTTTGCATAATATCATAGGGGCTTAGGAAGCAAAAATCACCAAAATTGTGATAACCTTCCGATGTGCCATTAAAAAGTCTTAAATGGTCCTGGAAAGAGAGACAGCCTGAAGGGTGAGATAAGCAATGAGACGAAATCATGATTGTTGTCGGCTTCAGGCGGCCCGGTTGTGATTTTGAAGTCCTTGATCATAAGCCTCATTTGGGGTCAGTTTGTCAAGGGACGAATGCTTCCGGTTTTCATTGTACCAGTCGAACCAGATGGCCAGATCCCGGGATAGTTCAACACCGGTTTCGTAATCCCTGAGGTATATTCTTTCATATTTCAGGGTGCGCCAGAGGCGCTCGATAAAGATGTTGTCTTTGAACCGTCCCTTGCCATCCATGCTAATCTTGACTTTCCAGGCTTTCAGCACGGATGTAAAGGCCTCGCTGTCAATGGGAATGAAAAGTGTACCAGAAGTGGGAAAATAAAAATGTACCACCCTGGAGCTCATTGATTCTCCGTCTTCCCATCCACGTCGGCCAACCCTGAGGAACCGACCGTGGCGAAATCGTTCTTTGAAAAACTGTGCCCGCGGAGCCGATAGCTGTGCCCCTTGATGTTGACCACCCGGCAGTGATGCAGCAGCCGGTCGAGGATCGCGGTGGCGATGACCTGCTCGCCGAACAACTCTTGCCAGTCCCCGAAGCTCTTGTTGGAGGTGATCAGCGTCGATGATCGCTCGTAGCGATAAGAGACGAACTGAAAGAACAGATACGCCTCCTTCGTGTCGATGGGCAGGTACCCGACTTCATCGACTACCACCAGGGCCGAAGTCAGATATGCCTTGTGCCGGGACTGGGGCTCTTTGAGTTTCCTCATCAGGGTGTCCATGGTGGTGAAGTAGACCTTGAACCCGTGATGGCAGGCCTTGATCGCCAGCGATATGGCCAGATGGGTTTTGCCAACGCCCGGCGGTCCCAGGAAAATCACGTTCTCCTGCTTGCCGATGAAATCCAGATCGAAAAGGGCCATCACCTCCTTTTTGTTCAGCTTGGGGTGAAAGGTAAAATCGTACTCTTCGATGGTCTTGGCCGATGGCAGCCCGGCGGTCTTCATGGCGGTCTGTACGCGCCGTTTTTCCTTGGCGGCGACTTCCTCTTCCAGCAGCTGATCCAGAAAAGACAGATAAGAGTCCTTGTCGGACTCGGCTTTGGCGACCACGGTTTCGAGCATCTCGGCGGCCTGGGTGAGCTTGAGCCGTTTGAGGTTGTCCTGGAGGCGGTCGGCGATCAGTTGATCCATGTGCCGATCTGCTCATACACGGACAGCGGACGGTAAAGCACCTGTGGGAACAAACTAGCATTCACCAGTCCCCGGGTGGCCTTGCCTTTGGTGCGACCGTATTTCTTTTTCGCTTTCTGCCGCTGCTTCAGGATCTGGGCGGTGATATTCGCATCGGTAACCCAGCTGCCCTTTTCCTCGGCTTCCCTATGCGTGGCCAGCAGCCGGTCGTCATCGTAGAATCGGATGATACCGTCCTTGACCTTCAGCAGGATCTTTTTGCCGACCACATCCGGCGGCACCTGATACCGGCTGGCGTTATAGGAAATATAGCAGTCCTTGTAGACCCTGCGATACTCTTTTATGGACGTATCGTAGTCGCTGGCAGGGCATGGACTTAAGCTGGATTGTTCCTGCCGCCAGCGCAGGTCCACCAGCTGCCGGTGGGTTCCATGCTTCCTGCGATTGGCTGTTTCGTCAAGCCAGCTGAGAAGATCCCGGTTCGCCTGCTCGATGCTGGTAAAGGCATAACCGCGCCAGAACGACTCGCGAATGTAATCCACCGGGCGTTCCACCTTGCCTTTCACCCAGGGACTGTAGGGCATGCAGGCCAGAGGCTTGAAACCATAGTGCTGGGTAAAGTGCATGAACTCGACATTGAAAACAGTCTGCCCACCTGTGCGGCTGATCACCACATGCTTCATGTTGTCATAGAGCATTTCCATGGGAATCCCGCCCAGGTAGTGAAAGGCGGCAATATGGGCATCCATGAAGGACTGCAGGGTGCAGCGGTCAACGAACATGGCAAACATGGCCCGGGAAAATCCCAGGACCAGGACGAACAGGTAAACGGTAAAACTGCCGCCCTTGAAATCCGCGACCTTGAAGTCGGCCCAGTCCATCTGCCCCTGCAATCCGGGAATCGTCTCGAACCGGATGTAAGCCTGGCGCTTGCGTTTTCGTTTGCGCCTGCGGACATAGATTTTGACGGTATCGTATCCGCCAGCATAGCCTAACTGTTTGAGTCGTTGATAGATCCAGGTGGCACGGTAATCATCCTCTTCGAGGAAATCGTTAATCACCGGGTAGTAGGGAGCCAGGATGCTTTCGCGCCGTTGGGCCTTGTGGTAACCGGGAGTTTGTCCATTCTGAATATATTTTTTAACGGTCTTGCGATGGCGGCCAGTTCGTTTGGTGATCTCCCTTTGCGAAAGGCCTTGTTGATGCAATGCAATAATGTCCATGTACGCCTCCCATGAAATCATGGCGACACCCTCCTTTCAGGAAGGAGTCTACCATGCGGTGCTATTCATGGGTGGTACACTTTTCGTTCCCATTTTTGGTACATTATCGCATTCCCGGCGACACTCGCTCGTGAACTGGCAACCCTGGTCACTGTTGAAGATTTCCGGAGCGCCATATTTGAGTAGCGCTGCTTTGAGTGCCTCCACGCAAAACTGTGTGTCAAGGGTATTGGATAACCGCCAGGAGAGGACTTTCCGGGTAGCCCAGTCCATGATTGCGATTAGATACATATGACCGCGGGCCATGTGAATATACGTAATATCGGTGGCCCACACCTGGTTGGGGCGATCAATGGTCATCCTTCGCAGCAGATAGGGATAGACCGGATGCCTGGGTTGACGCCTGCTGGTACCCGGCTTGGGTGCCAGGGATTCGATGCCCATGATACGCATCAGGCGTCTGACACGCCCGCGTCCTATCGGTCGATCAGGACTCGTTAAATGATCGGCCAGGGAACGACTGCCCATCCAGGGATGATCCGTGTAGAGTCTATCGATCCGACGCATCAGTTCCCGGTCCCCTTGCCGCAGTCCCATAGAGGGGCCACGATAATAACTTGCACGGGATATACCCAATAATTGGCAGCGCCGCTTTACAGAAACATCCGGGTGACCGGTTGCAATCACCTTCTGTTTCTGCGCCCGGTCGAGTTCAGACCGGGCAGATTGGACAAAAAATCGTTTTCAACCTTGAGCTTGCCGATCTGGCGGTGAAGTTCGTTAACCTCGGCTTCGTGGTTGAGCGCCTTTTTCTTAGCCTTACCAAACAAATCCGGTGCATTGGCGACCAGTTCCTGTTTCCAGCGAGTGATTTGTGTCTGATGAACGCCATACTCACTGGATAGTTCGGCCAGTGTCTTTACCTCGGACAATGCAGCAAGGGCGACCTTCGCCTTGAATTCTGCGCTACGACGGGTACGGTGTTTTGCCATGGATCTTTCCTTTCGATATTCTTGATCCATTGCTTATACACCTGTCTCAATATTCCGCGCCACTTCAGTCGATATAAAAAGTTCGGTAAAATTTTGTCCTATCATAATAATCAGGTCGTCAGTTACTAACTCAATTTTCTGGAATCGATTAGGCCGGTTTAAAATATGTCTATCTTGCTGAAATTTTAAAGAAATAACTTGAAGAGCCCAGACCTTTGATTTATAGTGGATTTGCGACAAAACACAATAATATCGAAGAGAAAGGGCTCAAGTAGACCATAGCAAGATTGCCTCCCAATCACAAGTCGACATTCGTGTTCAAGGACAAATTTATGTTTTCTTCAATCGATTCCGGATTGGAACCTTACTTTATCAATGTGGCATCAGTGTCCCTTGCAATAATGTCCCAGTATTTGACAGCCATTTTTTGAATTTGCACGTAGCTTTTGACTTTTAACTTCACCGACAGAATCGAAATGAACATGATCAGCCATTCTGGATACTTGAACTTGGGTCCGCGTTCTCCCAACCGCTCCAAATCGGGGAAATTTGTTTCATCGAGAAAGTTTCTGAACGCCTCACGGGTTTCACGAATCCAACGTGTCAAAATCTTCTTTGCTTTTCAGGGCATGAATAATCTCCTTTGCTGTTGAAATCATTGAAATTTTTCATAACATTTTTAAGGGTTTATGCATAGACAAATACTATTGATAATCAATGTTTTAGAGTGGTTATGGTCAATCGAAAAAACTCCACTACCCCTCAAATATTTATGTCTGTTTTCTTTTCGCAATACTTGGAATTTTTAAAAACAAACCGAGAACCTCTTTTACACATGATAATCCTCTAGCCGTTAAATAGATGAAATTGAAACTAATATATTGCAATAATAATATAGGATTTTTCTTTGCCTTTTTTGGTTTTAGCGATAAAGCGAACAATGGTAATATCCCTAAAATTAGTAAAAAAAGACCTAAATAAATATAATGAACAATTATTGCTAATCCAAAAGTAATGGCAAATATAAATCCTACTGGAACAAGAATGCTAGGCGCCTCGTATAGGTTAAATCCTTTATTTGACCAGTTTATTAAGCTATTTTGCCCTCTATGAAGTTCCTTAGAAAATAACATTCTTAATGACTTATCTTCTCTCATATGTACTACGTACTCTCTTGCATCCAATATTAATTTTCCATAGTCCCCTATTCTTTGGCATAAGTCATAATCTTCACAGGTAATTAGTTTTTCGTTAAAACCTCCAATTTTATCAAAAAGTTTCTTTTCAAGTATTAAATTAGAAGTGCCTAACCAACGCACATTTATTACATTCTTAGACACCTCTATTCCTCTTCTTTGATTTAAATCAAAAGAGGCCCTTTCAACCCATGTTGAATTTTTAAAATCAGGTGATATCTTAAAACCTACTGCTACCGCTTTATTACGAAAGTGCTCCAAAGCATAAAAAAACCAATTTTTGGGAATGACGCAATCAGCATCTATAAATGCAATATAATTCCCTTTAGCAATCGATGCACCAGCATTCCTTGTAGCAGCTGGTCCTTCTTTAGAATTGTAAATCGTGCGGCATCCCAACTTTTTAGCAACGCACAAAGTATTATCTGTTGATCCATTATCAACCAAAATAATTTCATATATTTCAGAGTTAATGGAGTTTCTTATTCCAGCAATACATAAAGGAATGAATTTTTCTTCATTTCTGGCAGGTATAATAATAGACAACTGTACCATTGTTCTATATTTCCTGATATTTTTATATTTAAAAAAGAGTCTTGGTTAGGACAGTGCAATTGGATTACGTTGTCATAGTCAAGACCTTAAATCTTATATATTAAGCCTTATTTTTCACTTAATATTAAGATTTTTTTAATAAAAGTTAAGCAACCTATCTTTTGATTCTATCTACCAACTTTATAGCTGGGAATGAGATTCGTATTAAAAAACAGAGAATGCGCCCTAAGTTATCTAATGGTATGGTAAAATATTCAAGATCTCCTCTTGTGCCAGCATTAGTTGTTCCAAATTTATTTTGCAGTTTGATGCATCTTTTATTATCTTTCTCTATAACACCGTATAACATTGAGCATTTATTTTTTGCATGATAGAGTAGTTCTTTAATTAATCTTTTACCCAACCCTAATCCCTGGTAACCTTCTTTAATTATGATATAACTTTTTCCAAAGAAAAATTTTTTTTTCATTCCGATTATACCGACAATGTCCTCTTTATTTATGGCAGCAATCACCACGTCCGATTTCATAACCATGGCAGTATCAAAAGCTGGAAAGTGCTTTCTTTCTGAATTTAATTCTTTGTTAAAAAACGCTATGGCTTCTTTAAGTTCAATCAATCTATTGCGAATATTTACATATTGGATTTCAATTGTCATTTTTATAGTCCCCTGAAGTAGTTTTTAAAAATATTTTTCCTGGTTATGCACAATTTTCCAGTGGCCACCGGCTGTGACCGTATCTGTCACAAGACGGTGTTAAGCTGGCCTCAAAAGATGCAAGCCATGTCCACGTCTCCGTTGTCCTATGTTGTGCTGCCTGACGCTTTTTATGGAGCAGCACTTGCCAATTGAGCAACTTGAGAATTGTGCATAACCAGGATATTTTTTATTTAGATTTTAACAATAACTCAATAGAATAAAAGCGCATTATTTGGTAAAATGCAAAAAAATATCTATTGTGCCATTTATTTTGTTTTATGTTTTGAACAAATTCAACTAATTTGTTTATATCAAAAATTGGATTATTTATATTATCTACAATTGTATTTAAACAATCTGTTTTCCTAAAAGATTCATAGTCATCCCACTCAAGATTTGGATATTGAAAAAAGCCATCTGTTTTGAAATATAAAGACCATCTTACTTTTTCATAAAACTTTATAAGTATCTTAGATAACTCTTGAAGACGTATATTACTTGTTGCGTTTAAAAGAATTGCCCCTGTTGGATATTTTAATAGATCTGAATTATAATGTCTTACTATTTCTTTTGACAAACTGTTTGTTACTTTTAAATGCATAGGAATCTTAGAGATGAGGGTGAATAAGTGACTCATCCCAAATATATTATAAATGTCTACAAAGGATCTACAGCTCATAATTTGTGGAAAATATATTTGCACACCTCTGCATTCAGATTTAATTGCTTCAATTATCTTTAATGGTGAAGTTATTCCACGGCTAAGTATTCTTGTAATATCTTTATCTATATCATGTTTGACGGCTTCACTTAAATGTTTTTCTGAATACCAAAAATCATCAGAAATGAACCATGGCTTTTTTTTAGGTATTTGGGTATACAATAACTCTCTAACGAAATTAAGCCCTCGATTATTAATTTTCTTTTCAAACTTATAATTATTTAACAACAACTGATTAGTTATAGTTTTTTTCCAATCCGGATAATAATCAAAAGGGCTGAATTGGCCACCAATTATTTCCCCTAAAATTCCACTTATAGCTGAATCACGCCCCATTTCTTTTAATTTTTTACCAGCATGATACCATTCAGGGGAAGTGATATTTTCAGTTTTATTAAATTCATCAATTCTATCGTCAATGTTGAATAAACTCAAATCAAATGGCATATTAAAAAATGGATAATTAACATATGAACAAATTTTTTTTCCTATCCGAAGCTCCCTAGAATCTGATCTACCGTGCGAGAAACAAATGGATGGTAACGAATTAGAAACAAGCAGTGAGAGAATTATTCTAGAATCCCATCCTCCAGAAAACATTAATGCCAGTTTAGCATTGTGCTCCTTTATAGAAGAAACCGAAAAATTTATTTCATTAATTAAGTTATCTACGATTTGTTGTTTCGACTTTAATGTATTATCTTTTATCCATGCCCTGCTTGTTTCATAAGTATTCATTTCTTTGCTAACCAAATCAAATATAATACATTGACCAGGAAGAATCCTGAATATATTTTTATAGGCTGTTCTATTACTTAAATAATATTTTAAACAGACATTTTCGATTATTCCTATAGTGTCTTGTTGACTTTTAAGGGCTTGTGCAATAGGCTTCACTAAACTTGAAAAAACAAAGCTACCATTTGATAATGAATAATAAAGTGGTATTGATCCTGAAATGTCTGCAAAAATGCATAAAATTCTAGTTTTATTATTAAATATTACTAAATTTCCAGCCACACTATCTTTAAGATTTACCGGAATACTATTTTTAAAGTTAACCATTTCATTTAGACATTTATATCTAAATAAACTATCGTAAATATTTGCGTCACCATCAACAAGAACGTAATTTGATTCACCAAATTTTCTCGCTGCCTTTTTTCCAAAATGAGCATGAGCGCCAATTATATGATTATCTTCAGAAAATTCTGTACAATCGTTCCATGATAATTGAAAACGTTTTGACAGCTTTCTTCCGACTTGAAGATTGTTTCCAAAGTATCCATACATTCCTGGCATAGTGTCACCACTTTTTTTTATTTACTGAAATAGCAAACCATATAAGAAAAGGAATACATTTACGAAAAATTTTCCATCCATAAGGTTAGATATAATACAGACTTAAAGCACCTATCTAATTCATGTCTTTCTTCAAAAAAGTCTTTTGATATAGACTTATACTCATCCCGATCAATAATTTCATATAATATTTTTGCATCATTTAAGGTTGATCGAACCTGTTCTTTAAGATCGTTTCGGAACCATGACGATGCTGGAATACTGAAACCATGTGCTTTTTTCCTGTAGAGGATTTCGTTTGGAATGAGTTTGCCTATGGCCTTTTTATAAAGCAATTTGGTTCCATCGCTTTTTTCAGTAGGATCGGAAACCTTCATGTCTTGAGGGATTTTTAATGCCAATTCGACCAATCGATAATCAATAAATGGGGTACGGTTCACAACCTTGTTAGCCGAAGCGACCCGCCCATTCTTAAAAAGCAGGTCATCGGGCAAAAATCCTTTGAGTAAACCATAATAGTATATATTCAGCGGGTCCTTCAGAGAGGTCTCTTGAAGATACTCGCGCGCAAAAGCCAGAGGGTCGTATGAATTCATCACCTTCCGGTTCTTCATTATCGGAATGCCGGTATGCCAATAACTGGGTAGGACACTCAATCTTCTTTCGGTATCGCTGACTCCCAAGCGAAACAGCAGACGCCTTATTTTATTGGTAAGGGCGTCACCGACCGGTGAGATCGTAAACAGGCTTCCCAAAATTTTTTGAACAGGATCCGGACAAAACTTTTTTACCTGTAAAAATTTTCTTTCCGAATGAACGTGGGTTGTAAAAAAAAGTTCATCTGCGGCCTCACCTTCAAACAACACAGAACAACCATTTTCCTTGGCCAACTGAAAAACCCGATACATTCCGACCATGGCGTCGTCATTGACCGGTGAATCAAGAGCCGTAACCGCAATTTTCAATAATTCCCAATATTTTTCGGGATTGATAACCGATTGATAGGGTTCTACCGGAAAAGCCTTGAAAAACACATTCTGCAACCCAGCATCGCTGAATTCGCTATCTGAAAATGCTATCGAGAATACCGGAAGTCTTTCGCCATTCTTTAAGGACCGGCACAATATTGACGAGACGGCACTGGAGTCGATTCCGCCACTGACGATACTTCCAATTCTGCCCCCTCTATCAGCTCTTATCTTTACTGCATCGACGATAAGATGTCGAACTTCATCAGTAAAGTTTTCGAATGAACGGGCTCGGTCTTCTGTAATGTCTGCGATATCCCAATAGACTTGTTCGTTTTCCACGCCACCCAAGTCAAATGTTATCGTCGTTGCCGGGCGCACAGCCTTTATTTTGGCAAACATCGTCTGCGGAGGGGTCAAAGCAACTGAACAGAGATATGAGTAGACGGACTCTTCCGACAAAGTGGAATCGACACCGGCGTTTAACAACGATTTTATTCTACTTGAAAAATAAAGGGTTTGCCCGGATTTCGCATAGAAAATATTGCGCGATCCTAAGTGGTCCCTTGCTATGATCAGTCTGCACCGATTTGTATCCAGCAAGGCAAAAGCAAATATCCCATTGATAATTCTAGGGAATCCAGCAACCTGCTTGTGATATAGCGCATATATAATTTCCGCATCTGTCAGTTCTTCACAAGAATCAAGCAATTCAAGCAGTTCTCTTCGATTGTATATCTCCCCATCCAGAACGCATGGAACACCCTGCCGATCCTTATCGACCGGTTCCCATGATGTCTGGCACAGGTAACTTCTCGTCGATTCATCCATAAATTGAGAAAAGATATTTTTATCGTCTCCCGCATTGACTTTCGACACGGTCGACCTATTTTCATCCGGTCCTGCTCCGCTAAAAAAAAATCCTCTGATTTCAGCCATTTTTCAGTCCTCTATCTCCATTATTTCAAACGGGTATAAAACCACTTTATTTCTCGTTTTAGGTCAGACTTTTTTACGGCGCTTATTAAAGCATATAAAAACAACCCGATGACGCCCTTCAAGGTCAGCCATGGAGGCTTATAACTGTTCGGTTTCCAACAATCTCCTTTTATAACAAACGGACACATTTCCCGCAGAGCGTCCATCACCCAACCGTTCTGTAACATCAGCGCTTGAATACGGGTATATTTTGCCGTATCTGATACTGACAGTTTTTGTGTGACGTAATCAACAAAATCATGGGCGCGATCTACAAGCTTGGCCCGCTCGTTTTCTTCCATATATCGGGCGGCATAATAAAGAATAACACTCTTGCGCAGATCCTGAGCAACCCAGGTTTCGTTAGGGAATTCGAGGATCTCGGGTTTATCGAGATAGAAATATTCGTATTTGGCCATCCATCTCGCGTATAAAAGCAAGCTATCTCGGGCATATGCGTGTGCGGCATCCAGTTCGTTTCGCGACTCTTTGATTAACAGATATCTGCCGACAGCGGCAAGGAATACCGTATACGACCAAGCAGTTTCAGCATCCAACAGATTGCGTTTTGATGGGTCGTCATAAGGGTGCACCGTCCCCCGGATCAACGCTTCGGCACGCCGCAGATAGAGGGGGGTATTCGTTAGTTCGAGAGCTTCAAGCATCGTATTCAGACAGTTACCGGTCCCACGGGTAAAGGGATAACGGGACCAAACTATCCCACGGTTACGCCCGTCATGCCATCGTTTGAAATTCCTGATACCGCTTAAGACAGCCTCTCCTACCGTCTGTATTCCGTTCAGGGACATCCAACTCCAATCCGCAAGCTGGATGACAAGGTCACGATATCTTTCGTCGCCGGTCAGAAGATAATGCAGGCTGAGCCCTGAAATATAACACATTTCCGAACCGGGACCGCCACCACAAAGATAGGCGGGTTTTTTCTCAAGATGGGTTTTCGATGCCATTCGGTGAGTCGACAAGCCGGCATCGAGATAATGGTCGGTATGCCAGAACGGACCCAGGTTGTATTCCTCGCGGTCCTCCGTGGTCTGGTAGACATCGATATCAGCAACATGTGCTGCAAGCTCTATGGCAAGATCACGCCAGCGGAAATCACCGGTGACCATAAACTCCCGATAAAACGAGGCAAGCAGATCA
Source organism: uncultured Desulfosarcina sp. (assembly GCF_963668215.1). Lineage (NCBI taxonomy): Bacteria > Pseudomonadati > Thermodesulfobacteriota > Desulfobacteria > Desulfobacterales > Desulfosarcinaceae > Desulfosarcina > uncultured Desulfosarcina sp. The sequence continues at coordinate 5,634,810 of NZ_OY764190.1, forward strand.
TACTGGTTGTTGTAATGGGAAATGAAGATTTCCGGCCCGTTGTGAAAGGCGGTCTCGTGATCGGCGTAGATATCACCGAAATTGCGCCAACCGTATTCATCCAGTTGTTCTCGCTTTGCAAAGAAGCCCCGGTCTTTGTCGAAGGCAAGATGCAACTGTCGGTTATAGCGCTGATCATGTTGAAGACCCAGCGGTGGCGCCAGGGCCATGGAATGAATGACGGTTTCAGGATCACACCAGGCATGCATGTCGATCAGGGAGTGCCTGTTACTGTCTACTGCGAAGCTGAGACGGATATTTTCTGTCAGTTGTTCTCCTCCCTGCAGTTCATGCAGATCGGGAAAGCATTCGGGCAATAGGTCCAGTTCAATCTGCTTTTGCATCACGCCGATGGCCTTGGGAAATCGCTGCCAGAATTTCTCGATTTCGACTGCCAGGCCGGTTGCTTCGCATCCCGACCAGAGACGCGGTTGACAACGGTCTCCAGTCTGAATCATCTTGTCATCTGCCAGCAGCCGCCATCCACGAAAAGTGACAGGATTCCTGCCGTCGCGATTGAGGTGAACCGGACTGTTCCAGTTTTCACCGCCGCTTGATTCCTGGTAAATGGTAACGGATTCACTGAATTCCGGAAGAATGAAATCATCTAATTTCAACCCTGCCAGTGTTATGCGCTCTCCTCCCTGCCCCAATTTCAGCATTAGTCTACGGAAAAGTACCGAACCCGGATCGCCTAAATCCCAGAGATTTCCTGGGTGGACGGCGGCACGCGGGTTATGCAGGCGCAGACGGAAACGAACGTGGGCGTGGCGGGGGAAGATTTCCAGCACCGCGTAAAACTTAAGCAGCATCCGGCCGTCACGGACAAACTCACCGTTCAGGGCGATCTCGGTGCTAAAAATCCCCTGGCGGATAATTTTGCTGTCTGTAATTTCAGCCTCGCAGAGACTGCCTTGTTCATCCCACAATCCAATTTCCATCGAATCATAGGATAGCCCGTTGCTTTCTATTGATGAAAACGGGCGTAATCGCTTTCTGTCAACAATGCAACTGAAGGTCTCAGAAGAAAAGGTAAAGGCGTATTCGTCCTCTTGTACGCGATACTTGCTTTTCGCCTTTGGCAGATGGACGCGTTCAGACAACAGCAGCCGGCCTTCACGACACTGCTCCTGATCGACGATTGCGCAGCACAGTAGCCACTTGACTGTTCCGTCATGCCAGCGGTTGAGCGACCTGAATTGAGCCTGAAGCGCTGTACCCACGACGCTCTTAAGTATCAGGCTTTCGCACGCACGCAATTCCCCTCTAGCAAATGGCACACTGGCACTGACATAACGGGAGGTATCCGAAATATCCGCAGTATTATTTGACTTTAGATAAATGTTTTTGTCGGCAAATGATGTCATGATATTTCAATATTGAGGGCTTCGCGGGGTGATTGTGCTGCCGCCCAAAGGTAGTAGTTTTCCAGTGCCTTGACCCGTTTTTTAAAGTCGAAATGCGCTTCAATGCGGCGACGCCCGGTGCTGGCAAAAGATTCAAGCATTTCCCGATTTCCCAGCAGAGCAACGACTGCCTGACTTAACGCTTCGACATCCCCGATCGGACAGAGCACTCCGGTTTTTCCATCTTCAACCAGTTCTGGAACGCCGGCAACACGTGTCGAAATAACCGGCACCTCCATCGCCATGGCTTCGAGTACGGTGTTCGGCATTCCCTCGGTAAATGAGGTCATTAGAAAGAGGTCGAAGGAGCGGTAGATGTCGAACAGATCATTGCGATGTCCGGTGAAATGTAGTTTGTGATCGAGACCAAGTTTGCGAACTTCGCGCTGTGCCTTTTTCAACAAATCTCCGTAGCCGTCCCCGACGATGACAAAGCGGACATTGTCAAGTTGCTTGCAGACCTTTGCGGCAACCCTGTAAAACGTCGGCAGGTCTTTGTGTCGCTGGGCGATGCGTGCGACGGTACCGACCAGAAAAGTGTTGTCTTCCAATTTCAATTCACTGCGCAGTACCGGCCGGCCGACGTCCCTCTTCCAGCTATCGACATCGATGCAGTTTCTCAAAGTGATGGAGCTTTCGAGCGGCAGACCGTCATCGGCTAATGATTGCCTAGTGTGATCGGAAACGGCCATAACCGGTTTTATGTAACGTTTCATCAACCAAATGACCGTAAAACGCCGGAACCGGGCATTTAGATAGGATAGAATTGATGGATAACTTTCTCGCTGGACAGGTGTGTGCAAATGGACGGTGAAAACAATCTGCACTGCAGGTACCAGCAGTTTGACAAAAAAACCATAGAGAGATGTTTTATCATCATGGGAATGAATAACTCGAATTTTTTCACGACGGACAAAACCCGCCAGTTGACGAATACAGCCCCAGTCAAAGAATCTGCGATCCTCAAACTCGCTATAGCTGAGTCCCATTTTTCTGGCGCGATCACCTATCTGAAATTCCTTGTCACGCGGGTCGCGGATATAAACAACGCGCACATCTAGTTTGGACTTGTCGTGCAGAAACGCTGAGTAGAGAACCGTTTTGTCGGGCCCACCTCCCCCTTTGTAGGTGCCACGAAAATCCATGACTTTAACAGGCACAAAAAACTCCGGCACAGTACCCTCCACATAGATTACTGATATTTGCTGTTTGGCAGAATCCGAGCCGGATTGCCAACAACAACCATATCTTCAGGAACGTCCTTGGTGACAACAGCATTTGCACCGACGATAACATTGTCGCCGATTGTTATTTCACCGATAACTTTGGCGCCCGCGCCAAGCATCACATTGTTTCCAAGAGCAGCAGCTTTACCCTGACCGCCGATGTCACCAATGGTGACCTGATGGTAACAGGTGAAATTGTCACCAATCTTGACCGATGGATGAAAAATAATACCGCCAAAATGTTGAATTCTGAATCCTTTACCGATCTGGCAACCGGCAGGTATAGAGATGCCACAGGTGATTTCGATGAAACGTTCAAAGAAAAAGCGAAAGGGTTGGCCCGGCAGCCGTTTTCGATGCATCCAGTTAAAAAACCGGTAGACAAGTATCGCCTGAAATCCTTGTGACAACAATCCTGCAATCAGCATTCGCGGAGTAGCTTTTCCCGAATTGCTCAAGCGCGACAGATCTGCTTTGACATTGGTGAACATTCCAGACGTTCTCCCTAAGATGCTCGGTACCGTAACCACTTGATCGCAACAGTCAGTCGGAAATTATCTTCCCCGAGCAGAGCTGCTGAAATATTCCTTGTGCCAAATCGCAAAAGAAAGAATTGTCCACAGCAGTTGTCCATGATCACCGCGACCGGCTTGATGTACTTCCCAGAATTTTTTCAGATTCTCTACACAGAAAAATTCACATAGTTCAGGATTGTCCAGAACCTCACTGACGAACAACGGCTTCAGCTCTTTACGAAACCAGCTTGCCAATGGCACGGTAAAGCCCTGCTTGCGCCGGGCAAGAAAAGTTTCCGGCAGCAGCGTTGCGAATGCTTTTCGCAGAATGATCTTCTTCTGCCGCCCGAGTATTTTCCAGCGCGATGGAAGGCTGGCCGCATATTCAACGATCTCATGATCGAGCAGCGGTGCTCTGACCTCCAATGCGTGGGCCATACTGGTGCGGTCAACTTTGACCAGTATATCACCGGGAAGATAGGTCTTGATGTCCGTATAAAGCATGCGTGTTACATGGTCGGCCTCGGGGAAACGCGCCCAATAGCTTTTTGTTAGTTCGGCAGGATCATAGCCATGGCAGGCTGCGGAAATCGGTTCCGATAACAACTGAGATAGCTGACTGTCGGTGATAAAGCTGTTGGTCATGTAATAGCCGTTTGCAGCGTCGGTGAGTGCTGCAGCTGTAAGGCTCGCCGCTTTTTTGCATGCACCCTGTTCAGCCGAAGCACAGACCCAGTTAATCGGTTTAAGTACGAAGCCGGGAACAGAGCGTCTGACCCGGTCCTCCACCAGTTCGGTAACATATTTCTGATAACCGCCGAACGACTCGTCTCCGCCGTCGCCCGCCAAGGCAACCGTCACAGCTTGCCGTGCCAATCGAGATACATGGTAGGTTGGCAGGGCCGAGGAATCGGCAAAAGGCTCGTCAAAATAGCGGGGAAGCAGTTCAATGGTATTGGTAAGATTGTCCTGAACCCGGTACTCGCTATGATGGGTCGAAAACCTTTTGGCGACCTCCCTAGCGAATTCCGATTCGTCATACCGGCGGTTGTTGAATCCGATTGTGCACGTACGTACCGGATCGGTCGAGTGCTTGGCCATCAGGGCAACGATGCCGCTGGAATCGACGCCACCGGAAAGAAAAGCACCAAGCGGCACATCGGCAACCATGCGCAGCCGGGTTTTCTCTTCGATCATCTGCAGCAGTTGTCGGGTGGCGTCTTCGAAACCGAGACTATCTTGCACCGAAAAATCGACATCCCAGTATTTTTCTATCCTTGGTTCAGCGCCAATTCTTAAAGTAAGCGAATGGCCGGGTAAGAGCTTGTAAACATTTTGATAGATGGATTTCGGTGCCGGGATATAGAGATATTTCAGGTAGTCGACCACTGCCGTCGGCTCGATTTCAGGCTGAAAATCCGGAAGCTCGAAAAGGCATTTCAGTTCTGAGGCAAAGGCTAACCTGTCGTTGCCTCCCCACCACCAATAGAGTGGTTTCTTGCCGATCCGGTCGCGAGCCAAGAATAAGGTTTTCTCCTGCATATCCCAGAGAGCGAAGGCATACATGCCGTGCAACTGGTGCAGGCATTGTTTTCCGTGACGGGCATAGGAGGCCAAAATTACTTCAGTATCGGTGCGCGTGCGAAACTGCACGCCGTCATCTGCGAATCGCTGTCGCAACTGTTGGAAATTGTAAATCTCGCCGTTGAAGACGATCTGATAACGGCCGCATGAAGAGACCATCGGCTGCGTTCCGTCGGCGCTGAGGTCAATAATCGAAAGCCTCCTGTGGGCCAGCCCTATGTGGTCATCAAGATATTCGCCGTGGGCATCGGGGCCACGATGGGCAATGCGCAGTCCCATGGTATAAAGCATTTGTTTGTCGCCTGTCGGGCAGGCAGTTCGTGTAAATCCGGCAATACCGCACATAAAATTCCTTTTTCTTATCCTTAACCGCTATTTATCAACCAGTATCGTAAACAGTCTTTCATATTCGCGAACCATTCCGGAGATGGTAAATTTTTCCAGTACTCGTTCCCGGCCGCGCCTTCCCATTTTCTGTCGGGAAACAGCATCTTCGCACAACCGGATCATCAATGCGGCCATGCGCTCCTCCTGTGTATCGTCAATCTCGAAGAGATAGCCGTTCACTCCGTCCTCGACGAGTTCAGGAGTACCACCCACCCGGCCCGCCAAAACCGGCATAGCGGTAGCCATGGCTTCAAGGATGGTCACTGAAAACCCTTCATAAAGGGATGGTAGGATATATATGTCCATGGCCCGCATACAGTTAGCGCTGTCCGCGCGCATTCTCGTCAGCACGATAGAATCATGCAAATTCAGAAGCGAGACCAATTCATGAAGCTGGTCGTACTGATCGCCGCCGCCGACGATCATCAACCGGCTTTTCGGAACGGCCTCGTTGACACGGGCAAAACTCCTGATCAAGCTGGGAAGGTTCTTGACGGGATCGAGCCGGGCAACGCAGCCGATGACAATATCATCTTCCGTGAAGCCGAATTCAGCACGCGAATCTTCTGTTCGAATGCGGGGACGATACTCTTTTTCATCAACGCCATTATAAAGCAGAGATATCTTCTTCTGCGCGACACCGAAAGTGGCAGAATAATCGACCAGCATCTGCTGCGACGGGGCAACAATGGCGTCGCAACCGAGTGCAAGCAGTCGCTGGGCCCAGATCCGCCGATGCGGAATCCCCAATAGGTCGCTGATTGTCTTACCGTGAAAAGCAAAAATGAATCGAGGACGTCTGAATCCTCGCATCAATCCACCCAAATAGCCATCTATGTAGGTACTCCAGCTGATACTGTGGATCAGGTCGATGTCGTGTTCGCGACAGAGCGACGCAATTTTCCAGGGAATTCTCGGATCATTCCCTTCCCTTTTGTTAAGGCTGACCACTTGTGCTTGGCTTTGCAAGGTTTCGGCAAAGACGTCCGGGTTTGCTAAACTGCAGATGACATGCCTAAAGCGTCTGTTCGATCGGTTGACGATGTTCACCAAAATACGTTCGGCCCCGCCATAGGTCAACTTATACACCAGATGAAGAATGTTGATGGGCTTGGGCATATGCTCTAACTTGTCTTTCTCCAAGTGACATGCTGCCCTTTTATGATCCCTTTCCAGCAACCTGCAATGGAGGCCAAAATGAGCATGTACTGATAATAAATCAAACCAAATATTGGGTTCTTTCTAGTACCGGTCCAGATATGTGCCACTCCAGCGAGAATGGCGCTGATGGCAAACGCGAAAAAGCAGCATGTAAGAAACAGATCGTTGCCTCCGAATGCCTGCTGAAAAATCAGTACTACTGCGAAGAGGATAAAAAGTGGCCCACTGATCCAGCGTAAAACTTTATGAGAAAAGAAATATAATAAATGAACAGGCATGGAAAATCCCGGTATCCCTTGTCCGCGTCTGAGCACCTGATAACCGCCGGCAATAATACGCCTTTTGCGTCTAAATTCTTTATCAATCTCCTGATCGTTGCGTTCGTATCCGAGCGCCTTATTCTCGTGCAGTGCCAGATACCCCTTGCAGCAGATCTGCATCGAGATGACGAAATCGTCGAGGATTGTGTCCTCCGCTGGTGGGCTGAACAACCTGCGCCTGATCGCGTACATGGCGCCGTCGGCCCCGACCAGCGTCCCGGTTTGCCCTTCCTTGTGTTGAATATAATGTTCAAAACTGTAATAGGATTTTTCGGCCTCACTGTAACTAAGTGATTCGTTGGTCAGAATTACCCTGCCTGAAACGACGCCAACCCGCTCGTCTTCAAAATGCCGGGCAAGCTGTTTAAGCGCAGACTTGTCGTATATGACGTTGGCGTCAGAGAGCACAACAAGTTCGCTGTCCAGTTGAGCCATGGTTTGGTTTATTGCTGCAATTTTTCCTCGATTTTCTGAATAGATTTTTGGGGATACGCCTCGATTTTCGAATTCGCGAATGATATCGTTCGTTGAATCTGTCGACCCATCGGATGCAACAACGATTCGATAGCGGTCATGAGGATAGTCAAGCGTCAAAGAATTTTCCAGTTTATTTCGGATCTCTGCTTCTTCGTTGTAAGCGACGATCAACAAAGTGAGACTTGGCCAATTATTCTCGTGAACCTTGTTGTGTACAGGCTTCAGTGCTGCAAAAACTGAGACAATACATGGGAACCCAAAATAAGTATAGGCCAATAAAACAGCCAACAGATATGCGAAAAATGGGGCGCCGTCAATGTACAGAGGAAGATAGATTATCAGGCTACAGAGCGACACAAAAAGGGCTACGACAAGTATCCGCTCTGTTATGCTCTCCCTGTTTTCTATTATTTGCCGATCCTCCCGGACGGTCTGCCATTTATAAATGACCACCCCGCGCAGCCGCAGGAGAATTCCATAAGCGGCTGAAAAAATGACAAGGAAATAATAGTAAGGATAATAAAACAGCGGCTGGGATGCCGTTTTTGTTTCAGCCTGATAATTTCCGATCAAAGCCAATAAAAATATCAGGTAATAGGGTCCCAACATAATCATATAGAAAGAGACGAAGCGTCCTTGAGCAAAAAGGCCGTAAATACTAAGTAGCCAATGCGCACATAGCAGGAACGCGGAAAACCAGCGGAGAATCTTATGGGACAGGATCAAAAAAGAAAAACGACCGACCTTCAATGGATTAAGACACCCAGGAACCTGCAATATCCCGTTAAAACTGCGGTTTACGATGCGTTTTTTACGCTTAAATTCTTTTCCAAAATCCCCTGCAGGTCTCTCTGTGCACCAGGCATTGGGTTCGAAAATCCCGCGAAACCCTTTGACAATGATCTGTAAGGGATTAACGAAATCATTAATATCAGTTTCGTTAAGAGGTTGCCACAATTCGGTTCGTATCGCGTAAATGGCCCCATCGCCGCCGACGACTGATGCAAAATCTGATTCCCATTTCTTCAGACGAATTTCGTAGTCCCAATAGCCTCGTTCACTTTTTCCTGCGGCATTGTTTTCTTCAACATAACGGGCATGACCGACCACATATCCAATTCTCTGATCGGCAAAATGTTTGACCAGATTCCTGATTGCTTGAACGTTGTAGAGAGCATTGGCATCGGAAAAGACGACAATTTCCGAGTCAATAATCTGCAAAGCTTGATTAAGTCCTGCGGTCTTGCCATTCCTTTTGCTGGTACGCAACAGTTTGACGCCGGAGTCCTTGAATTCCTGCACAATGCTTTCTGTTGCATCGGTTGAACCGTCAGAAACGACCATTATCGATAATTTTTCTTTCGGGTAATTAAGCTGCAAAGCGTTAAAAAGTTTGTCACGAATAACTTTCTCTTCGTTAAATGCTGAAATAACTAAAGTTACCATCGGACAATACTGAGTATCGGCATAATGGCGTTGGCGGAACAAACGCGCCAAGACCCAAAGTAACACCGGGTACCCTACATAAATATAGATAATCAAAAGGGACAGCAGCAGATAGACAATGTCGTGGAATTGCATTTAGTTACCTTTCGCTCTTGAGCAGTGAAATCCCACGGGCAAGAAAATAAACATTGAACAACAAAGCAAGTTGAAAAACAGAAAGAATGTTCTTTTTATCATGCACTTTATGCAGGGCAAAAGCAAAGACGGGATCATCAAGGCCAGCGCGATAGTAATAATAAAACGGCTATCGATTGCAAAGAGCAAACCAAATAACAGCGCAAAAACAAAAAGAGGGAGACTCAAACTCGGCAATTCACGCGGCATCACCCCGTGAAAAAATATACCTTTCCAGTTACTGATTCCACGCCACATCTCTTTCTTGAAGAAATGCCGTAAATCCCTTGTTTCACCGTGATGAACTACCAGAATTCTAAAATCCGAAACAATTTTGCCTTACTGTGCAAGTTGCAAAAAAATATCGTAATCTTGACAGGATGTGAGTTTTTCGTAAAATTTATAAATTTTTATAAAGGTGTCTTTTTGAATTAACATGTTCATCGATTCCAACAAGGTCGTTTCAAAACAACCGATTTGTTTCTCCGAATCTGACACTAGGATTTCTGTACCCAGGTGGGATTTTCAGGTATAAGGGGAGGGCGCCAAAGCAGACTACTTCCAACTTGAGAGATCTAAGATTCTTCGTTCTTTGCCGGAATAATAACTGTAAATTTCGGCTTAGCTATTCCTTTTTGATATTTTGATAAAAATTTTCTATCGTCCTAAACGTCAATCATCAGATATTAGTTTTTCTCAAAAAATTTTTCTTAACGCTATTACTTGATCCATTTAACAGATTCTTTAAATATTTCAAAATATCCTTTAATTTCTCCTTGGGAATTATATTTAATGTAACTAATATTAAAATATACGTCATCCCCAAAAGACCTTTAATAACTGCTTCCAACAGGAATATAAATTTTTCATTAATAATGAAAATCAGTTTTCCACCTTTAAAACCATCTAAATTAAAATAAATTAAAATCTTGTTTAATGAAGGAAGAATATTAGATTTTACGAACAAAGATATGGAATCATTGTCCAAGGTTAGCGGGTTTATTATTAAAAATAAAATAATGGCCGACGCTGTAAAAATGAATATTTTCCACCATTCATAAGAAATTTTATAAAACCTATTCGCGAAATAATAACTTATAGAACATTGAAATATATAGGATATTAAGGCTGCTAAAAAGGCTCCTTTTATGCCAAAATATTTTATAAATACAATGTAAAAAATAACACTTATGAGCGCAGTTGCAATTTGTATTTGTGAGATTTTCAATGTTTTTTTTGCGTATATCAATCCGAACATCAGATGGTAATATGTATTGAAACAAATCCTGGCAAATACGGCAATGAAGCCAACTGTAGATGGTATCCAGAATTCTTTCGGAGTCATTATTTTTATCAGCAAAGGTATTTCCAGTGAAAGGATCAGACCTGCAAATACCATTATAGCCAGATGAATGGTAACAACATCTGATATAATTTTTGGTCCATTGTGAGAATCACAAATTTCCATTCGCTTCGGAATCCATGTTTTCATAAATGGTTCCTGAAAAAACAAACCAAGAAGCATTGAAAATTTCATGACCATGGAATAAACACCGATTTCAGCCAAGCCTAAAAATGTTCTCAAGATAATTCGATCAGCATTAGTCCTGATAAACATTGCAGCATATCCGGGAATCAGAGGAGCACTAAAATAGATAAGTTCTTTTGCATCATTTTTGTTAAAATGAAATTTCGTTTTTGATAGAGTATAGGTGTTGTAAATCAGAAAAAATGTCAAAGCGGTTATAAGATGTGAATAAAGCACGCCCAGAATACCCAAGCGCAAAATAACAATAAAATATATATTTAGTGTTACCGCCAAAATAAGCCTTAAAAGAGAAAATATCGATACGAGTACAGACCGTTGCCGTATTAAAAGGTATTGCTGCCCTGTGTAAGCCATTGAATCAATCATAAACGAACAGATTGACAGAATGATATATAATCCCAAGCCATATTCTCCAAAAGCTAAATAGGCAATAGGCTTGTTTAGTACGACAGCAGGAAGGCATACCGCAGCGCAAATCAGGAACATTGTGAACATCGCTGTTGATATGAGGGCATTTCGATCCTCTTCTGATTCTCTTTCGAAATAAAATCTATTTACTGCACTTGCAATCCCGTATGAGACCAGTATGGAAAGAACTGAGGTGACAACTTCGATCATTCCGAGGATTCCGTATCCTTCGCTACCAAGCAAATGCGCATAAATAGGTAGCATGACAAATCCAACAGCTTTTTCAAGGACTGAAGCCATGGCATATATCAATGCATTTTTTAGCGTACTCTCTATATCTGATTTTGTTGCCATATCGTTCTTTAGTATATATTTGACTTTTAGGGATTTTAGATGGGTTACATTGCCATTAAAATTGACAGATAGTAATTTATACCTAAAGTAAGTGTTTCGCCTTTTTTGAAAAATAAGGAAAAAAATATAATTTCAATAGCTTACGTACTGATTTTTCCCTCAAAAGGCGAAACACCTACTTTAGGTTATAATCATCCAAACAAAGACGCGGAGCAAAATTACCGTCTGCTGGTTCTGACTATTTCAGAACTCTGGCAATATTTTCCTCCTTTAAGTTCCCTACGGGGCTTTCCCGTTGGAAGACCGATTTTATTTCTCGCAGGATCGGTAATGCCTTGCCACGTCTACCACTAAAAGTCTATTGGAAGGCAAGTTTGGTTACATCTAAAGAGGTGCAAAATTACAGTATTTTATCTATCAACTCTCCTTTCGGGATTAATAAATTTAATATTTGATATAATACCAGGCACATACACTTATAAATGCCGGAAAAATAAAATTTGTATTACCAAACAAAATGACGGCATTTATCGAGAAGGCGATACAAGACCTTCTGATGTTGATCCCGAATTATATACTTACTGCAGATAACCAATTCCATTCCAATAATAAATCCCTTAAAAGATCACGACGACACATGATAATACGCCGTGCTACAAACCTAAATAATCTTATCTTTTCAGCAATGCTGATCGGAGAATTCCGAATTGCCTTGAGATAAGCGATATTTTTTTTCCAATTCGGCAAAAAAAATTTGCGGCTTTGCCCTTGCCAGAAGTCCCGTTGAACGGTATCATTTTTTCGTTCCCAACTGCTAGCTCTCGCATGCATGCGCCGAAAAAAATGCGTTTCGGGAATTTCATAAAATTTACCATAAAGAGACATTTCAGCCATAAAATTGACATCAGAGGCAAAGAATGTTCCCTCTCCCATCAGCATAGTCCTTTCAACCGTAGATCGACGCATCAGTCCATAAATAATGTTGGTAAGTCCGACCTGCTGAAAAAAAGCCTTAAATCTTTCTGTTGGTTTTGGCTGCCGAAGGTCAAGATTGTCGTCGTAATGTTCTAAAAGTTCACCACGATCATCTATGATATCTGTTTTTCCATAACAGAGAACGGTGTCTGGATTTCCCATCAACACTTCAAGGCAAACTTCAACCAACCGTGGCGAACACAAATCATCGGCATTGTGCCACCTGAAATATAGGCCTGTGGTGTTCCTGAAAGCTTGATTGTAATTTTTGGCTGCGCCAATGTTGGAAGTATTTCGAATGTAAACGACGCGGTCGTCCTTTTCTTTAAAATCCCGACATACCTGTTCGGTATTATCGGTGGAAGCATTGTCAGATATTACCAACTCCAGGTTGTTGTAGGTCTGGTTGAGGACACATCGAATTGCTTCTTCAATATAGGGCTCGCCGTTAAAAACGGGCATTGCTACACTAACCAATGGTTTTTCTTCATCCATATTTCAATTCTCCGTCATTTTTCGATTCAATAATCATCCATCGACATTTCGAACGAGTATAACCTTTGGCATCGCTTTAGCTCTGGAAAAATGGGGTTCTTGGCAACCTAAAGTTCGATTTTGATTGCATTCCTGTTTTTTCTTATTTAAGACAGATTTTCCTTGAATAGAAGGCCTCGGCGTACAAACTCGCAGATTCCATGCCGCGAAGGCGGTTTATCGACCGAAACGTTTCATCGTCAAACCAGTGTTTTCCTCTTTGTGAAACGTATTCGTCCAAGATGATTTGATTTCTCCTATCAATATATTCAGACTCCAAGGGAACAAAAAAGCTGGGAGCACCCAGATCCCCATCATATTTCGGTATCTCATATTCTAGAATAAAATGGTTCCGCCATGTATTCCAGGTCAATTCGCTAATGATACGATGATCTTGATGGCGGTCATCTCGATAATGGGTGAAGATTAAATCAGGTGCAATATCAGTCTTTAGCAGTTCAAAATAATCTTTAACGTCCCAAGCAGAAAAAGGAAGAAATCCATCTCGCCACGATCGAATAACTATCCTTTTATTTACTACCGGTTCAAGAAACCGGTCAGCGCTTCGTTCGGCTTCCGCTTTTCTTTTTTCATTAGATGCAAAAACAATCCAATCCACTGATGAAATCGCATACTCCCTAATTAATTTCAGCAGGGTTCCACCAGCCCCGATTTCGATATCATCGCAATGCGCTCCGAGACAAAGCACACTCAGCGGTGTTTTAGAATCAATCTTTATGCCAAGCATTCAATTTTTTTCCTGAAACATTGTTTTTGCGCCAGACCTCCCAAGGTGGATTTCCTTTGGAATAGGCTTCATCCAGTTTCTGTTTATCCTTATATGTATCCATACTGGCCCAAAATCCTTTATGTTCCCATGAAATAAGCGTCCTCTTATCAATCAAACGCTGGAAGGGTTCATTGACAAGTTCATCTCCCCATTCGACGAAATCAAAGATGCTTTTTTTCAATATGAAGAATCCTGTGTTTATATACAATCCAGAGGATTTAATATGGCTGATACTGTTAACGGTGCCATCATCATCCCGATTAACCACATGAAAACTTTGTGATGGCTGATAAGCCATAAAACTAGCCGTTGCCTTTTCATTGGATTTGAACCAGTCAATCATGACATCCAAGTTCAGGTCTGTCAGCCCATCAGCATAATTGGCCAAGAATATATTCTCACCGTCCAAGTACTTTTTAACCTGCATGAGCCGCATACCGATGTTCGAGTTTATACCGGTATCGACAAAGGTGATACGCCAGTCATCTATATCGGTATTCAGCATTTCAATCTTTTTCCCGCCACAGGTAAATACAAAATCATTTGAAATGGTTTCATCATAGTTGACAAAGTAGTTTTTTATCATGTCCGCCTTATGTCCCAGACAAAGGATAAAATCCTTGTGACCAAAATGGGCATAGTATCTCATGATATTCCAAAGTATCGGCCGGTAGCCTATCGGAACCATCGGTTTTGGAATATTCTCTGAATATTCACGAAGTCGCATACCCTGTCCGCCACAAAAGAGAACTACCTTCATAAATTAACTCCTTCCTAAAATAGGCGTTTCGCCTTTTTTGAAAAATAAGGGAAGACCATAATTTCATTGTCTTACGTACTGATTTTTCTCTCAAAGGGCGAAACCCTGCGGGATTGCCGATCTCACCACATCTTCTGCGTTAGCCGCCGCGGCGCATAGTACACTATAGGGCCACGACGACTGCCTTGAATCTGCGGCAAGCTCGACAATCGCCAAATTTAAGTCCTTATAATGTATACACGTTAGGGAACACACCCATTTCGTTCATGGTTTGGGAGATCTCGTCCTTATAGATGCCATTCATGATGATAACGACGTCGGGTTGATATTCTTTGAGGAAACCAGGCTGGACATATTGGCTGCCGATCCCGGGAATAAAGTTGTTTTCCATATAGGGGTTGATATCAACAACAAACTCAAACAGTCCAATATCTGCAAAATTTGTCAAGAATCCCACTGCTTTTGATCCACCACCCCAGACCATCGCCCGCTTTCCCTGATCCTTGATTTCCTGCAAACGATTTCGCCAGAAGCCAAGCTGCTCATTGATTTTCATCCGAAAAGCATCAACCCTTTGCTTTTGTTCGGCGATGCTCTCTTCGATATCAAAGGTTACCGGCGTCGTTTCCTCAGCAGCGACTGCTTCGATAAGCAGGTACTGGTCATCATAATCGAATCGAAGGTCCAGAATTTTAAAACCGGTTGATCGAAAGAGACGGGCCAGTGAACCAGCGCTAAAATAGCTGCAATGCTCGTAATAGATATCCCAAAAGGCAAAGTCATCAAGAATCCGGCTGATTTGGGGAACCTCGAAGAAAATAAGCGGTCGGTGTACAGATCCAAATGAATCCCGGATGAGCGTCATGAACGCCTTTGTCTGGTGGATATGCTCCAACGTATGCCGGCAGCAAACCAGCCTGGAAGCAATCTCTCCGTGTTTCAAGCTGTATTGTTCTTTGTAGAATGTCAGGTTTGGATTTTCCTGCCGCCCGTCTGCATACGCCGGATCGATACCAATCCCTACTCCTCCGGACAATGTGTTGATAAGATTGAGAAAATCACCTTTCCCGCAGCCGATCTCTACAATCGTCTGGTTTTTAATATTGTATCGTCCAATCAGATGATGAGAGATACGTGTGAGATATTGCATGAAAGTTTTTGAATGCCCCTGCTGGTCCTCATATCCCATGGAAAAATAATCGATCGACGTATCGTACAACCGATTGAAAATGAAGCCGCAATCGTTGCAGAAGGCCAGTTCGATATCCTTCCGCGGTACGGCCAGAGCCTCTTCCCTGGTTTTTAAAGTCACCACGCTAAAAATAGGGGCGTTATCAATCCTGAAAAAACCTTCAACATGGTTTTTATTGCAATTGGGGCAATAGCTATATCGTATCATCTTTCACAATAGAAAAGGCGCTGTACAGATATGCAGTCCATCCAACGCCTTATTAGCTTATCCATTCAAGTTTTTCGTTCAATAATCCCTGTTCTTGCAGACGCCCAATCACTTTCAGTCGGATCAATTGCGATTCCCGGTAGTTGGAATCACTGAAATTCATCTGGGTTAAATTCCTACTCATTTCCTCAACGGTGGACAGCAGATCCTCTTGAGGCTGATGATCCGGGGCAAGCTTTTTGAACAAATCGAAGTTAGCCTGGTAGGACCGCTTGTCCGGTGGAGCATCGGGGTTGATCGAAATTTCAACTCCCGGTATTACTTTGGCCGTTGCCTCGGCGAGTGCCAGGATGTTCGTATTCCAGGCATTGCTTCCCGTATTGACCGCTAAAAAGCTACCACCATTAGATGCAGGCCGCGCAACGGCCCAATCCATAGCCCGTGCCATATCTTTCGTGTTAATCATCGGCCGCCATGGCGTACCGTCACTTAAAATCGATATCCGTCTTTCCGTCAGGGCGCCGGCAACAAAATCATTCAAAACCAGGTCCAGGCGAAGACGCGTCGACCAACCGCAAGCAGTCGCAAACCGATTGCAGGTGACAGTAAAATTGTTATCTGCCAAACGTTCAAATTTTTCCTCGGCAAATACTTTTGATCGAGCATATGCCGTCAGTGGGTTGAGTTTATCGGTCTCTTTTCGTGGAGAGTCATCCGCCAGGCCGTACATCGAGCAACTGGAAGCATATACAAATGATTTCACCCCATTTTCTTTGGCCATTTCCGCCAACCGGACGGCAGCCCTGTAGTTGATATCCAGGGTCACTTCCTCAAATTTATTCCCCATCGGATCGTTAGAAATCGCAGCGAGATCCACAATGGCATCGACGCCATCGAGCAGGTTCTCAGGAAACGTCCGGATATCGCCAAAGATCTGTTGGTCAAGCTTCAGTTCTGGAAGAACTACTGGATTGGTCAGGCAGTGCGCAAAATATCCTATGTCATAACCGATTAATGTTCCTTCAGGATACGTTTTTCTAAGCTGGGTCACGAGACTGGGACCGATGTAGCCTAAATTACCGACAATAATAATCTTCATTTGGATTTCCTCAAAGCGTTATATAAGTTGATTAATGATATGGTCGGAAACATATTTCCGGCGGTTGCTACCGTATTCTCATCCTGATTGTGGGTAACGAGGAATCATTCATTAATTTCGACCCGCTGGCAGATTGACTACCAGTAACATTAGCTTTCCATCGACCTGGTTGAGAAATTGAACGATTTGCGCTGCGTTCTCGTATTGTATTATTCAAAAACGGCGACTTCCGGAATAGGGACGACGAACTTCCCACCCCAATCCTTTATGAAACTCATCTGAGCCATGATCTCTTTTTTAAGGTTCCAAGGTAAAATAAATAGATAATCCGGTTTGGTCTCATTAATTTTCTCAGGTGCGAAAATCGGTATTCGCGTACCGGGGGTATACAAGCCTTGTTTGTATGGGCTTCGGTCCACCGTGTAATCAAGGAAATCCTGGCGGATACCGCAATAGTTCAACAATGTGTTTCCTTTGCCAGGTGCGCCATACCCGACAATTGTCTTTCCCCTGTTTTTCGCATCAATCAGAAACGATAGGATTTTTCTTTTTGTCTCGACTACGCGGGTATTAAACTGATGATAGGTTTCCATATCCAGCAGACCGGCTGATCGTTCAACCGCCTTAATTCTTTCTACGTTTTCACATATCTCCAACTCGGCATTCTCCGAATGTCGCCCGTATATCCGGATAGAACCTCCATGCGATTTTAATTCATCGACATCAAAGAGAGTGATCCCGTGAGTGGCGAATATTTTCTCTACAGCATGAAATGACAGATAGGAAAAATGTTCATGGTAAATGGTGTCGAACTGATTCTGTTCCATGAGACGAAACAGATGGGGGAATTCCATGGTTATAACACCCTTAGGATTTAAAACGACCTTCATTCCTTTTACAAAGTCATTGATGTCTGGAACATGCGCCAGTACATTGTTGCCCAAAAGCAAATCTACACCGCCATAAGTCTTCCGGTAATCGCTCGCCGATTTTTCGCCAAAGAAATCGACGACGGTTGGGATACCCTTTTCAATGGCTACCTTGGCGACATTGGCCGCGGGATCGATACCTCGCGCCGGGATTCCCCTTTCAATGAAATGTTGAAGCAGATAACCATCATTGCTGGCAATCTCCAGTACCGCGCTCTGGCCGGTTAACGCAAAACGTTCAACAACCATTTCTACATATTGGCGGGCATGAGCCACCCAACTTTCTGCATATGACGAAAAATAGGCATATTCGGTGAAAATTTCCTGGGGTGGAACGTATTCATCCAACTGGACAAGGAAGCAATGACTACAAACAAACGCCTTGAGGGGATAAAAGTATTCATATCTATTCAGTTGATCAGGACTTATATGAGTCTGACACAATGGAGACATCCCCAGGTCCACAAATGTATGATCCAATTTTCCGCCACAAAAACGGCAATTTATCTGCTCTCTGGCAGGAACTGCTTGATAAGATGAACTCATTAATCCTCCTTATCTGAAATTGATTTACCTTTTACGCGTGAGACACACCTGAATGCCTTCAAAACAGGGCAACTGCTTAGTAGGCAGCAAATTGTGCAATCTGTATAGTTCGATCAATTGCTGTGGCGATGGCTTAAAGCCAAAATTATTCATAAAAAGTTTCTTGCTGAAAAATAATATCCCTGTGTAATTCACCATTCCATTGCCAAGGGCGCTCAGTCCCTACCCACTCGGGGTGATTTGCACTTCCACTTTTATCGAAAATATCTTTGGGTGATGGATTTAAATTCAGGTACCAGGGTCTATAAATCTTTCCGGGGGAAGTGATCTCTTGTGATATTTCATCCGTGGTCAATGCGACATTGTAAAACTGAAAACCACGCAGAACACCGTTCCAAACTTCATTTCCCTGATTCCATGGTGCATCTCCGATGATTAGTCCGGGCGATGGGGGATCGCCAAAAGGTTTGCCTGTATATTTGATCACCTTAGCAGCATCCGGCCAGTCCCAATAAAATTCAATTTCCCTCGTATTGTCGGTTTGGCGGCAGACAGCAACCTGGATGTACCAGCGATCATATATAACGTGCATGAAAGACGTAAAGTCACCTCCTGGTGCAGCCGCTATCTCCCAGAAATGTTGATACGAAGTTTTCCAATCAGGATAGGGATGAAACCCATAATAAGTATTCGATGGATAAAATTGACCGTTATTACCCCAGAAAAAAGCAGTATAATAAGATTGTTGCTGACGTGGATAAGCGCGCCAAATATAGGTAGCTGGATAGGCAGAAAGGGGCTCTACAAATTCAAAACGCATGGTGGTGTTGACACCAGCACACCCAGGGAAATCAAGGCCATGGATTTTTTCAACTGGCCCAATTTCAATGATAGCAGAAGCCTCCAGTTCGCCCTGTGTAGCAGTAATTGTCACTATCCCTGATTTTTTGGCTTTAACAAGACCTAATTGGTTTACTGTGACCAGAGATGGCTGATTTGAGTGCCATCTCGTCAGTTCGGTTGTTTTCTTTTCTCCGGCATCTTGTTGCATTGTTTTAAGTTGTAGCGTTTCACCAACTGATATGCCTGCATACCATGGTACCACAGTCATGGAATTAGTTTCAGGGGCGGCAACGATAACTCTGGCAGTTGCAACCCGACCCTCACAAGTCGCAGTTATGGTGGTTTCTCCAGGAGATAACGCCTTTACCAATCCATAATCGTTTATTGCCACAAGGTGCGGTTTGCTTGAACGCCAGGTCACAATATGCCCCGCTCTTCCCATGGAATCACCAATAGCAGCCGTCTCCTGATTTGCTTGATTCACCTCCAAACCAGATTTCTCCATCCTAACCGGAAGCCTGTTGCCAGCCGCATCACCTATTATTGCATTCAGTTTTTGTGTATGTTCTACCGACAAATGCACAGTGTGAGGAGTCAAAATGATTCTTGCGACTTTAGCAGCTTCCTGGTCCCATTCAAAAGGGTCATTACTATCCAGGTCACAAGCGCATACTACACATACGAGAGTCAAACATATTAAGTGTATACGCATAAAACTTTCGTACATTTTCTTTGGATATTCTCGTATGACTCGGATACAGAAGTTGTCATTCATCGCATTAAACGAGTAGATACCAACGAATTTCCCGTAAAAAATTCAGCTTTTCATTTATCGTGTAAGATTGTTTGAATTGTTAATTTTGGCATGAGCGGAAGAACCAATTTTATTTCTCGGGAATCGATTGAACCTTGCCGATTTATCCACTATAAAAGGTGAACTATGATCAGAGTTGTTACTATAATGAAATCAACATTGTTGACCACAGATGTATTTATCAAAAAATCTTACCATATTGCACGTCAAGCAATTTTTCGTATTTTTCCCGGGTAGTTCTGATCTTTTTGGTTTCGTCGTCGTAATTGCCAGCAATGCGAATTGTTTCATTAAGTATCTGCTTTGCTTTGAATGTTTCCACATCAAATGCAGACCCTTTTCGAGCTACGCTCTCTACCAACTCTTTTGATTTCGGGCCATAACAGATCCCCACGACAGGCTTGTCAGCCTTATACGCCAAAATAATACCATGAAATCGAGTCGGCACAAGAATATCCGCAGAAGCAATCACATTCATCAACTCATCTAATGTATCGCTGCGGCATACTTCAACGATTTCTCTATCTACAACTGAAGTGCGAGTTTGGCATGAAATTAATGCGATTACATCTTCTATGACAAGAAGGTCAGAATTCTGGGTATTATAGAAAAAAGGTTCAAAACCGTTTTTCTTCAACGCTACATACAATTCTGCAAAGTTCTCAACATACAAACGATATTTTCGATCATCAGATACTGGCCAATACCTTTTGTCGAAAACCGGCATTGGATTAATTCCGATTCTTAGCCTTTTTTTCGATTTTTGATGCCTATCAACTAAATCCAAATAGTCTTCGCTGAATGCCAAGTCAGGGAAAACACCAGCCTTCGGATTTGCCTGCTGACCAACCAACATTTTGGAACCATGATCCCTGAACGATATGTATTCACAAAGGTCGATGCAGCGCTTTATCATGAACATACTGATATTGCTCTTCAAAGGACCTGCACCTAAACTTAGGAAATATACCTTCGTTTTAGCCAGACGAGACAACACAGTCCATTTTAGCAGTGTGTATGGAAACCCCGAAAAGCCGCCAAAGTTATCAAGGAACTGGTTTGATCCGCAAACTAGCAGTTTATCTGTATTTTTAAGAATGCCATAAGTATTAAAAAGAAATTGGATTTCTTTGCCTGTTGATACCATTCCTTCGAAAAGCCCAAAAGGCATCTTTATTAGAACTTTCAAGATTGGCATCCTATCCAGTCGATCTTTCAGCGTTTGTTTCAACTGTTGCATTATAGAAAGCTTTTCACCTAACTCGCTGTGTATAAACGTGCCTTTTTGCTGATACATTCCATTTTCTGAAATTTGATTTTGTTTTTTCAACCTCCTGATGGGAAAAGATTGAATATTATGCCTTTTTTCCGTGTCTATTGGATTGATTGAAAAGCCAATAATCTTGCTTCCGGGTTGATACGATTGAATATTGTGTATCACTGCGGCAATGATGGCTTCATCTCCCAAGTTTTTATTGCCATAATGTCCAAAAACACCAATGATATCTTTTACGGTATTTTTCAAGCATCAACCTCTCAAAGCATGAACTCCGATGATAGAAATCTCTTTAGATTAGTCTTCACAATCGGCTATAGACTAATGAACCTTCGAATCAACGGTCCAAGGTGTCTAGTGAGCGAAAGTGGGAGTTTCTGCCATAGATTTTCAGCAACTCTGCGGCTATCTACTTTTTTAATTGACGATAAAGAAGTCTTTTCACTCCCGAAACAGTACCAGAGAAGTGGGAGCGGTGTTGCTCCCCACTGGGCTTTAAATCGATAGGTTCCTTCATTTGGCGTTGATCGTCCAAAATCGAAATGGCTGAATTGATGGTCACATGCATATTCAAGCATGGACCAATACAGCAACATATTTGGAGCCAAACGGCTGTATCCCCTCAATGATGAAGCCCATGGATTGGAAAACAACCGATTGAAACCGATTGTAAAACTAGCTGCAAGTGGCTGTCGGTCTGAATAGACTACAAATATCCGCGCCTGTTGGCTGAATTCCACAAGGATATTTTCCATGAGGCGCTTTGAGTGTACGGGCGACCCAAGTTCGTGCATATTTGTGCAAAATATATCGTAGAAATCATCCAGAAGTTCTTTTCTTCCTGAGCGACAATACAAGCCCTCTTTTGTCGGTTTCTTAATTTGGCTTCTTAGTTTTGCTTTAAAGGATTTCATCAACACGCCACTGCTGCCCGGCAATTTGAGCAGCATGCGGACCTTTTGATCCATCACTTGGCAATCAAGATCATCGCTGAGCAATTCTTTAAAACCAACTGGTCCATGCTGTGGCTCTGATGTATTGTGATAGCCAGGATTATCATCAATATTTTTTAGAGATGTTAACTCCTCCGCCTGGCGCAACTCTAAATGTTTTGCACCCTTTTGTCGAAAAAGCTTCAATGCATAGCCAATTAAAAGCTGCTCGATTTCAGGATCATCTGCAAGCACACCTCCCAAATCGAGAAATGGCATAGAGACCAACTCATTACCTAAAATGTATCTTTTAATCCGAATGATGGGCAACACACCTACGATCTGCCGATTCTCTTCCCCCTGCTTACAATCACTTCTTATCGCGATCAGTGCAATAAAGGTGTGACCATAGGCATTTTTGATAATCCGTTTCCATCGAAACAAATGGCAGTAATTTCCGGCAGGATGTTGGACTACATAATCATCCCAACAGTCTTCGAATCGATCATCTACTTGAACTGTTTTAATCATTTATAAATTCAGATCTATGGGCAAGATCAAAGACTCACACGGACAAGGTTCTAAAATAGCCTTCGGCTGGGAAATCTTTTAATAGGACGAAGTAAGTTCTTATTTGATATTGGCAATCGGAGAAAACTGGAAGTCATTCAGCAAGCGGCTAAACTTTTCTTGAGTTGTATGTAAATTCACGTAGTGTCGGAACTTGGATAAGCGACTGGCATTTTTCACCCTCGGCTGATCCGGATCGATTTCCCATGGGTGGAGATAGAAGATAAACGGTTTTTTCTCTTTGTCGTTTATCTGTCTTAACGCTTTGCGCGTCAGTGCATATGGAAACAGCCGAAAGTACCCTCCTCCGGAAATAGGCAGATTACGCCCCAGCAGTCTTGTCGTTGAGATCGGAAATTCAACCATTTGCTGCGCTTCGAGTTTATATGCAAACCGGGGCGCATCCGGAATGCCATAATTGTCGTGATAGGTTGGAAAGATACTGGAATCATATAGAAAACCCAATTTGGCCAAGATATCCAGAGCCCAAAGGGATTTTTTGGTAATTGAATAACTCGGTGCCCGATAGCCTTTGATGGGTGCGCCAATGATATCTTCTAAGGTATGCTTAGCCCTATAGGTATCTTCTCTAAACGATTCAGGCTTCAGGTCGTACACTTTGCGATGCCAGTAACTGTGACAGCCAATTTCATGCCCTTGCTTGTAAATCTTTTTGACCATTTGTGGGTAGTTTTCGGCGATCCAGCCAACGATAAAAAACGTAGCCTTGATATTCCGTTTTTGAAGAAGATCGAGAATTACTTGTATGTTTCGCTCAACACGTGACTCAAATTTAGGCCACGAATTCGGGTCGATTACCCCTTCAAAGGCTGATACCTGATAGTAATCTTCAACATCGATGGTCAGGTAATTGGTTATTTTTGATTCGGTCATAAAAGTGTTTGTCATATGTTGTTCGTTTTCTGATCGTTTCTTCATGGGATACGGATGAATCTGGATTAAGTAGCTTATGGGTCATTGCTGATGGCTGAGAGGCTACCAGTTGAAACTATTGTTTCTTTGAATCGTTTGATGGATTTTACAACCCGTTGGGCGGTGTGGCCGTCCCACAAGTCTGGTGTCTTGCTGGTTCCCCGTCCTATTTGTAAGGCTTCCAATACCATGCCTTCGATTTCATCGAGGGCGCACAAACAGTTGGTCCCTTCGGTGACGGTAACCGGGCGTTCAGTGTTGGGCCGCATGGTCAGACAGGGAATGCCAAGATAGGTTGTCTCTTCCTGAATGCCTCCAGAGTCGGTTATAACCATTCGGCAATTGAAGATCAGACTCATGAAGCGGACATAGTTCAACGGCTCGGTCAGGATGATTGTGCTGCAGTTGTCAAGCTTCGAAATCAGACCACACTCCTGGAGATTTTTTCGGGTGCGGGGATGAACCGGAAACACCAAGGGCAGTCTTTTGGAAATCGAAATCAGCGATGAGCAGAGTGCGGTTAGGCTTTCTACATTGTCGACATTGGCCGGACGATGGAACGTGACGACCCCGAACAAACCTTTTTCCAACCCGAACTCGACATGGGCATTCTGCGCCGTGATAGTCTCTCTCATCATCTCCAGTGAATCGATCATGATATTGCCGACGCGTTCGATTTTTTCCGGATCTACACCTTCTTTAACCAGGTTTTCATCGCCGTCAGATGATGGCGTCCATAAGACGTCCGCCAGTGCATCGGTTGCAATGCGATTGATCTCTTCCGGCATTGTTCGGTCAAAAGATCGCAGACCAGCCTCTAAATGCGCGACCAATGGTCGACGCAAATTTTGAATTTTGAATTTTGAATTTTGAATTGGGTAACTAACCTTTACTGCTGCAAGCGTGCAGGCAAGGGTGGAGTTGACGTCCCCTACCACGACGACCAGATCAGGTTTCTTTTCGAGGATAACCTTTTCGTAGGCCATCATGACATTTCCGGTTTGTTCGGCGTGACTGCCACTACCGACACCAAGGTGGATGTGCGGGGCAGGCAATTTCAAATCAGTAAAAAAGGCGTCCGACATGTTCAGGTCGTAGTGCTGGCCGGTATGCACAATAACCGGATCTGCCCAATCTACCGCCTTTAAAGCATGATACAGCGGTGCAATTTTCATGAAGTTGGGCCTAGCTGCGGCGATTAGATGGATTTGCATAAATGAAGCTCGTTAAAAGGTTGTGTTGGTTGTGCTTGTTCGACAGGTTCTTTACCGCATAGTCTATCCCGCATAGCGGCACTGCGTTCTATACGCAGAGGTCTTTTAGTTGGGCACAGATTAACACGAATACGGTTTAACACGGATGAACAAAGATCGAGTGTAAAGACTTCAGTTTCGCTAAATTGAAAAGGCAATCTTTATCCCTGTTCATCCTTGAAAATACGTGGCCTATTATCATTTTTTCCTGATTTTTCTGCGATCTTTGTAGCTGTGCGGTAATTATTTATTTGGCTCGCTGTGCTGAAAGACGGACTTTATCCTTCAACCGTTTAACATGGCCCCGTCCAAGCCCCTTTACTTCGCAACCAAGCTGGAAATAGTGGCTGATCTGTTCGTCGTTTAGAATTCCGAAGCAGTCGACAATGGCCACTGGCCGGCCGGCCATTTCAATGACCCACTCCGGATTCAAATCCAGATACACGCTATGCCGGACCGCCAACACAATTGCATCCACGCCGAAGAGTACATCGGCAATATCATCATTAACGCATAATTCAACGAGACCATCCTGGTTTCTGAAAAACCGTTTCAATGAGTGTCCGGGCGCCGGATAGGAGTCCTGCTTCTCGAATTCCCACCAATGCTTGACATAGGGGTCGTGGACGACCACTTCGCCGCCCATTTCAGTCAGTTTGCGCACGATGACTTCCGAACCGGAGTAACGGGTGTCACCCACATCCTGACGGTAGGAAATGCCTAGGACGGCGATTTTGGACGCGGGCACGATCTTACCCATGTTACGCAAGGCATCCCGCACCATTTGAGGCGGCCGCAATGCCCGGGTGTCGTTGATGTCGATGGACATGGGTGTGATTTTGAACAGATCATCGTCGAAACCCATCAGGGTGTGGTACGCCCATACCCCCAGACCGCCGTCTTTGGGCAGACAATAACCGCCGATGCCCGGACCGGGAAAAAGCATGTTGGAGTGGGTCGGTCGAATTTTAATGGCGTCCACCACCTTGGTGATATCCACACCGTTGCGCTCGGCGAAAACGCTCCACTCATCCAAAAAGGCCAGCGTAGCGGCACGATAGGAATTTTCCACGATTTTGCAGGTTTCACTTTCGATGGGACGATCCAGGACCGTCAACGGGAATTGGTCGACGTTGAGAATCTCTGAGAGAAATTTGACTACTTTATCACGGGCCGTCCTATTAATACCGCTGCAGACCCGCCAAAAATCCCTGATCGAGGAGACATAGTTGCGTCCCGGCATAACCCGCTCGAAAGAATGCGCCAGTAGCGGTTCGGAATCCTTCAACTCTCTTTTTTCAAAGGCTTTTTTGATAATTGGATACGCTACGTATTCCGTGGTACCCGGAGGAACAGTCGTTTCAATCAAAACAAGACAACCGGATTCGATCTTTTCGCCGATCACTTTTAAGCTGTTCTCCAACGCACTGATCGCCGCATGCCCTTTTTTTACATCCCCCAAGGCCTCCTTGTGGTAATCACACTGCACATCGACCACGACCACATCGGCCAGTGAAAGGGCGTCATAACTGAAGGTGGCGGTTAGCGTCTTTTTTTCCAGGACACAGCGTTTGATGAGCGGTTCGACTTCCGGGTCCTCAGCCTCGACGGGTGCAACCCCACGATTCAAAAAGGGAATCTTCCAAAAAGAGCGGGTAGAAGGCCGCTGCATACCGATGACGAATTTCGTCGGATTATCCTGGCTGTCCACTGCATCGGCAACCACCCCGGCCATCACGGCGCCAACAAAGCCAACGCCCATGACCACCACAACATCCCGGCCAAGTGTACGCTGTTCATCGGCCAATTGTTTCAGCCGCAGCCACTCTTGCGCATAATCGGATTCAGACGGAAGCTTGAAAATTTCACCATCCGGGCTAGTTGAGACGTTTTGATCTTTTTCTCTCATTAATCGACTTACCTTTCCTTGGAGAAAACGTACCACATCTTTGCGATTCTCAAACTCCGCAGATTTTCAAGCAATTCGTAAGAGCTGGGTCTTGGAATAACGGAAGCTCGGAAAAGGATTTTGCCGCAAAAGGTACAGAGTACACGAAACTTTTTTTGCCACAGACACACACGGACGAGCTTTATGGAAAACCCTTAAATGGGACACTGATAAACGCGGATGAACACGGATCGAGCGTAAAAGAGGTCAGCTTCTCTGAATTTAAAAAATAATATTTTATCCGCATCCATCCGTGAAAATCCATGTCCCATTTTTTCATCGACCTTCTCTGCGTGCTCTGGGACTCTGCGGTGAGAAATTCAGCTTTCAGCGATAATCGGCTGTCTGCCGATACTGATGTAGGAAAACCCCATATCTTTCATAAATGAGCGCGAATAAAGGTTTCTTCCGTCGAAAACTACCGGTATTTTGAGCATCTTTTTGATCCGAGCGAAATCCGGGTTGCGGAACTGGTTCCAATCGGTGACCACGGCCAAGGCATCGGCTCCATCGACTGGACCGTACTGGCTGTCCAATACTGCCACCAGGTCGTTTCCTGCCAGTTTTTTGGCCGCATTGTCGCCGGCAACAGGGTCGTAGGCCTTGACCGCCATGCCGGCCTCGGTCAACACCTGAATCACATCCAGGGCAGCCGATTCGCGAATGTCGTCCGTATTGGCTTTGAAGGATAGGCCCCACAAGGCCAGGGTTTTTCCGGCCACGCCTCCCCGATCTTCGAAAAAATGAATAATTTTATCCGCCAGTATTCGTTTCTGGTGGTTGTTGACCGAGTCCACCGCCTCCACCAGACTGGACATGCAGCCATACGCCTTGGCTGTATCGATCAATGCTCGAACATCTTTGGGGAAACAAGAACCGCCGTAGCCCACACCCGGATAGATGAAATGATAGCCGATACGCCGGTCGGAACCGATGCCGGCCCGCACCTCGCGAACATCGGCCCCCACGGTTTCGCACATGTTGGCCACCTCGTTCATGAAGGAGATCTTGGTGGCCAGCATGCAGTTAGCGGCGTATTTGGTCATTTCGGCACTGCGCACCCCCATGACGATCATCTTGTCCCGGCTGCGAGCAAAAGGCGCGTAAAGGGTCTCCAGCAGTTTGGCCGTGCGCACGTTATCCGTTCCCACAATTACGCGATCCGGTTTCATGAAGTCGTTGACCGCGTCGCCTTCCTTGAGAAATTCCGGGTTGGAGACCACATCGAATTCAACGTGTTTTCCTCTTTCCTTCAACTTGGATTCGATGATCTCCTTGACCCGGTCGGCTGTCCCCACCGGCACCGTGGATTTGTTGATGATGATTTTATAATCTTCGATGATTTTCCCGATCTGGACGGCCACCTCGTCTACATAGGAGAGGTCGCACGAGCCGTCCGGCCGCGACGGCGTACCCACGCAGCTGAAAACGAACAGGGCATCTTTCATTCCTTCGGCCAGATCCGCATTGAATTTCAGGCGCCCTTGGGCGGCGTTGCGGCTGACCAGCGATTCGAGCCCGGCTCGAAGATATGAATTTTGCCGGAGTTGAGAAGATCGACCACGTCCGGATTGATATCGATGCAGGTAACGTCGTTGCCCATTTCTGATAGGCAGGCTGCGGCTACAAGGCCGACGTAACCGGTTCCCACGATACAAATGTTCATAAAAAATCCTTTGGATTTTAGCCTGTTAGGCAGTAGGTTGTTAGGCTGTAGGTGGTTGGGCTGTAGGGGTTTAGACTGTATGCTATAGGCTGTTGGCTGCAGATTTTTGCTTTTTGGATTTGCGCATGGAACGAATCAAGCTTCCTAAAACTTTCTCGGCTTCTATCATTTTTTCTTCAACCTGTTGGAAGTTTGATTCATTGACGTATTCCAGCCGCTTTGAAAGGGTATATTGGTAATGTAATTCTCTGAGCGAACCAAATGCTATTTCGAGGAATCTAAGATACTCAGTTTGGCTTTCTCTGGCACAGCCTTCAACAATGTTCGATGGCACCGAAACCGCCGCTCTTCGCATTTGGGAAGTCAGGCCATATATTTCTTCTCTCGGGAAATTACGGGTGAGCCTATATATCAAGACTGCCAATTCATCAGCAAGTTCAAACGCCCTTAATTTCGTATGATCTCTCATCAATCCAACTCTACAGCCTACAGCCTCTCATTGGCTACAACCTATTATCTGTTTTTTCTTATCCCCCTTCCAAGTCTGTTCTGTCTGAGACAGCACTATATAAAATCCGTACAGCATAATGAATGCTACGATAAAAACAAGCAACCCGGAAAGATCGTGTAAAAAACCATGGGCCGTCTCTGGACCAATATATCTAGCGAGAATAGCCGTAATCGTCAAACGAACAATATTTACAAAAATTGCAATAGGTATTGCCGATAGGAACAAGCACCACTTGCTGACTGTTCTCAGACTGGAGATGTATGCAAAGGCTGCACTCAAAGCCAGTAGAGAGGTTAGCGATCTCAAACCGGAGCAGGCATCCACCACCTCCAGCGTAGTATTGCTCAAATGCAGGATATTTCCTTCCCTAAGCACCGTTATACCTAACAGTTTAACCACTTCCGAGGAGAGGTTGGCGGCAGCCAACTGTAATGGAAAAGCGATTTTATTCCATATAATCGCAGGTATCGGAATCATGAAGAAAAGATACAACGATGGCACCAAAACCGCGGTCGCCACCGAGGATCCAAACAGGAAGAACGTAATCCCAATCAGGCAAACGACCATCGAGCTTCGCATAATAAACAATTCGGCGCCGATATTTCCTGCCAGATGCATGGACATGGCTATCAAAATAATTGCTATGCCAATCAAGGAAGAACCAATCTTCATGCCGGCCAGGGTATTCTTTTTTTGCCAAACCATAAAAGCGCAGATCAAGGGTATCAAAAACCCATGGGAAAAATTATCGTCCGTTTTCCAGTCATTCACCAACTTGGCGATGGTATGGGCGTAAAGATAGCCAAAAGCAGTGACAAGCATACCAATCTGGACTGCCCACGAAATAATTTTCGAGCTTCTTTCCTCATTCGTTTTGCGGGGCATGGGCATGATTGAAGTCACTTGGTTGTTGAAATAGTTGTACTATTCAGGAAGGAATGTAGTCGTCTAGAATCGGGAATAAATCGGTCGCGAAGTCTTTCAACAGGGCCAACGTTTCAGCCTCATCACCGGTTATCGGTGAAATCAGCCGTACGAACGAACCATCGGTTCTGTGCCGGGTAATCGAGTCGATTACCAAATATATTTTTTGGAGGTACTCAGACGAAATCACTCTCCCGCGGGAATGATACCAGTACAGCACCATTTGTTTGCGGAGCCCGTTCTGAAGTACTAATTGGATAACTTTAACATGCTGTGGACGCCGGGATGCAATTGCCAGATCAACCAGATTCGTCTTGACGATTTTCCACCCGCCTCCTGGCATGCAGTTTTTGGGGGAATGAATCAGATCCCCTTCACGCTGACTCTGGTGAAAACCGATGTAGAGTTGAACGTAATTAACCGACTTGTCATGAAAATGACTAAGTATCGAGTCATCAACACCAAGAACCTTGTAAACGGCTTCATCGAACCGATCTATGCTTCCCGACCACGTCCCGATGACAGTCGGAAATTCGCTGAACGGTTTTTCCGGATGGATGTCCTCAGAGCGGTGGACGTACCTGAGAGCAAGAGAGGTTACACATAAAATGGCGACAACGATTAGTGTTCGCGTCATTTTCATTACGATTCGGAATTCCTTAGTCGTTTAATCGCAATGGATGTATAGGTGTTGCAGTAAGGCTGATGAAAACACGGTTCTCCCTGTAATCGTTATCGTCCTCGCTGGAATCCATGAGCGAATACGTGTAACCAGCCCCAGCAGACAGCCATGGAAGCAATTGATAAGAAAGCCCGCATCCGGTAGACAAATAGTCGTCTTCCCGATCAGGTGTAAGATCCTTATATTCAGAGTATCGATAATCGGCATGGACATTAGCACTCAACCGTCTTGAAAGTTTATAGTCTGCAGTCATGCCAGCACCAACGTAGTAATTCAATCCCAGATTCTCCGCATCGTAGTAACTGTAGTCGTATCCACTGCTTGCATGGATGCCGATACTACCTCGCTGAAACATTTTGGCAAAGTCAAGCGTTCCCGACATCCCCGATTCGTTGTCGTCTCCACGAATCTCAACAATTGAATACCCAACCTGTAGCGCCAGCGTCATATCCTGCGCAATGAGGTAATCGAAACCGGAAGAAAAATCGTGAGTCCTTTCATCATCGGTCTCCTCATCGTAATTCATCAAGGTATAGGCGTATTGAACATTTCCAGTCAGTTGGCGGTTGAACTGGTGAAGTATCCTACCCTGTCCGAAATAGCGGTCAAATTCTTCCGATTGTTCCACATTTTCCGGGGCGTCAAACATTCCTCTTTCGTACTCACCTGAAAATTCTGTTCCCCACCTTTGGGTGAACCAGTAGGTAAAATCTATAGATGGTCGGTAATAAGAACTATCTTCAAGAGTAGGCTCATCATTTTCGGTTCCGCCGTAGTCGAACCTCATTCCTATGACATCGCGCTCCCCGAATTGGTATTCCAGGCCGGCATCGGCAGCATATGTGTAATATTTGTAACGGCCTTCCCGGCGGGTGTAATCGGGTTCGGTGGGAATCGTGGGGTCTTCAGCGTCCCTTTCGTCTTCGGACTGCAGGTAAGAACCACCAATAGTCATTCGGACGTGGCGTCCCAATTGACTTTCGGTCTGCAATGAAACCAAGTGTCGCCAGTAATCATAGTCTTCAGTTCGTTCGTAATGGTTCCAACTGGGCTGGTAACTTAGCGTTGCACCGATTGCCTTATCCCTAATTTCCATTGTAAGGGACGGCATTACGCTGGTAATATAATCGTATTCTCTGTCTTCGTTTACGCGGTCCACGTTGTCTGTGTATTCGCCGCGCACACTGATGCTGGGTGTAAGCATGATTTCAGCATAAAGCCCAGTGGCTGATAGTAGAACAATGAATGTTGCCAATACAATTCCGGTTGTTTTTTTCATCGCGGCGGTTCCCTTCTTTAATTTTGCACCGCAGAGACGCAGAGGGCGCAGAGGTTTAACACGGATATGTTTTAATCAGCCTGCGGCTGAAAGGCATTTTAATGGGGCACAGATGAACGCGGATGAACACGGATAAGGACGCGTTAAGGATTCAGCTTCGCTGATTTATCTGTGTATATCCGTGAAAATCCGTTTACGATTACTATTTTTCCAGACCTTCTCTGTGAACTCTGTGTCTCGAGCAAAGTCCCGCTGCACGGGATAGACTGGGCGGTAATTATAAATTAAGGAACAACAATAGTATCGTCGGCACGGATCTCAACATTCTGGCTAAAGTCCTTGCCCTTGACAATATCTTTGTAATCGATTCGAATGACTGTCTCTTTTCCTTGATCGCGCCTGAAAAGGATGATCTCCTTTTTGGAAGCCCACTCGGTGAAACCGCCGGCCAAGGCGAAAGCCTGCAGCACGGTCAGGTTTTTGGTAAGCGGGTACTCGCCGGTGTTAGCTACCTCGCCCAAGACATAAAATCGCTTGCTAGCTGCGCTGCGTACCGTAACGGTCACGTGGGGTTCAGCGACATATTCCTTCAAACCATTCTGGATGTCCAATTTCAATTGAGTAGGCGTTTTTCCGGCAGCCATCACATCATCCAGCAAAGGAAAAGATATCATCCCATCCAGCCTTACGATTATCTCCTCTCTCGAGAAATCTTCCTCTTTCCAAGTTACAATTTCGAGGATGTCACCATTTCCGATGATGTAAGTGTTTTTTGGTGATTGGGAGAGGCATGGTTGGGGGAGTGTGAGCAGGAATAAGGCAATCAAGAAAAGGGGAAATTTTATTTTGCGCATAGCAACCTCCAAAATGGTTGAGTTGGTTGAATTCGTTTTGTTGGTTGAATTTGTTTTTTTGGTTATTTGTCTGGATTCATTACTTTGTTGAATTTGTTTGTTGATATCGTTTGAGGTATGAGATCATTCCATTGATCTTCTTCCAGACGGTATTTCCTGACTCATTCAGCTCAACCAATTCATTTTCATTGATATAGCTCTGATCCAATGCCACATAAGCATGACTTATGGTCTCGGCTATGGATGAACGAGAATAATCAAGAAATTTTAAAAAATCTTTCGAACTGCTTCGATGAAAACCTTCTGCGATGTTGGCCATGGAAGAGACAGCGCTTCTTCGGATCTGGCTGATTAAATCGAAATCCCTTTTGAAGCCGTCCTTTTTAGTCAATCGGTAAACGCTGCAGACAAAAAGTCTTGCTTCTTTCCAACAATCGAGATCTTCAAAGCGCTTTATCGTCGCCAATTTTAACCACTCACTCACATTAATGAATGGATTCTCAACACAATTCAACCAATGAAACCAACAAAACAAATCTAACCAATCATCTGTTTTTTCTGTCCTCCAACCAATCAAACCAACATCACTAGTGTCCGGTTAAGGTTTGCTTAAAACAACATAACATATTGTTTATGATAGGATTAAGTCCATTTTTACACGGGCAACCCCTTGATTTTGGATTTTTACCCCAGTAGAGCCCTTCGCATGACATAAAAGCGAAGGGAGATGCACATGTATCAAGGGAGAACCGTCTTTTCGCAGGTACTGGACTTTTTGCCACGGAAAAGCTTTCGTACCTGTGTTAAACGTTATAACGGCAACTACCGAATTCGTTCTTTCTCATGCTACGAGCAGTTTCTGTGTATGGCATTTGCGCAACTGACCTATCGTGAAAGCCTCCGCGATACAGTTCTTTGTTTACGGGCGATGCACAACAAGCTTCATGACGTTGGAATCCAGTGTAAAGTCGCCAGGAGCACGCTTGCCGATGCCAATGAAAAACGGGATTGGCGTATTTACTGCGACTTCGCCCAAGTTTTGATCGGGCAGGCCCGAAAACTTTATGCGGATGAAGATTTCGGCCTCGAACTCGAAGAAACGGTTTATGCCTTGGATGCATCCACAATCGACCTTTGTCGCTCGGTTTTTCCATGGGCGCGGTTTCGATCCACCAAAAGCGGGATAAAGGTCCATACGTTGCTCGATCTCAGGGGAAATATCCCGTCATTTGTGCGCATAACCGATGCCAATGTTCATGATGTCAATATTCTTGATGAACTGCTTCCGGAACCCGGTTCGATTTATGTAATGGATCGTGCCTATCTTGATTTCGACCGGCTCCATCGATTACATCGCCGGTGGGCTTTCTTCATCCTGAGGACCAAAGCCAACACCAAGTTGAGACGGCTCTACTCCTCACCTGTGGATAAATCCAGTGGTGTGATCTGTGATCAAACCGTTCGCCCGGTGGTGTATAAATCGGCCATTGGCTATCCGGAAAAATTGCGACGAATAAAATATTTCGATACTGAAACCGAAAAACGCCTGACGTTCTTAACCAATCATTTCGAATTAGAGGCCCGGACCGTAGCTGATTTGTATAAATCCCGCTGGCAAGTGGAGCTGTTTTTCAAATGGATCAAGCAGCACCTTCGGATAAAGAAATTTTTCGGGGTTTCGGAAACCGCCGTAAAAACCCAGATCTGGATCGCTATATCCGTTTATGTGCTGGTGGCCATCATGAAAAAACGCCTGGCCCTTGACCAGAGCCTCTACACAATTTTACAGGTTCTGAGTATTACTCTTTTTGAGAAAACCCTTATTTCACGGGCATTGACAGAAAATGATTACAATAACAAATTTACTTCTGGATATATCCAACTGAATTTATTTGATTCTTAACCGGACACTAATGAACCAACATAACGAATAAAACCAACCAACACCACTTGGAAACTCAGGCTTCTGCCTTCTGTTTTCTGTCTTCTGACATCGAAATACTACATCCTGTAGTATTTCTTGTACCACTCCACAAACCGTCCAATCCCCTCTTCAATGGAAGTGTCCGGTTTGAAACCGACATCCTTGATCAGATCGTCCACATCGGCGTAAGTAGCAGGCACGTCGCCGGGTTGAAGATCCATGAAGTTTCGTATGGCCTTTTTACCCAGGGCGTTCTCAATGGCCTCGATAAAATCCATCAACTGGACAGGGTTGTTGTTTCCGATGTTGTAGATTTTATAACGGGCATAGGACGTGCCCGGATCGGGGGCGTCGCCTGACCAATCCAGATTGGATTCCGGAAGGTTTTTCATCACACGGACCACGCCTTCGACGATGTCGTCGATGTAAGTGAAGTCTCTCTTCATTTTACCGTGGTTGAAGACATTGATGGGTTTGCCTGCCAATATAGCTTTGGTAAACAGAAACAGGGCCATGTCCGGTCGACCCCAAGGGCCATAGACGGTAAAAAACCGCAAGCCGGTACAGGGCAGGTCGAACAAGTGGCTATACGTGTGGGCCATCAGTTCATTGGATTTTTTTGAAGCCGCGTACAACGACACAGGATGATCCACATTGTTATGAACGGAAAAGGGCATGTTGGTGTTAGCGCCATATACCGAACTGGACGAAGCAAAGACCAGGTGCTTGACATCATGGTGCCGGCAGCACTCTAAGATATTGACGAACCCGACGAGGTTGGATTCAACATACGCCTGCGGGTTGGTCAGCGAATAGCGGACGCCGGCCTGGGCAGCCAAGTTGACGACCACGTCGATCATATTGTCTTTAAAAATTCGCGTCAGCGCAACGCTGTCCGCCAGATCGATCCGAAAAAAGGAAAAACCAGGATAATCCTTGAGGATTTCTAGGCGGGACTGTTTAAGCTGCGGGTCGTAATAATCGTTCAGATTGTCGACACCCAGGACCTGATATCCATTTTCGAGCAGTCGTTTGGAGAGGTGAAAGCCGATGAAACCGGCGGCACCGGTAATTAAGGCAGAATTGAAATCAAGTTTCATTCAATATTCCTTTTTGCGAACCGATTTTTTTCCACGGAAGCACACAGACGAGCACAAACACAGCGTTTGTTTTTAAACCACGGACATACACGGGATGCATGCAGACAGCTTTCTTGCAGCCTCCGACTGAACGACATCACCGCCCACTTCGTTCGAGGCGCAGAGGACGCAGAGGGTTGTTTTGTCCCCTTCGGGGAGAGAAAATCCAAGGATCTGCGGTCTTTGCATCTCTGCGGTTATTCTTACACCCATCCCATATCCCACACCGCCAATCCCATATCGCCTATCGCCCCAACCAATCAACCAATCGAACCAACCCAACCAATGAAACCGTTTGTCTATAGCTCCGCTTGGTGGGAAACAAGGCTTGAATCCTTGCAACCACTTGTATTTTTTGTATTTTATAGCCTTCTATGCGAAGGTTGAGTCTTTCGAATCGATATTATTGGCTTGTTAGGTTCGATTGGTTATAGTCGCTTATCAGTCGCATCTGCACATCCAACTAATTACACCAACCAACCACCTTAACGAACCAATCCGCTGATAATTGTATCCAATCAGCGCGCTCCTTCTCCAAACAGCACTGTCTTCACCGTACGCATAACCACCATCATATCCATAAAAATGGACATGTTCTTGATGTAAAACAGGTCGTAGTTCAGTTTCTCCTTGGCATCTTCGACAGAAGCCCCATAGGGGTAGTTCACCTGGGCCCATCCGGTAACACCTGGCTTTACGGAAAAGCGCTCGCCATAGTAAGGAATGGCTTCTTCCAATTCCTCGACGAAAAACTCCCGTTCCGGCCGCGGTCCCACAAAGCTCATTTCTCCTTTGATCACATTGAACAATTGCGGGAATTCGTCGATACGCCATTTGCGGATGAACTTTCCGATACGCGTTACCCGACTGTCGTTGGATTGTGCCCATACCGGCCCGCTTTGTTTCTCCGCATCCTGGACCATGGACCGAAATTTGTGGACCATGTACGGTTTTCGATTTTCCCCCACCCTTTCCTGAGAGAAAAACACCGGTCCTTTGGAGTCCAGTTTGATCAAAATGGCCACAACAATCAATACCGGTGCCAACAGGGCCAGAATAATGATGGAGAGCAGCAAATCACCGATTCTTTTGATCACCCGGCGCATCCACGACTTTCTGAAGCCTTCGGAAAAAATCAGCCAACTAGGATTGATTTTCTCAACGATCAACTTGCCTGTCAGCATTTCATAGAAACTGGTACCCTCGATCACCTCAATGCCGTCCACGCGGCACTGCAGCAACTGCCGGATGGGAAAACCGGTTCTTCGCTCTTCGATAGCGACAACGATCTTATTGATGTTCAGATCTCTGGCCTCTTTGCAAAGGCCGTCGTATCCGTTTTTGCAAATTCTGGCTGAAACGCTTGATAGGCATTGTTCATCAGGACCTTTCCCGTTAACCACCGCAGCAATTCGATAGCCGCAGTCCCTGCTATCGCTAATTTCTTTGGCAATGTTCATAGCCAATTCACCGGAGCCCAGCAGGACAATTTTTTGGTCGAACAGGCCTCGGTTGAGAACGTGTGTGTAGCCCACTCGCCACAATACGATGAAGGTAATCACAAAACAGATGCTAACGATGAAAACCCCCCTACCAATTATGCATGCGGGGAAAAAGAAATAAACGATCGCCAGAAAAATGGCTGATGCACCAAGGGCCTGAAGCAAACGGATAAATAATTCCTGGTACGTATCGGTCACATTAAGGTCGTATAAATCATTGTAATAAAGGAAAAGCTGGCAAACCACGGAAATCAGCAACGTCTTGAGCAACAGTGCATGGTCTTCCAGAAAAAAACCGTGACCGATCAGCAGCCAACTGGCAATGATCACGGAAAGGAAAATGAACAATCCTTCCCCGACCACGAAGAATGCATTTCGAACCGGATAGTATTGTTTAAAAATTCGAAGCATGAACAAAATACTATTTATGAATTGTTAATTTTGAATTTGAATTGGGAGCAATCCGGCTCCACAAATTCAAAGCTAAAAATTTCGATTCTATACAATTCAAAAATTTATTTCTTATATTTTCCGTAACCATATCGTTCCGTTAGAGGCACCCGATAGCCGTTCATCACCACACCGATCACCTTTTCCCTGCCCAGTTTTATAATTAATTCTTTAACCAGATCTTTGGGTGTCGATGCATATTTGACAACAACGATAATTGCGTCGATCGTTTTCGCCAACGCCGCTGTTTCAGCCGTCAACTGGGGGGGAGGTGAATCAACGATGATGTAGCGATCTCTATAGCGTTCCTTGGCCTCCTTGATCAAATTTTTCATTGCCTGACTGGACAACAGTTCGGCTGGATTATGTGGAGGCGTCCCGCCTGGCAACAGGGTCAGTTTGTCAACGACGGTCTTTTTAAGCAAGCGTTCCAGCGACTGTTTGTTGGACAAATAGTCACTCAGTCCAGGCACCGTGCCACGATAGCCAAAACAGTTATGAATGCTTGATCGACGCATGTCGCAATCCATTAGCAGCACATGTTCTTCAATTCCCTGAGCGATGCTGATTGCAAGGTTGGCGGCAACGAAAGATTTACCATCGCCCGGGATCGCACTGGTTACCATGATCGTGCGGGGTGGGTGACCTGTTTTTGGGAAAAGGATGTTGGTACGCAGGATTTTAAAAATCTCCGCCTCTACGCTGACTGGATCGTGGTAAGTGATCAAATTCGGGTCAATTTCCTTAGGGCCAATTTTCCCGGAACCCGAAGCAGGCAGCGTCAAAGGACTTATTGGAGCTTTTGCCTTTATTTCGTTCTTTACTGCCTGCACTTCTACTGAATGTGATCCCGCAGAAGGAATTGTTTTCAGTTCATTTGCACGGCCAGATTTTTCAAGAGCATCGTGGATTTTTCCCATAATAATTTCCTATATAATCAAACTGTAATCGTGTTCCTATCTCCGATCCTCTTGGTATAGCGCTTACAGTCTTACCAATTTTAATCTTACTACAGATTGCCGACTTTCCTAATCAGTTCCAACGTTTGCTCAACGCCTTTAAGAGACAGAATGGCAAAAACTCCGAAGAGTGCGATTGAAATACAACCAAAAACTGCACATGCGGCATGTTCAAAACGCCTTATAATTCGTGTCTTGCGGCTAATAATTAATGGTATTGAACACAACACCGGCAATTCCAAGTCTTCTTCGATATCCTCCGGACGTTTAAAAGAGTTGTCAATGTATTCAAGTAGAAAAATAATTCCACCGCCGATAGCCAATCCAGCACCAACAATAAAAATGAATAGCTTTTTCATGTTTGGCTTAATCGGTTTTTCAGGGAGCTTGGCTGGATCAACGATTCTGAATTGCTCTCCCTTCTGCTTGCGCTCCATGTTCACGGCGATCTCGGCCTCCAGCTTTCTTTCCAACAAGGAGTCGTAAGTTGCCTGGATATTTTGATAGTCACGCCTCAGACTGAGCAGCTCTTGCTCTCTTTTAGGCGTGTTCTCGACGCGTTTCTGGTAAAGCAGGACCTGTTTTTGGGTATCCTCTATGTCCACCTCAAGCCGCTTTATCTCTTGAAGGACTTCATTGTATTGCATACGGAATTCAGGAGGCATCGTAACCCGTTGATTCTGAACAACACTACCGTCGCTCCCAACAAAAGGTGCTGTCTGCGCCACGGACTGGTCCTGCTTTTCCATTTCGGCGATCCTGGCTTTTAATCTGATTACGTCAGGGTGGCGCTCCGTGTATCTACTGAGAAGATTCTCCAACTGAATCTTCATGCGATCCAGGTCGGTGGGTTCTTCGTGCGTGTTCTGACCGATAATAACTGTGGTGGACTGAGCTTTCAGTGCAGTGGCTTCATTTTGGATACTTGCCAATCTAATCTTGGCCTCGCTCAGACTCTTTTGGTTTTCACTCAAACGCTCTTGAAGCCGGTCAAGGATTCTCAGGTTGGAGTCCAACTGCTCGGGGAGTTCTCCCATGAATTTTTCGCGGTATTGCTTAAACTTTGTCTCTACGTCCTCTAACCGTCCTTTCATATTTTGCAGTTCATTATCTAGAAAATCACTTGTACCCACAGCCTGAGCTTCTCGTAACCTTAAATTTTCATCGATAAAGTAGGATGCAAGGGCATTGGTCACGTTCATTGTTTTTTGAGGATCCTTATCCTGATAGGAGATGGTAAAAGCATCATTTCCTCGTCTATCTCTTGAAACATCTATGGAAATGCGGTTTCGCAAGCTCTTAAGCTTGTCTTCCATGTACATATTGCTACGTTCATCATCTTGAAAAAGGTTAAATTCTTGAATCAATTTCTCCAAATTGGTACGACTGAGGACTTGTTGCGATAACGTACTGATTCTCTCACTTGGATCAGTTGAAACAATCGACTGCACATAGTTTTGAGGAACTCTTTGAGGCTGAATTAATATTAATGTGCTGGCTTCGTAAACTCTAGGAAGTGTTATGGCCAGGTAATTCCCCACAACCA
The DNA here is from genome assembly GCF_963668215.1 of uncultured Desulfosarcina sp. Taxonomy (NCBI): domain Bacteria; kingdom Pseudomonadati; phylum Thermodesulfobacteriota; class Desulfobacteria; order Desulfobacterales; family Desulfosarcinaceae; genus Desulfosarcina; species uncultured Desulfosarcina sp. The sequence goes on from NZ_OY764190.1 coordinate 5,674,893, forward strand.
TCGCCAGAACAAATGGAACGATGATGATCCAACGGCGTTTAATAATGAGATCGATGATATATTTTGGATCCATGGGTATGGGTTGAGAAGCCATATTTTAGTCCTTTAGCCGTTTAGGCTGTAGGTTTTTGGTTATAGAATTCAGAATCAAAAACAATTTTGAATTCTTAGTTTTGAATTTTGAATTATTTGGACTTTCAAATCCATCATTCAAGATTCGCAATTAAACATTAAAAATTACAATTTTAGACCAGTCGGTACACTTTAGCCTTGTTCAGCATCGATTTGTAGCTGATGTTCAACAAGACCGAGGCTTTCTTACAATTACCGTTGGTATGGGCCAGCGCCGCCTTCATGATTTTCTTTTCGACCTTGGCCGCATACCGTGTCTTGGCCTTCTTCAACGAGATGTCTGAATTTTCCTGTAAGTATCTATGAATATCTTCGGCATCGATCCAGGCACCGACTCCGCGCTTCTCCTGCCCGTTAATGGAGCAATTGCAAGGTCCGGACGCGTGCTCAAGGCATTTTCCCTGTTGGGCGGCGGATACCATCTGCGTAACAGTCTGTTTGAGTTCGGGAATATTTCCCGGCCAGTGATATGCCGTAAAATTGGCCACCACTGCCTCTGGCAAGCGGCAGATACCACCGTTGGAGCGGATGCCATAGCGGGCAGCAAAATGCTCTGCCATCGCACAAATGTCTTCATCATGCCCGCATAGAGGCGGTATCGTCAGTTTCAACACGCTCAATCGATGATACAGATCTTTCCTGAATGCCCCAGATTGCACCGAAGCGTCCAGATCACCACCTGCCAGTGTAATAAAAGGTGCCGACACCTCGTTTTTATTTTTTCCCATCCCGTCTCCATTGACGCTTTCCATCAACAAAAGCAGTTGGGATTGAACCGGCAACGGCAAATTCTCGATATTTTCAATTATCTTCACCGTGGATGATCCGTTTCTGTCGCTGCAACGCACGCCCAGCAGGCGTTTCCCGGTTTCTCGAATCCATTTACCGGATACATCCTTGGCGTCGATAAATTCCAGTTCGTCATCCTTTGCAACCGAAAAACCATGTATCGCCTCAGCAATACATTTTTTGCCAACGCCGTTCTCCCCCTGAATGAGAATTGTTTCCATAAACAACCCCAACAGGGGCAACTCCTGCATCAGCTTTTTTCTTTCGGCCGATGCGGCCACCAGAATTTGCGGGTGCCGCGTTTTTTTTCCTCCGTCCAGCGAACCGATAGCCCCTTGAAATTCTTCATCTTCGGGAGGGTATCGCAAAAACCGGAGATTTGCCAGCCAGTTGTTTCGAACAAAGCCTTCCACATCATTTTTTTCCGAAAGAACCAGGATCGGAAAATCGCTTCGGATTGCCTTGGCGATGTTTACGAATCGAAAGGTGCGCTCATAGGAATCGGTGCGCAACAGAGCAAAATCGGGTCGGAGGTGATGGATGTTCTCCAGGCAGATCCACTCATCCTGGAAACATATGGGCAACACACTGCACCGTAGCAGACGATTGCGAAGTTCGTCTCTTTGATTTTGTTGACGGTCAAGCACTGTGGCGGTTACCCGGGACATAGAATCTTTCCCAAACGAATCGATAAAAAACAGCTTAAATAATTAAAATTCGAAAATTTTTTAATTACACAAGAATAATTAAAGAAATATTTAGCCCATCACAGCTCTTTGAAACGTGATAGGGATCACTATTCAAATGATATGCCAGGCCTTCACACGCAAACGATTGATTCAGGCAAACCAGTCTTTAAAATGGCATCACATTGTTTTTATTAACCATAAAACTTATATAACAAACTGAACAACCCGTTCGGTCCGTCGGCAATTTGTCAAAGAGCCCATAAGGTAGTGGATCTTTATTACATATTATGAAATCTTTTTCCACTTTTCTGTTTTCTTTTCTGTAATTCCGGTTTAAAAATGAGATGTTACGTTCTTATCGGCATGAGGTAAGAAATGATGAGATTTTTTTTGAAGGAAACTGGGACACACAAGCAAATGATTCCAGACCCGACGGACGTCAAGCGAATGAGCGAAACCTGAGGATCGGTCCGCTGCCTTTTCCCTCGGCCCCTTCGTCGCAGGAGTCAGTGTAACCAATTAAACCAATTGGACAATTCAAACTGAGCTATTGCCATTTGGTCAACATTCATATATATCGGTCGTATTTGCGTGGTTCCAGTTTTTCAGGTACGTGAACCCTATTTTTCTGATTGTTCATTGCACATTTATCCAAAAAATTGGGAACCCGCTAAATGCTGGCGTAAGAATGAGTCAGGATTCGGCTTTTCAACCATTCTTGAAAAAATATAAGAGACTGAAATGAAAAAGCCTTTCAAACTCTTAATTATCGACGACAGCGAAGAAATCCTCACGGCGTTGACCAATTTCTTCACTCAGAAAAATTATGAAGTGACTTCAGCCGCCAACGGACTTGACGGGCTGAAATATATCGAAGCCAAGGACGCCTCTTTCGACCTGATCATCACGGATCTGGTACTGCCCAACATCAGTGGCGTGGCGATCATTTCCATCGTCAAGAAAAAATTCCCCCAGACCCCGGTTATCGCCATCACGGGTTGGGGAGAACATCCGGAGTCGCTGGCCAAGGAGGCCCATGCCGATTACGTGCTGGAAAAACCGTTTAAATTGCCTGAGTTGGAAGCGCTGGCAAAGAAACTGTTGAAATGACTGTAGACTATATTTTCTTAATTTTTCGGGTAGATGATGAGCGAACAGTCAAAATCTAAAATGGGGCCACCCATTATCGGTGTGAGCAGGAACATGGAGCGAGTTCGGGAGCTGATCGAACACGTGGCTCACACGGGACTGAATACCGTTGTTTTCGGTGAAAGCGGAGTGGGCAAGGAGGTCGTTGCCCAGAATCTCTACCAGAAATCGCCCCGCCTGGGCAAGCCGTTCATCAAGATCAACTGCGCGGCATTGCCCGAGGGCCTGCTGGAGAGCGAACTGTTCGGTTACGAGCGCGGGGCGTTCACTGGAGCGGAACAAAAGAAAAAAGGCAAGTTCCAACTGGCCCACAGCGGGGTGTTGCTGCTGGACGAAATCGGGGACATGTCGCTTCCTCTCCAGGCCAAGCTACTTCACGTTCTTCAAAGCGGCGGCGAGTTTTCTCCCCTTGGATCCGAGAAAGAGGTCAGGGCCGATACGTGGGTGATTGCCGCCACGAACCACGACCTGAAAAAAGACATTGAAGAGGGTCGATTTCGCGAGGATCTCTATTATCGGCTCAACATCATTAAAATTTACCTGGCGCCATTGCGTGACCGGCCCGAAGACATCCCTCCGCTCATCGATTTTTACATCCAAGAGTATACCTCCATGCTCAACAACCGGCACATCGCCAAGCCGGACGACAAGGTGATCGATCGCTTGTGCGCCTACAGTTGGCCGGGCAATGTTCGCGAGCTGCAAAATGTTCTCAAGCGGATGCTGGTTTTAGGGGACTGCACCCAGATCGTTGACGAACTTTTCGAAAGCGAACAGTTCGTCGCCAAGGAGGATGGCGGCGCTGAGGAATTGAATCATCATGCCTCGCTGGCCAGGATACTCGATCTGGGGGGAGAAAATTCACCGGACAATCAGTCTTTTTCGCTGAAGACCGCCAAAAGGAAAGCGGTGGAAATGGTGGAACGGGAAATCATTTCCCACGTGCTCGATAAAACCGAGTGGAATCGCAGCAAGGCTTCGAAGATATTGAAAATCAGCTACAAAACGCTGCTTTATAAGATTAGCGATTTGAATATAGTGCCACCGGAGAAGTAAGTCCAAAACAAACAGATGGACGATGGAAGACCGCTTCGCTCGGATGATGGATGATTGAAGCGGTCTTCCATCTTCCATCGTCCATCTTCCATCATCCCTCTTCCTTCGTTCTTTTCACTTCCATCACCACCCGAAACCCCAGCGCCGGACCGAACAATTCGGGATCGAATCGGAACCGCCGGGCACAGCGAGCACTCCAGGCATCCAAATGCCAGCTTCCGCCGCGGATGACATGATCCCGGCCACCCTGGGAAACCATCGGATCGTTTTTGGAATGGCTACGGTAAGCATCAGAGAGATAGAAGTCCCGGCACCACTCCCATACGTTGCCGCTCATGTCATAAATTCCCAATGCGTTTGGGCTCTTCTGTCCCACTGGTGCCGTTGAACCGGTGGTGATGTTGTCCGCAAACCAGCCCACCGTCTCCAATTCCTGCCCGCCGGCATAGCGTTCGTTTTTACCGCCGCTGCGGGCGGCGTATTCCCACTGGGCTTCAGACGGCAGATCAAAGTGATAGCCTGTCGGCGACTGCACGTTGAGCCGATCAATGAACGCCATGACATTGGCCAGCGAGACCTGTTCGACCGGGTGATTCTCCCCGATACAACTGGAAGGATTTTCGTCCATGAGGCGCTGCCACTGGGCCTGGGTCACCGGCGTGGTGGCAATGGCAAAGGGCGAAAGGGTGACCTCGTGGACCGGCTTTTCGTCATCCGCACCTTCATCGAAGCTATCGCCCATGGAAAACGTTCCTTCGGGAACCCAAACGAAAGTCATATCAGTAATCGGGTCCGTGTATGGTTTGCCGGGTTTAACGCCAGGCAGCCTGTCTTCTGTGGTCTGTTCCATTAAAATAGAAGAAGGCGTGTGGCCCACAATGCCTGTCTCCAGGTCTGGATCGACGATTTCTGCTTCTGCTGCAAACAGACGCAGCCAGGCATGGATGAAACACAGGCTTGCCGATGATGGTGTTGCCATGTTTTCAAGCCAGTTTGAAAATGCTCCCAAGTTTACGATCCTGGAAAGATCGAATTTTAACAAAGACAACTTTTCAGCCTTGCCAACCAAGTCTTCGCGGGCAAACAGATCGATCATTTTTTGACTGTCGAACTGCCTGAAATCGCCATTTTCCCCGCCAATTTCAATTTCCCGTTCCAATAATTCGCGCATCATCGCCGGAGAAGCCTGACCGCGAACCTGAGAATATATGGATTTCAACAGTTCAATGAAAATCTCCCGGGCCAAAAGGCACGCCTCAACGGCTTCGCCTGACTGCGCCAGTTCCTGGAGTCGATTCAATCGACGGCTGATCTCTTTTGGTTTCATTGAACATAACTCCCTAATTTCATACGATTGCCCACGCCCAGACAGTCAAACCACTTCCACCGCCCAGTTTATCCCGCATGGCGGGACTTCGCTCGAGACGCGAAGAACGCAACGTTTTTAAGCCACGGACACACACGGTCGAACACGGACAAAGGGTTTAAAAGCAGCCTTCGGCCGGAAAGCAGATAAAGGACACGGATAAACGCGGATGAACACGGATAAACACAAATCTGGCGAAAAAAGGATCAGCTTCACTGAATTCAAAACAACCGATCTATCCGTGTATATCTGTGAAGATCCGTGTCCATTTTAAACCAATCCAACCAAACAACCAATGAAACGATCTAATCTCTCTGCGCCCTCTGCGCCTCTGCGGTGAAAAAATCCCACATCATAAAGCCCTACCCTCCGGCACCCCATCCGCCGAAACTCCCTGAATCTCAACTTGCTGAAATGTGTTGGTCAGTTCGTCCGGCCCATCGAAGAGCACAGGGATATAGTTGTCCGTCAACCCCTTCAAGCGTCCATCCTTTTTTTCGCGGGTCTCTTCCACCAGCACGGTAACCGTTCGGCCGACGTGGCGTTCGTAAAAAGAGCGCCGTTTTTGCGCCCCCAGTTTTCGCATGCGTTGACACCGCTCCTTGATCGTCTGAACGGGCACCTGGTTTTCATATGAATACGCAGGCGTACCATTTCTGGCGGAAAAGGGGAAAACATGCAGATAGGCAACAGGCAGCGAGGCAATCAGGTCGTAGGTTTGGTCGAAAGCTGCATCCGTCTCGCCGGGAAACCCGATCAGGGTGTCCACACCGATGGCCGCATCGGGAACGCGATCGATGATTTTTTTTACAAGGATACTGAAATCGTCTCGGCCATAAGGGCGGTGCATGCGGTTCAAAATCCCGTCATCACCGCTTTGAAGGGGAATGTGAAAATGCCGGCAAAGCCTGCCGGGCATTTTTTTATCGGTGACGGCCAGATCGATAATGGCATCGGACAACTCAGCCGGCTCGATGGAACTTACCCGGACCCGGTCGATGGCGCCGGCCTGTCGAATCTGGCAAAGCAATTCGTACAAGCTGGTTTCAGGATTTAGATCCTGGCCGTAGCAGCCGATGTGGATGCCGGTCAGAACAACTTCCCGATTTCCCAACTTCGCCAGGGATACCACCTGGTCCAGGACCTGTTCCATGGGCAGGCTGCGGCTCCGGCCTCGGGCATGAGGCACAATGCAGTAGGTGCAAAAGGCGTTGCAACCGTCCTGAATTTTAATAAACGGCCGGGTTCGACCGCCATGGGCGATGCCCGGCAACATTTCGAATTGAGCCGGACCGGCAACATCCGGACATTTTACAGGAGCAATCCGATCCCTATTCTTTCCAAGACCGGATAAAATCTCATTTGAAATCTGGTGCTTATCCCGGTTGCCGACCACCAGGTCAACCCCTTCGATGGCAGCCAGTTCCTCCGGCGCCATCTGGGCATGACAGCCTGTAACCACAATCCGGGCACCTGGATTCGCCCGAATGGCCTGTCGAACCGCCTGACGGCTCTGCATGGCCGCCTTGGATGTAACTGTACAGGTATTGATAATAACTACTTCGGCTTCACCGCTTTCATCGCAGGTGAACCCCTGTCCCGATTCCAGCAAGGCATTGCAGATGGACTCTGACTCGCATTGGTTGACCTTGCAGCCGAGGGTTTTGATGACAAGTTTTTTCATGAAAATAGTGTATTGGTTCGTTCGTTGGATTGGTTGAATTGGTTCTTCTCTCGCCCATAATCCGGTGCTTGTCCGCTATCAGCTATCAGCTATGAGCGATCAGCTATCGGCTGTTTGGATCCAGCCACCACCGACTACCTCCTCCCCCCGATAAAAAACGGCGCCCTGGCCCGGCGTAACCGAAGACTGTGGCTCGTCGAACCGCACCGTTGCCCCCCCTTTTTCGTCCGGCGTCACCGTGGATGCGGCAGCCCGGTGCCGGTAGCGGATACGTGTATCCACGGCCAGCGGGCCATCGGAAACATCGACAATCCAGTTGATGTTTCGAACCCGGCATTCGGAGGTGTAGCGCTCCTCTTTAAAGCCGACAACCAGGCGGTTGCGCCGGGTATCGATGCGGATCACGTAGTAAGGTCGGCTGGCCGGGCAATTGATGCCCCGACGCTGACCGATGGTGTAGCGATGCAATCCCTCGTGAGCGCCCACGCGGCGACCTTGGGTATCCACGATCTCTCCCGGTCGGGGGACCATACCGGCAGTCTCCACAAGAAAATCGGCGTAGCTGGAGTCCCGCACGAAACAGACGTCCTGGCTTTCGGAACGGGCGACCGGCGCAAGCTCCTTCTCCTCAGCCAGCGCCCTGACCTGGTCCTTGGTCCAGGTACCCAGCGGGAAACAGGCCCGGGAAAGCTGATCCTGGGTAAGACGGGCAAGAAAATAGGACTGGTCCTTGCCGCCGTCCACGCCCTTGAGCAATCGGTATCGACCGGAGGCCCCCATATCCGCCCTTGCATAATGGCCGGTCGCTAAATGGGTTGCACCCAACTGGATCGCTTTTTGAAGCAGGACACCAAACTTGATCGTCGGGTTGCATACCAGGCAGGGGTTGGGCGTCTCTCCGTTTTGATAGGCAGCGGCAAAATAATCCACAACCGTTTTTCTGAACTGCGCTTTGAGATCGACGACTTGCACCGGAATATCCAATGGCTGAAAAAGCGCCTGGATTTGCGTCGGCCCCGGATCACACGGTTTTTCAAAACCTGTAAGAAAGTGGAAGCCGAAGATCTCTTTGGCTTGCTTTTTAAGAAGGTAGGCAGCCACCAGGGAATCGATGCCCCCGGAAAGCGCAATGGCAATGGGACCGGTCATTCAAAAAAAAGCTGATTGGTGGGACGCACTTCCATAGCCCGCGGCGGACAGGCAGGAACGCAAAGTTCACAGACACTGCATTTCTGCTGATCGAATTCCACTTCCATCTCCGGTCTTTTGACATACAGCGCACCGGTCGGGCACACGGCGGTACAGGCGCCGCAGTGGGTGCACTTGCTGATATTGCGTTTGATTTCGCTGGAGGCGTTTTGTACGTCCACCCCCTGCTCTTTCAGGTAGTTGACCCCCGCTTTAAAATCCTTGCGGCTGCCGGAAATCTCCAACACCATGAATCCCTCTTTTCTTGGAAGGATGCCGGCATTGAGAATGTTGAAAAAAAGATCGAACTCCCGAGCCAGAGTGCAGACGATCGGTTTTTGAACTTCCGTGACGGGAAACCGTAATTTGAGTATTTTCGAGTACACGCGTGCCTCCGTGAATCTTTACTTTTTATGGTAGGCGTGTAATTTAGGATTTTAATTGCATTTAGTCAACCTTGGGGAGAAACCGTATTATAGGGTTCAAGGATTCAAGGATTCGAGTGGAAAGCGTAAAAACCAAAAAGAATCTTGTATGCACCATACGTTTGTTAAAAATTTTGTACCACCCCTGAAACACCCCGCTTGACCCCTTGAATCCTCGAACCCTGGAATCCTATTTCACGATCACCTATGCCTAACCAAAAGAGTAAAAAAACAACCTATTCCGAAAAATGTCTCTGAAGCGGACCCGCCCATGAATCCTTTCGCATACCGCACCACCAGCCTGGCCATCAAAGCCATCGCCGGCCTCAGTCGCGCCCGTCTGAACCTCCACGGCGCCGAGCAGATCCCGGAAGGACCGACCATTTTCGTGGTCAACCACTTCACGCGGATCGAAACCTTCCTGCTGCCCTACCACTTTCATCGGCTTACCGGCAGGCCGGTGTGGGCCCTGGCCGCGGCGGAATTGTTTGTCGGCAGGTTCGGGCGGTATATCGAGCAATTGGGCGCCGTTTCCACCCGCTCGCCGGACCGGGACCGTCTGATGGTAAAAACCCTGCTCGCCGCCGAAGCGAACTGGTTGATCTTTCCCGAAGGCCGCATGGTGAAAAACAAGAAGATCATGGAAAAGGGCCGCTTCATGATCTCCTATGCCGGCGGAAAACATCCGCCCCATACCGGAGCGGCCACTCTGGCCTTGAGAACGGAGTTCTACCGCCAGCGCCTGTTGGGACTGATGGCCAACAATCCCGAAGAAACGCAGCGATTGGTCGATCTGTTTCAACTCGAATCAACGGAAGCCATCTGCCGGCAGGCCACCTGCATCGTGCCGGTCAACCTCACTTACTATCCGCTGCGGGCCAGGGAAAATGCGCTAAATCGTCTGACCGAGCTGTTGGTAAAGGGCCTTCCCCAACGGGTCACCGAAGAAATCATCACCGAAGGAGACATGCTGCTGTCCGGCGTGGATATCGATATCCGCTTCGGCCGGCCCATCGAAATTTCCGATTATCTCGACTGCAAACGCATCCAGAAAGATATTCGCAATCCCGGCCGAATCGGATTCGACGACGCCATCTCCTCGAAAAAACGCATGCGGCGCGCAGCATTGAAAATCATGCAGCGATACATGGCCGACATCTACCGGATGACCACCGTCAACCACGATCACTTGCTGGCCTCCTGCCTGAAAAAATTACCCGTCAGGCAGATAGACACGGATAATCTAAAACGTCGGGTGTTTTTGGCCTCCCAGAGCGACAAAGCGACAAGCGGCTACTTTTTCCACAACAACTTTGAAAAAGATCAGGTGCACCTGCTCACCGACGACCGCTACCGCCATTTCTCCGAATTTATGGACTTCGCCATTGAAAAAGGTGTGGTCAAAACCAGCAAAAGCGGATTGGAAAAGGATCCTGCCCGTCTGGCCGCTATGTTCGATTTCCACCGTTTTCGCATCGACAACCCCATTGCGGTGATCGCCAACGAGGTCGAACCGCTGACCCGCCTGCAACAAAAAATTTCCCGCTTGAGCTGGATGCCCGAATTCTGGCTGAAACGCAAGGTGGCCCGTCTTCTTCTCCGGCGTTCGTTGGACGAGTTCAATCGCGATTATGACGCCTGGGCCGAACCAACTGTTTCCAAACCACCCGGCGTGGCCCGTCCCGTCCTGATTCGGGGAGACCGCCGCCGGATCGGGGTTGTTCTGGCCCATGGCTACATGGCCGCACCCGCGGAAGTGATGGGATTGGCCCGCTTCCTGGGGAAAAGAGGCTACTGGGTGTACACACCCCGCCTGAAAGGCCATGGCACGGCCCCGGAAGATCTGGCCAACTGTCGTTTTTCCGATTGGATCGATTCCATGGATGCCGGCTACGCCGTCATCAGCAATTTATGCCGGCGGGTGATTGCCGGCGGCTTTTCCACCGGTGCCGGTCTGGCCCTCGACCTGGCCCAGCGGGTACCGGAAGTGGCCGGTGTTTTCGCGGTTTCCGCGCCGCTGCGGCTTCAGGATGTATCGGCCCGTTTCGTGCCTGCGGTGGATGTCTGGAATCGCGTCATGGGACGGTTTCACATGGAAGATGCAAAAAAAACATTTGTGGACAACCAGCCGGAAAACCCCCACATCAACTACCTGAAAAACCCCATCTCCGGCGTTCGCGAACTGGAGCGCCTCATGACCGCGCTGGAACCGCGCCTGCCACTGATTACGCAACCGGCCCTGCTCATCCAATCCCGGGAGGATCCGGTGGTCAATCCCAAGGGAACCGAAAAAATATTCAAGCTTTTGGGATCCGAAGACAAACAGATGGTGATGTTCAATTTCCAGCGGCACGGTATTCTACTGGGAGAAGGCTCCGAGCGAGTGTACCGGACCATTGGCAATTTCATTGACCAAGTTGGGAAATAGAATCCATGAACGTTATCGCCTGGACCATTCTCGTTTTTTTCATTGCCGAATTTGTGCTGCAATTGACGGCCGACCAGTTGAACCTGCGAGGAATCAGCGACGACATACCGGAACCCTTTCAAGGGATGATCGAGCCCGAGACCTACCGACAGTCACAGGATTATCTGCGGACCAACACCGGCTTCGGACGAATCGTTGCGGCATTTGACTTGATCGTGCTTTTGGTTTTCTGGTTTTGCGGCGGCTTTGCCCTGATCGACAACTGGACACGCGATCTCGGTTGGGGGCCGATTGCCACTGGGCTTGTCTATATCGGGATACTGGCCGGATTGAAAGCCATCGTGGGTCAGCCTTTCAGTCTTTACGCCACCTTCGTGATCGAAGAGCGCTTTGGTTTCAACCAGACCAGCCTGTCCACCTGGATCAAGGACCGCCTCAAGGCGCTGCTGTTGGCTGTCCTTCTCGGCGCCCCCCTGCTCGGCGGGGTTCTGGCCTTTTTCATATACGCCGGCGATGCGGCCTGGCTCTGGTGCTGGCTGTTGATCACGGTGTTCATGTTCGGCGTCCAGTTTGTGGCCCCAACCTGGATCATGCCCCTGTTCAACCGCTTCGAGCCACTGGGAAAAGGCGAACTGAGAGATGCCATCATGGCCTATGCCGCCTCCATCGGCTTTTCCCTGGAAGACATCTATGTCATGGATGGTTCCAAGCGCTCGTCCAAATCCAATGCCTTTTTTACGGGGTTCGGCCGCCATCGCCGCATCGTGCTTTTCGACACCCTCATCGCCAGACACACCGTCGAAGAGCTGGTGGCCGTGCTGGGCCATGAAATGGGACATTACAAGATGCGGCACATCCTGAAAATGATGACCATCGGCGTCCTGCAAACCGGAATCCTGCTTTTTCTCATGTCCCTGACAATCAACACGCCGGCACTGTTCGAGGCTTTTTACGTAAATCAGCCGTCCGTTCACGCCGGGCTGGTATTCTTCGGCCTGCTCTACGCACCGCTGGATTTTTTCCTGGGTATGGTCGTGCAGCGGATCTCCCGCATCCACGAGTACGCGGCCGATCGTTTCGCCGCGGAAACTACCGGCAACGCCGGCGCCATGATCGAGGTCCTCAAAAAGCTGAGCGTCCACAACCTTTCCAATCTTTCGCCGCATCCGTTTTATGTGTTTCTGAACTATTCCCATCCCCCGGTGATGCAGCGAATTGAAGCGCTGAAAGAGATCTGAGGTCTGAGGTCTGAGATGTGTGATTTGAGATGTGGGGTGTGGGTTGGAGAAATCACCGCAGAGACGCGGAGAGCGCAGAGAGTTTTAGAGATTGCGCCTTTCAGGCGACGAAATACCCTCTGCGCTCTCTGCGTCTCGAGCGTAGCGGGCGGTGCAATATGGGATGCAAGTTCAAAGAGGGATGAAGGACGATGGATGAGGGACGCATGGAGAAGGTATAAGCGGCGATATTAAAAATGCCGCTTATACCTTGCCTACTGGCTATCAGCAATTCGCTACAAGCCTATCTAGTGTTCATCCGCGAAAATAACTAACTGGAATAAAAAAGAAAAGCGCATTTTATGCTGGTATTTTCTCACTGTCTGTAGTATAAAGTATTTTGCCAAACACTTAAAAATACTACGTAAACAAGAAAAAGGGCCGACATAAAATGCGCGAGAAACAACAAAAACAAATGCCGCTGATAAGTCTCCCCACGGGTCATCCCAGAGAAGTAGAACTGGAGATGATCAGCAAAATCCTGGACAAGACTCCTAACATTTACGATCATGTTCTGCAAGACCTCAACGGTGGCCTCAAGATAGAACGTCAACGAACCGGGGCCAACGGTATGAGTGCCGAGCAGGTGACCCGCGCCGCGATTGTGATGAAGCTTTTCAACTTCACCTATGAAGACCTCGCCTTTCATATTTCCGATTCCAGATCGCTCAGACGGTTTTGCAGAATCGGTATTTTCGATAAGGGCTTCAAGAAATCCGCCCTGAATGAAAATATCAAAAGGATCTGCCCTGAGACCTGGGAGCTTATTTCCCTGGACCTGTTGGCATATGCGAAGGACAACAACATCGAAAAAGGCAGAACGACCCGAGTCGATTGTACCGTCGTCGAGAGCAACATCCACCCTCCTTGCGATTCCATGCAGTTGTATGACGCTGTGCGCGTGCTCGCGCGGTTGTTGACTCAAGCCCGGGATGACTTCAAAATTAAAATCGTTTTCACGGATCATCGTCGCCGTGCAAAAAGGCGGATGACCGCCATCCAATACGCAAAAGGGAAAAAGCAACGACTGTCTCCGTATAAAGACCTGCTCAAGGTCACCCAAAAGTCCATCGGTTACGCGATCAAAGCCGAAGAAACGATAGGCGGAATCTGCACAACCAATTTTGAATTGCTTGGCTTATTGAACAGCATCAAACATTACAGCGATTTGGCCCGTCAGGTCTACGACCAGACCTATCGCCGGGTTATTCAAGGCGAAAGCGTATCGGCCGACCAGAAGGTATTCTCGATTTTCGAGGAACACACGGACATCATCATCAAAGACCGCCGGGATAACCATTATGGCCATAAGATTTGCCTGACCGGTGGAGCCTCGAACCTTATCCTCGATTGTGTCGTTCTTGAGGGCAATCCCGCAGATAGCACACTGGTTGAACAGATGCTGGATCGCCAGAAATCGGCTTACGGACGCTACCCGCTGAAAGTTGCCCTGGACGGTGGCTTTGCATCCAAAGGCAATCTGAACACGGCCAAGGCCAAAGGCGTCAAAGATGTCTGCTTTGCCAAAAAACGGGGTCTTGAAGAGATTGACATGTGTCGCAGTCACTATGTTTACAAAAAGCTCAGACAGTTCCGTGCCGGTATCGAATCGGGCATATCCTGGCTCAAACGCAGTTTCGGCTTGACCCGGTGCACGTGGAAAGGTTTTCGTTCTTTTAAAAGCTACGTGCTTTCGTCGGTGGTCGCGGCCAACCTGCTGACGATCGCTCGAAAGCAATTGGCTCCTGCTGGATAACCTCACAACCTGAGAAAATTCAGTTACTGAAATCCAGAGAGCAGGTGCGTCCGGAGGCGTGCTTTTTTAGAGTATTTACCCATATCCTTGTCGGGCTTTCAATGTGCCGTGTCTTGGAGGATTCTATTCCTCACGTTACCCGATTTTTACTTCTCGACGCACTGCTTAAACCTGCAATTTATGGACGGACACTATCTAATGATCCATAATCAGCATGGTGGCCGGATCCAGAAGCTGGTCGCGGGTTTCGGCTGGCCCGCCCTTGAGGCTGCGGATGTGGATCTTATTGCCTTCCGGCTGCAGTTGAATGGCCGCGTCGAACAGATCGGCAACGGCGGACAACTGCACGGGCAGGCCGTCGGCAGCCGGCTCCTCATGCCGGTGGGTAGTCACCGTAAACCACAGATGAAGGCGGTGGTTCTCGGAAAAGGCTTTCAAACCCTCCAAGGGTCCTCTCAGGCGGTCGTCGAAAGGCAGGCCATCGATGATCACCATGTGCGGATTGAAAATCTGCTGTTCGGTGAGATCCTTCACCCGCTCTTCCAACTTGGGGACGCTGAAACCCTCCACTTTAAAGGTCATGATGAAGCGGTTCATTTGAATGGACTCCCAGAGATCCTTGATCTGGCGCACGTGGTACTGGTGGGCCAGGCTGTTGAGCACTTGCTGATACCATAGGTTGACCTTTTCGACGGGATCATCCAGGCTCACGTGAAGCACATTTCTGTGCTGCAGCATGGTATTGAGGGCCACTTGAACGATCAGGGCCGTTTTCCCGACGCCGGCACGCGCAAGCACCGCCCCGAACCCCCCTTCGGGAACGATCGCTTCGTTTTCATGGCCCAGCAGTCTGAGCGGATTTCTGAGGATCAGATCGTTTTTGAGCATATCCAGATTCCTCTCTTTCAGGTTGATCACCCTGGCCCCGGTCGGTCGCCCCGGACGCCATGCAGGCCGGCCGGCAACGATGCCACTTTCGGTCGCCAGGGATGAGTAAGATTCTTTTTCGGCCCGTTTCCGGGCCTGTCGCCATTCGTCCGTATCTTCCTTGGTTATCACCGAACCCATATCAGGCAACGTTCTTTTTCTCTTCTGCGCGTTTTTTAGCGATCTCTTCCGCAATGGACTGCGGGACCTGCCGGTAGGTGGCAAACTCCATGGTAAACTGGGCTTTGCCCTGGGTCAGGGAACGTAGCACCGTGGAGTAGCCGAACATCTCGGCCAGAGGCACCTGGGACTCGATAACGCACATGGGGCCCTCTTCCTGGGAGCCCACGATCATGCCTCGGCGCTGGTTCAACGACCCCATCACCGCCCCCTGGAACTCGGTGGGCGTTTCCACGGCAACTTTCATGATTGGTTCGTGAATCACCGGCGCCGCTTTCATGTAGCCCTCGAGAAAAGCGCCGCGGGCGGCGGCCTGAAAGGCCATATCCGAGGAATCCACGCTGTGGGAGGCGCCGTCGTTGATCACCACCTTCACGCCCGTAACCGGAAATTCCATCTTGGGGCCCTTGGCCAGACAATTTCTGAATCCCTTTTCACAGGCAGGGATGAAATTGGTGGGGATGGCGCCTCCGGTCACTTCATTGACGAACTCGAAATCCCCCCCGTCCAGGGGCTCCATGTAACCGGCCACCCGGCCGAACTGCCCCGAGCCACCGGTTTGTTTTTTGTGGGTGTAGTTGAACTCGGCCTGGCGGGTGATGGTTTCCCGGTAGGCCACTCGGGGAGCACCGGTGGTCACCTCGGCTTTGTATTCGCGGCGCATGCGTTCGATGTACACCTCCAGGTGCAGCTCGCCCATGCCGGAGATAATCGTATCGCCGGTCTCTTCGCTGACGTAGGTTCGGAAAGTGGGGTCCTCCTTGGAAAACCGGTTCAGGGCCTTGGACATGTTGATCTCGGCCTTGTTGTCCTTGGGAACGATGGCCAGGGAGATCACCGGTTCCGGCACATACATGGAGGTCATGGTCAAATTCAGGTCGCGATCGGTAAAGGTATCTCCCGAAGCACAGTCCACACCGAACAGGGCGCCGATGTAGCCGGCGGAAATTTCGGCGATGTCTTCCATCTGGTTGGCATGCATGCGCACCAGGCGGCCGATCTTGATCTTGCGGCCCGTGCGTACATTAACAACGGTATCGCCTTTGGCCAGCGTCCCCTGGTACACGCGGATGTAAGTCAGCTGACCGTACTGCCCATCCTCCAGTTTAAACGCCAGCGCGACCGTGGGTGCGGCCGGATCCGAAGTCAGGTCCACCTGGGCCTCGTCCTGGTCCAGATTCAGTGCCTGGTTGGTGATGTCCGCCGGGCAGGGAAGCAGTTGGGTGACCGCATCCAGAAGCGGCTGGACGGCCTTGTTTTTGTAAGCCGAGCCCATGAAAACCGGTGTGATCTGACGCTCCAGGGTGCCCTTGCGAATGGCGGCGATCAGCATCTGTTCGGAAATCGGGGCCTCTTCTAAAATGGCCTCGGTCAATTCGTCGGAAAACATGGAGGCCGCGTCGAGAAGCGCTTCGCGTTTCTCCATGGCCAGTTCCATGAGCGCTTCAGGCACCTCTTCCACACGGATCGTCTCGCCGTTGTCACCGTCAAAATAGAGCGCCTTCATGGTCACCAGATCCACGACGCCCTCGTGCCCGGCTTCGAGTCCCACGGGAATCTGCATGGCAACTGCGTTGTGGCCCAATTTTTCCTTGAGCTGGTTTACCACCCGAAACGGATTGGCGCCGCTGCGGTCGCATTTGTTGATGAACGCAATACACGGGACCTTGTAGCGCTTCATCTGCTGATCCACGGTAATGGACTGGCTCTGGACGCCGCCCACCGAACAGAGCACGAGAATGGCCCCGTCCAGCACACGCAGGCTGCGCTCCACTTCGATGGTGAAATCGACGTGGCCGGGAGTATCGATAATGTTGATCTCGTGGTTGTTCCACTCGCAGTAGGTCGCTGCGGAAGCGATGGTGATGCCGCGCTCCTTTTCCAGTTCCATGGAGTCCATGGTGGCCCCCACCCCGTCTTTGCCCTTCACGTCATGAATGGCGTGGATCCGCTTGGTGTAAAACAGAATCCGCTCGGTCAGGGTGGTTTTGCCTGAGTCGATATGGGCACTAATGCCGATGTTTCTGATCTTCTCGATGCTTGCTGCCATAATACCCTCTGGTTTCGAGCGCGGTATCTAATCGACCAAAGCGCTCTTAGTTTACGTGACGGTATCGAACAACGCGGATATCGGGTTTTTACGAAGCCGTCCACTGCTACAAAAAAAGATCCCTCATTTGGTTGGAACTGCCACACCGAATGGGGGACCTCGATTCAACGATCAGCTTGCTGGTGCGCTAATATAGTGTTGTTTAAAGGGATGTCAACAAAATAATTGCCGCTAACCGCTTTCTGACATTCAATGGAAAGAAATCTATCCATTTGTACATATTGACGAATCGGGCAAACCGTTTTATGGATAGACTTTGTCTCAACCCCCGATACCCGTAAAAACATGAACGATAATCTCACTATAGATGAACTGACCGCGGAGAACAGCGCGCTGCGCGAAAAGCTGCGGAGCCTCGAAAACGAAAAAGAGGTTCGGCGCAAAACGCAATTCATCGCCGACGCTGCCGACCAGCTGTTGACCATGATCGACCGCGATTACAGATACGAAAGCGTCAACCAGGCCTACTGCCGTGCACGGGGGCAGCAACCGCTGGACGTCGTTGGCCGGACGGTGGCCGATGTCTGGGGTCGGATGCAGTTCGAAACCATCATCAAGCCCAAGCTCGACGATTGTTTCACCGGCAACGTGGCCAGTTCGGAAGACTGGTTCAAATTCGACGGCAAGGAACTGCGCTGCTTTCAGGTCACCTACAATCCGTATCGCAACGATAAGGGCGATATTACCCATGCCGTGGTGGTCACCCACGATATCACAGATCGGAAAAAAGCCGAGGCGGAGCTGAAAAAAGCCCATGACCGCCTCGAACGCCGGGTGGCTTTGCGCACCGAAGAGCTGGAAAAAGCCAATATCCAGCTTCGCAACGAAATCGAGGAACGCAAGCGGGCGGTCAAGGCCCTCAAGGAGAGCGAGGAACGCTACCGCTCCGTTTCCCGAGACATGCCGGCCCTGGTGTGCCGGTTCCTTCCCGACGGCCGCCTCACCTTCGCCAACATGCGTTTTAAGGATCATTATCTGATTTCCGACGAACAACTCGGCACCACAAATGTTTTCGACCTCTTTCCGCACAGCGAAAAACAGCAAATGCAAAAGCGCCTGGAGCGGCTGCACCCCGGAAAGCCCATGGTCACCCATGAGCAGTTCAGCCGCACCGATGCCGGTGAAACCGTCTGGCGCCAGTGGACCGACCGGGCGTTGTTCGACGAGAAAAACAACGCCATGGAGTACCAGAGGGTCGGCATCGACATCACCGAGAAAAAAAGTGTCGAAACCAAACTCCAACAGGCTCAGAAAATGGAGGCCATCGGCACGCTGGCCGGGGGCATTGCCCATGACTTCAACAACCTGCTCATGGGGATTCAGGGCAACATCTCTTTGATGTACCTGGATGTCAACCGCTGGCACCCGCTTTACGACAATATCCATGGCATCGAGCAGCTTGTCGACAGCGGCGCTAACCTCACCCGTCAGCTTCTGGGGTTTGCACGGGGCGGCAAATATGTGGTCAAACCGGTCAACCTGAACGAACTGGTAGCCGAAACGGCCAAGCTGTTCGGCAGGACACGCAAGTCCATCCGCATCCACGAAACCTACGAACCGCTGATTCGTCTGGTTTCCGCCGATCGCGGCCAGATCGAACAGGTACTGATCAACCTGTACCTCAACGCTTGGCAGGCCATGGAGGAAAAAGGCGACCTCTACCTGGAG
This sequence comes from uncultured Desulfosarcina sp., assembly GCF_963668215.1. Classification (NCBI taxonomy): domain Bacteria; kingdom Pseudomonadati; phylum Thermodesulfobacteriota; class Desulfobacteria; order Desulfobacterales; family Desulfosarcinaceae; genus Desulfosarcina; species uncultured Desulfosarcina sp. The sequence continues at coordinate 5,693,717 of NZ_OY764190.1, forward strand.
ACCCAGAATGTCACCATCGACGAAAACTTCGTCAAACCTTTCGAGGTCAACTATGGCGATTATGTTCGCATATCGGTGACGGATACGGGCAAGGGCATCGATCCGGACATCTCCCATCGTATTTTCGACCCCTTCTTCACCACCAAGGATTTCGGGTGCGGTTCCGGGCTCGGGCTGGCGTCGGTATTCGGTATCGTCAAAAACCACGGCGGGATCGTGGATTTCGAAAGCCACACCGGTCGCGGCACCACCTTCAGCGTGTATCTGCCTGTTTCCAGGGAAGCCGTAAAAGAAGCCGCGCCGATGCCAAAGGGAATTCTCAAGGGGCCGGAAACCATCCTGCTGGTTGACGATGAGCCGTATATCCTGGACATCGGTGTAAAAATGCTCGAAAAAATGGGGTATACGGTCGTCCAGGCCTGCTGCGGGGAGGATGCCATCCGCGTTTTTCAAGATGCCCCCGAAAAAATCGACCTGGTCATTCTGGACCTGATCATGCCGGACATCGGCGGCGGGGAAGTCTTCGACAGGCTGCGCGCAATCAGATCCGGCGTCAAAGTTTTGCTGGCCAGCGGGTACGCCATGGGCGATGCAGCCGCCATCATCGATCGCGGCTGCAACGGCTTTATTCAGAAGCCATTCGGCCTGGAAAAGCTTTCTCACGCCATCCGGGAAGTGATCGACAATGGACATCACGAGTCGGTGGATGGGTGACTACGGAACGGTAAAATGTGAACGTCGAACATCGAACGTCCAATTTCAATATTCGATGTTCGACGTTCTAAAAGCCTTTTGCCGCTTGAATATCTGGCCGGACCGGTCCGCGCATCGTGTCGATCGGGCATCGCCCGAAGTTTAATTCAATGCAATCATGGTTCGCGTCGCTGATGCCCCCTCTACCCCAACAACCGCCGTCACCCACTCCATCCGCCACCCTCATTTTGGTCAGACAAAACGAATCGGCAATGGAAACCTATCTGTTGCAACGCAGTGCCGCGAGCCGGTTCATGCCCGGCACCTATGTCTTTCCCGGGGGCCGATTAGAAGATGAGGACCGGGATACCGATTTCTGGATAAACCACGTGGACCTGTCGAAAAAAGGGCTGCTGGAGGCTTTTGACAGCAGCCCGGAAACGATTCTGCCCTTTGCCGTGGGCGCCATCCGGGAAACATGGGAGGAAGCCGGGGTGCTGTTGGCCGAGATTAGGGCAAGGGGCAACAGTCCTGCGACGGCTCCAGCAACGGAAGATTTCAATTCTCCGTCATTCATGACGAAACCAAGCCTATATGCAAACCAGATTAATAACCGTCCGGCTGGGGGGCTTTCGTTCAAGCGATTGGCAAGGGACAAGAATCTGATCCTCTCAACCTCCAAAATGGTCTACTGGAGCCGTTGGATCACACCGCAGTCGATGCCCAAACGATTCGACACCTGTTTTTTCATGGCGCCTGTGAAACCGGATCAGGAATGCAGTCCGGACAACCGGGAAACCGTTGACGGCATTTGGATCTCCCCCCGCAAGGCGCTGACGAAAAATTCAGACGGGTTATTGCCCTTAAGTCCGCCGGCAGTGATGACCCTGCACCAGATGCTTTCCTTTGCCGACTTAAGCGAAATGATCGCCGATACCCGCCGCCGTTCGCGGCCGGTCTCGACCATGCCGCGCCTGTGGCCACTGGGAAAAGGTGCCCTGCTGATCCAACCCTGGGACCCGGATTATGAGCGTGACACGGTGCGCGTCGATGAGAACCGTTTACAAAAGGATGTACTGCCGGTGGGGGCGCCCTTTTCCCGCCTGTGGTTCAACGGAGGCGTCTTTCGTCCGGTAAGGCATCCAGAGGAACTGGTTGATAGCTCATAGCTGTTAGCTGATAGCGAATCACCGAACACTCATTTAGCGGGTGGTTTGAAGAAGCCCCCTGCGAAGTTGGCTAAAACCCAGACCCATGAACGTCGAACATCGAACGTCCAACTTCGAACTTTGAATAAGGCATTCTGTCCATTTCTATTTTTAAAACCATGCTTTACAGACGATAAAAATGACCGGGACCCTTTTTTTCGAACGACGGAGCGAAGCGATCTCCGCATTCGACGTTGGACGTTCGATGTTCAATGTTCGACGTTCATAAGAATTTACCGATTGAAGGTCTCACCGGACTGGTCCGAACCGCTTCGGGTCGCTCGGGCTGAGCCCGATGTTTAATCCCTTTGAACCATCAGCTATGAGCTATAAGCCACCTGCTATCTCGGCCTTACAGCCGTTGCAGGCTGATTTTGGCGTCACTGGCCGCCAGGACCTTGTAATGTTCTTCTCCCATGCGAAAGCCTTTTCGGGCCTGGGATTCCTCGATTTTGTGGGGATACCCATAGTGGGGATCGAGCTGCAAGACGTAAAGATCCAGCAAAAGGGCCCCGTTACGGCTGCCCCGGTAGACAACCCGGGCCCCGTTTACGCGGACCCCCTTATTTTTGGTCAGCAGAACGCATTCGTCCTTCGCCAAAAACGGTTCCGGCGATTCCAGGGACAGGGCCTCGGACGGCTGCCAGTAATACTCGGGATTCGTCGCCCCGGCCCACAGGTACCAGACGCAGCCGAAAAAAAAGAGCCCGCAGGTGGCAAAGAAAATTACTGCCGGCCATTTCTGTTCACTAAAATCATTCACGGAGTTTGCACCTTTTTCAAATTCGTTTTCATTATCATGGGGCCGCTCGCCTTCGCTGCAGCCGAACCAATTAAAATAGAGCTTTTGGGAATCATTATCAAGACAGAACTTAAACAACCATTTCCCCAAACTTGGATTTAACAAAAGAGGTCGAAACGTATGTTACGGATTTTTCAAAACGATATCTCGGATCCCGAGCGGTTCGTCGTCACGCTGGAACTGGTGCCCGGCAGGGAACACACGGGAAGATCCGTGGACACGGTCATGGGCATCGCCAAAGACGCCTTTGCCGACGGCCGGGTCTCGGCCGTTTCCATCACGGACAATCCCGGCGGCAACCCTTCCTTGAGCCCCGATGCCATCGGCTACCGGATTTTTTCCATCGGCATGGACGTCATCGTCCATTTTACCTGCCGGGACATGAACCGGGTCGGCATGGAAAGCCGCGCCCTGCAGCTGGCCATGATGGGCATGAAAAACATCCTGGCCCTTACCGGCGACTATTCCGGTAAAGGCTTCGGCGGCCAGGGAGCGCCGGTGTTCGACATCGATTCGGTCAACCTGCAAATCATGTTGAATCTGATCGGCAAACGCATCAACGCAGCCGGAGATCCGGACAGCTTCTTTTCCGGCGGCGCGGTTTCCCCTTTCAAACGAACCGAAGGCGAATGCGTGGCACAGTATGCCAAAATGAGCCGCAAGGTTGCCGCCGGGGCCCAGTTTTTAATCACCCAACTCGGCTACGATGCACGCAAATTCCAGGAGTTGATCGGCATTCAGCGGCACATGGGAATCGACGTCCCCACCCTGGGATCGGTTTATGTGCTCAGCCCCCATGCAGCCGGCATCATGAACCAGGGCCGGGTGCCGGGAGCCGTCGTCACCGACGATCTGCTTCGCACTGTTGAAACGGAATGGAAAGACAAGCAGGAGGGCCGCAAGTTTGCCATCGAACGGGCGGCCCGATTGGGGGCCGTTCTGAAAGGGCTCGGCTACCGGGGCATTCATATCGGCGGCATTCACCGGGATTTTACCACGGTGGGCAAAAGCCTGGACCGCATGGAGCAAATCGGCGACAGCTGGCAGCAGTGGCTGCCCTGCTTCAACTATCCGCAAACCGACAGTTTTTATGCGTTTCGGGAATCGCCGCCCCAACCGGTAAACACACCTGCCTTTGGACTGGCTCCCAGGCCGCTGTCGGTGGCCGATCGAATCCTGTATCCCCTGATGAAGTCCTCCCACAACCTGTTTTTCGATTTCGATTCTTTCCTGGCGCCCCTGTACAAAACGATTTGTAAAGCTTTGGACGGCAACATCGCCGGCAGTCTGTTCCTGCGTCTGGTCGAGCACCCCATCAAACGCATGCTGTTAGGGTGCAGGCAATGCGGCGACTGCGCCATTCAGCATATCGGTTTTCTGTGCCCCGAGTGGGGTCTCCCCAAGCACACCCGCAACGGGGCCTGCGGCGGCAGCCGCGACGGTATGTGCGAAGTGCATCCGGATCGTCCATGCGTCTGGTTCCGGGCCCACAACCGGCTGGCCGCCAGGGGAGAAATCAAGCAGATGTGCGACGGCTGCGTACCGCCGCGCATGTGGGAACTGGACCAGACCTCTTCCTGGATCAATTTTCACCTGGGCCGGGATCACCAGAGCAACGGGAATGAAATTGCCGGATTCTGCCGGAAGGCGACCTGCCGGTTGCTGGTGGAGGACTGAGAACAGAAGATGGAAGATGGATGAGGGATGAGGGATGAGGGATGAGGGATGAGGGATGAAAAATGAAGTGAACGGTGATCTGTGAACCGTGAACTGTCAGCTATCAGCAATGAGCTAAATACGGCCCAGCCAGAACCGATATGCGTTCAGAACAAGGGCCAATAGCGGCATCCCTCGGGCAAAGCCGCCCATGAGCGGAATCCGGGCCGCCGGTGAGGTCAGCAGCGCGAAGCCCAAGTCAGGCAGCCTATAAAAAACGGCCGCGGTAATCATAGCGAACAGCAATTCACGCCGGATGGGGGTCAGGGCGGTCTCGTAGGACCGGCAGGCATCGCAGCCGGTATCCATGGCATCAACGACGGCGCGGGCTGCCTTCCGGCCGCTGACGATGGCGTGATATAATCCCTCTCCCAGCAGCGGATCCACCAGGCCGGCGGCATCGCCGGCGAGCAGCACCCGTCCTTGCCCGGGCCGATAGCGCCAACCGCCTATTCCCAACCGATAGCCGCTGACCTGCCCGGGCGTTGCACCACCAAGCCGCCGGAAAACGTAATCGGCCAGATCCTGATGTCGGATGAGGGTTTGTGATCGAAGGGTATACAGCCCGACATTGATGTGATCCTTTTTGGAAAATGCCCAACCGTAGCCGCCGCCGACCCGGTCGAAATCGAATCCCATACCCGGATCGTTACCCGGCAAACCCGCCACAATCCCTTCAACACCAAAACCGAAACGAATCGCTTCAAACCGACCGGTGAGCAACCGAACCCGGCTGTGTACGCCGTCGGCGCCGATCAGATATCGGCAACAGATCGATCCTCGGTCCGTGATCATCCTCACGCCCCCACGGCTTTCCACAATGCTGTCGATCCGTTCGACAACTTTAAAAACCGCGCCGGCGGTAATTGTCTGTTGCAAACAAAAAAGGTCGAATGCCGGTCGGTCCACCATATAACAGATGGGGTCTTTACCGGGTAAAACCCGCTGGCGTCGCAGGCGGCAACTGACCGCAAGGCTGCGAACGGTCCGCTGGACAACCGGTTCGATGGAATAGGGCAAGGCGCGACGCGCCTTGACCGTCAGCCCGCCGGCACATACCTTTTTGCGCGGAAATTCGGTCCGGTCCAGCAGCAGAACATGGACACCCCTGGATGCCAGATCATATGCCGCTGCACACTCTGCCGGTCCGGCACCCACGACAACCACATCGGTCTTCATGGTTGCGATCCGGCAATTTTAAGAGAACGTTCCATCGATATCAGGGTTGGGTCTGCAACTGCAGGGTCGATTGCGAATGTGCGTTGATTGCAGACTCGCTGAACCACCAGTACTGTTTATCCCCGTTCATGAAGGCGTCGATCTGGTCGGTGGCGTGGGGGTGAAACACCCGCCCGGCCACCCCGCCGGGAATGACAGCCAGCACTTTATCGTCATCGCCCAGATCAGCCACCATGCGCAAGGACGCCGAAACGGTCACCGCGTAAGGATCGTCATAGTCATACAATCCGCGATACAGGGTTTCGACAGATCCAGGCGCAGGATGCGTGCCGCCGCCCAGAAAGCCGCTGCCAAAACCGTCTCTTCGGATCGGGCTGACAAAGGTGTGGTGGTGGACGGCGCCCCAGTTCCAATTCTCGGGGTCGGTCCCCAGGGTTTCGGACAAATCAGCTTGGGCGTCCAGCGCCGCCCGGACCAGAATATCCTGTTTACTCTCGACAACATCATTCGTCGCGGCATCGTCGAACCAGTGATCCAGTTCGTCGGTCAACACCATCTGCTGAAAGCGTTCCTGCCAGAAATACCAGACCTTAAGCATCGTTTTGGAAAGCGGCTCTCCCAATTCGTCGGCAAATGTCAGCCAGGCGAATCGTTCGTAAATGGCATGGAACACGGTGGCGCCGGGGGCATCGACCGTGTCGCGATAATCCCACTGGCCGAGAATTCTGGCCAGCGGCCGCGTCTGCACCGATTGGTTCAGGACGGGCACCATGACAGGCACCAGTTTTTCCGCCAGCAGGTTGTAGGTATCGCGCTGGTACTGCCAATGCTGGTCGACCGTCTTTTTGCCCGGCATGGCCATCAGCTCTTTGAGGCGGCGATAGCGATAGCTGGGCGACTGGTAGGAAGAGTAGTAATACGGATAATCTTGCGTCACGGTGTGATGGTTGCAGGTTCCCACCCATCCTTTGGATGGGTTCGTGGACTGGGGCATCTGATCGAAGGGAACAAAACCGTGCCAATCGTCTTCTCCGTTAGTCACGACACAAGGAACGGTTCCGGAGCAGCGTCTGCGGATTGGCAGGCGGCCGGAAACGTGCCAGCCGAAATCGCCGCGATCATCGCCGAAAACGAAATTGAGCATGATGATGTTGGTTTGGGCCAGGGCGGACCGGAAATCGGCGGCACTTTTGGCCTGGACCATCTTTATGACACCCAGCGTCGGCCCCATGGTTTCGTATGGCGCCCATCGCAGGCTCATGACCTTGTCGGTTTCCAGGCCCTTCAGCACACCGGAAACCACCGGCCCTCGGTTGGTGCCGCGGATTTCAATGGTTTCCTCCCTGAAACCGCCTTTGGCTTTCTTGTCCCGGATTCTCAAGGTCTCCCGGATGACGGAAAAGGGAATCGAGCGGCTGCCTTCCAGGTAGTGGTCCGCATTTGCCGGATCGACGGTCTCGACAAAAAGATCCTGCATGTCTCCATAGGCGTTGGTGAGTCCGGCAGCCACATGCTGGTTGCGGAAGATGGGCATCAGGGGCAAGCCCGGAATATGGACGCCGATGATGCGGTTATCGGGGGTGAAAAGCCCGGCCGGATACCAGGGGCCGGGAAGGATCCGGGCGTCCAGGTGGGGGTCGTTGCATACCATTGGTTTTCCGCCCGATGACAGGTCCGGTCCGGTGACCCAGTTGTTGCTTCCTATTTCGTAAGCAGCACCTTCAAGAAAGCCGGCAAGCGGTGCATCGCATGCGACAACCAACTTCTCCGAGAAGCGTTCGCCGGCAGCCGACGGATCGAAGGATGCATCGTCGGGATTGACATTCAGGGGAAAAATCTCCCTGGCCTTTTGCTCGCCGAGCCGTTCGATCAGCATCTGGGCGACAATTTCGGCCTTCAGGTTGGCCGAAGTGCTCCAGCTCATGTAATACAAAATGGACAGGCAGTCGGCCACGGACCACAATTCGGGCGATATCCCCGCCAGCTTGAACTCCAGGGGAAAGGAGTCCTCACCGGATCGGATATAGGCATTGACGCCGTCCACATACCGCTGGAACCAGCGATGCGTCTCCGGCTCCAGCATCCTGGCATGCTGGATCGCCTGCCGGTGGAATCCCAGGGTGCGATGTCTGATGTCCACATCCCTGCCCTTTTCGCCGGCCAGTTCACTGATCCGGCCCTGGGCGAACAGTCGGGTGAGCGTCATCTGGAACAGCCGGTCCTGGCCCGTGGCATACCCCAGGGCCAGCATGGCATCATCCAGGGTCCGGGCGTGGATATAGGCCATGCCCTTTTCGTCGCGGTCCACGGTTGCCGGCGCCCGGAGATCTTCCAGAGTCAGGCTGCCGTCGACCGGATAGCGGTTGAGCCCGGCACAGCCTGTCAGCAGGATCAGGATAGCAATGAAAATCGGCCAAGGGATACGACGCATATGTCCCTCCTGTAGATAGAATCGTCACGGACCCGTTGGTTCTGTGGGCGCTTAAAAGAACGTCGAACATCGAATGTTGAATGAGGGATTCCGGATTTATTCATAGACAGGACTACCGAAATGCCGCCTCGATCCCCTTTCGCGTGGCATCGACCATGCGGTCGGCCTCCTCCTTGGTAATTACCAGGGCCGGCGCATAGTACAAGGTGGTGTTGAGTCCGGGCAGACTGCTGTTGGTGCGCCCAACCAGCACGCCTTCGGCTTTGATGGCGTCCACCACCGCACCGACCTGCGCTTCACCGGCAGGCGCTTTGCTCGTTTTGTCGGCCACCAGTTCCACGCCCAGGAAAAGGCCCTTGCCGCGCACATCCCCCACCTTGGGATGGTCCAGCAGTTCTCGCATGCGTTCGAGCAGGTAGCCTCCCATGACCCGGCTGTTTTCCGTCAGATTCTCCGCTTCGATGATGCGGATATTTTCCAACGATGCCGCCATGGCGCCTGCGCAGCCGCCATAGGTGGAAATATCCCTGAAAAAATGCATCCGCGCTTGCGGATCGGCCGGGTCGTTGAGAAACAGATCGTAAACATGCTGTTTGACCACCGTTGCCGAAATGGGTTCGTAGGCGCTGGCCATGCCCTTGGCCAGGGTGATCATATCCGGCTCCACGTCGAAATGCTGGTGCCCGAAAAACGCGCCGGTCCTGCCGAACCCGGCGACCACTTCGTCGATGACCAGATAGACACCGTATTTTCGGCAGATCTCCTGGACAATGGGAAAGTACTCGTCCACCGGAACGATAATGCCGCCTCCGGCGGTGATAGGCTCTAAGATCAGCCCGCCCACTGTATCGGGGCCCTGTTCGAGAATGATGTTCTCGATCGCCCGGGCGCATTGAATGTCGCACCCCGGATAGGTCTTGGCAAAAGGGCAGCGGTAGCACAGACAATGGGGAACCTGCACAAATCCTTCCGGAAACGGCCCGAAGTCCTTTTTGCGTTCGGCCTGTCCGGAAGAAGCCAGAACGGCGATGGTGGTGCCATGGTAGTCCCTGTCCCGGTAAAGAATTTTATATTTGCCTTTGCGCTGTGGATCGATGGTCGTGGCCTGGCGGATGATTTTGTAGCTTTTCTCGTTGGCTTCGGACCCGCTGTTGGAATAGTAGACTTTCCCCATGCCGGGCAGCAGTTCCAGCAGCTTGCCGGAAAGCTTGATGGAAGGAATGGTGCCCACGCTGCCGGCATAATAGGCCATTTGTTTCATCTGAGCGGCCACGGCATCGGCGATGCTCTCGCGGCCGTAACCAACGTTGACGCACCACACTCCGCCGGAGGTGGCGTCGAGATACTCCCGGCCGCGAATGTCCGTGACCGTCAATCCCCGGCCCTTTACGATAATCATCTGTTCCTGGGCCTGAAAACAGCGATGGGGCTTGATGTGGTGCCACAGATGATCCCGGTCACCGTCGATCATCACATCTACATTGTAATTCAAAATATCCGAGTCCGGCGTGTTCATGGGGAAACTCCTTCATTTGCGGGTTTCCGGCTGATATATAAAATCCCCGAATAAAAAACAAGATTGACACCGCGGCGATTTCTTTATGCTGCAATTGGTCCTTAACCAGTGCCCGCCATGTCTTCATTGACATCCGGGGCAATCTTGAGATAACCATTTAATAGTGATCCGTTAGCGTTCCGCAAATCTTTCGTTTAACTGAGAAACAGGCCTTTTTCTGTAAGGATATTTTTAAATTGGAATCGACACATCAGAAAAACCTGCTCAAGAAAGCGATTATCGACTGCCTGTCCGGCAACGCTATTTTTACCGACCTGGACAGCACGGAACTCAACATCGTCAGCGAACACATGCATGTTTCCCGTTTCGAGCCCGGAGATATTGTCTTTGCCGAGGGCGATCCCGGGGATGAAGTATGCTTCATGGTCGACGGCATCCTGGACGTACTGAAAATCAAATCCGGCGAAGTCGAAAAGAAAATCGCCATCAAGGCGCCCGGTGGTTCCATTGGCGAAATGGCGGTCATCGGCGGCTTTTCCCGTACGGCGACAGTCAAGGCCCATACCGACGTTACCTTGCTTACCCTTTCCCGCAGGCGCTTCGATCAGATCTGTAACGAGTATCCCGTCATCGGCGTCAAAATCCTGCGGTCCATCGCCCGAATGCTCAGCCTGCATCTGCGCGACACCTCCCAGGAGTTATTGGAAGTTCTGCCTCATTAGGATAGTGCCCATCCAGAAATGGCAAATTTGCCCGATATCTTTGTTGCGCGAAAAATTTTATCCTCGAAATATCAAACATATGCCTGCGGTAAAATTTTCCGTGCGCCTCGATCTCGACCAAATTTGCCTATTTCTGGATGGGCACTAGGTTAAGCGCCTTTGCGAAATCGCTTCTATCAATTCACCTTGACGCGGACCCTTTAATGGTTTAATGGGTTTCCCATTATCCCTTTTCTTCTTTCCCTTGGGGAACAGGTGTCTTTCATGATGAATGGGCATTTGTGAATGGGCTTTTCCCCGATCCGTGGATTTGTTAGATCATGTTCAAGAAAACGAACCAGCAGCGGATATACGAGGACTTGGTAGCCCAGATCGAAGGCGCCATTTTCGACGGCCGCCTCCAGGCGGGCGACAAACTGCCCGCCCAGCGGGATCTCGTGGAGATGTTCCAGACCAGCCGGGGACCGCTTAGAGAAGCGCTGCGGGTTCTGGAACAAAAAGGGCTGCTGGATATCAAGCGCGGCGTCAGCGGCGGTGCCATTGTTAAAAAACCCGGCATGGCCCCCATTGCTGAAAGTTTAGGACTGCTGGTGCGCCATCGCAAAATCACCCTGGAAGAGCTTTCCGAATTCCGGGAGGGCGTGGAGGGCAATGTGGCGGCCATTGCCGCCCAGCGGGCCACGCCCGAAGATCTAAGCCAGTTGGAAGGGTTGCTGGACCAGGCTAGAGCGCATGTAGAATCCGGCGTAAACGGCTGGGAAGCGTTTTGCCGGGCGGACAATCGCATTCACGTGGCGATTGCCAAAGCAGCCGGCAACCGCGTGTATGAATTTGTCCTGCGCATGGTCCACGACAACATCCAGCAGTACTATGAAGCCCATCCCCTCAAGGATCGACAGTTCATGCAGGAAAATTATCAGGATCTTTGCGACATCGTCGCCGCATTGAAAAAACGGCAGGCAACCGCCGTACAGTCACTCATGCGAAGCCACGTGCGACGCTTCAACAGATATATGAAAGGAGGCCATCGATGAACACTCAGGAGTATCTCGATCTGGAAAACGAATACGGCGCCCACAACTACAAGCCCCTGGACGTAGTCCTGAACAAGGGCCGGGGGGTGTGGGTATGGGACGTGGACGGAAAGAAATACCTGGATTGCCTGGCAGCTTACAGTGCCGTCAACCAGGGCCACTGCCATTCGGAAATCCTGAAAACCATGATGGCCCAGGCCCAGAACCTGACCCTCACCTCCAGGGCGTTTCGCAATGACCAGTTGGGCCGGTTTTACAAGGACATCTGCAAGCTGACGCGTTCCCACAAGGTGCTGCCCATGAACAGCGGCGCCGAAGCGGTGGAAACCGTGATCAAGGCGGTCAGAAAATGGGGCTACCAAGTCAAGGGCATCCCCGAGGACCAGGCGGAGATCATTGTATGCGCCAATAACTTCCACGGCCGCACCATCACCATCGTCGGGTTTTCGACAGATCCCACGGCCCGCACCGGCTTCGGTCCCTTCACCCCGGGATTCAAAATCATTCCCTTCGGAGACGCCGATGCCCTGGAGGCGGCCATTACCCCCAACACGGCCGGATTCCTGGTGGAACCCATCCAGGGGGAAGCGGGGGTGATCATCCCGCCGGACGGCTACCTCAAGGCGGTCCGAAAGATCTGCGACCAGCACAACGTGGTGCTGATTCTGGACGAAATCCAGACCGGACTGGGCCGCACCGGGCGTCTGCTGGCCGAAGAGCACGAAGGCATCGAAGCCGATCTGACCCTGGTGGGCAAGGCCCTTTCCGGCGGGTTCTACCCGGTGTCCGCCGTTCTTTCCAACAAAGAGGTTATGGATGTCCTGCAACCCGGGGAACACGGGTCCACCTTCGGCGGCAACCCACTGGCCTGCGCCATTGCCCGCACCGCCATACGGGTGCTGAAAGAGGAGAATATGATTGAAAATGCCAGCGAGATGGGCGACTATTTCCTCAAGGGGTTGAAAACCGTTCACAGTCCGCATATCAAGGAGATACGCGGGCGGGGGTTGATGATCGCCATGGAACTGGTCCCCGAAGCCGGCGGCGCCCGACAGTTCTGCTACCGGCTGGCAGACCGGGGCATGCTGTGCAAGGAAACCCACGAAAACACCATCCGCTTCGCCCCGCCCCTGGTCATCAAAAGGGACGAAGTGGATTGGGCATTAGAACAAATTGAAGCAGTGATGACGAAAGAATTATAGGACTCAGCTTTTTTTAAGGAGATCATGCCGTGAAACGCGATTTTCTGCACATTACCGATTTTACCGCCGACGAAATTCACGCGACCTTCGCCCTGGCCAGGGAAATCAAGGAGCGCTTCAAACGCCGGGAAGACTACAAGCCGTTCAAGGACCACACCATGGCCATGATCTTCGCCAAACCGTCGGCCCGCACGCGCATCTCCTTCGAAACCGGCTTTTTCCGCATGGGCGGCCATGCCCTGTACCTGGGGCCGTCGGACATCTCCATCGGCAAGCGCGAAGCGGTCAAGGACATCGCCCGGGTGGTGGCCCGGTACAACGATGTAATCATGGCGCGCCTCTTCGCCCACCAGCATGTGCTGGAACTGGCCGAATACGCCGCCGTGCCCGTGGTCAACGGGCTGACCGATTACAACCACCCCTGCCAGATCATGGCCGACATGTTTACCATTCTTGAGCACCGCGGTAATCTGGACGACCTGAAGGTAGCCTACGTAGGTGACGGCAACAATATCGTGCACTCCTGGCTGCGCCTGGCCCAGCGATTGCCGTTTCACTTCGTGTGCACCTGCCCTGAGGGCTACGAACCCGATGCCGCGACATTCGGCGCCGCGCAACGAGCCGGCCTGTCCGAAGTGGAAATCAGTCACGATCCCATGGCGGCGGTCAAGAACGCGGATATCGTCTACACGGACGTGTGGGCCTCCATGGGCCAGAAGGATCAGGCCGAAGAACGCAAAGTCCGCTTTGCGGGTTTTCAGGTCGACGACGCCCTTATGGCCGCCACCGGCAAAAAGAGCCTGTTCATGCATTGCCTGCCGGCGGAACGCGGCGTGGAAACCACCGATTCGGTAATCGAGTCCGAGGCATCCATCGTTTTCGACGAGGCCGAAAACCGCATGCATGCCCAGAATGCCATCCTGCTGAAGATCTGCGGCAAGGCGTGATGACGAAACCCATCCTCCTCATCGCCTTAGGAGGCAACGCCCTGATCCAAAAGGGCCAGGTGGGCACCATCGAGGAGCAATTCGCCAACCTGAAGGTTCCCATGGCCCAGATCGCCCGGCTGTCCAAAGACTACCGGATCATCGTCACCCATGGGAACGGCCCCCAGGTCGGCAACCTGCTGCTTCAGCAGGAGTCCTGCGATGCCGTCCCCCGGTTGCCCCTGGAAATTCTTGTAGCCCAGACCCAGGGGCAGATCGGCTACATGATCGAATCCACCCTGGACGAAGCCCTCATGGCCATCGGCGTCAACAACCAGCCGCTGGTCAGCCTGATCAGTTACGTGGTGGTGGATAAAAACGACAGGGCCTTTCGCTCTCCCTCCAAACCGGTGGGACCGGTGTTCAGCGAGGAAAAAGCCGCCGGCCTGCCCTACCCCACGATGAAAACAGCCAAGGGCTACCGGAGAGTCGTAGCCTCCCCCAAGCCGGTGACCATCGTCGAAAAGCGCGAAATCAAGAAGCTGATCGACGACGGGTTCATCGTCATCTGCTGCGGCGGTGGCGGCATTCCGGTGGTGCGTGCCGGCCGGACATTCGACGGGGTGGATGCCGTCATCGACAAGGATCTGGCCAGCGCCTGCCTGGCCGAAGAAGTGGGGGTCGATATTTTCGTGATCGCCACCGACGTGGACGGTGTGGCCCTGAATTTCGGGCAGCCCGACCAGCGCTATCTGTCCGCCGTCAGCCTGGAGCAAGCGGCCCGGCATATCGTCGAGGGGCACTTTTCGGCCGGCGCCATGCTGCCCAAAGTGGAGGCGGCCATGCAGTTTATCGGCAGCGGCGGCAAACGGACGGTCATCACCCGGCTCGACCGCATCATCGAGGCTGTAGACGGAGGAGCCGGTACGGAGTTTTTAGCAGAATAGTAGAATCCGGTTCTCTAAAAAGCTCAAGTTGGAGAGAAGAAATCAATTCCAAAGCCGTCTCGCGAAAGTGTTAAGTTTTAAGTGTTAAGTAGCGGATCGGGTCGGATTTTTAACTAAAAATCGATAGAATACATTTGCTTAGAACTTTTCACGTAACACTTAAAACGAGTCTGTTGACCACGCCCTTTTTTCATAACCCTTTAAATAATCAGGAGATGCCAATGCCCGCCTTCCCCCTCTCCCACGTCATCGAATCCCAGCAGTTTGACCGCGACCTGCTGGAAATGGTTTTCCGAACCGCCGACCAATTGAAGGAGGACCTTTACAACGAGCGCCGCTTCGCCAACGCCCTGCAGGGAAAAATCATGGCCTCATTGTTTTACGAACCTTCCACCCGTACCCGTTTTTCCTTCGAAAGCGCCATGCTGCGCCTGGGCGGATCGGTAATCACCACTGAAAACGCCCGCGAGTTTTCCAGTGCCGCCAAAGGGGAAAGCCTGTCCGACTCCACCCGCATCATGAACGGATATGCCGACGTGATCGTCATGCGCCACAACGAGGCGGGCAGCGCGGCCCGGGCCGCGGAAATTTCCAATATTCCGGTGATCAATGCCGGTGACGGCGCCGGGCAGCACCCCACCCAGGCCCTGCTGGACCTGTACACCATCGTGGATGCCTTTAACGGGGTGGATAACCTGAGAATCGCCATGGTGGGCGACCTGCGCTACGGCCGGACCGTGCGCTCCCTTTCCTACCTGCTGACCAAGTATGAAAATGTGGAAATCGTTTTTGTTTCGCCGCCGGTGTGCAAAATGGAGGGCGACATCAAAGCCTATCTCGATCGCAACAACCTCCCCTGGCGGGAAGAGACCGACCTGAATGCAGTGGCCTCAGAGGTGGACTGCATTTACATGACCCGCATCCAGAAAGAGCGTTTCCATTCCCCGGACGATTACCTGGAGGCTGCCGGCAAATACATCCTGACCCCCGAGCGTGTTGCGGCCATGAAACCCGAAGCCATTATCATGCATCCGCTGCCGCGGGTGGATGAAATTCCCAAAGAGGTCGACGACGATCCCCGTGCGCGCTATTTCCAGCAGGCCCAGAACGGGCTGTATATCCGGATGGCACTGTTGGTTCTGCTGCTTAACAAATAATCACTTGCATTATACATCCATATTGTGCATACTTATATGCATCTTCTGCGCACATAATGGAGGTGATACAAAATGAGAACGACGTTAAATATTGAAGACGCACTTGTTGAAAAAGCATCAAAACTTACTGGTATAAAAGAAAAAACAGCTCTTGTCCGTAAAGGATTAGAGGCCCTGATCAGTCTGGAGAGCAGCAAACGGTTGGCCGCACTTGGGGGAAGCGAGAAAAAAATACGTTTGCCAAGGCGACGAAGATCGGAATTATGAAATGATCCTTGCCGATACAAATGTCTGGATCAAACATTTCAGAGAATCCGATGATGAGCTTGCCGCTCATTTGGATATCGGTTTTGTTGCATGCCACCCATTTATTATTGGAGAATTGGCCTGCGGTAATTTAGGTAATCGACAAGAAATTCTGACGCTTCTACAAGCACTTCCCGCCTCACCCCTCGCGGAAACGACAGAAGTTTTAGATTTTATTGAAAACAAATCGCTTATGGGGCGCGGACTCGGATACGTAGATATTCATTTACTGGCTTCCGCCATTATTGGCAATATTGTTCTATGGACTTTTGATCGTCGTCTCCATGAAGCCGCGATAGAACTTGGCGTTGCATATCCGAGGAGCTAAAACCCATTTCCGGCTTGAATAACCTGTACACCCAACCGCTATGCAACCTCCGGAAACCTGAATACAAATACTACATATGGTATCCACAACCGTTCAATCCCACCCCCAATTGTGCTTTTCCGCTTTACAACGCCATGGTCTTGATGATAATTAGTGGCCAATTACAGCCTTTGGCGGCATTCACCTTTTTGAATTCAATAAAACAACTGTAAAACCGCACCATTCGCTTAACCGCCGAAAAAAAGCGGCGGTTCAGGCGACTCGGAGCCAGGCAGCTATGAAACTGAAAAAACTGGATATTATCGGTTTCAAATCGTTTTTCGAAAAAGCCAGCATCGACTTCCCTCCCGGAATCTGTGCCGTGGTGGGACCCAACGGATGCGGCAAAAGCAATGTCGTGGACGCCCTGCGCTGGGTCATGGGCGAGCAGAGCCTCAAACAGCTTCGCGGCAAAAACAAAGAGGACATCATTTTTTCCGGTGCCAGCGGCAAGCCGCCGTTGAACATGGCCGAAGTCTCTTTGACCCTGGTCAACGACAACGGCAGCATGCCCGAAGAGTTTCGGGATTTCAGCGAAGTGATGGTCACCCGCCGTCTGTATCGCAGCGGCGAAACCGCTTATCTGATCAACAAGCAGCCCTGCCGCCTCAAGGATATCCACAACGTTTTCATGGGCAGCGGCGTGGGCTCCCGCACCTACGCGGTCATCCAGCAGGGCAACATCGGCGCCATCACCGACGCCGGCCCGGATGAACGCCGGGTCTTCATCGAAGAGGCCGCCGGCGTCACGCGCTATAAAATGCGCAAAACCGAAGCCCTGCGGAAGGTGGACGCCACCAACCAGAACCTGATGCGGGTCAAGGACATCATCACCGAAATCGACCGCCAGATGAACGGCCTCAAGCGCCAGGCCCGTAAAGCCTCTCGCTTCAAACGTCTCAAGGCCGAAGCGCGTGAGATCGACATCCGCCTGCTTTGCCACCGCGATGCCGAACTGGGCAAACAGATGGACGAGGCCGGCGCCCTGCTCCAATCCATGAAGGACGACGATATCGGCCAGTCCACCCGGCTCAAGCAGATCGACGCGGCCATCGAAGCCATCAAGATGCGGCGCAGCGAAAAAGATCGGGACATCGCTGCCCAAAAATCCCGGAAATTCGAAATCCAGCGCACCATCGACCGCCTGGAAGCCGAATTGGCCCACATGAAAACCGAACGGGAACGGCTTTCGGTCGAAATCGGTGAACTGGAAACCGCCAGAACCGATCTGGAGGCCAAGAACGAAACCATCCGGTCGGAGATCGACGGCGTCCAGCAGCAGCATGAAAACCTCGATCGACAAATCGCCGAGGTCAAAGCCACCACTGCCCGGGAAAACACCGATTCCGCCAATCTGCGTCAACACCTCGACAGCCTGAACCGGGACCTGGAATCCGGCAAAAACAAACTGATGGAAATGGTGGCCGAGGAGGCCCGGACCAAAAACACCCATCAGAATGCGGCCAACAACCGCGAGAACCTCAAGCGACGGCTGCAACGCACCGACGAAGAGGTCCTGCTGGCCGAAAAAACCGTGAGGGAAACCACCCAAAGGCGGGAAACCGCCGATGCCGAAATGCGCCGCATCAAAAACGAAATCCGGGAACTCGATGATCGGATCAAGGCCGTAAAGCAGAACCTGGACGAAGCCATCGCCTCGCTTTCCGCCCAGGTCAAAACCGCCCAGACACTGGACATGGAACGCAACAAGGCCCGCTCCAGCCTGGCTACGCTCAAGAAGATGGAGGCCAATCTGGACTGGTACAAGGACGGTGTCAAGGCTGTACTCCAGGCTGCCCGTCAGCCATCGGCGAATTCGGAGAGGACGCCATCGCCGCCGACTGGTATCGTCGGACTTCTGGCGGATGTCCTCGATCCGGCGCCGACCTACGAGACTGCCGTCGAAGCGGCCCTGGGCGAGGCGTTGCAGTATATCCTGGTGCAGGACCAGTCCGCCGGCACCGGCGCCATCGAATATCTTCAGGAGGCCCGGGCCGGGCGCTGCGGATTCATTCCCGTGGGCAACCTGCGTACCATGGACGACCGCCCGGAAAAGCGTCCGGAGCCCGAACGCCGCCTGTTGAATCATATCCGCGTCAAAGATGGATACGAGCCGGTTGCCGAGGCACTGCTGGGACATGTGGCGGTGGCCGAAACCTTGGACTCGGCCAAAGAGTTGTTCCAGCGCAATGGCCGGGTCCAGAATGTGGTCACCCGGGGTGGGGACCTGCTCTCCCACCAGGGGGTAATGATTGGCGGCAGCCCGGACAAACTGTCCGGCATTCTGGCCAAAAAGCAGGAGATCAAGGCGCTGACCGAACAATGCGCCCAACTGGACCGCCAGCTTGAAGAGGCCCGCAAGACCCAGGCGGAGATGGAAACCCGGGTACGAGGTCTGGAAAAAGAGCTGCAGGAAACCATCTCCGAAAAACAGGACGCCGAACAGGATGCCATGGAAGCGGAAAAGGGCCTGTATCGCGCCGACGAAGACCTGAAAAGCGCCCGCCACCACCTGGAAATCGTCCGCCTCGAGCAGGAACAGCTCATGGGCGAAGAGATGGATCTGGACGAGGAGATCGAACGCTACAATGCCCTATTGGAAACCATCGCCGGCAATGTGGCCGAGGCCCAGGAAGAGGTGGCGCGCGCGTCGGCCCGCATCGACGAGACCGCCAGGCAACTGGAAGCGTTCAACCAGCGCATCGTCGACCTGAAACTCCAACTCACCTCGTTCACGGCCAACCTGGAAAACTGTACCGGCACCCTTCGCCGGCTGAAGGATTTTCAGAGCGACGGCATTCGCCGCCTGGAGCAGCTTGCCCAGGATATCACTGCTAAAAAACAGCGCATCGACGGAGCTGCCAAAAGGCGGGAAATTGCCGAAAGGGATCTGTCCGCCCACTACGAGGCCTTCAAGGAACTGGAAAGCCGTTTGAACGCCGACGAAAAAGAGTTTGGCGACATCGATGCCCGCTTGAAGGAAAACGACGAACAGGCGTCCCAAATCCAGACCCAGCGGGAATCGCTTCATCAGAAAATCCGCGTGCTGGAGATGGATCTGGCCGAAAAACGCATCAAACGGGAAAACCTGGAAAACCGCTGCCAGGAAGCCTATCACTGCGCCATCGCCGAACTGAATGCCGGTCAGGACCCCTCCGACGAATTCGCAGGGAAACGCCCCGAAGAACTGGAAAAATCCCTTGCCTCCATTCGCGAGAAAATTGTAATCATTGGCGACGTCAACCTGGAGGCCATCCGGGAATTCGAGGAGCAGAAGGAACGCTACGATTTTCTGAGCGAGCAGCGCGACGACCTGCTCAAGGCCATCGAAGGGCTGCACAAGGTAATTCGCAAGATCAACCGCATCACCCAGGAGCGTTTTCTGGACACCTTCGCGCGTATCAACGAAAAACTGCAAGAGGTCTTCCCGCGGCTGTTCGAAGGCGGCACCGCCCGCCTGGAACTGACCCGTCCGGACGAGCCGCTGGAAACCGGCGTGGAATTCATGGTGCACCCGCCGGGAAAGAAACTGTCCCGCATGAGCCTGCTCTCCGGCGGTGAAAAGGCCCTGTCGGCCATCAGTTTCATTTTTTCCATTTTTCTGCTCCGGCCGGCCTCTTTCTGTCTTATGGACGAGATCGACGCGCCTCTGGACGACGCCAATGTCGGGCGCTTTAACAATCTGATGAAGGTGATCGGCGAGAAGTCCCAGATCATCATGATCACCCACAACAAGAACAGCATGGAGTTTGCCGACATGCTTTTCGGCATCACCATGGAACAAAAAGGCCTGTCTAAGGTGGTATCGGTCAACCTGGGAAACGAGAAGAACACCCCCGAACTGACGGCCGCATAAAAAGGAATGCCATGGCTTTTAAATGGCTGAAGAAGAAAAAAGAGAAAGCTGAACCACCAGAGAAAATTGAGGGAGAAGCGCTGGATACACCCTCGGCGGATGAAGTCATCGAAAATGAGACCGTCGAGGAAGAGGCCTCGTCCGATGATTTTCCGGGCGAAGCGGACGAACCCGATACAAAAGCGCAGGATTCGGCTCCCGCGGAAAACAACGTCGCCGCCGAGAAGAAAGGCCCTGGTCTGTTCTTTCGCCTGAAATCCGGCTTGTCCAAAACCCGCAAAATTCTCACCACCGACATCGACGAGCTGTTTCTGGGGAAAAAGATCGTCGATGACGACATGATCGAGGATCTGGAAGAACTGCTGATCACTTCCGACATGGGTGTCCAGACGACCATGGACATCATGGAACGCATCTCCGGCAAGCGCTCGCGGATTGCGGGCGCCGGGGAACTGAAACGGGTGTTGAAAGAGGAGATTCTGGCCTATTTCGAGGCTCTGCCCGAACCGGTCCCCGAGGCAGCCGCCAAACCCCATGTGGTCATGGTAGTCGGGGTCAACGGGGTGGGCAAGACCACTACCATCGGCAAACTGGCCGCCCACGAATCCAAAAAAGGCCGCAAGGTGCTGATTGCCGCCGCCGACACCTTCCGGGCCGCCGCCATCGAGCAGATATCCATCTGGGCCGAACGGGCCGGCGCCGAGATCGTCCGTCACAAGGACAATGCCGATCCGGCCGCCGTGGCCTACGACGGCATTGAGGCCGCCATTTCCCGGGGCGCAGACACGGTCTATGTGGACACCGCCGGACGCCTTCACACCAAGGTCAACCTGATGGAAGAGATCAAAAAGATCCAGCGCACCCTGTCCAAACGCCTCCCCGACGCCCCCCACGAGGTGCTTCTGGTGCTTGACGCCACCACCGGCCAGAACGCCCTTTCGCAGGCCAAGATGTTCAACGAAGCCCTTGGAATCACCGGCATCGCCCTGACCAAACTGGATGGAACGGCCAAAGGCGGCATCGTGGTCAGCATCTGTTCGGAACTGAACATCCCGTTGAAATATATCGGGGTGGGTGAAGGGGTTGAGGACCTGCAGCCTTTCGATCCCAGGCAGTTTGTTGAAGCATTGTTTTAAAAATTAGGTAGGCAGGCGGAAGGCTGAAGGTATTTAGGGCGAAGTGAATCCAATCATTTTTCGAAAATTTTCAGGCGGGCGCCACCGGCCCAATCAAGCCAACGAACCCAAAAAACCGGATCCTTTCGATCTTACACCATCAGGCTGCCCCGCTTGCGATACAGCTGCAGGCCGATAAAACCTGATTTCTGAATCCGGTTGGCCGCTTCGAAAGCTTTCACGCTCCGCAGGGCATCGGCATCCATTCCCGGTATCGCAACCACCGGGCAGATATACTGCTCCGAGCGTTGTGCCGGGCTCGAAGTCAGGAAATCACTCATGGTCAGTATTCCAAGCAAGGTATAGTTGCCGCCGGCCTCGGCCAAAACTTCGATGACCGCCGGGTCGCATCTGAGATTGTTCAGAAAAAGATCCAATGGATTGCGGGTCCAACGGCTGGAAAACACCCATCCGCTGATTTTTTTCGATGTGCCCACCAACTGCCACTCCCGGGCTCTCCGATTGTTGATCACCGCTACGGCGGAAAATTCACAGGTACAGCCGTGCTCCATGGTGGTGTGGCGGTTGTAACTCAGGTATCGCAGGTTCTGGGTGGGTTCCGGCATGCCACCGATCACCAGAACATCTTTCAACAAGGGCACGTTCGGGCTCACGACCCGGGTCACCGCCTGTATCAGCTCATTGATATAGTCGTTTTTCATCCTGCCCCCCGTTGCATTCCTGTGCGAGGTCTGATCCGCGCGGCCCCTGTATGGAGCGATCCGTTCAGGCTCGATTTTCGTTTTCGATAGGAAAAGGAAAAGGGATTGGTCTACCCCATACCTGCCATTTCCACCGGGCATCCGTCAACTGATTTTTAAGGCAACAAATAATGAATTATAATCATTTTAAATGAACATCTATAAGACGGCGATGCGGCAGGACGATACGCTGCGGTCAATGCCGGCCGATGAAAGCCATGACCTGGCGGGCATACAGCTGTGGATAGTGCTCGAAGATATTGTGGCCGCATTTGGGCAACACCAGCAGTTCCCCCCGGCTCAGCTGCCGATAGAAGGCGAGACCCTGCTCCACATCGAAAAAATAGCCCCGGTCCGGATACATCACCAGAGTTGGGACCGTTACCTTGGTGAGGGTCGGCCGGAGGTCGAAATGGCCGGCTTGTCCGTAGCAGCCGCCGCCCCGGGCGCAAATATCGTAAAAGACCCGGCCCCGTTCGGCACCGTGCCAGCGAAGGTATTTTTTCCGCAGTGTCGGGTCGAGGTCGTCAAAGGTCGGCGGCAGTTTTCTACGGTTGAATTCTTCCATGGGGATGACGCTGTGACACAGGGTGCTGGCGGAGACCAGGGTTCGCACCCGATCCGGATAACGCACGGCATAATCCACGCCCACGACACCCCCTTCACACTGGCCGACAATGTGAACGTGATCAATCTCCAGACATTCAAGCAGTTCCGCCAGCGCTGCCATGCTTTCCTGGCGAAACGTCCCACAGACGTAATGATCGGCAAAATCGAGGCCGCCATCGGATCGGCCATATCCGCGCCGGTCGTAGATTAGCACCCGGAAACCGTTTTCCACCAGCATCGGAGCAATCTCTTCCCACATCATGCTGCAGGAAAAGCCGTTGTGGAGCAGCACGACGGTTTCCCCTTCTCCGCTGATTTCATAGTAGGTGTCCAGACCGTTTATTGATAGTGTCGGCATCTACAGTTTCCTCATATCCTTATGATTTTAAATTCAATGGCTTTTATATGGCCATGAACAGATCAAAAAATAACAAATCCCAACAGCCAAATCACAAATAAATTCCAAATCCCAAGCTCCAAAAAAGACTGCAACCCAACGGTTTAGAATTTAGACGTTTGGTTATTGGTTTTTATTTGGAATTTGTATTTTGAATATTGTGATTTCCGTTGAATGAAAATGTCTGCCTGAGCCCCAAGGTGCCCTTTGCGGGAAAACCGTGCTAAATTTCCAGCACCAGCCCCACCGGACAATGATCCGATCCGAAAATGTCGTTGTCGATAAAGGCCTCCTTGATCCAGCCCCTGTCGATCATGTCGTCGGTAACGAAGAAATAGTCAATGCGCCAGCCGGCGTTGTTCTGGCGGGCGTTGAAGCGGTAGGTCCACCATGAATACTTCACGGTTTCGGGATACAGGTGGCGAAAGGTGTCCACATAACCCATATCGACAATGCGGTCGATCCACTGGCGCTCGATAGGCAGAAAGCCCGAACGGTCGGAATTGGGGCCGGGGTTCTTCAGGTCGATCTCGTTGTGGGCCGTGTTAAAATCGCCGGTAATGATCAGGCCCTTGCCCTCCTTGCGCAACTTCTCGGTGTAATCGAAAAAGGCTTCATAGAAATCCAGTTTGTACTGCAGGCGCTCATCGCTCATCTGGCCGTTGGGAAAATAGACGTTGAAGAAGGTAAACGCATCGAATTCCAGTTCCACAATGCGGCCTTCATCGTCGAAACGTGGAATGCCGAGGCCGTGGCGCACGGCCTTGGGGGTCATCCGGGAATAGGCGGCCACCCCGCTGTAGCCCTTTTTCACGGTGGAAAAAGAGAATTCCGCCTGATAGCCGTCGATCTGCTTCATGGCCTTGGTCAACTGCGCCTCCTGGAGCTTGGTCTCCTGAAGGCCGAAAATATCCGCATCCAAGGCTTTGATGGAATCCAGAAAATCCTTTTTCATGGCGGCGCGATAGCCGTTTACGTTCCAGGAAACCAGCTTGATGGTCTGTTTGGGCATCTTGTTCCTCGATCCTTTGTTATTTTTTGTTGCATCTCCCGCATTTACTCAAGATAGGTACTTCGTGCCCATCCAGAAATAGGCAAATTTGGTCGAGATCGAGGCGCACGAAAAATTTTACCGGAGGTATATGGTCGATATTCCGAGGATAAAATTTTTCGCGCAACAAAGATATCGGGCAAATTGGCCATTTCTGGACGGGCACGACTCAGCGGTGGCGCTCCACTCCGATTTGTGGACACATATCGCTCACCGGGCACCGGCTGCAAAACGGTGAAATTGGCCGGCAAAGCGTCTGGCCGAAGGCCACCAGCAGTTCGTTGTAGCGCACCCAGTGCCGTTTGGGCAGCTTCTTGCGCAGGGCCAGTTCGGTCTTATCCGGCGTTTTGGTCTTCACGTAGCCGATGCGGTTGCTGATGCGGTGCACGTGGGTATCCACACAGATGGCCGGAATCTTGAAGCCCTCCACGAGCACCAGGTTGGCGGTTTTGCGGCCCACACCAGGAAGTGCGGTAAGCGCCTCCAGGGTGTCCGGCACCTTTCCGCCGTACTGATCCAGCAGGATGCGGCTGATGGCGAGCAGCCGTTTGGCCTTGGTGGGATAAAATCCCACCGGATAGATCAGTTTTTCGATCTTTTTGGGGCTCAGGGCCACCATGGCTTCTGGGGTCCGGGCCACATCCAGCAGGCGCCGGGTAGCCTCACCGGTCACCTCGTCCTTGGTGCGCAGGGAAAGCAGGGTGGAAACCAGCACCTCAAAGGGAGTGGCCCCACGATTGGCGATAAAGGTGATAATGGGGGGATTCCACTGGCGATAGTTGTCTTCGATGGCGGCAACAAAACGGTCGATATCGAAAGCGCGCTTTTTAGTCATCACGAGGGTCTCTTTCCGGGTCCGCAAGAAATCCGTTCAAGACGACTTGCCATATTTTCCATGAAACCGTCAACCATCGTTGCCGTTTCGGGCATTGAGGGATCGAGATCCCGGACCCGAAGCTGATTTGTAAATCAATATCTATACAAAAAACTTTACATTGACATTTACATTTATCTTTCTATAATGAATTTTAAATGACGTCTACAGGAGAAGAGGCCGTGGAAACCCAACTGACACCGGGGCAAAAACAGCTTGTCGACTACCTGAAGTCCGCCATCCAACGCACCGGCAATGCGCCCAGCCTCCGCCAGGCGGCCCGGGACCTGGGCGTCAGCCATGCGGCGGTTTCCCAGCGCCTGAAACTGCTGGAGCGCAAAGGAGTGGTTCGGCGCCAGGGCCGCTACAGCCGCACCCTTCACCTCATCGGCCCCACGGGACAAACCGACGGCACCCAACGCTGGATCGAAGTGCCGGTAGTGGGCCGGGTCAACGCCGGTCTGCCTTTGTACGCCCAGCAGGAGTGGGAAGGCAGCCTGGTGCTGGACAGCAGCCTCTACCGCGGTCGCAACCTTTTCGCCCTGCGGGTGCGGGGAGATTCCATGCAAGGGGCGGGCATCCTGGACGGCGACATGGCCGTTTGCACGCCGCGCCAACATGCCGAAAACGGCGAAATTGTCGTAGCCCTGGTCCACGAAGAGGAGGCCACGGTCAAACGGTTCTTTCTCCACCGGGACCACGTGGAACTGCGGCCGGAAAATCCCGACTACCCGGTGATGCACTACGGGTTCGACGAGGTGCTGGTGCAGGGGCGGGTAATCGGAATTCAGAGAGGGGCTGCGAGAATTCGATGAAAATCACGAAAAAAGGCGGAAAAATGATATTATATTAGAGTGTTAAGTTTTACGTGTTAAGTAATTAAGTTAAAGAATTCTATCGGTTAAAATCGATCATCATCCTTTGCTTAACACTTAAAACTTTACACTTAACACTTGGCAAAATGAGCATCGATGGACCGACCCAAAAAACAATGCCGTCCATAAAATTGAAAAACAAGAATACGACTCCCATCCTCATCGGCACCTGCGGATACGCCTACAACGAGTGGGTGGATGCCGGTTTCTACCCGCCGGGCACCGGCACGGCCCGGATGCTGCCGCACTATACCCGCATCTTTCCGGTCACCGAGATCAATTTTACCTGGTACCAGATGCCCAAGGCGGCGGCCATGGACCGCATGCGCCGCAAGGCGCCGGAAGAATTCCGCTTTGCCGCCAAACTCACCCGCACCCTGACCCACGAAGTAGATCCCGAGGGGTGGCCGGCCCAGGTGGCCCTGTACCGGGAGGGCATCGCCCCTTTGGTCCAGTCCGGGCAGTTGCTGGCCGTGCTGGTGCAATTGCCGCCCTTTTTCCGGCGTACGCCGGACAACCGCCGCTACCTGGCCCGGCTCCTCGACGCTTTGGCCGGCCTGCCCGTTGCCGTGGAGTTCCGGCACGTCTCCTGGGCCGTCGACCGGGTGTTTGCCTCCCTGGAAGCAAGAAAGGTAGCCCTGGCCTGCGTGGACGTCCCCGACCTGCCAAGCCTGTTCCCGTCCATTGCCGTCGCCACCAGCCCGGACCTGTTTTACATCCGCTTTCATGGCCGCAATGCGGCCGGCTGGCGCTCGGGCAACATGCAGAAGCAGTTCGATTACGATTACAGCGAAGACGAACTGGCCCAGTGGTCCGAAGAACGAATTCCCCAAATGGTCCGCCGGTCCGGAACCGGCCTGATCTTTTTCAACAACCACGTCCGCGGCCAGGCGCCGAAAAATGCGCAGATGTTGATGGAGCAACTGGAACCAAAAAGAGGGCCGAGGGACAAATGAGATTTCCAATCGGCTTTGCGAGAATTTTTTGGACAAGGCCAGAGGGAGGAAGCTGTATGATAGAATACCGCAACGACCGATAACGCAGGCCAAAGAATTCTCGCAAAGCCGATACTTATGGAACGTGCTATTATCCATATTAACGTCGCCGACTTCGCCGTAGCCGTCGAACGGGTGCTGGACAGCCGGCTTGCCGGCCGGCCAGTCATCATCGCACCGCAAGGCGCGGCCCGCGCCACGGTGTACGACATGAGCGAGGAGGCCTTCCAGGCCGGGGTGAGAAAACAGATGCCCCTGGGCCGGGCCCTGCGCCGCTGCCGGGACGCCCGGGTGCTGCCGCCCCGGCCCCATCGCTACGCCCAGGCCATGGACCGGATGCTCGAATCCGCCCTGCCCTGCTCGCCCCTCGTCGAGCCGGGCGACAGGGACGGACACCTGTTTGTGGATGTCACCGGCAGCAGCCGCCTGCTGGGGCCGCCGGTGGATGTAGCCTGGCGGTTGAACTGCCGAATCCGGGAGGATTTGAATCTGGCCCCCATCTGGTCGCTGGCCACCAGCAAGCTGGTTGCCAAAACCGCCAGCCGTCTGGTCAAACCCCTGGGCGAGTATATCGTGGACCCCGGTGACGAGGCCGCCTTTCTGGCCCCCCTGCCCCTTTTTCTGTTGCCCGGCATCGAACGCGGCGACCTGGCGCGCCTTAACGATTTCAACATCAGCCGGGTCTTTGAGGCCGACCGGCTGACCACCGACCAGATGCAGGCCCTTTTCGGGGACCGGGGGCATTTTATCCGCGACCGCCTTCAGGGAGTCGACCCGTCGCCGGTCCGCGCCGTGGGCCAATCCCCCCCGCGGGTGGTCCAGAGCAAGGAATTCGGCAACGACACCAATGACCGCTTTCGCATGGAACGCTGCCTGTACCGGCTGGTGGAAGCCGCCGGCCGGAAGCTTCGGCAGCAGGCGCTGGCGGCCCGGCGGATCGGCATGGTCATCGAACATACCGACGGCGTGCGCAGGGTTCGGCAGACGGCGGCAAAACCGGCCACGGCCGACGATTTTGCGCTCTTTGCCCACGCCCGGCGGGTGCTGGACCTGGCCTGGACCCGCCGGACCCGGCTGCGGCGCATGACTCTGATCTGCGACCGGCTGATCGATCCGCCGGCCCAGCGTCCGCTGTTCGCCGCCGAGCGCCACCGGGCGGAAAAACAAAACCGCCTGATGGCGTCCCTGGACCGCATCCGCCACCGCTTCGGCACCGAATCTCTGGTCGTGGGAAGGACGCTGGCAGCGTAATGCCGATGGAAGAGGGATGAGGGATGAAAGGATGAAAGCGGGCGCGTTCCGTCGTCCATCATCATAGCGAAGCGATCTTCCATCTTCCATCGGTCCAAAGAGGGAAGCGGGAAGCGGGACGATGGATGATCTTCCCTCTTCCCAGCGAAGCGGTCTTCCCTCGTCCATCGGCCCCCTTGCCGATGAACGGGAAATCATCATAACCACCATCGTTTAAAAATCTGTCCATGATCCCCCTATCCACCCACTCCCACTACTCCCTCATGCAGGGCACCGATTCGCCGGTCGCCATCTGCCGGGCGGCCCGACGCATGGGATACGACCGCCTGGCCCTCACCGATACGGACAACCTTTACGGTCTGTGGAAATTCTTGCAGGCCTGTAAGGAAGAAGGTTTGGTTCCCATCGTAGGGACCGAAGTCAGCGACCCACGCACCAGGGACCGCGCCGTCTGCCTGGTCAAAAACCCGACCGGCTATGCCAACCTGTGCCAATTGATCACCCGGCGCCACCGCGACCCGCAGTTCGCGCTTTCCACCCAACTGCCGCAAACGGCCGAAGGCCTGCTGGTGCTCACCGCCCATGCCGACCTGCTTGCCGCCTGGCACCACTCTGGAGTTCATACGGCTGCAGCCCTGCCCGGCCGCCCCCTTTCCCCGTTTCATCCGCTGGTGCAAACGGCCCGACGCCTGGAGATCCCCCTGGCGGCCACCCCGGACAGTTTTTTCCTGGAACCGCGCGGATTCGCCGTGCACCGGCTGCTGCGGGCCATCGCCGGCAACACCACCCTATCCCGCCTCGCCCCCGCCGACACGGCACCCGACACCGCCTGGCTGGCGTCGCCGGAGGAATATCGCCGACGGTTCGCCATCTGTCCCCAGGCCGTGGCCAACACCCACCGCCTGGCCGACGAACTGACCTTCACCGGCCCGGATTCTGACCTGGTCATGCCCCCCTGGAAAGACCAATGCGGCCGCAGTGCCGACGAATGTCTGCGCCGGGCGGCCTATGCCGGCGCCCGAAGGCGCTACGGCGGTGAACTGGGCGAGGCCGTGGTCAATCGGCTGGAGCATGAACTGGCCACAATTGCCGGGATGAACTTTTCGGCCTATTTTCTGGTGGTCAAACAAATCGTATCGAAAAGCCCGCGCACCTGCGGACGGGGATCGGCGGCAGCCTCCCTGGTGGCCTACTGCCTGGGAATCACCAATGTCTGCCCGGTGAAACACAACCTTTACTTCGGACGCTTTCTCAACCCCGGACGCACGGACCCGCCGGATATCGACGTGGATTTTGCCTGGGACGAACGGGACGCGGTCATCGACAACGTTCTGCAGCGTTTCGGCAACCGGGCGGCCATGGTCGCCAGCCACATCCTGTTTCAACCGCGCATGGCCCTGCGGGAGACCGCCAAGGTGTTCGGCATGCCCGACGCCGAAATCGGCGCGATCTCCCGTAGGCTGCCCTGGTTCTGGCGCCGTGGGGAACTGGATGCAGGCTTGCTGGCCAACCTGCGGCAGCGCCCGGAAACCCGCCACCTGGATTTCGCCCAGCCCTGGCCGCAGATCATGGAACTGGCCCAGCGCATCGTCGGCGTCCCGCGCAACCTCTCCGTACATCCCGGCGGGGTGGTGATCACGCCCAACCCCGTCGACCGCTGCGTCCCCGTGGAAACCGCGCCCAAGGGGGTGCCCGTGATCCAGTGGGACAAAGACGGCGCCGAGGACGCCGGCCTGGTAAAAATCGACCTGCTGGGCAACCGCAGCCTGGGCGTGATTCGGGACGCGTTGGCCAACATGCGGGCCAACGGCATCGCCTTCGACGAAATGCGCTGGGAGCCGGAGGATGATCCGGCCACCCGGGATACCGTGGCCCGGGGCCGCACCATGGGCTGCTTTTACATCGAAAGCCCGGCCATGCGGCTGCTGCACCGCAAAGCCGGCCAAGGGGATTTCGATCACCTGGTAATTCATTCCTCCATCATCCGGCCGGCCGCCAACGAATACATCCAGGAATACCTACGGCGCCTGCACGGCGGGTCCTGGGATCCCATCCACCCCCTGCTGGCCGACGTGCTGGACGAGACCTTCGGCATCATGGTCTACCAGGAGGACGTTTCCCGTGCGGCAACCGCCCTGGCCGGCTTTTCCGACGCCGAGGCCGACGGCCTGCGCAAAATCATCTCCAAGAAGGATCGCCAAAGGCAGCTGGCCGACTACCGGGAGCGCTTTCTGGCCGGCACCCGGAGCCGGGGCGTTTCTCCCGACCAGGCCCATGCGGTGTGGGAGATGATGATGAGCTTTTCCGGCTACTCCTTCTGCAAGCCGCACAGCGCTTCCTACGCCCGGGTCTCATTCCAGGCGGCGTTTCTCAAGACCCACCAGCCGGCGGAATTCATGGCCGGCGTCATCAGCAACCAGGGCGGTTTTTACAGCACTTTCGCTTACGTCTCCGAGGCCCGGCGCATGGGCCTGATCATCGATCCGCCGGACGTCACCGTCAGCCGGTTCCGCTGGACAGGCCGGGGGCGGCGGCTGCGCGTGGGCCTGATGGCCGTTGGCGGGCTGAGCCGCTCCACCATGGAAAGGATTCTGCGATGCCGGCGGGCGGCCGGCTTTACGGACATGGCCGATTTTCTGGAGCGGGTGCAGCCGGATGAGGACGAGGCCGTGGCCCTGATCCACTGCGGAGCCCTGGATGGGCTGGACAGTTCCCGTTCGCGGACCCGCCTGGCGTGGGAGCGGGTCTGCTGGCAGGCCGGACGGCGGCGTTCGCGGGGGCAGATGGCGTTGTTCGCCGCCCGCGCACCCGCCGGGAAGGACGAACCGCCGTGCTTCCCGCCGACGGACCCGACAACCCGCCTGCGCCGCGAGTTCGCCGTCCTGGGGTTTCTGTGCGACCGGCATCCCATCACCCTGTTTGCCGATGCGATCCGGCTGCTGGAACCGGTGAAAGCCGACCGGCTTGCGGACCGGGTCGGCCGGCGAATCCGCATGGCGGCCTGGCTGGTCACCGGCAAGGTGGTGCGCACCAAACGGGGCGATCCCATGGAATTTTTCACCTTCGAGGACGAAACCGGAATTGTGGAAACCACCTTCTTTCCCGAGCCCTACCGGCGGTTCTGCCATATGCTGGACCGCAACCGGCCCTACCTGCTGGAAGGGAAGGTGAAAACCAACTGGGGGGTGGCGACCCTTACGGTGGACCGGGTGAGGGTGATCGGTGGGAAATCTATTTTGACGCCTTCTTGACGGCCTTCTGCAGGGCTCCGGTAATTTTTTTCGATGGCCAGGCCGAAACCGACCAGCCGATGGCCATGATCATCAACCAGACCATCACTTCCCCGCCCTGGCTCAGGTCTCTCCCCCGGGTAACCAGCGGCCCAAGAAACACGGCCATGAGGAAACCGGCGAGAATCCGCCAGGTGTCGTCGGAAAAAAGAAGATAGAAAAAAATATAGGACGCGGTTAAGGGACGTTTTTGCATGGATCCTTGTTTTCTTTATTGATTCGTATCGTGTTGGATTGACACCCGGATGCAAATTGCCTATCTTGGAGCCGTAACATCCGAGACCCGACCATGAACCTGCTGACCAGCTTCAAAATACTCGGACTACCGTCCGATGCAGACGAAATCCAGGCCAAACGGGCGTATAAAGCCCAGGTGCGGCGCTGGCACCCGGACCAGTTCCCCGAAGAATCGGGCGCCAAGGCCGAAGCCGAGGAGCAGCTCAAACAGATCAACATCGCCTATGCGCAGATCAAAGAGCATCTGGCCGCACATGGGCCTTCTCCGGCCAGCCCCGCGTCTGAGCAGCCCCCCCGGCCGGACACGGCCGATCGCGCCCGCCCCGCCTCAGAACAGCAGGAAAAGAAATCCTGGTTCGATGCCCTGTTCGACACCCTGAATGCCTTTTCCGCAGCGTGGCATCGCGAGCCTTCTTCTTCACCAACAGACCAGCGACCGCCAAACCGCCGACAGAATTTCGGGGAGATCCTCGACGAGATGGCCGGGGGCACCATCTCGCCGCCCAAGGGCCGCAACGGCAAAGGCATCCGGCGCAAAGCGGCCGGCTACCGGCGCTACCGCGGCGGCAGTTCTATTGACGCGGTGGGTTCTGCGGACCGCGTCGGACCGGTCAGACCCGTGGGCCGGGTCCGGGGTATCGGCCGGCGACGGTAAGCCCCCTATGTAGCAACTTCTTTCGGCCAGGCATCGGCCCTTTCCCCTCACCCCTCCGATTCAAACGACGCCAGCAAAGCCACCATCAGACGCCACACCTTTTCCACCGACGGCAGATAGAGCCGTTCGGATGGCGAGTGGGGATTTTCCATTGTGGGGCCCAGGGAAACCATATCCATCCCGGGACAGCGGTTACCGATCACGCCGCACTCCAGCCCGGCATGCATGACCTGCACCGTGGGTTCGGTATCGAACAACCGCAGGTACAGACTCTCGCAGCGTTCGAGCAGTGGCGACTCCCGGTTGACCGGCCATGAAGGATAACCGCTGTTGGTACTGACCTCGGCGCCGGCAAGCATACCGGCCGCCTCCACGGCCTGGCAGACCGCATCCAAACGGGACGGCACGGAACTGCGCTGGCTGGATGTGATTTGCAACCGGTCGTCCAGAATTTCAATCATAGACAGGTTGGCGGAGGTCTGGACCAACAGCGGAAAATCGGGAGACATCTCCACCGGCCCACTGGGCAGGGCGAGGATCAGATTGACCACCATGGCCGTATCGGCCTGCGAGGCACAGCGGAAGCCGCTTTGGACGGGTTCCTTTATTTCGATCCGGGTGCTCAGCTTTGGATCCGTTGCCCGGTATTCCGCCTCCATCAACCGGCCGGCAGCCTCGAAAGCCTCTTTGAGCGCATCGGCCTCCTCCGGGCGGCAGCCCACCAGCGCCTGGCAGGAACGGGGGATCACGTTTCGACCGGTGCCGCCGGAAAGCGCTGCAAGCCGCATGGGCGTCACGGCCATTCCGGCCTTCAGCAGCCTGGCGAGGATCTTGTTGGCGTTGGCACGATGCTTGGCGATGTCGACCCCGCTGTGCCCGCCCTGCATGCCATCTGCGAACAACGAAAGCAGGGTCAATGGTTCATCCACTGTCTCCATCGTCAGCACCCGCTCCATCGTCGTATTGCGTCCCCCGGCGCAGCCGACAATAAATGTGCCTTCATCCTCGGAATCCAGGTTGATCAGGATGCGGCCGGAAAGCAGGCCGGGGTCCATCTGAAGCACGCCGGTCAAACCGGTCTCCTCGTCCACCGTAAAATACAGTTCCAGCGGTGGATGCTTGACATCCGGGTCGTCCACGAGGGCCAGGGCCATGGCGACGGCGATCCCGTTGTCCGCGCCCAGGGTGGTTTCCCGGGCGGTCAACCAGTCGCCCTTTTGCTCCATCCGGATGGGATCTTTGGTAAAGTCATGGCTGGACCCGGCCTGCTTCTCGCACACCATATCCACATGCCCCTGGATAATGACGACCGGCGCCTGCTCGAAGCCTTTGGAGGCCGGCACCCGAACCACCAGATTTCCCGCCGCATCCGATTCGGTCTGCCAACCGCGTTCTGATGCCCAATCCTGCAGCCAACGGGAGATCTGCTGTTCGTTTTTCGAACAGCGCGGAATCCGGTTGATTTTTTCAAAATAGTCGATCACCGTGCGGGTTGCGGCATCCATACGTCGGTCTCCTTTGGATGGGGGCAGAAGCTTAAAAGGTGTTCAAGATATGAAAAAACAGGCCGATATGCAAGATAGAACAACAGAGGGATACGACTTAACGCCATGAACACCAAACTGCTGATGATCATCGCATTCGCTTTTTTCCTGTCCTGGAGAAAAGCGGCGGACGACTTTCTTCTGTTCTGCGCGATTTTTGCCGCCGGCCTGTGGGTTTGCGTGCTGATCTACCGAATGGAAAACCCCGGCACCACCATCACCGACGATGAATAAGGCCGCCATCGATACGGGCCGACAGCCTTCCAAAATTCTTATGACACCATCGACCGTCGATTAGGACCGCTTTTCCAGACATTCCAGCACGGCCTGGCAGCTTCCGGAAGAGGTCACTATCAGGTGCTCTTCGATCCGCTCGCCGTTCAGGTAGTCATTGAGGTAAAACTTCCCGCCGCCGGCTTTATAGAGCTGACCGCCAGCCGCCTCGACAATCATGCGGGCGGCGGCCAGATCCTGAAATGATTCGTTGGCGGTAACCGCCACATCCGCCCGCCCCATGGCCACGTAGCACAGGTGCGCGCCCGTGCAGCCCAGGTTTCTGATTTTTCCCGGAAACCGCGAGAGATAATGCTGGTGAAACCTCGAAAAAGTGAACATCACGCTCTCGTCGTCGATGACGCGGTCACTGGCCATACGGATGCGGTTTTCGCCCCAGAAGGCGTCCCCGCCGGCCCGGGCGTGAAACAGATCCCCGGTAGCCGGCATGAAAAAGGCGCCGAAGACCGGCCAGAAATTTTCCAGCAGCGCCAGGGACATTCCCCAAATGGGAATCCCCGCCTGGTAATTGTCCACCCCGTCGATGGGATCGAAGATCCACAGGTATCGCCGACTGTCATGGGTGTAGGCGGTATCCAGGGTTTTGCTGGTGAACATCAGGTGGTCGGGGAACCGGTTGCCCAAGGATTGCTTGAAGTGCTGGCTGATCTGTAATTCCGCCCGGGTGACTAGACCCTGGTCGAATTTGTCCGCCCCCCGGCCTTTGCCGTAACGCTCCATGGCCGTCTGGCCGGCAGTGCGAATGGCTTCGATGGCAAACGAAGTCAGGGCTTCAATTCCATGGGTTGGCTCCTGTGACATATGTTCCCCTCCTATATTGTCTGTAAACAAAATGGAGCTTGATAGTGCCCATCCAGAAATGGCCAATTTGCCCGATATCTTTGTTGCGCGAAAAATTTTATCCTCGGAATATCAGCTATATACCTGCGCTAAAATTTTTCGTGCGCCTCGATCTCGACCAAATTTGCCTATTTCTGGATGGGCACTTCCTACACATTATCGGTGTTGACGGGCACAAAACACCATATGCAAAACCGGCGGAAGCCTCGTAGGTCAAGGAATCCGCCGGCAGTAACAATCAACGGTTTGGTTTTAGCGAATGGGAAATGCGCGTCGAACGGAGGTCGTTGACGTCTGGAAACAGTCATAGGGTAACGAATCGGGCAGTAAGAGGTTTGGCAGGCGGGGAACGAAGGTCCATGTCTTACCGATTTACCCGCTGTTGAGATCCGGTTCGGGGATCGGCTATTTTTTCTTCGAAGCGTACCCGTCCGCGTACCATCCGCCGCCTTTCAGTTCAAAACTGCACGCGGAGATAATCTTTTTGGCCTTTTCGTGGCATATGGGGCACTCGATCGATTTGGTATCCATCCGTACCAGTTCTTCGGTAATATGGCCGCATTTGCATTGAAATTCGTAAACCGGCATCTAAAAATCCTTTCTCAGCCAGGCCTTTCTCGGTCAGGCAATCTGAAACGGTGGCTTAAAAAGCCCTTATCGTTTGACAGAAACTTAGTTCCCTTTCCAAGCCTTGTCAATACCCGATTCCCGGCGATTTGTACCCGACACCACCTATACAAAAACCGGCGGGTCCGAAAAACACCATACGGACCCGCCGGCAGAAATCCGCCTACAGGGAAGGCTTACTGGCGCTCTATTTTTATCACCTGATATCCGGCATTGCGACGTTTGACCAGAAACTGAATGTCTTCTTTCTCCCCATATTTCTTCATCAGTCGGGCAAATTCGCGGCTGTCCTTCACCACATTGCGGTTGATTTCCTTAATCACATCCCCCGGACGAACATCGGCCTCCCGGGCCGGGCTGTCATCCTTGACATCCGTAACCAGCACACCGCTTTCCTTTCCGTCGATGCCGAAGCGGCGGGCAATCTCCGAATCCATGTCGGTCACTTCGATGCCCAGTTCTCCGCTGTCACGTCCACGGGAGGCGACGACCTTTTCATCATCGTCGCGTTTGGCCAGGGTAACCGTCACCGTCTTTGCCTTATTGTCGCGGATCAGTTCGATCTTGGTTTTATGCCCCACCGGCGTGTTGGCGATCATGGAGGAAAGCTCCCGTCCCGTCGACACCCGCTGGCCGTCCACGGTTAAGATGATGTCATTGACCTGGATGCCGGCCTTGTCCGCCGGGTCGCCTTCGAACACCTGGGTGACCAACACCCCTTCTTTGGTTTTCAGGTTGTAATATTCGGCCAGTTCCGGCGTCAGATCCTGTATGCCAACGCCCAGCCAGCCACGGGTGACCTCGCCCTTGTCTTTGAGCTGTTCGATGATCCCCTTGGCCAGGTTGACGGGGATAGCGAATCCGATCCCCTGGCCGCTGGCGATGATGGCCGTGTTGATCCCCACCACCTTGCCGTCCATATTGAGCAGGGGGCCGCCGCTGTTTCCCGGATTGATCGATGCGTCGGTCTGGATGAAATCGTCATAGGGACCCGAACCGATGATGCGGCCCTTGGCGCTCACGATGCCAGCCGTCACGGTCTGCTCCAGGCCGAAGGGGCTCCCGATAGCCACCACCCAGGTACCCACTTTGAGTTTTTCGGAATCGCCGAACGCCAGAGGCTTGATATCCTTGGCACCCTCGACGCGGATCAGCGCCAGGTCGGTTTTGGCATCCCGACCCACCAGTTCGGCGTCGAACTCGCGGTCATCGGCCAGGATGACCTTGATCTGGTCGGCATCTTCGATCACATGATTGTTGGTGACGATATACCCCTCGTCATCGATGATGAATCCCGACCCCAGACTGCGCTGCTTGAAATCGCGCTGGGTGCCGTCTCCCTGGTTAGGGCCGAAAAACTCTTCGAAAGGATTTCGATTGCCGCCAAAAGGGCTGCCGAAAAAATGCCGAAATACGGGACTGCCCCCCTTTATGGTTTTTACGGTACGAATATTGACGACTCCCGGCTTTACCGCTTCGGCAAGTTCGCTGAAACTTTCCGGGGCCGAAAAGGCCAGGGCACTTTGGACGCCCGGCACAGCGACGACAAGCAGCACGGCCGCCGTCCAGGCAAGAAAAAAAACTCGAAAATTGTGAAAACCCGTTCTCGATCCAATCATCGTTCTCGATGTAATCATATTGAACCTCCTGAAACACAGCTTTATCGTTGTCGAAACAATTTTCCGAGGCACCGCCAGATTTGCGGCGTCTCACCTTCGCAGAACAGCTATACCAAAGTCATTTACTATGAGAGTACTCTATTTCCGTCCGATTACATCAATATGACAACAAGATTACCAAATGGTAATAAAAATCGGTGCCCGGGCGACTCCGCCGCCCGAACACCGATTTCTGTTTTACTCTAGTTGTCGTCGGAATCGCCGGTCCGGCTTTCGTCGTTCGAATTCTCATCCAACTGCTGGCGCAGCGCCGATCCGATCTGTTCCATTCGGTATGGTTTTTTGATGTAGGCACCGGCCCCCAATTCCCGGGCCTCCTGGACCCGTTCGGATTCGGAGAACCCGCTGGCGATAATGGCCTTCTGCCCAGGAGAGAAGGCCAGAATCTGCCGGTAGGTTTCCAGACCGTCCATGTCCGGTTCCAGGATCATATCAAGAACCAGGATATCCACCGATTGCCGTTTGGCGAAATCCACGGCCTCCCGACCGCTGGACACCGTCTCCACCCGATAACCCAATCGCTTGAGCATGAAAGCTGCCAGATCCCGCTGTTCCTTGATGTCGTCCACGATCAGCACCAATTCGCCCCGGCCCCGATAGCTTTCCATGGGTCGAGCCTCGGTTTCCGGGGTCACATCCTGCCGGGTGATCGGAAAATAGAGGTCGAATTCGGTACCCCGGCCCCTGGTGCTGCGGGCATCGATATATCCGCCGTGGTCTTTCATGGTCCCCCACACCACGGCCATGCCCAGGCCCGTGCCGCTGCGCCCCATCTGTTTGTTGGTGTAAAAGGGCTCGAAGATACGTTCCAGATCGGATTCCGGAATGCCGGTGCCGGTGTCTGCCACAGTCAGCACTACGTATTCCCCCTCGGGTATGGTTTCGAAGCCTTGAATCGGACGATCCACATGACGATCACAGGTGGTCAGGGTGATTTTACCCCCCTCCGGCATGGCCTCGGCGGCATTGGTAACCAGGTTCATGACGGTCTTTTCCAGATGCAGCCCGGAGCCCATAATGTTGAATGCCCTCGCCGACAGATTGGTCTGGATGGCTACCTTCGGGTGGATCGATTGAAGATTCGCCATTTCCGGGCTGGTCAAATAATCCTGGACAACCCGGTTCAGGTCGATCACTTTGGAAACGGCAACCCCGCGCCGGGCCAGGGTCAGCAGATCCTGGACGATGGCGGCCGCCTTTTCGCCGGATTTCTTGATGGTTTCCAAAAGCAGGCGCGCTTCGCCCTTTTCGGGCGCATCCATCAGCAGCAGTTCCGGGTAGCCCACCAGCCCGGAAAGGATGTTGTTCAGATCGTGGGCCACCCCGCCGGCCAGGGTGCCGATGGCTTCCATTTTCTGCGCCCGCTGCAGCCGGGACTCCATCTCCTTCATGGCCGTGATGTCCGTTGCCACACGAAGCTGGACGATGCGCCGGTCCTCCCAGACGATGGCGCGGGCATAATTCAGGTACCAGCGGTCGTTGATCGGGTTTTTCTCTTCCCAGGTGCAGCTTTCCGCCGGCTGGTCGTTTTTGTCCAGCAGCTGCCGGTTCCGGCATTCACTGCAGATCGTATCCCGGCGGTAAATCGCGTCGTGGCATTTTTTGCCGACGATATCCTCGCCATAAGTCTTTTTCATGTGGCGGTTGGCCATCAGAATCACGCGCGTATCGATATCCGACACATAGATATGGTTGTCGATGCTGTCCATGACGGACTCGAGTTGGCTATGGCTGGACCGCACCCGCTGCTCGGCCTGTTTGCGCTCCTGAACTTCCTTATAAAGATCGCGGTTGATGCGCTGCAGGGCGGCCGTGCGTTCTTCCACCCGTTTTTCCAGGTTCCGGTTGGCCGCTTCGGTTTTGCGCTTCTCTTTTTCCAACAGGGTGGTGAGGAAAAAACTTTTGCGTTCCTGGGTCTCGATGGAATAGCAGATCAGCATTCCCAGCAGGTTGATACCCAGAAAGTGGGCGCCGAAAATCAATTGGACACTGCCGGTGGTCTCCATGAGCAGGAACATGGCCGCCTGATAGCCCGCTAACACGAGAAGACCGGCAACGGTGGCGGTGATAAATCGGGCATGAATAAACGTGTAACCGAAGAAAATGCAGAAAATCGTCCCCACCCCGTAAAAATAGGATTCGGGCGGCGGTATGATCACCACCATGGCGACATAGGCAAAACCGGTCAGCATGATGTAAAAGGCATTGAGCGCCTGCCAGACCCGGCGGTAGGCCGCGGTGTAGGAAAAAACCAGCCCTATCAGAAAAATGGGGCACACCAGGGCATAGCGGATGAACCACAACGGGCGGATCAGTTCGGGAAACACCAGGGCGTCCAAAATGCCGAAGATGCCGAAAAACAAAGTCGCGTAAAGCTTGCATCGCCGCAGGTGGTCGAGAGAGTTGTCGAAGTAGGCCTCCCGAAAGGGCTGCTCCAGGGATTTATGGCTGCCTGTAAAGGCGAGCGTCAACGGATTGAGGCTCACCCTCAATCGGCTGTACGGAATGGCGACGCTCACTTCGTTCGGGTTATCGTTCATGAATCACCGTGGGTTGATATCAGTATTTCAAGGGATGCGGAAAGGAAATGGGTCAATCGAGCGTTACACAATTATCGGGATGATGCAGCGACCTTGCCCGCGGGCAGGCTGAGGGTGAACAGGCTTCCTTTTCCGGGAGTACTTTCAACAAGAATTTTTCCATGATGCGCTCTGGCAATGGCATCGGCCAGGCTCAGTCCCAGTCCGGACCCGCCGGCCGCCCGGCTCTGGTCGCAACGGTAAAACCGGTCGAATATTCTGGCAAGCTCGTCGTTGCGAATGCCGATGCCATTGTCTCGAATGGAAATGTTGATCCCTTCACTATCTTTGTTATCACGGAAACCGCGGATGTCAATCTTTCCACCGGCCGGTGTGTATTTGATGGCGTTGTCCAGAAGATTGGCCATGCCCCGTTGGAGCATTCGCAAATCCCCGTCGACCATCAACGCCTCGGGCATGTCGCAGTCCATGGAAATTCCCTTGTCTTCGGCAAGCGGGCCGAAAAGGGCCAAGGCCGCGCGCACCACCTCAGCCATGTTCACCGGTTGTATCGCCATGTCCCCGGCGCCGGCATCGGTTTTGGAAATCACCAGCATGGTGTTGATCATGTCCAGCAGCCGGTCGCACTCTTCGATGGTGCTGCCGGCCAGGGCCAGAAGATCGTCCCTGGTCCCGCCGGTGGAGAGGCTGATTTCGGCCATCCCCCGGATGCGGGCCACCGGACTTTTCAGATCATGGGCAATATTATCACCCATCTCTCGGATGCCGGCAACCAGTTTCTCGATGCGGTCCAGCATCTGGTTGAAGGTCACCGCCAGCCGGTCGATCTCTTCGTGTCTCGCCGTGATCGGCACCCTTTTGCCCAGGTCCTTTTCCGATATCTGCCGGGCGGTGCGGGTGACCGCCTCCACACCGGAAAGCGCTCGGCGGGCCATGAACCATCCCACCAGAACGGCGATCAGAATCAGCGCGGACATGGAAATCAGAAACAGTTTTTTAAAAATGGCGATAAAGGCCGTATCGCTTTCCAGAGAATAACCCAGTTGCACGACGATTCCCCTGCCGATGATGCCATAACCGATGCGCACCCGATCCCTGCGTCCGGGAAGATCCACGGTTTCGTACACCCGGCCCTGTTCGGCGATCAAGCGGTCAACGGCTTTGCGGTTGACTCCGATCTGCTGCCAGTAAGACATGTTGGATGACGAAAAGGCCACGCCACTGGCGTAAAGCAGTCGAAAAAAAACTTTCTTTTCGCCTGCTGCCTGGGATTCGATCAGCATGGCCGACTTGACCTCTTCGATTCCCTGGAGGTTGTAAATGGCCTCGAACTCGGCAATCTTATCGGAAAGGCGGTTGTCCAGGCGCTGTTTCAGGTGGGTGGTAATCAGCGCGTAGAAAAAAAGAAAGGCCAGGCCGGCGGACAACGAAAAAATGGCGCCATACCACAGGGTCAATCGGAAAGAGAGCGTCCTGGGCAGCCTAATCGTTGCGGCGAAGGACATAGCCCACCCCGCGGACCGTCTGGATCATCTTTTCCGGAAAGTCCCGGTCAACCTTGTCGCGCAGACGGCAAATGCGAGCCTCGACCACGTTGGTCTGCGGATCAAAATGATAATCCCAGACGTGCTCCATGATCATGGTTTTGGAGACGACCCGGCCGGCGTTGCGCATGAGGTATTCGAGCAGAGAGTACTCCAGCGGCTGCAGTTCGATCTTTTCTCCGCCGCGGCGAACGTCCCGGGTCAGGATATCAAT
Source organism: uncultured Desulfosarcina sp. (assembly GCF_963668215.1). NCBI lineage: Bacteria > Pseudomonadati > Thermodesulfobacteriota > Desulfobacteria > Desulfobacterales > Desulfosarcinaceae > Desulfosarcina > uncultured Desulfosarcina sp. The sequence continues at coordinate 5,735,171 of NZ_OY764190.1, forward strand.
GGTCAGGTCTCCGCAGGTCAGACGGGTGGGTTCCCCGGCGCCGCTGGCGCGCCGGATCAGGGCCTGAACGCGGGCCAGCAGTTCGGAAAAGGCAAAGGGTTTGCTCAGATAGTCGTCCCCGCCGATCTGGAGGCCCCGGACCCGATCGTCGATTTCGCTTTTGGCGCTGAGGATAATCACCGGCGTCATCACTTTTTCCCGCCGCAGTCGTCCGATCAGACTGAGCCCGTCCATCTTGGGCAGCATGATGTCCACCACGGCCGCATCGTACGGTTCGGTCAGGGCCATGTCCAGCCCGGCACTGCCGTCCGTTGCGTGATCCACGGCAAAACCTTCGGCTTTGAATCCCTTTTTCACGAAAGAGGCGATTTTTTCGTCGTCTTCGACCAGCAATAGCCGCATCACGGTTCCTTGCTCAAGTTCGGGTTTTCTTTGTTTTCAGAGAAATATAATCGTACCGGCATCGATTGGCAAGCGCGGGCCTTGCGGCACAACCATCGTTCTTGACAAAATCAATGCCCGCTGAAACAGTAAGCTTCGATATCATCAAGCACTTAAACGGAAACGACAATGAAAAAAGAAACCATGCAACTGCAGTGGTCGGGAACGTTCGTCGAGTTGTGCATGGGCCGCGTCAACCGCAGCCAGAAAGCCAAAATCGATTCGCATTGCCCCGACTTCGAAAAGGATGTTGAATCCGGGTGGTACGAGAACGAACAGCTTCTAAAAACCGCCTTCGATGTGGAAAACTGGTGGTCCGTCGACGATCTGGATCATGTCATGGGGCTCGTTTTCGCCAACCGGACGGAACTCGAAGCGGCGATGAAGGCCATCCGTTTTGTCATTGGGGGCAAACCGGCCACCGTTGATCCCGATGCGTTTCAATTGAGTTTTTACGCTCCCGAGGAAATGGCATCGCCGGCCAAGGGTGAGCGGGTCCTCTGTCACGGGGCCCGTCGGGAGGCGCAACTTGGCTTGGCGGTGGACTTTGAACCGCCTTTCGATCCGTCGCTGGTCACCCTCTCTTTCATCGATTACCCGGATGTCGGGCTGATTCTGATCGATCTGGACTACGACGGGCACGACGACGACACCTATACTTTCGGCCGGACGACCTACCTGCAGCCACGCTTTATCTGAAAGGACTCGATCGATGACACTCCAGGACAAATTGAAAACCGATCTCAAAGAGGCCATGAAAGCCAAGGATGCCGCCAGAAAAGACGCCATCCGGGTCGTGATGGGAGAAATGGCCCGTGCGGACAAAAAGGAGTTTTCCGACGAGGAAATCGTCCGTATCCTCAAAAAGCTGATCAAATCGGAAAAGGAGATGCTGGAAAAGAGTTCTCAGGGAGATTCCTCCGCCTTTATCGAAACCATCGAGGCCTACCTTCCCCGAATGGCAACACAAGAGGAAATTCGCAGCTGGATCGAAGCCAACATCGATTTTTCCGCCTACAAAAACAAAATGCAGGCCATGGGCGCCATCATGGCCCATTTCGGATCTTCGGCGGACGGCAATTTGGTCAAGCAGGTGTTGCAGAAAATACCCGGGTAAATCGGAACGAAACCGACAGCTGTCGAACATCGACCGCACAGCATTGAAGGGCCGATACCGGTCAAAAAACCGTAATGATCCCCACCACGGCACCGGTCATACAGGTCGCCAGGATTCCGGCCACCACCGACCGCAGACCCAGGCCAACGATCTCGCTGCGTCGTTTCGGCGCCATGGTTCCCAAACCGCCGATCATGATCCCCAGGCTGCCGGGATTGGCGAATCCGCACATGGCGTAGGTCATGATGAGCAGGCTGCCCTCGCCCAGTGTGCCGGCCGGCAGGCGGCTGAGTTCCAGGTAGGCCAGCAATTCATTGAGAACGATTTTAATGCCCATCAGGCCGCCGGCCGTGGCGGCCTCGGCCCAGGGGACGCCCATGAGCCAGACGACGGGGGCCATAATTGCCCCCAGGACCCGCTGGAGGGTCAACGAACCCTCTCCGACGTCGGGCAGCAGCCCCAGCAGGGTGTTGAGCAGGTGAACCAGGGCCACCAGCACGACCAGCATGGCGACGATATTGATCAGCAGTTCGACGCCCTGGAGGGTGCCCCGGGTGACGGCGTCCATGGATCCGGCAACTTCGGAAGCCGGGGTCAGCGTTCCGCCGGTGGGGGCTTTTGTTTCGGGAATCATAACCTTGGCCACGGTCACAGCCGCCGGGACGCTGATGATGGAGGCGGTGAGAATGTGGCCCATGACGCCTGGAATGAGGTCTCCCAGGATACTGGCATACAGGACCATTACCGTACCGGCAATGGTTGCCATGCCCGCCGTCATCAGGGTGAACAGTTCACTGCGGGTCATCGCTTCCAGGTAGGGTCTGACGAAAAGGGGCGACTCCACCATACCCACGAACACGTTGGCCGACACCGCCAGGCCTTCGGCCCCGCCCACGCCCATGGTTTTTTTCAGGCACCAGGAAAAGCCCTGCACCACCAGCGGCAGGATGCGCCAGTAAAACAGCAGGGCGGACAGGGCGCTGATTACCAGCACCAGCGGCAGGGCCCGAAAGGCCAGGATGAAGGAAGCCCCGGGGTAGGCCTCGGCAAATGGCAGTTCGGCGCCGCCCAGGTAGCCGAACACGAAAGACGTTCCGGCGGTCGTTGCCCCTTCCAGGGCCATCACCGCCTCGTTGAGCAGCAGGAAAAGCTGCATGCAGGCCGGCAGCTTCAAAAGTACCAGCCCGAGGAGCAGCTGGGCGCCGATGCCTGCGGCAATCAGTCTAACCGATACCCGCCTCCGATTTTCGCTCATCGCCCAGGCCAGCAGAAGAAAAACCGCCAACCCGGCCACGCCTCTGGGCACCACGTTTTCTCGCTCCTTATCCGCCGTCCCGGATCAACACCTGGGCGATCCCGATGTCGTAGGCGCGCTGGGGGTCAAACTTGCCCCGCTGGCCGTAAAGCACCCGGGCCTGCTCAATGGCACTGTGAGGCACCCAGCCGTGATCGTTCCAGATGCCCGGGTCGTCCTCGTTTTTCATTCTGAATTCAACCTCCCCGTTCTTCTCGCGCACATACATGCGAACCCGTTTGTTGTCGGGGAAGGGGTAGTAATAGATGCCAACCTTGTCTTTCATTGTGCCAACTGTCCTTAATGCTTAAATCCGCCGGTTTCGGATGGTTTGTCTCACCTTGCCTTGGGATCGACCGGACGGGGTTCGGGGGTGAATCGACTGCAATCAGAAAAGGCCCCGCTCCCGAAGAATCGATGCGGCCTGCCCGCCGATGCGCGTGACCCGGGAAATGGCCCGGGTCAAATGGAAACCGGTCTCTCGGGGGACGCCGGAGCGAATCATCACCAGAGCCATATTGATATTTTCGCCGATCTCATGCCATCGACCGTCACCGGTGACCCTGCCGGCCAGCTCCGATTCGCCGGCAACCAGGCGGGCAAGGGTTGTCAGCAACTGTACGCCCTGCTGATAGCCCGGTCCTTCCATGGCAGCCACCTGGTCGGCAATCTGGCAGGTCCAGATCAATCCGGATTTCACCTTCTCGCTCTGAGCATAGGCCGCAACGGCCCGCTGTATGTCGTCCGGGGAATCGGCTCCGGTCTTCGGCTGTTTTTCTGCAACCATGGGCCGCCTCTCTTTGCAAATGAGGCTGTTCTATCGAATATTTCGACATTTTCAAAGTTTTTTCTTTTCAGCCACCGGGTTCTGGGATACCTTTTTTCAAACGGTAACAATGATTTTTGCATGTTGTTATGCCACGATGGGGTTGAATCGCCCGCAGGAGTCCTTCGGATGAAACCGCAGCGCCGTTTAAAGCACCTCGCCATGCCCGGCGGGGGTTTGCACTTCGACCAGGCGGTCGGCTTGACCCTGGAGACCCCCTCGGCCGGCCATCGTCCGCTTCAGGATGTACTGAAGGAAAGAGAACTTCAGCTGTCCGCCATCATTCAGGCCTTCGACGGCTTCGTCTTCATCTGCACCCGCGACTACCGCCTGGAGTTCATGAACGACCGGCTGATCCGTCGAACCGGCTTCAACGGCATCGGCCACCCCTGTTACAAGGTGCTGCACAATCAGGATCGGGTATGCCCCTGGTGCCGCAACGAGCGCATATTTACCGGTGATACCGTTCACTGGGAGGTGAAAAGCCCCAAGGACCAGCGCTGGTATTACGTCATCGACACGCCCATTTTTCACGCCGATGGAACCGTTTCCAAATTCGGCATGATGATCGACATTCACCGGAGAAAGGCCGACGAACAGGAACTGGAGCAGAACCGTCGCAATCTGGAAGAAATCGTTCGCTCTCGAACCCGGGACCTGACCCTGATCAACCAGCATCTTCTGGACGAGATCGAGGAGCGTAAAAAGGTCGAGAAATCATTGCGGGAAAGCCAGGCGCGGCATCGCATCATCTTCGACGGCTCCAGGGATGCCATCTTTATCAGCGCCGCCGACGGCAGCATCCTGATCTTCAACCGCAGCGCCGCGCAATTGACCGGCTACACCCCGGAAGAGCTTCGCAAACTCAAGATCTTCGATCTTTACGCCAAGGTGGACCCCAACCGCCACAGCAATTTTTTCAAGCGTATCTGGACCGGCCTGTCCATCTCCGGCGAGACCGGAATCGCCCGCAAGGACGGCCGCATGATCTACGCCGAATTCAGCAGCCGCAAAATCGTAATCGGCGGGCGGGCCTGTGCCCACACCATTGTCAGGGATATCACCGCCCGCAAGAAGTCAGAGGCCGCCCTGCGCCGCAGCGAGGCCAAGTACCGGGAGCTGGTGCAGAACACCAACAGCATGATCGTTCGCTTCGATCCCATGGGCCGCATTACGTTTTTCAACGAATACGCCCGAAACTTTTTCGGATTTCCCGGACGCGAAATCATCGGCCGCAACATCCTGGGCGCCATCATCCCGTGGCGCTCGTCTTCGGGACGGGATTACCGCTCCCTGATCATGGACTTTCTCAAGCATCCCGACCATTACCCCACCAATGAGATCGAAAACATCCGTCGGGACGGAACACGGGCCTGGATTGCCTGGACCAACAAGACGGTGCGCGACAAAAACGGGCGGGTTGTCGAGATTCTGAGCGTCGGCGTCGATGTGACCCAGCGCAAACAGGCCCAGGAACAGGTGCAGTTTCTCACCCATCAGCTGATCAAAGCCCAGGAGAACGAGCGCCTCAAAATATCCAGGGATCTTCACGACCACATCGCCCAGGATCTCTCCACCTTGAAAATCAGCCTGGAAACCCTGTTCCGGGACCAGCCCGCGGAGATCCGATCCAAAGTGGACAAGCTCTCCGGCATCCTGCAGCGCTCCATTGCGTCGGTCCGGGACATGGCCTACGACCTGCGCCCCCCAGGATTGGATCAACTGGGTCTGGTCCGGACCTTGTACCTCTATTGCGAGGAGTTCTCCAAATCGAGCCCGGTGGAGATCGATTTCGCCTCCGCCGGCGTGGACGGGTTGAGCCTTGAATACGAAACGGAGATCAACATCTACCGCCTGATCCAGGAGGCCCTGAACAACATCAAGCGCCACGCCGATGCCGATCAGGCCACGATCCGGCTGGTGGCCTCGTCGCCCAACATCGTAATTCGCATCAAGGACAACGGCAGGGGATTCGACGTCAACCACCGCCGCAAACAGGCGTTGAAGGAAAAACGCATGGGGCTGCAGAGCATGGTGGAGCGGGTCCGCCTGCTGGAAGGAAAGATCGACATCCAGTCCCGGCCCGGCAAGGGCAGCTACATTCGGATAGAAATTCCCGTCAAGGAGAAATCCAGTGTCTTCTAAAAAGAGTGTTCTGATCGTCGACGACCACCCGCTTTTCCGGGAAGGTCTCAAGTCCATCATCGCCGGGGACCGGTATTTCACCGTGGCAGGCGAAGCCGGCGACGCCCGCAACGGCTACGCGATGGCCACAAAAATCCGGCCGGACGTCGTCCTCGTCGATATCTCCCTGCCCGACGAAAGCGGCATGCAGCTGACCCGGCGGATTCGAAAGGCACTGCCCTCCACCAGGGTCATGATCATCAGCATGCACTCCAAGATCGATTATATCGTGGAAGCTTTCCAGGCCGGCGCAACGGGCTACGTGGTCAAGGACTCGGCCGCCAGCCGCCTGATCCAGGGATTGCATGCCGTCACCGGAGGCGAGTACTTTCTGGACAGCTCCATCTCCCACGAAGTGGTGGAGCGCCTGATGAAATCCCCGGTACGCGAAGCGCGGGTAAGCGACAGCGACTACGGGCGTTTGACCCCCAGGGAGCAGGAGATCATGCGCATGCTGGCCGAGGGGATTTCAAAAACGGATATCGCCGACCGTCTGTGCATCAGCGTGAAAACCGTCGAAAATCATCGCTCCAACATCATGAAGAAGCTGGATCTTCACAGCACCATGGATCTGGTGCGATATGCCGCCAAACTGGGGCTGATCGATGTCGATCTATGGAAAGAGTAGCCAATCTTGACGACTTCGTAAAAAAACCGATATCTTCGTTACGCGTATCCCTCGTCACTGCGGAGTACCCCAACGTACGCCTCATTCCTCGGGATACGCAAGCCTTGATCTCGGATTTTTTACGAAGTCGTCTGCAAAGCAACTTTTATAAACGCATCCCCCACATCTTGTGAGCGTTTCGATTCCCTTCCCCAATTCTTCTCGCAAATCGGGATTTTCTCCCGGGAGCCGGTAAAAATACCTATAAAAATGAGGTGCTTCCCTATAGACTTTTTGTTTTCTGCCGATAATATGGCTAAAGCAGAGAAAAGCCCGTTGCCCCTATGGGGTGGGCAATGAGCCGATTCTGCCAACATGGCAACGCAGACGCCAGGAAAGGAGAGCACCATGATATCTTCTCCGTGTAAGAATTGCGAAAGAAGGAACGACCCGAAAGACGAATGCCTGAAGAATTGCAAGATTCTTCACGACGTCCAGGAGTTTCACCTGATGACCGCAAAAAGCATCTGCTACAGCGCCATCGACTGCACCGAGGAAAGCCGTTACCAGGTCAAATCGCCGTCTGCAGCCATGATGAGCCCTTTTTAAAAAAAAGCGAGCGACATCGATGACAGATCGATTCCGGTCCGCGGCTCCCGGCGAACCCACACCGCATTCGCCCGGCCGCTCGTCCCCCGAGGTTCACGGAAACGACATGAAAACCCGGCCCGATTCAAAGGATCAGGTTGACATCATCGCCATGGTACGGAGTCTTCAACGCACCGCCGGTTTGAACGACTGTTTTCGAAGGGGCCGGGCCGATTGCGACGACATCCAGTGCCACTGGCGTGGCTATTGTCTGGGAGGGTTGCCGGGCCAGGAAGAATCGGCCAATGGTTCAACCATCAGGCAGCCGGAAAAACGCTCAGGCGAAAGCTTCGATTTTCACAAAAAATGAGTCCAGAACCGTTTCAGGCGCTTTTCCAACTGTCCGGAGGAGCGGCACCTGCCCGTCTGCCAATGGTCTGGCAGCAGCCTTCGATAGCCGGCGTCGCTAAATCGCCGGTCCACGAGCAGTAAACATCCCCGGTCCCGGCTGGTCCGGATAACCCTGCCGGCGGCCTGCAAAACCCGATTGATTCCCGGATAGCGGTAGGCGTAATCGAACCCTGCCCCCATTTCGTCGAAATGCCTGCGAATCAAATCCCTTTCCGGACAAATGGCCGGCAACCCCACCCCGACGATGACAGCGCCGCTGAGCCGTTCGCCCACCAAATCCACACCTTCTCCGAATACGCCTCCCATGACGGCAAAACCCACCAGGGTGTCGCGGTTTTCTGCCGAAAAACGGTCCAGGAACCGGGCCCGCTCGGCGTCATCCATCTCCGGCGACTGAATCGCAACCTGAACCATTTTTTCCAGCATTTCAAAGCGTTCGACCACCATGGCCATATAGGCATAAGAAGGGAAAAAGCACAGGTAGTTGCCTTTCCTGCCGGCAACGAATGTCCGGATGAGTTCGGCGATGGGATCGACGCTTTTTTTGCGCTGAGCATAAATGGTGGAAACACCGTCGGCAACCAGCACTTGCAGGTTGTTGCGGGGAAAAGGGGAACCGATGCCCAATTTGGCGGCGTCGGCGTCGCAGCCGAGAATTTCCTGGAAATAGCCCGGCGGCGTGAGCGTGGCCGAAAAGAAAACCGCCCCCCGACCGCGCTGCAGCGCGGATTTCAACTGCTTCGACGGGTCCAGGCAGAACAGCTTGGTCTCCAGATTCTTGCCTGCCGCCGTGTAGCAGGACACATAACAGTCGTCGTAGCGCTCCAGCACCCGGCAGAAAGCGCCGGCCGCAAAGTAAATTTCCAGGAGAAGCTCCCGCCAGGGGGCCGGCCGGTTCTTGGCCAGCCAGCGTTCCGATATCCGTAAAAAGGCGCGCAGCAACGGCTCCAACCCTTCGGGAGGGAAGGTGTCGGATCGAAATTCTCCGCAGGACGCCGCCTGTTTGCGGGCCGCCAGCATCCAGGTGTTGATCTTGCCCACAGCCCGGTACACGGCCGGCAGATCGGCTTTCACCGCCCGCCTGAGTTCCAGAAACACGGATTTACTCAGTGTGGCAGAGAACATCTCGCGGGACCGGTCCACCAGGTTGTGGGCCTCGTCCACCAGAAAGGCATAGGCGCCGCTCTCCTCGTCGAAAAAGCGCCGGAGATAGACCCGCGGATCGAAGGCGTAATTGTAATCGCAGACGATGCAATCGGCCCAGCAGGCCAGTTCCAGGGAAAGTTCGAAGGGGCACACCCGGCGGTCCCGGGCAACGGCCTCGATGGCCTCCCGGTCGAGGTTGTCGTGGGCAAAGGCATCCTGCAGGGCATCGGGCAGACGGTCGAAATGGCCCTTGGCGTACTCGCACAGATCCGGGCTGCAGGCGGCTTCGGGGCAAAAACAGATGTGATCTTTGGCGGTCAGGCAGACCCGCTTGAGCCGAAGCCCCTTTCCCTGAAGCAGGTTCAAGGCCCCCACGGCGGCGGCTTTGCCGGTGTTGCGGGCCGTGAGAAAAAAGATCCGGTCGGTGTCGCCGCTTCCAATGGTCTTGATCGCCGGGAACAGCGCCGCCATGGTTTTTCCGATTCCGGTGGCGGCCTGGATCAGGGCCTGGCCGCCGTCCCGCAAGGTCCGATACACCGTCACGGCCATGGTCCGCTGGCCGGTGCGATAAGACGCGAAGGGAAAATCGAGTTCATCGATGGTGGTGTTGCGAAGCTGCCGCCATCGAACCTGGGTCGTGGCCCAGGCGAGATATCCGTCGATCAGGTCTTTAAAGAAGGATTCCAGTTCGCCCAGCGTAAACGTCTCCTCCCGTTCCAATGTTTTTTTGCTGTCCACATTACAGTAAGTCAGCCGGACGCCCACTTTTTCAAGTTTCCGTTCACGGGCCAACAGATACGCATAGGCTTTGGCCTGGCCCCAATGGCAGGGGTCGGACCGATCTTCGAGATCGGCCAGTTCCCGGGTGGTGGACTTGATCTCTTCGACAACGGCGCCTCCCTCTTCTTCGAAAACCCCGTCGATCCGCCCGCCGACCGCCAGCACCAGCTGTTCGGTTTCCACCTCCAGGGAAACCGGTACCTCGGCCTGGTAGCCCGCCGGGCGCCGTCGCTGAATCTCCCGATGGATGCGGATACCGTCAAGGGATCGCCCCGGAGAGGAAAAGCGAACGTCCAGATCGCCGCTGCGCAGCACCGACGCCACCAACGTTGTTACGGCGATTGGATGTCTTTCTTTCAACATCTCTTTCCTTGGCTCTTTCCTTTCGCGACCCGATTGGGCTTGCCATGAAGCAAAACGGGCACTACTGTATGGACCGAATTCGCTGCGGTCAAGCCGACAAACCGGTACGGCCCCACAAAAAGAGAATACCGATTGTTAATCAAGGAGAAGCGCCATGCAATCACGCCCGCTGGGAAAAACCGACATTCACCTGTCAGCGATCATCATGGGCACCTGGCAGACCGGCAAATCCATGTGGACCGGAATCGACGACGCCCAGAGCGAAAAAGCGGTCCGGGCCGCCATGGACGCCGGCATCACCACCTTCGATACGGCCGAAGTATACGGCAACGGGCACTCGGAAAAGGTCCTGGGCAAGGCCATCGGCAGCCGCCGCGGCGAAGTGCAGATCCTTTCCAAGGTCTTTTCCAACCACCTCAAGTACGACCAGGTGGTGGGGGCCTGCAGCCGTTCGCTTAAAAACCTGGGGACCGACTATCTGGACCTTTATCAGATCCACTGGCCTCCGGGATCTTTCGGCGCCAAACCGGTGCCCATGGAAGAAACCATGCGGGCGTTGACGGATCTCAAGGATCAGGGGAAAATCCGCGCCATCGGCGTGTCCAATTTCTCTTTGGATCAGCTCAAGACCATATCCGAAATCGGTCCCATTGAAAGTCTCCAGCCGCCCTATTCCCTGCTCTGGCGGCATGTGGAACCCGACACGCTGGCCTGGTGCCGGGACAACCAGGTGACTGTTCTGGCCTACTCGCCCATGGCCCAGGGACTGCTCACCGGCAAATTCGGCCCCGACCACCGCTTTGAAAAAGGCGATCACCGCAGCGGCAACCGCCTGTTCCAGTCCGATGTCTATCCCCACGTGCTAACGGCGCTGGACGCACTGCGCCCCATGGCCGAGGGAAAAGGCATCACCATGGCCCAGTTGGCCCTGGCCTGGGTGATCGCCAAACCCGGGGTCTGTGCCATTGCCGGCGCCCGCAATGCCGCCCAATCGGCCGACAATGCGTTAGCGGCTGATGTGCAGTTGACCGAGGACGAACTGGAGGCCATGGACCGCATCAGCCGCCCGGTTGTCGATCGCATCGACGACAACCCGGTCCAATGGAAATGGTAGGCGGGCGGAAAGCGACGAACCATGAATAACCCCGTCTCATCCAAAAGACCGCTGCTGTGCCCCCGCTGCCGGAAGCTGGTCAGTGCCGACGAAAGCCACTGTCCCTATTGCGGATTGACCGCGCCGGGGTCCCGCTGGAGACACGGATTGGGGACATCCCTTCTGATGGACGGCGACCGCCTGGTCCGGGCCATCCTGGTCGCCAACATCGTATTGTACCTGCTCACCCTGATGCTGAGCGGCCGTGGCATGCACCTGAGCGCCAACCCCCTGGCATTTCTGGCCCCAACCTCCAACGGACTGTTGGCTCTGGGCGCCACCGGAACCATCCCCATCGACGGCTACCACCGCTGGTGGACACTGATTGCGGCCTCCTATCTCCATGGTGGTCTGCTGCACATCCTGTTCAACATGCTGGCCCTTCGCCAGATCGCTCCGTTTATCGTCCAGACCTACGGCACCCATCGCATGCTGGTCCTTTACACCCTCACCGGAGCAGCCGGATTCCTGCTTTCCTATCTGGCCGGGGTCCGCTTTACCATCGGAGCTTCGGCCGCCATATGCGGGCTCATAGGAGCGGCCCTGTACTACGGCAAAAGCCGCGGCGGTCTATATGGCCAGGCGGTCTACCGCCAGGTGGGCGGCTGGGCTTTGGGCATCATCCTTTTCGGTTTTATCGTTCCGGGAATCAATAACTGGGCCCACGGCGGCGGCATGGCGGCCGGCATCCTTCTGGGACTGTCCTTGGGGTATCGGGAGCGCAGCCGTGAAACCGCAGTTCACCGCTGGCTGGGCATCCTGTGTTTGTATGGCACCCTTTTCGTTCTGGCATGGGCTGTCTTTGGCGCTCTGGTTCCCGGGTAGCGCGATCGAATCACCGCTTGCATCCGGCCGCCACTACCAGAATTTCCGGGCCAGCCGTGCGGTTTCTTCCGGAGCCGTGAAAGTGGCCATGTCCCCCAGCATCACCTCGAAACCGGTGTGATCGCTTCTCACCCATGGAGCATAATTGGACCGCACCACCATCACGGCCCTGAGTTCCAGGGCGCTGTTTTCCCGCTCCACGCTCAATAGACCGAAGTTGTACCCGTTGCGGTGCAGGCTGCGATAAAGTTTTTGAATCCGTATCATTCCGGCCGCCAGGTGGTGCCAGACGTCCTCCTCAAGGGCCAGCAGGGATGTTTTTCCGGGGCAGAGAGCCCAGATTTCGAAGAATCCCTCGGGCGCGAAGGCGGCCACCCAGGTCCAGGGACCGGTATGGCCGATCACGCGCTCGCCGGCAGCCGTCTCCCGATCGACATACTCGTCGAACAGTCCCCGCCCGGTATCCCGGCGATGGGCAAGAGCACGGTCAGCCAGGAACCGGTGGTGGTTGGAAGCCACGGCGTCGGCCTGCACCTGGAGGTGGGGATGGACCAGAGAGCCTCCGGCCGACGGCAAATGGTTCTGGGTGATGGCCATGAAAACCGCCGACGGATCATGCCGCTTGACCCGCCTCAAATAATCGGCGCAGTTGACCAGACAATCCGCATAGCGCTCTTCGTCGGCCGTACCGATCTCCACATAATGGCTGCCGTCGAACAGGCTGACCGCCGACCAGACCCCGTAGGGAAACAGGTTGGGAAACAGCAGGGATTGCCCTCGAGCCATCCGTCCGTCCGGGTGAATCTCGGGGATCAACCGTGGGGTGCGCGCCAGCACCTGTGGCCGGCAAAAAGGACAGCGCTCCTTTTGACCGGCATCCGGTGGAGGAGGCGGCAGGCTATCCGTCCCTGTCTCGGTTTCATTGACCCGGCTGAAGGCGATACGGCTGGTTCGACCGGTGACGGGATTTTTGCGGATTTGAATGCTGCGTTCGGCAGATTCCCCGGACGGCTCCAGAAGGCTGGCCCGAACGGTCTCAATGGCAAACCAGTCATCGACAACGCTGTTTTTCCCCACCGCGTCCTCCTTTCGTGGATGGGGATCAGACTATCACAGGGCCGCCGCCACTTCAAACCGGTTGCAACAGGCATGACCGCTGGTATTCCCCGATTCACGCCCCCTATTGATTTTTGAGATCAGCCGTACTATCTTTGCCGCCGATTGGGGATTGATTTCATCACAAGGAGGAGAAATTGGCAAAAGCACCCCTGAAATACCAGTTGATCAATCCACTTAAAATCAGGAGCGAGCAGTCGGACATCGATTTTACCGCAGCCCGGTCCATGGCCGATGAAAAGGTGAAAGCCCTTTGCCCGGCTCCCAAACTGGTTTCCTGGTACGACGCCACCACCGGCGAATCGCACCCCAAGGCCGAATGTGCCGGTGCCGGCAAACCGGGCTGGCTCAACTACGCTGAATCCTGCAGATGCGACACCACTGTCGACATCAATGACGAACAATACGTTTTTATTTACCTGACGCAACCATAATCCCCCGCCCATCGAGCTTCAGACAGGCGACGTCCGGATCGCCTTTTTGCGACAAGGGTAACGACATCCCGAAAAAGTGCTGCAGACCGAAACCGAAAGGATGGACGATGGAGCACGAGGAAATTCTTCACCGCTGTTTTCGTTGTGGATTCTGCAAGCTGCCCTCCGATTACGGAAGCCTCACCTGCCCTTCTTATCTTAAATACCGCTTTGAATCCTTTTCTCCCGGCGGCCGGATGTGGCTGATCCGCGCCTGGCTTTCCGGCCAGGTCCCGACCGATGCGCGCCTGCAGGAAATTTTCTTCTCCTGCGCCACGTGCGGCAACTGCGTCGAACACTGCATTTTCGACAAGTTCAGGGAGTCGATCCTCGAGGCGTTCATCGCGGCCAAGGCAAAAATGGTCGATCAGGGCACCGTGCCGCCGCCGGTACGCGACTACCTCACCCGCCTGCTGGAGCACGGCAACCCCTACAAAATACCCCGGAAAAAGCGGGGCGACTGGGCCGCGGAACTGGGCGTCAGGCCTTACACGGCCGACACGGAGTACCTTTTTTACGTCGGTGATGTGGGATCGTTCGACCACCGGGGGATGGAAATCGCCCGCTCGGTGGCCGGACTACTGCAAAAAATCGGCGTTTCCTTCGGCATCCTGGGTCCCGGGGAAGGCCCGGACGGAAACGATGCCCGGGCTCTTGGAGAGTTCGCGCTGTTCGAACACCTGGCCAGACGCAACATCAAGGCCTTCCAGCAGGCCGGTGTGGAAAGGATCGTCACCCTTTCGCCCCACAGTTACAACGCCTTTAAGAATCTTTACCCGCAGTTGGACGGGCATTTCAGCGTGCGCCACTACACGCACCTGCTCGCCGAGATACTGCCGGCCGAAAAACTTGCCGACAAGGCGGCTTCCCGGAGCGTGCGCAGGGTGACCTTTCACGATCCGTGCTACCTGGGCCGGCACAACAAGGACTTCGACACGGCGCGCAGCATCCTCGACCGCCTGCCCGGCATCGAGCGGGTGGAGATGCCGCGCAACCGGGCCGACAGCCTCTGCTGCGGCGGCGGTGGCGGCAATTTCTTCACCGACCTGGTTTGCAGCGGGCCCGACACCTCGGCCGCCGCACGCGTCGAGGAGGCCGCGGACACCGATGCGCAGATTCTCGTCACCGCCTGCCCGATCTGCACGGTGATGCTCGAAGATGCCGTCAAGGCCCGGAACCTCGATCAGCGCCTCCAGGTGCGCGAACTGTCGGAGTTGGTGGCAGAAGCCTTTGAAGAATGATGGGTTCACTTTTCTATTATTGACCGGTGTCTGTCCAGAGATGGATAGACACTCAATGGGGGCCTTATGCCTATACACGATGCACTAGTTGATATCGTGGGAGCGGACCGGGTAACGAACAACCCGGCGGAGCTGTTTGTCTATTCGCGGGATTCCGGGGCCCAGCCTCCGGGACGGGCCGATTTTGTCGTCCTGCCGAAAACAGCGGCGGAAATCAGTAAGATCCTGCGGTTGGCCAACCGCGAGAAAATTCCTGTCACACCGGTGGGCGCTGGCCTGACCCTTTCCGGGATCGTGGTGCCGGAGCGCGGGGGGATCGTGCTGGACATGAAACGAATGGACCGCATCCTGGAAGTTGATGAACTCAACCGCTATGTGGTCATCGAAGCCGGAGTCTCCCAGGGGGCCCTGCAGGCGTACCTGAAAAAGAACCATCCGCGCTTTCAGCACTCCACTCCGGAGGCGCCGCCCACCGCCACGGTGACGGCCAATGCCCTGATCCACGGCCACGGCCACATCTCGCCGCGCTACGGAATCAACTCGGACATGATCGCCGGCATGGAAGTGGTGCTGCCCAGCGGAGAGATCACCCGAATCGGCGCCTGCGCCCTCAAGGGAAAATGGTTTTCCCGGGGACCGCTTCCGGACTTGGCCGGCCTGTTCGTCGGCTGGTACGGCACTACCGGCATCGTGACCCGAATTTCCCTGAAACTGTTTCCCAAGGCCGCTTTCCGCCAGGTCATCGTCTTTCAAACCGACGACATCGATCTGCTGCCCGAAGCCATTGCCGAAATCATGTACCTGGACATGGCGGAGGACTTTTTCCTCATCATGCAGGAAAAGCCGGACTGGATGAACCACGCCTTTCTCGTGGTGATCCTTTCGGGTCATTTCGAGGAGGAACTGGAATTCAAGAAAACGGCCTACAAGCGCCTGTTTTCCGATTTCAAGGGGGGCGATTGCATCTCGTTTGTCTCCGACCTTCACCCGGCCCTGGAAAAGCGCTTTTTGGATGTGCCGCCCCTGGCCGCCCTGGCCGCCGATTTCCGCAAGGGCGGCGGGTTCCAGTACACCGGAGCCATCCTGTCCGTCGACCAGGTGCCGGCCGCCTGGCGCAAAGGCATCGAGATCGCCCATCGGTACGGCATGGTCTGCTCCTATGTGCACCAGGTGCTCATGGGCAACAGCATCATGTTCGGGTTCAACTACTCCTTCAACCGCGCGGATGAAGCGGACATCGAGAAAGCCCGCAGGGCGCTGGAGGAATCCAACCGGGCCACCCTCGATCTCGGCGGCATGATCTGGAAGGGGGAGAAATCGGCCCAGCAGATGGTGCTGGCAAAAATGGAGCCCAACACCGCCGCCCTCATCCGGCGCGTCCAGGAATTCCTCGATCCCAACCGGATCATGAACCCGGGCAAATGGGAAGTTTAACAAACTTTCAAGGCGGGTAAAATGGACCTTAACCGGCAAAATCGCGGCCGTAAGGATGCCGGAGAACATGCTTTCCATAAAACAATCGCCAAACTTTGACAAACCTCCGGTCTGCGGCTAATCTTGATTTATGCACGCTGGTCATACGGCAGTCTCGCCGACCCTAAGAAGAGCCTGTGCCTGCCGGAGTTAGGACCTTCACCCCAAGGAGGTATGCCATGACAAAGCCGCTTATCCTTCTACCGGTCGACGGATCGGAACACGCCTTGCGGGCGGCCGAGTATTCCGTCAAGATCGCCAGCATGATGAATGCCCGCCTGCTCCTGCTTCTTTGCCACCGTCCCTTTCCGGTGAAACTGGGCGAGCCCTACTTTCAAAAGGCCATCGATAAAATCATGCAGCAGTCCTCCGAACGGTTGGCGCCTTTCCGCTCGTTGCTGGACGACAAAGGGGCCGATTATACCGAACTGATCCTGGAGGGACCCGCGGGAGAAAAAATCTGTGAAGTGGCCCGCATCGAAAAGAGCGAAATGATCGTTATGGGGTCCCGGGGCCGATCGGACCTTACCGGGCTTTTCTTGGGCAGTGTGGCCCACCGGGTGCTGCACCAGTCGCCCTGCCCGGTTCTCATTGTCCGATGACCCAATTTCAAAGGAATTTTCCAACTTCATGTTCTCCCTGGACGAATTTCACCGCACCTACGAAACCGTGGTCACTCCGGTAACGATCAACAGCCGCGCCCTGAAGATCCATACGCCGAAATCCATCGACCGGTTTTTCGATTCAAGAGGTTCCACGGCCAATTTTCCCCTGTGGGCCAAAATCTGGGAGGCATCCACGGTCCTGGCCGATTATCTGGCCCGACAGCCGGCTCACGCCCATGAGACCCTCTTGGAAGTCGGCTGCGGGTTGGGTCTGGTGGGCATCGTCGCCGCCAAGTCCGGCTACCGGGTTACCATGACCGAAATCGACCCCCATGCGCTCAACTTTGCACGGGCAAATGCTTTGATCAACGGCTGCCCGGAAATCGTTGTGGAACGCCTGGATTGGAACACCCCCGGCTTAACCGGGCGTTTTGACATGATCGTGGGTTCGGAAACCGTTTACAAGCCCGAACATATCGATAGCCTCGAAACCCTTTTCGACCGCTATCTCGATCCGAAGGGCACCATTATCCTGTCAACGGAAATGCGCAGCACTAACGACTATTTCTGGCGCCGCATGGAGCCCCGCTACCACATTCAAGCCCGGAAGCTGACGTTGCGATCGGACCAGGGAAAAATGCACATCGCCCTGTTCCGTCTGAGGCTAAAGGACCATCACTGAACGGACGTCTTTTCCAACTTCGATGAAATTGTAAATAGGATTCCCATGGCCAGAGGCGAACAGTTGACCCGTCAGTGGAAGATGATCCACACCCTGCTTGCATCCCGATTAGGAAAAAGCGCCTCCGAGCTTGCCGAGGAACTGGAATGCACCCGAAGAACGGTTTACCGGGACTTAGAAGCCCTGCAGGCCGGCGGATTTCCCATCGCCACCGAGACGCGGGACAACCGCAGCTACTGGACCGTTCTCAACGACGGACGCCGGCAGGTGCCCATGGCGTTCAGCACGGCCGAACTCATGGCCCTGTACTTCGGTAAAGAGATGCTGCAAACCTACCGGGGAACCGTTTTTTACGACGCCATCGCCTCCCTGATTTCCAAGATCAAAGCGACCCTGCCCCCCGGCTACATCGATTTTCTGGACCGTCTCCAGGACCGGGTGGACACGGGGCCGGCGCCCCGCAAGGACTACACCCGCTCCGGCCCCATGATCACCGACCTCAACACGGCGATCCTCGACGAGAAAAAAATCGACATGGACTACTTCTCCATGGGCCGCCAGGCAAAAACGCGCCGCACGGTCCACCCCTATGGCCTGCGCCATGTGGAAGACACCCTCTACCTGATCGGCTATTGCGAACTGCGCAAGCAGGTGCGCACCTTCGCCGTGGACCGCATCGAAAGCGTGACCGTAACCGGCGAGGGCTTTTCGATGCCCGATAATTTCGATCTGCACGGATTTCTGGAAGACAGCTTCGGCATCTTTCAGGGCCCGCCGGAAACGGTAAAAATCCGTTTCAGCCCGGCGGTGGCCGGCTATATTCGCGAACGCATCTGGCATAAAAGCCAGCAGTTGACTGATGCCGACGACGGCGCCGTAATCTTTACGGCCACCGTGGCCGGAATCGAGGAAATCAGCCGCTGGGTCCTGCGCTGGGGCGCCGAAGCCCGGGTGCTGGGTCCGCCGGCCCTGCGCCGCATCGTGGGCCGCCATGCAGCCGCCATGGCCGAGTATTACCGGCAAAATCCGGAGAGTGATCAAGAATCAGAAGGTTGACAACGGTCATGGCGGATGGGAGGCCAACGCTATCCGGACGAATCGTCTTTTCCCAAGACCGTTGTTTTTCCAAAGAAGGAAGCAAAACACCGATGCAGGATCTCAAGGTTGCCCTGATACAGGCAGAACTGGTGTGGGAAGACCCCGTTGCCAACCTGGAACGTTTTTACGAACGCATCGCCAGGATTTCCGAGGATGTGCACCTCATCGTGCTGCCGGAGATGTTCTCGACGGGTTTCTCCATGCAGCCCGCCGGCCTGGCCCAACCCATGGACGGGCCGGCTGTCGCCTGGATGCAGGAGCGTGCGCACGAATTTCAGGCAGATATCGCCGGCAGCCTGATGGTTGAAGAGCAGGGGCGTTTTTACAACCGTCTCGTCTGGGCCAGGCCCGACGGCAGCATCGCCGTTTACGACAAAAAACACCTCTTTCGCTATGCCGGCGAGGATAAAGTATATACGGCCGGCAATCAGCACCTGACGGTGATCTGCCAGGGATGGAAAATCCGCCCTTTTGTCTGTTACGATCTTCGTTTTCCCATCTGGACCCGCAACATCGACAGCGCTTACGATGCGGCCATCTTCGTGGCCAACTGGCCCGAACGGCGCGCTCCGCACTGGAAGGCCCTGCTCAAGGCACGGGCCATCGAAAACCAGTGCTATGTGGTTGGCGTGAACCGGGTGGGTATTGACGGAAAAGGCTATCGCTACAGCGGCGAGAGCCGGATCATCGATCCCCAGGGACGAATCGTGGACAGTCGGAGCCATGCGGAAGCGATCCTTACAGGCGTATTTTCAGTTGCAATTCTGGAAGATTATCGAAGAACGTTTCCCGCCTGGATGGACGCCGATGGCGAGATGGTGGCGGGAAGAACGCCTGCCGGGGGTCAGCGGAACAAGTAACGACCCAATTTGCCGTAATGGTCCAGATTATCGAATTCCACACCGATCAAATTGGAACGAATTCGCCTTACAATGCAATCCTCCTGCACCTGGCTGCGATCCTCGTCGTCCAGGGTGAATTCCAGGGTCAATTTGCTGCCCACCTCGAATTCGGGTGCGGCATTGACCGAAAAGCGGAGTCCGGACTGGGAAATGTCCTGGACCTTGATCAGTCCTTTGGTAAGGCCCTTTTGGGCGCTCCGGTATAAAAACATGCCCACCAGATTGACCGGTTTGCGGAAATGCCGCCGGCGCTCCACCAACACCCGGTAGACGTTCCCGCAACTGCACTTGCATTTGAGTCGTACCGCAGTCTCGACATCGCTGAACTGGCTAAGATCGCGGATGACACCTTTTTCACAGGCCGGACAGATAAACGTCCCCTGCCCCTTATCATTGATAAAAACCCGGTTCTCTTTTTCCGCGGCTGGTTTTGTTGCCGTTGTTGCCATCGAATTGAAACCCGACCCTTTTTATTTAAAACAAACCCCGGCCCTTTACGCGGGGTTGGGAGGTCTTCGCTTCGGCCGCTTGCAGCCGGCCGCTTTCATTTTTATATCGACAGGTTGCCGCCGAAACTTTACCTTCGCAAAAAAGCGGTGCTGGCAGGCAGGCACCGGCCGGTCGGCGGTCGATCTTCCGATATCGGGTAAACGAGGAGACACCCGGGTTGCTGTGCGTCGCAGGAGAGAAAAAAGTGTCGGGATCAGTGGCGCTGGTGCTCCGAGTCGCATGCAGGCCGCTTTTTCACGGCACTGATGAATTTTGGCCGCCCGGCCCGCTGCTGTCAATACAAAATCGGAATTAATCGGACGGCGGTTTGGACCGCCCCCCGCCTTCGTACCCCTTGTCCGCGGGCAAGCCGGAGCCGGCTGCAGCCTGCGTAGCGAGTTGGTCGCAGCGCTCGTTGCCGGGATTGCCGGCGTGCCCCTTGACCCAGACGAACCGCACGTCATGCCGTTCGCAAAGGGTCAGCAATCGCTCCCACAGGTCGGGATTCAGGGCTGGCGAGCCGTTGCTCTTGCGCCAGCCGTTGCGCCGCCAGCTCTTGGCCCAGCCCTTGGTGATCCCGTCCACCACGTACCGGGAATCGCTATAAAGGGCTACGGCGGTCGGCGAGCGGAACTGTTCGAGGCCGACGATGCAGGCCAGAAGTTCCATGCGATTGTTGGTGGTTCTGCGAAAACCGCCGGACAGTTCCCGGTCGCCATTGTCGGAAGGGATGACCACGCCATATCCGCCGGGACCGGGATTCCCCAGGCTGGACCCGTCGGTGTAGATGACGATTCGGTCGTCAGCGAACGGTGGCGAAGCAGCTGCCGATCGTGCTTTTTTTGGACGGTTTCCACCCGCACTGCGCTTGGCGGTCGAACGTCCTGAGTCCATAAATGCCTGGGCCTCCTGGCGTGTGGCAAACCCTTTGTAGATCGCTCCCTGGAATCCGAGCACCTGGACCTGGGCCCCGTCGGGACCAAACCAATCGGTGTAAATGCCCGGCTTTCTGCCGGCGGCAACCGCGTAATATTTTTTTTTGGCCATAAGCCTAATTTTTCCTTTTAACTAGCCAAACAACGACAAGTCCGTAAACGCAGAGAACGCAGACACTTATCAGAAAGGCGTAGAGAATGGAACCCGTCCAATGGTAAAACAACGGAAAAACCAGGGCATTGGCCATGGTAGCGACCAGAATGTGCACCAGCAGTGGCGGCCCTTTAAAGAACCCGGTCATCGCTCATTTCCCTCCATCCCGCATTTGCCTGCAGATCGCAATCGCTTTTTACCCCATAACTTGGTGATCGAGCAAATTCTGGTTTCATTTCGTCAATCGGCGATTGCAATCAGGTAGGCACCCAAAAAGATCACGACCGAGGAAACGATCCGCACGAGGCGGTTCGCTTCCTTTAAAAAGTGCCCACCCAGAAGTACGGCGAACACGATGCTCAGTTGCCGAAGACCGACGATGTAGCTTACCCGCTCGAGAGTAAAGGCGGCCAGGATAAGAAAGTATCCGAAGATCGAAAGCACACCGCAAAACAGAATCCCCGTCTTATTAAAAACCCATTCCCGAATGAACGCTCCGCCTGCCCCTTTTGTATTTCCGAGGTACAGGGAAAAAAGGGTCATGCTCACCCAGGGGTACAGATAGGCGAAAACGACGGGGTGCATTTCTGACACCGCGATCTTGTCGGCCAACGAATAGGCGGCCACCATTACCAGGGTCAACAATGCGAACCGGGTGGCGCGGTCGGACCGGACGGCCCGCATCGGCCGGGTCAATTCCGCCAGGGAAAACCGCTTCATTCCGATGGTGTAAACCCCGATGGCCACCAGCAGGATCCCGATAATCCCGGACGTACTGACCCGCTCGCCAAGAACGGCGATGGAGAACACCAAAACCAGCGCCGGTGAAGACCGCATGATGGGATAAACCAGGGAGAGGTCACCATTTTCCAGGGATTTGGCCAAAAACACCCAGTATAAAAAGTGCAGCACCCCGGAAATGAGAATCATCTTCGAGAAGATCAGGGCATCCAAACCCTGGCTCACAAGGGCCCAAACAAAAACCGGCGTAAAAAAGATCAGTCCGAAAACTTCATACCACCAGATGAAGGACTGCTTGTCGAGGGCCTTCTTGGTGAGAAAATTTCGAAAAGCATGCATCACTGCGGACAGAAGCACCAGAAAAATTGCGGTTTCGTTCATGGCTTGCAGGCAACGGGTGCTGGACCGCCCTTCCTCTTCTCGAAAGCCCGCCGTGATGCCTGGCGGATCTTTTCGACCGGCGCCCCTTCGTAGGCTTCCAGGCGTTGCAGGGGACTGTCCAGATGAATGTCGGCGGTGTGGATGAATTTCATGACGGTGCCCTGCTCTTTTTAATTCTCCCAAAAATTCGCGTGAGCATCCATACCACACCTTGATGGGATTGTTAACGATACCATCACCAAAGGCCCCGGGTACCGTTGTGGATAGCCGTGCCGCCGGAAAAAGTTGACACCGGGCCAATGGTCGTTACGTTGCCTTTTACCGGCAACCATACGCCGGCTGGTCGACATGACAAACCAACGGAGGTCCCACATGAAAGTCTGTATTTTCGGCGCTGGCGGCGTTGGAGGCTATTTCGGCGGTCGTTTGGCACAGGCGGGTGTCGATGTAACCTTCATCGCCCGGGGCGCCCACCTTGCCGCCATCCTGGCCAACGGTCTGCACATAAAGAGTATCGACGGCGATTTCGTTGTCCATCCCGCCAAAGCCGCGGCCTTGCCGGAAGCGGTCGGTGAGGTGGACGTCGTGCTGTGCTGTGTTAAATCCTGGCAGGTGGCCGAGGCCGCGGATCAAATGCAGCCCCTGGTAGGACCGAAGACACTGGTCATCCCCCTACTCAACGGGGTGGAGGCCCACGATATTCTCGCCCGATCCCTGGGTACCGAGCATGTGCTGCCCGGTCTTTGCAAGCTGATCACCATGATCGACAGCCCGGGGCACATTCGCCATGCCGGCGCCGCTCCCTACCTGGCATTTGGTGAAGCGGACGGACGTCTGAGCCAGCGGGCACAGGAGGTGGCCCAACTGTTCTCCGGGGTCAGGGGAATGACCGTACATCTCTCCCGGAACATCACAGCCCAGCTCTGGCGCAAGTTCATGTTGATCGCTCCCTGGAGCGGAATCGGCGCCCTGACCCGGTCGCCGATCGGCGTGATCCGCAGCCTGCCGGAAACGCGGGCCATGCTGATGGATTCCATCCGGGAGGTTTACGACGTGGCGCGGGCCGGCGGCGTTCCGGTCGAAGAGAAAGCGATTAAAGATACCATGGCCTTCATCGACGCACTGCCGGCTGAGGGAACCGCCTCGATGCAGCGGGACATCATGGCCGGCCGCCCTTCGGAGTTGCACGAGCAATGCGGCGCCGTTGTCCGGCACGGGGAGAAAAACAAGGTCCCGACGCCGGTCAACCGGCTGACCTACCACAGCCTTTTGCCCCAGGAGCAAATGGCCAGAAAATAGCTGTCCGCAACCGGATCCACTCCGAAAAACGGTGCGTTGTACAGACGCGACTATCGCTTATAGGTCCCGATCAGTTCCGCCTTGGCAAGTACATGCCCTTGCATGGCTTTTTCCAGGGCCGCTTTGGTCGGGCGATTCAAATCCCCTAAAACGGTATCCAGGGCATAGAGTTTGTGGAAATAGCGATGGCTGCCGATGGGCGGACACGGTCCGCCGTAGCCGGTCTTTTTCCAGTCGTTCAAACCGGCCAGGGTCCCCGGGGCAAGGTCCGCATCCCTGACATTTTCCGGCAGCGAATCGACCGTTGCCGGCATGTTGTAAAGGACCCAGTGAACCCAGGTCATCTTTGGATTGGCCGGATCCGGGGCGTCGGGGTCATCGACAACCAGCGCAAAACTGCGGGTTCCTGCTGGGGCGCCGGACCACTGCAATGCCGGGGAAACATTTTCTCCATCGCAGGTATACTTTTTGGGAATACGCTGCTGGTTTTCGAAGCTGGGGGATGTCAGTTGCATCATGGTGTTCACCTCCTGGGCATGGCCTGAAATGGCAAGAAAAAAAAGGGAAACGGACATTAAAGCCAGGCACCGTTTTTTCATAGGCCCTCCCGTAAAGCGATCGTTTTTGGTTTTGACCAGCAGAAAGATCGTCGAACGAAGGTCGTTGCGGACGAGATTCCAACCGTCAGCCGCCGGCAGTAAGATGCCCATTCAGCATGAATTAAGCGATACCAACCGTTGTGGATCGGCGTATCGTTGCGGGAAAATAGAACGAGCAGGATTTACGAGGTATCATATGTCAATCTCGTCGGAATGTAAAAAGGAAATCGGCCGGGAGGATGCCGCCTGGCAAAGGTTGGTGGCCCGCCATGGATCGAGGGTCGATGTGAGCGGCTATGCGCTGCTGGTCGACGTTTTGAGGGCAACGTAATGCAAAACGGCACAGATCGCATCCGCGTTTTGATCACCTGCTCCCTGGCCGTCTTCTGGCCCGGATCGTTTCTTTTCGGTTTTCCCGGCGTCCTGCGTCAACACTGGCAGCAGGTGTTTGAAGCCGATGCAAGCGCCGTGGGCAAAACGGTGTTTTTCATTCTGGCGGGGGCCACCTGTGTTATGTACTTTTGCGGTCTTTGGCAGGAAAGATACGGACCGGGAAGATTGGCCGCCATCGGTTCCCTTTTGTGCGGCAGCAGCACCATCGGGCTGCGTTGGGCAGCGGGAATGGCCGAGGTCAATCTCTGGGCGTTTTGTGTGGGAGCAGCCTCTGCGTTCGTTTATCTGCCCGGACTGACCGTGGTCCAGCACTGGTTTCCCGAAAGGCGCGGGTTGGTTGCCGGCCTTTTCAATATGGCCTTCGGTCTGTCGGCAGCCATCATGTCCCCGGTATTCACCCTCTTTTTGTCGAAATGGAGCTACGGGATATTGACCACGGCGGCAGGCAGCGCAGCGCTGGCCACCGGGCTGATCGCTTCGCGGTGGATCGCCTTTCCGACACAGTCGTTATCCAGGCAAGCGCCCATAGGGCATGAAGCTCCCACTGGCATTCAGGCTGGCGAAGCCCTGAAAAGCCGGGCCTTCTGGTGCCTCTGGCTGACCTGGGTTCTCGCCGGTGCAGCCGGTGTCAGCATGTTGGTGCTGGCCACCGGATTCGGCCTGACCCGCGGAATGGATCTTTCAAGCGCCGTCGTTCTGCTGACGGCGTTCAATTTGACAAATGGATGCGGCCGGTTGATCAGCGGGTATTTTTCGGACCGTTTTGGTCGGTCCCGGACGATGGCAATCAGCTTCACCGCCGCCGGTATCGCCTATCTGATCATGCCCCATGCGGCGACCCCATGGGGATGGGCCGTTATGGCAGCGGTAATCGGCTTTGCTTTCGGCACCATGTTTGCCGTTTCAGGCCCGCTGGCCGGAGATTGTTTCGGCATGGCGCACTTTGGAGCCATCTTCGGACTTGTTTTTACCGCTTACGGATTCGTAGCCGGACCCATCGGTCCGTGGTTGAGCGGCTATCTTCTGGATCGGACCGGGGGCAATTATGTTCTTGTCTTTTCCCTGCTCGGAACCATGTATCTGTTAGCCTCCGGATTGATCCTCCTTGTTCGGCCTTGGCGGGAGTGCCGGATATAGGGATTTTCCAACAATGAATACCTTGTCGACACGTCTGCATGCATGAATCACGATGACTCAAGTTTTTTGAAAACCAACCGATTTTTACTTCTATCAATGCCGCGGGAAGGAAAAAAAATGACACAGTCGATCAAGGACAAAGTGGCAGAACTGGAAAGCCACAATCGTCTCCTGACCAACAACCTTGTGGATGCCGTCTGGGTGATCAATGCCGGGAATTTGAAGTATGAATACGTTACCCCTTCCATTTACCGGTTCAGCGGATACACCGCCGAAGAACTCATCGGCAAGCCGATCACGCACCGATTCGTCGAAAAATCACAGGTCAAAGCCCTGGTAACCATAGAAATGTCTTTAGACCAATACGAAGACGGGGATCGTGACGGTACTCGGACACTTGAAGTGGAGATGATGCACAAAAACGGTGGGACGTACTGGGTTGAAGTCAGGGCCAAACTGATGGAAGAGCCGGGCCGCCCACTCAAAATTGTCGGCATCACACGGGATATTACGCTCAGAAAAACGGCCGAGCTGAAGATGGAAGAACAGAACCGGGAATTGGCGGCCGCATTGGCGGAAAAAGAGCGCCTGCTGAAAGAGATCAAGGTACTGCAAAGCATGCTGCCAATCTGCAGCGGCTGCAGGAGAATCCGGGACGAATCCGGCAAGTGGTGGCCGCTGGATGCCTACGTCAAAGAGCACACCGATTCCGACTTCACCCACACCCTCTGTCCGGACTGCCGGGATGTCTATTACCCCGATAAAAAAAAATGTAACCGCTGAGAAAGGGATGGTTCTTAATTTCAGGAATGAAAGACGCCGTACGCTTTCATTCTACCTCACTCTCTTAAAGCCCCTGCAGTACATAGCGCTGCAGGGGCTTTCCTATTCAGGAAGGTTCCAACACCTTGGCTTCGTCGAGTGCTTTACGGACCATTTTCGACAGTTCGTTTCTGGAAACCGGTTTGTGGGCGAACGCTTTGAAGCCCATCTTAATGGCCATCTCGGCGTTGATCTTGTCGCTGTAGCCGGAGACAATAATCACCGGGATATCGGGGCGTATCTTCAGCAGTTCAAGGGCCAACGCATCACCGGCCATGTGGGGCATGGTAAAATCGGTCACCACAAGGTCGAACTGGTTCGGGGAGTTGCGGAAAAGCTCCAAAGCGTTTTCGCTATTGAACGCTTTGGTCACAGTGTATCCAAGACCTGCAAGAATTTCACCATAGGCCTCGACCAGATCCTTTTCGTCGTCTAACAGGAGAATGGATTCGGTTCCAGTCAGATCGTACGGTGTTTCCTCTTCTTCTGACAAGGACTGAATGGTGGAGACCGGTATGAAAATTTCAAAACGGGTGCCCACGCCCACTTCGCTGGAGACGCTGATACCCCCGGAATAGTCCTTGATAATACCATGAATGATGGACAGGCCCAAACCGGTCCCTTCGTTTTTCGGTTTGGTCGTGAAATAAGGATCGAATACTTTTTCGAGCTTGTCAGCGGGAATGCCGTGGCCGCTGTCCGTCACGGATAATTGAATGTATTTACCGGCCTTGAGCATAAAAAGCCCCATGACCGTTTCCGATTGGAGGCTGACATTCTCCAGACGTACTTCCAGCTTGCCGCTTTTGTCATTCCGCATGGCATGATTGGCATTGGTGCATAGATTCATCAGGATCTGATGAATCTGCGTCGCGTCACCGAAGATTCGATCCTCGGTTGCATTGAGGAAGTCGTAAATTTCTATTGTCGTTGGAATGGTCGCCCGCAGCAGTTTCAACACTTCCTTAACGATGGGAGTGACATTGATATTCGCTTTATTTGAGTCCGTTGCACGGCTGAAGGACAGGATCTGCTGAACCAGTTCCTTTGCCCGGTTTCCGGCCTGGAGCAGCTTCTCCAGGTAACCCTTGATTTGCGAATCGCTTTCCATCGCTATCGAAAGTTCGCTGTACCCAATGATTGCAGCCAATATATTATTGAAATCGTGAGCGATACCTCCGGCAAGCACACCGATCGACTCCATTTTCTGGGCCTGCTGCAACTGCATCCGGATCTTTTTCTGCCGGGTTACATCGCGCAGGATGACGACGCTTCCAAGGGGTTTTCCGGACCTGTCCTTCCAGACACCGGCGCTCATGTCGATGTCAACGATATTTCTATTTTTATCGTACCGCTTGGTCTGCCATCCCAGAAAACCTTCGCCCCGAATCAGCTTGTCGAGCATCTTCCGGGTTTCCGGCCAGACTTCTTTCGGGACATAGTCGATGTTCTTGCCGGCCAAATCCTCCTGCGTCCATCCGAAAACACGCGTAAAGGCGGGATTGACAAACAGGACGTTGCCCTGCATGTCATAGGTTACGGTGGGGTCCGGTGACGCTTCCATGATCGATCGGTAGCGCTCTTCGCTCGTTCGGATCTCATCTTCCCATCGTTTTCGCTGGGTAATATCGGGAAAAATGTTGAATGCCGCGATAAACACCCCATCATCGTTGTAAATCGGTATTGCGGTAACCGACTCCCATCGTATCGTGCCGTCGGCGTCTTTGACGATCAACTCCTGGCGGGTGGTTGGAATTTCCTTCAGGGCTTTGAAAATCGGCCATTCTTCTTTCTTCAGTTTCGTATGGTCCGGCAGGTAGTATGTGTTCTTCGTTCGACACTCGGAAACATGTTGCCCGGTATAATTCTTGTGTTCCAATCCCAGCTGCTCGATCGCGGCCGAATTCGCATAAATAATGATTTGATCCACTGCATCGACGACACATATGGGATAAACGGACTGCTTGATCACCGCTTCCAGAAGGGCGGTCTTATCGGCCAGTTCGTTCTTCAGTCGTTTGCGTTCCGTGATGTCTTCCAGGATGGCGATATGATAGTTGGGCGTCTCCCCTTTGTTCCACATGGGCGACACCGTAAGCCGGCCCCAGATGATTGAGCCGTCTTTGTGAACAAACCGTTTATCGATCGTAAAAGAATTGATCTGGCCCGATAGAAGCATCTTCCTTTTCGTCAAATCGTCGTCGATATCTCTCGGATGGGTGGTTTGGGCGACGGATAATTGCAGGAGTTCGCCGACGGTATAGCCGACGATATCGGCATATTTCTGGTTGACCCGGACAAATGCACCGGTTGTCGAATCGGTGAGGGCGACACCCACGGCCGCCTGTTCGAAAATAATTCGAAAACGCTCCTCGCTTTCTCTCAGATTCGCTTCTGCGTGCCTGCGTTCCGAAATGTCACGGACGATAATCAGGTCACAGAAATGGTTATTTATATTGATGCGTTTGGCATCCAGTTCGACCGGAAACTGGCGTCCATCTTTCGTTAGCAGTTCAATCTCGTAGTTGTAGGGCACGTGTTTGCCTTCCATGCGGTCCGCATACCGTTTGGCCACGAGCTTTCGGGATTTGGGGGCAACGAGTTTCAACAAATCGGACCCGACCAATTCGTCATGCGAATATCCCAGCATGGCAATTAGAGCGGGATTGGCAAAGGAAAGCACCCCGTCAGTGACGATGGTGACGCCGGCCCTCATGTTGTTGGCCAACGCAGCGTATTTGGTCTCCGACTCCGCAAATTGTGCCTCGGCCCGCTTGCGATCGGTAATATCCTGGACGATGCCGAGCATACGGATGGCGTTTCCCCCGTCGTCCCGAAAAACATTGCCGGCAACCGCCAGCCACCGCACCGTACCGTCCGGCCACACGACACGATGATCGAGACTGTATTTCTTGACACCGGAGATGCAGGCGGCTTTTACCGCCTTGACCTTATTGTGGTCATCCGGATGGACACAGCCGAGAAGATCGTCGAAGGTGCCGCCGAATGTTCCTTTGGATTTGCCCAGCAAGGATTCGGCCTGGTGAGAACAGTTCAGGCGACCGCTTTCGATATGCCACTCCCAACTCCCGATGCGGGTCGCCTGCTGGATATAATCGAAATGGTCGAGATCCCTGGGACTCAGGATGGGCCGGTCCACGCGATCCAGGTTCAGGGAAAAGGCCAAATCGGCACTGTCCCGTTCTTTGCCGGGCTGCGGGGTCGCGGTGTCCGACGCGATGGAAACCGTACAGGTTTTGCCGTACCGATCCTCGAAGGTGGACGTTCTTGCCTGCATGGCGGCGACGTCCGATACGGTTTTCGAGTCCTTGGATTTTTCGGGCGAAGGCAGGTCCCGGGCAGTCTTGCCGATCAATTCTTCCCGCCCATAGCCGGTGGCCGTGCAATAGGCATCATTGGCCATCAACCATCGCTGGCCTTCGTCCTTGACGAAAATGGGATAGGGGATGTTGTTCAACAGGTCGAAGTGAAAACGTCGGGTCCGGGAGAGTTCGGATTCCAATCGCTTCACTCGTTTTTCCAGGGCCTCTCGGGATAATGGTGCTGTCATGGTTGACTCCATTCGGCAAAACCGGCCATCGGGACGGGCCAATCTATTCAACCTTCTATTTGCTCTCCTCCGGTCCATTTCAAAATGAAAGACCGGAAACAGATCAAGCTTTCGCGGCAGAAGGCAAAATTGATCCGCACGACGATTCGTTGTCTTTTGTCTGCGAATGGCGCAACATCAATGGGAGCGGCAATACGGAGGTGTCGCTGGAGATTCTCAACAGCCTGCCAGACCGTACGTCACGTCAAAAGAATGGGAGGAACGGAGTAACAGATGCTATTTTAATATCACATTGTCGTCATAGCGACGAACCGGATGAACGATAAAGCGTTTCAACTGATTTCTATCATAACAGATTTTGGCCAGAGCGAAAGAGGTTGTTGAAAAAAATAACAGTGGGGACCCTATCGCGCCATGCGGTTGATCACAATCCCGTGGCTTTTGCCGAATTGCATGACCGCTTCGGGACGGTATTCTCCGGACAGATACGTTGCCAGAAAGGCGGGCGTCTCCAGCATAAACAGGATATAGGAAAGATGGCCGCTGTAGCCGTTGCCGTCCAACTTTTGCAGGGCTTTGATGGCCGCATCCCCCAGATCCATCACTTTTTTGTTGAGCACCGGATGCTGGCTTTGGCTGCATGTTTTGAGGGAATAGATCCTTCGGCAGGCAAAGGGACGCTGGTCGTAGATCATGCAGGCCCGGTTTTTCATCAGCAGCGGGCAGGCGGAAGGCTGATTGCGTTCCCGGCGCTTCATATCGGCGGCCAGGGCCTTTTTGACGGCCACCTGCCGGTTGCGCGGCAGCCGCTGGATACAGTCCTGGATCACCCTGCCCTCCAGGGTGGTGATGTGAATACTGCCCGCATCGGTACAGCAGAAGGCACAGCCCTTGGCGCAGGCCGCCTCAGCCTTATAGGGCGCAGCAGCGGCCTCGAAATCGTCGTAAATGGATTGCAGTTGCTTAATTTTTTCTTCCATAGAACCCATCATTATCACTGGGAAAAATGATGCGGCTGGAAGCCGCGCCTACCGTCCCTCATCCCTCATCCATCTTCCCTCTTCCATCATCCATCTCCCGCCCTCCGACCTCAGTCTTCACCCCCCCGCCCCCACAGGCAACACAACACTGACCGTACATCCCGGTCCATCATTGTTCTCCACCTTAACCCGCCCGCCCATGGCCACCACGAATTTCTTGACCAGGGCCAGGCCGATGCCGGTTCCCCCGGTGGTGCGGTTCAGGTCGTTGTCCACCCGGTAGAAATCGTCGAAGACCCGCTTGAGCGCCCGTTTGGGAATGCCCGGCCCGGTGTCGGTCACCTTCAGCGTGATCCCGTCTTCCCCGGCCCCGGTGGCAAGGGTGATGCGTTTTTCCGGTAGATGCCGTCCGAATTTGATGCTGTTTTCCATCAGGTTGATCAACACCTGGACCAGCACTTCTCTATCGTAGGTGCAGGCCGGAATGTCCCCGGCAGCAACGGTCAGCACGAATCCTTCCCGCGCCAGGCTCTCGCCCATGACCGCCTGCACCTCGTCGAGCACATCGCGCAAGTCCCCCTGCCTGAGATCGAAGCGACGCGTCTGCTTTTCCAGCCGGGACAGTTCAAGGACATTGTTGATCAGTCCGGACAACCGGGCGCTCTCCGAGGCCAAAATTCCGAAATACTCCTGCTCGCGCTCGGGCGTGGCGGCGATGCCCTGGTCAAGCATTTCGATGTACATGCGAATGTTGGTCAACGGGGTCTTGAGTTCGTGGGTCACCGCGGATACGAACCGGGAGCGCCGCTCCGACAGGTCGAGAACGGCCTGCGCGCTTTTGTAAATGGTCACCAGTCCAGCCACCATCACGACGCCCAGAACGACCAGCGCCAGGGTAAGGGTCTGCCGGGCCGGCGAGGAAGGCAGCGACACGGCGGCCATTTCGGCGTTGAGAAACCCGAATGGAGAAGGAAACGTTCTTGCGGCCACCCAATTTTCTTCCTGAAGCATCGCTTGACCGGCGGAAGGCTGGCCCACGGCGCTGCGGCCGGCGGCATTCAATGCCAGGCGGGTATAGCCGGAGATGGGTTGGGTGGTGTAATACGTTGTCAGCAGGTGGTCCAGAAACGGTTGCAGTTCGATAACGAATCCCTGCCGGTAGATCTGGCCCTGGATGCCGATCCGCCGGAAGATGAACACCCGATCTTCGTCGATGGCGACGGCCTGCAGGGGAGCCACCTCAGCCTGAAACCGTTCGGCGGACGGTTTCGGATGTTCTTGCACCGTCCCCCTTGCCTCCAGCAAAGGCGCGGGCGCTGAAGAAGCGGGTGCTGCCGCACGGTATTCGGGCGCTGCCTCGGTATCCAATTTCTCGTCGACCTCGGCTTCGTAGTCCCATGGTTGCTTATAGGCCTGGACTTCCTGCCGGGCCAGGTTCTGGGCCTGATCGGCGGTGATCTCTTCCACCCGGGCCTTTTTCTGGCCGAGGACGGTTTTCGATTTGCTGCGCACAGGTGCCTTGATAAATCTGTCGGCGAAGGTGGAGGACTCCTTTTTAGCTGCTGTTTTCTTCTGCTCCTTTTCAGACGGTTCGATTTGGGGCAATTGAGCAACGAACTTGCGCCGATTAAAAAGCGAATTGATGGACTCGAGCTGCTGCACGCGCTGGGCGTAAGCACCCGCCACCTGCCCGGAGTCTTCGGTCAGGGGCGTTTGAAAGGTTCCATCCGGATTATTCTGGAAATATCCCAGGATATATGTCTCTTTGGGAATGCCGGCCAGAGGCGAAATAAGCTTTCTGCCCTCCTGCATCAGGGTATGGCTGTATTCATCCACGGCGCGGCTCTCTTCTCGCCGGACCAGTTCGCTGAGTTCGGCTTCGATTTCGTCCAGCAGCTGTCCCGCAAAAAACCGCACCTGGGACCGGGCCTCCCGGTTCAGGGTGATGTAGGTCCGCCAGGCGACAAATGCCAAAGGCAAGGAGACCAGCAGGCAGAAAACGATCATGTATAATCGCAGTTTTCTCAAGACGCCGACTCCAGACGGTACCCCTCGCCCCGAACAGTCTCGATCAATCCCTTTCCATCGGTCAGCGAAGCGATCTTTTTTCTCAGTTTGAGCATGTGAATGTCCACGGTACGTGTTTCGATCCCGGGATCTTTGTAATGCCAGACCTCGGTGAGCAGTTCGGCCTTGGAAACGATGCGCTCCCGGTGGCGAAAAAGATAGACGACGATATCCATCTCCCTGCGGGTCAGCGCGGCCGTGCGGTCCTCACAGGCGGCCTGGAGGTTGAGGCCGTCGAAGAGAACGTCGCCGCAGCGAATCCGCTCGTCTCCCATGGTTTTGCCGCTGCGTCTGAGAACGGCTTCCACCCTCACCATCAATTCCCGCAGCGAGAAGGGTTTGCTCACATAGTCGTCCGCACCGGCGGTAAACCCGGTAACGATGTCCTCCTCGGAGCCTTTGGCGGTAAGCATGATCACCGGCTGGGTCGGCCGGTGGCGGCGAATTTCACGGCAGATGGAAAAGCCGTCCATACCGGGCAGCATCACATCCAGCAGGATGAGGTCCCAGGCCCCCTCCAACGCCGAATCGCAGCCCCGGTTTCCGTCGGCCACGGTTTCGGCGTGGTAGCCGTTGAACACCAGCACATCGCAAAGCCCCCTGGCGATGGCCGGATCGTCTTCCACGACCAGGATGCTGGTTTTGGCCGGTTCCATAACAGTTTCCTTTCTTCGTATGTCATTGGACTTCACGCTCATCCCTACCATCAATCGGTCCGCTTTCAAAGTAAAACTTATGCAAAAACATGGGGCTAACCTTTTGCATTTGTTTGAATTGTAATCGTCTCCCACCACGTTACAATCCACTTCAACAACACAGCGCCACCTTCGAACAACGAAAGGAGAACCGTTATGCTCACCAAGAAAAAAAGCCTGCTGGCCATCGTCGCATTGATCCTGATTACCACCGCCGCCCTGGCCGCGTTGGGAAACAGGCAATCGCCCCTTATTTCATCGTCCGCCAGCGGTTCCGGCACCGGAGATGAACCGGTAACCCTTTCCGCCGAAACAATTCAGGACAAAATCCTGAAAGGCGGAGACGGGCAGGTAACCGTGACCCTGAACCTGACCGCGGCATCCTTGCCCGTCGAAGATGGGCAGCCGGCACCGGCCGCCGACCTGGTGATCGTTCTGGACCGCAGCGGCTCCATGGAAGGTCAAAAGCTGGCGGACGCCCGTATGGCGGTCGTCGGACTGCTGGAACATCTGGGACCGGACGACCGCCTGGCCCTGGTGACCTATTCCAACGGGGTGCAGACGCCATCTCCCTTGATGGCGATGACCGGGGCCAACCGGCAGCAAGTGGCCACCATCGTCAACCAGATCCGGGCCGGCGGGGGGACCCATCTGAGCGCTGGTCTACAGCGGGGAATCGATTGCCTGTTGAACGCCTCCGGCGACGGCCGTCAACGCAAGGTGATCCTGATCTCCGACGGGCTGGCCAACCAGGGTATCACCGGCACCGATGCCCTAGGACGCATGGCTTCCATCGCCGTCGAAAACCAATTTTCCGTCAGCACGGTCGGCGTGGGCCTCGATTTCAACGAAATCGTGATGACGGCCATCGCGGACCACGGCGCCGGCCAGTATCACTTCCTGGAAAATCCCATGGTCCTGGCCCAGGTCTTCGAAACCGAATTGCAGACTTCCCGCCAGGTGGCCGCCGCCGATGTGGGCATTCGCATTCCCCTGGGGTCGGGCGTGCGGCTGGTTCGGGCCGGCGGGTATCCCATCTCCCACGAAGATGGAACCGCGGTAATCCACCCCGGGAATCTTCTCTCCGGCCAGAGCAAAACCCTTTATCTGACCTTCCAGGCTCCCACGGATGTGGAGAAAACCATTGAACTGGGCCGGATCGAACTTGAGTACCGCCATGGGGATCGGATTCAACAGCTTGCAGCACCCCGGCCCCTGACCGTGGCCTGCGTCAAGGACCCGTCGTCCGTGGTGGCCAGCATTAAGAAAGAGAACTGGGCCGACCAGGTTGTGCAGGAAGAATTCAGTCGGTTGAAAGAGGCGGTAGCCGCCGACATTCGTGACGGCAATAAGATAAACGCCCAGCAGCGCATCCGGGACTACGAGGCTCGGCAGTCGGCCCTCAATACGGTGGTGGGCTCGAAAAAGGTGGCCAAAAATCTGGAAACCGATGTCCACGCGTTGAGCCGGCAGGTCGACGAAACATTTGCCGGCGCACCGGCCGTGGTAGCCGAGAAGAAAAAGCAGGTTTCCAAAGCCATGCAGTACGAGAGCTACAAACTTAGAAGAGACCAGAAATAACGAAAGGAGTTTTACCATGGGAATCATGACCCGCATGTTGCGACTTTGCAAAGCCGATGTCCACGGCGTGATGGATCAACTCGAAGACAAGGGCCTGCTGCTCAAGCAGTACCTCAGGGAAATGGAGGACAGCCTCGAAAACAAAGAACGGCAGATCCATGGCATGACCCGCAATGCCGAACGATTGCAGCGCCAGATCCTTCGTCACGGCGAAGAGATGGAAAAACTCGAAGCCGATCTGAACCTGGCCCTGGCAAAGGATAAGGACGACATCGCCCGTATGCTGATCCGCCGGCGCCGCTCCCTGGAAACCGCCTGTCGATGCTTAAAGGACCAACACGAAACGATCGACCAGGAAAGATCCGATCTGTCGGCCACGCTGGCTGACCAGCGCCTGCAATACGAAACCCTCAAGGCAAGGGCCGATGCCTACTGCCGGCAGGCCGACCAGCGTCGGTGGACCGAGGAAAGCGGTGTTCGTACCGGAGAATGGAGCCCCATCGATCCCAAGGAGGAAGAGGTCGAACTGGAGCTTCTCCAACGCAAGGAAGCCCTTCAGAAAGGAGGCCACGCATGAAATCTCCCATACGGACGACACTGGTCTACGGTCTGATCTGCGCGTTGATCGCCATGCCCGCTGCGGGCAGCCTGGCGGGGATTGTCGGCGGTTCCATCGCCTTTAAGCTGGTACTGTGGACGATCCTTTCGGGTTACTCGCTTCTGCTGGCCCGCTGGAGCGGCAAGCACCCGGCCGTACTGCTTTTTCCCCTGATCCTGCTGTTGGGAACCGCCGTGTGGCCCGGCATCGACAGCGTCTTCTTTTTTCTGGGACTGGGCGTACTCTGCTGGCTGCGCAGCGGCATCTGCTTCAGCGGCTTTCCGTTGCGGGCCATGGCCGCTGAAACTGTTGCCGCCGCCGGCGGCGCGGCACTGGTCGCCCTGCTGGGACCGGGTAATGCCGTAACCTGGGCCATCAGCATCTGGCTGTTCTTCCTGGTGCAGGCCCTTTACTTTTTCATCGTTCCCCATCGCAGTTCTACAACCGCCGACCGGCAAGACGTCGATCCTTTTGAACAGGCCCAGCGCGAGGCCCAGCGCATCCTGGAAAGCGCCGGTTGAGAAAAAGGGTGTCCGGGAAACGACAGGACTGCTGAATTTCAAAGGATTGAGACAGAAATGAAGTCCATCGCTATCATGTGCCTGCTGCTACTGCTGTACCCCCATTTCGGATTGGCCATCCAAAAGGCCGATCGGGTAGTGGTCGTCAAATCCGAATCGAAACTGTACCTCGAACAAAACGGCAAGGTCATTCGATCCTACCCGGTTGCCCTGGGCGGCAACCCGATAGGGCATAAGCAGCGCCAGGGCGATCAGCGCACCCCCGAAGGCCGCTACATCCTGGATCTGAAGAATCCGAACAGCGCCTATTACAAATCCATCCGCATCTCCTATCCCAATGCCGCCGACCGGGCGCGCGCCAGGCGTGCGGGCGTGCACCCGGGCGGATGGATCATGATCCACGGCCAGAAAAACGGTTACGGGCATCTGGCGCCTATTACCCAGCGCTATAATTGGACCACCGGTTGTATTGCCGTCACGAATGCTGAAATGGACGAGATCTGGCAGGCCGTCGATATCGGCATTCCCATCGAGATCCGCCCGTAACGAGGATCGCACCAGGTTTCAACCCTGCCCTTTCCCATCGACTGCACCCTGTGGATCGCTTCAACTGCCTGAAGCCTCCAGGCACCAATGAGCTGTTTACATTTCCCGTTATCTTTTCTAAAAACGATACGAGCCTTTCCAACCCCTGAAGTCGACGGTGGTGCCATGGTTTTCTCTCGACGCATGATGCGGACATTTCGCCGCGCCGCTGTTTTTCTGAGTTTCGTCGCGCTGATAGGCATGCTTCTCTGCCCTATGGTTTCGGCCGCCGAATCAACGGAAATGACGCCTGCGGATTATTCCGCATCCCAGGAAGCTGTCAGAGCTTTGCTCGAAAGTGCGCTGGCGGCCGAACGGTCGGACCCCAACGGCCTGGAACAGACACTCAACCGCTGGCAGCGGCTCCAGGCAACCGTCAACGACGAGCTTGAAGCCTACCGCATCCAGAACATTGCGCACAGCAACCTTCTGCTCGTTTTGCAGGCCCGGATCGAAGATCTGCAAAACGCCCTCAACAGCAATCGTCTGGCTATCAAAAACCTTTCCGAACGCATGGTGGAATTCGAAAAAATCGGAGCGATCGCCTCCGAAAGGACGACCCAGCTTGCGGACCGGATTTCAATTGCCGAAAAACAGTTGTCCGAACTGCTGCAAAAAGCGCCGGCATCCGCCGACAAGGCAATGCTTACGGAAAAACTCGATAGTCTGCTGGACCTTCTTCGGGGAAAAGAAAAACAGGGGGAAGCGTTTGTCAAAACGCATACCCTGCTCTTCGATCGGATAAAGAGCCGGATGGCCGATCTGACCGAAATTCGCAAACAGCTTGAAGAGCGGCTCCAGACGCAATTCAAATCCGATCTGTATGAACGCACCCTCCAGCCGTTCGCACGCCTGCGCATCCAGCATCTGCGCACGGAACTGGCTGTTTTAGGGGATCAGTCCGGCCATCTTCTCAAAGCGGACTTCTGGCAGCGGCAGTGGTCCAACTTAAGACGCAGCGGCGGCGGCACCCAATCCGCTTTCCTGGTTCTGCTTCTCTCGGCGATTCTTTTCAGGAGAAAAGTTCGCCGCTATCTGGAGTCCGTCGAGTTGAAACTGGAAGGACCCGCCTGGCGGACGCGGCGGCTGGCTTTGCGCCTGCTGCGACGATCCTTCGTCCTCGTGTGCGCCGCCATACTTTTCGGGTTGTATGACCTGCTGAAACTTCCCCACGTGAATTTCAGCCTGGGACGGTTTTTGAACCAGGCGGTCTTTACCCTGCTTTTCGTGCGGTGGGGAATCGACTTTTGCCAGGATCGTATCGGCGATTTCGATTCACAGGTCTCCGTTTATATCCGGGGTCGCATGCTGCTCTTTTTCCAGTTCCTGCGCGGTCTGGTCCTCTTTCTTCTGGTCCTTGTCGGCCTGTTTGGCAGATCCAGCGATCTGACTTGGGCCGTTCGCCTGGTCCTCGAGATCGCTTTGCTCATCTGGGTGATTTCTTTCTGGCACCGTCTGCAAACGGTAATGGCCCAAGCCGCCCGTAAAGGGGAGCCGCCCCCGGCCACCAGCCGTCTGGCCCCGATCCGGGGTTGGACCTATTTCGTGGCGGGCGGAGCCCTGCTGCTGGAACTGACCGGCTACGACGCCCTGGCGGTCCACTTTCTGGTGGGATGGGCCAAAACCGCGATGCTGGCCATGTGGGCCCATATCGGGTGGCTGAGCATCGCTGAGTGGTCCACCATCCAAAAGACCGGAAACGGAACCGAGCCTTCACCGGCAGGTTCCTGGGTCTCTGCCCCGATCGGATGGTTCATGGTTCAGATGACCCGCCTGGCGTGGCTTCTGGCGCTTCTGGCGGGAGGGATTCTGGTATGGTCCAATACGGACTTCATGAGCACGGCCGCAAAGCTGGTCTTCAACCTGAGTTTTTCGGTGGGCAGCCTGGTTATCAGCGTAAAGGGCGTGCTGCTGGCATTGATTATCTTCTGCCTGACCCGCGCGTCCGTACGAATCGGAAAAAAGGTGTTGAACGAAAAAGTGCTCGACGCCAGGAACTTCGAGCACGGCCTCAAGGAATCGATCGTCACCATCACGAGCTACATCATCTGGGGTGTCGGTGTGCTATTGGCATTAGGCGTTCTGGGGGTGAATGCGACCTCCATGGCTGTTGTTTTCGGTGCCTTGAGCATCGGCATCGGCTTTGGGCTGCAGAACATTTTCAACAATTTCATCAGCGGGCTGATCCTGCTTTTCGAACGGCCCATTCAGGTGGGGGATTACGTCGAAATCAACGGAATATGGGCCGAAGTCAGGAAAATCAATGTCCGGTCCACCATTGTCCAGACCTTCGACAATGCGACCGTTATCATTCCCAATTCGGATTTTATCAGCCAGCAGGTCACCAACTGGAGTTTCAAGGACCCCCGCATGCGGCGCCACGTGGATGTAGGCGTGGCGTACGGTTCGGATATCCAGCTGGTACGCAGCACCCTGATGGACATTGCCGCCAATATACCGCAGATCCTTAAATATCCGCGGCCGGATGTGCTCTTCATGGATCACGGCGACAGCGCGCTGATTTTTCGCCTGCGTTTCTGGGTCCACGTGGACAACTACTTTACTTCTTCCACCGATGTGCGCTTCGAACTGGACAGCCGCTTTCGAGAACTGGGCATCGAGATCGCCTTTCCCCAGCGCGACATCCATATTCGCACCGTTCACAACGATCTTTCATCGAGTCTGTCGCAGGCCGGGAAGGAAAAAGAGCAAGAAACCGATCGTCAACCGTAAAGGTCGGCATAGATGGTTTGCGCTTTTTCCAGCGCCGGGGCGTCGTCCACCCCCATGGTTTCGAATTCGTCTTCGACCACATGATACCCGACCGGCCTTCCGTCCGTGACCATGAACTCGATCAGGTCGGTGAAAAAGTACTCCCGGATATCGGTCATCTTGCCGTCGATCTCCTTTTGCACGATCTGGGGGCGGGAAGCCAGAATAGGCAGGTAGTGGGCCAGAGCCGTACGGCGGGCCGCGTAGATGCCCGAATTGCAGACCGTCAACCGGCGCTGGTGGTCTGCCGGGTACTCCTTCCAGTATTTCCACTCGGTGATCTTTTTGACCTGCCCTTGCTCGATTTCCAGCACGCCGTACTGTTTTTTATCCCGGGGAGAAAAGCCGAGGATCGTCAGGTCATGGTCGTCAAGGCCGTCCACCAGCCGGGCGTAGGTGGTTTTTTTGACAAAGGGAACGTCGCCCATGGTGATGATCACCCTGTCTGCGGACTGGGCGGCAACGAAATCCCCGGCGGCCAGGATCGCCCCGCCCGTGCCGTTGAGCACCGGCTGCTCGTAATATTCGACTCCGGTTCGGGCAGTGGCCTCACGGACCTCTTTTTGGCAATGATTGACGATCAGGGCTTTAGGACCCGGAGGCAGGCTTTCCATCAGGTGCGTTAAAATGGGATGACTGCCGTCGAACAGGGAACCTTTCGGTTTCAGGGGAAGCAGGGTTTTGTTGCCATCATAGCCTTTCATGCGGCTGCCCCTGCCGGCCGCCATGATGATGGACGCGACAAGGGATTGAGAAGGGATCGGGGTCATACGGCCTCCCATTCTTGCGTTTCGAGAAATAGCGCCAAGTTTGTCTCTTCCAACTGTATAAGTCACTTCGTTTATACCACGTTACTCCCGATCTGTATATTTCTGTGAGATTTTTTTGAAATCATCGGCCAACCGGCTAAAGACGTCTACAATTTTCGGATCGAAACTTTTTCCCGATTGGCTGCGAATCGCCGCCACCGCCTTTTCGTGGGCAAAGGCCGGCTTGTACACCCGTTTGCTGATCAAGGCGTCGTAGGCGTCGGCAAGCGCCATCAGGCGGCCGGAGAGCGGAATCTGGTCTTCTTTGAGCCCTTGCGGATATCCGGTGCCGTCCCACTTCTCATGATGCGTGTAGACAAGTTCATGGGCAATTTTCAAAAACGATTGGTTGCCCAGCTTCCGGTTCGTAGCCGCAATGATATTACGCCCGATGATCGTGTGCCGTTTCATCTCCTCGAACTCTTCTTCGGTGAGCCCGCCCTGTTTCAAAAGAATCCTGTCGCTGATGCCCACCTTGCCGATATCATGCAGCGGGGCCGAGCGATAAAGCGAATTCAGCAGGTCATCGGTCAATAGGGCGCCGTACTGCGGGTCCTTTTTCAATTCATTGGCCAGCAGCCGCACATACTCTCGAGTCCTCTGAATGTGGCCGCCCGTGTCGGAATCACGGGTTTCGGTCATCGAAGCCATACTTTTGATAATCGCCTCCTGGGCCCGTGAAAGATTGCGGATGCTCAGACGCGCCTTGTTCTCCTCTTTCCAGAATCGAAGCAGGTTCACCGCCGTAAAGTTGGCCACCAGGATGGAAATCGGAAGGATCGGAGAGAAAAAAGCGCCTGTCTCCGAGAAAATCGAAAAAGAGCCCAGCGCCAGCCCTGCGGCGGATGCGATAAAAAGCAGCAGCCCACTGGAAGCCCTGAGCCTGGCATGGGCGATGACGAAGAAAATGCCGCTGACGATGGCGACGAGCACTTCTATTCCTGCGGCCGGGTGGGGGCGGAAACGCACATCCCCTTTCAGCAAATTGTCGGCGACCGTCGCGTGGACCGCGATGGCGGGAAAGATCGGATCGCCGGGGGTGGATTGGAAATCCCAAAGCCCGACTGCCGACGTGCCCACGAAAACGATGGCGCCATTCAATTTTTCCCCGTCGACCGTATCGGCCAGAAGGTCGGCCGCCGAAATATGGGCAAACACCCTTTTCTTTTTCCGGTAATTGATCAGCATGGCGCCGGACAGATCGATGGGAATCTCCCGGTCGCCCACCTGCAGCCAGTTCTGGAGCCAACCGCTTCGCACTTGAAGGCTGTCGATGTCCAGGTCCTTCATCACCGCCGAAAGCGCCAGGCTGGGATAGTATTGCCCGTTGTACCGGATCACCAACGGCACATGGCGCAAGATACCATCCTGATCCGGCGATACATTGAAGAATCCGGAACGATCGGTGGCCTGACTGAAAAGGAGAAGATTGCAGGTTGCCTGTTCGGCCTGCCAGACAAAAGCGTCCCAGCCTGAAACGACGGAATCTTCTTTGATGGTCAACGGGTGTAGCTGACAGTCTGCCGGTGTGCCCGCTTCTACATCGTCGAAAAGAAACTGGTAGCCCAGAACGACACGGCTGCCTTCGATGGCGGCGGCAAACAGCCGGTCATTGTCCGGCCAGTTTTTTTGTTCCCAGTGGATGTCCATTTCCAAATCGCGCCGCAGGTTTTCCAGGATCAGCGCCGGCGAGGTCCGGTCCCTTTCGGGAAACACCATATCGAAAACAATCACCCCGGCGCCGCGCTCTTTCAGCCGTTCAACCACCTCAGCCAGTTTGCACCTCGGCCAGGGCCACTGTCCATGCCGATGCAGACTCTTTTCATCGATGTCGACAATAACAATATCTTCCGGCGGCAAAGTAGAAGCGGTATGGAGCAAAAAGACATCGTACATCTTGTTGTTGGCATGCTGCAGGACAGACGGCGCCCATCCACCCACCAGCGGCAGGAACACGGAGAGAAACACCCCGGTGACGATAATGGAATCGCCCTTGCCGAAAACGCCGGCAATTCGCCAGAAACCGTTATGGGGCAATGGGACGGTCATGGGATGTTTCTTTCCGGCGTTTTACGATGATCCTGACCCGCCGGTTCAACGGCTCTTGGACCTCGTCGTCAGTCTCGATCTGGGGTTCGGTTTCACCCAGAAAAGAAACTGAGATGCGATCGGATGGGATTCCGCCTGCCACCAACAGGCGTTTCATGGTAATCGCCCGTTTTTTGGACAACTTCCAGTTGTACGCCTTGCTGCCCAATCGATCGGTGTGGCCGATCACATAAAATTCGCGAACATCCGATTGTTTCAGAAAGGCAATGACGGCCTCCATGCTCCGGCTGGAATCGGGGGTGAGTTCGACCGAATCCGTTTCATAATAGAGGGTGAAAAAGTCGAGTCTCGTCGGGATTTCCGGCTCTACCGCCAGGGCATCGCCGAATCGGTTCGCAATTTCCTGTCTCTCCATGGCGGATGACGATGGCTT
The DNA here is from genome assembly GCF_963668215.1 of uncultured Desulfosarcina sp. NCBI lineage: Bacteria > Pseudomonadati > Thermodesulfobacteriota > Desulfobacteria > Desulfobacterales > Desulfosarcinaceae > Desulfosarcina > uncultured Desulfosarcina sp. The sequence continues at coordinate 5,778,107 of NZ_OY764190.1, forward strand.
CGATTTGGCCTGGGGGTCTAAAGCAACGGATTGATAGGCCTGATCCAGTTGAACTTCACCTTGAGAGGAATATACCCGAAGATCTCCCACCCGGCCTTCCGAATCGGGCAGCAAGACAACCACACTCCTGGTGGCCGAACAGCTTACCAGAAAAATGGTCATGAAAAGGATACGGGAAACCGACCAGGCCTGTGCCTTTTTGTGCATGAATGCAACGGCGGACCGGCAAGCCCCCGTTCGGTTGCAAAAAGCGGACATAAGGATTTTCAGCTCTTGATTTCTTCGACATGAACGGCGAACCGGGTGCCGCGAATACCGATTGAAGCCGTGGGGGTAATGAACTTCGTCGCTTTTGGGGATATTTTGGCAATGAGCCCGGATACGTAGACCACCGTCCCCTTGAACATTCTGACAATGAAGGAGAATTCGGATTTGCCGGGATCGAAAACAAATTCCTCGATCTTCAACCGGCTGTCGGGCCCCATGGACAGGCGGGTATCATCGTCGAAGACCAACCCCAGCGAACCATCGACCCCGGTCTCGAGGATATCGCCGGGCATCAGGCGGAATCCGACGGCGAGGCGGTTTTCTCCGGAGGAGCGGTTGAGGTGAACGGTACCTTTGATGGAGGCGATTTCCGCGACCGTATGGGCGGCCGCCGGTGCCGAATGAAATCCAAGGACGACTGCCGCTGGAAAAAACACAAATAAAAGCAAGGTTGATTTCAGATGCATCATATCCAGCCCCATTTCTGATTCCGATTGCTTCAATACCGAACAGGTCCCGTGATCATGGTGATTCAGGCAAAATTCATGCAATTTCCCGTAAAAACGGCTGGCATTTATTCGATTTCCGTTTTCATGTAAATAAATCGACCCGTTGCACACATCGTGGCTCCGGACGCGAAAACCGGGACAGACGTTGCGGTTTCCATTTTTTCCCGGATGGTTGTTGAATCGGAAAATTTGGTTCAGCTTGGGCCGGGTCTATGCTATGACCGGACGGGTTATGATGAACCCTTGATTTTTCCGTACCAGCCATCGATGAAAAGGAAATCCTATGATTACCCACGTTGTGATGATGAAATTCAAGCCCGAGGTTGGCGACGCCCAAATCGACGAACTGGAGGCGCTGCTGGACAGCCTGCCCGATAAAATCGACGAAATCCAGAGCTATGATTTCGGACGGGATATCGTCCACTCCGAACGCTCTTACGATTTTGCCCTGGTGTCCGTGTTCGCCAACCTGGATACGCTCAAACACTACCAGGTGCATCCCGCCCATCAGGTGGTGGTGAAAAAACTGGGTGGCATGTGCGACCATCTCGCGGCCGTGGATTATGAAAACGCCCCCTATCGTCGGCAGGACGACAACGAACCCGACCCGCTGAAGGACAACAACCTGTTTCGGCGGCTTTAGCGCTCCTGTTTATAAATACGGCGAGAGTCGGCAAGCAGGGAGAAAATGTTTTTTTTGCCGCAGGCGGGCGCGGGGCAGGATTTTGTTAAAACGACGCGGCCCTTTACAAGTTCATCGGTCGGCCGGCCGATCCTCCAAAGACCTTGATACGGCAGCGGCCAGACGATTCAAGGTGACCGGTTTCGGCAGCACATGCCTGACGCCGATCGCCTTTAATTCGGCGTCGTCGATTGCCGCCGGTAATCCCGTACATAGAATGATGGGAATATCCGGTCGGATTTCTCTGACTTTGCGGGCCAGTTTCCCACCGGTCATTTGCGGCATCGTCCAATCGGTAATCAGCAGATCGTACTTGAGCGGATTCAGGCGAAAGGCCTCGATGGTGTCAGTGGGATTGACCCGGGTTTCGACCAGGTATCCCAGACCTTCCAGCAGTTCGTTGCCGATATCTCTCAACTGCGCTTCATCGTCGACGAAAAGGACCACTCCCCTGCCCGGCGAAAAGGCGGTGGCATCATCCCTGGATGGACGGCCGGCACTTTCCGCCAGGGGAAAAAACACCTGGATGGTCGTTCCCACCCCCGGCTGGCTGTACACCTTGATGCTTCCGCCATGATCCTTTACGATGCCGTGCACGGTGGACAGCCCCATGCCGGTGCCTTCCCCGGGCTTCTTGGTGGTAAAGTAGGGATCGAAAATTCGGTCCATATAGGCACGGTCCATTCCCTGGCCGGTATCGGCGACAACGAGTTTCAGGTATTTGCCGGGGCTGATGACCGGATAGCAGGTTGAATCGTAGGTGCCGACGGCTACCTCCGTGAGGCTCACTTCGAGCATGCCGCCGCCATTGCCCATGGCCTGATAGGCATTGGTACACAGGTTCATGACGACCTGGTGGATCTGGGTTTCGTCCGCCAGCACGTCTCCCATGCCGGGCGCTGCGTCCTGCCGGATCTTAATGGTCGACGGCAATGTCGCCCGGATCAGGGTCAGGGCTTCCTCAACAACGCTGCCGATATCGATAATCCGTTTCTCCGTTTTTCCCCGCCTGCTGAAGGTCAGGATCTGTTGCACCAGGTTTTTGGCGCGGATACTGGCCGTAGCGATCTGTTCGACATAGTGCCTCAGCTTGGACTTTTCCGGGCATCGGAGTTGGGCCAGTTCCGAATAGCCGTAGATGGCCGCAAGGATGTTGTTGAAATCGTGGGCGATGCCGCTGGCCAGGGTTCCCAGGGCTTCCATCCGCTGAGCCTGGCGCAGGTGATTTTCCATGACGGCTTTCTGTTTCTCGTGATTCTTTTTCTCTGTAAGGTCCCGGACAAAGGAAATCGAATACCGTCCACCCTCGAACTCAAACAAGTTCGCGGCAATATCCACCGGAAGAAAAGTCCCGTCCTTGCGGCGAAGCCGGGTTTCGAAATTGACGGAACCGTTATCGATCAGTTGCTGCCATAAATCGTTGCGGTTTAATTCGGACAGACCGGGTTCGATCTCATACAGGTTCATCCGGCACAATTCCTGCCGACCGTAGCCGAGCAATCGGCAGGCATGCGGGTTGGCTGCCAGAATCCGACCATCCTCGCCGGTCTGAAAAATCCCGATGGATGCCTTGTCGAACGAAAACCGGGTGAGGCGCAGATCGGCTTCGATCTGTTTGCGTTCGGCGACCCGCGCACTGATATCCCGGCAAACACAGAATATCAGTTTCTGTCCCCGGTACACGGCGCCATTGGTGCTGATCTCGACATCGTAAAAACTGCCGTCTTTGCGACGGTGGCGCGTTTCGAAATGATCGCCCCTCTCGTCGATGGTCCGCAGCATATCCAAAAGTTTCTGCCTGTTCCACTGCGCGTCCCAATCCCATACATGCAGCTTGTGGACCTCTTCCAGGGAATAGCCGAGCATATGGGCAAACTCACGATTGGCCTCCAGGACGCTGCCGTTTTGTTCCAGGACGACAATTCCGTCCCTGGACTGTTCCACCAGAATGCGTCGTCGGGAAATCTCCTCTTCGAGAAACCGCTCCGCCTGTTTGCGCTCGGTGATGTCCCGCACCTGTCCGATGGCATAAATTTGCCCGTCATCCGGCCCCTCGAAGCGCGTCACCGAAACTTCGAACCATCGGATAGGGGTCGTCCCGTTGAGAATAGCCAGCACCTCGACGTGCGGCCTCTTCGCTTGAATGGATCGGCGGCAAGGGCATTGCTGACAATCCTCGTCCAGTTTTTTCAGCACAAGGTGGCACGGTTTACCGACCAGCGGCATGGAGTCGGCATACATCTCTTCCATCCAACGATTGACCTGCAGGATGTTCAGATCGTGGTCCATAAAGAAAACGCCGTCTTGAATCGTGTCCAGGACACTTTCCAAAAAGCTTTGCTTATTTTTGGAACGTGGATCTTCGGCATCCATTGGCGGTTTTCTCGATCTGCTTAAATTTTCCCGATTGCTGTCGATTATCCCAAACAACCGCGCTGTCGTCAATTTGCAGCCGGTCCTGCCGGATCATCGAAGCGCCGATCCTCCCAATGCATGTACCCCAGGATGGCCTTGATGGCAATATTGCGCAATACACCCGACGGCCAGGGAAGGGTTCGCCGGTTAACGAAAAAGACTTCGGTCCGTTCCGTTTGCCGCTCCAGAATCATGTCGCAAAGGGTCTTTCCGTTGAGGTGGGTCAGGCTTACGCCGTGGCCCACACACCCTAAGCTGTAGACCACGTTCTTGTCTCCCAGGTAGCCCAGGGCCGGGGCCATGTCCAGCGGCACCGACACCGGCCCGCCCCACTCGTGGGTGAAACGGATGTTCTCCAGGGTCGGAAAAAGCGTGCGGACATCATCCTTCAAGCCGGCAAAGGTTGCCGGATTCAGGTCCCGCTCCATGTCGGTACCTTCTGTAATAGAGACATCCCTGCCTCCCATGAGAAGTCGATTATCTGCGGTAAGACGGTAGTAATGAACCAGGTTGCGGGCATCCTCGATGCCCTGCCTGTTTTTCCATCCGATGGAAGCGAACTGCTCTGCGCTGAGTGGTTCGGTCAATACGATATGGGTCCAGACGGGGATCTGTTTTCTGCTCAATTCAGGAAAGAAATGGGACCAGGCGTTGGTGGCCATGACCACTTTATCGGCGACAACCGTTGCTCCGGGGATCTGCAGAGCCACTTTTCCCTGACTCCGGGACATCTCGCCGACAGGCGTAGATTCGTATATTTCGATCCCCATGTCAATAAGAACGTCCCGCCAGCTCCAGGCCAGCTTGGCCGGATTGAGGATGCCGCAGCGCGGCTCCCACCAAGCCCCTAAGTACATGGGGCTGCGAACTTGTCGGTCCAGCTGCTCCTTTTCGATCCATTCGATGCCTTCAAGGCCGAGTTTGTGGGCCAGTTCGATCTCCTCCATGATGCGGGCACGGTATTTTTCCGACGTGGCGACGCGCAAAAAACCGGGGTGCTCGTAGTCGCAGTCCAATCCCAGGTCATGCACCAGATCGCGCAGCAGATCGACGGCCTTTTCCATGTAATGATGGGCTTGCTTGGCCTTTCTCTTACCGAAACGAATCGCCGTGATCCCCAGCGTCAAGCCAAAAAGCGTCATGTTGAAACCGCCGTTGCGCCCGCTGGCGCCATAGCCGATTACCTGGCTTTCCAAAATAGCGATGCGCAGACCAGGCTGCGTTTTTTTGAGGTGGTAGGCGGCCGACAAACCGGTAAATCCACCGCCGACGATCGCCACGTCCAGTTTGGCATCCTCCTGCAAGGGCCGGCCGGGGGTGTAGTCCCGCGTGGAAAGCCAGAAACTTTTCTCCTTGAAGTGTCCGCTCTGCATGGGAGGCCTCCTTTTTATTTACCGATGGATACCCTTCCTTCCCACTCGTTCCGGATAGAATCAAGTCCTAATTGTGCAAACCGCCCTTGCATGGACATCAAGGCATGGCCAGCGGGTTGTAAAGACGGTTTTTCCCAGAAGGAGAATTCGACATTTTCTGACTGGTTTACGTTAAGGGGTTGACAAGGGCGTCTCGAAACCGTAGCATGTCACACATAGTGAGATATTGTCACACATAGAGAGACACTCCGTCTAACCACTTAAACCCCAACCTGCGATCCATGGTACGATTCGATGTCGTCGAAAGGTGAAAAATATTACTTCGTCGCTTCCCTGGCCAAGGGATTGCGAACGTTGGAAGTGCTGGCCGAAAACGGCGAGATGTCTGCATCTAAAATGGCCGCTCACCTGAACACCAGCCGTGCGGCCAGCCACCGTTTTCTGACCACCCTGCGGGACTTGGGCTACGCCGAGAAAACCGATGAGGGCCGCTTTCGCCTGAGTTTCAAAGTTCTCGAACTGGGAATGAAAAAGCTGGAGGGATTCGAAATACGGCATACCGTTTATCCCTTCATGCAGGAAATCGCCATGGCCTTTGGTGAAACGGTCAATCTGGGCCACTGGGACGGAAATGCGATCGTTCATCTGGATAAAGTGAACAGCAAGGAAATTCTGCGGCTGGATGTCGGCATGGGCGCTGCCGCACCGGCATACTGCACCGGATTGGGCAAAGCGGTTCTGGCTTTTTTAAGCGATAACGAGCTGAACGCTTATCTCGAATCGGTGTCCCTTACGGCCATGTCCCCCAAAACCATTGTCTCGGTGGACCGCTTGAAGGAGGAAATCGGCCGCATTCGGCGGCTCGGCTATGCCGTGGACGATGAAGAACTGAGCCTGGGCCTGCGGTGCGTGGCGGCACCGATATTCGACTATACCGGCTGCCCTAACTATGCCCTGAGCATTTCCGGTCCGGCCCAACGAATGACAAAAGAGAAAATCGACGCCATTCAAGCCAAACTGGTACCGATCTGCCGGCAAATTTCCCGGCAGATCGGGGCGCCGCAACAATCAGACCCCAACACCGGTTGACCATCGGCCGGAATCGAAAAGAGGAGAAGCATCATGAGTAAAAAGAAAATGACCCGCTTCGATTTGCAGAAAATGAAGCAGGAAAGCAAAAAGGCCGTCTGGATTACCGCTTACGACTACTGGACCGCTTCTTTTGCCGAAGAGGCCGGGATGGACATGATTCTCGTCGGCGACTCGCTGGGCATGTGCATCTACGGCTACAGCGGCACGGTGCCGGTAACCATGGACCAGTGCATCTGGCACAGCGAGGGGGTTCGGCGCGGCGCACCCAACACCTTTATTATCGGCGACATGCCCTTTTTGTCCTACCAGGTCAGTGTACCGGAGGCGGTCCGCAACGCCGGCCGGTTCCACAAGGAAGCCGGCGTCGATGCCATCAAACTGGAGGGCGGCGTCCGCGTATGCCCCCAGATTCAGGCCATTGCCGACGGCGGCATGCTGGTCATGGGCCACATTGGCTTGACTCCCCAGAGTTCCGGCCAGCAGGGCGGCTTCAAGGCCCAGGGACGCACGGCTGAAGCAGCCCGGGATCTGATTGCCGATGCAAAGGCCATCGAAGCGGCGGGCGCTTTTGCCCTGCTGGTGGAAGCGGTGCCGCCGGAGGTCTGCGGGATTATCCGCAATACCTTGAATATTCCGGTCTACAGCATTGGGGCCGGATGGGAAGCCGACGGACAGCTCATGATCTGCAGCGACGTCCTGGGGATCTTTCAGGCCTTCACCCCGAAATTCGTCAAAAAATACGAGAACCTGGGCGCCAAAACGGTTACGGCCTTCAAGCAATATGTCGAAGATGCCCGTGGCGGGAAATTTCCGGCCGAGGAGCACGCCTATAAGATGGTGGACGGCGAGTTGGAGAAGCTCAAAAACCTGCTCGAATCCTGATCAACCGACTAAGAACCGATGTAACAAAACCAAAAATCTGTCCGCAAACGGACGAGAAAAGATTTCAATCGATGGAGGAAAACATGTCTGATGTACTGAAAACGATTCGCGACTATATGGAAAAAAAAGGCATCCCCGGCCGGGACGCTTATGACCTGCCCACCTCGGCCAAATCCTTTCCCGACGGCGCCAATTATCGCATAGAAATTGCCGGGGTGGAGCGGGCTTCTACCATGGAGGCGATGATCGACGAAGCCCGCAAGCGCAATGTGACCATTCACCGCTGTATTGCCGCCGTGGGCGGATCCACCTACTGCGATTTCCAGGAACTCAAGGACATGGCCCAGATGGCCAGGGACGAGAAGATCGAAGTGGTCATGACCGTCGGCCACCGCAAAGGCTGGGACCCGGGCTCCAAGGAGATCGCCACGTCCGAAGGCGCCATGCAGGGCTTCCGCCTGAGAGGATCGGACAACATCTCTTACCATATCGCCGATATCATGCGAAACATCGAGGCCGGCCACCGCGGTTTTCTGGTTTACGACGAAGGCGTTCTCTCCATCTTGAACGGCATGCGCGAGGAAGGCCTGATCCCGGCGGAAACGATTTTCAAGTTTTCCGTTTTCGGCGGATACTGCAGCGGCGCCGGCGCCAAGGTGATCGAGTCCATGGGCGCCAACTCCATGAACCCCATATCGGATGTCTCCCTGCCGATTCTGGGCTCCATCCGCCAGGCGGCCGACCTGCCGCTGGACGTTTACATGATCATCGTGGATTCCTTCGGCGGCATGTTCCGGGCCTACGAGGCGCCCGAAATCGCCCGTGTGGCCTCCCCGTGCTACTTCAAATTCGAACCGGGCACCTCGGAGGGCGATATCTACAAGCCATGGATCACCGAAGAGTGGCACCAGAACCTTATTCGCCAGAAAGTCAAAATCGCCTCCATTGTCATGGAAATCATGCAAAAGCATGCCCCTGAATTGAAAACGTCCCCCAAGGGGCCGGCGGACCTGGTTCTGCCGGTGGTGGCGTAATTGTTTAAGAGCAATGGGTGCGCACCCGTACATTGAAGAGGAATAGCTGAATGACAACGACCAATTATCTGTCCGACCGCACCCATGAGGTGGAGTGGTCGGGCATCCGCATCATGTTTGCCCTGGCCGAAGAGGTCCCTGATGTCGTCAACCTGGGCATCGGCCAGCCCGACTTCGACACACCCGAGTTCATTCGTGACGCCGCCAAAACGGCCCTGGACGAGGGATACACCCGCTATCCCCCGGCCAAGGGGTTTGCCGACCTGCGCCGGGCCATCGCCCGCAAGGTGAAGGAAGAAAACGGCCTTACTGCCGATCCGGACACGGAGGTCTATGTGGCCGTGGGCGCCATGCAGGTGATCTTCAACACCTGCCTGCACCTGCTCAATGCCGGGGACGAGGTGATCGTCACCGATCCGGGGTACGACTACTACTCCCAGATCCGCCTTTTCGGCGGCGTGCCGGTGCCCGTGGCCACCCACGAATCCAACGGGTTCAAGGTCGATCCGGCCGATATCCGGGCCGCCATCACGGACAAGACCAAGTTGATGATCCTCAACACCCCCTGCAACCCCACCGGGGCGATTTTCGACGAGGAAATCCTGCGGGAAATCGCCGCTATGGCCATCGAGAACGACATCTGGGTACTCTCGGATGAACCCTACGAGCACATCCTGTTCGACGGCCACCGGCATACGAGCATCGGTTCTCTGGAAGGGATGGCCGAACGCACCATCTCGGCCTTCACCCTTTCCAAGTCGTACGCCATGACCGGTTGGCGGGTGGGGTACACAGTGGCCCCCAAAGCGGTCATCGACGAGATGGAAAAACTGATGGAACACATGGTCTCGGGTGTAACCGCCGTGGCCCAGCGCGCCGCCCTGGCCGCCATCACCGCGCCCCAGGACTGTGTGCGGGGAATGGTCGCCACCTATGCCAAGCGGCGCGAACTGGTCTACGAGGGCCTCAACGCCATCGACGGCATCGGGTGCATCAAACCGGAATCGACCTTTTACGCCTTTCCCAACATCTCCTCGTGCGGTCTCTCTTCCTGGGATTTTGCCAAGTACCTGGTCAAGGAGCACCAGGTGGCCGTCGTTCCCGGCAGTATTTTCGGCAAGGCCGGCGAAGGCTATGTCCGGCTCTCTTTTGCCGCCGGCATGGAGCAGTTGCAGGAGGGAATCGACCGCATCGGCCGGGGAGTAGCGGCCCTCAAGAAATGACGGTCCCGAGAGAATAAAGGAGAAACAATCATGGCCCTGTTTGCCAAAGAAGAATATCTCAATCGACTGAAGCGGACCAAAGCGCGCATGGGCGAGGCCGGAATCGACGTGCTGGTATCCTCGGATCCGGCCAACATGAACTACCTGACCGGCTACGACGGCTGGTCCTTTTACGTGCCCCAGTGCGTGGTGGTCAGCCTGGATGCCGACACTCCGATCTGGATCGGACGCAACATGGACGTGGCCGGCGCCCGGCACACGACGTTCCTTCCCGAATCCGATATCATCGGCTATCCCGAGAACTACATCCAGACCCTGGAACGGCATCCCATGAATTTCGTGGGGGACGTCATCGCCGAGCGCGGCTGGGGTCAAAAGACCGTGGGCGTGGAGATGGACGCCTATTACTTTTCGGCCAGGGGCTATGCAGAGTTGCAGAAGCACCTGCCCGGCGCCCGTTTCGCCAATGCCGACCTGCTGGTCAACTGGGTCCGCCTGATCAAATCGGACGCCGAGATCGCCCTGATGCGCGAGGCCGGCCAGATCGCCAACCGGGTTATGACCACGGCCATCGAGCGATTGGAACCGGGCGTTCGCGAGTGCGACGCCGTGGCCGCCGTCTATCAGGCCCAGATGTCGGGAACCGCCGAATTCGGCGGCGACTACCCGGCCATCGTGCCCATGATGCCTACAGGCGAAAAGACATCGGCCCCCCATCTGACCTGGACGGATGCTCCCTATGAGAATGAGCAGATGGTCAACCTGGAACTGGCCGCCTGCCGGCACCGCTACCACTGCCCCATCGCTCGCACGGCCTACCTGGGCAAAAATCCGCCGGCCAAGCTGGTGGAACTGGCCGAGCGCACCGTGGAAGGGCTCAACCTCACCCTGGAATCCATCCGACCCGACATGCGTGCAGAAGAGGTGGAACGGGTCTGGCGCAAGCACATCGCCAAATTCGGCCTGGAGAAAGAATCGCGCATCGGTTACGCCATGGGCCTCAATTACCCGCCGGACTGGGGCGAGCACACCGCCAGCCTGCGCCCCGGCGATCAAACTGTTCTGAAACCCAACATGACCTTTCACATGATCCTGGGCATGTGGATGGACAACTACGGTTTCGAATGCAGCGAATCCTTTCGCGTTAGCGAGAACGGATGCGAAACCTTTTCCTCCGTACCCCGGAAACTCTTCGTCAAAGAGTAAAAGGGATGCGACCATGATCTACCGGGCCAGACCAGGGCAGGCGAGCAGCGGCGAAGTCATCGGCATTTTGCTGCTGGACACCTCGGTGCCCTTCATACCGGGGGACGTGGCCAATGCCACGACCTACGATTTCCCGGTGCGTTTTCGCAAAGTCGAGGGCTTTTCCGTGGCGCGGGCCATCGGCAAGGATCCTGCGATATACGAAGCTTTGCTTGCCGCGGCCCGGGATCTGGTCGATCAGGGCGTGCGGGCGGTGACCGGTGACTGCGGTTTCATGGCCTTTCACCAGCGGCATCTGGCCGAGGACCTGTCGGTTCCGGTATTTCTCTCCAGCCTGCTGCAGATTCCGTTCATCCTCTCGATCCTGGGAGGTGAGAAGAAAGTCGGCGTCATTACGGCCGACAGCCGCAGCCTGGACGCGGCGCTGCTGGCCGCCATGGGCATAGACGATACAAGCCGGATCGTGGTCGAAGGGCTGGAGACCCGGAAAGCGTTCTACCGCTTTGCCATCGAAGAATCGGGAACCCTGGATCCGGCTGAGGTGGAGGCCGAGATGGTCGATGCCGGGCGGAAGCTGGTGGCCGGAGACGATGCCATCGGCGCCCTGCTGCTGGAGTGCAGCCTGTTGCCGCCCTACGCAGCGGCCGTGCAGGCGGCGGTTCATCTGCCGGTTTTCGATTATGTTACGATGATCAACTTCGTATTTTCGGCCATGGTCAGACGGCCATACAAGGGCTTTATTTAAGAATGGACAAGCAGATATCCGAACAGATCGAAGCCTGCCGGGACGAACTGATCGCGCTGCGCAGGGATTTCCACCAGCATCCCGAGCTGGGATTCGAAGAGCATCGCACCGCACAGGTGATCGAAGCCTACCTTCAGGACCTGGGGATGGCCACCTGCCGGGTTGCCAGGACCGGGGTAGTCGCCCTGCTGGAAGGATCGGGTCCCGGTCCGGTGCTGATGCTCAGGGCCGATATGGACGCTTTGCCGGTGACCGAGGAAAACGAGTTCGCGTACCGTTCCCAAAATCCGGGGGTGATGCACGCCTGCGGCCACGATGCCCACATGGCCATGCTGCTGGTGGCGGCCAAGATTTTGTCGCAGCACACGAACGCCTTTGCGGGAACGATTAAATTCGTTTTCCAGCCCAACGAGGAGATCGCCGGCGCCCTTTGCATGATCGAAGAGGGCGTTCTTGAAAGTCCCACGGTCGATGCGGTCATGGGCCTGCACGTCTGGACGCCGGTTCCTTCCGGACGGATCGGCATCACCGCCGGCCCGGTGATGGGCGGCCTGGACGTGTTCAAGATGACCATTTTCGGAAAAGGGGGGCACACCGGCGTTCCCGAAGATGCCGTGGATCCCATTGCGGCAGCGGCCAACCTGATCCAGACCGTCCAGATGATCCAGACCCGCGAGATCAGCAACCTCAAGTCCACCATCATCATGTTCGGACGCATCTGCGGCGGCACCAAGAGCAACATCATCCCCGATCAGGTGGAGCTGGAAGGTTCCATCCGCTTTCTCTACAAAGGGGGGCCGGACAGCGAGGAGCAACCCACCGAGCGGTTCGTCCGCATCGCCGAGCAGGTTTGCCATACCCACCGCTGCACCTGCAATATCGAGATCGTCCACGAGAACATTCCATTGATCAATGATCCACACATGACTGCCCTGGCCCGCAAGACCGCGGCCGACGTTTTCGGCTACCCGGCGGCCGTGATCGACAACGTCACCATGGCCAGCGAGGATTTTTCCGAGTTCAGCGAACGCGTCCCCGGCGTGTTCATGTTTCTGGGAACCGGCAATGCCCAAAAGGGCACGACCGTTTCCCACCACAACCCGCGCTTTGACATCGATGAAGACGTCCTACCCAGCGGGGTCGCCATGCACGTGCACGGCGCCTTGAATTATTTCAACGCAAGCGACAATGGAAAAGGAGGTGAGCGCACAGCCCAACATTCATCCGAGCAATAATAACAACCGCCCCCAGGCTCGCCTGGCGAGCTGCAGATGAAAGGAGTTGGACCATGAAAAAGATGATGCGTTTAAAAATGGTTAAGTCTTTGCTTACGGCAGTTCTGATAATCACAGCGACAAGTATTGGCCTGCAGGCAGCAGAATGGAAGTATGCCATGGGAGAGGGAGAGAGCGACCCCCAGGGCATCTATGCGATGGCATTCAAGAGCTATATCGAGGAAAATTCCAGGCATACCATCAAGATCTATCCGGTCGGAAGCCTCGGCGAAGAGACTGATATGCTGGAACAGACCCGGGCCGGAATCCTTCAGTTTTTGGGACAATCCACCGGTTATATGGGCGGTACGATTCCGGAGATGGATCTGTTCACCCTGCCTTATGTTATGCCGACCGATACGAAACAGCTCGATTACTTTTTCAAGAATTCAAAAGTAATCAACGAAATGCTTCCTGAAATTTTCAGAGAACACGGGCTTGAGCTGCTCTCTATCTTCCCTGAAGGCGAGATGGCGGTGACAACCCTTGTGCCTTTTCACTCACCGGAAGATTTAAAGGGCAAAAAAATGCGCGTGATGCCGGGGTCCCCCATCCTGGTCGAGACCTACGAAGCGTTCGGCGCTTCACCGGTTCCCATGAGCTGGGGCGATCTGATTGGCGCCCTAAAAACCAAAATGGTAGATGGCCAGGAAAACCCGACGGTATGGATTCAAGCGTATGATCTGGACAATTTGACAAACGTTCTGACATATACCGGACACGGACACTTCAACGCATCCGCGTCAGCAAATAAAAAATTTTTTGATGGCCTGAGCAATCGAGATAAAAAACTTGTTCGCGCAGCGGCTGAGCATGCTCACCAGACGATCCTGGAAGAGGCTCAGAAGCTGGATGCTTATGGCCTCGGCCGCATTGTCAGAACCAACCCGAGCTATAAAATCGTGACCCTTACCGAAGAAGAACGCGCGCCGTTTAAAAAAGCGGCAGAAGCGGTTCAAGCTTCATTCGCATCAAAAAGCGCTTCAAACAAAAAAGTCTTGGATCAGATGATGAAAGACCTGAAAGAAGCCGAGGCAAACGCCAAATAATATCCCCATCGATGCGCTGCCGCTCGTTTGAGCGGCAGCGCATCTTCAATGAATTGCCCCTTTTTCAGGCGCAATCGGTTCTGCTATTCGGGAGAAAAGATGGATGAAGTAGAAGCAAAGGCGACCAATCCGATCTTAAGGGTACTCGATTTTACCGATGGGCTCATCAGCAAGTTCGAAGGGATTATGCTGGCACTCGGGGTGATCGCGATGACGATCAACACCATTGCTGCGGTAATCAGCCGGTATGTTTTCAATAGTGCGATTACCTTCACCGATGAACTGAATATGATTTTCATCGTTGTGGTAACCTACGCCGGGCTGAGCTACGCAGCGCGCAATGGACGCCATATCCGAATGTCTGCCATCTATGATTCGTTGTCTGCAAAGGCACGCAAGGTGTTAATGATTGTGATGGCTTCGGTGACGTCGGCGTTTATGTTCCTTCTCTCTTTTTATTCGTACTACTATATTGTTGAAGTCTATGAGAGTGGACGCATTCTGCCGGCATTAGGACTGCCGGTATTTTATATCTACTTGTGGGCGCCCGTTGGTTTTTTTCTGACAGGATTGCAGTACGCGTTTACGGTGGTTAAAAACCTGACCGAAAGCGATGTCTATCTTTCTACTCATATCAAAGATGGATATTCCGACACTGCCAGCGACATTGAGATGTAAGGTATGATGATGAGACTTAAAATTTGGAAAATCCTACTGTTATGTGTTTTCAGTTGCCTTTTGGCCGCTCCTCTTTTTGCATCCGATCCTGTCACCATCGTCATTGAAGAGACTACCCTTGAGCAAAAAACGAAACTGTTCGTGTATGGCTATGCCGAAGGTGTGGACAGACTGCAAGAGGTCAGCATCACCTTAAGCGATCCTGACGCGAAGACGGTGGAGTTGAAAGCGGAAACCAACAAAATCGGCAACTGGAGCGTTGAAGATATCGACATCGGCACGCTCAGTGACGGCGAGATCGCCATCACGGCAGCGATTACGGATCAAGCGGGGAAAATATTGGCCCAGACCGATTCCATGGCTGTCCTGGATACCAGCTTTAATCTTTTTGAGTTCATGAACAAGCATTTTGCAGCCACCATCTTTTTGCTGATGGTCACGCTGCTGCTGTTGGGGTTCCCCATGAAGATCCCCTTGATCGCCGGAGCCACGCTGGGAGTAGTTCTGCTGTACGACGGCGATCTGTCACAGATGCAGTTTATGATCCAGCAGATGATGGCGGGGATTCGTCCGGCCGCACTCATTGCCGTGCCCATGTTTATCCTCTCGGCCGATATCATGACCCGAGGCAAATCGGCTGAAAAACTGATCGATCTGGTGATGGCATTTGTCCGGCACATCAAAGGCGGGCTGGCGGTGAGTACTGCCGGCGCGTGTGCGGTATTCGGTGCCGTTTCCGGTTCAACGCAAGCCACTGTTGTCGCCATCGGCTCCCCCCTGCGCCCCAGGCTTCAGGAAGGGGGA
Organism: uncultured Desulfosarcina sp.; assembly: GCF_963668215.1. NCBI lineage: Bacteria > Pseudomonadati > Thermodesulfobacteriota > Desulfobacteria > Desulfobacterales > Desulfosarcinaceae > Desulfosarcina > uncultured Desulfosarcina sp. The sequence continues at coordinate 5,793,340 of NZ_OY764190.1, forward strand.
TACAAAGACTCTTTCATTTTAGCACTCATCGTCAACTCCAGCGATATCGCTTTTCTGATTCCGCCCAGTATCGGGATGATTATCTATGGAATTGTTGCAAAAACCTCAATTCCTGAGCTTTTTATCGCCGGAATCGGTCCGGGGCTGTTGATCCTGCTGCTGTTTTCCATCTACAGCGTGGTCTATGCATATATAAACAAGATTCCCATCGAACCGAAAGCCTCATGGAGCGAACGGGGAAAGGCGCTGTATCGCGCACTGTGGCCGTTGGGATTCCCGGCGATAATTATCGGGGGCATCTTCGGCGGTATCTTCAGCCCCACGGAAGCAGCCGCCGTAAGCGTGGCTTATGCCATCCTGCTGGAAGGCTTTATTTTCAGAACGATGACACTTAAAGATTTCTGGGACACCTCTCTGTCCACCGGGCTGGTTACCGCCGTTGTTTTTATCCTGGTCGGTGCCGGGGCTGCATTTGCCTGGGTATTGTCCTATGCGCAGGTACCCCAACAGCTTTTGGGAACGATCGGCATTGCCGAGATGGGCAAATATGGCGTTCTTTTTGTTATCTCCATCGCCTTTTTTGTCGGATGCATGTTTGTCGATCCGATCGTGGTGATTTTGATCTTGGTCCCCATTTTTGCACCCAGTGTGCACAATGTAGGTCTCGACCCGGTTCTGGTGGGTACGATTATCACCCTTCAGGTTGCCATCGGTTCTGCAACACCGCCGTTCGGCTGCGATATCTTTACCGCGATCGCGGTATTCAAACGCCCTTACTTTGACGTTGTCAGAGGCACACCCCCATTTATTTTAATTCTCTTAAGTGTAGCCGTTGCGATGATCTTCTTTCCCGATATTGCTCTTTTCTTAAGAGATGTAGCCTTCAGATAAAGGAGAGAGATGTTCCACAATATTTTAGTGCCGCTGGATGGTTCGGAAAATGCTTACCGAACCTTGCCGTATGCAGCCAACCTGGCCAAACAGTTCGATTCCCAAATCAACGTATTGTCGGTCTTCAGACACCACAGCTATATCGAAGCATCGATCTCCATGGTCAGGCCCAAGGAGCCGGAAAATTTAGACGATGTGCTGAGCGCTTATGCCAGAGAAGTTGTTGATCGCGGCAAAACCCTATTAAGAGAACAAGGCGTCACAAAAATCAAAGGCTTTGTCAAAATGGGCACGGCCAGCAAAAAGATCCTGGAGTTTGCCCAAAAAAACGAAATCGATCTGATCATCATCAGTTCCAAAGGAAACGGGGATCTGACCGGATACCTTTTGGGCGGGGTGTCGCATAAGGTGGCGGGCCTTGCCAAATGTCCGGTCATGGTTATTTGACGAATACCGATCACCGGTCCACTTTTAAAAATCGCCCGCCGCAAGAACCGGTTTTACCAATGAAAAATAAACCGACGCTGCACGATGTCTATCGAGCCCGAGCCCGCATCAAGCCCCTCGTCGTTGAGACGCCGGTCCTGGAATCCGCCGAATTGGCGGATAGAACAGGTGCCCGAACGGTCCACCTGAAACTGGAATGCCTGCAGAATACCGGCGCCTTCAAAGTGCGGGGCGCCGCAAACAAAATCCTGAGTCTTTCCGACGAAGAAAAACAAAAGGGCGTCATCACCTTTTCCACCGGCAATCACGGCAAGGCGGTGGCCTATGTGGCCGGACGCACCGGCATCAAGGCGGTTGTCTGTTTGTCTGAACACGTCGCCGCATACAGGGCCGACACGATCGGAAAACTGGGCGCGGAAGTCTCCATCAAAGGGAATTCCCAGGATGAAGCCGAGAAAAATTATCATCAACTGACAGCGTCCCGCGGGCTTGTGCCGGTGGTTCCGTTTGACGACCCCATGATTATCGCCGGTCAGGGAACCATTGCCCTGGAAATGATGGCAGCGCTTCCCGATACCCATGTATTGCTGGTTCAATTGTCCGGCGGCGGGCTGCTGGCCGGAATTGCCATGGCCGCTAAATCGATCAATCCGGATATTCACATCGTGGGACTCTCCCTCCAGCGGTCGCCGGCCATGCTGGAAAGTCTGAAAGCGGGCGCCCCCGTTCAGGTGGAAGAAAAAAACTCTCTTGCCGATTCGCTTTTAGGCGGCATCGGCTTCGACAATCGGTACACCATGCCGTTGGTGGAAAAATATACTGACGAACACGTGCTGGTTTCCGAAGAAGAGATCAAAGCTGGCATGTATTTCCTGTTCGAAGCCCATCGAACCATTGCCGAAGGGGCCGCGGCCGTCGGTGTGGGGGCCTTGCTGAGCGGCTGTATCGATGTGACCGGCAAACGCGTGGCGACAGTGATTACCGGCGCCAGCGTGGAGTCGTCCACCTACCTGTCGGTCATCCGGCAACAGCATGAAAGGAATCGCCATCCATGATTCGAATCCTTGACGAAAAAGAGATCCGGCAATTGGTTTCGCTGGACCTGTCGGTGGTCGACGCCATCGAAACCGGCTTTGGCGAACTGGCCAGAGGCAACGCCCTGGTACCCCCGATCATGATGATTCCGGTACCGGAGAAAAAGGGCGAAGTGGACATCAAGAGCGCCTATATCAAGGGCATCGACCAGTTGGCCATCAAGGTGGCATCCGGATTTTTCGAAAACAGCCGGCTGGGCCTGCCCTCCCAGAGCGGCCAGATGCTGGTGCTTAGCGCCGAAACTGGCTTTTTGCAGGGGGTATTGCTGGACAACGGCTACCTGACCCAGGTGCGCACCGCCGCCGCCGGCGCAGTGGCGGCCAAATATCTGGCGCCTCAAACGGCTGATTCCGTGGGGGTGATCGGCTCGGGCGTTCAGGCCCGCTTCCAGATGATGGCCCTGCACCTGATGCGACCGTTTTCCACCATCCATATGTTCAGCCTGGACGCCGACGATCTGAAAGACCGCTACGTTGGCGACATGCAGCAGCAGCTTCCGGACGTCACGGTCGTCAAGGCCCCCAGCGTGGAGGCGGTGGTCAGAGAAAGCAGCGTCGTGGTCACCACCACACCGGCCCGCAGCGGTTTTCTCAAGGCGGATTGGCTGCATCCGGGGCAGCATATCACATCCATGGGAAGCGATACGGAAGAAAAGCAGGAACTGGAGGCCGAAGTGCTCACCCGGGCGGATCTGGTGGTCTGCGACCTCAAGTCCCAGAGCGTGCGCCTGGGAGAGCTGCGCAGTGCCGTCGAGCAGGGCCTGATGCCGGCGGATGCACCCGTGGTCGAATTGGGGGCCATCGTCAACAAAAAGGCCCCGGGCCGCACAGCGGAGGACCAGATTACCGTCTGTGACCTGACCGGTGTGGGTGTTCAGGATACCATGATCGCCATCAAAACGCTGGCCCTGGCAGAAAAGCGGGATATCGGCCGCGTCATTTCCTGAGAAAATGACGCCACGCCGGCAGCACATGGATCGAAAAGGGTGTGACGATGCCAAGCAAGCTTATTTTTTCTCAAGACGAGTATGCCCGCCGGATCAGACGGGTCAAGGAAGCCATGGACCGCCAGGGCATGGAAACGCTGCTGGTGGTCGATCCGGCCAACATGAACTACCTGACCGGCTACGACGGCTGGTCCTTTTACGTTCACCAGGGGGTGATCCTCTCTGTGGACAGCGATGCGCCCCTGTGGTTCGGCAGGCAGCAGGACGCCAACGGCGCCCGATTGACCACCTGGCTGCCCGATGACCGCATCTTCGGCTACCCGGATGAATACGTGCAGTCGCGGGTCACCCACACCATGCGCTACGTGGCCCAGCTGATGCGCGACCAGGGCCTTGCGGAAAAACGCCTCGGCCTGGAGATGGACGCCTACTGGTTCAGTGCGCGCATGTATCTCACCCTTCAGGAAGAGCTGCCCCAGTCGGTTTTGATGGACGCCACCAACCTGGTCAACTGGGTCAAAACGGTCAAATCCGAAGCGGAAATCGGCTACATGCGCGAAGCGGCCCGTATCTGTGAACGGGTGATGCAGACGGCCATAGACACCATTGCCCCCGGCGTTCGGGAAAAGGATGCGGCGGCCCGGGTAGCGGCGGCCCAGATTGCCGGCACCGACGAATACGGCGGCTCGTCCCCGGCCATTTTTCCCATCATGCCGTCGGCCGAACGCACCGCCACCGCCCACCTGACCTTCGATGCGGACCGATCCTATACCAAAGGCGACGTGGTGCTGCTGGAACTGGCCGGCGCCCGGCACCGGTACCATGCCCCCTTGTCGCGCACGGTGTATCTCGGCGACCCGCCCGAGGACTTGATTAGAACCGCTGATGGCGTCGTCACGGGTCTGAAGGAAACTCTGGAAGATATGGGCCCCGGCATGACCGCCGAGGAGGTGGAGGCGCGCTGGCGGGCGGCCATTGCCCACACCGGCGTGGTCAAGCCCTCCCGGGTCGGCTATTCTTTCGGCTTGAACTATGTGCCGGACTGGGGGGAACACACCGTGAGCCTGCGCCCCGGCGACAAGACGATTTTAGAGCCGGGTATGACCATTCACTTCATGCCCGGCATCTGGCTGGACACCTACGGGTTCGAATGCAGCGAGCCGGTGCTGATCACCGAAAATGGGTGTGAGAAGTTTATCGAATTTCCGCAGCAGTTGTTCGTCAGGGGTTGACCGTCATTCTTTAATTTTTGACGTTGCCGGTATCAACGTCTGGGTCGATAAGATTCCGTCGATCTGGCGAACCTTTGCATGGGTGAACTGGCCGATGACCTCGGCGTCGGAGGAAAGCAGATCCCGCGTCAGAACCACTTTGATCAAAATATCGACACTGCCGTGGATGGAGTGAACCTCCCTGACTTCCGGCAGGGCAAACAACTTGTCCACCACCTTCAATTCCCGTTTGGCTTCCACGTTCATCATGATGAAGGCCGTGATGCTGCGCAGCATCTCCGGGTACTCTTTTTTGTCCATATTGGCCATCTTTTCTCTGAATGCCTCCATATCTTTGGGTATGCGCCCATCGATGCCGATGCCGTATTGGCGTTTGTTCCCCTTTTGCCAGTGGTGGTAGGAAACGTACGCGTACAGGTCGTCCAGGGTGCGGCCGGGAAAAGAGTTCAGCAGACCGCCCTTCTCGATGACGTCGATCATGGGCCGGTAGATGGTCAGGTACCAGTCCTCGGCAGCCTTTTGGAGCGTGGCCCCCGGTGCTTCCCCGCCGGCCAGGTAAGCCCGATGAGTTTCCACCTGTTCGAGTAAAAGGGCATACTGCCCGACTTCCGAGATATCCAGGGAATGGGCCAGCCCGGTCTGCTCCATGAACTCCTTTTTCTCCCGGTAGATGATGTTCTCCAGGGTGTTGCTCGACGGGATGAATTCAACGATCTTGGCCATGATCTCGCTGCGGCCGAACTCCTTGGCAGCCGCAATGCGGTGGTTCCCGTCCAGGACGTAATACTCGTCTTTGATTTGATACAGCTTGACCGGCGGCAGGGGTTTGCCCTCCCGCATGGCCTTTTTGATGCGGATCAACCGGTCCGCCGGAACGTGGTCCTTGAGTTTGAACTGGCTGTCGAAGTCCTGGTAGCGCCCCACACTGCCGACGATCTTCTCCAGAGGTACGCTGCAGATGCCGCGGTCCACATGATCGAAGGCCCCCTCGCATTCCTGGTTCTCCCGGAAGCACTTGGCCTGGCTGTTTTTCCTGCCGGACCGCATTTTTTTAACGAGATTCGCAAAGCTACCCATGGTCCACCTCCAGAAGATGCCAGGCAAAGGCGTTGATCACCTGCGTGTCGCCCACCTGCGTCACCCGCTGAGACGGATCGGTAAAATGGGCGTGAATGTGGCCGTGAATGAAATAGCGCGGCTTGAACCGGGCGATGAGCTTGATGAAGCTTTTAAAGCCCCGATGGCAGCGGTCTTCGGCGTCGTTGATGTGACGGGGCGGGGCATGGGTGACCACAATATCCACGCCGCCGCCGAACCAGAGTCCCGGCAGCATGCACCAGATCATTCTCCGCATCTGGTAATCCCGGTACTGAATCGGACCGCCGTTGTACCAGCGCGATCCCTCCAGGCCCATAAACCAGAGGCCGTTGAAAACAACACGGCGCTGATGGATGTTCAGGCACCCGACGGGAGGAGCGGACCGGTAGCGGATATCGTGGTTGCCGCGCACGTAAAACAGCGGCACGTCCAGTTTTTCCCGGATGGCGGAAAGATATTCCGGCGGCAGGTCACCGCAACTGAGGATCAGGTCCGCATCGCGAAACCGCCGGACATCGATGCGATCGGACAATTCCGGGACGACAATATCGGATATGGCAAGAATTTTCATGAAAATGGTTGCTTTTCAACTCCCGGAACGGATCGCACCGGTCAATTCGTGCATGGCGAAGGCCGGCCATGTGTGTGTGAGCTCCTGCCCACGTTAACATTCTTTTTACTCTTTTCGCCCCAGGTTGTAAACGGTGCAATCCGTCTGGAAGGGGCTGCCAACCGGCCACCGGAATTCAAACCGCAACAAATCCGGGGCCGTTTTCCTCCGGGGTCAACCTTTCTTTCGCAGGCCCAACCATCGGCTTGCATTTCAGCCCGCTCTCTGATAGGTGACTGATATGTCAGTTACACCTCCGGAAGAGAGCGAGACCCGTCAACGGCTGGTGGCAGCGGCCGTCGATCTGTTTCACGAAAACGGCTATCAGAAAACCCGCGTCTCCGATATCGTGGCACGAACCGGTGTCTCCCAGGGAACCTTTTACCTCTATTTCAGGTCCAAGGAAGCTATTTTCCTGCATATCTGTGAGGTATTCACCCAGCGGCTGACCCGTTTGTTCGTCACCGGCACCCAAGGGCTGTTCGAGGGAGACAATGCCGTTGCCATTGAAGGCAACCTGAGGCGGCTGGTCCGCAAAGTCTTCAACCTCTACCGTGAGGATCTGGCGGTGGCCGAACTGCTTTTCCGCGAAGGCATCGGCAACGGCGGCATCTTCAAAAAGATATACGAAGGCCTGCTCACCACTTTCGTCACCCTGATCCGCCGGCAGCTGGAAATCGGCTGCGACAAAAAACTGGTGAGCATTGAAGATCCGGAAGCGGCGGCCGTCTTTCTTTTCGGGATGGTGGAACGCGGACTGCTGTATTACCTGCAAGTACGCGAATCCGTGGATCTGGATCATCTGGAGGACCAGGTGGTCGCTTTCATTCTTCACGGCATTGGATTCAATAACCGTTGGCAAACCCCCTGATTTTTTTTCTGCTCAATATGACTGATACGTCAGTTATTTTATTATCAGCCATTTAGAGCGATATATTTTGCTGATTATTTAGATAGTTGAACAAATATTAGGACTGACTGATACGTCAGTCGACCATAACAGCAACCCTTGTAATGCGAACCGCTGCGATTGCGCTACAGCATCCGGGAGACTGTGCCATGCGCCTGCTGAACCGCTACATCCACTGGGTTCTGGTCCATCCGAAAACCGTTATCACATTGTGCCTGCTGATTACGCTGGCCCTTTCAACGGGCATTGCCCGCTTGCGCTTCGACACGTCGGTGGAATCGTTTCTGCCAAAAAAAGACCCGGCCTATTCCTTCTATCAACATGTCAAAACCGTATACGGAGAGGTCGACACCTTCGTAGTGTTGTCCATTGGCCGGGAAAATTTGCTTTCCCACGAGAGCCTTGCCGCCATGGAAGACCTCCTGGAGGACATTGAGGCGTACCAATACCCCGACGTGGAACAAAACCGGCAGCGCCTGTCGCGTCTGGATGCGCTGCTGAGCGATGCCGGGATTAGCCGCGAGCGGTTGCTGAAGGCGTTCGAAGACGACCCGGTATTCCATCGTCTTTTGCTTCGCAAGTGCCGCAACTGTCTTCCCGCATCCGAAGGCCCCGTAACGGCCAAACAAAGAAAACGGCTTCGCACGGCCATTGCCGCCGCCATGGATCTTCAGGAACGCAAGCTCATTGACGAAATCCTTTCCCTGTTCACCACCCGCGATATTTCCGGTGCCGACGACACCCTGCGCGCCGTGGATCTCATCGACCGGGACGCATCCGGAAAACGCCGGCTGCCCCGAACCGAAACCGAGCGGATTTCCCTGGTCCGGCGGCTCGAACGCAACCCGGCCTTCGAACGGGGACTCTTCGCCAAAGATCCGGCAAGCGGCCGGATCTCCGATTTCGGTTTTTTCCTGCGTTTCGTGAACATGCCCTCCCACGATACCATCGCCCGGGAGATGCTGGAGATTGCCGACAGCCACACCGAACTTCAAATCATCACCCACGGCCAGCCCATCGTCTACACACGGATCAACGACTACATGCGGGCCGACCTCATGCGTCTCATCCCCCTGGTGATGCTGGTGGCCGCCATCGTTTTTGCCATCAACTTCCGCAGCGTGATCGGGGTGTTCCTGCCCCTGGCCACCCTGGCCATGGTGAACGCCTGCATCCTGGGGCTCATGGGGCATCTGGGCGTCGAGATCACCACCGTGGGGGTTTCCCTGCCGGTCCTGATGATCGCTATCGGCAGCTCCTATTCCATTCACATGCTCAACCAGTACTACGCCGATGGATCCCGTATTGAAAAAATGGGGAAACTCCAGGGACTGGAACACAGCATGTCCCACATCGCCCTCACGGTCTGGCTCACGGGCCTGACGACCTTCGTGGCCTTCATGACCCTGGGCAGCCACCGCCTTTCGGCCATCCGCGATTGGGGAATTTTTTCGGCCATCGGCGTCATGTTTTCCGTCTTCATCACGCTGTCCCTGATACCGGCAGGCCTGGTGCTGATCCCCCACCGACCGCCGAAAGGGCGGGAATCTGGACACCCCGGGTTCCGGTTTTCGTTCACCAACTTTATCCTTAAAGCCATGATCAGAGGCACCACCCGCCACAGCCGTGCGTTAATCATTACAGTGGCCGTCATCCTTGCCGTTTCCATGGTCGGGATCACCCGTCTGGCGGTGGAAACCGAATTTCTCCACTACTTCAAAAAAGACGACCGGGTCCGCAGCACCGCCGGCGTCATTGGGGAGAAATTCAAAGGACGCTGGGGCTTCAATATCCTTATCGATTCCGGCGCAACGGACGGGGTTCTCTCGGCCCGCTTTCTCAATGCGGTGGAAGATTTGAGAACCTGGCTGGTGGATCCGGCAAACGGCCTTTACATCGGCCGCACCGACGCGTTCGGCGATACTATCAAAACCATGCATATGGCCATGAACAACGATGATCCGGCCTTTTATCGCATACCGGATAGCGACATGGAGATCGTCGACTATCTGGAAATCTATGTGGATGACGATCGCAACTCGGACGGTCGGGCCGACCGCTTCGAGGCGACCGTGGATCCGAATTTCAGGGAGGTCAACATCCTGGCCCGGCTGCACCGCGCCGGCGGCGATATGATCGGCACCGGCGATCTCAAACGGATTTTCGCCGCGGTGTCCGCGCATTTGGCCGCCACTCTGCCCGATCCCTACACCTTTCGCATTACGGGGCATCCGGGCATCCTCATCACAAGCGCCGGGTATATCGTCAACGGCCAGCTTCAGAGTCTGGCGCTCTCCCTGGCGGTCATCTGGATCGTGGTCGTGGCGCTCCTCAAAAACGTCAAGGCCGGCCTGATGGCCCTGATCCCCATGAGTACGGCGGTGATCATCAATTTCGGCATCATGGGCTGGTTCGGTATCCGGTTGGATATCGCCACCTCCATCATCGCCGCCATCACCATCGGCATCGGCGTGGACGACACCATCCATTTTATCAACACCTACCGATTTTTTCGAACCCGTGGCATGGACCGTGACGCGACCATCCGCGCCACGCTGGAACTGGCCGGCAAAGCCATTCTTTTCACCTCGTTCGCCCTGATCTTCGGGTTTTCGGTGATGGGCTTTTCAAAATTCAAACCGCTGGTGCTTTTCGGCATTCTCATGAGCATCACCATGATCGCAACCACGGTGGGCGCCCTGTTGCTGCTGCCATCGGCGATCAAGCGCTTCGGCATCGACGTCGACAAAGGCGCAAAGAAGGTACGCACGGTGCGGCTGTCCTCACGACAGGAGGTGTGACGGACAAATGGCAGGCAAGGCCTTCAAGTCTTCCATATTGAAATTTTAAAAACAACTGTTCGGAGCCCCGAACCGCAAAAGGAGGAAAAAGTGAAAAACATCCTTTCGATGGCCACTGCTATCCTGCTTCTATCGGCAACGCCCCTTGCCGCCGCCATGACCGGGCGGCAGATCATGGAGCAAAGCGACGCGCTGGCGCAACCGGACACCGCCGAAAGCCGCGTGGTCATGCTGATCCACAAAGGCGGTCGAGCCAAGGAAAAAGAATTCGGTCTGCAAGCCAAGCAGTTCGGTCCGGAAGAAGACCGCGTGAAGATCGCCTTCATCCGTCCATCCAAAATCACGCTGCTGACCCATTCGCGGAAAAAACAACCGGACAACCAGTGGCTGCGGCTCTCCTCGGGCAAGGTCAAGCGCATCGCGCTGGCGGACAAGGGTAAACCCTTCGTGAATTCCCACTTTTACTACGAGGATTTGAGCGGCATCGACATCGATGACTACATTTATACCCTGCTGGGAAAAAAAGAAATATCGGGAGAACCCTGCTACGAGGTGGAAGCGGTCACCGTAAAAGAGGACAAGGTCTATGACAAGCTGATTCTCTACCCCCGCAAATCCGATTGTTTTGTGCTGAGGGTGGATTTCTACCTGGACGGCGAGTTCCACAAGTTCCTCGAAAACGCCGAAATTCAAACCGTGGACGGCATTTTGACCCCATTCAAGGTGACCATGTCCACCGCCGACGGCCAGAGCCGCACCGAACTTCTTCTCAAGGCCCTGAAATACAATGAAGACCTGCCGGACAGCCGCTTTCGCAAAGAGGCCCTGCGGTAAATTGGCGACGCCGTCTCATCGCATCGGACAGAACATGGCAGCACGGAAACATGGAAAATCCCCAGGGGACGACCGTGGCCGGCCCCTGGCCGCGCCGCTCCTTTTCTGCTGCCTTTTGATCCTTGCCGCCCTCGGTCTCTTTCAGCCTGCAGTCATCTTTTCGGCCATGGCCGAAGAAAACGATTTTTTCGGGGAGGAATCCGAAGACAACTTTCTGACCTGGCGCGGCTTTGTGGAAATGGAGGGGTTTTTCCGTACCCGCGAAGAGTTCCAGGATGAAGATCGGGTAGTCAAAAACGAAATCCGGAGTCATCTGGAGGTGCGCTACGGCAGCGACGACAGGTTCGCTTTCATGGCGGCCGACCTCTACCTGCTGCCCCAGGCGTTGGGAAACGAGACGGACACGGTATACTACTATGACGAGGACAGCGGCATCGACCGCAACCTTCGCATTTACGGCCGCGAGGCCGAGGCCCAGTTCAACGAATTGTATGTCAACTGCTCTTTCGATCGGATACGATTGCGTGCCGGCAATCAGAAATACGCGTGGGGTACGGCCGATTTTTTCAACCCCACGGCCTATGCCAATCCCTATGATCTGCGGGAACTGATCTTCAAAGACGAAGAGGAATTAAAGCTGGGAATTCCATCCCTGTCGGCCATGGCTTTCACCGACGCTTTCACCCTGGAGGCCGTGCTGGCGCCGGTGCATGTTCCCACCCTGCTGCCGACCACGGATCAGTTCTGGGCCATCCGGCGGGTGGAAGGTTTTTTCCCGGTCGTCATCGATGACACCCAAGCCCTGGACCCGACCCTGGAAAATACCGGATGGGGCCTGCGGCTGTCGGCTACCCGGGGCAACACCGACATCTCCTTTTCCGCCTGGCGGGGACCGGATCACGACCCGGTGCTGCTGCCGGCCGGCGTCGTCGTCGAACCGGGAGAGCCGGTAGCGCTGCTGATCCGGCCCGACTATCATGTGATCCACGCCCTGGGAGCGGACGTCACCATGAATACGGATGCCTTTGTTTTTCAGGCCGAAGCGTCCTGGTCCCCGGACAAGTGCAGCTTTGTCCGACAGGATCTTACCGACATCGCCGGCATCACCTTCCCTTTCGAGGTGGAAAAATCAGACTACCTGGCGTTTGCCGTTGGCGCGAACTGGTTCGTTCCCCTGGGCCGGCTCATCGACGGCCATACAGGCCAATCGGTTCTTTCGGTGGAATGGTATCAGTCCCGTTTTTTTAAAGAAGGGCTCAATCCGCCCCTGCTGCCCGACATGTTTACCTGCCGGTATGAAGACAGCTTTCTGGATGACCTTCTTTATACAGAAATAACGTTCATCTACGAAGACCGCCACGGCGGGACCATCTTCTGGCCCATGATTGGCCTTGACTTTCAGAACGGATTCACACTGGAGGTTTCCTATGCCGGTATCGACGGGGAAGGCAGCGGAAGTTGGGAAAACGACTCTCTGTTCTATTATTTCAGGGACAACGACATGGTTATGGCCAAGGTGCGCTATGTATTTTAAAACGGCAAGGCTGTTCTGCATGTTAGCAATTCTGTTGGCCGGGTGCGGGGGGGCGGGGGACGAGCCCGATGATTCCCTGGCGATTTCCGGCACCATCCGCGTATCGGAAGCGGCCAGCGGCGTCGATGGGCCCGTGCTGGTGGCGGTATTCAATACCGCCGATCTGGATCGAATCGAGAGCGATACCAAAAACGCGGTGGTCGGCATGGTCTCGGCCGATGCATCGGGCAGTACATTTTCCATGGACCTTTCCGAAACCGGGCTTGCGGCCGGTGACGGCGTCTACGTAGCCGCCTTCATCGACGCCGATTATTCGGGCAGCCTGCCCTACCCGACGCCCGGAGACTGGGTTGGCTTCTATGTCGACGGTGCCGCGCTATCCCCGCTGCTTCGGCTCAACCCGGGAGGCAACGACGGCATCCACATCGACATCGACCGCCGGGTTTACGACTACGAAGCCCGCATCAGCGGTACGGTGGACGCCAGCGAAAGCGGCACGCTGACCCTGATCGCCTACACGGGCCCCATGGAGACGTCGGATTTCTCGAAGCTGGAAACGGACAGGATTATTGCCTACCGGCAGGTGAAAAAAAGCGCGGCCCCCCTGCCCTACAACCTGAGAATTTTACCCTACGGGTACGACCTGCCCGTCGAGGACGTCCAGGTCTACGCTTTTCTGGACGTCAACGGCAACGAAAGCATGGACGCAGGCGACCGCATCGGTTACCACTGCACGGCGCCGGATGAGCCGCCGTCGCTGCTGACCATCGAATCGGGCCTGCGCACCGGCATTGACATTGCTTTCACGATGGACGTCATGGAACCCTCGGGCCACGCCATGCGCCTGACCGGGAACCTCACGGCGCCGGACGGATATCCCGATGAAGGTGACGCCTTTTACCTGCTGATAGCCGATACGGACCTTCCCGGCGGCCTGTTCGAAGATCCGCTGGCCCACATCAAGGCCTTTCAGGCCGTCGTCCCGGACAGCGGCGCGTTTGAAATGGACCTCTCCCATACCGATTTGTCTCCCGGCGACCGGGTGATGGTCGCCGCCCTGTGGGACCGCGACTACCAGGCCGGTTTCCCCTGGCCGACGCCCGGGGATTACGCCGGCCTGCTGCAGAACAACACCACGTACGCATTCACCCTGTCCCTTTCCGCGGGAGACAATTCCATACCCGCTGCCGGATGGGAGCTTGATACCAATCGCATCTTTTACGATTTCGATGCCCACATCGCCTACGCCCTGGACCTGGAAGGGGCCGGCGCCATCGATCCGAAGGTCGCCCAGGTCATGGTGATTCTTTTGCACGCCGACGGCCTGAACCTCTCCTTTAGCCTCCTGGACGGCATCCAATTCGAAATCGACATGGATTACGTGCTGGCCATGGATGTGATCCCGGCCGCCGATGCCGATTATTTCGGCGGCGACACCCGTCAGGACCCGGCGGTCCCCAGACAGCTTCATCTCCTGCCGGCCGTGGTCGAGCAGCTCGCCGTCTGGGAGGAAAGCCAGCCCCCCGATCCGCTTATCGAGCCGGCTTTATCCGGTCCCGACGGCGACGCGACCGCATTTCTGGTGGCGGTGCTGGACTGCGACGGCGATCTGCGTCTGGGGCTGGGAGATAAAATCGGCTACTGGTCGTCGGCGTCCATTGCCGTGGATGGCAGCGTAAGCGTCACCATCGACCTTCCCGGATTCGGTGAGATCGAAATCCCCGACTGGCTGATCGGGCTGTTCGATTTTCCCAGCCCTTTGCCTGTCATCACCAATGGCGAGAATCTGGAAGCCCGCTCTGGCCAGGCGGACGGCCCCTACTGGATCGAGGTGAAGGACTTTTTGTAATCCTCGCCATTGGTGCGAACGACCGCTTGACGCGACCCACCGCCTCCGCGATAATAGCGGCAAATTCCCTTTTCACGTCAGGAGGCAAACGATGAACGACGCAATCCGGGCCGACTATTCCGCCCTGGACCGACCCGACGTAGGCAGGTTTCTTTTTCACCCGCGAAAATCAGCCCCAAGCGCGGAAAAACGCGACAATTTTCAGGAACTCCGCATTCCCGTCGCCGAAGGAATAGCCGTGGGCGCCCGCTTTCACGTGGCCGACGCCGGCGGGGCCACCCTGCTCTTTTTTCACGGCAACGGAGAGATCGTTGCCGACTATGACGACATCGCCCCCTTGTTCAATCGTCTCGGCATCAACTTTCTGGTCGTGGATTACCGGGGCTACGGGATTTCGGACGGCACCCCCACGGCGTCCGCCATGATGGCCGACTGTCATCGGATTTTCGATTTCGCCGAAAAATGGAAGACGGAAAAGGGGTTTTTCGGCCCCCTGATCGTCATGGGGCGTTCGTTGGGCAGCGCCTCGGCCCTGGAACTGGCTGCCAGTTACCCGGATCGGTTCGACGGGCTGATTGTCGAAAGTGGATTTGCCTGGGCGGGTCCGCTGTTGCGGCGGTTAGGAGTCGATCCGGGACGCATCGGGTTCGACGAATCCTCGGGCTTTGCCAATGTGGACAAGATCAAACGCTTTGCCAAGCCGACGGTGATCATCCACGCCGAATTCGATCACATCATTCCTTTCAGCGACGGCAAGACGCTGTACGATGCCAGCCCTGCCGACGAAAAAACGCTGCTCACCATTTTCGGCGCCAACCACAATGACATCTTCCTGCGCGGCCTGGACCGTTATCTCGAGGCGGTTGTCAACCTCGCCCGCACGATCAGTGACCCAACGATTACAATAAGGTCCGGGTGATTTGCGGCGACCACCCGGACCCGATGCCGTTTGTGTTCCTGTTGTGACAATTACGCTTCGGTCTCTCTCACCAGCAGGCTGTCCAGACGCAGCCTGGCTGCCTGGCATACATCAGGATCTTCGTCCTTCTCGGCAATTTGCCCGAGCAGTTTGATATCTTTGATGCGTTCCAACGCCCGTTTGCGCACCTCGGGGTTGGAATTTTGCCAGCGGGGAACGAAAATATCGGAAAATTTCACGATACACCTCCATAATGGCCGGGTTATCCAACACCACCTGCGGCCATTCGTCGGCGGCCGGAAAGCGCACGTCTACGCCCCAACCATCCGGCAAAAGGTCGGCAGTCCCCTTACCTCAACCGGTGAATCGTCTCCCGGAATGCGACACAGCTTCCCGGGAGATGGGTAGGCACATTTTGATGATGCTCCACATTGCATGCGTCCTTCGGCAGTACATCGCCGGCAAAAAAACGGTATCGCGGGCATTCGTTCAGCAAGCGGCTGGCGGGTATCGGCTACAACGGTGATCGATCGGCGGGCAGTACTTTTCAATCCATCCGTATATTTTTAATACTATGGACGATTGGATCGCCTGTCAAGCAATTATTGGCATATGTTCTAATCGGTGGCGGCTATCACGGGCGAAGGGTAGAGCAGCCGGCCGTGTTCTTGGGTGAGCGCGCCTTGAATAACGCCGGCGGCGTCAAATGTACTGCCGGCCACTTGGCCATCCAGACCCATGATCCGGCACCAGATGGAGGCTTCGATCTTCTTGTCCAGGCGGTATCGATGGTTGAATGCGGCTTTCAGACGCCGGTGGATGACGCGGGCGCTTTCTTCCGTCGTGCGGGACATAACGGCGACCAGCGTGGAACTGTCAAAACGCCCCAGGCGGTCGATCTTGCGGAAGCTGATCGTCGCAATCCGGGCGACCTGACACAGGAACCGCTCCGCGTCCAAGGGGTCAGACGGGGGACCGTCATGGTGATTCTGAATTCTCAACAGACAAAACGCCATAGGCTCGCCGAAACGCTGGGACCGCTGAACTTCTCTATCCACACATTCGAGCAGTGCCTCCCGGTTGAGCAGTCCGGTATCTTCGTCCAACCGGCAGGAACGGGAAAGGTATTGGTCCGCCTGGATCAGTTTCTCGGTGAGGATGGTAGACAGGTTGGCATACAGACGGCCTGCGGTTCTTGGATACACCCGGCGAAGATGATCCAGGTGGGTCTGGCTCAGGGCGAGAACTTCTCCCGCCGCCACGGAAATCACCGATACACAACGGTAGCCGGAAGTCATGATCCCCATCTCTCCGATGACGTCGCCAGGCTCCAGACGGTTGACCCGTGTGCGGCAAGCTTGCCCCTTTATCAAACCGCCGTGGAATTCGACCATGACGGCGTCAAAAATCCCCGAGATGACCACAAACAAACGGTCTGCCACATCGCCCTGGTCGAACAGGTGACTGCCGACATCGATCTGAAGGATCTCGCCGGTTTTAAGAACGCGATGGACCTGAAGCCGGGTCATCCCCCGCAGCAATGGCACGGCCTTCTGCAGCCGGTTTCCCCCGATTCGGATCTGGAACACCTCTTCGAGGGTAATGGGCGAAACCCTGGACAGCAGCGCCGGTAAAATGAGCAGTCCGCCGATGGGGGCCGATACCATGGCCAGCATTGTCAGCAGCCCGAATACGGCTGTCGGCGTGAAATTGGAAAGCATGAGAATGGAAAAACCGGCGCATATGGCCAGGCTGGTGGCGACCATGGGCCGGCCGATCTGGGCTAAAGTCGCGCCCATGGCGGCAACGGCATCCATCTGTTTGGTATAGGCCCGCTTGTAGCTGGCCAGATAGTGAATGGTATCGTCCACGGCCAGACCGATGACGATGCTGGCGACCAGGCAGGTTCCCATGGAAAGATCGATTCCCAGCCATCCCATGGCCCCGAAACTGACCAGCATGGGAAACAGGTTCGCCGCCATGGCGATCATCCCGATTCTCACAGAAAGAAACATCGCGTAAATCAGTGCGAACACCACCCCCAAGGTAATTGCAAGGCTCCACAGCTGGCCGCGGACCAGGTGTCGGCTGCCAAGAGACATGACCATCCCGAATCCTGTCACACGGCAGGTCGTCTCCGTTTTCTCCCGAAGCCGGCAGAATTCCATAATCCGCTTTTCCGCATCGGCAAAGGCCCGGGCGGTGGAAAGCCGGGTCAGCATGGTGATATTGGCCGTGGCGAAATCCTCACTGACATAGCGGCGCAAGATATCCCGGCCCAGCAGGGATTTGAACTGGTTCACCAGCATGCCCACCTCGTAGTCGGCATCGGGCAGCGCATAATAGTCCGGATCGAATTGATGGGTCACGTAATTGACCAGCATCAGATAGTCGGCCAGAGAGAGCGTCTTGTCCACGCCCGGGACGGTTTCGAGAAACTGCTGGTTTACGGCCAGCGCCTTTAAGGCCGGCCGGCTGAGAAAATGATCCTCCTGGCCGGCTTCGAGCACCAGATGCAGCGGAAAGCTGCCCGACAGGTGGCGATAGATATCGTGGAACTGCATACTGATGGCGGTATTGTCCCTGAAGTAGGCCAGCGGATTGGTCTCCACCCGGATCCGCAGAATCCCGGCCACGGCAAAAACGGACAACAGGGCCAGCAGGCCGAAAAGGGTCCTGCGCCGGCTGACGATCAGACGGGTCAGCCGATTGACCCGGTCGGAGGAAAAAAGCAGCGAGATGGTGTCCGGCGGTCGTTTTCGAAGCAGCGGCCAGGCCAGCGACAGCAGGCATGGGAAAAAGGTCAACACCACAACCAGCAGGGCCAGCACCCCCAGGCAGGCGAATCCGCTGAATTCCCGGACGGCCTCGATGGGGGTCACCGCAAGGGAGGCGATGCCGGCGATGGTCGTGCAGACGGCGATTATGGTGGGAAGCGTGGTGCGTGAATAGGTATCCTCCAAAGCCGCTTTGAAATCGCTGCAGACGGCGATCTGTCTTCTGAATACGCAGTAAATGTACAGGCAATAGGCCGTGCCCACGGCAATCTGGAGAATCGGCACCACCACGGTCAGAATGTTCAGCGACACCCCGAACCAGGCCATGGCGCCCAGGGTCCATATGGCGGCAACGGCAACGGAAGCCAGAATCAGGGCCATCTCCAGAAAACTTCTGAACATCGCCAGCAGAAGGATGGTGATGATCGCAAGGGTACACAGCGGCAGGCGAATAAAATCCCGTTGGGCATAGCGGGCCAGGGCAACACACACCGGCGGCATGCCGATCTGATACGCACGATGGTGCTCCCTCTCGTTTTTCAGCTCTGCCCGGACGGCCAGGGTCACCGCTTCCTGATCGGCACCGTCGTCCAGCACGAGGGTGATGCCCGAAACCCGGTGATCCGGCGAAATCAGGTAGCGTTGAAAGATGCCGACGGGGGCGGTCAGCGCGGCGAACCGCTGCAGGGACCACTGGTCTCGGGGGTCCACCGCAGACTTGATTCGGGGCAGGCTGATCACCCGACCAACGCCGGGGATCTGTTCGAAGGCCTCGGAAAGGAATCGCAGGCGGTTGAAAAACGGGGGGGAAAAGATATTCTCCCCTTTAAGAACGACATGGATGATTTCGTCGCTGCCAAAAAGAGCCTTGAATTCGTCATATTGCCGGCGTTCCGGCAGGCTGTCCACAATCAGGTCCCGCACGGAAACCGAAAAATCCAGCCGGGGAATGCCGGCCGCCATCAAACCCGTGAAAATCAGAATGCCGAGCAAAACCATCCGGGATTGACCGACAACCCGATTCAACCAACCGCTTAAGGAAAACGATCCGACCAGCCGTTCCAACATGACGCCCCCGAAGCCGGATACGACCCGGCATGATGCAGCTCGCGGTGCATGGAACAAAACGGACAGGGTTGGGGAGGATCTGGCAGCGCGAGCGTTCAGACGTTTCAAAAGGAGTAAAGAGGCGGAGATGATCGCCGCCTCTTTACCGGATCAGGGTACTGCAGGAGTTGGAGGTGCCATTGGCATGTCTCCCGTGGAATAGTTCTACACAGCGACGGCAATTGTTACAATACTTTAACAACACCTAATTTTCCCTTAGAACATCTAATGGTTTATCCATGGACATGAGACAGGTTCGCAGGTTGATTCCCCTGCCCGTCAATCCAAGCTTTCTGCGAATATTCAGCCGGTGGGTTTCCACGGTTTTATACGCCAGGTCAAGAGCCGCGGCGATCTGCCGGGTGCTTTGGCCGGATTTGACCATGTTGGCCACATTGAGTTCGGCAGGGGTCAGGTTGATGGCCGGCGATGTCAGCTGGCGGCAAAAGGGAGAAACGATGGCCCTGAGATGATTTTCCAGAATCGTGACCAGGGCACGGGTTTCGCGGTTGGCCGATTTTTCGCCGAGCTTTTTCAGGTAGGGGTGCACCAGGTCCCTTAAATCGGCGGCCATTTTTTCCTCCATGGCCGCCTTCTCCCGGTCCAGTTTCCTGAGCAGAACGCGAAGGGCCGTGTTCAAATCCTCAAGCTTGGCCGTCTTCAGTTTCAGTTCGGCCTCGTTCTGCTTCAACGCTTTCGTGCTGGCAACCTTTTCCCGAATGGCGGCCCGCAGGGTTTCGTTGGCCTCCTGCAATTCGCGGGTGCGCACCCGGACGCGCTCTTCCAGCCGTTGCCTGGCCTGTTCCAGCGCCAGTTCCACTTCCCGGAGCCGGGTAATGTCGGTCGCGCTGCCGATCATGCGCCGCACCCAGCCAAAGGCATCATGCTCGGCTCTGCCGCGCACCAGCAGCCACCGTACCCGCCTCTGTTTGTCCACCACGCGGACCCGGGCCTCGAAACGCGGAGTCCGGCCTTTAATGTAATCGCGGGAATGCCGCATCAAAACGGCCAGGTCTTCGGGGTGAATCAACGGCTTCCAGTCGTCCCAGTGGGTGACTTCATCGGTTTGAAATCCCAGCAGCTGTTTCAGGTTGGCATCGATGACCATCTTTCCGCTTTGCAGATCGTGGTCCCAGACGCCGGTCAACCCGGCCTCGGTGGCGATCCGGTAGCGGTTTTCCCACTCCCGCAACTGGGAAACCATGGCATTGTGGTGGGAGTTGTCGATGACAATTCCCAATACGCCTGCCGGCGCATTGTCCCGATAGCGCACCGTCGTGTAGAACAAACCGGAAAACGTGCTTCCGTCTTTGCGAAGGCAGGTGTACTCGCTGTGATAAACCGCTTTCCCGGAAAGCGCCCGGGCGAGATTTTTTCCGGCCCGCAGCCGATCTTCAGGCACAATCATGTCAAAGGCGCTGGCCCCGCCTTCGAAATCCGCACGGCTGTAGCCGAACTGATTCAGCCCCTTTTCGTTTACGTAGGTAAAGTGTCCCTGGCTGTCCACTTCAAACACGGTTTCCGGGAGCAGCGCCGCCAGTTCGCGGAAGCGGCGCTCGCTTTCCTTCATTCGTTCCAGCTCCGCAGCCAGCGAAGCGACGTTGATACTTTCGGACAGGTTTGGTTTGCTCATGGCAGCTTCCCGCTTTTGGAGAGAAAGCCATTGCCGCCGGTGAAAATAGAGAGACGTGGAGCGTCGGGCTCAGATGTTTTGTTCCAGATAGGAGCGGGAGAGTTCCATGTACTGAGCGGACGAACGTTTGAAACGCTCCAGGGGTTGGTCGGCCATTTCCTTTTTGACCGTAGCCGGGGCGCCGGCCACCAGTTGCCGGGGACCGACCCGGGAGCCTTCCTTGACGACGGCGCCGGCGGCCACCACCGTCTGCTGCCCGACCCGGGCCTCGTTGAGGACGATGGCGCCGATACCAACCAGGCTCCCGTCCCCGATGGTGCACCCGTGAATCACCGCGTTGTGGCCGACGGTGACATGGTTGCCGATAATCGCCGGTTTGCCGATATCGGTGTGCACCGTGCAATTATCCTGAATATTGGAATTGACGCCGATGCGGATGGGCGCCATGTCCCCGCGCAGGACTGCGTTGAACCAGATGCTGGCGCCGTCGCCGATGGTCACGTCGCCGATAATCACGGCGGTGGGTGCGATAAACACGTTGTTCCCGATGGTGGGAACGATTCCCTTGTATTCGATGATATGAGCCATGTCCCTGGATACTGGAAAAACAGGGGCTCAGTCAATCGGAAAGCTTGTCCGCCAGGTTTTTCATCGGTTTGAGGGTCGGCGGCTGATAGATCATATAGCTTTGCACCGGATATCGCGTTCCCTTCGCCTGCGTCTTGTTCAAGCCGTCCAGCAGCGCCTCACAGATGCCGGCCGGAAAGGTCAGAAACATTTCGGTATCATCCGTGCCCGCCAGTATCCGTTCTCCGCGCCCGGGCAGGACAAAGGCCGGTTTGCCGGTAAAATGAGACTTTACGGCGGAAAGGCAGGAGATGCCGAATCCGGTGGTTTTAGATTCGATCATTTCGCCATGGTGGTACAGGTACCCGGCAGCCAGCCGGGCCATTTGTGCCGGGGTTCCATAAATCAGGACAATGTCGGGATCGACCGGCGCCATCTCCAATGGAAACATGGCAACCTTGCCGATTGCCCCCGGCGCAATCGGGTCCAGTTCCTTGGCTGCTTTCTCGGCCAGTTCGATCCTGTCCGCGTATCCCATTTCCAGAAAATATTGGGAAAGCGCGGTGCGGTCCGGCATCCGCTTTAATCCCAGCGCCGCCAGGCATGGCGTGCAGTTGATGTCCGTGGCCTTTACGCCAAGGACGCGCCCCCAGCGCCTTGCCATGGTGGTCCACTGGCAAAGGGAAATTTGGATGCCGTACTTCGCGGGTCGCACCGCTTCGGGCGGAAGCGGATCACTGCCTTTAACCAATTTCACGCCGAGCGGATACGACTGCGGTCTTACCAGCCTGGCGATTTCTTCGGAAAAGGACTGATAATCCAACTCGTTGCTCCCTTCACAGGCGATCGATCATCTCATTTGGGGCTGCCTGAAATGACCCGTACGCTTTTAAAGATATGGTCCTTGCCGCGCCTTTTCATCCGCGGCATGCGCAGCGTCATCAGGCTTTCCCGGCAACCGTTCTGTCTGTGGCGCTTTACCCGCGGGCGGCGGCTCTGGACAATTTCTTCGATGCCAGGCGGCTGGTAAACAGATGGTGGTAGATGTCCTGAAGATAGACGACGCCGATGATCCGGTAATAGTCCAAAATGGGCATCCGGTAGTATCTGTTTTTTACCATCTGGTCCAGCAGCACCATGATGTGGTCGTTGGCCGTCGCACCCACCACGGTGGGGGACATGATTTGCCGGACGCGTTTGCCCTGCAGATTGCCGATCAACAAATCCAGCTGCCCTTCCCATTTCAGTGTCCGGCTGTCGATATCCATGTTGAGAAAATCCGGCCGCAGGTGATAAAGCAGGTCGAACATCGCAACCACACCGCACAGCCGCTGCATTTCGTCAACCACCATCAGACTGATCGTCTTGTAGCCCGTGTCCCGGACAACGCCATTGGAAATTTTATAAATTGCCTCTTCAACAGGGGCGTTTGGATCGATCGTTTCGAAATCCTGAACCATGATGTCTTTGGCGCATAAAGTCATTGTTCCCCCCCTTTATTGGCGTTGATGGATTTGTGAAAGAATGCTTTTGTTATGCAATGGTTGGCTTCGAACCATTGCTCCGGGTGCAGGCGCATCGTTGCGTCCCGTGTGACATGAACGGCGAATCACCCGCCTGTAGTGAGCCGGAATCGATGCCGGCAGAGCAGCAAAGGGGGGCTGATTCGACGTCTGCGGACCGGCTTTCTGCCGGCCTGGAACCAAACATAATAAATATAAAGCGATGGAAGGACTGAATTTAGCTCATTTAATAGAATAAGGTCAAGAAAAATTCACAAACCGAGGGGTCAAGCGATCCGGGAAGCTTACCGACATATCCGATAGAATCCTCATAACCCATACTCCCCAAGAAGCTTTCGATAACTGCCATCTTCTTTCATTTCCTGAAGGCTTTTATTAAAGGCATGGAACACATCGAAAAGATAAGGTTTATTTTCCATCGCTTTTTTTGAGAACACCGCATAATTTTTATCCATGTCTACGGGAGTATCATAAATACCGACAGTGTTAAGGTCGTCTTTATCCAAATAACAGTCTGTTAAAACAAGCTTTATGGTCGTTTCAGAAGCCAGGAGATAGGAGATGGACCCAAAAGTTTGGACAGCCTGATGGGCGAATAAGCTAAGAGCCGACCGATATTGAAAAGAGAAAAAGGCATCAGGCGGCCTCGGCATACGGATGAGGCAATCCGTAGTAAACCTCATCCGGGGTTTTATCGTCAAGGGATGAATGACCACGTTCCTGATTGTAATATTTGATCCACCAGGCCAGACCACGTCGTAGCGCCTTGCCCGTATCGAATGAATGCAGATAAATGTACTGGTATTTGAGGGTCCACCATAACCGTTCGACGAAAATGTTGTCCTGGCAGCGTCCCCGGCCGTCCATGCTGATGGCTACCTGATTGTCCTTTAGGACTTGGGTAAACGCGTTGCTGGTGAACTGGCTGCCCTGATCGGTATTGAAGATCTCAGGCGCGCCATATCGATCTATCGCTTCTTCCAGGGCCTCGATACAAAAGGCCGGTTCCATCGTGTTGGACACTCGCCAGGAAAGGATCTTGCGGCTATGCCAGTCCATGACCGCCACCAGGTACATGAATCCACGGGCCATGGGAATGTAGGTTATATCTGTGGCCCAAACCTGGTTGGGCCGCTCGATGTTCAAATTTCTGAGCAGATAGGGATATACCTTATGCTGTGGATGAGGCCTGGTGGTTCGCGGTTTGGGATATACCGCCTCAATGCCCATTACGGGTATACCAGGGAGGAACTTCTCGGCGAATCGATTTCGATTATTGTACCGGATCAAGCGCATGCACATGGTGAGGAATTATGCCAAAGCTGCATCGATGGCGAAATGGTCCGCAATATCGAAAGATTTCGGAGAAAAAAGGACGGCACCATCGTCCCGATTCTGCTCACCCTTTCCCTGCTGAAAACCGATGAGGGCAAGCCGCTGGGTATCGCTTCGATCACCAAGGACATCAGCGAACTGAAGCGGGCCGAAAAAGAGTTGAAAGAATACAGGGACCATCTCGAATCGCTGGTGGAAGAGCGTACCGCCGATCTGGAGGAGGCCATGCAGGTGGCGGAGGAAGCCACCCGGGCCAAAAGCGATTTTCTGGCCAACATGAGCCATGAAATCAGAACGCCCCTGAATGCCGTTATCGGCTTTTCCCACCTGGCCCTTCAGACGAAGCTCAACGACCAGCAGTTCGACTATGTCCATAAAATTCAAAGCAGTTCCAAGGCGCTGCTGGGCGTTATCAACGATATCCTCGATTTCAGCAAGATCGAAGCCGGCAAGCTGAGCATGGAATCCATCGAATTCGACCTTGAAGAAGTGCTGGACAATGTCACCAATCTGATTGGCATCAAGGCCCAGCAAAAAGGGCTGGAGGTGATCTTCAACATCGAGCCGACCCTGCCCCGCGTGCTGATCGGAGACCCGCTCAGACTGGGCCAGGTACTGACCAATCTTACCGGGAATGCGGTCAAATTCACCGAAAAAGGCGAAATCGTCCTGGGCTGCACCCTGTTGCAGGATAACGCGGATGAGGTCGAACTGGAGTTTTATGTCCAGGACAGCGGCATCGGGCTTACCCCGGACCAGCAGACCGAGCTGTTTCAGGCCTTTTCCCAGGCCGATTCTTCCACGACCCGCAAATACGGGGGCTCCGGACTGGGGCTCTTTATCAGCAAAAGCCTGGTGGAAATGATGGGCGGCCGTATCCGGGTGAGAAGCGAAATCGGACGGGGAGCGACCTTCTTTTTTACCGCCCGTCTGAAAAAAGCCGATCGCCAGCCCGCCAGCCCACCGCTGCTCGATGCCGAACTCCACGGAATCAAGGTCCTGGTGGTCGACGACAATCCCATCTGCCGCGCCGCCCTGCACAAAATGCTCGAGGTCATGTCTTTTCGAGTGACTCAGGCGGACAGTGCCGAGGCCGCTTTTGCCGAACTGGAGATGACCGGCGGGGACGACCCGTTCGATCTGGTCCTCATGGATTGGAAAATGCCGGGGATGGATGGATTGCACGCCTCGGAACGGATCAGGAACTCCTTAAAACTGAACGTGCCGTCCATCATCATGGTTTCAGCCTATGCCCGGGAAGACCTGATGCAGCAGGCGGACAGCATGGGTCTGGACGGCTATCTGGTCAAACCGGTTTCTCCCTCTTTATTGCTGGACACGATCATGACGGCTTTAGGCAGGCAGCGCCCTTCCCGGGTTTCGTCGGATCGGCAAAGCGACGCATCGCCCGGTGTCGAAACCATCCGGGGAGCCAGGCTGCTGGTCGTGGAAGACAACGAAATCAATCAGCAGGTCGCCCGCGGGATACTTGAACATATCGGTATTATCGTCGAGATGGCGGACAATGGACGCCTGGCCATCGAGGCGCTTCAAAAAGCCGGCTACGATGCCGTTCTCATGGATATCCATATGCCGGAAATGGATGGCTACACAGCCGCCCGGCAAATCAGAAAAGATCCTGCGTTCAACGATCTCCCCATCATCGCCATGACCGCCAATGCCATGGCGGGCGACCGGGAAAAGGCGCTGGACGCAGGGATGAACGACCATGTGGCCAAACCCATCGATGTAAACGAACTGTTGGATGTGCTGCGTAAATGGATCAACCCCTCAGATAAAAATCCCCTGCCGCCCCCAGCGGCATCGGCAACCGAAGAGGAGGTCGCAACGCGGGCAAAAGCCCTTGGCCCGCTGCCGGGAATCGACACCCGGGAGGGCTTGCGGCGGCTGGCCGGAGACGTTTCCCTGTATCAAAAACTTTTGTGCAAATTTGCCGGCAGCCAGTCCAAAACAGCCGAAAGGATCGCACACGCGCTGGAAGCGCCGGATTTGGAGGCCGCCCGGGGACTGGCCCATACAACCAAAGGGGTGGCGGGCAATATCGGCGCAATGCAGCTTTATGAAACGGCATCGCAGTTGGACTTGGCCCTGAAAAACGAAAATCTGCAAAAAGCGCAGGAACTGCTGCCCGCCTTCTCCGATCGTCTGGAAACCGTCATCCGGTCGTTAAACACGCTCGAAGATGAGAATGAGGCCAAAACGGAAAGCACAGCCGGAATCCCTGCTCCCGATGCAATCCAACCGCTGCTGCGCAACCTGTACGAACTGCTCGAAGAGGACGATACCGCAGCGGGCGGCGTGGTGCGGCAGTTGACCGGAGCTGTCGAAAGCGATGCGGGCAAGGACTTGCTTTCCCGACTGTCCCGGCAAATCGGCGGTTATGAATTCGAAGCGGCCAAGAGCACCCTTCACGATCTCTGTCTGAAACTCAACATCGATCTGGAGGAATAAAACCATGGATATGGGGCCCCGGAAAAGAACCATCCTGGTAGTTGACGACACTCCGGAAAATATCGACGTGCTGGTGGGTATCCTGAAGACCGAATACAAGGTAAAAGCGGCGCTCAACGGTCCTAAGGCCGTAAAAATCGCCCAGGGAAAGAACCCACCGGATCTCATTCTTCTCGACGTCATGATGCCGGAAATGAACGGCTACGAGGTTGCCGAAATTCTCAAGAAAAATTCCGCCACGAGCAATATTCCCATCATCTTCGTCACCGCCATGAACGAAATCGAAGACGAGAAAAAAGGACTTGAACTCGGCGCGGTCGATTATCTGACCAAACCGGTCAGCCCGCCGCTTGTCAAGGCCAGGGTGCGGAACCACGTTGAACTGAAAATGCACCGCGACCATCTCGAAGAGTTGGTCAACATACGGACAAGGGAGCTTGAACTGACCCGCGAGGTCACCATCTACAGCCTTGCATCCCTGGCTGAAACCCGCGACAACGAAACCGGCGGGCACATTATCCGCACCCAGAAATATGTCCATATTCTGGCGCTGACACTCCGGAAAAACCCGAAATTCGGAGCGCTGCTGGACGATGCGACCATCGATCTTCTTTATAAATCCGCTCCGCTGCACGATATCGGAAAGGTCGGCGTGCCGGATTCAATCCTGCTCAAGCCGGGAAAGTTGACGGACGGAGAATTCGAGGTCATGAAAGATCACACCAAACACGGCCGGGACACGATCCTGAGGGCTGAAGAGGCCATGGAGGATCGGCAGGCCAGTGATTTTTTGCGGTTGGCCAGAGAGATCGCCTACAGCCATCATGAAAAATGGGACGGCTCCGGCTATCCCCTCGGGCTCTGCACCGATAAAATCCCTTTCGCCGGCCGTATTATGGCGGTGGCGGACGTCTACGACGCCCTCATCAGCCGCAGGATATACAAGCCTCCCTTTACCCATACCAATGCGCGAGACATTCTGCAGGAAAGCAGCGGCCGCCATTTCGATCCCGATGTCATTTCCGCTTTTTTGGAGCAGGAGGAAGCCTTTCGCCGTATAGCGCTGAAGTTCGCCGATCACGAGGAGGAACGTGCGGCCCTGAGAGCCACCTCCCCGATAGAACAGGAAATCCTCAATGCATCACTGCGGCTTGACAAGCCGGCCGGCGAAGGATAAATCACATCCATCCGATTTCGGCATTTTCTATGGGCCGGCAAATCGGCTTTTTTCACCCCTGTCTTTATAAGCCCCATTTGTTTGGATGCCCTACGGTTAGGAGGGAACTTGTGACCTTTCAAAACGGTCTCAAGGCCGGAAATACGATCACCAACACCGCCCTGGCCCGAATGTTCAAGTGTGCGACCCAGGGCGGCATGCGGCGCTCCCATCGTACAAACAGCCTAGTTATCGTTTCAGACCACACCAAGCACATCCATCAGGATCGCTGGGTTTCAAGTGACCTTATCCATTATACGGGCATGGGACTCAAAGGCGACCAGTCGCTGGACTATCGGCAGAACAAAACCCTTCTGGAAACACGAACAAACGGCGTAGAGCCTTATCTGTTCGAAGTGTACGATCCGGGCCAGTACCTTTTTCGAGGCAGGGTGAAACTGGCGGGATCGCCCTTTAAAGAGTGCCGACCGGATGTTGACGGAAAACCGCGGACCGTATGGGTTTTCCCCCTGCAGGTGGTCGGTGCCGATGCGAGTTTTGTCGTACCGGAAAAGCTGCTTGCGAGCAAACAGGACCGCAACCGTCGGTGGGCCCGGCATTTATCCGATCAGGATCTGTTTGCCATGGTGGTGCATGCCAACCGGACTCCGGGAGCGGGCCATGCCGGGTCGCTGGACGGAGAAAACAGCGCATGCGTGGCCGAATTTGCCAGACGAAGGTCCAATGGCGTCTGCCAACTCTGTGATCGAACGGCACCCTTTTGCAATAAAATGAACGAACCGTAC
This sequence comes from uncultured Desulfosarcina sp., assembly GCF_963668215.1. Lineage (NCBI taxonomy): Bacteria > Pseudomonadati > Thermodesulfobacteriota > Desulfobacteria > Desulfobacterales > Desulfosarcinaceae > Desulfosarcina > uncultured Desulfosarcina sp. The sequence continues at coordinate 5,821,882 of NZ_OY764190.1, forward strand.
CTTGAGCTTCATCACATCCGGGCGCTGGGCCAAGGCGGTGCGGACACGATTGCCAATACGGTGGCCCTGTGCCCCAACTGCCACAAAAAGATGCATGTCCTCAATCTCAGTGAGGATCGCAAAAAGCTGAAGCGGGAAGCGCACAAAAATTGCTGCCAGTTGACCATCGACGGCGGCATCACCTATATTTAAGTTCACCTGTCCATTTCCCTACACCCGTCACCACATCCTCTTTCCGTCTTTTTAATTGACTGAAACCGCTATTATATCGTTTACTATAGTTATAGTTAAAACGACTACAACCTACAGATTGTATTTTTTAAGAAAATTTGGTTTTAGGTTCCGGAAGTGATGCGACGCCAAGAAGGTGGCCTATCTTTGGTCATCCAACACTTCTTTACCCACACAGGAAAGCATCGATGGACAGACAAAAACCGTCATACAACCCTTCACAGGCCGTCCAGGAGCACTTCGGTTCTTTTGAAGCAGCGGATCTTTTGGGGGTGAAGCGGAGTATTGTCAACAACGACATGAAACAGGGCTACATCTGTTTTGGAACAAAAATGAAATGGGGCCGGACCGTACGCACGCTCTTTTCCCGCCGGGATATATACCTGCTATCGCTTTTCTACGAACTGCATTCCACCGGGCTGTCCAAGCGGCAGGCAATCGAGATCGTTAAAAGCATCGGCAGCGAACCCCATGATTACATCGTCCTCAAAACGACCGGGAATCCTGACGATCCGTCAGGCCGGCTTCATTTCAAAGATTATCTGTCTGTCCAGGTCTTGGATGAAATCAAAAAAAGCGGCGCGACACTCATCATCAATTATAAAAAAATCAGGCAGGACATGGATGACCGCCTTTGCAGCGCCCCTTCATTCAGGCATCCGATGGATCTTACAGCATCCCGATGAGCGGCAGCCTCGTCACACCGGACTTGATAGGCCTGATCCGGACCTGATCCGGGGGCCTTCAGAATGCCTTGAAATGAATGGATGCCAGCCTGCGCCGGAATGACGAAAGGGTGAAACTTCGTTTTCTTAAGGATTGCGTCCAGCCTTACCTATGCGATCAAAGCCTGACCTCGACCTTGTCCTTGAGGTAATTTTTGACAGCCATGATGGGAACTTCACGCCGGTGGAAGATTCCCGCCGCCAAGGCCGATTCGGCATCGGTCTTCTGGAAGACCTCGGCAAAATGGGCCTCGCAGCCAGCCCCGCTGGAGGCGATCACAGGAATGGTCACCGCAGTTTTGACGGCGTTGATCAGTTCGATATCGAACCCCTGATTTGTGCCGTCGCGGTCGATGCAGTTGAGCAGAATCTCCCCCGCCCCGAGTTCCTCGCAGGACCGTGCCAGGGTTACGGCGTCCACATCCCGCCCTTCCCTTCCACCTTTGATCGTGCACTGGAACCAGCAGTAGCGCTCTCCGTTGGGTCCCGGGATGTCGGTTTTAACGGTGGGTTGGGAAGTCGCGTCCGGAGATTCTACATATGCGCGGCGGGGATCGATGGATATCACTACGGCCTGGTTGCCGTAGACGAATGAAATCTGCTCGATGGCGCTTTTTCCGCTTTTTTTACCGCTTTTCAAATATTCTTCCACGATAAGAACGGCATCGGAACCGATGGAAATTTTATCCGCACCGGATCGAAAGTATTCGTCGGCCACCTCCAGAGCTGTATAAGACCGGCCGTTCTTGTCGGTAAAATCACGGATGCCGCCGCCGATGGTCAGCGGGACGAATACATTTTTCGAGGTCTCCTTGAGAACTTGAATCATGGGCATATCCGCCAGGGGAAAATCACGGAATCCGGTGATGTTGAGAAACGTCACCTCGTCGGCGCCTTCTTCGAAATATCGCCCGGCCAGTTCCACGGGTTTTCCGAGATTGCGCACGTCGCCCGATTCCCTGACGTCGTACTGGTCGCCCTTGGTGACCACCAGGTCGCCCTGGTCATTGGCCCGCACATCCAGGCAGGCGATGATGCGTTTGGCCAGACGGGTCTGCTCGGGGCATTTCCCGGGGATCGATATCCGGCGCTCCTCACGGATAAAATTCTCCAGCAGCTTCAATCCCGTCGCCCCACTCTTCTCGGGATGGAACTGTGTCCCCAGAATATTGCCCTTCTGGACTGCGCTGACAAAGGGATATCCGTAATCGGTAAGGGTGAGCACCGTTAGAGGATCATCGGCCACGGCATGGTAGGAGTGGACGAAATAGAGCTTCTCGTCCCCATCGAGGCCGTCGAACAGATGGGTGGGTTGCTGCACGCGGATGCCGTTCCAGCCGATGTGCGGGACGGACAGGTCCACCGTGAACCGCTGAACTCGGCCGGGTAACACGCCCAGGCCCTTTATCCCGGGAGACTCCTCGCTGCCCTCGAACAGGGCCTGCATACCGACGCAGATCCCCAGAAACGGCCGTCCGGAACCCAGGTAAGTCAATAGCGGCTCGACGAACCGCTTCTCGTGCAAAATGGTCATCATGCTGCCGAAGCTGCCGACACCGGGAAAAACCAGTTTTTCGGCGTCCACGATATCCCGATCCGATGCGGCCACACGCACCGTTTCACCCAGTTTCTCGATGGCGTTGATCACGCTGCGAACATTGCCTGCCCCATAATCCAGCAAGGTAATCATTGATCTATTTCCCCTGAATTGAACGATTGCAGTACCCGTTGTCGTGCGGTACTCCCGGAAAACCCCGTTTCTTACACCATTGATCCACTGAGCTCAACCGGTTTTTAGCATGTCGGTCATGTGACCATTCGGCTGGAAACGCAGGCCCTGCAGGTGCCGGACCGATGATTGGCGGCATCGGAAAGGGAAAGCACCCCGACGATGCGATGGGGATCGGTGTCGTGGACAAAAATACGGCTCATGTCCCCCAAAAGCATGGTCGTCATGGCCTGATTGACGGAATCCGTACGATCACACGAGATCACCGGTCGGTTCATGACCGAAGCGGCATCGGCATCCGGGGCAATGCCATGGCGCCAGGCCATGATCAGGTCGGTTTTGGAAATAACGCCGGTGGGACGGCCCGATTCTTCCGTTACCAGTACGGCGCTCATCCGGTGGCTCGTCAGGGCCTCGATTACGGCAAACAAGGTGTCATTCATACAACTATCGATCACCCGGGGCGTCATCACCTCCGCTACGGTGGATTCGGCCGGTGCAGGAACATCCGAAGTATCCGCGGGTTGACGGGACCGGCTTTTGCGGCAGCTGCGGCAGATCTTAAATACCAGTCCGAGGATGTCGCCATAATTCAACATGCCCTCGTAGCGGTCGGCATGGGCACCAACCACGAAAAGCTGGTGAATGCCGCTGCTGCGCATGCTGTCTAAAGAATGATCCAATCCATCGTCCAGAAAGCAGGTTTGCAGCGGAGCGACCATGATTGCTTCCAGGGGCGTATCCACGGGCAGGCCAGCATAGTAGGCGCCGACCATATCGGTCTTGGCCACGATCCCGGTAGGCACTCCCCCAGCTTCCGTCACCAGCAGGGCATCGGCTTTGTATTTGATCATCCGCCCGACGCCGGTGGCAATGGATGCCGTTCCCGTCATAGAAACGATCTGCCGCCGCATGGCCTCTCTGACCCTCATTCCGCTCAGTACGTTACGGGTTGTGGCGGTGGTCATGAGCCTTTCCTTTTTTTTGGCGGTCAGTCGACCAGGTAACGCTGCAATAAGTGATAAAACAGTTCGGAAATGTAGACGATGCCGACGACCTGCCCATCGCTGACCACGGGAAGCCGTCGGACATGGCGCTTGATCATGATGTCCACGATGGCCATCAGATGAGTCTGCGGTTCGATGGTCAGCACATCGGGCGTCATCAGATCGCCCACTTGAATCGATTTGACTCGGCCCAGCAGATCGCCGAAGACCCGGGCCTGATCGGGTTCGGTCAGTTCCTGCCAAACATTGGCATGACGCGGTTGGACGAAAAGCAGGATATCGTACATGGAGAGCATACCCACCAGCTTGTCGGCCTCATCGGTGACCATCAGGCCGAAAACATTCTTGCCCTGCTGCCGACTGGCCTCCTTGAATCGTTTGACCGCTTCGGCGATGGTATTGTCCGGTTTCAGGGTCATGAAACGCGTTGTCATTACATCGCTGGCAAACATAGTCGTAACTCCTTTGGAAATTTTGCCGTGGTGTTCGGTCCATCGCCGAATATAAACGCCACGGCCGTAACGCATTCGGCCTTCTTGGCGGCGGGTCCGGCGGCAAACGGTTCGAAAAATTCCGCTTAGGTGGGCGCGCCGGTCACGATCGCCGGCCCGATCTGGGGCGGCACCTTAAGAGCACCACGGTGGCGCCCGTACCGCCGTCGCAGGGACGGGCACTGGTGAAAGCGATGACCCAACGCTTCCACGTACCCCGGGTCAGCCAGTTGATCACCTGGCGTTTGATCACCGGAGGTCCCGGGCTGCAGCGGCCCCGTCCGTGAACCACCAGCACCGCGCGCTTTCCCGAAGCGATGACCCGGCGCATGAATGCGTTGAAGTCGTCCCGGGCCGCGGCGAGGTTCAGGCCGTGCAGGTCCAGATGGGCTTCGATGGAAAAGTGGCCGCCGTGAAGGCGCCGAAACAGCTCCGGCGGCATCCATTCCGGCCCGCCTTCCACATATTCGGCCGTGTGCCGAACCACGAATCCCTCGCCGGTTTCCACCAGCCGCCGCAGCTTTCGAAGGGCTTCGGCATCGGGGTCTTCACAGTCCTGTGGATCGGGCGAGTATCGCCGCTGAAACGGCCCGGCTTCTTTTCTGACGGCCAGGGGAACCACGTCGGCCATGGCATTTTTAAACAACCGGTATTCTTCGGTGGGCGTCAGAGGCCGGGCCGGCAGTTCCGGAAGACGGACCTCGGGCAGATGGATCTTATTCCGCGCCAGAAGGTCGCCCAGGGAGGCAAAGGGTCGGTTTCCGATGGATAAGCGACGATGTGCCATGGTCTCTCCAGCGGATGCCGCGGTTCATACGGTTGTTCCTTCAGCGCACGTTGAAATGGCGTTGAAGGATTCGTTTGCGATCCACGCCGCTTTTGTACTGAAAGTAGTCGGCCAGAATGGCGGCATGGTCGAAAACCAACGGATCGGGCAGGGTGTCCGGGCCGAAAACGCCGGCGTTTTTGGCATCATCCGCGGCAACGGGCTTTCCTTCGGCCGTTGCCAGAAATACCGTGGTCAGGGTGTGGTGCCTGGGGTCCCGATCCGGCCGACTGTATACATATAACAGATCCGTCAGATGGACGCTAAGGCCGGTCTCCTCGCGGGCCTCCCTGACGGCGCAGGATTCGACGGATTCACCGTAATCGACAAATCCGCCGGGGATGGCCCATCCCAACGGTGGATTGCGGCGTTCGATCAATACGATGCCATCCTCGACTTCGATGATGATGTCGACGGTGGGCAGCGGGTTGCGGTAAGGACCGGTCATATCACAGCTCCGGGGCTCCCGATGGAATCAGGCAGACGAAAGTCAGTTTCCCGTCCCCAACATTTCTGATCTGATGCTCCACGTTGCCGGGAATGAAGGCTGCACTGCCGGTGGCTACCGGCAGCCAGCAGTCGCCCTGCCATACTTCCCCCTTGCCGGAATGAAAAAAAATCTCGTGCTCCCAGTCGTGTTGGTGTCGGGGGCTGTGTCCGCCTTTGTCCAGTTCGAACACGCGCATGCAAAAATTGTCGGCGCCGTCGTCCTTGCCGATAACCACCCTGCCGGTTACCCCTTTGGCCATTTCGTTGTCGAAGCGGGTCTCCGGTACGGTGCTGTATTCAATCACTTTCATGCTGAATTCCCTTCTGTGGATATTTCGTTTCGAATTACATAGAAAATTAGGAGTCTGCCGGACGGCTGTCAACCGTTTTATGAGCGCCCTTTTCCGCTCCATGGTTGATTTGCCCCGGGCGAACCGGGTTGAAAATCTGTGGATCGGTCCAACTGTCGCTTGACTATCCCGACAATTTAGGCTGGAATGGCGCCGTTTTGCTTGACCCGATGACACCGGGGCGATGAACCGCGGTTGTTGCAACAAACTGTTAATGAATTAAAATCGATAATGAGGAAAAGATGGATTTAAATACAGCCTGTCCGGATAAATTGGTGAATGCCGAAGCCGCCGTATCCAAAATTAAAAACGGCTGCCGGGTATTCATCGGCACCGGATGCGGTGAACCCCAGCATCTGATTCGAACCATGGTGGAAGACCTGAACATGCAGGACATCATGGTCTACCAGATGCTGTCATCAACCTTTGCCCGTTATGTAGACGACCCCCGATTCCTGCGCCGCTTCTCGCTCAAACTCTTTTTCATCAGCAGTTCCATGCGAAAAGCGGCGTTCGAGGGTAAAATCGACTATATCCCCACCTACCTGTCCCAGATTCCCCGATATTTCGCCAACAGGCGGATCGGCCTGGATGTGGCCCTGATCCAGGTAAGCCCGCCGGATCGCTTTGGCTACTGCAGCCTTGGGGTCTCCGTGGACATCACCCGGGCAGGCATGCAGAATGCCAAGCTGGTAATCGCCCAGGTCAACCCCCGCATGCCCCGAACCGGCGGCGACAGCTTTGTTCACATCGACGACATCGATTTTTTCGTGAAATACGAAGAGCCCCTGGTCGAGGCCCTGCCCAGCATCAAGGACAAGGAGACCGCCAGCCGCATCGGTTTTTACGTCAACCAGCTGGTGGACGACGGGGCCACTTTGCAGATCGGTTTCGGTCATCTGCCCTATGCCATTTTGCAGACCCTGACCAACAAAAACGACCTTGGCATCCACACCCAGTTGATCACCGACGGTTTTCTGCCGCTGTTCGAGAGTAAAGTCATCAACAACAAGAAAAAGACCCTGCTGCCCGGACGGACCGTGGCTTCTCTGGCCATGGGATCGGAAAAGCTGTACCGGTATCTGGACAAAAACCCGATCTTCTATTTCCGGTCGTCGGAGTTCGTCAACGACCCCACGGTGATCGCCAGGAACGACAACCTGATCTCCATCAGTTCGGCCCTGGAGGTGGATCTGACCGGCCAGGTGTGCAGCGACTCCATGGGGCACCTGTTTTACAGCGGCATCGGCGACCAGGTCGATTTTCTGCGCGGCAGTGCCATGTCCAAGGGGGGATTTTCCGTCATCGCCCTGCCCTCCACGGCCCAGAACGGCACGGTATCGAGAATCGTCCCCCATCTGAGCGAAGGCGCCGGTGTAGCCACCACCCGCGGCGATGTCAACTTTGTCGTCACCGAATACGGAATCGCCGAACTTTCCGGCAAAAGCATCTACCAGCGTGTCATGGAACTGGCCCAGATCGCCCACCCCAAATTCAGGGAGGAACTCATCGACGTGGCCAAGAGCCGCCACTACATCTTCGCCGATCAGCTGCCGCCGTCCCAGGACGACCTGATTTTCATCGAAGGCTATAAAAACAGCATGACCCTGAGAGACGGCAAAACCGTGGAATTTCGACCGCTTCTGCCGTCGGACGAGTTCGCCTACCGCAATTTTTTCTACTCCCTTCGCGAAGAGACCATTTACTTCCGGTTCTTTTATAAAATGAAGCTGTTTTCCCACGAGGTCGTTCAGAAACAGTGGGCCAGCGTGGACTATCGCAAAAACATGTCCATGATCGGGCAGGTACGCATCGGCGGGCATCAGGAACTGGTGGCCATCGGATCCTATGCCGAGGAAAGCGACACCTGTGCGGAGGTGGCGTTCGTGGTCCGCGAAGACTTCCAGGGCATGGGCATCGCCTCTTTCCTTCTGGCGGATCTGGAGCGCATCGCCAAGGAGAACCACTTCACCTCTTTCTCGGCTTCCGTGCTGCGGGAGAATACCGCCATGATCCACGTCTTCAAAAAACGCTACCACAATGCGAAAACCAGCGTCAGCGGCGGCAGTGACGTGAATATCCACATGGATTTCAGCGATGCCGTGGAGTATGACCCCACAAAATCCGCAAGCCCGGGCGATGCGGACGCCTGCGTCTGTCAGGAGCCGGCTGCGGATTCGTAAAAAAATCCGATCCTCAGACGGCGCCGTAAAAAGGTCGAGATCAAGGCTTGCGGGTCCCGAGGAAGGAGGCGTACCTAAACGTACTCCGCACTGACGAGGGATACGCGTAACGCCGATATCGGGCTTTTTACGGCGCCGTCCAATTCAAGCGGTGAACTCGGTCATTGTCCCCACCTTTTCGTCATAGTAGGTGATCCGGGTAACATAGCTCCGCAAATCGATGTGCAGGATCGCCCGGCAGGTATCCTGGAACCACGAGAGCCGGATCTCGTCGTCGGGCGCGTCTTCGATGGCGAATTGCCCGTCGAAAGCCGGATAGTTGCTCCGAAACTCCATGAGCCGCAACAGACGGCCGACCACCGGTTTTTGCATTTCGCTGCGGATCTCGTCGATCGTGTAGTTGTGCCGATTGATGTCGCGGCCATTTTTGGTCTGTTTTACCAGCTCGATGTCATTTTCGCCGGCCAGCAGCCCCACGTAGTACACCTGAGGAATCCCCGGGGTAAAGAATTGAATGGCCCGGGCCGCGATGTAGGCGTTTTCGTTGCACTCCAGGGCCGAGAAATAGGTGCAGTTGACCTGGTAGACGTCCAGATTCTCATATTCGGGCCCGGAGAAAATTTTGCGGGTGTTGGCGCCCTTTTCGTCCAGGCCGTCCAGGGTCCGCTGGAGTTCTTCAGGCGTCAGCAAATCCGCGACGTCCACCACCCCGATGCCGTCGTGGGTATCCAGGGTGGTGACCTGCTTGCGGGGGCAGATGGCCAGCCACTGCCTCAAGGACCGGCTGGTATGATGGTACAGGGTGTGCAGGACCAGCATGGGCAACGAGAAGTCGTAGGTCCAGTATCCATGGTCGGAAATTTTGCGATGGTAGCTGTAGTGCTCGTGGACTTCGGGCAGGATCTCCACGCCGAAGGGCGAAACATAATCCTGCAGCCATTCCAGCAATTCCCACACCTGGGGCTCCAGAAAAAAGCAATTGGTGCCCAGCTTCAGGGTGGAATAGGCAAAGGCGTCCATGCGAATCATTTTGGCCGGAGTGCGCGACAGGTTGATCAAGTAACGCCGCATCACCTCATGAGTTTTGGGAGAGTTCCAGTCCAGATCGATCTGCTCGTAATCGAAGGTGCACCAGACTTTCTCTTTTGAGCCGTCGGCCCGTTGGATGATCGTATAGGGCGGTCTGGGTTTGCGGGTGTACACCAGGGCCAAATCGGCTTCGCTGATTTCGCCGGTGGGGCTGAGTTTGTTGAAGCTTAAGAACATATCGGCATATTCCGACTCCGCCCCCTTTTCAAAATAATCCTGGAAATAGTCAGACATCCTGGAAATGTGGTTGACCATGAAATCGATGATCAGGTCGAATTCCCTTCCGATGAGATTGATATCGCGCCAGGTTCCGAATGCCGGATCGACCGCGTCGTAAGTTAAAGGCGCAAACCCCCTGTCGGCGGAAGAAGGATAAAACGGCAGCAGGTGAACGCCGCCGATGGCACTGCTCAGGTACCGCCGCAGCACATAGTGCAGTTCGACAAGGTCGCTGCCCAGGCTGTCGGGATAGACGATCAGTTGAACTTGGTTTTTAAGAGGCATGGCTCATTCTCCAGGACTTTCATCCATAAACCGGTAGTGCTGCAAGCCCTCAAGGATGCCGCCGGCGCAGGGGCTGTCGGCAAAATAAACATTCCGGCTGCCCTTGAGCAGCTCCAGTTCATGGCTGTAATTGCTCACCACGACGGCGCGGGGCTCTCCCCGCAGCATTTCTTCGTCGTTGCCCGAATCGCCGCAGACCAGGAAATTTCTCAGGGGAATCTCCCAGCGGTAGCTCAGATAGCGGATCGCCTTGCCTTTGGAGGCCCGAAACGGCAGGATATCCAGGTAGCGGTCATGGCTGTAGATCAGGTTGTAGCGGCAGCGATGTGCGAGAAGTCGGTCGTGGACGGCAGCCAGGCGGTCTTTGCCCGGGTCCATGTAATAGCTGACTTTGAAACGCTTCTGATTCTCCTCTTCCTGGAATTCCAGAAAATCGATGTCGTCCAGCAGTTCGATGATTTTCTCCCGATTCCAGCGATTGGCGATATGACTGGCCCATCCGGGAGTAGGCTTGGTTTTGTCGCCGTAAAACAGGGCGCTGCCCACCGAGCAGATGATCACATCTGGCCGGGGGACGCCGTATTCCTTGAGGATTTTCCGGGCCGAATCGGAGGTTCGGCCTGTGGCCACCCCGAAACCGATCCGATCCCGGTGCCGCTCTAAAAAATCGATCAGTTCGGCAAGTCGGGTATTGTCGTCACCGATCAAGGTATTGTCGATATCGGTGATCAAAAAGCGGTCGAGGCGGATCAACCATTTCCCCAAGGCATCGGTTGGATTGGCCGTTTTCAGGTCGGCTTTCTGGCCGTCGCCGATCAGAGATCCGATGGTTTCTGCATAGGCGGCGGCGTGGCTTTGCCAGGTGTAGTGCTTGCGCACGTTGAGGATTCCGTTTCTCGAATAGCGGTCCCACAGCGCCCGGTCGGCAATAATTTTCCTCAGAGCGCCGCTGATCCGGGACAAATCGCGGACATCCACGAGAACTCCGTTTTTGCAGTTGCGAACGATATCGTTGGGTCCTCCGTCGTTGGTGGCCACAATGGGGACGCCGCTGGCCGAGGCCTCGAGCAGGGTCAGGCCGAACGGTTCGGTCAGCGCCGGATTGATGAAAACGCCGCCTTTCTCGGCCGCGATGCGGTACAGGGCCGGCACCTCGTATTCGAAATCGTGCTTCTTGGGAATGGCCATTTTTCCGTACAGATCGTATTTATCCATGTCCAGCAGCATCTGGGTGAGAACTTCCTTCTCGTTTTCCGCCATGGCGTCGATGTCTTTCCGCAATCCGGCGAATATGGCCAGGTTGGCCATGCTCTGAAGCTCCAGATCCATGCCATAGGCTTCGACCAGACCATCGATGTTCTTGCGCTTGTCCGGCCGGCTGAGCGCAAGGATCAGGGGTTTTTCCGGATTCATGAAAAACCGGTTCAGCTCTTTAAGCATGGATGCGCGGGCGTAGCGGCTCATCTCCGATCGCTCGGTATCGTCCTCCGTGTCGTGGTAGTAAGGATAGAAGGTGTCGATGTCGATGCCTGGCGGAATCACCTGATATTCCGGAACATCCTTGTTGTGATACAGGCCGTACTGCTCGTCGATCTCGTGCAGGGTACTGGTGACGACCCGATCCGCCCGGACCAGGATCTGCTCTTCGGTGTCAATGCGCTGATCGATCTTGAATCGGCGAATCATTTCGGTCTCGCTCATTCCCTGATCCGACAGCCGTGCCTTTTTGGCCCGGCCGAGGGAGTGGCCGGTGTAAACGAACGGAAGGCCCAGGATATCGGCCAGCTGCATGGCCACGTAGCCGGCATCGGGATAGTGGCCGTGGACGATATCCGGGATGGAATCGTTGCGCTTGATGAATTTGATGGTCTTGTCCACATACTCTTCCAGATGCGGCCAGAGCCGTTCCTTGCGAAGGTATTTGCGGCCGCCGCACTGGATCCGTACGATGCGAAACTTGTCGTTGACCGGTTCAATGGGAGCGCTGTAGTCCGACGAAACCCGCTTGTCGGCAATCAAACGGGTGAACAGGTCCACACGCCCGATATCTTCCCGCTGGCTGAGATTTTCTGCCAGTTCGATGACATATTTTACCTGGCCGCCGGTATCGGCATCCCGACCCATTTCCAGGTTTTTGGACCGGATCAGCCCATGCAGGCTGAAAAACTGAATGTACGGTCGCTTAGCGGCCATTTCGTTTTTCCTCCATTATCGATTTGAATTCATCGTAAACGTCTGCATCGTCGGGAACGGCGCCGGGGAATCCGCAGATTCGGGATGCAAACCGCGATGCCTGAAGAACGGTCTTTTTCCAGGGCAGGTTTCGAAGATAACCGGCCGCCAGAATCGAAGCAAAGCCGTCGCCGGCGCCGACCGTATCGATGACGCTGTCGATCGCCGTTGCCGGGACGTCCACCCGGCCGCCGTCGAAATACAGCCGGCTGCCGCGGCTGCCGCAAGTCAAAGCGATGGCCCGGATATCGAAGGTTTTCATCAGCCAGGACAGGAAGGCGTCCCCAGCGCCTTGTTTTTTATATTCCCGCTGAATCGCCGCCAATTCATCCTCGTTGAGCTTCAGGATGTCGGCTTGGCGCAGGGATTCGTCGATGGCGCGGGGATTGACGTGGGGGGGGCGCATATTGATGTCGCAGAAAGCAGTGACTTCCTTCCCTTTTTTTGTGAGCAAATTTTGGATCTGACGGCGGCCCGCCTCGGTGCGCTGCAACAGGCTGCCGAAATAGATCATTTCCACATCCTCGGTTGCAGCAATTGGACAGGCATCAAGGTCAAGGTGGTCCCATGCCGTATTTTCGCAAATATCGAAATGGGGCACGCCACTTTCATCGAGCTGTACGTTGACGGTTCCCGTGGGATGGATTGGGTCGACCTGGACATCGTCGAGGTCGAAGCCGGTCGACTGCAAATGATCGAGAATGCGCTCGCCATAGCGATCCAGCCCCACACAGGTAAAAAACCGCACCGGAAAGCCCAGTTTTTTAAGATGACAGGCAAAGTTGAACGGTGCACCGCCGATGCGTTGGTAATCCGGGAAAATGTCGATTAAAATTTCTCCAACAGCAAGGACCATAACTTCTCTCTTTCGCAGTTTATTTCCAATCATCGCGGGATCGGGGGGTTGAGAAGTCGCCCGACCGGTAATCAGCGACGGGCTAAATAAGGAGGTGATAACGAAAGTGGCCCGATTCTGATCCTACAGCGAAGATACCTGGAAAGGCGTACATTGAATGGCCAGACTGCCCTTTTTTATCCAGACACGCGCCATGGGAACCGTTTCCCCTTCCATGTTGACCACATTGGCCAGCTTCTCGACATGGGTAATGTCATTTCTGCCGAATTCCAGGTAAGGGCTCTTGTCGTTGTATGGGTCGGGTATCAAAATGATCTGGTCCGGATTCAAAGGATGCTTCCTCGGTGCGCCGGTATAGGCGACGTGGGTTTTTGAAAGCGACCGAACATCCTTGGGGGCCTTGTATTTCTCGATTTCGAGGGCAACGGCTTTTTGAAGCGACATGATCCCGGTCATGTTTTCCTCCAATTTTACATTCCCAACAGTGTTCATCCAGAAATAGGGAAATTTGGTCGAGATCGAGGCGCATGAAAAATTTTACCGGAGGCATATGGTTGATATTCCGAGGATAAAATTTTTCGCGCAACAAAGATATCGGGCAAATTGGTCATTTCTGGGTGGACACTAAAACCGGACCTCAAAGGTGTGCGACGCACCTTGATAATCCTCCCAGCTGACATTCACATTGTCCACTCTGGAAAGGGGGGAGCCGCTTTTACACCAGTCGATCAGGGCTTTCACGTCCTTTTTATCGCCTTCGACATCCGCCTCCACGGTGCCGTCGCGTTTGTTTCTGACCCAACCGGCCACCCCCAGGCGCAGGGCCGCCCGCTGGGTTTCCGCTCTGAAATAGACCCCCTGGACCTTTCCGGAAATAATCAAATGCGCTCTTGCATACTCTCCCATGGCCTTTCTCCCGCCCATCTATATTTTTTACCGGTTTTCAACACAACAGATCGAAACCAAACCGGTTGCGGCTTCGCAGATTTACCTGCAGCATGCTGATTTTTAACGTTACGTTTGGAAAACAGGGATGTCAACCCGGCCGAAAATCGGTTTACAAATAACGGATTTGTTCGGATACCGTCATAGATTGGGCTCGAATGCCCTGGATAAGAGCCGGTTCAACTCCGTTTCCGACATCAACTTCTTTTCCAGCACCAGGGTTTTCAAATTCTTGCCGCTGGCCAGTCCCTCCTTGACCAGCGCCGCCACCCGGTCGTAGCCGATGGCAGGATTGAGTATGGTCGCCAGGCCGGCACTGTTCTCGAAATTGGATCGGCAACGCTGCGCATCCGCCTGGATGCCGCGGATGCACTTTTTCTCCAGCATCCGGCTGGTCCGGATCAGGATGTTGAAGGCTTTTACCAGGTTGGTCCCGATGAGCGGCAGGTGGGTGTTGAGTTCAAGCTGACCCAGTCCGCAGGCCATGGCGATGGCCGCATCGCAGCCGACCACCTGAAGGCAGGCCATGTTGGCGGCCTCGCAGATGCTGGGGTTGATCTTGCCCGGCATGATCGACGAGCCCGGTTCCACTGCCGGCAATCGGATCTCCCCCAGGCCGGTATTGGGCCCCGAGGCCAACAGCCGCAGATCGTTGGTAATCTTCAGCAGATCCAGGGCCAACAGACGCAGGGCGGCCGAAACCTGCCCCATGTCCGTCATCGACTGGGTGATCTCGATGCCGTTTTCGGCAACCGTGAAGGAAAAACCGGTGGCATCGTTGAGGGCTTGAACGATGGTTTCCCGAAAGGCCGGCTTGGTATTGATTCCGGTGCCCACGGCATTTCCACCCACACCGATTTCCCTCAGATTATCGGCCGCCGAGGCCAACCGAACCCCTGCTTTTTGCAGGGCCCGGGCATAGGCGCCGAATTCCTGGCCCAGGGTGACGGGCACGGCATCCTGGAGATGGGTGCGTCCGCTTTTGGCGATATCGGCAAATTCTTCCGCTTTCTTTTCCAATGCGGCAACCAGATGTGCCAGCGCCCCTTGCAGTCCCTGGTGAAACTGCAGGCAGGCCAGCCGAATGGCCGAGGGAAAGACATTGTTGGTGGACTGCCCCTTGTTGACGTGATCATTGGGATGAACCGTGGTTCGGTCCCCGGGTTTTCCCCCCAGTTCAAAGGCCGCCAGATTCGCGATGACCTCGTTGACGTTCATCTGCGAAGAAGTGCCGGAGCCGGACTGAAAAATATCGATGGGAAACTGATCGTCGTATCTACCGGTCAGAATCTGCTCGCAGGCCCGGATAATCGCCCGGCGTCGGTCCTTGTCCAGCAGGCCGAGCCGCTCGTTGGCCATGGCGCAGGCGGCTTTCAACCGGACGATGGCGTAAACGATCTCCAGCGGCAAAATTTCCCCGGCGGCATCGAAATTGTCCAGAGAGCGGGCGGTATGGATACCGTACCAGGCCTCATCGGGGATCTCTTTTTGGCCCATGCTGTCTTTTTCGATGCGCATTGTTCGCCTCCTGGACAAGAATTTGGATGTCATTTAACAGGACAAAAAACGCCGCTTGGCAATCTCCAAACTACGGCAAGTCAGACAATAGTCAAGAACAATGGCGATGGTTTCGTCCCGCAAATGGCGCGGATCCGCCGCCAACCGTGTGAATCTTGCCTTGACTTTAGCGGATTCGTCGCAATGTTGTCACGATATTATTCATTTTTTAATCAAGGAGTTCACAATGGAAAAAGTTGAAAGCGGACTGTTCGTAAGCGTCGAATACACGGGAACGCTGGACAACGGCGAGGTGTTCGATTCCAGCAAAGGACGCAAGCCTTTAGAGGTCCAGATGGGCACCGGCAACCTGATTCCCGGGTTCGAATCGGCCCTTATGGGCATGGCGATCAACGAGACCAAGACGTTCACCCTTTCGCCGGAAGAAGCATACGGCCAGCGGGACGAAAGCCGGATGCACGAATTCCCCACGTCCGAAATTCCGCAAGGTGCGTCTCCCCAGGTGGGACAGACCCTGATGCTGAGCACACCCCAGGGGCAACAGATTCCTGCCCGGGTGGATAGCATCGACGACGAAAAAATCGTTTTCGACCTCAACCACCCATTGGCCGGCCAAGCCCTGACTTTCGATATCGAAGTTGTCGGCATCAGCGCAAGCGCCACCCAGCAACCGGCAAGCTGTGGATCGGACTGTGCCGGCTGCGGAGAGACCGGCTGCTGCTGAATATCCCATCGAACCAACGGTCCCCTGTTTTGGCAGGGGATCGCCATCTTAATTTACCATCCCCCACCCAAAAAGGATCCGCCGCTGGAACCAGAACCGAATCATCATAACCGCTGACAACTGTTGCCGGGTTACCGGCAACACCCCGACCACCGCGGGTTGCCGCATGGTCACACGCCTTGACACCATCTACCAAATAAGATAGCAGGAGTAGTTTATGATTTTTCAGCCGATGAGTCGATGGTACCGGATTGGCCCATGGGGTAATTCTGACGGCACAACGGCATGGTGACCGATACAAACGAGATGCAAACAATGTGGAGCTTCCATGGATAACGCGAAGGACCTGCTGAGCAAACGCAAAGAAAAAGCCGATGGTCTGAAGGCGGACGGAATCAATCTGTTCCCCAACGGATTTGTCATCGACCATACGATAGTAGAAATCGCAGAGCATATAAAAACCCTGCCGGAGGACCGCCAGGAAGATGCCACCTCTTTTACCGCAGCAGGACGGATGATGGCCATCAACCGCTTCGGCAAATCCGCTTTCATCCGCTTCAAGGATCGCACCGGCCTGATGCAGGCGTATATCCGCAAGGACAAAGTGGGCGATGCGCCCTATGCACTGTTCAAACGGCTGGATGTCGGCGATTTCGTAAAAATCTCCGGCAGCCTCTTTCGGACCAAAACCGGTGAGTGGACCCTGCTGGCCGAATCCGTCGATCTGGTGTGCAAATCCACCCGGCCGCTGCCCGAAAAATTTCACGGTCTCAAGGACCCGGAAAAACGCTACCGGCAGCGCTACATCGACTTGATCATGAATCCGGATGTTCAGGAGATTTTCATCAAACGCAGCCGGATCATCCAATCCATGCGCGCTTTTTTCCTTTCCCGGGATTTTCTCGAGGTGGAAACGCCCATGATGCAGCCCATCCCCGGCGGCGCCGAGGCGACGCCCTTTGTGACCCACCATAATGCACTGGACATGGACCTTTTTTTGCGCATTGCCCCGGAGCTTTACCTCAAGCGCCTGGTGGTGGGCGGATTGGAGCGGGTCTTCGAAATCAATCGCAACTTCAGAAACGAAGGCGTCTCCACCCGGCACAACCCCGAGTTTACCATGGTGGAATTCTACCAGGCCTACGCCACCTATGATGACCTGATGGACATGACCGAACAGATGTTCGCCCACATCGCCCAGGAAGTGAATGGCAGTACCTGCATCACCTATCAGGGCGACCGGATCGAACTGGGGGGGAAATGGCAGCGCATATCCCTGTTTGACGCACTCGACCGCATCGGCGGCGTCGACCCGTCCCTGCTGACCGACAAGGATCGCCTGCTTGAATTTGCCGCGACAAAGGGTATCACCGTCACCAAAACCGGCCGTCTGGGAAAAATCATCACCAAGCTGTTCGATATTCTGGTGGAACCCAAATTGATTCAGCCGACCTTCATCACCGGGTACCCTGCCGAAGTTTCGCCGCTTTCCAGAAGAAGCGACACCCATCCGGATCTGACTGAACGGTTCGAACTGTTCATCGCCGGTCGTGAAATCGCCAACGGATTTTCCGAACTCAATGATCCCGAAGACCAGCATAGAAGGTTTATGCAGCAGGTAGAGGACCGTGAGGCCGGGGACGAAGAAGCCCACTGCATGGATGACGATTACATCGAAGCCCTGGAATACGGCATGCCGCCAACCGCCGGCCAGGGCATCGGGATCGACCGTCTGGTTATGCTGCTGACGGACGCTCCGTCCATTCGCGAAGTCATCCTGTTCCCTCATATGAAGCCCAAGGGGGCGATTTCCAAGGCTGACGACCGATCCGCCCAATAAGGCCAGGCAAACGCCGGGAAAGCAAACAACCATCTTTGCCGCTATTGGAACCGCCATGTCGTTTGTGACATTCGTATCCGGGCGTTACTTAAGGACCCGCCAGAAACGGGCCTTCATTTCGCTGATCACCGCCCTGTCCGTTGCCGGGGTCACAGTCGGGGTGATGGCTTTGATCGTGGTCATCGCCGTCATGGCCGGATTCGAAGCCGACCTCAAATCTCGTATCATGGGCATTCGCCCGCATCTGGTGATCACCCAAAAAGAAGGCGCCCTGACCGATTACCATCGAATCGTCGAAAAGGTGGCCGACATCCAGGGGGTTGAAACCGCGTCGGCCTATATCGCTACCCAGGTGGTCCTTCGTACCGCCAACCGGGCGGCGGGAGCGCTGCTGAAGGGAATTGTTCCTACTTCGGGGAATACCGGGATTCCGGGGGTCGATACCGGCAGCCTGTTGCCGCCGTCATCCGCGGAAAAAGATCCCCAGGCAGACCTTCGCCCCGCTCCGGGCATTGTCCTCGGCAAGCAGCTGGCCGCCAGCCTGGGGGTGATCCGCGGTGACAGTATCCACATGATTACGCCGCGGGGCATGCTTTCGCCGGCCGGCCATATTCCCGCCATGATCAAATACAAGGTTGTCGATCTGTTCGAATCCGGCATGTACGAATTCGACGGGTCCCTGTCTTTCGTTACCCTGGAGCAGGCCCAGAAGATGCTCCGCATGCCCGCATCGGTCAGCGGCATCGAAATCCGGCTGGAAAATCTGGATCGGGCCGACAGGCTCCAGGAAGAGATCCAGCAGTTAGTGGGCAGCGACTACAACGTGGAGAACTGGAAACAGATCAACCGTAATCTGTTTTCGGCCCTCCGGTTGGAAAAAACCGTCATGTTCATCATCCTCGCGTTGATCGTTCTGGTAGCCGCCTTCAATATCGCCGGTTCGCTGGTCATGATGGTCATGGAAAAACGCAGGGACATCGCCATTTTGAAAACTATGGGAGCGACGGCCAAGTCCATCGGCCGGATTTTCGTCGTCAAAGGCGTCATGATCGGTCTTGCCGGAACGGCCCTGGGAACTTCGGCGGGATTGATCCTGTGCACCCTGCTGGAGCGGTATCAGTTCATCAAACTGCCCGCAGATGTCTACTACATCACCAGCCTGCCGGTCCATCTGAAGGCAATGGACGTCTTTACGATCGCGTTGTGCGCAATATTGATCTGTCTGGCCGCGACCTTGTATCCGGCTCGCCAGGCCGCTGCCATCGATCCTGTGGAGGCCATCCGCCATGGCTGATCGAAAAAATCGGATACAGGCGTCAACTTTCCCGGCTCCCGACGATGTTCAAGGACCGTTGATTCAGGCCGCGGGAATCGGCAAGGCTTACAATCACAGAAAGTCCCCCATCGTGGTGTTAGACCGATTGTCTTTTTCACTGGGTTCCGGGGAAACCATAGGAATCGTGGGGGCGTCGGGAATCGGCAAATCCACCCTGCTTCACATTCTGGGGACTCTGGACAGGCCGGATGCCGGGGAACTGTACTATTCGGGAACCGATGTGCTGCGGCTGGACGACACTCGACTGGCGCGTTTTCGCAATAAAACCATTGGGTTCGTATTTCAATTTCACCACCTGCTGCCCGAATTCAACGCCCTTGAAAACACCATGATGCCGGCTCTGGTCGGTGGGATGGATAAGAAAACCGCCCGGGAAAAAGCGGAATCGATGCTGGTTCGTGTCGGCCTTGAGGAAAGGTTGACCCATCGACCGAACGAACTTTCCGGAGGCGAGCAGCAACGGGTCGCTCTGGCCCGGGCGCTGGTTCAGCGGCCGGCCATTCTCCTGGCCGATGAACCCACGGGAAATCTGGATCGCCGCAACAGCGACTTGATCCACACCCTTTTGATGGAGCTGAACCAGGAAATGGGCATGGCGCTCGTTGTGGTTACCCACAATATGGAATTGGCGGCCCTCGTATCCCGCCGGGTTACCATCGTCAACGGCGCCCTGCAGGAGTTTCGTTGATATCATTGATGAAGAGATCGATAGGCTTTAAGGGGGTTCAATGCTGAGGCGATGTTTATTCGTGCTGTTCCTTTCCCTTTATTTTCTGTCCGGGCCTGCTGCCGCGGGCGAAACGGTCCATGTTCTGGTGCTGCCCTTTGAAATCAATGCCAGCCAGGATCTGTCCTACCTCAGGCATGACATCCCCAAAACCATTCAAGAGTTCCTGCAACCGGAAGGCGCGGTCTTTGTCGACATGGATCAACAAGCCACGGACACGGTTGCTGAAACCATCTCGGATATTCAGGCCGTTCGAAAAATGGGCCTTTCGGCCGGTGCCGACAGCGTCATCTGGGGAAGCATGACGCGCATCGGCAACAACATCAGCCTGGATATCAACATGGTGCAATCGGTAGGCAGCACCCCTGCGATATCGGTTTTCGAGGCCGGAACCGGCATGGAAAACATGCGGACGGTGGTTAAAAATGCGGCCGAAAAACTGGCCCGCCACCTTTTTCGGCAGGAACTCATCAGCCAGGTTGAAATCACCGGCAACAAACGTATCGAAGCCGATGCCATTCAGCGGGTGATCCGGGTGAAACCCGGCGATGTGCTGCGCGCCGGCGACATCTCCCGAGACATGAAAAATATTTACAAAATGGGATATTTCGAAGACATCCGGGTTGAATCCCAGGAAGCCGACGGCGGGAAAATCATTGTTTTTCATGTTGTTGAAAAGCCCACCATCCGGCGCATCTCGTTCAGCGGCAATAAAGTTTTCAAAGATGAAAAACTGAGAGAAAACCTGAGTATCAGTACGGGATCGATCCTTAACATTTTCACGATCAAATCCAATATCGAGCAACTCGAGTCGATGTATAAGGAAAAGAACTACCACAACGTTAAAATCACTTATACCGCACATGATCGGGACAACAATCAGGCGGACATCGAATTCACCATCGAGGAAGGCAAGAAGATAAAAATAAAGAAAATCGTCTTTCAAGGGAACAAGGCCTTTACCGACAAGGAACTCAAGAAGCTGATCAGCACCTCGGAAAAGGGGTTTTTCTCCTGGCTCACCTCCTCGGGGGAACTGAACCGGGAAGATTTGAGCCAGGATACCGCCCGACTGATGGGCTACTACAATATCAATGGGTTCATCCATGCCAAGGTGGCCGATCCCGTGGTCGAGTTTGAAGAACAGTGGATCTATATCACCTTCAAAATCGAGGAGGGCGAACGCTTCAAGGTCGGGACCATCGATATCGACGGCGATATCATTGTTACCAAAGACAAATTGATGCCCGCTCTCAATATTGCCAGGGAGCCTTTTTTCAACCGCGAAGCGGTCCGCAAGGACGTGCTGTGGCTGACCGATCTGCACGCCAATGCCGGCTTTGCCAACGCCGATGTTTCGCCAAGGACCCGAGAGGATCCGGTGAACCATCTGGTCGACATCACCTACTCGGTAAAAAAGGGCGCAAAGGTCTACTTCGAAACCATCGATATCTCCGGCAACGTTCGCACGCGTGACAAAGTCATCCGGCGGGAACTGCGCATTCACGAACGGGAAGTTTACAGCAGCAGCCGTCTTAAAAGAAGTGTACGCAATCTTAACCGCCTGGACTTTTTCGAAGATGTGAAGGTGGATACGGTCGAAGGCAGCGCGGAAGACAAAATGAACGTCAAGGTGGATGTGGTGGAAAAGGCCACGGGCACCTTTACTTTCGGCGCAGGGTACAGCACGGTGGACGACTTTTTCGTGACCGGTTCCGTTTCCCAGAGAAACCTGTTCGGCCGTGGGCAGATCGTTAAATTGAGCGGCCAGGTCGGCGGATCTTCCGACCTGTACAACCTGAGTTTCACCGAGCCGTGGCTGTTCGACATCCCACTGTCCGGCACCGCCAATGTGTATCGAACCAAACGGGAATACGACACCTACGACCGAACCAGTATGGGAGGCGGCATCGGATTCAGTTATCCCATCTGGGACTACACCCGCGTCTCTTTGTCGTACCGCTATGATGTCACCGATATTTCGGAGGTCACGGACGACGCTTCGGATAATGTGAAAGACCTCGAAGGCGAAAACGCCACCAGTTCCATTACCACGGGATTGAGCTACGATTCCAGGGACCGGGCCTTCAACACCACACAGGGCCAGGATCACAGCCTTCGGTACACCTATGCAGGGTTAGGGGGGGATCACGGCTTTCAAAAGGTTGTCGGCGAATTGGGGTGGTACATCCCGGTCTACAAAGGCCTGGTAACGTTTTTCCATGCAGAATCGGGTTGGGTGGAGCAAATCCCTGGCTACACCTTGCCGGATTATGAAAAGTTCTATCTGGGCGGCATGAACTCCGTACGCGGCTTCGAATTCCAAGATATCCACATCAACACCATCAACGAAGACGGCGAGGAAACCGAGGAGGGCGGTGAAACCTATGTTCAATTCAACTTCGAATTGAGCTATCCCTTGTTCAAGGACCTGGGAATCGTTGGGGTGATCTTTTACGACACGGGCAATGTTTACGGTCCGGATGACACCATTGACTTAGGAAATCTCCGCCAGGCGGCCGGATACGGCATTCGATGGTATTCCCCCATTGGACCGATCCGCATTGAAGGCGGCCATATCTTGGATCCCATCGAAGAAAATGGAGAGGATTCGGGCGTCAACTGGGAATTTTCGATGGGAGGCGCTTTTTAAAGGCCGAAAAGCTGGTACCTGACGCCGGATCTCAGCGGCAACGAACCAATGGCAACTGGTTGGTATCAAAGATTTGATTAAAACAGCGGTTTAATGATACACATGAAAATTAATAACAACGGATGGTGAGGAAAGGGGAACTTATGCAATTGCGCAACCAATGGCTCATCCTGACAATGCTGACTGTTTTTTTGACCGCAGGATCGGCACTGGGTGCCGATGTCGCCAAAATCGGCGTGGTGGAGTTTCAGCGTCTGTTCGAAAATTCGGATGCCGGAAAAGAAATCAAGGCTGAAATCACTGAAAAAGGAAAAAAGATGGAAGCCGAATTGAAGGAAAAAGGCGCCGAAATCGAAGAGTTGAAAAAACGGCTGGAACGGGAAGCCCTTGTAATGAGCAAGGAGATGCGGGAAGAAAAAGAACGCGAATTCAGAATCAAGGTCAACGATATCAAGACCCTGCAGAAAAAGTACGAAGGCCAGCTGCAAGGATTGCAGAAGGACCTGATGAAAGACCTTCAGGCCGAAACGCTGGAAGTTATCGACGAAATCGGAAAATCCGGGGGCTATCTGATGATCATGGACAAGCGGGGTGTGCTCTACTCGCCGAGCACCATTGACATCACCGACGAAGTGATCCAGAAATTCAACCAACGCTACGCTGCGAAAAAGAAAAAATAAGGCAGGTGCCGATCGTGCCCGTCGAATATACACTTGAGGAAATCGCCCGCCGGATCGATGGCGAAACGTCAGGCAACGAGGAAATGCGGATCAATGGCGTCGCCCCTTTTGATGCCGCCGGTGCCACGCAGATCACCTTTGCCGGGGGCAGCAAATTCCTGAAACGGATGGACGCCTGCCAGGCAGGAGCGATTATCGTTCCCGAAAAAGCCGTGTTTCCCGGAAGGAACCTGATCCATGTCAGCAACCCGCAGCTGGCATTCAACGGTGTTGTGGCGTTATTTCACCCGTCGCTTTCACCGCCTGCGGGCATCGACGAAAAGGCAGCCATCGGCAAGGACGTTTGCACCGGAAAAGATATATTTATCGGACCGTTGGCCCATATCGGCAACCGGGTAACCATCGGGTCCGGCACCATCGTGCATGCCGGCGTATTCATCGGAGACGAGGTCAAGATCGGCGAGCGATGCGTCATTCATCCCAATGCAACCATTATGCACGGATGCTGCATCGGCGATCGGGTAACCATCCATCCGGGAACCGTGATCGGCAGCGACGGCTATGGATTCGTGCCCGATGGCGGCCGGTATCATAAAATTCCCCAGATCGGAATCGTGCAGATCGATGACGATGTCGAAATCGGGGCCTGTAACACCATCGATCGGGCCACCTTCGGTCGGACGTGGATTCAACGCGGCGTAAAAACAGACAATCTGGTCCACATTGCCCATAATGTCGTCATTGGAGAAGACAGCGTGATCGTCGCGCAGGTGGGCATCGCCGGCAGCACCAAAATCGGGCACCACGCGATTCTGGCCGGTCAGGCCGGCATCTCCGGCCACCTGGAACTCGGTAATCACGTCACGGTCGGCCCCATGACCGGCGTCGGCAAATCCATACCGGATGGAGAAGTGGTATCATCGGGGACCAATGCTATGCCCCATAGAACCTGGCTAAGGGTCCAACACATCATTCCGTCCCTGCCGGACATGAAGAAAAAAGTCGCCGACTTGGAAAAGAAACTCGCCGACCTGGAAAAATCCGTAAAAAAAGAATCGAATTGAAGCGGAGATCTTCTCATGGATAACAAATTTGACATCCAATCGATCATGGAAGCCCTTCCTCATCGATATCCTTTTTTGCTGGTGGACCGGGTTGTCGAATTCGAGAAAGACAAACGCATTGTTGCCATTAAAAATGTCACCATTAACGAACCGTTTTTTCAGGGGCACTTCCCCGATGGCCCCATCATGCCCGGCGTTCTCATTGTCGAAGCCATGGGACAGGCCGGTGGGGTGCTCGTTATCCAATCGTTGCCGCCTGATACCCGCGTAAGGAAAATTTATTTCATGGGCTTTGACAGCGTCCGTTTCAGAAAACCGGTCGTTCCCGGCGATCAGTTGGTGCTGGAATTGAAAATGTTGAAAGCCAGATCCAAAGCCGTGAAAATGGCCGGCATCGCCAAGGTCGATGGGCAAACCGTCGCCGAAGCGACACTGTTGGCCGCTTATGGAGATTGATATGATACACCCGACAGCGATCGTGAGCCCCGACGCCGATATCGACGAGGACGTGGAAATCGGGGCCTATTCAATTATCGGCGAGGATGTGACCATCGGCAAGGGGACCTTTATCGGCCCCCATGTGGTCATCGATCCGCAGGTGGATATCGGTGCCGGATGCCGGATTTTTCAATTCGCGGCCATCGGCGCCATCCCCCAGGACCTGAAGTTCGGCGGAGAAAAAAGCCGTGTAAGAATTGGCCCGGACGTAACCATCAGGGAGTTCGTCACCATTCACCGCGGCACGGAACCCGGCGGTGGCCTTACAGAGGTGGGAGAGAAATCGTTTCTGATGGCATACACGCATGTTGCCCATGACTGCCGGGTCGGGAAAATGGTGGTACTGGCCAACAACACGACGCTGGCAGGCCATATCACCATCGGCAACCACGCCACCGTCGGTGGTCTTGTGGCGATCCATCAATTTGTCCGAATTGGCGATTATGCTTTCGTCGGCGGCAAATCCGCAGTGGTCAAGGATGTTCCGCCGTACGTCATTGCCGCCGGCGACCGTGCCGTATTGCACGGCCTCAACCGTGTCGGCCTGAAACGGCATGGTTTCTCGGACCAAGCCATGTCCGCGCTGAAAAAGACATATCGGATTCTGTTCCGCTACGGACTGACCCTGAACGAAGCGATCGAACGCGTCCACGCCGAAGTGGAAATGGTTCCGGAAGTCGAACAGTTCATCGGGTTTATCAAAGCCTCCTCGAGAGGGGTGACCCGATAGTTCCCTTTGGCCTTTGATTGGACAACCAACTGTGCCTGACCATTTTCCCCAAGCACGAATCGGCCTCATTGCCGGCAGCGGCCAATTTCCCCTGCTTTTTTCCAAAACTGCCGTGGAAAAGGGATATACCCTGTTCACAGCGGCATATGTCAACGAAGCCGACCCGGATTTGGCCCAATGGTCGGAAAAAATTCAATGGCTTCATCTGGGCCAGGTCAAACGCCTTATCCGCTTTTTCAAACAAAACGAGGTCAGGCGGGCCGTCATGCTGGGCGCCATTCAAAAGACACGTCTGTTCACCGACGTGAAACCGGATATGAAGGCGATCGCCATCATCGCCGGGATGCGGCATACCCACGATGACGCCATTATGTGTGCGTTTGCGGACAGCCTCGAAAAAGAAGGCATCAAGGTGGAACCGTCCACTTTTCTCCTTCCTGAACTGCTGGCGCAAAAAGGTGTCTGGACGAAACGCAAACCGACCCGGTCGGAAAAAAAAGACATTGTCATGGGTTTTTCCATCGCCCGTGAAATCGGCCGGCTGGACATTGGCCAGAGCGTGGTCGTCGGTGGCGGCTCCACGTTGGCCGTGGAGGCCATTGACGGTACCGATGCCACCATCGAGCGCGGGGGTAAACTGGGAAACGGTGAAGCCGTATTGGTAAAAGTATGCAAACCCAATCAGGATTTTCGTTTCGACGTTCCCTCGGTAGGCATGAAAACCATTGAAACCATGATCCGAAACCGTGTTCGGGCATTGGCCATCGAAGCGCAAAAAACCGTCGTTTTCGATCAACCGGAAATGATCCGCCTGGCCAATGAGAATGATATTGCCATTGTCTGTGAATAAACACCAAAAATAGCGAATCCAATTGTATCGTAGGGGCTGTCAATGAAACAACTGCGAGTCGGCGTTGTCGGCGTGGGATATCTGGGAAAGTTTCACGCACAAAAATATCATTCCATGCCGGATGTGGATCTGGTGGGCGTGGTGGATACAGATCCCGTTCAAGGGGAAAAAGTTGCCGAAGAGAACACCACTACCTATTACCGAGACCACCAATCCCTTTATGGGAAAGTCGATGCCATCAGCGTTGCGGCACCGACGCCGGCGCATTTCTCCATCGCCAGGGATTTTTTGAAACAGAATGTCGATGTTCTGATCGAAAAACCAATGACCAGCCGCATCGAAGACGCGGATGAATTGCTTCGGATCGCCGAAGCCAATGGATCGATTATTCAGGTAGGGCACCTGGAGCGCTTCAACCCCGCGGTGGTCGCGCTGCGAGGCCAAATTGACCAGCCGCGCTTTATTGAATCCCATCGGCTCAGCATTTATCAAGGGCGTTGCATCGACGTCAGCGTGGTTTTGGATCTGATGATCCATGATATCGACTTGATTCTGAATTTAGTGGGTTCGACGATCAAAAGCGTTCATGCTGCCGGCATCGAAGTTGTATCCGAAAACATCGATATTGCCAATGCCCGCCTGGAGTTTGACAATGGCGCCGTGGCCAATGTTACGGCCAGCCGAATATCTGCAAAAAACGAGCGAAAACTGAGGCTTTTTCAGAAAGACGCCTACATCTCCATCGATTTCGCCGAACACAAAATCACCCTTGTCCGTCCGGAACCGAATCACGGCGATGACATCATCCCGGGCATGAAAATCAAGGAAATGAAATTCGACAAGGGCGACGCGTTGGACGATGAGTTGAAATCATTCGTTCACTCCGTTAAACATCGCCAGCAACCCCTGGTAACGGGCCAGATGGGCCGTGATGCACTGAAGACCGCCCTGTCTATCATGGCCCAGATTAAAAAAACCAGTCAGCATCTTGTAAATTGACAACAACCAACTGATCGAATGCCCCCAAAACGGTTCATGATCATTGCCGGGGAAGCGTCCGGCGACATGCACGGCGCAAGGCTGGTCCGGGCCATCAAGAAACGCGCCCCGGATGCCTTCGTTTTTGGCGTGGGAGCCAATGCCATGCAAAGCGAGGGAGCCCGGATCATCGTCGATTCCAGGCAGCTGTCCGTAGTGGGCCTTACGGAAGTCATCTCAAAATTGCCGACGATTTATCGCGCCATGGGCTCGGTAAAAAAGGCGATGCAACGCCTCAAGCCGGATCTGTTGATCCCCATCGATTTCCCCGATTTCAATTTTCGCGTCGCGGCAGTGGCAAAAAAACTGAAAATTCCGGTTCTTTACTACATCAGCCCCCAAATCTGGGCCTGGCGACAAAACAGGGTAAAAAAAATAAAACGCCTGGTCGATCACATGGCAGTCATCCTGCCCTTCGAGGCCTCCTTTTACCGCAACCATGGGGTACCGGTGACCTTTGTGGGGCATCCACTGCTGGACAGGATCCATCCACCAATCAGCCACGCGTCCAATCGATCCGATTCGGAAAAACCGGTTATCGGTCTGCTTCCCGGATCGAGGGAAAAAGAGGTTGCAACGCTGTTGCCGGTCATGCTCCAGGCAGCCCAACGAATCAATCGCAGCCTGCCGGCTGCAAAATTTCTGGTTTCCTGTTCGTCATCCATCGAAGAAGACCTGCTGGAAGACATTTTACGGCAATACACAGGCGCCCTTGATGTGTCTATCGTAAAAGGGCCTGTTGAACCAATATTTAAAAAAAGCGATATCCTGGTATGCGCCTCGGGCACAGTTACTTTGGAAGCCGCGCTCCACGGCACGCCGACGATTATCGTCTACAAGGTATCCCCCTTGAGCTATTGGCTGGGAAAACGACTGATCAAGGTCGACTATATTGGAATCGCCAACCTGATCGCGAAAAAGCAGTTGATGCCCGAGTTGATTCAGGAGGACGCTTCGCCGAAAACCATTGCCGAAACAGTGATCCGGATGGTGTCCGAACCGAAAAAATTGAGACAACTTGAAAAAAAGCTGCTGGGCGTGCGGGATCTTCTCGGTGGGGCCGGAGCATCTGGCCGTGTTGCCAACATCGCTTTCGATCTTATCGAACGCTCATCAATCAAGCTTTCTTAAAGCTCTTTCTGTAGCCGAAACACAAAGGTTCTCCAAATCAAACCGTGCCGTAAAGCAAACACCCCCTGACGATGATTCATCAGGGGGTGTGCTTGTTCTTTTTAGCTTATCGCTTCAATCCATATTCGACTCGATGTAGAATTTATTTTCCAACTTTATGGAAAGCGGCTGCAAACAGCGCCCCGGTTCCCAGCAAGATCATGGTCATCCAAGCAGCAGCCGCAGAAACCGTGCCGGAAAGGCCCGTTGCGGTGCCGATGAAACAGCCGCCGCCACCGGAGGAGGAAGCGTCGCTGGTGGTGGCGGATATGGCCGCGCTGTCGGATTCGGTGCTATAGGAAATGCCCGAGGGATCCACGATCACGCCGTTGACCACCCCGTCCTCATCGCCTTCGCCGCCGTCCTCCAGGACGATGGTGACCGATTTTCGGTTGGCCGCGAACACGGCATTGGAATAGACCTGCCAGCCGTTTTCCTCGGTGTACTTGTACAGCTGGGCATCGGCGGGCACGCGGGTGTTAAAGGAGATCTTCACCGCGGCCGTGGTCACGCCGTCGGCCAGGTACAGGCGGAAACCGATCAGGCCGAAACCCAGCTGCACCGATTGATCGGTGATCGTATCGGAAGCGATGGATTCCACCGACACCAGGGTGATCCCCTCGGAGATCGGCTCCACACCCACCAGGGTCTGCCCTTCCACCGTGGCAAAACTCATGATGTCGCCTTCCAGACTGTCGGCCACGCCGTCTTCGTTGACGTCCACGGCGTCACCCACTTCCTGGCTGTCGGGGATTCCGTCGAGGTTCGCATCGCCGGCTGTCTCTGCGGCGATGGTAATGAAGCTGCCGGTCTCGGACCACTCGGAGACGCCGTTGTCCGTGTCGATGAAGCGGACCCGCCAGTAGTAGGCCGTATCGACGTCCAGCACCATCTTGCCGACTTCGTAGGCGGTCAGCTGAACCTTGCTGGTCTTGTCCATAATCAGGGTGTCAAAATCGCTGTCCGTGCCGATCTGCCACTGGGACTTGAAGTGGTCGTCGTTGTCGGCATCGAAGTAGGCCGCGGTGACCAGCACCGGCGTCAGCGAAACCGTATCGGCTGAAGAAACCTCTTCGATGGTCGGCGCATCGGGGGCGGTGTTGCCCGGCACAGTGGTCGGATCGGAGTCGGCGGTGTACTCGTCGATGTTGGACACGCCGTCGCCGTCGGCATCCAGGTCGGCGTCGTCGGTCAGCGGATTCAGGCCGTAGGTCTCTTCCCAGGTGTCGCTCATGCCGTCGTTGTCGTCGTCGATATCGGCGTTGTCGCCGATGCCGTCGCCGTCATTGTCGGCCCATTCGCTGGCATCCTCGGGGAAAAGGTCCAGCACGTCGGGCACGTTGTCGCCGTCCACGTCGGTGCTGGAGGATTTGAGCACGCTGACCGTAACGGTATCCGTATCGCTCTCGCCTTCATCGTCGGTCACGGTCAGGCTGAAGGTCAGGGTCTCTCCGGTAAGGTCGACGACCGGGGCGGCAAACGAGGCCGAAGCCGTGGCGGCATTGCTCAGCACAACCGAAGTTCCGCCGGTCTGCGCCCACAGGTAGCTCGCGATGCTGCCGTCGGCGTCGCTGGAACCCGAGCCGTCCAGGGTCACCGCCGCTTCTTCGTAAACGCTCTGGCTGGACCCGGCTTCGGCTACCGGTGCCTGGTTGACCGTGGCAGCGGCCGGCGTGTAGCTCACCTCTTCGGAATCGGCGCTTTCCAGATCGCCGTCATAGGCCCGAACCACAAAATAGTAGTTCGTGCCCTCGGTCAGGCCGATCAGGGTGCAGGTGGTCTCGCTGGCCTCATCGCTTTCCCAGATGGGACTGTCGTAATTATAGCTGGCGCCGCTTTCGCGTGCGAAGACCCGGTAGCCTTCCGGCTCCGGATCGTTGGCGTCCCATTGCAGGGTCACGTTGGCTCCCAGCGCCAGCGTCGCGCTGAAAAGTACGGTCGCCATGGAACGGATCAGGATCGTGAAGGAGGATCGTAAGGTTGCTTTCATGTTGCATCTCCCGTTTATTTTCCGTGCGACCATCAGCTTTTTCGGAAGATGCTGTGTTCGCTCGGCAGCCCTGCCGCCTTTCCCTGGTTCCAGGGGGTGAGGCCGTTGGCTTTGCGTCGCACCCTTTCGGGTGGTTTGCCTTTGTCAAGCTATGTCAAAAAGCGTCGCCTTATTATAAAGCAGGACCCGTGCCACATTTTTTCAAGGACCTTCCAAGCACCGCCGCCGATTCATTGCGACAGGTATCCCACTGTTTTCCTATAGGATTTTCAAATTGACCGCTGGGATTTGTTCCATGCAAATGTCCCTGCCCAATGGGCCGGTAGCCTTCCCTGTTAAACGTGTTCAAAAATACACAAATCGCTGCCAACAGACTGTGCAGTAATGTGAACGGAAGGATTGAAACGGTTTATTCGGTAGAGGCGTTTGGGGTGGGGTCGGTTGGCTTGAAATAAAGGGTAAAAACGGTTCCCTTACCGGGTGTACTCTGCACGTCCAGTCGATATCCATAGGTTTCCAGAATTCGGTACACAATCGAAAGTCCGAGTCCGGTTCCGTCAGGTTTCGTGGTGAAAAATGGATTGAAGATGGTCTTTAGGGTATTATCGTCCATGCCGCAACCACTGTCGGCAATTTCAACCGTGATCCATTTATTTCTTAGTACCTTCACGGAAATAGTCAAGGTACCCTCGCCATCGATGGACTCGGCGCCGTTCAGCAATAGGTTCCATACGACCTGTCGTAGCTGCAAAGGGTCAATTTCGATGTAGGCGTCGTCAAGGGCCGTTAGCGTGACCTTGACTCGCTGATCGATGGAACCGTCTTTTTCGAACAAGGTAACAATTTCCGATAGTGCCG
Organism: uncultured Desulfosarcina sp.; assembly: GCF_963668215.1. Lineage (NCBI taxonomy): Bacteria > Pseudomonadati > Thermodesulfobacteriota > Desulfobacteria > Desulfobacterales > Desulfosarcinaceae > Desulfosarcina > uncultured Desulfosarcina sp. Next base: position 5,853,215 of record NZ_OY764190.1, read on the forward strand.
CATTCAGATTGACCGTTTCCGTCCTTCCCGCAGAAGGCCTTGCGAATGTGAGAAAATTGTTGACCAGACTGCTCAACCGGTCGGTTTCGCGAAGAACGATATGCATCAGGCGCATATTGTCCGCATCCTGCGCCAATTCCCCCTTCAGAATCTGGATGGCGCCGGATAACGAGGCCAGGGGGTTTTTAATCTCATGGGCCAGACCGGCGGCCATCTCACCAATCTGGGCCAGATTCTTGACCCTGTCGAGATGGGCTTCCATGGCCACCAGTTCCGCTTTCGACTTGCGCTCCTGATCGGACAGGTAACCACTTAGAAATGCAACGGAAAAACACGCTACGGCCATGATGGCACTTTTCTGGAACACCTGCACACCGGTAAGAGTTGCCCCACGCAAGAACCCTCCGTACCCGAATGGGTCGATATACCCGTACAGTTCGAGAACAAGGAGTATGGCAAACTGAAGACTGCAGAACAGGGCAACCATGAGGGTGCCCTGTTTAAAGACAAACACACTGGAATAGATGACGATCAATAGATACAGAAATGAGAATACGCTGGAATAGCCCCCCGTTATGAAAACGACGAGAGAAATACAAATGGTGTCGATACAGATTTGAAAATTGACAAAAAGGACATGGTGCTTCTTTACGATTGGTGCGATCAGGCCGTAAAAAGCAGACAGCAGAACAATCGTTCCGCCAAGACCATAGAGCAATAAAATTGGAATTTCTAATCGATAATTCCGGTAGACAACTTGAACGGCGATGGTCGATCCCAGCAACAGCAAAGCGAATAAAAACCGCAGCGACATCAGCCAGTTGAGTTTTCGGCTGAATGTCTCTTGATCGTGCTGGAATTTGGGCGGCAGTTCAATCAAATCGGGCAGCCGGTTTGTTACGGGTGACGCCTTTTATGAAGGGCGGATTGTTCTTCGGTCGGTCAATGCATGGCCGGGCACCCGTAAACCGATCGATGTTCTCAAACGATCCGCAAAAGGCCCCTCACGTACTGTCGAGTCGTCATTTTTACAGATTGCCTGCCATTTTAAACACGGGCAGGTACATGGAAATGACCAGACCGCCAATGACAACACCTAAAAAAACAAGCATGAACGGTTCGATCAGCGCTGTCATGTTTTCGACCGCTTGATCCACTTCCTCCTCGTAAAAATCGGCAATTTTCTGGAGCATGGCATCCAGGGCCCCAGTCGATTCGCCCACGGAGATCATCTGGCACACCATTGCCGGAAAAACACCGGTCTCACCCAGTGGATCAGCCATGGTGCGGCCTTCGGCAATCCCACTCCTCACGGTATAGATGGCCTGTTCAATGGTTTTATTGCCCGCTGTCTTGGCGACGATATCCAGGGCTTCCAAAATGGCGACGCCGCTGGAAAGCATGGTTCCCATGGTCCGGGTGAACTTGGCGACCGCCACTTTGCGAAGCAAAAGGCCGAATACCGGCAATTTCAGCATGGTGGCATCGACCATTTTCCGTCCGCGATCGGTCCGGTAGTACTTTCTGAACGCCCAGATAAAAAGAACCACTCCAATAATGATCCAGTGAATCTTCGTTTTCACGAAGTCGCTCATGCCAATTACAATGAGTGTAGGTCCGGGTAGCGTCCCGCCCATATCGGCAAACATTTCCTGGAATACGGGAATGACAAAGACCAGAATGACGGCAACCACCAAAACAGCAATAATCAAGGTGACGATCGGGTAGGTCATCGCACCTTTGACCTGGCCTTTCAGTTTGGCGGCCTTTTCCATGTAAGCCGACAGCCGCCGCAGGATGGTGTCCAGGATACCGCCGGCTTCACCGGCGGCAACCATGTTCACGAACAAGTCGTCGAATTGTCTGGGATACTTTTTCAGGGAATCGGCCAACGTGGAACCACTTTCCACCTGTTCCTTGATGGATTTCAACATCTTCTTGAAAGTGGCGTTTTCCTGCTGGGCATGCAGAATGTCCATACACTGAATAATGGGAAGCCCCGCATCGATCATGGTCGAAAACTGCCGGCAAAACAGGATAACGTCCTTTTGGGTTACCTTGGGCTGAAGAAAAGAGACGTTCTCAAAAAGATCTTTGGGTTTTTTCTTTATTTTAGAAGGCGTTATCCGAAGTCTGCTGAGATTGGAGCGAACCACGTCCTCACTGGCTGCTTCCATCTCGCCTTTCTGAACGACATTGTTCCTGTTCTTTCCTTCCCACAGGTAAATCGGCATAACATCCCCCTGTATCCTAAAATGAGTCGTTGCCGCTATTTGTTGCTTTGTCGACCGTCCTGGCCATTGAATCGCCATGCCGTCTTTGGCCGGCATGGTTGATTGCCTGATGGATATTTACACCTTCGGCATTTCCGAAAATTTCTGAAATAACGCGAAGCCGATCCCCCACCGGGCAAACTCATCTATGCGTTCCTGGTCAGTGGAGGGTTTCACAACAATGCCTTTACTATCGATACGCGATTCATCATTCGAATTCTTGTATTTTTATTGTTCTCTTGCTATCACAAAGCGCCTGAAACAACAATAACTTTATTAATATCGGGGGATTGGTGACAATGTCAGCGAACCCTGAAAACCCAATTCCACGGCTTAGTCAACTTGCAAAAAAGAAACCAAAAGCGTATTATCTGTTTATTTTTCTCGCAAAAAGGCAGAGAAACCCGAAACCATGACCGCCATCAACAAGCAGGCAAATAAACCGCTGACGATCATCACCAGCCACATCAACGCCGATTTCGACGCCCTGGCATCGATGCTTGCCGCCCAGAAGCTCTATCCGGAGGCGCTGGCGGTGTTTCCCGGATCACAGGAAAAAAACCTGCGGAATTTCTTCATTCAGTCCATGGTGTATCTTTTTAACATCATCGAACTGAATCGCATCGACTTCTCTGCGGTCACCCGGCTCGTACTGGTCGATACCCGAAGGCGGGGGCGCATCGGCGAATTGAGCCGGGTTCTGGACAATCCGGGGTTGGAGATACACATCTACGACCACCATCCCAAAAAAGAGGACGATATCCCGGCGGATAGAGAATACCATATGCTCACCGGCGCCACGGTGACAATTTTGTCGGGGATCCTGCGCAAAAAGAGAATTCCCATCTCGCCCGAGGAAGCCACCATCATGTGCCTGGGCATCTATGAGGACACCGGTTCCTTTACCTTTCCGTCGACGACCGAGCATGACTTCAAGGCCGCTGCCTACCTGCTTTCCAAAGGGGCCAATCTCAATGCAATTTCCGGTATGATCACCCGAGAATTCAATCCGGAGCAGATCGGTCTGCTCAACGATATGATTCAAGCTGCAAAACGCTATACCATCAACGGCGTGGATATCGTCGTGACCAGCATCGCTACGGACAACTACTTTCCCGATTTTTCCTTCCTGGTTCAGAAAATGGCCAAGATGGAGAACATCGACGCCATTTTTGCTCTGGGACTGATGGAAAACAAGGTCTACATCGTAGCCAGAAGCCGGACCGAAGAGATCGATGTCGGCGATATCCTGAGCCGCATCGGCGGCGGAGGCCACCCTTCCGCCGCCTCGGCGACGGTCAAGGGCACAACTGTGGCCCAGACCGAGCAACTGCTATTCGAAATTCTGTACGATAAAATCAACCCCCGGCATCTGGCCCGCCATTTGATGTCCTCACCGGCCATCATGGCCGGTGAGCAAACCACCTGCAGTGCGGCCAAGGCCCTGCTCACCCGATACAACATCAATGCCCTGCTGGTTGTAAAGGAAAATGGAGATGACGATCGTATCACCGGCTGTATTACCCGGCAGGTTATCGAAAAAGCCCTGTTTCACGATCTCGGCGACATCCCGATCCGTGAATACATGAATACGGAGATCTCCCAGGTCGGTCCGGAAGCGGATCTGTTGGAGATCCAGGAAAAAATCATAGAAAACAAGCAGCGGATTTTGCCCGTGGTCGAAGGCACACAAATACGCGGCGTGATCACCCGTACCGATCTTCTCAACACCCTGGTTCAACGAAACCGGACGACCAGGTACGAGTTTCCCAACCCGGATAGCGAAACCAGTAACAAACGCTCCCGAATGGTTCACAATTTCATGCGGGAACGACTGTCCAAGCACATTCTGCAAATCTTGTCACAACTGGGCGAAACCGCAGGTGGATTGGGCTGCCGGGCCTACGTGGTGGGGGGGTTTGTTCGGGATCTGTTCCTGTTTCGGAAAAACGAAGACATCGACGTCGTCATCGAAGGCGACGGCATCGCTTTCGCCAAGACATTCGCCAAAGCCCATGGAGCAAGAACGCACACCCATGAGAAGTTTGGAACCGCCGTCATCACCTTTCCCGACGATTTCAAAATCGATGTGGCCTCTGCCCGCACGGAATATTATCAGTTTCCGGCGTCGTTGCCGGTGGTTGAGATGAGTTCCATCAAAATGGACATGTTTCGAAGGGACTTTACCATCAACACCCTGGCCATCGAACTCAATCCTGATAAATTCGGAAGGCTGCTGGACTTTTTCTCCGCCCAGAAAGATATCAAGGACAAGGTGCTGCGGGTACTTCACAACCTGAGCTTCGTTGAAGACCCCACCCGGGTATTCAGGGCCCTGCGCTTTGAGCAGCGTTTCGGTTTCACCATCGGCAAACTTACCTCGAGCCTCATCGACAACGCTGTCAAGATGGACTTTTTCAAACGTGTCGCCGGCAAGCGGCTCTATGCGGAGTTGAAATTGATCCTGAAGGAGGAACACCCCGCGCCGATCCTGTTGCGCCTGCTGGATTACGATCTGTTGCAGGCCATTCATCCGCGCATTAAAATTGAAAACGACTTGCAGCGCCTGCTCGAAACCGCCCAGAAAGTTACCGACTGGCACGACCTGCTCTTCATCGACGAATCCTATAAGCGTTGGGCCGTGTTCTTCATGATCCTGCTTTGCCATTGCGACCTTGAAGCCACCCTTGAAATCTGCGGCCACCTGACGATCGCCCCGCGCTATGGTAAAATGTTCGGCGAAACCCGGATCATGATGGCCGAACACCTTACACGGCTGGAGCGCCGCAAGCGCATGGACAACGCCCAGATCTACAATCTGCTCAAGGGGGTAAGAACCGAACTGATTCTTTATATGATGATATGCACAACCTCGGACATGGCCATCAAACGAATTTCCAAATACCATACCCAACTTCGCCATGTCGCCATCACCCTTTCCGGCAAAGACCTTCTGGACATGGGACTGACTCCGGGCCCCCTGTTCAGCCGGACCCTGCAGGCGGTTCTGGAAGCCAAACTGAACGGGCGCGTCCGAAACCGGGAAGAAGAGTTCGCCTTCGCCCGACAAACGATTAAAAGGCAGGATGGTCGGAGCCATGGATTGCCACGGGACCGAAAGCCGCGATCGACATAAAGCTTTTTTTCTTGATTGCAGCATCCCTTCTGTTTAGTATACCAAGTTTTATTGATGCGTGCCCTTCCATTGACGGATATGGGCACACAAATTCAGGGCTGGACGCCGCCGTTAAAGCGGTGCACGCTAAGCCTGTAATCGGGAGATGGTTTGATGAGTGATAAAAAGAGAATATTGAGCGGCATGCGGCCCACCGGCCCGCTTCACCTGGGCAACTTTCACGGAGCGCTGGCCAACTGGGTAAAAATGCAGGACACGTACGACTGTTTCTTCTTTATTGCCGACTGGCACGCCCTGACCAGCAATTACGAGGATCCCAGTGCCACCACCGGTTACGTGGAGGAAATGATGATAGACTGGCTCAGTGCCGGTCTCGATCCCGATAAGAGCACCCTGTTCGTTCAATCGCTGGTTCCGGAGCATGCCGAATTGTTTCTTTATCTTTCCATGATCACGCCGGTTCCCTGGCTGGAACGGAATCCCACCTATAAGGACCAGATTGTCCAGCTCGACAACAAGGATCTTTCCACATTCGGTTTTTTGGGATACCCGGTGCTGCAGGCCGCAGACATTATCATGTACAAGGCCTACGGCGTCCCGGTAGGAGTCGACCAGGTGCCTCACATAGAGATCACCCGCGAAATCGCCCGTCGGTTCAATTTCCTTTACGGGGACGTATTTCCCGAACCCGATGCCATTTTGACCCAAACACCCAAAATCCTCGGTCTGGACCGGCGCAAAATGAGCAAATCATACAACAACGCCATCTATCTTTCCGACACGCCGGACGAAGTCGCCAAAAAAGTGTCCCAGATGATCACCGATCCCCAGCGCATGCGCCGGGCCGACCCTGGCAATCCGGACATCTGTAATGTCTTTGAATTTCATAAAATTTATTCGGATAAAGAGACCTGGCAAGCCATCGATCCCCAGTGTCGCAAGGCCGAAATCGGCTGCGTGGAGTGCAAAAAAATCATGGCTCAAAGCCTGATCGAGGCCATGAAGCCGCTCCATGAACGGCGCGAGTATTTCAAGGCCAGGCCGGATCAGGTCAAGAAAATCATTGCCCGGGGAAGCGAAAAGGCCCGTACCGTGGCCAAACAGACCATGGAGGAAGTCAGGAAGGCAGTAAAGATCAGAGATTGAGGTGCCTATGCCATTGACCATGGACAATTCGCCGGACAGCGATCACGATGAGCCCATCGGCGATCACTACCGGGTGCGGCTCCACAATGTTTTCGAAGGCCCCATGGATCTTCTGATCCACCTGATCCGAAAGGCCGAGGTAGACATCTACGACATTCCCATTGCCCGGATTACCGCCCAGTACCTGGAGTATCTGGAATGGATGAAGCAGATGAACATCGATTTTGCCGGCGATTTCGTCCTCATGGCGTCCACCCTGACCCATATCAAATCCAAGATGCTGCTCCCGGTCCAACTGGGGGAGGAAGAAGAGGAAGATCCACGTCTGGAAATCACCCGGCCGTTGCTGGAGTACCTGCGGATCAAATCGGCAGCCGAACAGCTGGCCGAACGCGACCTGCTGGGTGAAAAAACCTTTACCCGCAAGCCGGATGCCGATGTGCTAAAAAGCGTCCAGGAAGACCAGGTCATCCGCATCGGCCTGTTCGAGTTGATCGACGCGTTTCAGAAAATTCTGGACAAAGTTTCACCGGAGCATCGGGTCGACCTGTCCCGTGACCGGGTTTCGGTCCGTGAGCGCATCTCCCAGTTGACGGAACTGCTGGAAAAACAGGAGAGCATGACTTTTGACGAACTCTTTGTCGACAGCCGCGAACGCTCCGATATTATCGTCACCTTCCTGGCGATTCTGGAAATGGCCAAAATCGGCCTGATCCGCATCGCCCAGCACGTTCCCACGGGGATTATCCGGATATTCTATCAATAAATACCCGGCGATCAGTGGCCTGTGAACAGTGAATGGCAATGACTGACGAACTTAAATATATCATCGAAAGTCTGCTTTTCGTCTCGGAAACGCCCCTGACGATGGATCAGCTCAAAAACATCCTCGAAGGCGAGGAAACCGCTGCCATCCGAGCTGCCGTCGAGGATCTTATCGCCGAATACGAGCAGCGCAACGGCGGTTTCGTGCTCAAACAGGTGGCCGGCGGGTACCAGTTCCGCACCCAGGGTCGATACAACGAATGGATCAAAAGACTGGTCCGTCCCAACGCTCCTCGCCTGAGCAAGGCCGCTCTGGAAACCCTGGCCATCATCGCCTACAACCAGCCCATCATCCGCAGCGACATCGAACACATCCGCGGGGTGGACAGCGGCGGTGTTATCCGCATGCTCATGGAGCGCAAATTGATCCGCGTGCTGGGCCGCAAGGAAATCCCCGGCCGCCCGCTGATCTACGCCACCACCAAGCATTTTCTGGAAGTGTTTGAGCTCAAGGACCTCAAGGACCTGCCCACTCCGAAGGAAATCGAGGAACTCAGCAAGTCGCGTCTGGATGAGGAACCTAATGGCGCCCCTTCTGAAAATATTTCAAAAGCCCCCCCACCCCTTCATGCAGGGGATGAGACTATGGAATCGGAGAACAACAATGCAGCCTCCATTTTACACGCAAATGATGAGGATTAGCAGCAAAAAAATCAACACAATAATTGGTATATTTTTCCCATATATGTAATTTTTTCTATATATTTTTTTTCTCAATACATCTTCAATCTCCTTCCGTGCCTTCCGACAAAATTTCTATTTTTCTTATTTTATCTTGAGCTTATATTCTATACAAAGAGGATACAAACATGGCACCAAATTTGCTGTTCAGCAAAGATGTATTACAGGGAAATATTTCCCATAATAACATAATAATGCCCAATAACAATTATTGAGATGTTCCATACCCAAGTTGTTGCAAGCTTATTTTTTGGGTTGACCTTTTTTAATGCAAAGGTTCTTAGGCAATAAACTCCTCAAACCAAGATCAAAATGAGAATAAATAAATTAAGACTTCTTGCAATAAATCCTAATAAACTTCAGTAAAATCCGGTTAAGGAATTGCATAAAAATAATTTAAAATCAGCAGGTTAAACGATATTTTTGCTTGACATTGGGTCGTCAATATGGGCGGCGTTTTGTATACCCTATTATATCAAGAGGTTATACATGCCACGCACATTCGACCCTTTCCAAAAGCTCAATGCCCTGGAGTTTTTCTCTTTTTTTCAACCAGCGACTGAGGCAACATCACGGATGCCAGCTCTTGATTCCAAAGGAAACCGACCATTGCAGATGACTTTTGAGGAACATCTGCGCGCGCTGGTTTACTTTCATCTTGAAGAACACCATTCTGCTCAACACCTGCTGCAAGTGCTTGAATGTCGCCGGGAATGCGATAATGTACCAAAAATGGGAACGAAAAGTGTACCACCCATGAATAGCACCGCATGGTAGACTCCTTCCTGAAAGGAGGGTGTCGCCATGATTTCATGGGAGGCGTACATGGACATTATTGCATTGCATCAACAAGGCCTTTCGCAAAGGGAGATCACCAAACGAACTGGCCGCCATCGCAAGACCGTTAAAAAATATATTCAGAATGGACAAACTCCCGGTTACCACAAGGCCCAACGGCGCGAAAGCATCCTGGCTCCCTACTACCCGGTGATTAACGATTTCCTCGAAGAGGATGATTACCGTGCCACCTGGATCTATCAACGACTCAAACAGTTAGGCTATGCTGGCGGATACGATACCGTCAAAATCTATGTCCGCAGGCGCAAACGAAAACGCAAGCGCCAGGCTTACATCCGGTTCGAGACGATTCCCGGATTGCAGGGGCAGATGGACTGGGCCGACTTCAAGGTCGCGGATTTCAAGGGCGGCAGTTTTACCGTTTACCTGTTCGTCCTGGTCCTGGGATTTTCCCGGGCCATGTTTGCCATGTTCGTTGACCGCTGCACCCTGCAGTCCTTCATGGATGCCCATATTGCCGCCTTTCACTACCTGGGCGGGATTCCCATGGAAATGCTCTATGACAACATGAAGCATGTGGTGATCAGCCGCACAGGTGGGCAGACTGTTTTCAATGTCGAGTTCATGCACTTTACCCAGCACTATGGTTTCAAGCCTCTGGCCTGCATGCCCTACAGTCCCTGGGTGAAAGGCAAGGTGGAACGCCCGGTGGATTACATTCGCGAGTCGTTCTGGCGCGGTTATGCCTTTACCAGCATCGAGCAGGCGAACCGGGATCTTCTCAGCTGGCTTGACGAAACAGCCAATCGCAGGAAGCATGGAACCCACCGGCAGCTGGTGGACCTGCGCTGGCGGCAGGAACAATCCAGCTTAAGTCCATGCCCTGCCAGCGACTACGATACGTCCATAAAAGAGTATCGCAGGGTCTACAAGGACTGCTATATTTCCTATAACGCCAGCCGGTATCAGGTGCCGCCGGATGTGGTCGGCAAAAAGATCCTGCTGAAGGTCAAGGACGGTATCATCCGATTCTACGATGACGACCGGCTGCTGGCCACGCATAGGGAAGCCGAGGAAAAGGGCAGCTGGGTTACCGATGCGAATATCACCGCCCAGATCCTGAAGCAGCGGCAGAAAGCGAAAAAGAAATACGGTCGCACCAAAGGCAAGGCCACCCGGGGACTGGTGAATGCTAGTTTGTTCCCACAGGTGCTTTACCGTCCGCTGTCCGTGTATGAGCAGATCGCGAAAGGAGGTGGCACATGGATCAACTGATCGCCGACCGCCTCCAGGACAACCTCAAACGGCTCAAGCTCACCCAGGCCGCCGAGATGCTCGAAACCGTGGTCGCCAAAGCCGAGTCCGACAAGGACTCTTATCTGTCTTTTCTGGATCAGCTGCTGGAAGAGGAAGTCGCCGCCAAGGAAAAACGGCGCGTACAGACCGCCATGAAGACCGCCGGGTTGCCATCGGCCAAGACCATCGAAGAGTACGATTTTACCTTTCACCCCAAGCTGAACAAAAAGGAGGTGATGGCCCTTTTCGATCTGGATTTCATCGGCAAGCAGGAGAACGTGATTTTCCTGGGACCGCCGGGCGTTGGCAAAACCCATCTGGCCATATCGCTGGCGATCAAGGCCTGCCATCACGGGTTCAAGGTCTACTTCACCACCATGGACACCCTGATGAGGAAACTCAAAGAGCCCCAGTCCCGGCACAAGGCATATCTGACTTCGGCCCTGGTGGTAGTCGATGAAGTCGGGTACCTGCCCATCGACACGAAGGAGGCGTATCTGTTCTTTCAGTTCGTCTCTTATCGCTACGAGCGATCATCGACGCTGATCACCTCCAACAAGAGCTTCGGGGACTGGCAAGAGTTGTTCGGCGAGCAGGTCATCGCCACCGCGATCCTCGACCGGCTGCTGCATCACTGCCGGGTGGTCAACATCAAGGGGCACAGCTATCGGCTCCGCGGGCACAGTTTTTCAAAGAACGATTTCGCCACGGTCGGTTCCTCAGGGTTGGCCGACGTGGATGGGAAGACGGAGAATCAATGAGCTCCAGGGTGGTACATTTTTATTTTCCCACTTCTGGTACACTTTTCATTCCCATTGACACTTGAAGAAGATGATTTTGCCAAAAGTGCCATCGCACCAGAAAACGGAATCAAAAAGAGCAGCTTCTCAGAGGCCACCAACAGCCGGGGACTTGAACAGTTCATGTATGTCTATCAGAACTTACAAGCTCAGGCATCTTCGATTTTACCCAAGCAACATCCCGAACTCGGTGATCTGGTGGGGATCGACGGTTCCCTCATCGATGCAACCTTATCCATGCATTGGGCCGACTACCGTAAAAAATCCAAGAAGGCGAAGGTCCACGTCGGTTTTGATCTGAACCGGGCGATTCCAAGAAAGCTTTATCTTACCGATGGTAACGGGGCTGAAAGACCTTTCGTCAGCTTGATCCTGTCTGACGGTCAAACCGGTGTGATGGACCGGGGTTATCAAAGCCATCAACGCTTTGACCAATGGCAGAATGATGGAAAGCTGTTTATGTGCCGGATTAAAGCCAGCACCAAGAAAACGATCATTAAACAAAACCCCATTGCCTCTGATAGTATCGTTTTTTTTGATGCCATCGTTGTTCTGGGCACCACGGAAGTCAATCAAACACAAACCCCACTTCGTTTGGTGGGTTACGAGGTGGATCGCGTTAAATACTGGATCGCTACGAATCGTTTTGATTTAAATGCCGAGCAAATCGCCACTGCCTATAAGCTCCGATGGGATATCGAAAATTTTTTCGCTTGGTGGAAACGGCACCTTAAAGTGTATCATCTCATCGCCAGGAGCGAGCATGGCTTGATGGTGCAAATTCTGGCAGGTCTGATCACCTATTTGTTGCTGGCAATCTATTGCCATCGCCAATTTAACGAGCGCGTTTCCATCAAGAGAGTCCGCCAACTGCGCATAAAAATCCGGAATGAATTACGCGCTGGTGTTTTTGGCAAACCCCCTGATTCAAATTTTAAAGAGCAAGAATTACATACCGTTAATGCAAGTACTTAGCCGGAAATTACTGAATAAACTTACAAGTTATAAGAGGTGGCTTATGGGAAAAAAAATTCTATTTGGTTTTTCACTGCTATGTGCTTTTACAATTATGGTTGCTCCTGGCTTTTGTTACTTCCTTGATGGAACTGATGTTGGGGAGACCGACGATATCATAGGATCTGCAGACTTAGGTAATTCAGGCTACGATGCAGAACTTGCTTGGGCCCAAGGCCTTTTACAGGCATTATACGGCGGCGAACTATCAGATTATTACTTCGCTGAAGATTCTGGAATCCAAGGATCCAGTGGTTTTGAACTAGTTGACGGACAAGATCCAGAAAACCCAGACGTTTATGCTTTTGATTTTTCAGACTATCTTGTAGAACCTTATCCTTCCTATTACTTTATTAAGTATGGGGACGGAGGTATAGATGGTTTAGACAGCCACCAAATGTATGCGAATATAGACTCACTTCAGTATGCAGTTATCTCTCTTAATGAAGTTTCTGAGGCACAAAACTTTGACATTTTTCGAGTTAGCCATATACAAGACATAGGTGGTAATCCCGTCCCCGAACCCGCCACCATGCTTCTGCTGGGAACCGGGCTGATCGGGCTGGCTGTAACAGGCCGTAAAAAATTCAAGAAATAGCCTATTGAAGCAAATCATAAATTAAAATACCTGAAGGCAGGGCGAAAATCGCCCTGCCTCTTTTTTACCCGATTAACATTCAGTCAATCCCCCCAAAACAGCACCTATTTTCCTATCCACTACTATATACAGTATTGATTTTTTACCCCGTATCCATCATAAAGGGGACCAAGAAAAAAGACGAACGTTGAACATTGAACGTCCAACATCGAATGGCGAATGTTAAGGTCGCTTTTCTTTGGCGAATCGTAAAGATTTTTTTGTTTTGAACTTCCAACATCGAAGGATTGGATCGCTGAGTTCCGGCAAAGTGTATAGGATAATCGGTCGTATCATCCCCGCCCAGGCAGGGATACAGTCACTATTGTCCCACAAACTAAAGCCTGAGATGGGATTACATTACTGGAATCATTCATTATTCGACGTTGGACGTTCAATGTTCGACGTTCTCTAAATAGAAAGATCGTTACCCGGAGGTAACCCATCAAAACCGATACCCTTTTCAACAACGGCAACAATAAACACGACTACAACGCAGCCTCCCTGGAAGTCCTCAAGGGCTTGGACCCGGTGCGAAGGCGCCCGGGCATGTACACCGACACCCAGCGCCCCAACCACCTCGCCCAGGAGGTAATCGACAACAGCGTGGACGAGGCCATCGCCGGCTTTGCCAAACGCATTGACGTGATCCTGCATGACGACGGATCCCTGAGCGTGGCCGACGACGGCCGCGGCATGCCCACGGACATCCACCCTGAGGAAGGCATCACCGGTGTGGAAGTCATTCTGCTCAAGCTGCACGCCGGCGCCAAGTTTTCCAATAAAGACTACCAGTTTTCCGGCGGCCTGCATGGTGTCGGCGTATCGGTCGTCAACGCTCTTTCCTCGCGTCTGGAGGTCGAAATCAAGCGCGACGGCAACAAGCACTTCATCCGCTTTGCCGGCGGGCACAAACAGCAGGATCTGGAGATCACCGGTACTGTGGGCCAACGCAACACCGGCACCTACATCCGCTTCTGGCCGGACGAGACTTATTTCGACACCATCCGATTCTCCGTCCCGCGCCTGCGCCACACCCTGCGGGCCAAGGCGGTCCTGTGCCCGGGACTTACGGTAACTTTCACCGACGAGACCAGCGGGGAAAAGGACCAATGGTACTACGAGGACGGGCTGCAGGAATACCTGGCCGATGGCCTGAAAGGGTTTGAAACGGTTCCTGACGAACCCTTTGTGGGAAAAGTGGACGGCGACGGCGAGGCGGTGTCCTGGGCCGTGGCGTGGCTGCCGGAAGGCGGCGACACCATCATGGAGAGCTATGTCAACCTGATCCCGACTTCCCAGGGCGGCACCCATGTCAACGGGTTTCGCTCCGGTCTGCTGGCCGCCATCCGTGAATTCTGCGAATTTCGCAAACTGATTCCCCGGGGCATCAAACTGGCGCCGGACGATATCTGGGACCGTTGCGCCTATGTGCTCTCCGCCAAAATGACCGATCCACGGTTTTCCGGCCAGACCAAGGAGCGCCTCTCCTCGCGCCACTGCGCCTCGTTCATCAACGGTGTGGTCAAAGATGCATTCAGCCTGTGGCTCAATCACCACACCGAAGCCGGAGAACGGCTGGCGGAGATGGCCATTGAAAGCGCCCGCAACCGCATCCGTGCCAGCAAGAAGGTCGTGCGCAAAAAAATCACCGCCGGCCCGGCCCTGCCCGGCAAGCTGGCCGACTGCGTCAGTCAGGATCCCATGCGCAGCGAGCTGTTCCTGGTGGAAGGGGATTCGGCGGGCGGTTCGGCCAAACAGGCCAGGGACAGGCAGACTCAGGCGGTCATGCCCCTGCGGGGCAAGATCCTCAACACCTGGGAGGTGGAGTCCGGCCAGATCCTGGCGTCCAAAGAGGTGCACGATATCTCCGTGGCCATCGGCGTGGACCCCGGCTCGCAGGATCTCGACGGCCTGCGCTACGGCAGGATCTGCATCCTGGCCGACGCGGATTCGGACGGCCTGCACATCGCCACCCTGCTCTGTGCCCTGTTTCTGCAGCATTTCACCCCGCTGGTCAAATCCGGACATATCTTTGTCGCCATGCCGCCGCTCTACCGCATCGACATCGCCAAAGAGGTGCGTTACGCCCTGGACGACGCCGAAAAAAGCGCCATCATCCGCCGACTGGAGAAAAAAAAGCCCAAGGCGAAAATCAACGTACAGCGATTCAAGGGGCTGGGCGAAATGAATCCCGTGCAACTGCGCGAAACCACCATGGCGCCGGATACCCGCCGTTTGGTCCAATTGACCGTCGATGAAGACGAGGCCACCTTTGCCACCCTGGACATGCTGCTCGGCAAGAAAAGGGCCTCGGACCGCCGCCAATGGATCGAAGAGAGCGGCGATAGGGCAGAGGTATAGATATGACCAACTCGACACATTTTGACACCGAACGCATTCCCCTGCAGCAGTTCTCCCGGCAGGCCTACCTCGACTATGCCATGTACGTGATCATGGACCGCGCCCTACCCCACATCGGCGACGGGCTCAAGCCGGTACAGCGGCGCATTATCTACGCCATGAACGAACTGGGGCTCAAGGCCACCGCCAAGCACAAAAAATCGGCCCGCACCGTGGGCGACGTGCTGGGCAAATTTCATCCCCACGGAGATACGGCCTGCTACGAGGCCATGGTCCACATGGCCCAGGACTTTTCCTATCGCTACCCGCTGATCGACGGCCAGGGCAACTGGGGGGCGCCGGACGACCCCAAGTCCTTTGCCGCCATGCGCTACACCGAAGCGCGCCTCTCGCCGTTTGCCGAAGTGCTGCTGGCGGAGGTCGGCATGGGAACGGTACAGTGGGTGCCCAATTTTGACGGCACCCTGAAAGAACCGCGCCTGCTACCGGCCCGTCTGCCCAATATTCTGCTCAACGGCTCCACCGGAATCGCCGTGGGCATGGCCACCGACATTCCGCCCCACAACCTGAACGAAGTGGTCGATGCCTGCATCCACCTGATCGACAATCCTCAGGCCGATACCCAGGCCCTTTGCACCTATATCCAGGGGCCCGACTACCCGTCCGGCGCCGAAATAATCACGCCGCGGGAAGAGATCGAGGAAATTTACCGGACAGGCAAAGGCATCATCCGCATGCGGGCCACCTTTGAGGCGGAAAACGGCGACATTGTCATCAACGACCTGCCCCACCAGGTTTCCCCGGCCAGAATCCTGGAGCAGATCGCCGGCCAGATGGCCAAGAAAAAATTGCCCATGGTCGCCGATCTCAGGGACGAATCGGACCACGAGGAACCCATCCGCCTGGTGATCGTGCCGCGCTCCAACCGGGTCGACAAAGAGGCCCTCATGGCCCACCTGTTCGCCACCACCGAACTGGAGAAAACCTTTCGGGTCAACCTCAATCTAATCGGACTGGATCGCAAACCGGGGGTGAAAGGGCTGACGGCGCTGCTGGCGGAATGGATCGAATTCCGAACCCAGACCGTGAAGGAACGCCTGGGGTACCGGCTGGAGAAGGTCAAGCAACGCCTGCATATTCTCGAAGGATTGCTGACCGCCTACCTGAACATCGACGAGGTGATCCGCATCATCCGCACCGAAGACGAACCCAAACCGGTGCTGATCGCTCGTTTCAGCCTTTCCGACGAGCAGGCCGAGGCCATCCTCCAGCTTCGTCTGCGTCACCTGGCCAAGCTGGAAGAGATGAAAATCCGCGGCGAACAGGAGGAACTGGAAAAAGAGCGCCAGCAGCTTGAAAAAACCCTGGGCTCCGAGGCCCGTCTCAAGACCCTGATCAAAAAAGAGTTGCGCACCGACGCCAAGACCTACGGCGACCCGCGACGCACGGCCATCGTCCAGCGCGAAGAGGCCCAGGCCATTTCCGAAGAGCAACTGGCACCGGTGGAACCGGTAACCGTCATTCTCTCGGCCAACGGTTGGGTGCGCGCCGCCAAGGGCCATGAAATCGAGCCCGAGGAGGCCAGCTACCGACCGGGCGATCATTATCTGGACGCCGCCCGGGGAAAAAGCAACCAGCCGGTGGTCTTTTTGGATGCCACCGGCCGGTCCTACAGCCTCTCGGCGCACACTCTGCCCTCGGCCCGGGGATACGGCGAACCGCTAACCGGCCGCTTCGTCCTGCCGCCGGGAGCCACCATCACCGGTGTTCTGATGGCACCGTCGAATCGCAAGCTGCTCATGGCCAGTGACGCCGGCTACGGGTTCATCACCCGGTTCGAAGAATTGGTTACCCGCAACACCAAGGGCAAGGCGGTGCTGACCCTGCCCAAAGGCGCCCGTCCGATTCGACCCATCCTGATCGACGACAGCTCCGGAAATCTGCTGGCGGCGGTCACCAACGAAGGACGCATGCTGGTCTTTCCGTTGAACAAGCTGCCGGCCCTGGCCAAGGGGAAAGGCAATAAAATCATTCAGATTCCTCCCAAACGGGCCAAATCCCGGGAGGAACTGCTGACCCATCTGATTCTGGTTCCCGAGGAGGGCACCCTGGTGATCCATGCCGGCAAGCGGTTCTTCAAATTGACCTATGGCAATCTTGCCCAGTACATGGGCGAGCGCGGCCGCCGCGGCAAAAAGCTGCCCCGCGGCTTTCAGAATGTGGACTGGCTGGAAAGCCAGGCGCCGGTTCAGGCCCCGTTGGAACTGGGTGGCACTACGGATGGACAGGAGATAGAATCCTGATTTTTTGGCACGCTGACCGTTTCTATTCCTGAGAAATAGCTCCGGACTCTTCTCGTATGCTTTTTTCGAGCCTCTTTTTTCTCTTTGCCTTTCTCCCGGCGGTGATACTGGCCTACTACGGCCAGTATCTGCTGGTAAAAAACCGCCTGCGGAACCTGATCCTGCTGCTCTTTTCCTACCTTTTCTATCTTTTCGGTGCGCCGGACTTTATCCTGGTTCTGGCCGGATCGACCCTGTTCGACTACGCCATCGGGCGTTTCATGGACCGTTTCCCAGGCCGCAAACGCCTGTGGCTGATCCTGTCCATCGTCGTCAACCTGGGCCTGCTGGCCTGGTTCAAATACGCCAATTTCATGGTCAATCAAACCACCGATGCGCTTGGGCGGCTGAGCATCGACCTGTCGGGTTGGGAAACGGTAGCCCTTCCCATCGGCATCTCCTTTTTCACCTTTCAGAAACTCAGCTACGTCATCGATGTTTACCGGGGACGCTGCCGATCCATTGCCAATGTGATCGACTTTGCCATGTACGTAGCGCTGTTCCCCCAACTGGTGGCCGGGCCCATCGTACGCTTTGTGGATATTCGGGAGCAGATCGAAAACCGCGTGGAAACCTGGGATCGCTTTTATGGCGGTGCGCTCCGTTTCTGCTGGGGGCTGAGCAAAAAAGTGATCCTGGCCGATACCTGCGGGCGGTTCGCCGACCTGGCTTTCGGCCGTCCGACCGCATCTTTGGATACGATCAGCGCCTGGGTGGGGGCCCTGGCGTACACCCTGCAGATTTACCTCGATTTTTCGGCCTATTCGGACATGGCCATCGGCCTGGGCATGCTGTTCGGTTTTCGTTTCCTGGAAAACTTCAACCGTCCCTACAGCGCATTCAGTCTGACCGATTTCTGGCGTCGGTGGCACATTTCGCTGAGCCGCTGGTTTCGGGATTACCTGTACATTCCTTTGGGTGGAAGCCGCAAGGGAACGGCACGCACCTACCTGAACCTGACCATCGTGTTTCTTTTATGCGGTTTCTGGCACGGGGCCAACTGGACCTTTGTCGTCTGGGGCGCCTACCATGGCCTCTTTCTGGTGGCAGAACGGATCACCGGCCTGCGCAGGCTTCCGGAAAACCGCCTGCGCGGATTGCGCCGCCTGTTGACATTATTGATTGTCGTCTGCGGATGGGTCATCTTCCGTTGCGATGATCTTTCGCAAGCGGCCGGCTATTTTTCAGTCATGTTCAGCTTCGACGTTTCGGGTTTCGCCCCCTGGCTGCTGGACATGTTCGACCTGAAGAACACCGTGCTGCTTCTTTGCGCAGCCACGGCGCTGGTTCTGCCACCGGGCAGCCTGGAGACCGACGGCCAATTGCAAAAAAGAAAGTTGCTGCCCACCGCCGCAGGCATCGTCGTGTTTACGATCCTGTTGCCGTGGTGCGTGGTCATCATGGCATCCGGGAATTTAAATCCCTTTATCTACTACAGATTCTAATAATCCGGTGAAGAAACTCTTTTCTCTGCTTTTTGCGCTTCTGTTGATGATACCGGTTGGCCTGTGGCTGGTCGGTCTGATGAACGGCAATACCGACAACACGGTTCGCCTCGGATTTCCCGTGCCGGAAGCGTCCCTGCTATTGGACAAAGAATATTACCGGGCGGTTGAAGGCTGGTTTCAGGACGCGTTGCCCATGGGCAGACCCATGCAACGGGTCAATCATTGGCTGGATTATCACCTGTTCAATACCACATCGACAAAAGCGGTGCACATCGGCACCCATGGCTGGCTGTACCCCGCGAAAACCGTTCCCGGCGGCGATGAATCGGCCGATCCCGATGCAGCCGGCCGGCGCCTTTTCCTGGATCTGCACGCCGTGGAAAAAATCTTTGCCGCTGCGGGGCGCCGGTTCGTATTTGCCGCGGTTCCTGCCAAGGCGGCCATCTATCCGGAATATCTCGGCACCGGCAACCCGCAGGACGCCCATTCGATCTACCGGACGCTGATCGCCTCCCAGGATCGCCATCCCCTTTTCGGGTTCGTCGATCTGGAGACGCCGCTGAAAAAGGCCAAGCTCAGTGGCGCCGATGTTTACAACAAACGGTCGACGCTGTGGACCTGTGCCGGCGCCGCCGCTGCGGCCGAACGGATTCTGGAGGCTCAGAAACTGTCCCGGCCAGAGGCTGCTGCACGCCCAAGCCCCGCCTGTCCGCCGCCGGACACCATCCTTTACCGGCAGATTCTGGGAGACACGCCCCAAGAGGTACGGCCCACCGTTTCCAGCCACGTTTCCGGCCCCCACGCCGTACAGGGACCGAAGGCGATCATTTATGGCGATGCGTATCTGAACCAGCTGATGCCGTTTCTCACCCACGCCTTCAAGGGTATGGAAGTCTTCGATTCATCGTTGGAAACCACTTTCGGCGGCAGGATGATCACCACGGACGGCGATATCGTTTTTCTGGAGAGCGGCGGGGATCATCTCCGGCGGCTGCACCTGGATCTGGAGTCCCTGTTTGCCGCGGCCAAAGATCGGTTTCAAGGCGTCGTCAAACGGGATATCGCCCTGGAAACGGCCACGCCGGTTTCCCGATGCGCCCTGGACGTCACCGACAGCGGCCTTGAGATCCGCTCGTCGGGTCCGGAAGGCTTTTTCGCCCTGCCGGCGCTTTCCGGTTCAACCGGCAGCGTTTTCAGAATGTTGAAGCTGACCTTTTCCCCGGGCCACCCGGGCAGCGTTTCCATCCGCATCCATCCGAGCGCAGGGGGTGCGATCCGCAAAACGCCCGGCCATGGCAACCGGGACCTTATCGTGCCCCTGCCTTTCGCCGATCGAATCGCCATACAAATCAACCCCAGCGAACATCCGGGCGTCTTTACCCTGGAAAGCGCCCAACTGCTCAGTTTTTACGGTACCGCGCCGGCTGCATTTCATGCCGCTTCCCGGCAATCGGATGCGGCGGGCGACATCTACAGCGGCATTACCATCCTTCCCACCGAGGCTCCGCCGGAAAAGACAAAAGTTTTTTCCGATACCCATGCCGAAGGCATAACAGCCCATCCCACGGACGCCCTGCCCGAAATCTCGCTGACCGACATTACCGAGGGCCGCATCTTTCAGCGGCAGGGCAAAAGCGCGGATATTGCCGTTACGGGAACTTACAGCGGTGTAACCGGCCCCGTGGAGGCCCGGGTGATCTCCGCGGATGACGGGGCGGTCATGGTGCCTTGGACCGTGGTGGACGATTCGCCTGAAAACGGGCTCTTCACCGGCATTTTACACCATGTCCCCCAGGGGGGCTGGTACCGCCTGCAGGTGCGCAGCGGCCTTACCCCCTGGACCGTTGAAAAAGGCCGCAACCGTTGGGGCGTGGGTATGCTGGTGGCCTGCATCGGCCAGTCCAACATGCGCGAGTGGTTTTTCACCGGAAACGAACATCACCCTGCGGGCACGCTCATGCTGCACCGCGGTGGTGAGTGGATACCGCCTGGCAGGACCGGCGATGGCGCATTGGCGCTGGGCAACCGCCTGACCGCGGTCCTGAAAATTCCCATCGGGCTGCTGGATTATTCGGTCAATGGAACCGGCCTGACGGCCAAGGCCGATTGGGGAAAGGGCTTCTGGCTCGATACCGGTCCGGACAGCATCTACCGGAGTCTGATCGACGGCGTCAACGCCGCCGGCGGATCGGTTGAAACCGTGCTCTGGATGCAGGGCGAGGCCGATGCAGCCCGGGGAACCGTATCCCGGGAGGATTACCGGCAGGCCCTGGAACGCTTCGTCAACGACCAGATCCGGGCGGACATCCGCAACGGATCTTCCCGTTCCCATCTGCCCTTTTTGATGATTCCCCTGGTCAAGCGTCCCACGGGAGGGGACCGGTCCTGCCAATGGATTCGCGATGCCCAGATGGATGCCCTTGAAACAATTGCCGAGTGCCACCTGGCAGCCATGAGCATAGATCTGGAAAACCGCGGCCGCCAGCACCTGGCGCCGGCATCCTACACCACCCTGGGTATCCGTACGGCCCAGACCATCCTTTATCTGCTGGGCAAGGTCTCCTATCACCGCGGTCCGTTTTTCCGTACTGTCACCCGGCCGTCGACCCGATCCATCGACATTGAAATCGAACACCGGGGCGGTACCGATTTCACGCCCTGGACGGAAATCACCGGTTTCGAGGTGCAGGTCGACGGGCAGCCGCAGCCCATCGCTTCGGTCAGCCGCAAAAACGGCCATATCATCCGCATCGAATTGGAAGAACCGGTTGCGGAGGCAATCCAAGTGCGCTACCAGCATGGCGCGCATCCCGACACCGCCAATCCGGTACGCGACAATACCGACCTGCGCCTGCCGCTGGAGCCGTTTTCGATAGCCAATCCATAGCCCGCGCTTGCGGATATTTACACGGTGGCCTTTTTCTTTAAATTTGATATAACCGTTCCATGAACTCCCCATCGTCACTACCCAACCGCATCGGAAATTTATTGAAAGACACCGGCAACTTGTTTACCTGCTGGCTGCCCGAGCGCACCGGCTTTATCTCCATGTTCATCCTGCGTCGAATTTTCTCGGGCATTGGCATCAATGAGGAAATCCGGACGGTCGTTAAAAACCTTCCCGAAAATGCCGTCGTCGTCTACACCTCCAAAAACAAGAGTTACTTCGAGTTTCTCTGCTATTACACCCGCTACATGCAGGCAAAACTGCCCTACCCGCAGTTGGGGTTCGACTGCAGCGTGCGCATCTGGCAGACCCTGTCGCGTCTGATACGGATCATCATTGCCCAGATGCGTTTTTTCATGCGCCACTTCTCCTTTCGGGACCCGTATCGCAGCGGATTCATCCGCAATGAAATCGACAAGGGCACCACCTGTTTCCTGCCACTGGTGGAAAAACGGGACTTCTACCGCCGCTTCATCAAATCCAAGACCGACCCGATCCGTCATCTCATCGAAATCCAGCAGACCCTGGAAAGTCCCATCTGCATCGTTCCGCAGCTCATGTTTTTCAGCAAGAAACCGGTATCCACCCAGCCCACCCTGACGGATATTCTTTTCGGATCGCCCCAGAAACCGGGCATCCTGCGCCGCCTGGCAACCTTGTTCAGGAAGCCGGGCAACATCTTTATCGAGGTATCCGATCCGGTCAACCTGAAGCAGTTCATCTCTTCGCCGGAAAACCGAGGGCGCAACAGCAGGTACCTGGCCTTAAAGCTGCGCCGCGACCTGCTCAGCCAGATCAATGCCCATCGCAGAAGCATTACCGGCCCGGCCATCAAGATGCCCGAGGAAATCAAGCAGGAAATTCTCATGGGCGAAGAGCTGCGGCAGTTTATCGATGCCTATGCCGCACGCCGGAAGCTGACCCGGCTGCAGGCCCACCGCGAGGCCATGGGATATGTGGATGAAATTGCGGCCAACTACAGCCCTTCTTTCATCAGCATCGCCCACTGGATCATGCGGCGCTTTTTAAGCACCCTTTTCGAGTCGGTGACCTACAGCAGCGAAGCCCTGGCGGCCGTCAAAAAGGTCTCCCGCCACGGTCCGGTCATCTTTATGCCGGCGCATAAAAGCCACATGGACTCGATTCTGCTCTCCTTCACCCTGTACGACAACCACATGCCCTGCCCCCATGTTTTTGCCGGCCGCAACCTGGCCTTCTGGCCCATGGCCCCGGTATTTCGCCGGGTGGGGGCCTTTTTCGTACGGCGCAGTTTCAAGGGCGCGGTGTTCTACGCCAAGGTTTTCTCGGCTTATATATACCAGGTGCTCAAGGAAGGGTACAACATCGCCGTGTACATCGAGGGCACGCGCAGCCGCAGCGGAAAACTGCTGCAGCCCCAGTTGGGCATGCTGTCCATCCTGCTGCATGCCTATTTCGAAGGCGCCTGCCCGGACCTGACCTTCGTTCCGGTTTTTATCGCCTACGACCGCATTCCCGACGAAGGCGCCTACCTGCATGAAATCAGCGGCGGCAAGAAATCTCCGGAGAACTTCCGCCAGATGCTCAAGGCCAAAAACATCCTGCGCAACCGCTACGGCAGGGTCCATCTGAATTTCGGCAAGCCCATGGCACTGAGCGACGTGCTGGCCGAGCAGGAACTGACCGGGGCGGTGGTCTCTTCCAAACAGCAAAATGTCCTGTGCCGAACCATCGGCGCCCGGGTGATGCACGCCATCGACGCTCAGACCGTGGTCACCCCTCAGTCCCTGGTGGCCGGCGCCCTGCTTTCCGGCGGCCGCGAGCTGGTTTCCCGGGAAGAGCTGAACTTTCGCATAGACGCGACCATGGACCTGTTTTGCGCCCAGGGGGCCTGTCTTTCGGACAACCTGGCCAACGGCCATTCCACCGCCGTGGACAACGTCCTCTTTCATTACCAGCGGCGCAAATTCATCCAGGGGGTGGATGCCAAAGCCAACGCTCAGGTTCGCCAGGACGCCTTCCGCGTCCCTGAAAATCGCCGCAACGCACTGGATTATTACAAAAACATCAGCATCTGCAATTTCATTCCGCCGGCGTTCACTGCCCTGGCCATTTTGGGAAAAGACGCCTTTCAGTTCTCGGCCGCCGACCTTCACATCACCTACCGGCAGTTGCAGGAACTGTTTTCCGAAGAGTTCAATGCCGACCCGGACCACCCACCGGCGTACATCGTGCGCAAAACGGTCAAAGCTTTCATCGACAACGCCATCCTGGTGCCCCATCAAACCATGCCGGACACCTACAATCTCTCTTCGGAAGGATTTCGCAAACTGGTTTTCTTCGCCGGGTTTGTGGAGCCATTCCTGGAATCCTACCGCTCGGCCCTGGTCTACTTTGCCAAAAACCGCCGCGGCCAGCACGACAAGGCCAAAATGCTAAAAAAAATGCTGGCCATCGGCAACCGCATGATCCGGCAGGGCGAGATCCATCTCCGGGAGTCCATTTCCAAGGCCAATTATGAAAACGCCATCGCGTTCTTCACGAAAAATAAGGTGAGAGGTTCCGAAGACGAAGAGCAGGTGTGGCACTGGAACCGGGTTTTGACGCATTATCAGAACCTGATTTCACGCTAATGCCGGTTCGAACCGGCAGGCAGCCGTCCTACGCCGCCATTACCGTGGCCATCTGTTTCGTTATCCAGGCGTTAGGCGTGGGCACCTATATCGCTTTCGGGGTCTTTTTCAATCCCCTGATGGAAGCCTTCGGCTGGTCCCGGGCTGCCATTTCCGGGGCTGCCTCGACAGCTTTTTTCAGCATGGGGGTGTTCGGCATCCTGGTCGGCCGCCTGAACGACCGATTCGGCCCGCGCCCCATCCTGACGGTCACGGCCCTGCTGATGGGTCTGGGATGCGCCCTGATGGCACGTCTTTCGACCCTCTGGGAGCTGTACCTGTATTACGGCATTATTTTCGGCATGGGGCTCAGTGCCATAGACGTCATTGCCCTGACCACCGTCGCCCGCTGGTTCACCCACCGCCGGGGATTCATGACCGGCATCGTCAAGGTGGGCACCGGCGCCGGACAGTTCGTGATCCCCCTGGCCGCAAGCGGTCTGATCCTTATCTATGGCTGGCGATGGAGTTTCGTATTCATTGGCGGAGGCGTTGCCCTGGTTCTGGTAACAATCGCCCAATGGATCCGCCGCGATCCCCGGGCCGCCGGTCTTACAATTCTACCTGAGGACGGCAACCCAGCTGGCGCTTCGATCTTGCCCACCTCCAGCCTTGCCTTGGGCAAATCCCTTAAAACCGTTCAATTCTGGACCATCTGCCTGGCCAATCTGTTGCTGGTCTTCTGTCTGATGATCGTCATGCTGCACATCGTGCCCCACGCCCGTGATCTGGGGCTTGCCCCGATTCGAGCTGCCGGCGTACTCTCCACCATCGGCGCGGTGAGCATGCTGGGCCGTTTTGTCGGCGGGATGGTCATCGATCGCAGGGGCAGTAAAACGGTGATGACGGCCTGTTTCTTTTTGCTGCTCTTCGGCCTCATTTGGTTGCAGTTCGCCCATCACCCCTGGATGCTCTACCTGTTTGCTGTTGTCTACGGACTGGCCCACGGCGGTTTCTTTACCGCCATTTCTCCCCTGGTGGCCGAATGGTTCGGCATCGGTTCCCATGGAACCCTGTTCGGCATCGTCGTTTTCTTCGGCACCGCAGGCGGGTCCTTCGGCCCCCTTATCGCCGGCCACCTTTTCGACCACTGCGGCAGCTACCAGTCCACATTCCGGTTGATTACCGTCATGGCGATGATTGCCTGGGGTCTGCTGTTCTCGTTGAAACCGGTCGATAAGCGGGCTCGGAAGTAACGAGTAACGACCGTTTTTTCTGTCGTTAACGCCCATTCAAATCCGAAATGGGCATTATTGGGGTCTTAAAATACTGTTTCCCGGAACGGCAGCAGTGGTCGTCCGGTCAGGTAACTGCATATACGAATTGGAACATGGGCGAGACGTTACGGTTTTGGCTGGCGGCGCTAAAATAGTTTTCCTTGCATTGTTCGGGGGTGGTTTTTGTAACGCTATTGAATCCACGTTGTTTAAAAAAGGCGTTAGCAGTTCCATTGGGGATGCCGAACTGTAGCGCAGCGCCTTCGCTATCCACGAATTTGCGCAGCATCCGGGCCTCTTTCAATGGGCTGGTGCCATCCACGATGGTTGTGTCGAAAACGTCCGCCACCAGCGAACTTCCGGCAGCCGAACGTTTCCGGATAAACGCCAGCAGACCGTCAACGGCTGGCGGCGGAATATACATCAGCAAACCTTCAGCGATGAACAAGGTTTTCTGCATGCTGTCGAAACCCGCCTCAAACAGTTTTTCATCAAGCCGATCTTCTCCGAACACCATCGGGACATAGGCCACATGGGCCGGCAGGTCTCCGAAAATCTCCCGGATAACTTCCGTTTTCACCTGCTGGGTAACGGGATGGTCGACTTCGAATACCCTCAATTTCTCGCTCAGGCCTCGAATACGATAGGCACGGGTGTCATAACCGGCGCCAATAATGACCATCTGTCCGAATCCTGACTGAACGGCATCGGAAACCCTCTCGTCAATATATCGGATGCGCGCGACGAGGGCACCGTTGACGCCGGGCATGATTGCCTCGTATTTGGCCCTCTCGGATTTTACCCAGTCGATATTTCTGACCATCTTGCGGACCTCTTCCGGGAAAAAGTACTCTGCATAGGGATCTTCAAACACCCTCTCGTTTTCCGGAAGATGCGTCTCGTTGGCCCGCAGGCCTGCGATCTGTAGCGCCATTTTTCTCGGATCTCTTTTTTGCATATCGACCTCTTTCTGTTGATGGGGTTTGCGTCGAGGATCGGAACTGGTCGAGCAATCCCGTATAAATGGCCTGGCTACCGGATTGTATGACCGCAACAATATTGTCTGGCGTCCACGTTTCCGGCGGTGGATTGGAGGCCGAAAAGGCGAGGCCGTGGGCAAACAGCCAGCGATGCATCTGTATCTGGTAAATCTGATCCGATGTCAGCCCCTGAAAAGGGGGATACGTGGCAAGAGATTCGGTCAGCGCGTCCCAGATGGCATCGCCGTATTTTTTGAAGAGGGTGATGTGCGTTTCGTCGGTGATGCTTCTGAACAGGGATCTTTCCTCCATGGCGAAAAGAACATAGCCGATGCCATGGTCGTGCCAGGGATTACCAGTCCTTTCCTGGATCATGTAAGCATGGAGTATATCCACAGCCCTTTTGACAATCTCTTCTTCCAACTCTTTAATGGATTTGAAAAAGGAGTAAATCGGCCTCGACGATGTACCGAGTTCGGCAGCGAGCAAGCGCGTCGACAGCGCATCCCACCCTTTACACCTGACGATGGTAAAGGCGGATTCGATGATCTCTTCTTTTGTGAATTTGAATTTCGGCGGCATTGACCCCTCTTTTTTTACGCATCATATGTTATGCATCATGTGTTGCTTATCAAAGATCATTGATGCCTGCAACCGTAATATGATCGAATAAGCAGGTCGGATCATCCCAAACGGAAGGATAGCGATGATTAACCGATATCCCTCAACGCTATTGTCCTAAACCGTCCTGGCACCATAACTGCAGTCTTTCTCGGGTACGAATGCCGGTAAAGCCATGGGATCGAAAAATTTCCATACCCGGAAATGCCGATCGAGCCCCTGTCCTTCCGGTGCTCAGGTTGAATAAACGGCTCCATCACCATTGCTCAGGATTGTCCATGTTCACCTTGTTCCGCTACAAAAAAAACGGCCTGCCTTATGGTTTGATCGCTGTGCACGAGTTTTTGGCCCGCGATATGTTCAGCTATTTTGAGACCGGTCGCTTCGTGAAAAATCAGGTCCGCAAGGCCCGCAAATCGCTCAAGGGCGCTCTTCGATTCGCGAAAAAAAAGCAGACCTACCCCAGCAACAAAACCACTGAACTGCTGAATGCTTTAGCGCAAATCGATGATGAAATAACATACACCCAAAAAGCCATCCGAACCGCCTTCGAGGAGGCGGAGACCATCCTCACGACAATCCGTCAAGAAAAGGTCGGCGACCTCCTACCCCTGATCGAAAAAGCCCGCGAACATTTTAAGAAGCGTGATCTTCATGGCGGCATGGACATGCTGAAAGAGGCTCAGTCAAAATTGAGCAATCCATATCTTCCCCAAAGCCGCAATGCACTGCTCGGCGGCCTGGACAGCCAGGTCAAACAACTCAAAAAGGAGCTTTTGCTACGGAAAAACGGACGCTCATAAAAAAACGATGGGAAATCATTTGAAAAGGGGGGCAAAGAAAATCAGGCGGCGAATCGTCCGCTCAACCCGGATCGGGATCAGGCGACCCCGTCCAATACACACAGACCCTTAAAACTCGTCGTATTGCGACCCTTCTTTTTTGACTGGTACAATGCGTTGTCGGCAGAGCAGATCATGTTTTCCTTGTTGGTGTTCGTCATCCCATTTTCCCAAAGGGTTACCCCGAAACTCGCTGTAACGCTAACATATTTACTGTCTACCGCGATTTGCATGGAAGCGATCTGCTTACGAATCCGCTCGGCAAGCGTAACAACGCCTTTCATTTCCGTCTCGGGCAGGATAATGGCGAACTCCTCACCACCGTAACGTGCGACCATATCGGATTCCCTTACGGTGAGAAGTGCGATTTCCGCCACCTTTTTGAGAACCATGTCACCGACCAGATGTCCATGTGTATCGTTGACTTTTTTGAAATGATCCAAATCGAAAATGATCAGCGAAAGATCACGCTGGTAACGCATGGCCCGGTTGACTTCCTTTTCCAGTTGTTCCTGGAAGTAACGGTGATTGTAAAGCCCCGTCAATCCATCGCGGAAGGCCATCTCGCTGAGCCTTTGATTCGCCTTTTTCAGTTCTGCCTTGGCGTACTCCAACTCCCGCACCAACTGTTCGTAGGATAAATTTACTTTTCCAAGTTCTTCTTTGGCCTCATAAAGAATCTCGGAAAGCGGTTGCATGTCTCCGGGATCGATATCGAAAAACGATATGATTTCAACGCTATGGGAGGCAACCTGATCAACCAGCTCAGTGATTTCGGACGAATCGATGCCATAAAGGGTTCTGAAAGCGGACTTCACCTGACTCAATTTTTTCTGTCTTTGGTCCCCGTGGTAAAGCGATGAAAGCTTGTCCGACAGGTTGAGGATTTCCTCGGCCGTGCCATCCCCACTGCCATCGATGCTTTTGCCGTGGTGGCTGCCGACCGGTTCGCAAATGCTATCCGGAAGGCCCCAATAGCGAAGCACCTCCATACCGATTTCCTGGTGATCGAACCCGAAGATCTTTTTTTCAAGGTCTATCGCGTTCGATTTTGAACGCTTTTTTTCCTCCAGGACTTTAAGATATTCTTGCGGGTCGCTTAGATACAAGATGACAACCCCGATATCCTGAAGCAATCCCGTGACAAAAATGTCGTCGCTCTTCTTCCCGATCAGGGATGCGATCAAATCGGCACTGACCGCTGCTGTCACGGATCTCTTCCAGAAGTAATCGAAATCGAAGGAATCGTCTGAATCGGCATTCAGCTCATTGGCAATGACAAAGGAAAGCGCGATATTTTTCAACGCATTGAAACCAAGAACGGTCAGCGCCCGCTGAATGGTATCGATCTTCGAAGGAATGGCGTACATGGGGGAGTTGGCTGCTCTCAATACTTTGGAAGTCAGCGCAGGATCCGCCATGATGATCCTTGACAGCTCATCGAAGGACGTTTCTTCTTTTTTTACCGCCTCGATGATGCGGACGGCGATCGCCGGAGGCGATGGCAGCTTGATATTACCGAAGTCCTTGTCCACAGCCGTCATGTTTGAGATCCTTTGGATGTCTTCGGACACAGATGGTCAACCATGGAGCGACCGTAATGGAAAATTGAAATACCTTTTGTTAAATATCGGCAAGATTCGCCGCATCTTTAAGAAAACTTGGCGGCCATGATCTTCTACCGCAAACGCCCTGAAAACCGCCGCCGGCCACGCACCTTCTTTTTCCGAACGACTTCCAGGGAATCGTAGATCTTGATGCGGGTCTTGCGTTTCAACTCCTTGATCGTTTTGGGATCCGGCTCGTTCTGCAGGGTCGCCAGGCAGTCGGGGCAAAGTGCCACAACGTTTTTGATGGAATGTTCGCCATCGGCGTCCAGGGGAGTGATGTGGAAGGGCTGCAGGTCCGGTTGGCCGGATGCCGCATCGCAATTCTTGCCGCAGTTTTCGCAGCACATGCGGGATCGGCGCAGGACGGTTTCAAACACCTTTTTCTTGCGGTTGAACGGCTGGGTTCCGTCGGCGGTCTCCTTCCACGGTTTCCCGGGAGCCGGTTTTTCGATGATGTGCCGGGGGGCTTCCGGCTGGCGCCTGCGAAAACGGGCGGCATCGGAACGGGATGTGGGTTTTTGTTCCGTCCCGAGGTTGGCAGGTTCCGTTGGAGCGTCGGATAGGGACTTTCCGGGAGCGGTTTCTTTTCTGCGTTTGCGGACAACAACGTTTTTGGCGCTGCCGCCTTCCGCACGGTTTGTGGAGACTGATTTGAGCCACAAACTCCGGTTTTCTTTCTGCAGACGCTGTTTGAGATCTTCGTAGGTTTCATCTGCGGCGAACTTGACGTTCATTTCGCGCAGCATCTGCTGAATTTCCAGTTTGCTCAGTGTCATCTTATCTGTCACTCATATTTTAAAATAGCGGCGCTTTTTTAAAAGCGTTGGAACCATGGGAACACCACCCCGGCAACCTCTTGTGGCAAAGGGATCGATGATTACAACAAGTGACTGCCGGATGCAAATCTTTTTCGATCATTTTGGGTTTTATGGACCGGGCCACATTGCCGATAATCGATCACTGGGATGACCGGCACAAAATCGTTTGTGCAAAAAAATGCACTAACGGGAGCGCACCTGGTTGCCTGGTGTATCGTTCGCTTATGTGCTATCGGGACCGCGTATGGGTCTTTTTTCACCACCCGAAAAGTTGTTTTTTGTTATTTTTTCATATCGTTATACAATCATTCGCGTGATTTTGACTGGAACCGTCGCGGCGGCAGAAGGAACAAGGCGTAGTGAGGAAAACCCGGCGGCATGCGAATTGCTCTATTCGGATAAGGATAGGATGCAAAACCAACTACGATTGGAGGATATCATGCCAGATGCAACGATTTTATTCAATATCACCCCGGTACCGTTTTTATCCGTGCTGGTGTGGATTTTCCTGAGCATCGCGGCCATGTATTTTGCCCGCCGCCCCTTTCACGACGCCATGGCGTCCCTGGGACGGGTGATCCACAACGCCATGCGTGTTGCCGCCGCTTCGGTGAAGATGGCCCAGCAGCGCCTGGACGTCCGCAACCGGGAGGTGCTTTTAGCTGCGGGCATGGAGCAGGCCGAGCGTAGCACCGAGCGTGAATTCGACCGCATCGGCACGGCGGTGGATCGCAACCTGAAGGCGTATCCCCAGCTTCAGCGGCAGCTTCGGGAGAATCTGCTCAAACTGGAGGACGACTACAAGCAGAGCGCCGAAATCCCCCAGGACCTTTCGGACTGGGTCAAGGTGATCGACGCCATCGCCGCCATCAAGCCCTCGGGCGATCCCATGGTGGCCAACATTCTCGAAGACATCCACAACACCTTGAAAGAGCAGCACAAGGTGGCCTTGGAGGGGCACCGCAAGGCGGTTTCCCAGCGCCACGGGATTCTCTCCCGCATGGTCCCCCAGTGGCGGGCAACGGACAAGACCCTTACTGGACTGGAAAAGGCCATTACCGACCTGACCGCCCGTTCCCAGGCGGTGGACCGCTGCATGGCCGAATATGAAACCGTCCGCACCCAAAGCGACGCGGCCGAGCGGCAGCTTTCCTCCTCTTCGCTGACCCAGTTTTTCACCTCCGGCCTGGTATTGGGCGTGTTTATCATCGGCGCTATCATCAACTTCAACCTGGTGGCCCTGCCCATGTCCGAAATGGTGGGCGGCGCCAGCTATATCGGGGCCTTTCGCACCTCCGATGTGGCCGGCATGTTCATCGTCTGCCTGGAAGTGGTCGTGGGCATCTTTCTCATGGACGCCCTGCGCTTCACCCGCCTGTTTTCCGTCATCGGCTGCCTGGACGACAAGAAGCGCACCTGGTTCTTCTGGATCCTGCTGATCATGCTGACCATCCTGGCCGGTGTGGAATCTTCCCTGGCCTTCATGCGCGACCGCATCGCCGCCGACATGGAGGCCTTGCGCCAGAGCCTGGCCGGCATCGAACCGTCCGCCGTGGCCGCCAGCAAGATCCCCACCATCGGCCAGATGATCCTGGGCTTCATCCTGCCGTTCATTCTCACCACAGTGGCCATGCCCTTTGAAACCTTTATCTCCTCTTCAAGAACGGTGCTCGGCATGACCGCTTCCTGGGGGCTGCGCGCCCTGGCTTTCTTCCTGCGGCTGGCGGGCAACCTGGGCTTTTATCTGGGCCGGCTGGTGGTCAACGTCTACGATCTGGTGATTTTTCCGGCCCTCTGGCTGGAAGCGCTGATCGCCCGTAAAATCGCTTCCGCATCGGTCAAAGAGAAGACCAAAAAAGATCGCTCGGACAACCGTAAAACACCCATGACCATGCTCGAGGAGGCTGCACCATGCAAAAAAACAAACGACTGATGCGTCTATCGCTGCTCCTTGTCGCCCTGGCGGCCATGGTGACGGCCATGGCCGGATGTGCGCAGAAAGCCAATCATACCCGCGGAGTCTACATGCTGGTGGATACATCGGGCACCTATACGGAAGAGCTGAACAAAGCCCGGGCCATCATCAACTACTTGCTGGGGACCCTCACGCCGGGCGACACCATGGCCATGGGCCGCATCGATACGGGCAGCTTCAGCGAAAAGGACATCATCGCCAAGGTCACTTTCGATCAGCGGCCCTCGGTGGCCAACACCCAGAAACGCGCCTTCCAGAAAAAGGTGGCGGACTTCGTAACGAAAGTGAAAAGCAGCAGCCATACGGACATCTCCGGCGGTCTGCTCCAGGCGGTGGAATATCTGAACGAGTCCGGCTCCGGAGAAAAGTACATCCTGATCTTCTCCGATCTGAAGGAAGAACTGGCCAAGGGACACGTTCGCGACGTTCCCTTTCAACTGGACGGGTTCAACATCATCGCCCTGAACGTAACCAAGCTGCGGGACGATATCCGCGACCCCAAGCAATACATGCAGCGCGTGGAACTGTGGCGTGGAAAAGCGGAATCCGGCGGCGGGAACTGGCGTTTGATCAACGACCTGGAGCGGTTGGACAACATATTTTCCTGACAGGAAACATCCAACAGCGTACATCGGCGAAAAGCCCAAAAGCGCCCCACGGGGCGCTTTCTTATCGGGATTGGCCACCCATCCAACAGGATTCGTGGCCAATCTTCAAAACGACTGGATTTTCGTCTGAAAAACCCACCCGTCAAAATGCCGGTTGAAATATCCTGTCGGTTCTATTAGCTTACCGGATTCAATATCCATTGGAAGTTTGGAACCATCCTTTACGGCAAGCAGAAAAGGAAATCACGAAATGAAAGGCAAACCGGTTGTTCCCCCGATCTACATGACAGCCACCTATAAGTTCGATCAATCCGACGATCTGATCGATGTGGTACAAAACCGCAGCGGATACATTTATTCCCGCTGGGACAACCCTTCGGTGGTCGAGGTGGAGACCGCCCTGGCCGCGCTGGAGGGCTACGAACGCGCCCTGGCCTTCGGATCGGGCATGGCCGCCATCACCACCGCCATCATGGCCCATGTGCGGGCCGGCGACCGCATCGTTTCCACCCGGGAAATCTACGGTGGCAGTTTCGAGCTGATGGATTCGATCCTGCCGGGCTTCGGCGTCGAGGTCACCCTGGTCAACTGCTCGGATGTGGATACGATCCTTGCTGAAATCGACAAGGGACCGGCCCTTTTGTACCTGGAGTCGCCCACCAATCCGTTGCTGCGGGTCGTGGATGTCCCCAAGCTGGCGGCAGCGGCCAGGGCCAAAGGCGCAACCGTCTTGCTGGACGGAACGTTCGCCTCGCCAATCAACCAGCATCCGGCAAACTGGGGAGTGGATGTGCTGATCCACAGCGGCACCAAATATTTAGGCGGCCACCACGACGTTACCGCAGGATTCGTCTGCTGCAACCCGCCCTTTTCCGATCGCATCTGGGGACTGCGAAAGCATTTCGGCGGGGTCATGGACCCCATGTCCGCCTTTCTCACCCTGCGCGGCATGCAGACCCTGGAGTTACGCATCGCGCGGCAAAACGAAAACGCCATGGCCGTGGCCCGATTCCTGGAATCGCATCCCAAAATCGCCATCGTGCACTACCCGGGACTCGCCTCGCACCCGGACCACGCCATCGCCAAGAAACTTCTTTCCGGCTTCGGCGGCATGCTCAGCTTCGAGGTCGCCGCCGATTTCGACGGCACCAAACAGGTCATGGACCGCCTGAAGGTCATTAAACTGGCCACCAGCCTGGGCGGCGTCACCAGCCTGGCCAACCAGCCCATGACCAACACCCATGTCGCCCTCAGCCCCGAAGATCGTGACAAAGCTGGGGTCAGCGAAAACCTGGTGCGCCTTTCCGTTGGGGTCGAAGCCGCACAACTTCTCATCGGCGACCTGGACCAGGCCCTGGGCGTCATTGGATGACTGCCACAAACGGATTGCTTCCTCTTTTAGTAAACAGCGGGGAGCAAAGCGGAAAGAACGTTCCATGACGCCGTCCGGGGCCAAACAACGAAAGCCCTTCTGGATACTGCCGACAATCGTCTTTGCCCAGTTTGCCGGCACCTCCATCTGGTTTTCCGGCAATGCGGTTCTGGCGGAACTGGTTCAGGCAGGGGTTGCGGGATCTTCCATTTCCGGATGGGTGACCGGCGCGGTCCAGATGGGTTTCATCGCCGGGACGCTTATCTTCGCCTTTTTGTCCATTTCCGACCGATTCGCCCCCCGCGTCGTATTTCTGCTGTGCACCTTGGCCGGTGCCCTTTTTAATCTATCGATCGTTTTTGCGGATACAAACCTTACCGGTCTTTTGCTTCTGCGTTTGGCTACCGGATTTTTTCTGGCGGGAATCTATCCCGTGGGCATGAAGATCGCCGCCGGCTGGTACGAAAAGGGACTTGGCAACGCCCTGGGTTTTCTCATCGGCGCCCTGGTTCTGGGAACGGCCTTTCCTCACCTGCTCAAAGGCGGCTTTTCAGCCTTTTCCTGGCAGGCCGTCATGGTTCTTTCTTCAGGGGTCTGTCTTTTCGGAGGCCTGATGATGGCTCTTTTTGTGCCGGATGGTCCCTATCTTAAAACCGCCCCGGCCTTCGATCCCAAGGCGGTAATGGCCCTGTTCCGCTGCCGGCCGCTGCGGTCCGCAGCATTTGGATATTTCGGCCATATGTGGGAATTGTACACACTGTGGGCTTTTGTCCCCGTTTTTCTTAGCGCCTACGCTACCCAGACGCTCGGTGCCGTATTGAACGTCCCGGTGTGGAGTTTTTCCATCATCGGCGTCGGCTGCCTGGGCTGCATCGTCGGCGGAATCGTTTCCATCCGCCACGGCAGCGCCCTGGTGGCCACCGTTCAGTTGGCTGTTTCCGGCCTATGCTGCGTGCTCTCCCCTTTGATTTTCGCCCTGACACCGGAACTTTTTCTACTTTTCATGCTGCTGTGGGGAACTGCCGTGGTCGGCGATTCGCCCCAGTTCTCGGCCATGGTGGCCCGTTCTTCTCCCGCAGAACTGGTGGGCAGTGCACTGACCCTGGTGAACTGCATCGGCTTTTCCATCACCGTGGTCAGTCTGGCCGTTGTTCAATGGCTGGCGACGCTGTTGCCTGTACAATATCTGTTTCTCGTACTGGCTGCCGGTCCTGTCCTTGGCCTGTCCGCAATGCTGCCATTTACGGCAAACGGGACGACAACTGGAAAAACGCTCCCATTGTAGAAATGTCTACTCCAGAAACACCATCGCCCCAGTCCTTCGTCGATCCGAGTCCAAGGATACAATTTTATTGGATGCCCCGATCCTCCTGAACACGCTTACTTAAAGTCTGACCGCCCAACGCCGATATTTCAAAGACAGCAAGCCATTTTGGACAACACCGGAAAAGTATATGATTGCACGGACAGGACAACACGCTTCTATGCACAAGACCATAAAAAAGTATTTGACCTCCCTGTTCGAGCCACCGGGCGATACATCCTACGAAAGAATCGAATTTTTCCGTCAACGGCTTCTGGTCTCCCTGCTGCTCTGCCTCTGCATCTTCGGCACCATCGCCTATATCCCCAGCGTCTACTACGGTTATCTGTACCGCTTTAATTCGATCATCTTCCTGGATACCCTGGCAGTTGGTGGGTTCTTTTTCCTGCTGTTCAGAAAGCGGATGAATTTCTTACCCAGAGCGACAGGACTGCTGTCGATTTTTTATATCTTGGCACTAGTGTCCGGTTAAGGTCGGCTTAAAACGTCATAACATATTGTTATTAATAGGATAAAATCCTTTTTTGCATGGGCAACCCCTTGATTTTGGCTTTTTGCCCCAGTAGAGCCCTTCGCATGACATCAAAGCGAAGGGAGATGCACATGTATCAAGGGAGAACCGTCTTTTCGCAGGTACTTGATTTTTTGCCACGGAAAAGCTTTCGTACCTGTGTTAAACGTTATAACGGCAACTACCGAATTCGTTCTTTCTCATGCTACGAGCAGTTCCTGTGTATGGCATTTGCGCAACTGACCTATCGTGAAAGCCTACGCGATAC
Source organism: uncultured Desulfosarcina sp. (assembly GCF_963668215.1). Classification (NCBI taxonomy): domain Bacteria; kingdom Pseudomonadati; phylum Thermodesulfobacteriota; class Desulfobacteria; order Desulfobacterales; family Desulfosarcinaceae; genus Desulfosarcina; species uncultured Desulfosarcina sp. Next base: position 5,889,719 of record NZ_OY764190.1, read on the forward strand.
AGTTCTTTGCTTACGGGGGATGCACAACAAGCTTCATAACGTCGGAATCCAGTGTAAAGTTGCCAGGAGCACGCTTGCCGATGCCAATGAAAAACGGGATTGGCGTATTTACTGCGACTTCGCCCAGGCTTTGATCGGACAGGCCCGAAAACTTTATGCAGATGAAGATTTCGGCCTCGAACTCGAAGAAACGGTTTATGCCCTGGATGCATCCACAATCGACCTTTGTCGCTCGGTTTTTCCATGGGCACGGTTTCGATCCACCAAAAGCGGGATAAAGGTCCATACGTTGCTCGATCTCAGGGGCAATATCCCGTCATTTGTGCGCATAACCGATGCCAATGTTCATGATGTCAATATTCTTGATGAACTGCTTCCGGAACCCGGTTCGATTTATGTAATGGATCGTGCCTATCTTGATTTCGACCGGCTCCATCGACTACATCGCCGGTGGGCTTTCTTCATCCTGAGGACCAAAGCCAACACCAAGTTGAGACGGCTCTACTCCTCACCAGTGGATAAATCCAGTGGCGTGATCTGTGATCAAACCGTTCGCCCGGTGGTGTATAAATCGGCCATTGGCTATCCGGAAAAATTGCGACGAATAAAATATTTCGATACTGAAACCGAAAAACGCCTGACGTTCTTAACCAATCATTTCGAATTAGAGGCCCGGACCGTAGCTGATTTGTATAAATCCCGCTGGCAAGTGGAGCTGTTTTTCAAATGGATCAAGCAGCACCTGCGGATAAAGAAATTTTTCGGGGTTTCGGAAACCGCCGTAAAAACCCAGATCTGGATCGCTATATCCGTTTATGTGCTGGTGGCCATCATGAAAAAACGCCTGGCCCTTGACCAGAGCCTCTACACAATTTTTCAGGTTCTGAGTATTACTCTTTTTGAGAAAACCCTTATTTCACGAGCATTGACAGAAAATGATTACAATAACAAATTTACTTCTGGACATATCCAACTGAATTTATTTGATTCTTAACCGGACACTAATGATATCTTGGGTGTCTGGCTGATGATCGCATTAGGTCCCACCGGTGCCGGCTTCATGTGGCTGCTGCTCTTCTCGATCATGGCCGGAGTTCTTTTGGGCTTTACCGGTGCCGTTGCATCGTTTGGGCTGAATCTGATCACGGTTGCAGGGCTCAGCGTACTGGTTTTAAAAAAAGAAATTACCTGGACCCTCCTGCCTGAAAACGAAATCGCGATCTGGGCGGTTAAGAGTGTCAACTTTATCTGCATCAATGCCATTGTTGCCGCATCCATCGGATTTATCATCGCCAGAATCATTCGTACGGCAAAAAATGAAACCCGACGGCGTATCCGCCTTGACCAAGAGATCCAGGCCAGGATTCGAACAGAAAAAGAGAACAAAGCCCTTACCGAACGGCTGTACCAGTCCCAGAAAATGGAGGCCATTGGCACCCTTGCCGGCGGTATTGCCCACGATTTCAACAATATTTTAAGCGCCATCACAGGACATACGGAACTGCTGCTGATGGAAGCCGGTCTGCCCGAACAGGTCTCATCCAGCCTTACAAAAATCAACCAGGCCGCAGATAAGGCCAAGGGCATCACAAGGCAGATATTAACTTTTGGCAGACAGAGCCAGTCCGTAAAAGCTTCCAATGACCTGGGGGAAATTACCAGAGAATGTATTGAATTGATCAAGGTGGGGATACCGGCGGGAGTCCACCTCTACCTGGAGATCCAACCGGGTCCCTTTCCCATCATCGGGGACAAGAATCAGCTGTTTCAGGTAATCATGAACCTGTTGACCAACGGGATCCAGGCCATGGACGGCCTGCCCGGCTCCCGGGAAAAAAGGCTGGCTCTCTTTCTTGCCCCGATGCCGGACACTCTGCCTCGGGACAGGTACGGCCTGTCTCCGGACCAATCCTATCTCATGCTAAAGGTATCAGACACGGGCAAAGGCATCGCCCGGGAGCACCTCAATCGGATTTTCGATCCTTATTTCACGACCAAGAGAAAAGGGATGGGCACCGGTTTGGGCCTGTCCATCACCCACAGCATCGTCAAGGACCACGGCGGGGAGATATGGGTAGACAGCACCCTTGTGAAAGGAACCGGGTTTACCATTGTCGTGCCTGCCCAAAAACAAGTGCATTCCGCCAAACCGGAAAAGGGAAACCTTCTCCTGCTTGGAAATGAACGGATTCTAATGGTCGATGATGAACCGGAAGTGCTGGAGGTCCACCAAAGTTTGTTGGAACATTTTGGTTACAGGGTAGAACCCGTGGAAACGCCGGATGCCGCCCTGGAAGTCATCCGTGACCATCCGGGAGAGATTGACCTGGTATTGATTGACCAAAAAATGCCGGGGATGACGGGCGATGCGTTGGGAGCCAGAATCCGTAGTCTTTGCCCTGATCTGCCGCTTGTCCTCTGCTCGGGCTTTCCAGGAGAAAAGACCGATTATTCCGATTTTCAGGCCGTGATCCCCAAACCGGTGACGGCCACGCTTCTTGCCCAAACCGTCCGCAAGGTGATCGACGAGGGCTAAGTTACAGGGTAAGAAAGAAAAGAGGGTGTCTTATTGTGTCGTCCGATCCATCAACAGTGGCCCTTTTGGACTTGACGGGGATTTTTATTAGACCTATTATTCGCATCTATAAAGATACTTTTTAAAGAATTGTTAACAGATCAAACATAGGTGCCACCATGCTAACAAAAATTCATGCTGATTTGGTTGTCAGTATTAGCGAACTGAAACGCAATCCCCAGGCGATTATCGACGATGCTCACGGCGAAGCCATCGCCTTGCTCAACCGCAACAAGCCGACCGCCTACATCGTTCCGGCCAAGACATACGAAATGCTGATGGAGATTGCCGAAGACATAGAGTTGGCCGGAATCGCCGAACAACGCAAAAGTGAAAAGGCCGATGCTGTCGAGGTCAATCTCGATGAACTATAAGCTGAAGTTCCTGCCAAGCGCGTTGAAGGAATGGCACAAGTTAGATCCGCATATCCAAAAGCAATTTAAGGCGCAATTGGAAAAACGGCTTGAAAATCCCCACGTTCCCGCATCCCGGCTGAGGGGCTATACCAACTATTATAAAGTCAAACTGCGGTCGGTCGGATATCGATTGGTTTATGAAGTCGAGGATGAAGCGATAACGGTCTATGTGATAAGTATCGGACGACGCGACACGATTTACAAGACACTGTTAAAAATGCGCAAACGATAGCAGAAGTATCGGACCTAAATTTCCGCTGTGCGACACGGCTAATTATGGCACAAATTTCGATTTAAATGGGGTGGCACTTTTCCCGCCTTCTCGATTTTGATCAGGCCATTTTTCAACAGCCACTGCCTGGCCGCGATTCTCCATTCCACGTTTGTGATTCGGGGTCTGCCAGCCCGGTCCGCAATCTTGGCTGCCAGTTCCCGGATACATCGGAAGATACTTCTTCGTTCACGTCTGGAGTAGCGGATACGATCACCTCCAAAATACGTGCCGCAGGCTGTGTGATTTTTGTGCGACACGGCTAATTATGGCACAAATTTCGATTTAAATGGGGTGGCACTTTTCCCGCCTTCTCGATTTTGATCAGGCCATTTTTCAACAGCCACTGCCTGGCCGCGATTCTCCATTCCACGTTTGTGATTCGGGGTCTGCCAGCCCGGTCCGCAATCTTGGCTGCCAGTTCCCGGATACATCGGAAGATACCCATCAAATCCTAATTCGAGAGGACTACAAAACCTCCGGAAGATTTATGGCCGGCGTAGATATCGAAGAGCGGCGCGGGGTCAAGGAAAACGGTTCGCGTTTAGACCATCTGTTCAAGAACGTCCCGTCGAAAGCTCAAAGATCGATGTATGCGCCTGTAGTCGACCACATCAGAGCGATTGGCCATCATCACTTGGACCCGGATACTTTGGGCAGGTTGAGTGCCGTAAGGATCGACCCAGAAAGCGTGAAGACCAATATCGAGACCTGGGAAGGTCTGAAGCCTTTCTGATCAATACTGTACCATTGAACCTCGATAGAGGGCATTGAAATCCCCGCTCTAATCGAGGATATGGATTTGGAGCACTGGGTGATAGCCCGGAATCAATCTATTGATGACGGGCTTCTCAGGCGGCTTTTCGTCACCAAAGCGGATTGTGAGACCTACACTGGAAAACAGCTTGTGCCACCTGCTGCAGCCTAATTTGGCATAGAAAGCATCACCTTCCATAATCACCGTCCGGCTCAACCTGTTGGATATTCGAGGAATAGTTGGGCTTGGACGGGTGGACGATGGTTTGCACTCTATTTCTTTTTCCCGTGGGCTGATCTGACGTACTGAGTTTGTTCCGGCCGCCATGAAACTCATTCAACCTGCTTAATTCCTTAACATTATTCTTCAGTAAAGTTAGATAGTTGTAAACACCCCACCCTTCTCTCCCTTTTTGAAAACTTATGAGGAGCGCTGTAACCGATGAACAAGCTTTAGCTGATACAAGCATTGAAGGACGCCAAAGACCTGTCCAAATCCGAAGCTGCCACTGTTGTGGACATTTTTTTAATGGAATGGCCGATGCCATGGCCAAAGGGGACCACGTTGAAATTCGTGGCCTGTACTCGTTCTTTGTCAAGGAATACGATGGATATACTGGGCGTAATCCCAAGACCGGCAAAAAGTTGAAAATCAAGCCCAAAAAGCTGCCGTTCTTCAAAGCGGGGAAGGAACTGAAGGAGCGAGTGTATCGGTAAATGGAAACGGCGCATTTTGTTGCAAGGGCTTGCGATATCTCAGTTGGATTAGTTTCGATTTGATCTGACAACGCACTTGAAAAAGTGAGGGTTACCGGTTTTGATGAAGGTGGCAACCAAACCACCAAAACCATAGGAGGTAACCCTCATGCTGAATGGTACCAAAACCGTCATCAAACACAAGATCGGATTGTTGAACCTGGCCGAGGAACTGGGCAACGTATCCAAAGCCTGCCGGATCATGGGGCTTTCCCGTGACACCTTTTACCGCTATCAAAATGCCGTTGAACAAGGCGGCGTCGATGCCCTCGTCGATCAAAACCGCCGCAAACCCAATATTAAAAACCGCACAGACGAAATGACCGAGGCTGCTGTCGTAGCCTATGCCGTTGAACAACCGGCCTTTGGCCAAGTGCGTGCCAGCAACGAATTGCGTAAGCGGGGCGTGTTCATTTCCCCCAGTGGTGTCCGGTGTGTATGGCTGCGTCACCAATTGGCTCGCTTTAAAGACCGGCTCAAGGCCCTTGAGGACAAAATGGCCAAGGAGAATCTGATTCTTACCGAAAGCCAGGTCCAGGCATTAGAACGGAAAAAGCAAGACGACATCGCTGCTGGGGAGATCGAGACGGCTCATCCAGGTTATCTGGGATCACAGGATACCTTTTATGTCGGAACCCTTAAGGGCGTGGGCAGGATCTATCAGCAAACCTTTATCGATACGTATGCCAAGGTCGGTTTTGCCAAACTCTATACCACCAAGACGCCGATCACTGCTGCCGATTTGCTCAATGATAAGGTGCTGCCCTTTTATGAAAAGCATGAGTTGCCGCTGCTTCGCGTCTTAACCGACAGGGGTACCGAGTATTGCGGCAAAGCTGAAACCCACGATTATCAATTGTATCTGGCTATTAACGACATCGAACACACCAAGACCAAGGCCAGATCGCCGCAAACCAACGGTATCTGCGAACGCTTCCACAAAACCATGCTACAGGAATTTTATCAGGTGACCTTCAGAAAGAAGATTTATCGGGATATCGAAACGCTTCAGTTTGATCTTGACCTGTGGCTTGAACAGTACAATCATGAGCGAACCCATCAGGGGAAAATGTGCTGCGGCAGAACCCCGATGGAAACCCTTGAAGATGGCAAACGACTCTGGGAAGAGAAAAAAATAGCCTGAACTTGACCTGACAGACACCTTCTCAGAATCGGTAACTGTCAGATCAAATCTGAACTTCTACATCTCAGTTTATCTACATTCTTGCAACTCAATTGTCACATCAAAGGGAGTTTATGCTATTTTTACGGTAATAAAGATGTTCGCGCAATTCGTCAATCCAGCGATGATTATCTGGTAAAAACTTGAGCATTTTCTCTTCAAGTCCAGTTAAATATTCATCAGCCTCATTATGCCGACCTAAATCGTCCAGTATCTTTGCAAAATTGAACACCCATCGAAGCGTGCCCAAGTGTTGCCCATCCCAAACATCAGGATAGCCCTGAATATCCAGTATGGCCCGGTATTCTCTTTCCGCTTCCGTGTACCGGCCCTGTTTTCCAATAAGATAGGCCATATTTGCACGCGTGCTGAGTGTGGTTGGGTGCTGCTCTCCCAGAATATCTGATCCGTTCTGGATCTTTAATATGGCCCGGTACTCTCCTTCAGCTTCGGCGTATCGTCCCTGCTTGCCAACGAGGAAAGCCATGTGTTTCCGTGTTTCGAGTGTAATGGAATTTTCCTCACCCAGAACATCAGGACGACGCTGGATTTCCCATACGTCTCGATGCTCCTTTTCCGCTTCGGCGTACCGGCCCTGGTGACAAATCTGCTGAGCTAAGGCGAACCTCGTTATTAGCGCGTACGGATGATCCTCGCCTAAAACATTGGGGCGAACTAGAATTTCCAATATGGCACGATACTCCCTTTCCGCCTCCCTGTGCCTTCCCTGGTTGCCAATCTGTTGCGCCAGGTTGCACCTCGTATCGAGGGTGTCCAGGTGCGCTTCCCCGAGAACGTTCGACCGACGCCGGATTTCCCATACGGCACGGTATTCCTTTTCCGCCTCGGCATATCGGCCTAGTTGTCTGAGTTCGTCGGCTATATAACAGCGCGTACGAAGCGTTTCAAGGTGCTCCTCACCTAAAACAGTGGGGCGGCGCTGAATTTCAAACAAGGTGCGATACCCACTCTCAGCTTCCGCATGCCGGTCCTGTTCGCTGAGCTGTTCGGCTATATCTTTAAGTGCGCTGAGTGTGAACGGATGCTCCTCCCCAAGGACTTCAGGACGACGCGCAATTTCCCATATTGCCCGGAACTCTCTTTCCGCTTCTTCGTGCCGGCCCTGTTCGCAAATCTGCGAGGCCATATTCTGTCGTGTGATGAGCGTATGCGGATGCGCGTCTCCAAGAATGCCCTTGCGGCGCTGGATTTCCCATACGACACGAAACTCCCTTTCTGCTTCGTCGTACCTCCCCTGGTTGCCGATCTCCTTTGCCAAGTTATGCCGCGCGATGAGGGTCTGCCGATGGTTTTCCCCCAATACCTCAGGGCGGCGACGGCGTTCCCACACAGCACGCCACTCATTTTCCGCTTCTTCGTGCCGGCCCTGTTGCCCGATATGGTAAGCGATATTGCCGAGTGTAACGAGAGTCTTCGGGTGCGCTTCCCCCAGCATGTCAGCTCGGCATTGGACTCCCCATATGGCACGGAATTCCCTCTCGGCATCCGCATGTCGACCAAGTTTGCCGATTTGTAAAGCCATATTGAACCATGTGTTGAGTGTACTTGGATTTTCCTCGCCCAATATTTCTGGTCGACGTTCAATTTCCAATACTGTCCGGAATTCTCTTTCAGCTTCATCATATCGCCCCTGGCAACTGATCTCGTGTGCTATGTTGTGCTGTGTCAGAAGCGTCTCCGGGTGCTCCTCGCCCAAAACGTCGGGGCGGCGCTGAATTTCCCAGATATCACGTAGCATTCTCTCTGCTTCAGCGTGCCTACCCAGATCTCCAATCTGCATAGCCAGATTGTGCCGCGTGATAAGTGTGATCGGGTGTTCCTCCCCCAGAGCGTCTGGGCGACGGTCGATTTCCCATATTGCCCGGAACTCTCTTTCCGCTTCTTCGTGCCGGCCCTGATTGCTTATCTCATGGGCTAAGTTATGCCTTGTCGCAAGCGTCTCAGGGTGTTCCTCGCCCCGAACGTCGGGGCGGCGCTGAATTTTCAAAATGGCACGATACTCTTTTTCCGCTTCTTCGTGCCGTCCCAGTGCTCCAATTTGAAGGGCCAGTTCGCTCCGCGTAAGAAGTGTGGATACGTGCTCTTCTCCCAACACATCAGGGCGACGCTGGATTTCCAGAATGGCACGATACTCCTTTTCCGCTTCATCATGCCGATGTTGCTGACCGATCTGGCGGGCAATGTTGGCACGTGTGGCCAGCGTGTCCGGGTGCTCTTCTCCCAGAATGTCAGGGCGACGCTGGATTTCCAATATGGTTCGGAACTCTCTTTCGGCTTCGGCATATCGGCCAAGGTCGGCGACCTGAATGGCGAGTTGGTTGTATAATTCGAGGATCCGAATATCCTCAGGTCCCATTTGATTGGTTAATTCAGAGATTACGAATCGAAGAATGCGTTCGAGCAAACTATATCTCGCTGCTTTTCTAAAAATGACAATCTGATCCCAGAGCCAAGGTAAAAACAGGTCTGCCTTTGATTTAATAAAATGATGTGTTGCCAGCTCGAATGCCGACTCCTCCTTCTGGGTGACGCGACCGGCTGTTAGGTCGTCTAATCGTGAAGCATACTTTTCGGATAGGTGTTGGTGGATTGTCGCAAAAAATGTTGGACGATCCAATTTATCCCTTTTTTGAAGTTCATCGCGCATCAACGAATGCATATGGAAACTGTCATGATTATCGTTCAAAACGAAACATTGTCGAATGAGCCATCCCCAACTAAAATGCCCGAGGCCACCCAAAAACGCGTTTGCAAGTTCATTCATGGCAATTTCGGTGAGTTCGAGTGGATAAGACGCCAGGCTGATGATATTTATCTCAGCATCGGAAAAATGATCGATAAATCGACTTAATATTTCCGGATGACTCCCTCCAAATTGTTCCTGTTGCGGTGTCAGGCTTTCAATGAGGCGTTCATAGATGCCGACCTGAAGATCAAGATAGAATGGCAGGCCTTTAGCGCTCTGGACAATTCTATCTCTGATGCCGGGATCATCAATCGGTACTTTCCTTAAAAATTGATCGGCATCATTATCCGATAACGGTCCGATTCGATGGCTTTCTATGACTGAACCCCAGTCTGGATCAATTTCCTTCCAGCGTAACTTGTCTCGGCCAAAAATGGTAAAGAGGGCGCCGGGCGTATCTTGTACCAGCAAACGCACCCATTCATCGGCCCGTGCCCCCAGAACCATGTCCTTAATGTTGAAATCCTCCCATAGTTTTTCATAGGCGTCGATTACAATAAGGACTTGGCACGTTGCATTCCTTTTGAGGCAATCGCATATATCGGCACCGAGATAAGTTGGAAGCTTTTTTAGCAATTCGTCAGGGGTTAAATCGTCCATGTCTTTAAGGATGTCTTTACCACGACGTTGAAACCATTCATTAACACGTCGTGTGAAACGCGCCCCGTATCGATACAGCAAGTTGATTCCCGGAATAAAGGCGGTTGCAGCTTCCGTGGCGACAGATAAGGCACCTTCTGAAAAATCGAAAAGGTCATCAAGCAGCTCGTTTTCACCTTTGAAAAGCTCACTGTGCTCCTTACGGATGTTTGCACCCGGGTTTGTGAGCACAAAGTATCTGGCAAATGCTGTATCAAAGCAAGGAAATGAGGCGCCAAAGGTTTTGGCCAACTCTTTACGAATGAATAGCAGCGCTTGATCGATTCGGCGATATTTCTTTTCTTCAAAAAAAATACGCGCTCGGGCGATCTTTTTTTCTTTCAGCTTGGATCTGGAAAGGTTTCCTGAAATCTTCATCAATCTTAATGACAAGCTGGTTTTACCCTCACCGCCGACGCCATACCAGTTGATGACCTTGTATGCATCACGTGGTTGCGATCCATCGAATGCGTTAAGAAAAATATCAATAGCATTTTCTCGATCCGTGAATTCTCTATTTGCGGTAAATTTTTTAGGTCTGTGGCTAGGGCGCATTTTTCAGCTCCGTCAATAAAAATATTCGCAATGTAAAAGTAAACCAGTATTGATTGTGATTTATCAGGGAGATTTTAAGATTAAGTTAGCTATCAGATTGACAATGAATAAACAAGAATAGAGCAATTGCAATCAGAGTAGTGTTGATAATAAAGAACGATTAAAAATTAGACTTTCTATTGTTTGGACATCTCCACAAATTCTGTTTTCCCAATTCCCATACAAAATCCGGTAATTACCTTGGTTCCCAGTTCAACCTTCATCTATCCGGTACAGCGATATCGATGACTTTTTGGAACGCTATCAAGTGGACGACCACCTAATCGACGATCTGGTAGACTCGGTGATGCGTGATTTCAATTAACGAAGAAAAGAAAGGAGAATGCCTATGGGTGTGAAGGTGTCCTAATCTCCAGTTATTGGCACAAAGAAATCGAGAAAATAGGGTGACACTCCCGAGTGTAAAAATCAATTTTACCGAAAGGAGTGTATCCCATGACAAGGAAAAAGAAAAGACGGTCAGTCGGGGGGAAGAAAGGTACCCGGGTCTGGGCCTACCCGACCGAGTTTCGATTAAAGGTTGTGAGGCTGTTCCTGGAAGAAGAGTACAGCGCGTCGTTGCTTGCCGAACAGTTCGGTATCAGCACGCATTCGGTTAGCCGCTGGGTGAACGCTTACCGACGCGGTGGGGTGCAAGGGTTGGAACCCAAGCCTCGCCCTGGAGGAAATGCCAGGGTGCCTCCCGAAGTCCAGGAGCGAATGGTAGCGGTGAAAAAGGCGAATCCGGAATACGGCCCGCGACGGATTGCCGATGTTCTCAAACGATTTTTTCTAATTCCCACGAGCCCATCGACTGTACACAAAAAGTTGTCGGAGAAGGGACTGGTAAACAAGGCCAAGCGTAAGCCGAAGAAGAATCCCCCCAAGCCCCGATTTTTCGAACGTTCTCGTCCCAACCAGCTGTGGCAGAGCGATATCATGACCTTCCGGTTGGCCGGTCGCAACGCCTACCTGATCGGCTTCATAGACGATTACAGCCGGTATATCGTTTCCCTGGGACTGTACCGCAGCCAGACGGCGGAACACGTGCTGGAGACCTACCGTCGCGGTGTTGCCGAGTACGGCGTTCCCAGAGAGATGCTCACCGACAACGGTCGGCAGTACACGAACTGGCGCGGCAAGACGCGTTTCGAACGGGAGATGAAAAAAGACCGTGTCAAGCATATCCGTTCCCGCCCCCACCATCCCATGACCCTGGGCAAGATAGAGCGGTTCTGGAAATCGATCCTGGGCGAGTTCCTCCAGCGGGCTCAGTTCGACAGCTTTGAGCAAGCCGTGGAGCGCACCGCTTTTTGGGTCAAATACTACAATCACAAACGGCCGCACCAGGGCATCGGCGGTCTGTGTCCGGCCGACCGATTCTTCGAGATCGCCCATGATCTGAAAAAGACGCTGGCAAAGGGCGTCGAAGAAAACGTACTGGAACTGGCGTTGCGAGGCCGTCCGGTAGATCCTTTTTATATGGTAGGCCGCATGGGCGGCCAGAGCGTGGTCATCCGGGCGGAGAAGGGCAAAGTCAAGATGCTGGTGAACGAGGCCGGCCAGGAAAAAGAACTTGTGTACGACGCAAGAAAGGATATAGATCATGAAGACAAATCAACGAACCCGCAGAGTATTCGATCCACAACAGAAGATAACGGCCGTGCTGTCCATTTGGAGCGAGCGCCGCACCAGCGCCCAGGTATGTCAGGAAATGGACATCAGCCCGACGCTTTTGGGTCAGTGGCAGAATCTGGCGATCGAGGGCATGCTCAAGGCGCTGGACCCGAAAAAGAAAGATCCGCTGCCGCCGATCAACCAACGGTTGTCTCGGTTGATCGAAAAGAAATTGAGCGAACCCGGCAAGCTGGAAAAACGCCTCCAATCGATCCAGAAGGCAGCGTCGGCCGGATAGGCGAGGATGCCTATGGCCAAACAACTATCGACCCGCCAGACGGCGCGGCTCCGAGCCGAGATGATCATGAAGGTCCGTTGCGGCATGCTGACTGCCCGCCAGGCCGCCGAACGCCTGGGCGTCTCGCGCAAGACGTTCTACAAATGGGAGCAGCGGGGGCTGTCCGCCCTTTTGGACAGTGTGACCGACCAGCCCCCGGGAAGGCCTGCCCATCCTCCGGACGACCATCGCCAATGGCTGGAAAAGCAACTGCAGGACGCGAATCGGCAGATCGACTTGCTGAACCGGAAGATGGCGCTCAAGGATGTGCTGATGGACTTGAAGCTTCCCCAAATCGGCAGCGGCCGGACGAAAAAAAAATGATCGCATCCGACAGGCGGTGGCCATGATCGAAGAGATGAAAACGACCTTTTCGCTGTCGTATGCCTGCCTGGCAAAGCAGGCGGGGCTTAGCTACCGAACGCTGATGCGGTGGAAAGAGCGCCTTACCAACGATATGCCCCTCGTGGAAAAGCGAGGTCCGAAGAAGGTGCGGCCGTTGAATCTGAACGAGTTGAAGGCCAAGATCCGGGACCTGGATCATGGTCCCAAACGCAGCCATGGCACCGGCAAACTTCACAGCACTTTCGGCGAGTCCATATCCCGCAGGGAATTGAACGCGCTGGTTATCGAGGCACGCAACGAAAGCAAGCACCGTCGGAAAGCCGAAAGGTGTTGTGTCAGCTGGCTTCGGCCAAACCTGGCCTGGGCCGTGGACGATTGCCAAAAGAGCGATACGGCCTCGGGAAAGCTTCACCTGCACAACCTGACGGACCTTTGTTCGCGCTACAAGCTGCCACCGATCGCCTCGGGAAGTCTGCCCTGCGGCGAAGAGGTGGCCGGCCATCTGGCATATTTGTTCGACCGCTTCGGTCCACCGCTATTTTGCAAGCGAGACAACGGGAGCAATCTAAACCATACCACCGTAAACGAAGCGCTGGAAAATGCCTGGGTGATCCCGATAAACAATCCGCCGAAAACGCCTTCGTACAATGGGGCGATCGAGCGAACCCAAAGGGAGTTCAAAGAATTTTTAAAACGCTGGCAGTGGAAGGCCACGACATTGGAATCATCTTTTTTGCTGTCTGAAACCGCAGCCCATGAGTTGAATCATACACAGCGCCGCTGCCTTGAAAATCACACAGCCTGCGGCACGTATTTTGGAGGTGATCGTATCCGCTACTCCAGACGTGAACGAAGAAGTATCTTCCGATGTATCCGGGAACTGGCAGCCAAGATTGCGGACCGGGCTGGCAGACCCCGAATCACAAACGTGGAATGGAGAATCGCGGCCAGGCAGTGGCTGTTGAAAAATGGCCTGATCAAAATCGAGAAGGCGGGAAAAGTGCCACCCCATTTAAATCGAAATTTGTGCCATAATTAGCCGTGTCGCACACCAGCATTAAAATCACGGTGGACATCTATGGCCATCTCATTCCAGGTAGCAACCGAGGGGCCGTAAATCAGCTCGATTCTCCGCAACAATCCGCAACCTATACGCAACCTGCCAAAAGAGAAAGGCCGCAACCTATTGAGATTGCAGCCTTTAATCCCTTAATGGTGCCGAAGGGGAGATATGACAATTTCGCCCTCTTTCGACGTCACAACCCATTGTTGTTATTTAGGATTCTTTAAGTGGTCCTTTCTGGTGCCAAGTCAAAGTGTACTATTAATATGAATATTCTCAGTGTATTTAGAATATTTTTTATGCATGAGTCAACCCAACTTTTATGAGTTGGTTGTCGGGAACCATAAAACCTTACCATGAATCCATTGTTTTACTGTTTGAGTATAGTTGATATTTCTCTTTCCAAATGGAAAAAAGTCTTCTGGTCCTTATTGATTAGTAACTCAGTTTTCAAATCGATAATGCATCTTGTGTCATAATCAATTAGGTAATATCCTTTTTGGTATCCATTTAATCTACCTTCATAGGCTTCATCTATTTCAAAAACAATCACAGTACGTCCATTATGCTTGCTTATTCCTTTAAAAATCAGCGCTGTTTCTAAATTTCTCATGCTCGGGACGTATTCGCTATAGTTATTTCTATAGACTGTGAATACATCACCGGGGTGTAAGTTATTAAGAGTATAAAATGGTATCACTTGATAAACATACATAGGGTAATATGTTTTTGGTTTAATGTCTAATCCATTTTGTTTAAAAGCTCTCTCCATTGCATATTTAAGAATTGGGCTTTTATTATTATTGGGGTCTTCCTTGTTTAATACAATATTATCTACTCTACCATCATGACTAATTCTACAATTGAAGTCAAAAATAAGTATATCGTCAGTCTTTTGATTTAGTGAGGGGCTATAAAAGGAATAATTTCCTTTTAAGTCCATGCCCATTCCGTCCCCATTAAATGACGACTTCCATAATATTGATAAATTATTCACAATAGAAAGTTTTTTTTCTAATTCATTTTTATGATTCCACCATATTTTTTCACATGATACCGTCTTCCCAGCAGCCATTTTTATCTTTGGTAAAGATTGTATATCAATCTCAATTAAATCTTTTTTATACGATATAGGGTTTTCTAATGTTGAACAAGAAATATTAAAAAATGAGGATAAAAATATTAATAAAATTAAAAATATAAAAATTTTTACTTGATGTATCATCAAATCACCCTATCATTATAAACCTAATCCATTCATGAAATCATTTATGTCATTTTCGTACATTTCATATAACGTAGCTGGAGTCACAACCCACAAATAAACTGACCAATTACGATCTGTGAAGATATGGCAAACTACTTTTATATTAACAGAGTCTTCTGTCAGCATTCCATAGCTTAGGTATAGCATTTCACGATAATTCACGGATCTAATCTCGCTATCGAAATAAGAGATATGGCTGTCTTTTATTGACCTTGATTCCTTTCTTATTACAGATTCATATGAAACCGGAATTCGTCTTTTGATTAAAAAAGCGTATATACCTCCACCTACTCTCAAGGCGGCCTCAACGTTCTCTAAATCGTTTAAGTCCTGCCATGAATGCTTGTGAAGAAAAACATGGTTTAAACTTGGACCATGCACTTTGGCTAAATGCTCAAATAAAGTTTCACCAGCTGCCTCCATTGGAGTTTTCCACCGGTCACCTTCTTCAGTTGAACCAAAAGCCGCAGGGGATGTCGGATCTCCAGAAGAAACAGGGTCCACACCTTCAGGTGAAATCGGAAGAACGGGTTCAACTAAATTCCACTTAGACTCGTCATACCAAAATAGATATGGAAATTTTTCCCCTGATACAATTGATTTTGCTGATTCCGGCCTTTCGTATATCTTGTCGGATCTTTTGATTGATGCTTTGTAGCCGATTGAGCAGCCTGAAAAGATAAATAAGAAAATTGCTATGACCACGAAACCTTTGTTTCCCATAAAGGCACCTCATAACACCAGAGAGATAATCGGCCATAAAAGCAAAAGGATATAAATGAACACTATCTCATTATCATATTTGGGTACTCCGGAACAAGGGTAAGAAACTTTTGTTTGACCTTGAATGATTCCCATCCGCGCAAACCTTTGATGCTGTATGGTTCACAAAGACGAAAACAACCGAATCTGCGCTGTGTGAATCTTTCCAGGGATGACGGGGGATTGGACTTGATGGTTGACGTTGGAGGCTGTAAGGTTGCGGTGTGATAGTGTGATGGATTTATAGTTGATGGAGATGAGACGATGCTTGAAAGCCTACTGCCAGTCGTAATTGGAATTGTATCTGGTGCTTTTGGCTACTGGTTCTCGACATTTTTTATGCAGCCAATTCTAAGGTATCGAGACATTAAAAACCAAGTGCTAAAGGATTTTATCTATTATGCTCAAGTGGTGAATGTTGAAGGCCTTGACGATGGAATGCAAGCCCTTTTCCGTGAACGTGTCCTTGCAAATAGGCGTTCATCTGCCATGCTGTCTGCTGCGATAGAAGAGTTGCCGAAATTGTACAAATTTTATCTGAACTACAAGGGGTATCATCCTAAAGAGGCAGCAAGACATCTTATTGGGTATTCAAACACCACTGACTATAGTGCTGCCCATAAGAAAGAGGACGCAATCAGGAATCATCTTGGTCTTCCAAAAGATCCTTAATGCTATGAAGTGGCAGGAGGCTTTATTTCAGACCACAAAATGGGAAGGGGTGCAGCATATAGTGAAAAGGAAAGTTCCCCCCGTATGCACTTCGTCTGCTGCCTGTGGGACCTACACCTTAATCCAATGGCAACGGGGCGGTCGTCATGTCCTTTATATCATCCAGCCTTCAGCTTCCGCTTGGCAGCAAGCTGACGACTCCTGATGAAGTGGCTCATAGTCGTAGCACCGACACCACATATCCTGGCAATGTTGGCCTTGGTGACACCCTTGGACAACAGGTCCGTAATCTCCTGCTCCTTCCCATCCAGCTTTGACTTACCGGGGATGCCCTTAGGCCTTCCCAACAGCTTCCCTTGAGCCTTGGCTCTCCTGAGGCCTTCCTTGGTCCTCTCCGATATCAGGTCCCGCTCAATCTCCGAGAACAGACTGAACATCGTAATCATCACCTTGGACTGCATGTCCCGCTTGCCGTTGAGGTCGATGCCTTCCTTGAGGCAGATGGTACGGACACCGTTCTTGATGAGCGTATCCACGATGATGGCAATCTGACCGACCGACCGCGCCAGTCTGGACAGTTCCGACACAATCAGGGTGTCACCCTTCTGGAGCCTTTCCATCAGTTCATCGATGCGCCTCTGCTTGGTGGTCTTACGGGAGGACATCTCAATCTCAATCCATTCATCGACCGCCAGCTTGTGGGTCCTGCTGTATTCCAGAATAGCCAGCTTCTGGTTCTCGACCGTCTGCTTGTCACTGCTGACCCTGATGTATCCGAGGGTCATTGGTTTTCGTTTTTTGGGCATGTCGTCGCTCTCCTTTGGTCGTCTGCTATGAAAAGGTTGAAATGAGGTTATTCTGTAGCCTATTCGACTAACGATGTCAATCATATTCATAGTTGTATTGATGTCAAATTAACGGCCGTTTTGTTAGTTCTGCAACCCTCTGATTTTACTACTTAGTCGCTTACCCCTCACCTTAGGAGAACACTGGAGTAAACTTACCTCCTACATCACCTGAGAGTAGATAGGGGATAGCCTTCAGCTTACCATTAGTTTACCTGTAGTGTACTCTTGAGTTATCATGTAACCTGCTATTATTGTTATTAATATTATTGTTGTAACAACCAATAGTATCAACCACCACCAACAATAAGAGAGCAGGCATATATTTTTCAAAACATTACATTAGAAAGGAGGTGAATATTACAATGGCAATTCAGCTACAAGCGAAGAACCGTGATGGTGGCAGGAACAAACAGTATGCGACCAACATCGACTCTATCACATTGGCAGACATCAATTGGCTGGCCAAGTTCGCTCAAGACAACCTGAACCTTAATCCGAGTCTGTCAGTGGTCCTGAGAGCAGCTCTGAGCCACTATGGTTCTTTCCTGATGTCAAAGGGTGCCACCATCCGTGGTCTGGATGAGATGGCCGCATTTTTACAGGAGCATCGGGACTTGATGTTTACAGTCTCTGGACGTCCTGAGAACGCCTCAGACGCACGCTATGAGACCAAATAAAGGAGAACTAACCTCATGGATTACAATGCAAAAATGGAGGAACTGGAGGTCCTCTGGCAGGACTCCTTCGACCTCTGCAAGGCCATGATTGATGCCTGCAAGGCTGGTGACATGAAGTTGAACGCCAGCCTGTTGAAGGAACTGAACGGGTTCATCAAACAGAGCGTTGACTTCCTGAAATACAGGGAGGCTGAGACCGCTTTTGAAAAGGAGGACGAACAGGAGGAGGAAGAGACCCTGGTGGGTCTGCCTTCCTTCGATGGTGATAGCGGTGGCGATGGCCAGCTTGCTGGCGATGAATTCAAGCTGCCGGATGACCTGCCGACATTTA
Organism: uncultured Desulfosarcina sp.; assembly: GCF_963668215.1. Taxonomy (NCBI): domain Bacteria; kingdom Pseudomonadati; phylum Thermodesulfobacteriota; class Desulfobacteria; order Desulfobacterales; family Desulfosarcinaceae; genus Desulfosarcina; species uncultured Desulfosarcina sp. The sequence continues at coordinate 5,907,595 of NZ_OY764190.1, forward strand.
CCGAATAATAGAAAAACAGAAAGGGGGAGGACCCACATAATGGCTAAACATGCAACCGTAATCGATGCCTGCATGGGTACCGGAAAGACTACCTATGCAATCATGATGTTCAACTCAGCGCCTGCTGATGCCAAGTTCCTGTACATCACACCTTATCTGGATGAGGTCGAGCGCATCGAGCAGGACTGTCCCGACTTCATCCAACCGATGACCGTGAGAGAGGCCGAGAAACGGGAGAAAGAGACCGGAAAGGCGGTCTATGTTCATCCAAGCATCCGGCATTGCAGTACCAAAGGAGAGGCCATCCATCAGTTGATTGCCGATGGCCACAACATCACCTCAACCCATGCCCTTTTTAAGGACGTCGGAGAGGACACCGTCGAACTCCTCAGGCTCCAGGGATACACCTTGGTGATGGATGAGGTCCTCAATGTCGTCGAGGGTCTGGACGTCAAGGCCAAGGAGGTCAAGGCCATGCTTGCTGCCGATGTCATCAGACCGGCTGAGAGCCTCATAGAAGGCACCAGAATCCTCAAGGCGATGCCTGGGGACCAAGATGGTTTCACGACCAAATATAACGACTTCAGGGACATTGCTGCCAATGGCAGGCTCATCATTGTCGATGAAGCTGTATTGGTCTGGCTGCTTCCTCCTGACCTGCTGGAGGTCTTCAATGAGGTGTACGTGATGACCTACATGTTCGACTGTCAGCCCATTGCCGCCTATTTCGACATGTTCAATATTCCGGTCGAGATGAAGACCATGTGGGCAAACAGGCTGGTGGACTATTCGCCAGAGATTGCCAACAGCAAGCTCATCGGAATTGAGGGCAAGATTGAAGTCCATGAGAAGGGACGAATCAATGACATCGGCAATGCTCCCACAGCCCTGTCAAAGACGTGGTTCGGGAAGGACACCAAGGTGAAGAGCCAGCAGTTGGGCCGGAACCTGTACAACTTCTTCCATAACCACACGACATGCAATCCAGAGGAGCGAATGTGGACGACCTATAAGGCCTTCAGAGCCAAGGTGGAGAGCCACAAGGAGGCCAGCCGGTTTGCCGATGGTTTCCTGTCGTGTAACGTGAGAGCGACCAATGAGTATGCCCACAAGTCCACGGTGGCCTATTGCTGCAACCTGCACATGGACCCGTTCATCAAGAAGTTTTTCCAGTACGGTGGAACCGACCCCCATGAAAAGGATTGGGCATTGTCGGAGATGCTCCAGTGGATCTGGAGGAGCCGCATCAGGACTGACAGGAGCATCACGGTTTATGTCCCATCCAAGCGTATGAGGGACCTGCTGAAGGATTGGCTCCAGAACGTCGCACAGTGGACGAAGGGAGCCGATGCTGTGGCTGCCTGATATTGCTGGTTTAACCAAGAATCCTGGCTAAACTTTTTGAGATAGTCTGTAATTTCAGACAGTTCCAGCGGTCGTCGTTAAAAGGGAAAACTCACCCTGTTCGCTTGAAAGTTGACAAGAAAGACCACCCTTTCCAGGCTGTAATGGAGCGAGACGAAAGGCGGTAGCCTTGAGGCTTTCGAGCGTAATGGAAGCACTGAGGAGTCTACCGGCCAAGGTGGAGGATATTAATTCCACCCTTTGTCCGGTGTACCGATGGTCAACACCATTTCAGCTTTTATGCTCACCTCCAGCCCTGCGGGGCATTTCCTGAGCGGATAGTTGACATGGTGTACACTGCCGCCTTCGGCGGTGGGTAGACCAAAAAAGGTTTTTAATAATAATATCAACAACAATGTAGGTCTACTCAAAGCCTGACCCTCCTGTTATCTCCCTCTGTGGTCGTTCTGCTTGCTGTCTATCTCCTCTGCAAGCATTGATGACCACCGCTGATTGATAACCAAACAGTCAGCTATACCACCTCCCTGCACCAGCCCTCCGATTGTCTGCCAATTGGCCCACATACAGCTAATACCCGATGAAGACTGAGGTCTGAAGGGATTGGTCTGCCTGCGTGGATACCCTTGAGGCAGTGGATTGGTGTGGGGTTGGTCGGTAGCTCGCCAGAGGTACGAGCGGTATCCATTTTTCCATCCGTCTTTCTCTGTCTCAATAAGGTTCAGGTGGATGGTTAACCAAATCTAACTCAACCAGTTAACGAAAAATAGAAAGGAGTAAAATAGCCAAAATGCCGAAATATGGAGGCTCACTCAGAAGAGCCATAGAAGACAATCAGCAGCGCGAATGCAAGGTTAAAGGCTGCTTCAATCATCGCTGGAGGGTGTCCGGATATTGCCTCCGACATTCGAAAGCAAACCAGAACTGGGGACACCCCCTTGGTGCCGACGTTCCCAACCAGATACTGACCACCGGATTCGACCAACTGGAGAAGGTCATCCAGGCCAATCCCAATCATAAAGGGCTGGCTTTGGGTGTCGCCTTTTTCGACAAATGGATAGCCACCGCTTGTGCCACTGCGATGATGTCCCCTCCGATGGTTCCCGCTGTCAGGCATATGACCCGCCTTTATGATGCCAATGTCCACCCCATTGATTGCATCAAGGTGGTCGCTTCGGTCTGGTTGCTCAGTTCCCGTGGCAGCCGGTTCATCAAGAGCGATCTGCATTGCCGCTGTATCATGGGTCAGAAGCTGTTCTCACTGGCTCCCATGAGGAAGGGAGAGCACGGAAAGAGAGGCAAGGAGCGCAAGGCTGCTGGCCTGTATATCCAAGAGAATATTGGGGTCCTACTGGTCTCCCTGGCCGATGCCGTTGAGCGTCTGGAACAGCGGGAGCAGGAACGAATCAAGGCCATGGGGTCTAAATTTGAAATCTGAAGAAAGGCAGTAATTTCCGGCTAAGTACTTGCATTAACGGTATGTAATTCTTGCTCTTTAAAATTTGAATCAGGGGGTTTGCCAAAAACACCAGCGCGTAATTCATTCCGGATTTTTATGCGCAGTTGGCGGACTCTCTTGATGGAAACGCGCTCGTTAAATTGGCGATGGCAATAGATTGCCAGCAACAAATAGGTGATCAGACCTGCCAGAATTTGCACCATCAAGCCATGCTCGCTCCTGGCGATGAGATGATACACTTTAAGGTGCCGTTTCCACCAAGCGAAAAAATTTTCGATATCCCATCGGAGCTTATAGGCAGTGGCGATTTGCTCGGCAGTTAAATCAAAACGATTCGTAGCGATCCAGTATTTAACGCGATCCACCTCGTAACCCACCAAACGAAGTGGGGTTTGTGTTTGATTGACTTCCGTGGTGCCCAGAACAACGATGGCATCAAAAAAAACGATACTATCAGAGGCAATGGGGTTTTGTTTAATGATCGTTTTCTTGGTGCTGGCTTTAATCCGGCACATAAACAGCTTTCCATCATTCTGCCATTGGTCAAAGCGTTGATGGCTTTGATAACCCCGGTCCATCACACCGGTTTGACCGTCAGACAGGATCAAGCTGACGAAAGGTCTTTCAGCCCCGTTACCATCGGTAAGATAAAGCTTTCTTGGAATCGCCCGGTTCAGATCAAAACCGACGTGGACCTTCGCCTTCTTGGATTTTTTACGGTAGTCGGCCCAATGCATGGATAAGGTTGCATCGATGAGGGAACCGTCGATCCCCACCAGATCACCGAGTTCGGGATGTTGCTTGGGTAAAATCGAAGATGCCTGAGCTTGTAAGTTCTGATAGACATACATGAACTGTTCAAGTCCCCGGCTGTTGGTGGCCTCTGAGAAGCTGCTCTTTTTGATTCCGTTTTCTGGTGCGATGGCACTTTTGGCAAAATCATCTTCTTCAAGCACTTGCAGCAGGTGTTGAGCAGAATGGTGTTCTTCAAGATGAAAGTAAACCAGCGCGCGCAGATGTTCCTCAAAAGTCATCTGCAATGGTCGGTTTCCTTTGGAATCAAGAGCTGGCATCCGTGATGTTGCCTCAGTCGCTGGTTGAAAAAAAGAGAAAAACTCCAGGGCATTGAGCTTTTGGAAAGGGTCGAATGTGCGTGGCATGTATAACCTCTTGATATAATAGGGTATACAAAACGCCGCCCATATTGACGACCCAATGTCAAGCAAAAATATCGTTTAACCTGCTGATTTTAAATTATTTTTATGCAATTCCCTAACCGGATTTTACTGGAAGAAAGGAGAACTCATCAACACAATGCATAAATCAGCAATCGATATGACCGGCCAAAGGCATGGCAAATTGACCATCCTGGGACCAGCAGAAAGGCCACAAGATGCCGTCAGTGAAGGTCAATACTGGGATGCCCTTTGTGATTGTGGTCGTGAAGTGGTCGTTCTGGGATGGGCTGTCCGTAGTGGTGGTGTCCATTCTTGTGGATGCCTGCGGACCCTGTATTCCCAATGCCAGAAGCATGGCCTCAAATATGACAAGGAGCGGCATCATGGCCAACGCTAATCCCACCTTCACCAGCAACGTCAATGCATCCGTTAGACGCCAGCGGCAGCCAATGGACAACCTGGGTGCCGTCCCTTCCATCAGCTTCGACCCACAGAACCTTCGAATCCAGACCATAGCGGAACATGGCGACCTGGGTGGCCCCATCCGGCATTGGACAGTCCGGCAGGCCGTCGACAAGCGCCTGATTGAGGTCGTCCCCTATGGCCATAATCAGATTGTTTTCATCAAGGCCTCCCGTGTCCATGTGGAACTGGGACCCAGTGAGAACCTGATGAAGCTGGCCTATAGCAAACCCTCTCCGGCAGCATAGCTGCATCCGTTACGAAAGGAGGTGAGACCCAAAAATGATAGAGACCCTATTTTACCAATGCATTGACGCTTCAACCTGCGCTGTCGTCTGGTGCATGTTCATCCGGCTGTTTTCTGACCTCTGGTAATCCCACCACCACCACCACCATCAATCCCCACCAATTGAAAGGAACCCAAGTACAAAATGGAACCAAGAACTCAAGCAATCCAGATACCCAAAGGCTGGTCTGTCAATGCGGTCTATATCGTGACCGGGATTGGACATTTCTCTTATCCGTTGGAGAAGGCCATCCAACAAGGTCACATCCGAGTCATCAACCGGTCTACCAATCGTTATGAAGCCGTCCTCGCTGGATCGACCCAAGCAATACGAGTCATCCTGTCGGCTTCTCGTTAAGGGACGCACCGTCCCGCTGCTCGTTAATAATCTTCCCACCTCAACACAACCAACACCATCATCACCACCACCAACACCATCATCATCATCAATAAAGGAGAACTACATTATTATGAAAGGCCACAACCTCTCAATCGCACAGAATTCCGGAGTCACCATCGTAACCAATAACGTTGATGCAGAAGATATGAACGGCCCCCGCCCTGAGACCCGCTTTCATGAGGTCGATGGTTCCCAAACCCTGACGGTCGGCCCGTCCCATCCCCTGTACGACACACCCACAACCATGGCATACAATCCCTCGATGGATGAGGACACCTCCCCCGCTGAGGGTTTCGTCACCAAGCAAGGCACCGTCCAGGGTGACCGGACAGATGAACGGAACACCCTACTGAGAGTCAACGGGATGGAGGTTGACCTACCCACTGCCATGAAACATGGGTTGGTTGAAAAGAGCGCTACCGGCTACCTGCTGACCGACAAGGCCAAGGGGATGATGAAATCCACACCCAAGGCCAACAAGGGTAGCAAGGCCAAAGGCAAGGAGCAGAACGCCTCCACAAACGTAGCCGATACCAAGGCACGGTCTGCCGGTATCGCTCGCCTTGAGCAGGCTGTCGGAGGTCCTGCCCTGCATAACGTCATCCAGACTACCCTGTCGGCCCTGTCCAATGGCCAGCAACCCAAGGACATGTCAAGCCTTGAGACCGCTGCAAGGGCTGCCGGTATGTCCCACAAGCAGGTGGTGGACACCATTTCGAATGCAGTCCAGGGGTCTGAGATCCGCGCAAAGGGTGCTTTGAAGAAAGCAGGTATCAATCCCAATGGGGTCTTTGGTCACCTTTACAATAACGTGGATGTATCCACACGGGTGACCATTCTGAGCGGTCTGATTGCTGGCGATCCTGCCGCCTTGAATTATGCGGTCGAGTTGGCCAAGACCGGAAATAAGAAATAGTCACAGGCTGGTGCGCCTGAAGTCAATAGGCACGGATGGAGGTCCTTCTTTAATGGGGGGTCTCTGTCCGTGCCTATTTTTTTCTCTCTCTCTGCTCCTACCTGCCACCTGAGGTCGCTTGGATCGCAGAGGCAAGCTCTGCTGAAAAGATACCGTCGCCGCCACAGCAAGGGGATCTGGACCTGAGAGATGTGCGGAGGAGTGCCTATTTTTTCGCTTAAGGATTTAGTTCTCTAAATCGTTTCACTTTAATGAATACGGAGGTTTAACCATGCCTAAAATCAAATTCGAATGCGATGGCGACATCGATCAGGAAACCATCAACGAGTTCTTGGAGCTGGCCGCACGGAAGCAGGTGGCCTGCAAATACGAGACCCGCAAGGCCATTCTGGCGAAGCTGGAGTCTGGTGCTGCCAAGTCGGAACGGGATGCTGTGAGGCAGGTGGCTGAGGAGACCGGCCAGAAGGAATCCACTGTCAGCCAGCGGAATCAACGAGCGAAGAAGGAGGAAGTGTATACAAAATCCCAAAATGTATACACCGAACCCGACGAACCCCTCAAATGGACCTGCACCATATGTGGTCGTTCCTACCCGATGGACCAGCGCCAGTGTCCTTGTTGCGAAGGCGAGGATGACCGGTCCCAAGAACCCAAACCCCACAAACGAGAGAAAAAAAAGGAGGAATCACCAAAGCAAGAGGCCCTATTATCGGAGAGGTATGGCAATTCCCCTGTTGAAAAGAACGTGGCTGAGACCGCCCTGAAGGTTCTCAAGAGGGAGCTGGCCAAGAAGTTCCACCCCGACAAAGGTGGCACAGATGAAGAGCAGCAGACCGTGAACTTCCTCCTTGAGGAGTTCGAACGCTTCTTCATTACCGATCCGGAACGCTTCGCTGGAATCTGGGCTGAGGTCGGTGTCGGCACCGCCACGGTGACCAAGATGCTGGCCGAGAAAATCAATGAACATGCCTTGGAGCATGAGCAGGTGAGTCCTGAGGCTTTACGGCTGAGGATACACTACAAGGAGAATGGAAAAGTTATTCGTAGAAAGTCTACGGATAAACCCACAGACGACACCGAAGACGACCAGCAGCAGGAACCAACCTGGACCTGCACCGAATGCGGCGGGACCTTCCCGCTGAGTCAGACCACCTGTAACTGCCCCGGCAGACCTCGATGGATACATCCTGGCCGACGTTGCCTCTATACAAATGACCGCATCAGTTTGATGTGATTATCTGCATACAGACAACCGATTTAGAGTAGTAAATTGATTTACCATGCTAAACTCAACTGTCTATTTTTATTGAAAATAATGCTTGACAGCCCCCATGGTGTCCTGTAGATATCACCCACCGCCAGCTTGCTGGCCACCTTGCGCGAGGTGTCACCCTAATAAATCAACTCACAACCATAGGCCAGCACTGCTGCTGGCATAGGAGGACACCATTATGATGACCATCACCACCAAAGACATCAACATTGAGAACAACGCTACCACCTTTGAAATCATTTCAGGCGGTCACCCATTAAAGGACTCGTCAAGAGAAAAAACACCACCCTAATGCAAAATTATTAGACGATTTTGCTTGACGACTATCTGACCGATTGGCTCAGCAAGCTTCGTCTCGCATCCGATCTTTCCAGTAGTTTCGATTACGGCTCGATTGTTCGATCCGCATCAGTCACCCATATGGATCAAGGCTCTGTTCTTTGATAATTCAGCCTGAACGGCCCCTGTGCCGATGCCGGCACCCAGAAAATGATCGGTGCCATGGACGTGTCCAAAAGGTAAGGAGCACAAATCTGTGGTTTTCAGCCAACCCCTTGATAGGCTCACGCCATAGGCGAATCGAAACGGTTATTAGGCCCGCCGCCGCTGCCAATCACATCTGGTGGTTTTCCCAACCCCTATACCGGATCACGGCGGCAGGCCAAATCGGTTTTACTTGAAAATCTTTTTTTCGTCATAAGCTACTCGGTCTCTCATGATGTAGTAAGATGCTCTGGCCATTTTGTTGGCCAGGGCTTTTCTTGCAACGGTATTGTTGGTTCGGGCCGCTTTCCGGTCATAAAATCGAGCGGCTTTTGGATTATAGCGAATGGCAAAATTGGCGGCCTCAACATAGGCCCAGGCCAAATATTTATTTCCGTTTTTACGGTTTCCGACTCCCTTTTTCTTCTCATTGGATAGTCTCTCGCTTTTGACGCAGCGACAATAGGAGGCATAGTTGCCAGCCTTTGGAAAACGATTGATATCCCCGACTTCGAGCATGATCGTCATTGCCAGGATATTGCCGATTCCCGGCATTGTCAGAAGATGATCGAACTCCGGTTTTATCTTCAAATATCGAAGGACTTCTTTTTCGATGGAACGGATTTGAGACGACAAAAAGCGAATCGTGGCAATGGCATTGCTGCCGGCCAAAGACAGATGCCTCTGCTTGAAAATATTTTCTGCGTCTTCCGGCTTCAGGGTTTTTATTCTATTGGTCGAAATGGTCCCTCCAAGACTCCGTTGTGCCATGCCTTTTAAGCTGAGAACATGGGCTGTTCGCTGTTGGACATATAACATTCTTCGGCGCAGCAAATCCCGTGTTGGACGATCCTTTTCAGGGTAGATATAGCCTTCGGGCAATATCCCCAGCATGAGCATTTGAGCCAACCAGAAGGCATCGGACCTGTCATCCCTGTGTTTGATCCCTTCGTACTGCTTGATCGCCGATGGATTTGCCAAATGCATCTTGTATCCGGCATCTTGAAGCCCGTCGACCAGCCAATACCAGTTGAAGGTTGATTCGACTGCGATACCGGCCAGGGCCTGTTTGAATGGCCTCAAGGCTTCCTTAATGACGTTGAGCTTGTTGGCCAAACGTTGACTGAAAAGCCTCTTGTTTTCACTGTCGATGATCCCGAGAAAAATATTGTTTGAATGAAGATCGATTCCGGCATATGTTGTCATTGGGCACCTCCTAAATCCAATAAGGTTGAATTGTCAGGCTCTCACGCCTGCTGGTATCATAGCAGTTGCTGCTATGATTAGGGAGGTGCCCTCTTTTAGCGCATCAGGCTGTAGTGACATTTATCGACTTTTCAGGATGTATTTCACATTGCAGTAACGCTCGTAAGCGTAACCCCAATCCAGAATCGTTTCATGGATAAATGTCACGCTTGATGCGCAACCTTGCCATCTGAAGTTGACTCCAAAGTTTCTCTAAGTCCTTTATATGATTATCACGTCTTCTGTGAAGTGAACAACGTGGACATGGATTGGTCTGCATTGGCTCCCGATGTTCAGAGCCGTCTGGAAGGGATTGAAAAGGAGATTGAGGCCTTGATTGTAGAGGGCCGCAGGCTGGTTGCCAACGGTTAGCTGGCGGTTGCTGACGGTGGGTGGGCATAGGGGGACCAAATCCGAACGGTCCCCCGTTGTCTCTGTCATCATGTCCATGGGGTGATGTTGTGGGTCTCCGTGAACAACCGCTTTAATTCCTTTTCGGTCATCCTTTCATAAGTCGCTCTGTCGTTTGGATCTCCTTCAACCGGTACAAAGAAGGTGGTCTTCGTGAACCAATCAATGAGTTCCTCTCTGGTTTCTGGCATTTTGTAATCCGCTGGTATCATATGGCTATTCACCTGCCTTCCTGCTTGTAGGGACCCATTTGCTGGCCTTCAGATGGCTGAGGTCAATCGGATAGTTCAGCTTTGAGACCACTTTTTCCATGAGCTTGGCTGGCTGGAATGACTTCCCGTACAGACCCCATGTGATGTCTTTACCGGTCTGATGCCCTACGAATTCCTTGACGTATTGTGGATCGGCCCCGCTCTGCTTCAATTGGTTGATGAGTGTGTGCCTGAAGGAGTGAAAGGACTTCATCCCTGCTGGTGCATCGATGCCAGCACGTTGCTTGAATCTGCTGAACCACTGGCCAAACCCATGGCCCCATCGGTTGTTCACGTACTTGAGTTCATGGAATATCCTCTTCCCTTTGGATTCCGGAATGTTGTGGACATACTCAGGAAACCGGAGGTCCTCGACAAGGAAGGGATGCAGGGGGACAATACGCCTTTCCCCTGTCTTGACGGACTTACGCTCTGCATTGTCGTCTCTGATGTCGATGCACCAGACACCATCACGTTTGACAATATCCTCAATCAGAAGCTGGCAAAGCTCTTCCATCCTGGCCCCTGTGTAAAGACCAAGCAACGGGACCCAAAAGTTGGGAGCTTTGGTGTGTCTGTTCCTGCCATATTCTTTGGAATCAACGAACAGCTTTTGCAGGTCCTCTTTAGTAAAGACGTCCCTCTTTTCGCTGACCTTCCGTTTGTCCCTCAGTTGTAGACCATCAGCAGGATTGATGCGGTCAAGGTCCTTATCCTGCTTCATGGCAAGGTCAAAGATGCGCTGAACGGTAGCCATGATAAAGTTGACCCTGGCAATGGACAGCGGCTTACCATATTTGGTCAAAGAACCGTCCCTGAGGCCCTGCCTGAATTCCTTCACCCGATTATAATCAACGGTGTGCAGTTGGGTGTTGGGACCCAATCCTTTGACGATCTGCTCTATCACGTTCTTATAGTCAGTGCGGGACCTTGGTTTCCATCCATGGTTGTATTCGTTCCAGAAGTCCTTACCAGCCTGCTTCATGGTTGCTGAGGTCTGCCGTGGTTGCTGTGGCTGTTCAAATCCGCTCCTGTGTCCCTGCTTTTCACCTGACCGGGGGTTGAGGTCGTAAGATTCAAGGAGAGACGCCTCCTGGGGTGAATCATACCATCCATAGACCCGTTTTTGTTCGACCTCAAGGACTGCAATCTGAGCCTTCATGAGTTCCCTGGACAGGGTCCGATAGTCAGTGGACCCTTTTTCAATGTCGAGTCCCTGCTGCTGGATGGTCTCATCGGTGATGTTTTCGGCTGGTCTGAAATCGGACTTTGCCAGAGCTTCACGGCTGTCAGCTTCAAGGGACCCAAGGAAGCTGGCCCTCTGGTCAATTTCCTCCTCGGTGAGTGGTCTCTGACGGTTGATACGGACCTCTTCCTCCTCGTCCAATGAGTCCTTAATGAATCCCCTGATGATGGCATTGATTTTGGATTGGTCGAGTTCACTCATATCGTTACTGTAACCTCCTCTGATTCTACGAAATAGTTGGTGCATCCTACCGGCAATCAGCATTGACTTGGATTTGGCGTCAGCCAGATATCCGGTCTTCAGGGATGCACGGAGTTCCTTTTTACCGATGTATGGCTGAAGGTCAAGGGGGACCCTCATTCTGAAATAGAAACAGCCAGTTTGGGGAGTCTGGAGCAGATAGGAAGGGGATCGGGTGGTTGACATGGTGACGGCCTCCTGTACGCTGGTTGTGTACCCTTGACGTGTACCACCAATGTGTACCACCCCTAAAATGGGGTGTTTTTAAGGAGACCACAAAGAAAAAACCCGCTGAATAATCAACGGGTTATGAGTGCTTAATGGTGCCGAAGGGGAGACTCGAACTCCCACTGGGGAACCCCAACTAGACCCTGAACCTAGCGCGTCTACCAATTCCGCCACTTCGGCACGTTCCAGCCCGATTTCAAAAAGGTTGATTTCAAGCTGAAGATGCACTAACTATATTTTTTTCGTTTACGTGTCAACCTCATTTTTAACCTCAATCCAAAGATCATGCAAATTATACAAGATATCGAAACCATAAAGGAACCGTTTAAATCCGCAGTCATCACCATCGGTAATTTCGACGGGGTTCACATCGGCCACCAGGCCCTTTTTCACGCAGTCATCGAACGGGCCGAGGCCATGGACGGGACGGCCATCGCCATGACCTTCGATCCCCATCCCATCCGGGTCATCAAACGCAACGGGAATCCGCCCCTGATCACCCTGTACGAACAAAAAGCGGAACTGATCGAAAAGGCCGGCATCGACGTGCTGATCTGCATCCCCTTCACCATGGATTTCGCGGCCCTGTCGGCGCGAACCTTCGTCGAGGAAATCCTGGTCAAGCGCATCGGCATGAAGGCCATTGTCGTGGGCCAGGACTACACTTTCGGCAACCGGCGCGAAGGCAACGTGGAACTGTTGAAACAATACGCTGCCGAACTGGGCTTCGAGGTGATCGTAGCCGAATGGATTCAATCCACCAATGCGGACAACGATCGCATCAGCAGCACGGCCATTCGCGAACTGGTGATGGAAGGCGATATGGAAAAAGCCGGCAAGATGCTGGGCCGCAATTACCAGATCCGCGGCACCGTGGCCCGCGGCCGGGATCGGGGGGGCAAACTGCTGGGCATCCCCACCGCCAACATCAACCTGCAGGACGAGTTGTGTCCCAAGGCCGGCGTCTACGCCGTGATCGTAAACTACGACGGCCAGCGCTACCCGGGCGTAGCCAACATCGGCTACAGCCCCACGTTCGACGACCACGTCTTTACGGTGGAAGCCCACATCCTGGACTTCAAGAAAGATATCTATGGCAAAAAAATCATGGTCAACTTCGTCCAGCGCCTCCGGGGCGAGATCAAGTTCTCCGGCATCGACGAACTGATCGAGCAGATCGGCCGGGACATTGCCAAGGCCAGGGAAATTCTGGCGCCGCATTTCAAAGCCTGACCGCTCGCCAAGATGTCCGATGATACTCACAAACGTTTTTCCCCTATTCATCGGGATTCTCAAACCTTTTAAAAGCCTCTTACTGACTGCCGATAAAGGCCTCACCTGCCAGCGGCAAACCGGATTGCCATGCATTTTTATTTGAAATTGACGGGTTGTGCCTTAAATTGGTATTTGTTCATAAACGATACCATATAACATGAGGTTGCAAGCAGTGACTGTATTAGACATTTTGACCTATCCGGATAAGGTTCTGAAGCAAAAGACCGCACCGGTCGAAAACATTGACGGGGCTCTGCAGACCGTCTTCGAGAACATGGCCACGACCATGTACCAGGCCCCCGGCGTAGGCCTGGCCGCCCCCCAGGTGGGCATCAGCCGGAGCTTTATCGTCTACGACATCGCTTCCAAAGAAGATGGCCACGACCTGCACGTGCTGGTGAATCCCAGGATCATCTCCAGGGAGGGAGAAATCCTGTCGGAAAACGAGGGCTGCCTGAGCGTGCCCGACTTCAGGGCTGACGTCAAACGGGCCGAGCGCGTCCTGGTGGAGGGCGTGGACCGGGACGGCAACCCGCTGCGCTTCGAGGCCGACGGGCTTCTGGCCATTGTCATCCAGCATGAGTTGGACCACCTGGACGGCACCCTGTTCATCGATCGCATCAGCGCCCTGAAACGGCAGATGTACAAGCGCCGGGTCAAAAAGGAGATGAAGAACCGGTGAATGGTACCCTGAAAATCGTGTACATGGGAACACCGGATTTCGCGGTTCCGCCGCTGCGGGCCTTACATGAAAGCGGCTATCAGGTTGTGGCAGTGGTGACCCAGCCCGACCGGCCCAAAGGCCGCGGCCGCAAGCTCGCCCCGCCGCCGGTAAAAAAAACCGCAGCGGCGTTCGGGATTCAAGTAATCCAGCCCGAAACCGTGCGCAGCGATGACTTCCACCAGCGCATGCGCCAACTGGCCCCGGACCTGTTCGTGGTGGTGGCCTTCGGCCAGATCCTGGCTCCTTCCCTGCTGGCAATTCCATCCATGGGCGCCGTCAACGTGCATGCATCCCTGTTGCCCCGCCACCGCGGCGCCGCCCCCATCCAATGGGCCATCATCGAGGGAGACGCGGAAACCGGCGTGACCACAATGATGATGGACAAGGGCATGGATACCGGCGACATCCTGCTGATGGAAAAGACCCCCATCGCCGCGGAGGAAACCGCCGTCGAGCTTCACGACCGCCTCAGCGAAATGGGCGCACCGCTGCTTCTCGAAACGCTGAAACGCCTTCAGACCGGCGACTTGACGCCTATTCCGCAGAACCCGGCAAAGGCCACCTACGCGCCCATGCTGAAGAAAACGGACGGCGAAATCGACTGGTCCCAACCGGCCGAACGCATCGCCCGCCGAATACGGGGTATGACGCCCTGGCCGGGGGCCTATACTTTCAGCGACGGCATGCGCCTGAAAATATTCAAGGCCCGCGTACTGGAGCGGGACATCAGCGTTCCACCAGGCACCATTTTGGAGTGCATGCCCGGAGAACTGCGCGTCGCCACCGGCAAGTCCGCCCTGGCTATCAGCGAAATCCAGGGCAAATCCGGCAAGCGCATGCCCATCGACGATTTCCTTTGCGGGTGTCGATTGCCCGATGGGACGTGTCTGGGGTAAAAACACCCATGGCCGACTCCCAACACCGCCCTGCCCCGCGCCCGGACAAATCCAACCGATCTACTGCCGACGCCCGTGCAGCCGCCCTGCGTATTCTCGAACGCCTGGACAGCTGTTCGGACACCCTGGACAGTGTTCTCGAAACCGAAGCAATCATGATCGACGCATTGCCGCGCCGGGACCGTGCCCTTTTCAACCAGCTGGTTTACGGGGTGCTGCGCTGGCGGCTGCAGCTGGATGCCATTATTTCCGCCCACGCCAGCCGCCCCTTGAACAAAATCGCACCGACCGTGCGCAACATCCTGCGCCTGGGCCTTTTCCAGATCCGGTTTCTGGACCGCATCCCGGCCTCGGCGGCGGTGAACACCACCGTGGCGCTGGCCAAAACCCACCGGGCGGCCAAGGCCGCAGGCTTCGTCAACGCCGTATTGCGCAGCGCCTTAAGGGCCCCCGACCGCGACGGCCTTCCCGATGCGGCTGCCGACCCGGTCGGCCATCTGTCCGTTTCCCAATCCATGCCGCGCTGGCTGGTCGACCGCTGGATCGACCGCCTGGGGCCGGATGAGGCCGCTTTGCTGTGCGAATCCGTCAACGCCATCCCGCCCACCGTTCTGCGCTGCAATCCCTTGAAAAACAGCCCTACCGAGCTGGTGGAGGCTCTGGCTCCGGATGCCGAACGGGTCGAGCTTATAGCGGCGGTTCCCGGCGCCCTCCAGCTGATTCGACCGCGCCGGGCCATCCACCGCATGCAGGCCTTTGCTGACGGCCGCTTTTCGGTCCAGGATGGCGCGGCCCAGCTGGTTTCCCTGCTGTTCGACCCCAAGCCGGGAGAAACCTTACTGGATGCCTGCGCAGGCCTTGGGGGCAAGACCACCCATCTGGCCCAGTTGATGGAAAACCGCG
Organism: uncultured Desulfosarcina sp.; assembly: GCF_963668215.1. Taxonomy (NCBI): domain Bacteria; kingdom Pseudomonadati; phylum Thermodesulfobacteriota; class Desulfobacteria; order Desulfobacterales; family Desulfosarcinaceae; genus Desulfosarcina; species uncultured Desulfosarcina sp. The sequence goes on from NZ_OY764190.1 coordinate 5,922,833, forward strand.
GCCGAATCGTGGCCCTGGACCATGTCGCCACCAAGCTTGCTCGTCTGGAAACAGAAGCCCGGCGCCTGGGGATTGACATCATCGAAACCCGACGCGCGGACCTGAACCGACCGCTGGATCCGTCCGATCTGCCCCGGTTCGACCGCATCCTGCTGGACGCACCCTGCTCGGGCCTGGGGGTGCTGCGCCGCAATCCCGACGCCAAATGGTCTTCACTTAAAAAGGATATTGCCGGATTCGCCCGGCGGCAGGCCCGCTTCCTGGAACGCCTGGCTCCTTTGGTCAAAGAGCAGGGGACCCTGGTTTTTGCCGTATGCAGCATGGAGCCCGAAGAAAATGAATCGGTCGTCACACAATTTTTGAAAAAGCACCCGAATTTTGCTATAACCGCTGTTGAGGCGATTACAGAGAAATCGATGCTTCCGTTTCTGGGAGCGGACGGTTTCTTTCGCACCGCTCCCCACACCCATTATATGGACGGCTTTTTCGCAGCACGGCTTACGCGCATGTGCTGACAGGATGAACGATCATGCCCGTTTTTGACTACCAGGCCCTGGACCCCAAGGGCAAAACCGTCACCGGCATCATCGATGCCGACGGTGCTGCGGCAGCCCGGCAGAAAATCCGCGACATGGGCAGCTTTCCGGTCAACGTCAAGGAAGTCACCGGAGGCGAAACCAGCGATAAGGCGCGCGGGGCCTCTTTATCCGGCCTTTTCAGCCGTGTGACGCCGGCCCATGTCAGCCTGTGGACCCGGCAGTTGGCCACCCTGACCGGCGCCGGCTTTCCGCTGGTCAGCGCCCTGACCACGCTGGTTTCCCAGACCAAAACCCAGGGCTTTGCCAAGATCGCCGCCCGCGTAAAAGATTCCATCGTCGAGGGCAACAGCTTTGCCTCGGCCCTGACCCTCTACCCGAAAGTCTTTTCCCAGATTTACATCAACATGGTGCGCGCCGGGGAAACCTCGGGGACCCTGGAAATCGTCCTCCAGCGTCTGGCCGATATCATGGAAAAGCAGCAGGAACTCAAATCCCGGATCCAGACCGCCATGGCCTACCCCATCCTCATGACGGCCGTGGGCACCCTGGTGCTGTTTTTCCTGATGACCTTCGTGGTCCCAAACATCACCACTATTTTCGAAGACATGAACCAGGCCCTGCCGGCGCCGACCCGTTTTCTCATTGGGGCCAGCGACCTGTTTAAAAGCTACTGGTGGCTGCTGGTAATCGCGGCGGTGGCGGCCCTGGTGGCATTGAAGATGTTCCGGAAAACCGAACGCGGTCTGGTCACCACGGACCGCATGCTGCTGGCAACGCCCGTCGTCGGTTCGATGGTCAAGAAAATCGCGGTGGCCCGTTTCGCCCGCACCCTGGGATCACTGCTGGAAAACGGCGTGACCATGCTGCCGGCCCTGGAGATCGTCAGAAACATCACCGGCAACGTGATTATCTCAGGTCTCATCGAAGAGGCCTCCGATGAAGTGGAGAAAGGCCAGGGGCTGGGCGTTTCTCTGGCCGCCGACGCGGTCTTTCCCGATCTGGCCGTGCAGATGGTCCAGGTAGGCGAGCAGTCCGGCGAACTGGAGCCCATGCTCTACAAGATCGCCGACGTCTACGAGAACGAGGTCCAGGCTTCCATCATGAGCATGATGGCCATGCTGGAGCCGATCATGATCCTGGTCATGGCCGTGGTGGTGCTGTTTATCGTTCTCTCCATCTGCCTGCCGATTTTCGAGATGAACCAACTGGTAGGATAACTATGATCATTACCACTTGATAATCATCCCCTTGCTTGAATGTTGGGGCCGGTTGGGATATATCTGAAAAAACAAGCCGAATCGTTTACCCTGCCGTGCGATGCGGCCATTTATGGGATCCATGGAGGAGACATGAATCGTATCAGCAACACTGATTTTGGCGATCGCCGCGGGTTCACCCTGATCGAACTGATGGTGGTCATCGTCATTCTCGGCATCCTGGCCGGCCTGATCGTTCCCCGCATCATGAGCCGGCCGGAACAGGCCAAGCGCCTCAAGGCCAGAATGCAGATCGAAAGCATTTCCACAGCCCTGAAACTTTACAAGCTGGACAATGGCAGCTACCCCACCACCGAACAGGGGTTGCAGGCCCTGGTGGAGCAGCCCTCCTCCGGCACCATCCCCAAAAACTGGCGCAAGGGCGGCTACCTGGAAAAAGGCAAAGTGCCCAAGGACCCCTGGGAAAACGAATTCATCTACCTCTGCCCGGGCATCCACGACGATTTCGACCTGATCTCCTACGGTGCCGACGGCTCGTCCGGCGGTGAAGAGAAAAACGCCGACATCAACAGCTGGGAAACCGATTCCTGAGGTCGATTTTTGGCCGATATATACTCCGGGCCGCCCCGTCCACGCCATGAAACCGAGCCAAGCCGCACAAAAGCATTATCTTAAATGCGACGAACGGGCGTTCACCCTGATCGAAATGGTCGTAGTAACCGCCCTGATCGCCATCATGCTCATGGTGGCGATTCCCCGTCTGAGTGGTGGTCTTCTCTCCGACGGCGACGGCGAAACCGCCCGCTGGATCATCGCCACCGTCAGCCACCTCAAGGAGAAGTCCGTCACTGAACAAAAGACCTATCTGCTCAACGTCTCGCCCGACATCCAGCGGTTCTGGGTCACCGTAGACGGCATGGCGGAAACGGATGCGAGCAGCGCGCGGGACGAGGGCTATCGGCTTCCCCGTGGAATCCGCATCGATCACGTGGCCTTTTCCTCCGACGAACGGATTTCCAGCGGGTCGATTCCCATCGGCTTTTATCCCCAGGGATACTCGGACAAGGCGGTCATCCGTCTGAGAACCAATGACGGCGAGCGCCTCTCCTTTTTCATCGAACCTTTCCTGGCCGGCGCCGAACTGGTCAAAGGAAGCCAGGGATGGTAACCATGCCGTTTTCCGGCCGCGATTACCGCATTTCGCTTCAGCCTTCAGCCGGCCACTCGAATGCCGGATTCACCCTCATGGAGGTGATCGTGGCCCTGTCCGTGGTGGCCATTGCGCTTTTGGCCATCTACCGCATGCACACCCAAACCCTGTTCATGGACGCAAGGGGCCGTTTCGACAGCGTGGCGGTCATGCTGGCCCGCCAGAAGCTGGCGGAAATGGAGACCGTTGATCCGGCCGAATTTACCGGCGACAGCGGCGATTTCGGCTCCGACCATCCGGGGTATACCTGGAAAATCGAAACCGAAGACATCGAATCCGACCTGATCCGGGACGACGGGCCGGTTCTCCGGAAAATCGTGCTGACCATCGGGATGAACGAAGACGAATCCCTTTTTCAGCTGACCACCTACAGGCACCTGTATGAAAAATAGCCAACAGTTTGGCAAACCGGCAGGCAGTTGGGCGGCCCGAGGCTTCACCCTGCTGGAAATCATGGTGGCCATTTTCATCTTCGCCGTGGTAATCACCACCGTGTTCGGCTCTTTCCGGGCCGTCTTTTCCAGCGCCGACGCCGTGGGCGGCGATGTGAAGACCTTTGCAACGGCCCGCACCTGCCTCGGACGCATGGCCAAGGATCTGGCGGCCCTGCAGGTCACCCATTATCCCCGCTACGAAGCGCCCGAATTCAACGATCCACCGGATCCCTATCGCCTGGTCGGCGATGCCACCGACCTGGCCGGCACCCAATTCGGCCGGCTACGGTTCGCCTCCGTGGCCCATCTGGCCTTAAACCGCGACCCGCGCATGGGTGTGTGCCGGATCGTCTACTACGTGCACCCCAAGGACGACGACACCCTGGTGCTGCGACGCGCCGACCACCTTTACCCGTTTCCCGATTTCGAGGAGAGCGAGTACGACCCGATCTTATGCGACAATGTCCTGGCCCTCGAATTCGGCTACCTGGATGCCGAAGGCGAAATGAATGACAGCTGGGATTCGGATTCGACCGACACCGACTATGCCACGCCCCGCGCCGTCGAAGTGCGCCTGACAGTCGGCACCCGGGAACGGTCGCGGACGTTTACCACAAGGATACCCCTGTATGCCTTTCGCGAAGCCAAGGAATGACGACTTCGTAAGAAGTCCGATATCGGCCAGCCGCTTCATTCCTCACCGGTGCGGCGTACGTTCTTGTACGAAGCCGTCGAACAAGAATGCCTGTAAGGCAAATGTGTTGGGCAATGCGGACGGCGTGGCCATCCTGGTAGCCATCGGCGTGGTGGCCGTTTTGCTCACCGCCGGCCTGGCGCTGAACCAGCGCATCAGGGGATCGGTTGTTGAAGCCGCCCTGGCCCGGGACGATTTGGTCCTTTCGGAAATGGCTGCGTCCGGCATCCATGCCGCCGAGGTGATGTTGCTCAACGACCGCAAGGAAAACCAGACTGACACGCTCCAGGAAGACTGGGCCGATCCCGAGAAGGTGGCCGAATGGATGGCCTTGATTCCCTTCGATGACGGTGCCGTGGAAGTCGCCATCACCGACGAACGGGGCAAGATTCAGGTCAACGCCCTGGTCAAATTTCCCGAGGGCCAACAATTCTCGGCTTCCCAGCGGTCGCTGTGGGAACGGCTGCTCAAACGGCTCTTTTCCATGTTTGAAGATACCTCGGACACCGATTCCAACAAGATCATCAATTCGCTGAAAGACTGGATGGACTCGGGCGACGACGATGCCATCACCGGTTTGAGCGGCGCCGAATCGGATTATTACGAGAGCCTGGACCCGCCCTACAGCTGCAAGAACGGTCCCGTGGATCACCTGGGCGAGGTGGCCCTGGTCCAAGGGGTGACGCCGGAGCTGTTTTACGGAGCCGGCGGCGTTGCGGGCCTTTCTTCGCTTCTGACCGTATACGGGATCTCCGAGGCGACCGACGGACGCTTCACCTACGACGGCAAAATCAACATTTCGACGGCCGATGTGGCCGTATTGGCCGCCATGCTGCCCGAGGAGAGCGACGACCTGGCCGAAGCCCTGGCCGATTACCGGATGGCCAAGGCCGACGAGACCTACACCAATAATATTACCGGAAGCACTTGGTATAAAAGCGTGCCCGGCCTCGGCGGCGTCACCATCGATGCCGACCTGATCGCCGTCTCCAGCGATCTGTTCCGGATTTCATCCACGGCCAAACGCAACAACAGGAGCCTTACGGTCGAGGCGGTGGTCCAGCGCGAAAAAGAATCGGACACCGGCAAGTGGATATGTAAAACCTTGATTTGGCAGGTAGAATGAGATATATTAGTTGTTCGACGAACGCGAACCCTCAACTGAATAAGCAACGATGAGCCGCAAAATCCTCGGTCTCGACATTCGAGAACAATCCATCGCAGCCGTGCTGCTGGACAGCGGCTTCAAAAGCAGCCAGTTGCTCGGGCAGGCGTTTTTCCCGATTCCGGAAAGCGAGGATGACGACGACCAGGGCCTGGCCCAGGCCATCGCGGCCGTGGTGGAAAAGCTCAAACCCACCGGCGCCGCCTGCATACTGGGGATTCCGGCCACATCGGTCTCTTTCAGGAACCTGTCCGTACCGTTTCATGACCTCAAGAAGATCCGCCAGATCCTGCCCTTCGAACTGGAGCCCAGCCTGCCCCTGCCGGTGGATGAGCTGATCTTCGATTTCGAAGCCGTCAAACGCAACGGCCACCAGGATCTTCTGGCCTATGCCGCCCGCAGGGACCGCATCCAGTTCTACCTGGATACCCTTGCCGCGGCAAACCTCAATCCGGTGGCCATCATGCCCGGCGGGTATGCCGCGGCGCGGTTCATCGCAACGATGGCAGCGGACAGCGAAGACTTCCTGCTAGTCGACACCGGAGAAAACAACCATGCGGTCTACGCCGTCTGTTCAGGCAATGTGCGCATGGTGCGGTCCCTTCCGATGGCCTTGGGCGTCAGCCCGGTCCTTCACAGCCTGGAGGTGCGCCTCAGGCAAACCTTTACTGCCGCAGGAGAAAGCCTGGGGTTCAGTATCGACCCGTCCGCGGTCTTTGCCACGGGCCCCCAGTCCGAGCTTCTCACCGGCGTCAACGGCGCCGTCACCCTGCTGGACCTGCCGGTCAAATCCATCGAGGGCATCCGCTCCTTTCCGAAGCTGAAAGGGGTCACGGACACCCCGCTTTGGGCGACCGGCTGCCTGGACATCGCCCTGGCCTTGGCGCTCATGGAGACCGAAGCGGTCGACGGCGTCAACTTCTCCACCCAGCGGTCGACCTTCCAGCACTACTGGGGTGAATATCGCAGCAACATCATCTTTACCGCCGTGCTGGTGGCCCTGACCCTGATCATTGTCCTGGCAGGGCAGTTTATCGAAGTCGCAAACAAACAGCGGCAGCTGGCCGAACTGGACCGTCGAATCGAGGCGGTGTTCAAGGAGACTTTTCCCGAAGTCACGCGCGTCCAGGCCCCCCTGCAGCAGATGCAGCTCAAGATCAAGGAAGCCGGGGAAAACGGCGTCGGCTCGGAAACGATCGGGTCCCGGGTCCGGGTGATCGATCTGCTCGATACCTTGAGCCGCCGGATACCCGAATCGGTCGAGATCAAAATCAGCCGCCTGGTCGTGGGGGCCGACAATGCGGTGCTTTCTGGCAACACCGACACGTTCAATACGGTGGACGAAATCAAGAGCGGCCTGGAAGGGGCCGAAATCTTCAAACAGGTGACCATCAGTTCCGCCGACCTCGACAAATCGGGGCAGGGAGTGCGCTTCAAACTGAAAATGGACTATTGATCCACCATGGCCATCAATCTCAACAAACGGGAAAAACTTGCGGTGATCGCGGCGTCGGCGGCCCTTGTCATCTTCTTGCTGCTGCAATTTCTGGTTTTTCCCCTGCTGGACAAAAACGAACGGCTGTCCGGAAAATTGATCTCCCGCCAGCAGGAGTTGGAACAGATCCGGCTGCTGCAGGCGGAATATCGCAAAACATCCCAGGAAGCCGAACAGGCCCAGCAGTTCATCAAACGTCGCAAGGGCGGTTTCACCCTGTTTTCCTTTCTGGAAACCCTGGCCGGCAAAACCAATGTGAAAAACAACATCGCCTATATGCGGCCGTCCAGCACCGCCGGCAAGGACAGCCCCTACCGCCTGTCCATGGTTGAAATGAAACTGGCCGATATAACAACCGCGCAGCTCATGGCATATCTGCAAGGGATCGAGGCCTCGAACAACATGATTTTCGTCAAACGGCTCTCCATTACCAAGGCAGAGCGCAAGGAAGACCTCATCACCACGGTGTTTCAGGTCGAGACATTGGAGAAATAGGGACCCGCATGGTTTCCGCAAGAACCATTTTCGCCTATATCCTTTACGCCCTGCTGGCGACGGCTGTTTTCATGATCTTTTTGTTTCCCGGCCAGGCCGTGACCGCTTATGTGAATCGCCGCCTGGCCGCCATGGATCCGCAGTTGTCCATGGAGGCTGCTTCGGTGCGGCCGTCTCTGCCGCCGGGAATCAAGATGACGGGGGTCGATTTTCACCACGGCAGCCTGCACCTGGCCCACTGTGAAAACGCCCGCATGTCTGCCGCGCTGGGATCGCTTTTCAAAGAGGAGAAACGCATTCGTTTCCAAACCCGCCTGGCGGACGGGGAGATCAGCGGTCAGGCTGTCCTGGGCGCCAGCGGCCCGTCCGACCTTTCACGGGCCGAGGCAGACCTGGAGCACATCCGCCTGGACCAATTGGATGCCCTGAAAGCCATTGAGCAGTTCGGCCTGTCCGGGGCACTCAGAGGGCATCTGACCCACGACGGCGGCGGCAGCCCGGCGGCGACGACCAACGGGAAACTGAATGTGGCGGGACTTCGCATCGCCCTGAAAAACCCGTTTTTCGGCATCTCTGAACTGATTGTGGACCAGACCGATATGGAGTTTTCCATCAAGGGGAAAAATCTGCACATCAAGACGTTCACTTTCGGCGGCCCCATGGTCGAAGGCAAGATCGACGGCAGCATCCAACTGCGCACCCCCTTGGGTAAGAGCCGCCTGAATCTGAGCGGAAACGCCAAACCCCAGCCGGAGCTGCTCGCCCGCCTGCAGGAAGTCGTCCCCCAGGGGCTCGTCAACCCCCGCACCTTGGGGACCCGAGGCCTCTCCTTCCGGCTGCGCGGCTCGGTGGATGACCCCAAGATTTCAACGAGGTAGGCCATGATACCCAAAGCCGTTTTCATTCTGATCAATTTGGCCTGCATCACCCTGTCCAGCTACATGGTCGTTGACGGCGTTTACGGAAACCTGTCCGCGCGCCTGTCCGCCCCGCCCGAACGCATCGATCGGCAGGCTTTCAACATCGCCGACACCGGCGTCACGCAGCGCCCCTTGTCCGCTTATAAAAAAGTCGTGGAACGCGATCTTTTCGACACCCGTGCCGAAGCCGCTCCAGCGGCCCGAAAAGTGGATACAGCCGAGTTGGAAGAAACCAAGTTGAACCTGAAATTGTGGGGAACGGTTTCCGGAAGCGACGACGGCGATTACGCGGTTATCGAAGACGTCAAGGCCCGCGAACAGAACCTGTATCGTGTCGGCGACGCCGTCCAGACTGCCACCGTCAAGGGAATCTACCGTGAAAAGGTGGTGCTTTCCGTCAACGGACAGGACGAAGTTCTTCAGATGGAAGAATTCGAATCCGGCAAGCAGAAGGGACAGCCCGGCGGATTGCCCGCCCGCGGACCAACCACAGGAACTGCGCGCGCCCAGCGCATCTCCCTGAGACGGTCCTATATCGAACAGTCCATGCAGGACATGGCTTCGCTCATGACCCAGGTGCAGATTCAGCCGCACATGGAAGACGGGGTGCCGGCGGGGCTGTCCCTTTCCAGCATCAAACCCAATTCTATTTTCAGGAGAATGGGCCTGAGAAACGGGGACGTCATCGTCGGGGTGGACGGCAACGAAATCTCGACCGTAGACGACGCCCTGAAAATGGTGGACAGCCTAAAGTCCTCATCCGACCTCACCCTGCAGCTCAAACGCAGAGGGCGGGAGAAGAATATCGAATATCGAATCAGATAGCCGAAAGGCCGCTTTGATTCCGGCATCGGCTGAAAACGGGAAAAGAGAATATGGCGATGGAACAGACAAGGGTTGCTTACAGAAAACGCATTTTTGCAGGACTGATCGCGGCGCTGGTGCTTTTTTTAATGACCGCCGGCGCCGCTGCCCAGGAAAAAGCGGCCGGCAGTCCGTCGGCAAACGGATCGCAACGATTCGTCTCCATCGATTTCAACAACGTCGACATCAGCGTTTTCATCAAATTCATCAGCGAACTGACCAATAAAAACTTCGTCATCGACCAGCGGGTCAAGGGCAAGGTGACCATTATTTCGCCGTCGAAAATCTCCGTAGCCGAAGCCTACAAGGTGTTCGAATCGGTTCTCGACGTCCACGGATTCGCCACTGTGGAAACGGGAAAGGTAATTAAAATCATTCCATCGCCCGATGCCCGCACCAAAAACATCGAGACACGCACCCGCGCCAAGGGCGACTCCGACGACGACCAGGTCGTCACCCAGCTGATGCCCCTGCGCTACGCCGATCCGGACCAGGTCAAGCAGCTGTTCACGCCCATGGTATCCAAAAGCAGCGTGATCCTGTCCTACACACCGACCAATACCCTGATCGTCACCGACCGCTATTCCAATATCGCCCGGTTGATGAACATTCTCAAAACCATCGATATTCCCGGGGTGGGGCGCGAGATCACCGTGTTTCCCATCCATAACGCCGATGCCTCCACCCTGGTATCCACGCTGGAAACCGTGTTCAAAACGACCCAATCCACCGCCAAGAAGGGCAAGGTCAGTACCGCGACAGAACGTTCGGCCGCCTTCGTGGCCGACGAGCGGACCAACACCATCATCATGGTTGCCAGTGAAGACGCCACCGACCGGGTTCGCAGCCTGATTGAAACGCTCGATCTGGAGATCCCCAAGGGCAAGGAAAAGATCCACGTCTACTACCTCGAATACGCCGCCGCCGAAGAGCTTGTCGCCGTACTGAAGGACCTGCCCAAAGAGGAGAAAACGAAAAAAGAAGGCGCCAAGGAGGCCCCCGTGGTCTCCAGCGACGTGACCATTACGGCGGACAAGGCCACCAACAGCGTGATCATCACGGCCGACCGGGACGACTACGCCACCCTGGTGGAAATCATCCGCCAGATCGATATCCCCCGCGCCATGGTCTATATTGAAGCGTTGATTATGGAGGTTAACGCGGAAAAAAGCTTCGATTTGGGCACCGAGTGGATTGTTGGCGATGACGTCGACTTGACCAGTGACCGTCAGGGGATCGCCGCAGGCGGTTTCATTTCCGATGATTCGGCCATTTCCATCGATACGGACAGCGGCACCATCGTTCCGGCTCTGGCCTCCGGTTTTTCCATGGGTCTGTTCGGCGAGGCAGTCGAAATCGCAGGCATCAGCTTCCCCAGCATCGCCGCCATCGTCCAGGCCTACAAAAAAGACAAGGATGTCAATATTCTTTCCACCCCCCAATTGCTCACCACCGACAACCAGGAAGCCAGCATCACCGTCGGTAAAAATATTCCCTACCAGACAACCACCTCCACAACGGACAACGACACTTACAACTCCTATGAATACCGTGATGTGGGCAAGACTCTGAAAATCACGCCCCAGATCAATAAGGACCGCATGGTTCGGCTCAATATCTCCCTGGAGGTATCCTCTCTGGAAAGCACCACAGAGTTTCGACCCACAACACTTAAACGCACCGTTGAAACCACGGTGATGGTCAAGGACAGCAACACCGTTGTCATCGGCGGGCTGATCGACGATACGTTCTCGCAAACCGAATATAAGGTCCCCTGCCTGGGGGACGTCCCAGGATTTGGCTGGCTCTTTAAAACACGTTCCAAGGGCAGCGAAAAATCCAACCTTTACATATTTATCACTCCCAAGGTAATTCAGAAGCCGTCAGAGGCCGCCCACGTTTCACAGTCCAAAAAAAGCGAGATCGACGAAAAACGGGAAACCCAGATCAAACTGTATCGCGGGGGAGAGGACACCGAAGACACGCCCGCAACCCAAGGCGAGACGTCGGAAGAGTCTACTATCCATGAATAAATCGCTGGAAGAACTGTTAAAAAACAAATTCGGCGTCTCTGAGGAAGATTTCGCGGAAGCCGTCAGAATTCACGTTGAAAAAGAGGGCGGCAGCCTCTCCGAAGTGCTGCTGCGTCGCAAAGTCGTCACCGAAACCCAGCTGTTGGACGCCCTGGGTGAGCAGTACAACCTCCCCTTCTGGCCCGAACTGCCCCTGGAGAACTTCGGGGAGGACCGCACCCGCAAGGCACCCATCAGTTTTCTCAAACGGCATGCCATGGTGCCGCTGGTGCTTAAGAACGCCCCGGCAGGCGGCGGACCCAGTCTGCCCGAAGACATGGTCAACATTATTGCCGTCAATGATCCGACGGCCTTTCAGCCCCTGGACGACCTGGCCCGCATGATCGGCTTTTCCGCCTACAGCCTGGTGCTGTCCACCAAAAGCGCCATTTTTGCAGCCATCAACCTGCTGTTCGACATGAGCCAGGGAACCGCCGAACAGCTTGTCCAGCACATGGAGGAGGACGGCAGCACCATCATCAGCGAAATCGAGGACACCGCCGACCTGCTTGAGGATACCAGCGACGCCCCAATCATCAAGCTGGTGAACCATATCATCTCCCAGTCCATCAAGGCGCGGGCCAGCGACATCCACATCGAACCCTATCAGGACAGCTTCAAGGTTCGCTACCGGGTGGATGGCATCCTCTACGATCTGCTCACGCCGCCCAAATGGATCCAGCCGGCGCTGATTTCGCGCATCAAGGTCATGGCCAAACTCAATATTGCCGAAAAACGTCTGCCCCAGGACGGGCGGCTGGAGGTCAAGATCGGCAGCCAGAACGTGGATGTGCGTGTTTCCACCCTGCCCACCACCTTTGGCGAACGGGTAGTCATGCGCCTGTTGAACAAATCCGAAGAAGTCCTGAACCTCATGGAATTGGGTCTGTCGGGTGGAGACCTTGATCTGGTCAACAATCTGGTGACCCAGCCCAACGGGATCATTCTGGTGACCGGCCCCACGGGCAGCGGTAAAACCACCTCCCTCTACTCCGTGCTGGCTTCCATCATAAAGCCGGACATCAACATCATCACCATCGAGGACCCGGTGGAGTATCAGCTCAAGGGCATCAGCCAGATTCAGGTCAACCCGAAGATCGATCTCACCTTTGCCCGGGGGCTGCGCTCAATCGTGCGGCAGGACCCGGACGTGATCCTGATCGGAGAGATCCGGGACGGAGAAACCGCCGGCATCGCCGTTCAGTCGGCCTTGACCGGCCATCTGGTCTTCTCCACGCTGCACACCAACGATTCGGCCAGCGCCATCACACGCCTGGTGGACATCGGCGTTGAGCCCTTTCTCATCTCTTCCTCCGTGCTGGCGGTCATTGCACAGCGCCTGGTGCGGGTTCTGTGCGACCATTGCAAAGAGGCCTACACGCCGGGCGTGATTCTCGACAGCATCGGCATCAAGCGCGAACAGTTGGAAAACCACACCATTTACCAGGCCAAAGGGTGCGAAAAGTGCTTCAACACCGGCTATCGGGGCCGCATCGGTATTTTCGAAATCATGCACTTCAGCGAAGACTTGAAAAACCTGATTCTCAAAACCTATGACGCGATTCAGATCAAGCACCACGCGCTGCAGAATAATATGAAAACCCTGCGTCAAAGCGGAATCGAGAAAGTGCTGGCCGGTAAGACCACCATTGAAGAAGTTCTGAGGGTAACCCAACAATGAAAAATAGCGGTTCACAGAGGATACCTTTGGACGGCGTTATCGGTCGTCGCGGTATGTCCAATACAGCTTCCTCCCTCTGGCCTTGCCAAAGATATCCTCTGAGAACCGCAAGCCTGCTCAGGGGATTGGCATAAGAGAATGAAACGTTTGATAACCAATGCCTGCCTTATTATGCTGCTATCGCTGAGTATGGCGTGTATTGCCTGGGCAGACCCAGCTGAAACAGAGCAGACGGCAGCCTCTTCGGTCCTGACCGGCCCTATCCACTTTTATCAGAAAGTCCTGTCCGGGGCCGACGGACACCGCTGCCCCATGACCCCTTCCTGTTCCAACTATGCGCTCCAGGCCATTCGGCGTCATGGCGCCTTTTTGGGCTGGGTCATGACCTGCGACCGGCTCATGCGCTGCGGCCGCGACGAATTGAAGCTCAGCCCGTCCGTAATGACCCGCAAGGGCATCCGCTGCCAGGACCCCCTCGACAACAACGATTTCTGGCTGCACTGATCTTCCATGGAAAACGCCATGCGATTTCACCGGCCAATTTTCTCTCTTCTCGTTTTGGGGCTCGTGCTGCTGGCAGCGGCCGCCAACGCCTCCGATGGATTGACCATCGATGCCGACAGCCAGTACCGTTTCGCCCAATCTCGCCTGGATGCGGACGCCTTTGACGAAGCGATCGCCGAATTCAACCGCTTTATCCATTTTTTCCCTGAAGATCACAGGGTTCCCCGTGCCCGGTTTCAAACGGGCGTGGCCCACTACCGCGCCGGACGCTTCCCGGCGGCGGCGGAAGTCTTCGACCGGCAAACCCGAAATTACGAGGGGCTGCCATTACAAGACGAGGCCTTTTTCATGCTCAGCCGCAGCCATGCGGATCAGGGAATGATCGGGCAAGCCCTACTGGATCTTCACAACTTAATGGCTGTCGCCTCCGACGTCGATGTCATCGACCGGGCCCGCTACGAACAGGGCTGGCTGCACGTGGAGCAAGGACAGTGGCAGCAGGCCGATCAGGCCTTCGATGCAATTACGCCCGCCAACCGGAGTCGATACCGGATCGCCGATCTGCGGCAGTCCCTGGCCGCGCACGACGCGATTCCAACCAAAAACCCCACCCTGGCCGGCACCCTATCCATTATTCCGGGCGGCGGCCAGCTCTATTGCAACCGCTATCGGGATGCGCTGACCGCTTTTCTGGTCAACGCCGGACTGATTCTGGCGTCCTGGGAGGCCTTCGACAATGATCTGCCGGCCCTTGGCGGCGTAATCGCCTTCGTCGAGTTCGGCTTTTACGCCGGCAATATCTACGGTGCCATGTCCAGCGCCCACAAGTTCAATCGTGACCGTATGGACGCATTCAAAAACCGACTCAACCGCAACAGACCCATGCCCCTGTCCCTGGCACCGGCACCGGGGGGAGCGGCCCTGCTTCTGAGCTTCGATTTTTAAGCCGATGATGCCCCCCATTTCCTCCATCCACCCCGTGCTGCGCAAAGTACTGCGTGTTGCGCTCCTGATCGCCCTTTTCATGGCCATGGCCGGGGCGGGCGCCTATCTGGCCCTGACCCTGATCGTCAAGGGAGAAGAACCGGTCGTCGTTCCCGACCTGGTGGGCAAGGATGTTCTCTACAGTCTGGAAATTCTTTCCGATCTGGGACTCAATACCCGGGTTCGGGGAACCGTCTATCACGAACAGGTGCCCAAGAACCACGTGATCGATCAGGATCCGGAGCCCGGCGCTTCCATCAAGCGGGGCCGGGATGTAAAGATCCGGGTGTCCCGCGGTCCGGAACGCATCGTCATGCCCAATCTCACTGGCCTTTCTCTGCAACAGAGCCGGATTCTGCTGACTGAAAACGGATTGTGCCAGGGTAGCCTGGCGACGGTAACCGATTCTCGAATGAATAAAGGACAGGTTATGGCCCAGCACCCGCTGCCGGGAGCCACGGTCGCCCGAGATGGCTGTGCGGATCTGCTGATCAGCAGCGGTCCCCGTTCCTTTTCTTTTCCCATGCCGGACCTTTCCGGACAGCTCTTCGAAAAAACCCTGCGTCGGTTGGAGGCCCTTCAGTTGGACGTGGGTGATAGCCGCAACACGTTCAGGCCTGGTTCGCCTTTGGAAACCGTCGTCGAGCAGACTCCTTCGCCCGGTTATCGGGTCGCCGCGGGAATCCGGGCGGATTTGACGGTCAATCGCAGGCAGACCACTTCACCCAACGGTAATAGGGAGCCTTCGAATGGGTTTAAACTGTTCCGCTACACCCTGGAAAACGGTTTTCTGAACAAACGGGTGACGGTAACCGTCGACAGGCCTCAGGGGCCGATACACCTGTTTGACGATTTTGTTTCGCCGGGCCAAGAAATCTGGCTTTTGATTCCAAAAAGTGATACCTCCTCGGTGCAAGTTTATGTGGACGGCCAGTTGATGAAAAGCCCGTCGCAAACGCTTGGGACCTTGATTTGGCCGTAACCTGCTAACGTAGCGACTGTATTGATTGTCAACACCAATCCAGATAGAAGTCTGGATTATAAGTTTGATTGTTCTTTAACATACTGTTTAGCGTGATCAGAAGCTTTCGCATACAGGCGGTCAAGGCCACACTATGCTTTTTTCCATTGGCCAGCAGTCTGGTATAAAAGCGATTTAGCTTTTCATTCCATCTGGTTGCAGCTGACAATGTCGGCATGTGTAATGCTTTGCGCACAATAGCTCGACCACCGGTTATGGTACGCTTCCCTCTCATCAATCCGCTATCGCGGTTCATGGGGGCAACACCGACTAAAGCGGCTATCTCTCGACGGTTTAACTTCCCAAGTTCTGGAAGAGCAAACAACAGTGTATATGCGGTTGTTTTTCCGATGCCTGGAACCGACGTAATCAGGTCAACCTTCTGGCGCCAAGTCGGATTGTTTTTGATTTCATGGTTCATTTGCTCATCAATGCTTTTAATCTGAGCATCCAACGTGGCGATGACGGCTTTAATCCCATTGATTACCGGATCGGAAAAAACGCGTGCCAGGCGGTTTTTTTCAGCAGTACGCATGGCAATGAGTTGTTGTCGCCTGGAGATGAGTTCTTTGAGTTTAAGTTGGTTGAAGGTTAACTGATCCCGAACTTCAGGCCGAACGTCTTGAGCAAACCGTGCGATGACATACGCATCGATCGCATCAGTTTTGGCAAGTTGTCCAATGGCCCGCGCATAGTCTCTGACTTGACGTGGATTGACAACGGCCAATGGGAGTTTGGCATCCGCAACTGAAAGAGCCACACTAATTTCATACCCCCCGCTGGCTTCCATTACGATTAAACGGGGTGTGTGCTTTTTCAGCATCTTGATTAATGCTTTGATTTTTTTAGGCTCATAGACAAACCGGTATTGTTTGTTTTCCGGCAGCAAATGAACGTCGAGATTGTCTTTTGACACATCGATACCAACAAAAACAGGGCAATCTGGCATGATTTTGACCCTCCCTTGCGAATTCGAGATCCTTTTTGGTCTCCGGCGACTGTACGGGTTTACCATGGCCAAGGCCGGGAAGCGATCCAGCTACGGGCGGTCTTGAAAGACCAAGGAGCGGTCGACCTACTACCCGGCTTGTTCCGTTTTTAAGGTATCAACAATCAGTAACGCTTAAACAGTTTTTTTAATATACAAGGAGCGGCTTCCAGCCGCGATTCGATTATGATCGCGGCTGGAAGCCGCTACGCAATACGGAGATAAGGAGTTGTTGCCATGAAATACATTGCACCGTCGATTCTGTCGGCCGATTTTGCAAAACTGGGGACCGAGGTCCAGGCCGTTGAAGCCGCCGGCGCGGATTGGATTCATGTGGATGTCATGGACGGGCAATTCGTTCCCAACATCACCATGGGTCCGCTGGTGGTGGAGGCCGTGCGCCGATCCACCCGCCTGACCATCGACGTCCACCTGATGATCAAATCGCCGGAACGCTACGTGGCCGATTTCGCCGATGCCGGGGCGGATTATATTGCCGTCCACCAGGAGGCCTGCACTCATCTGCACCGCACCGTTCAGCAGATCCGGGAAAAAGGCGCCAAACCGGGCGTGGCCCTCAACCCTGCCACGCCGGTGGAATCGTTGCAATGGATTATAGAGGACCTGGATTTCGTTCTGGTCATGAGCGTCAATCCCGGCTTCGGAGGGCAGAAATTCATTCCGTCGGCGCTGGACAAGGTGGCCCGGCTCAAGGAAATGATTCGAGAGCGCGGTCTGTCCACCCTCATCCAGATCGACGGCGGCGTCAATGCAGGCACCATCGGCGGCATCTCGCAGGCCGGCGTGGACGTGTTCGTTGCCGGCAGCGCCGTTTTCGGCAGCGAAGACTATGGCCGGACCATTTCCGAACTCAAAGCCAACTGGTAAGGGGGGCGCAGCCATGGCGCAAACGCAGTACTCCCAATACATTCTCGTCATCCACGGCCCTGACCATGCCGGACCAACGGAAGACTGGATAGCTGCCCTGAAAGCCCCGTCGGGAATGGTTGCCTGATTTTCATGGGTGCCGGTTATAGACAACAATCTTTGTGGGACGAGCCGCCAGCCGAAGACGATTTTATGGTCAAGGAAGACGTCGCCAACCTTCAGGCGGCCTTCGAGCGACGGGTTTTGCAAGGTCTTGCGGCCGAATGGGAAAACGCTTTGTGGCTGCTGCCGGACCCGCTGCGCCGCTGTCTGAGAAAACCGCTCTTTTCCATTAACGGCACGGCACGTCGACTGGGCAGTTGGACACCGTACAAACGGGAGATCGCCTTAAGCCGCGATCTGGTCAACAACGGCCGTTGGGACGATGTCCGGGAAGTACTATTGCACGAAATGGCCCATCAGGTGGCCCACGAGGGGTTAAAGGCAAAAAAAGAACCGGATCACGGTCCTTCCTTTAAAAAAGCCTGCCAACTGTTGCGGGCCGATCCGGCGGCTTCGGGGACCCACCGTCCCCTGCACGAACGGCTGCGCCGCGGTGAGAAATTGGATGCCAAAGATCGCATCGTGGCCCGGATCCAGAAACTCATGGCCCTGGCCGAAAGCGCCAACCCCAACGAGGCCCACGCCGCTATGAGCAAGGCCCACGAACTGATCTCCCGCCACAATGTGGATCTGATCGACCGGGGCGTCAAACAGCACTATGTCAGCATCTTTTTAGGAACGCCCCGGCTGCGCCATTTCCGGGAAGGCTACCATCTGGCCCATCTGCTGCAAGACTTTTACTTTGTCCAGTGCATGTGGGTCGAGGCGTGGGCACTGGAAAAAGGGCGCATGGGGCGCGTGCTGGAGATCAGCGGCAGCGATAAAAATGTCCGCATCGCCGAGTATGTTCACACCGCCGTGCGCCGATATATCGACACGGCCTGGGCGGACTATCGCCGGGGAAAGGGGCTGAACCGCTACCGCAAAACCGATTTTGCCGTAGGCGTCATCGAAGGCTTCCGCAGCACCCTGAAGAAGGCTTCCGGCTTCGATGCCGAAAGCAGTCTCCTTCCGGCCCGCCTGGAGGACCCGGCCCTGCAGCGCTACATCGCCCATCGCTATCCCCATGTGCGCACGTTTTCCAGGCAGGGTCCCGGCCACGATGCCCGGATACTGGCCGACGGCAACGAGAAAGGCAGAAAACTGGTTATCGCCAAGGGGATTTCTCACGAAGACGGGTTTCGTGAGAAGGTATTGGAATACAAACAGTAGGTATTGGGGATTGGAGAATATAAAAGAAATCACAATACTCAAATTTCAAATCTCAAATAAATCTCAATAACCAAAAAACACAAATCCCAATCCCGCGGATGGTGAGCCCGTTTGGAATTTGGATATTGGAATTTGGAATTTGTTTGAAGTCTGGTACTTGTGATTTGTTATTTACCAGCCTTTCGGGTATTGAGGAATCGAAATGGCAAAAACAGGAATCAAAAACCAAACCAAGCCAACGAACAAGAATTTTCGTATCGTCACCATCGGCGGCGGCAGCGGTCAGTTCGCCCTGCTCTCCGGGCTGAGAAAATTGACGGGCATCCATGTCAGCGCCGTGGTCTCCATGATGGACAGTGGGGGCAGCACCGGAAGGCTGCGCGACGAACTGGGCACCCTGCCTCCCGGCGACATCCTCAAATGCATCCTGGCCCTTTCCCCTCACCAGGAGATGGCCCGTTCCGTTTTTCAGAAGCGCTTTAAAAAAGACCGCCGCCTGAAAGGGCACAATGCCGGAAACATGCTGCTGACCATGCTTTCGCGCTATACCGGTAGCTTTCCGGCCGGCGTCCAGGCCCTGGCCGAGATACTGGATGTCCAGGGTGAAATCCTGCCGGTAACCATCGACCGGGCCACCCTGGTGGCCGAACTGACCGACGGCAGCCGCATATTCGGCGAAAGCGCCATCGACATGCCTCGGGGTCACCAGCGCGAGACCATCCGCGACGTCTACCTGGTCCCGCACCACAGCGATGCCATCGCTGTTTATCCACCGGTGCTCAAGACCATCGACAAGGCCGATATCATCATCCTCGGTCCGGGCGATCTGTTCACCAGCATCATCCCCAATCTTATCGTACCCGGCCTGAAAGAAAAGCTCGCCAGCATCTCGGCCCCCATCTATCATGTGGTCAATATCATGACCAAATACGGCGAAACCAACCACTTCCAGGCCTGCGATTTCATCGCTACCCTGGAGGGTTTCACAGGACGCAGGCTTACCGGGGCCATCGTGAACAACCGGCGCCCCGACGACCGCCTGCTGGAGCTTTACCGCAAACAGAAATCCGACTTCGTCGATATCGGCTTCACCGACGACTGCTGCCCTTTAATTGTAAAAGACCTCCTGGAGACTTCCGGCGATATTATTCGGCACGATCCGGAGAAACTGGCCAGGGTGATTGAGGGGATAATCGAATCTGCGTTGACAGGATAGTATCATATGATACTATCAAAAAATGGAAGAAACACTGCACAAATGCCAGTTTAACCAACGAATCATCCGACTACTTACCGCCATTGCGGAAATGATCGGTACCTTAGAGGGGGTCAAGCTCAATAGACCAGGTCCCACGCTTCGAAAAAGCAACCAAATCCGTACCATCCAATCATCCCTGGCCATCGAAGGCAATTCACTTACACAGGATCAGGTAACCGCCTTGATAGACGGAAAGACCGTAATCGGTCCCAGCCAGGACATCATCGAAGTGAAAAGCGCCATCCGTATCTATAGACGAATCGGCAAGTTGAATCCGCTTTCTTTAGAATCCCTGCTGAATGCACACGACATTCTCATGGATGGGTTGCTCCCGTCCAAGGGCAAGCTGCGACAAGAACCCATCGGTGTGATCCGGCCGGGCGATATCTTTCATGCAGCCCCTCCCTGGCAGCAAGTCGAGCCATTGATGCGCACCTTGTTTACGTACCTGAAGACATCCGAGGATCATTGGCTTGTGAAATCGTGCCGCTTTCATTTCCAATTGGAATATATTCATCCATTCGTCGATGGGAACGGCCGTATGGGACGGCTATGGCAAACGCGCCTGCTGATGAAGTATCATCCTATTTTTGAATTTCTGCCCGTGGAGGATCTCGTCAGAAAAAATCAAAACGAGTATTACCGGGAACTATCCGTTGGAGATGACACTGGAGACTGCACCGGTTTTGTTCAATTGATGCTTGGCCTCGTAAGGAATTCCCTCGACGAGTTGATCACCGCAACCCGGGCCGTGACCCTCACATCCATGGATCGATTGGAGATCGCCATGCACGCCATGGGCAAGACATCTTTCTCAAGGAAAGACTATCAACTATTTTTTAAAAACATCTCAACTGCAACAGCCAGCCGCGATTTGCAGCAGGGAGTGAAGACGGGACTTCTTGCAAAAAGTGGCGACAAACGGACAACGAGGTACAGGATCGTTAAAGGTTGAAGGATCTTTCCTACCCCCTCACCCCTATCAGCTACCTCCTATCAGCTACCTCCTACCGCCTACCACCTATCACCTATCAGCTATCAGCTACCCGCTATCCCCTCACCCCCACAACCATTCCATCCCGCCATATCTCACCAAAAAGGCAATCCCAAGATTGGTCAATCCATGAATCAGGATGCAGACCCAAAGGCTGCCGGTCTTTTTGAAAATCCAGGTTGTAAATAGAAAGTATAGCACTGCGGAAAGATATTCATGAATCTGGTTGTCGCCGGGAATGCGATAATGTACCAAAAATGGGAACGAAAAGTGTACCACCCATGAATAGCACCGCATGGTAGACTCCTTCCTGAAAGGAGGGTGTCGCCATGATTTCATGGGAGGCGTACATGGACATTATTGCATTGCATCAACAAGGCCTTTCGCAAAGGGAGATCACCAAACGAACTGGCCGCCATCGCAAGACCGTTAAAAAATATATTCAGAATGGACAAACTCCCGGTTACCACAAGGCCCAACGGCGCGAAAGCATCCTGGCTCCCTACTACCCGGTGATTAACGATTTCCTCGAAGAGGATGATTACCGTGCCACCTGGATCTATCAACGACTCAAACAGTTAGGCTATGCTGGCGGATACGATACCGTCAAAATCTATGTCCGCAGGCGCAAACGAAAACGCAAGCGCCAGGCTTACATCCGGTTCGAGACGATTCCCGGATTGCAGGGGCAGATGGACTGGGCCGACTTCAAGGTCGCGGATTTCAAGGGCGGCAGTTTTACCGTTTACCTGTTCGTCCTGGTCCTGGGATTTTCCCGGGCCATGTTTGCCATGTTCGTTGACCGCTGCACCCTGCAGTCCTTCATGGATGCCCATATTGCCGCCTTTCACTACCTGGGCGGGATTCCCATGGAAATGCTCTATGACAACATGAAGCATGTGGTGATCAGCCGCACAGGTGGGCAGACTGTTTTCAATGTCGAGTTCATGCACTTTACCCAGCACTATGGTTTCAAGCCTCTGGCCTGCATGCCCTACAGTCCCTGGGTGAAAGGCAAGGTGGAACGCCCGGTGGATTACATTCGCGAGTCGTTCTGGCGCGGTTATGCCTTTACCAGCATCGAGCAGGCGAACCGGGATCTTCTCAGCTGGCTTGACGAAACAGCCAATCGCAGGAAGCATGGAACCCACCGGCAGCTGGTGGACCTGCGCTGGCGGCAGGAACAATCCAGCTTAAGTCCATGCCCTGCCAGCGACTACGATACGTCCATAAAAGAGTATCGCAGGGTCTACAAGGACTGCTATATTTCCTATAACGCCAGCCGGTATCAGGTGCCGCCGGATGTGGTCGGCAAAAAGATCCTGCTGAAGGTCAAGGACGGTATCATCCGATTCTACGATGACGACCGGCTGCTGGCCACGCATAGGGAAGCCGAGGAAAAGGGCAGCTGGGTTACCGATGCGAATATCACCGCCCAGATCCTGAAGCAGCGGCAGAAAGCGAAAAAGAAATACGGTCGCACCAAAGGCAAGGCCACCCGGGGACTGGTGAATGCTAGTTTGTTCCCACAGGTGCTTTACCGTCCGCTGTCCGTGTATGAGCAGATCGCGAAAGGAGGTGGCACATGGATCAACTGATCGCCGACCGCCTCCAGGACAACCTCAAACGGCTCAAGCTCACCCAGGCCGCCGAGATGCTCGAAACCGTGGTCGCCAAAGCCGAGTCCGACAAGGACTCTTATCTGTCTTTTCTGGATCAGCTGCTGGAAGAGGAAGTCGCCGCCAAGGAAAAACGGCGCGTACAGACCGCCATGAAGACCGCCGGGTTGCCATCGGCCAAGACCATCGAAGAGTACGATTTTACCTTTCACCCCAAGCTGAACAAAAAGGAGGTGATGGCCCTTTTCGATCTGGATTTCATCGGCAAGCAGGAGAACGTGATTTTCCTGGGACCGCCGGGCGTTGGCAAAACCCATCTGGCCATATCGCTGGCGATCAAGGCCTGCCATCACGGGTTCAAGGTCTACTTCACCACCATGGACACCCTGATGAGGAAACTCAAAGAGCCCCAGTCCCGGCACAAGGCATATCTGACTTCGGCCCTGGTGGTAGTCGATGAAGTCGGGTACCTGCCCATCGACACGAAGGAGGCGTATCTGTTCTTTCAGTTCGTCTCTTATCGCTACGAGCGATCATCGACGCTGATCACCTCCAACAAGAGCTTCGGGGACTGGCAAGAGTTGTTCGGCGAGCAGGTCATCGCCACCGCGATCCTCGACCGGCTGCTGCATCACTGCCGGGTGGTCAACATCAAGGGGCACAGCTATCGGCTCCGCGGGCACAGTTTTTCAAAGAACGATTTCGCCACGGTCGGTTCCTCAGGGTTGGCCGACGTGGATGGGAAGACGGAGAATCAATGAGCTCCAGGGTGGTACATTTTTATTTTCCCACTTCTGGTACACTTTTCATTCCCATTGACATCTGGTGGCCGGCAGCGAAAACGATGGTCGCTCCTGTCACGGCGAAAGGACTCAATGGCAAGGTATTCAGAAATTGGGGGTTCTGATCCAGCGTGTCCACAATAGATGCAAACACGCCCTTCTCCTGCCGCTGCAAGCCCGCCTGATGAAGCCATCTCATCACGTAGACGCGAATAAGCAATTCCTCGAAAATGGCCACCAGGATCACCGAATTGAGCAATCGCAGATAAAAATAGCTTGCGGAAGTCTCCCCTGCCCCGGTAGAAATCCCGTCTGAAATACCCAATGCCGACAGCAGATAAAAAGGTCCGATCCAGCACAGCAGGGCTACGGGCAGGGACAGCAGGGCGATGATTCCCTGGATCGGTTTCAGGGTACCGAAGCGATAGTATTTCAAAAAGAAGATCAGGACGGCGGCAGTGACCGCCAGCTTCACCGCCTGGGCGCTTTCCACCGGCAACAGAGACTCCGGGATGCTGGAGATTGCGACATAGACCAGATAGGGTATCAAGTATGGCCACAGCAGATCTTGAAAGGAACGATCGTCGGCAAGCAGGTGGGTCGTTTCGGCTGAAGTTGCCGCAATGGGCATGGAGTTTCCTATCATGCGCCGGGTGTTTGGAAAATTGGAAGAAACTTCTACACTTCAAAACAAAATCCGGCACCATTCATGTTCTTCTGGTTTGGGAATGGCTCTGTTCGCTATGAGCGATTAGCAATTCCATTCTCTCGCCCATTACCAATCGCCTATGCTCCATAGCCCTTTTCTATCAGCAATGAGCAATGAGCTATAAACTCGCGCCTACAACAAACAAAAAAAACCGCCAAGCCTTTTCAGACCTGGCGGCTTTCTATCAAAGCAAGACGCTTATCTTATTTCTTGAAGAACTTTTTCCGGGAACCCATTGCCAAGCCGACCAGGCCGGTGCCAAGAAGGAGCATAGTGGCTGGTTCGGGGACCGGGGTGTAATCGCCAGCTAAAGTAACATTAAACACATTAATGTCTTCATTATAACGCCATGATGTATCAAAATAATCAGAAAGAATAAATTCAACAATCAAGCCGCCGCTAGTACCATCGGCAAGATTTAAGTCTGTATAATGCCAACCAAGACCATTATCCATATCCCAATTGTTTGTCATCTTAATACCGTTAATCCAAATATCAACATACTCACTAATAGATCCCCATCCATAATCACTAGAATCATCCCCTGATACTGACCAATAAATGTTTGCTGTATTGATTATATCGTTTTCACCAATATCACCGACAGCTAAAGTATCATTAAGTAAATCAAAAGTCCATGTGTACGATATCAACCCATTACGACCCTCTTGAAAAGTCACTACAGTGGTGTCTATGTCTTGGTATTCGATGGCGCTCACACTCCCGACAACACCAAAAACCAATAAAACCGAGATCATTAAAACCAATAATTTTTTCATGATTCACCTCTTTTTACTTTGATTATTATGGACTCCTCAATCTTCCTTTGCCTCTCTTCAATCCTCCTTTCCGATTGAAACAATCGAATTTTTTTGTAGCTATCAGCCATAAAACACATTTGGCAACGCTATTTGTGGCAAATAAAAATGGAAATTATTATAGGGAAACTATTTCGACTTACTCAAGGACCGGGCCAGAAGTGAAGTAGCAATTTTTTATTTTTAAGTTTCGCCCATTTACCATTTTGTTTCATAAAGTTACGAAATCATATGAACACCGTTCATTTCTTTTTATGAAACCTTTATTATTACCAATCCTGGCTTTTTTGTGTAAAACAGGTTATAGTAATTAGGTAATTATGTAAATTTTTTCACACAATTTGTTGTCGATAGCTTTTTGAGATATGAGATTCGGGATGTGGGAGATGGGAAACAACTCATGGCTGATAGCTCATAGCTCATACATAGGTCAAAGCACGTAGTTCGTAGCTCATAGGGAGGAAGGCGTCTTGAATTGAGCGCTGTTGCTGTAAAATACCTCTGCGTTCTTCGCGTCTCGAGCGTAACAGGCGGTGAGAAAGAGGTGTTTTGGCTGTAGGCTAAAGCGGTTTAGCACTGATGATATACCCGGATACCCGCAACCCTTTCCGGAACCTAAATTCTCCAAGCATTGCGGAAATTTCTTATCACGGCATCTTCCCTGTCCACTTCCAGGTCACCGTCGTAAACCAGCATTCCGGATTGTTTTGAGCCCGATAATTTTTGAAAATAGCGGATTCCTTTCAGAAATTCCCCCCTGTAAACCCGAGACGATTTGATTTCGATGGGTATAAAGAACGATCCTGAAGGATAGAGAAGATCGATCTCATGCTGATAACGGTCGCGATAAAAATAGAGGCCGGGTTCCAAGCCTGCATTGATCCTTGATTTATAGGCTTCCGCGATCACCATATTCTCGAACAGTCCGCCAAAGGCCGGATCGCGTTCCAGTTGCTCCGGGTTCTCTATTCCCAAAAGGTAACAGGCAAGCCCCACTTCAACAAAATAAATCTTAGGAGATTTGGTCATCCGCTTTCCGAAATTATTGAAAAACGGTGGAAGTCTGAAAATTATGAAAGAGGCTTCCAGGAGACTGAGCCATTTTTTGATCTGTGGCGCACTGATGCCGACCTGCCCGGCAAGGCCACTGTAATTGATTTCATGCCCGATCCGTCCGGCCAAAAGCTTAAGAAAAAGTTCGAACGCCTGCTGGTTTTCAATGGCCATGAGTTTTCGGACATCTCGTTCGACATAGGTCTGGAAATAATCTCTGTAAAAACGCCCCGGTCTTATGTTCTTATCGTGAAGCCTTGGCATGAATCCATTATGAATCAGGGTTTCCCTTTCCATTTGCGTATATTCTTTTTCAAGTTCATTCAGCGCAAAAGGAAACAGCGTCAGCAGGGCCGTTCTCCC
Organism: uncultured Desulfosarcina sp.; assembly: GCF_963668215.1. NCBI lineage: Bacteria > Pseudomonadati > Thermodesulfobacteriota > Desulfobacteria > Desulfobacterales > Desulfosarcinaceae > Desulfosarcina > uncultured Desulfosarcina sp. The sequence goes on from NZ_OY764190.1 coordinate 5,948,914, forward strand.
CGCCAGGGATTGTGTGATTGCCTCTCTCAACTGCAACTGGTGGCTACCGGTGAGGATATATCCCCCGGTAAGCTCCGGCTTTTCATCGACAGCCACCTGAACCCATGATAAAAGCTCGGGAACATTTTGTATTTCGTCGAAAACGACCGGAGCCGGATACCGGAGCATAAATGTTTTGGGATCATCCAAGGCAAGGCTACGCAACTCCGGATTTTCAAGATTCACGTAGGCATGGTGTTGGAAAAGTTTTCTGGCCAGGGTGGTTTTACCGGACTGCCGAGGGCCGATGATAGTAATAACCGGGTATTCATCGGCAGTTGTTTTTAACTCGTTTTCAATTATTCGATCCAACATAACACAGACAATTCCAAACTTGGAGTTTATATTTGTCTGTATATTTCTATCGGGTTTTCGTCAACAATTAATTTTGACTTTTTGCGAGTTCATCAAAACAGATCCGCTACCTCACCCCAACTGCTTCGCTACCCTCAACATTTTGTCATCAGCGGAAAAAAATAATCGCTTTCCGGTTAATCACGTTAGCCGTTTCCGCAACCATCAACTCTGGTGCAATGGCACGGCTGTCTCCTCTTTCCACTTCGCGCATGAAAGTCATAAACCCTTCCGGCTGAAAGCCGTCGGGAACGAATAAACGGATCAGGGCGGAAGTGTGCCCCCCAAACATCGGTTGCGGTCCTCACATACAATTTTCACGGTATCTTTTTTAACTGGCGATCCCCAAGTCGTTTCCGCCAGGCGGCTGCATTGGATAGGGAGAGGATCGATGGGCCAATTTGACTTCCTGATCGAGGATCAATTTGATCTGCTCCTGAAGGCTCCGCCGGTATTTTTGGGCCATTAGTTGCAACCGGTGGCATAGGGCTACACGATTTTCGCATAAAAAAGGGGAAGTCCGGAATTTGCATTTCCGTCCTTCCCCTTGGATAATTGGATTGCGTCTTTTCCGCCTGAGTCAGCAGAAAAGTTCCACCGCTTATTTGCTTAACATCTTTTTACGGCTCATTCCGGCAATGCCGAGCAACCCAGTACCGAGGAGTAGCATAGTGGCTGGTTCAGGAACGGGAGCTGTAGCTTCGGCAGTTAATGAAGCGCCTTTTAACCAAAAATTACCATCATCGGAAGTAATCGTCGCAGTAATTATACCTGTCTCACTTAACTCTATAATAGATGTTAAGGTGAACGATATTTCACCGGTATCAACTTCCCATGAAAAGCTATTAGTGCCTAAATCCAACTCCGCATATTCTTCCCACCATTTATCCGTATCCGTTTCCCATAGACTGAGAGTGACAGACGCAGATGTAACAACTTGTGTAGTATAATCGTATCCTTCCTCGTTAATATTAAACGTCCAAGAATATGATTCAACTTCCCCGAGCCATTTGTTTTGCCCTAAATGGACGAAGCAATCATGGTCTACGGTGTATGAAATTGCGCTCGCCGTTCCCGCGAAACCAAAAACCAACACAACAGATGCCAACAAAAACCAGTAATTTCCGGCTAAGTACTTGCATTAACGGTATGTAATTCTTGCTCTTTAAAATTTGAATCAGGGGGTTTGCCAAAAACACCAGCGCGTAATTCATTCCGGATTTTTATGCGCAGTTGGCGGACTCTCTTGATGGAAACGCGCTCGTTAAATTGGCGATGGCAATAGATTGCCAGCAACAAATAGGTGATCAGACCTGCCAGAATTTGCACCATCAAGCCATGCTCGCTCCTGGCGATGAGATGATACACTTTAAGGTGCCGTTTCCACCAAGCGAAAAAATTTTCGATATCCCATCGGAGCTTATAGGCAGTGGCGATTTGCTCGGCAGTTAAATCAAAACGATTCGTAGCGATCCAGTATTTAACGCGATCCACCTCGTAACCCACCAAACGAAGTGGGGTTTGTGTTTGATTGACTTCCGTGGTGCCCAGAACAACGATGGCATCAAAAAAAACGATACTATCAGAGGCAATGGGGTTTTGTTTAATGATCGTTTTCTTGGTGCTGGCTTTAATCCGGCACATAAACTTAAATGGCCTTGAAAGGAGAGACAGCCTGAAGGGTGAGATAAGCAATGAGACGAAATCATGATTGTTGTCGGCTTCAGGCGGCCTGGTTTTGATTTTGAAGTCCTTGAGCATAAGCCTCATTTGGGGTCAGTTTGTCAAGAGACGAATGCTTCCGGTTTTCATTATACCAGTCGAACCAGATGGTCAGATCCCGGGATAGTTCAACACCGGTTTCGTAATCCCTGAGGTATATTCTTTCATATTTCAGGGTGCGCCAGAGGCGCTCGATAAAGATGTTGTCTTTGAACCGTCCCTTGCCATCCATGCTGATCTTAACTTTCCAGGCTTTCAGCACGGAGGTAAAGGCCTCGCTCGTGAACTGGCAACCCTGGTCGCTGTTGAAGATTTCCGGAGCGCCATATTTGAGTAGCGCTGCTTTGAGTGCCTCCACGCAAAACTGTGTGTCAAGGGTATTGGATAACCGCCAGGAGAGGACTTTCCGGGTAGCCCAGTCCATGATTGCGATTAGATACATATGACCGCGGGCCATGTGAATATACGTAATATCGGTGGCCCACACCTGGTTGGGGCGATCAATGGTCATCCTTCGCAGCAGATAGGGATAGACCGGATGCCTGGGTTGACGCCTGCTGGTACCCGGCTTGGGTGCCAGGGATTCGATGCCCATGATACGCATCAGGCGTCTGACACGCCCGCGTCCTATCGGTCGATCAGGACTCGTTAAATGATCGGCCAGGGAACGACTGCCCATCCAGGGATGATCCGTGTAGAGTCTATCGATCCGACGCATCAGTTCCCGGTCCCCTTGCCGCAGTCCCATAGAGGGGCCACGATAATAACTTGCACGGGATATACCCAATAATTGGCAGCGCCGCTTTACAGAAACATCCGGGTGACCGGTTGCAATCACCTTCTGTTTCTGCGCCCGGTCGAGTTCAGACCGGGCAGATTGGACAAAAAATCGTTTTCAACCTTGAGCTTGCCGATCTGGCGGTGAAGTTCGTTAACCTCGGCTTCGTGGTTGAGCGCCTTTTTCTTAGCCTTACCAAACAAATCCGGTGCATTGGCGACCAGTTCCTGTTTCCAGCGAGTGATTTGTGTCTGATGAACGCCATACTCACTGGATAGTTCGGCCAGGGTCTTTGCCTCGGACAATGCAGCAAGGGCGACCTTCGCCTTGAATTCTGCGCTACGACGGATACGATGTTTTGCCATGGATCTTTCCTTTCGATATTCTTGATCCATTGCTTATACACCTGTCTCAATATTCCGCGCCACTTCAAACAGCTTTCCATCATTCTGCCATTGGTCAAAGCGTTGATGGCTTTGATAACCCCGGTCCATCACACCGGTTTGACCGTCAGACAGGATCAAGCTGACGAAAGGTCTTTCAGCCCCGTTACCATCGGTAAGATAAAGCTTTCTTGGAATCGCCCGGTTCAGATCAAAACCGACGTGGACCTTCGCCTTCTTGGATTTTTTACGGTAGTCGGCCCAATGCATGGATAAGGTTGCATCGATGAGGGAACCGTCGATCCCCACCAGATCACCGAGTTCGGGATGTTGCTTGGGTAAAATCGAAGATGCCTGAGCTTGTAAGTTCTGATAGACATACATGAACTGTTCAAGTCCCCGGCTGTTGGTGGCCTCTGAGAAGCTGCTCTTTTTGATTCCGTTTTCTGGTGCGATGGCACTTTTGGCAAAATCATCTTCTTCAAGCACTTGCAGCAGGTGTTGAGCAGAATGGTGTTCTTCAAGATGAAAGTAAACCAGCGCGCGCAGATGTTCCTCAAAAGTCATCTGCAATGGTCGGTTTCCTTTGGAATCAAGAGCTGGCATCCGTGATGTTGCCTCAGTCGCTGGTTGAAAAAAAGAGAAAAACTCCAGGGCATTGAGCTTTTGGAAAGGGTCGAATGTGCGTGGCATGTATAACCTCTTGATATAATAGGGTATACAAAACGCCGCCCATATTGACGACCCAATGTCAAGCAAAAATATCGTTTAACCTGCTGATTTTAAATTATTTTTATGCAATTCCTTAACCGGATTTTACTGAACAAAAACAGAACTTTTTTCATAACCCACCTTGTTTTAAAATGTAAACTTATAACCGCTTTCCAACTGTTCCTTTATACTCAACCCTCCTTTCGAAAAAATTGATCAACAGTTCAAATGTCTTCAGCTTCATACACTATTTCAAACCGGTGAACCGCTGTAGCGATAAACAGATAAATTTCACCAGGGGCAATAATGCTTACAAAAGATGGGCCAAAATGGAGGAACACCATTTAATTGTTTTTTCACATATTATCAATAGGTTTTGACTTCAGCGCTGTTACTTTATGTTACCAATTATTAATCATCAGGCTTTCATATGTAATACAGGTTATAGACGGTGAGAAAATATGAAAAATGTTTCACACCAACAGTTCGGGCTGCCTGTTGCGTGAGAATTCAGAACCTCATGAACAATCGGCAATACCTATCGGTCTTTCAGCTTTGGGCTATCAGCAATCAGCTATGAGCTACTGCTTTTCCCAACTGCTCCAGAAACACCTTTCGAAAAATTTCCCGCGCCCCGAAGCGGTTGAGGTGGTCGGTCCGCACCTGGCAGTCTATGATTTTGAAACGATTTTTTTGGAGGTTTTCGACGAGGCTGACGAATGCCACCTTGGAGGCATTGGAGATCCGGCTGAACATGGATGACAAGGTCGAGGGACGATTGGTTTTAGAGGTGATCAGAAGCTATGGTTGGTGACGTTTTCACTGTAGCTTCCGGGTGACAAATCCCGGCCGATCACAGACAAACAAAGGGAAAGCCGGAAATTCAATTTTCCGGTTTCCCCTTTTTTATTTCTTTTTTAGAACTCTCAGCTAAAAGCTTATTATCTATAACATACTATTTTCTGAGCAATTTTTTGCGGCTTATTCCGGCGATGCCGATAAGGCCGGTACCGAGCAATAGCATGGTGGCCGGTTCCGGAACCGGAGCTGGCGAAACGTCTGATATACCGACGACCATGTCATTATAGTCGCCGTCACCGCCATTAAAGAGGTCTTCAATGGCGATGACGATATCTGATCCTAACAAGCCACTGGCAACATCACTCGTATCAAATATCAACATATGATCATAGTCGTCATCATTTAGCGACGTCTGCGAATAATAGGTATAACCATCCTGGGTCTTAATATAGAAACCGAAAGTCGTGCCGATAGTTGCGGTGTAACCAGTAAGAGTATTCGTAACCGTTCCCCCGGAAACATCGAATGATAGTTTTATACTTGCATACTCACTGTCCGAACCGGAAAAAACCTCCAAAAGTTCACCGGTTGTGATAGCACCGTCCCCATCTATTGTGTAACCACAGATCCCGAATGTATTCGTTCCTGCGTAACCAGCTAGTTCGAGCAACAGGTACGCTACTGCGTCATCTTCAGTCCCATCCGTATCTGTTAAAACGGCTGCCTCGGCACCGGTATCGTAATAATCCTCAGTTCCATTTATCCCCGTAATATCGTACAAGGACAATGCCATTGCATTTCCGGCAAAAAAGAAAACACCCACGATCAATAAAACTGCACTTAACTTTTTCATCAGATCTCCTGCGTTCTGTCTAACCATTCATTTTAACAATTAACCACTATTCAACCAGCGACATGCAAACCAACAATTTATATTCCGAAGTCTCCCTCCGGTAGCCCCCCTTTCCGTGTGTACTGTCATTGCGCATCTTTTCCTCATTTCGTTATGCGAGGAGGCAACCAAATTGCAGTTCATGTGCCAGCCTATATGGAGATCGTAAAAAAACAAAAAATGCCTAAATATTTTGTTATTTTAGTATATTAGAGTAATGATTGTACGCCCAAAAACTTTCAGTATCCGGAAAAAACATTTTCCAGGGTCAGGGTAAGGAATCCATGCAATAGTTTTTGGTAAATTAGGAAGGAAATGCCACAACTCAGAAAATGCAGTGCGGGACCGGCAATATAAGCTGTTTGATTATACCATACCGCCGTGCTTTCAGCTTTTTCCTAAGCGCTATCAGCAATCAGCTATGAGCTATTAACGCTTTCCCCAACTGCTCCAAAAACACCTTCCGCGAAACCTCTCGCGCCCCAAACCGCATGAGGTGGTCCGTTCGCACCTGGCAGTCGATGATCGTAAAATTATTTTTTTGGAGGGTTTCGACGAGGCTGGCAAATGCCACCTTGGAGGCGTTGGAGACCCGGCTGAACATGGATTCCCCGAAAAAAGCGCGGCCAATGGCAACGCCATACAGGCCGCCAACCAATTTCCCGTCCTGCCAGGCCTCTACGGAATGGGCGTAGCCCTGGCGATGCAGTTCGATATAGGCGAATTTCATCTCTTCGGTGATCCAGGTCCCTTCACCGTAGCTGCGTCTGGCTTCGGCGCAGCCTGTTATTACCGCTTCGAAATCCTGGTCGAAGGTGATGTGAAAAAGTTTTCTCTTGATGACTTTACGAAGGGATCGAGAAATTCTCAATTCATCGGGGTAAAGCACCAGACGGGGATCCGGCGACCACCACAAAATGGGTTCGCCTTCGGAATACCAGGGGAAGATGCCGCTGCGGTAAGCCAAAACAAGCCGCTCGACACTCAAATCACCGCCGACGGCCAGCAGGCCTTCCTTGATGGCCAGGTGCGGTGGGGGGAAAGAGAGTCTTTCGGAAAGGGCAAAAACGGGCATGATTTAGCTTGTAGCGGTTAGCTGATAGCTCATAGTCGATAGCTCATAGCTTGTAGCTGATAGGTGACAAATGACAGGTGATGGTGGGTAGGTCATGGCTGATTGCAAAAAATTTAAGACGGGTTTGGTGTTTTATCTTCAGCTATTGAGGAGATAAGGCCGGATAGCATTTTCGATATCTCCTCGGCATCGGCATAAATGTTTTGATAGCTTTTGGGATCAATCCATTGCAGTTTTAACAGGATCTGGAGCAAGGCAATGGTTTCGTATAGCGACCCTCTGGCGATATACAAAAAATGTCGAAATTCCTTTTTCGAATAACGCCCCTTCCCTTCCGCGATATTCATTGCCACCGACGTTGCAGCGGCTTCCAGTTGTTCAATCAGCCGGAAATGATTTCGAGGGGCACTCAGTCGTTCCACAGCACCGATAACGGTGGTGCCAAACTCAATAGCTTTCTGGTATACGCTTAACTTTTCAAAAGCAAAAACCATTGGTTATCACATAATTTTTATGCCTTGGCCTATGAACTGTCAGCTACGAGCTATCCGCTATGACCTATCACCTATGACCTATCAGCAATGAGCTATGAGCTGTACTCAAACACCAGCTCATCCCCATCCATATCCAGCTCAACCCCCCCGCCCTTCTCCAAGCGGCCGAAGAGAATTTCATCGGCCAGGACATCCTTGATCCTGGTCTGGATGACCCGGGCCAGGGGCCGCGCGCCGTATTGGGGATCGTGGCCCTTTTTGGCCAGCCATTTTCTCACTTTTTCCGAGTAGGCCAGGGAAACTTTCTTGACGGCCAATTGATCGGCGAATTCCCGCATGAACTTGTCGACGATCAATTTCATGATCTCGACATCCAGGGCGTTGAAGCTGATGATGCCATCCAGACGGTTACGAAACTCTGGGCTGAAAACCTTTTCAATGGCTTTTTGACCTTTGTTTACCGAATCGCCTTTGGGATCGCCAAAGCCGATGGTGGCACTGCTCATTTCCCGGGAACCGGCGTTGGAGGTCATCATGACGATGACGTTACGGAAATCAGCTTTCTTGCCGTTGTTGTCCGTCAAGGTGGCATGGTCCAGCACCTGAAGCAGGATATTGAACAGGTCTTCGTGGGCCTTTTCGATCTCGTCCAACAGCAAAATGCAGTAAGGGTGCTTGCGCACGCCGTCGGTCAGCAAACCGCCCTGGTCGAAGCCGATATAGCCCGGCGGGGCGCCGATCAGCCGCGCCACAGCGTGTTTTTCCATGTACTCGCTCATGTCGTAGCGCATGAACTCCACATCCAGCAGGTTGGCTACCTGCCGGGCCACTTCGGTCTTGCCCACACCGGTGGGGCCGGTGAACAAAAATGAACCCACGGGTTTTTCTGGTTGCCCCAATCCGGCCCGCGAGCGTTTGATGGCGGTAACCAGCGCGTCAATGGCATCGTCCTGGCCGAAAACGACCTTGCGAAGCTGACCGCCCAGGTTCTCCAGCTTGGCCTTGTCCGGCGTGGAGACATTGACCGCCGGCACCCTGGCGATCTTGGCCACGATCTTTTCGATGTCCGAGGGGTGAATCTTCTTGCGATTGGTGGCGCCGGAAAGCCGGATGGCGGCACCGGCCTCGTCGATGACATCGATGGCCTTGTCCGGCAAAAAGCGGTCGTTGATATACTTGGCCGACAGCTCACAGGCCGCCTTGAGGGCCGAATCGGTGTATTCGATTTCGTGGTGCTCTTCGTAGCGGCTGCGCAGCCCCTTGAGGATCTTGATGGATTCCTTTACCGGCGGCTCAAGGATATCGATCTTCTCGAAGCGCCGGGAAAGCGCGCGGTCCTTTTCGAAATGGTTCTTGTACTCCTCGTAGGTGGTGGAGCCGATGCAGCGCAGTTCGCCGGTGGACAAAAAGGGCTTGAGAATATTGCTGGCGTCCATGGAACCGCTGCTGGTAGCGCCGGCCCCTACGATGGTGTGAATCTCATCGATGAACATGATGGCGTTCTTGCGCTTTTTCAACTCGGCCACCACGCCCTTGAGGCGCTGCTCGAAATCGCCACGGAATTTCGACCCGGCCAGCATGCCGCCCAGATCCAGCGAATAGATGCGCACCTCTTTCAGCAGATCCGGCACATAGCCTTCCCATATCTTCTGGGCCAGTCCTTCGGCCATGGCCGTCTTGCCAACACCGGGATCACCGACGAAAATGGGATTGTTTTTTCTGCGCCGGCAGAGCACCTGCATGGTGCGCTCCAACTCCAGTTCGCGGCCGATCAGCGGATCCAGTTTGCCTTTGGCGGCCCGGTCGATCAGGTTTACCGTGTACGCTTCCAAAGGCGAGCTTTTCTTCTTAGCCCCTTTTTTTTCGTCCGGACTGTCCGTTTCCGGCGTTTGGCTGTCCGGGATTTCCGCGGGTATATTATGGGAGATGATCTGCAGGACATCCAACCGCGAAATGCCCTCCTCGTTCAGAAAAAAGACGGCATGGGAATCCTTCTCCATGAAAATGGAGGCCAGGATATCGCTTACGGCAACCTCTTTTTTTTCGGCCGAGCGCACATGGTTGACCGCCCGCTGGATCACCCGCTGGAAGCCGATGGTCTGTTGGAGCACATATTCACTCTCTTCGGGGAGCATCTCCATATTTTCGTTGAAAAACGTTTCCAGGTTGGCTTTGATTTTCTCGGGGTCGCCGCCGCACTTTTCGACGATATCCAGCCCTGAACGGTCATGCAGGATAGCGAATAAAACGTGTTCCACGCTGACATATTCATGGCGCCGCTTTTTGGCCTCGCGAACGGCGAAGCCCAATGTAGCACTGAGTTCTTTGCTGATCATCTTCTATTCCTGTTCCATGCTGCACCGCAGCGGATACCCGCTTTCACGGGCAAGGTTGTGAACCGTGTCGACCTTGGTTTCCGCGACCTCATGGGTGTAGATGCCGCAGATGCCAATGCCTTTTTGATGCACGTTCAACATGATCTTGGCCGCCGTTTCAGGTGATTTGTTGAATACGTACATCAGGATTTCAACCACGAACTCCATTGTGGTGTAGTCGTCGTTATGCAAAAGCACCCGGTACATGGCAGGTTCCTTGATTTCGTCCCGGGTCTTTGAGCTAACCTGCTCCTCTGTCTGGTAACGGCCCATCGTGTTTATCGGGTTTATTGAGTTCGTTGCGTTTATTGAGTTTATTTGCCCTTGCAACCCCGCTGTAAGCGACTCTCTATCACCTACCAGCTATGAGCTAATAAAGATTATAATCACCGCCGGCAGGGGTTGTAAAGTCCGATTCAAGGAGCGCGGCCGGAAGCCGATCCAACGGCAACCTGTCTCCTATCGCAAACGATTGGTATGGGGCCGTTTTTCAGGGCTGCTCAAGAGCGATTTCAACAATTCGGGGAATGGGTCGGCCGTTTTCGATGGAAACCCGGGCCACCGATACCGGATAATCGTAGCGCCGATGGCCCGCACTGCCCGGATTGAGATAGAACACCCCGTCTTTATGGGTCAATTCAGGCTGATGGGTATGACCGCTGACCACCATGTGGATCCCGGCCGCCGCCGGATCCAGATCCAGGCGGTGCAGGTCGTGCAGGATGTAAAAAAAGACCGCGTCGATCTCCACCATTTCCGTTACCGGCAGGGCGTTGGCCCAGGAACCGTAGTCCATATTGCCGCGTACAGCCGTCACCGGGGCGATTCGGGCCAGCCGCTCCAGCACCTGGTTGTCGCCCACGTCGCCGGCATGCAGGATACGATCACATCCGGCCAGGGCCTTTTCGACCTCCGGCCGCAGCAGACCGTGGGTGTCGGAGATAATGCCGATGGTGACTGAGTTCATTGAGTTCATTGGGTTTGTTGGGTTTGTTGTGTGTTAAGCGTCGTTTTCAGATATTTGATGAAACCGGAGGTGAGTTTGGATACTCGCTCCGCTTGTTCATAAACTTTTTTAAATGCGGTTTCGGTTAGATAGTCCTGATCGAGAGCCACATACAGCTGGCTTTGAACCTCGGCGGCGGAACTTTTAGCGATAAACAAGAAGTGGATAAACTCTTTATTACTTTGCCTGGCAAATCCTTCGGCAATGTTCGACATGGCTGATACAGCCGCGCCCTGAATTTGGTTTACCAACCTATAATCCCTTCGAAACCCAGCATTCTGGCGAATTGCTTCATAAACAAGATTCACCAGGCTCCGCGCTGCTTTCCAAGCTTCGATTTCTTCGAATCGGTTGATTCGCATCGATCCCTCAACCCAATAAACACAACAAACCCAACAAACGAGTCAACCCGTCTTACCTCCCACAGCATTTCTTATACTTCTTCCCGCTCCCGCACGGGCAGGGATCGTTGCGTCCCACCTTACTGGCTTCACGCTTGACCGGTTTTTTGGCAGCCGGCGCATCGCCGCCGCCGGAAAAAACCAGCGGCTGCTCCTTGGGCTGCTGCAGCTCCTCGATATGGTCCGGCTCGGCCAACTGTATCCGGAAAAGGATGCCCAGGGTTTCCGATTTAATGCGCTCGATGGTCTCCTGGAACATCTCGAAACCCTCTTTCTTATAGACCAGCAGCGGATTTTGCTGGGCGTAGCCGCGCAGGCCGATGCCCTCCTTGAGATGGTCCATGGAAAGCAGGTGATCCTTCCACAGGTTGTCCACGGTCTGAAGCATCACCACCCGCTCCAGCTGCCGGAAATCCTCCTCGCTGCCCAGCATGGCGGTTTTTTGGGTGTATATCTCATGGGCCTGTTCATAAATGGCCTGGGCCAATCCCTCGTCGTTGAGGCCGTCTAAGGTGTTTTCATCCATTTTTGCCAGCCGGAAGTTGAACTGCTGGAATACGGCATCCGAAATACCGTCCCAGTCCCAATCCTCGGGCAGGTCACGCTCGTCGGCGAATTGGGAGGCAATGGTCTCGGCGTTTTCCATCATGATGTCTTCGATGGTCTCTTTGAGGTTTACGCCGGTCAACAGGTCGCGGCGCTGCTTGTAGATCACCTCCCGCTGCTGGTTCATGACATCGTCGTATTCCAGCAGGTGCTTGCGGATGTCAAAGTTGTGGGCCTCGACCTTGGATTGGGCATTTTCGATGGCCCGGCTGATCAGGTTGTGCTCGATGGGTTCGCCCTCTTCCATACCCAGGCGTTCCATGATCCCGGTTATGCGTTCCCCCCCGAAAATCCGCAGCAGGTCGTCCTCCAGGGCCAGGTAGAAGCGGGAAGAGCCTGGATCACCCTGGCGTCCGGAGCGGCCGCGCAGCTGATTGTCGATGCGGCGGCTCTCGTGGCGTTCCGTGCCCAGGATATGCAGCCCGCCCAGTTCGGTCACCCCTTCGCCCAGCACGATATCGGTTCCGCGCCCGGCCATGTTGGTGGAAATGGTCACGGCCCCTTTCTGGCCGGCCATGGAGATGATCTCGGCCTCCTTTTCGTGATTCTTGGCGTTGAGGATCTCATGGGGAATACCCCGTTTTTTCAACTGTTTGGCCAGCTGCTCGGAAATATCGATGGACACCGTGCCCACCAGCACCGGCTGCCCCCGTTTGTGAAGCTCCTTGATCTCCTCGATGGCGGCGTTGAATTTCTCCCGGCGGGTTTTGTAAATTACATCTGCAAAATCCTTCCGAATCATGGGCTTGTTGGTGGGGATCACCGAGACATCCAGGTTGTAGATCTTTTTGAATTCCGCCGCTTCCGTGTCCGCCGTACCGGTCATGCCCGCCAGCTTGTCGTACATGCGGAAATAATTCTGAAATGTAATCGTCGCCAGGGTCTGGTTTTCGTTTTCGATCTTGACGTTTTCCTTGGCCTCCAAGGCCTGGTGCAGCCCTTCGCTGTAGCGGCGGCCGGGCATCAATCTTCCGGTGAACTCGTCGACGATGATCACCTCGCCCTCTTTGACGATGTAATCGACGTCACGCTTGAAAAGGGTATGGGCTTTCAAGGCCTGGTTGGTGTGATGCAGCAGTTCGATATTGCTGGGATCGTAAAGGTTTTCCACGCCCAGCATTTTCTCGGCGTGGGCCACCCCTTCCTCGGTGAGGGTGGCGCTGCGCGCCTTTTCGTCGATTTTATAATCGACCTCGGCCTTGAACTTGGGCACGATTTCGTTGACCTGGTAGTACAACTGGGTCGATTTTTCGGCCGGCCCCGAAATAATCAGAGGCGTTCTGGCCTCATCCACCAGGATGCTGTCCACTTCGTCCACGATGGCGTAGTACAGTTCTCGCTGCACCAGGGAAGCGGCATCGAACTTCATGTTGTCCCGCAAATAGTCGAACCCGAATTCGTTGTTGGTGCCGTAAGTGACGTCCGAACCGTAGGATTCCTTGCGCTGCCGGTCGTCCAGCCCGTGCTGTATCGTGCCCACGCTCATGCCCAAAAACCGGTAAATCTGCCCCATCCACTCGGTATCGCGCCGGGCCAGGTAATCGTTGACCGTGATCACATGCACGCCGCGGCCCGTCAGGGCGTTGAGATAACCGGGCAGGGTGGCCACCAGGGTTTTCCCTTCACCGGTTTTCATCTCGGCGATGCTGCCGCCGTGCAGCACCATGCCGCCGATGAGTTGGACGTCGTAATGGCGCATCCCGAGGGTTCTCATGGAGGCTTCCCGGACCGTGGCGAAGGCTTCGGGCAGCAGGTCGTCCAACGGTTCCCCGTTATCGAGGCGGGTTCTGAGACGCGGCGTCTGGTCCTTGAGCTGTGCATCGCTCATGGCCTTGATCTCGGGTTCCAGCTCGTTGATGCGGTCGACCAGCGGCTGTAGTTTTTTCAGCTCCCGTTCGTTCTTGCTGCCGAATATCTGGGTTAACCATTTGCCGATCATGGGAAATTCTTCTCCTGTCTGTTTGAAGGCGATTCAAGTGGCGCCATCCTAAACCATTTCATCGGGCCACTCAAGCGCAAAGGCCTGGATTCGCCATCTTGCGTATTGAAACCGGAATCAAGATGCAACAGTTGCGGGTGAGAATCAATGGCAAGGCGGGAAAACGTTCGGCCGAAGCGAAAGTTGGCATCCGTCGGGCGGCCGCGATTCAAGGCAGCCATCGCAGCAGGAACGGCCGGCCGGTCACCCTTACATTAATTCAGGATATACTGGGAGGGATTCACCGGAACGCCGTTGAGGTGGACTTCGTAGTGCAGGTGGGGGCCCGTGCTGCGTCCGCTGCTTCCCATCCGGGCGACGACATCCCCCCGCTTGACGGCCTCCCCGCGCTTTTTCAACATTTCGCTGAGGTGGGCATAGCGGGTAAGCAAGCCGTGGCCGTGGTCGATGACCAACACGTTGCCCATGGCGCCCTTTTTCCCGGTGAACGAAACGATGCCGTCGGCAGTGGCCAGGATATCGGTCCCCTTGCGGTTGGCGATATCAATCCCCTTGTGGAACTCTTTGCGGCCGGTGAACGGGGAAGTGCGGTAACCGAATCGGGAGGTCAGCCAACCACCGGTAGGACGAATCGCCGGGGTCGATGCCAGCAGATTACGCTGCCCTTCCAGTTTGTCGAGCAGACTTCCGAAACGGTTTTCCTGCCCCCGGGAAACCGCAGTCAAATCGTCCACCTGGCGATGCATTTCACGCATCAGCCCCTCGTGCCGCTGGGAAATCTCCAATCGCGGATCCAGATCGTCCGGGGCGGCGCCCCCGACACCGAAAAGGCTGTTTTCGCCCTTATCGGAATCCAGGTTGGCAATGATGCGGATTTTTTCTTCGAATCGGCCCAGTTCGACCAGATGATCCTTCAGGGCGTTGATTTCGTGGGCAAAGGCCTGAACCTGGAGCCGCTGCTGCCCGATCTCATCCTGCTGTTCCTGGATGGTACGGGCCATCAGGCGGTTATCGGCAACGGATTTGCGAAGGGTTTGGTAGTCGTGAATGGCGATGCCGAAAAATACGGCGCCCAGGATGCAGCCAATGGCCAGGGCCGCGATCAGAACAACCGGAACGGCAATCTGTTTGATGGTCGTTCCTGAATTGCTCAGAATGATGAACGAGATCTTTTTAGCCATCGCTCCTCCGCGGCCTAAGAACGGCAAAATTCATTGACATACCAGCACATTATAGGCATCTCGTTACAAATTGAAAAAAAAGGCTACCATGGGTTGGACAAAATGTCAATCCCATGGCAGCCTCGTATCTTTTAACGTCCCATTTTAATTGGCAAATGGTGCTCGCCGAAGCAATGGGAAAATACTGCCGCTTCGTTATTCGATTCCCAGCTTGAACTTGAGCGACTTGAGGGTGTTGAGCATCAGCATGGTAATGGTCATGGGCCCTACGCCGCCCGGAACCGGGGTGATGTAGCCGGCGATTTCCTTGGCCGCATCGAAATCCACATCGCCCTTGAGGATGGCGATTTTCTTGCCGGTTTTTTCGCTGATCTTCTCGCCGACTCGGTTTACGCCGACATCGATCACGCAAGCGCCGGGCTTGATCCATTCGGGTTTCACCAGATCGGGCACACCAGCAGCGACGATCAGAATATCGGCGCGTTTGCAGTGGCCGGCCAGGTCTTTGGTACGGGTATGCACGATGGTCACCGTAGAGTTGGCGCCGGGACCTTTTTGAACCATCATGTTGGCGATGGGCTTGCCGACGATGTTGGAGCGGCCGACGACGACCACTTCGGCGCCGCTGGTTTCGACACCGGCGCGCACGATCATCTCCTGAATGCCGAAAGGCGTACACGGCGGGAATTTGACTTCCTTGCCCCCGATCATCAGCCGGCCCACGTTGACCGGATGAAAGCCGTCCACATCCTTGTCCGGATCGATGGCGTTGAGAACTTTCTTCTCATCGATGTGTTTGGGCAGGGGCAGCTGAACCAGGATGCCGTTGATGCTGTCGTCATTGTTGTATTTGTCGATCAGCGCCAGAAGATCCGCTTCGGAGATGTCCACCGACTGGCTGTCCTGCACTTCCTTGAAACCGACACGGTGAGCGGTCTTGATTTTCAGGGTCACGTAGGAAATGGATGCCGGATTTTCACCTACGAGAATGGTGACCAATCCGGGAACCACGCCGTGCGACTCCTTGATTTTCGCGACTTCGGCCGTAATTTCCTCGAGAATCTGCTCGCGGATCTCGGTGCCTTTGATAAGCGTTGCTGTCATCTGCTCTCTCCTTTCACATTGATGGTTGCAGTGCGTTTATACAGTGTTGAATCGCCTGTGGCGCTTCATGAATTCATCGTGAGAATACGGTCGCTTGGCATGCGCGGATATTGTCCGTGCCGGGGCGGTCGGCAAATCGATCCTTGTTTAGTCCAAAACGTCCTGGATGTCAACAAATCGATCTTGTTGGAAATCTTAGCTGAAGTTAGAGCGGATAAGGAACAGTGTCCAGGCCCGCGGACTCCTCGAAGCCGAACATCAGGTTCATGTTCTGAACGGCCTGTCCCGCGGCCCCTTTGACCAGATTATCGATGGCCGACATCAGAATCAATCGCCCGCTGCCCGGATCCACCGCCCAGCCGATGTCACAGAAATTGGTTCCTCGGACGTTCAGGGTGTCCGGTGCGCGTCCGGTGCCCAGCAGGCGGATGAAGGGCGCTTCGCCATAGGCCGCTTCCAGGCACTGTCGGACCTGCGGTTCATCGGCGCTGGCGGACAGATTGGCGTATATCGTGCTCTGCATCCCGCGGGTCATGGGGATCAGGTGGGGAACGAAGGTGATCTTCACCGATCTGCCGGCAGCCAGCGAAAGGTTTTCGTCGATCTCCGGCGTGTGCCGATGGCCCCCGACCTTATATGGTTTGAAGGACTCGTTGACATGGCAGAAGTGGGTTGTCGCCGTGGCTTCACGGCCGGCCCCGCTGACGCCGGACTTGCAATCGGCCACCAGGGTGGTCGGGTCCACCAGCCCGGCTTCGACCAGCGGCAGCAGCGGCAGCAGCACGCTGGTGGGGTAGCAGCCCGGATTGCCGATCAGATCCGCTTTGGCGATCCGGGACGCGAAACGTTCGCAGAGCCCGTACACCGCTGTCTCCAGCAGGTGGGCGCAGGTATGGGGCTGGTAGTGGGCCTCGTAAGCCGCCTGGTTTTTGAACCGGAAATCCGCGGAAAGGTCCACTACCCGCAGTCCGGCATCCAGCAACCCGGGAGCCATGCCCATGGAGGCCTTGTGGGGCAGGGCCAGAAAGGCCACATCGGCATTTTCGGCGACCACGGCCGCGTCGCTGTCCGCACAGGCCAGGAGAATAAATTTCTTCAAGGCCGGATAAATGGTGTCGTAATCCTGCCCGGCCTGCTTGCGGGAAGTGATCAGGGTAAGGTCCACATCCGGATGTCCGCTTAAGATACGGACCAGTTCGGCGCCGGCGTAACCGGTGGCGCCAACCACGGCTGCACGAAGTTTTGCCACGAAAAATCCTTTCAATTAGCTCATAGCTCATAGCTGATAGCTCATAGAATGTAGCGGCTCCCTATCAGCTACCCCCTATGAGCTACCCGCTATCCACCTAAATACGCCTTCTTCACTTCCGGATCATTGATCAGGGTTTCCGAATCACCTTCCAGCACCAGGTTGCCGGTTTCCAGCACATAGCCTTTCTGGGAGAACTTCAACGCCAGGCGGGCATTTTGCTCCACCAGCAAAATGGCGGTGCCCTCCTGCTTGTTGATCTCCTTTAAGGCCTGGAACACGTTCATCATCAACAGCGGCGACAGCCCCATGGAAGGCTCGTCCAGCAGCATCAGCCGACGGCCGCTCATGAAGGCGCGTCCGATGGCCAGCATCTGTTGCTCACCACCGCTCATGGTACCCGAAGCCTGAGATTTGCGCTCTTCCAGGCGTGGAAAAATTTCGAATACCCGGCGAATGTCTTTCTTCACATTGTCACGGTCCTTGCGTGCGAAGGTGGCCAGCTGCAAGTTGTCCATGACGGACAGGTTGCCGAAAAGACGCCGGCCTTCGGGAACGTGGGTGACGCCCAGCTGACTGACCACCTTGTCGGCGGGAAACTGGAGCAGGTCCTTGCCCATGCAGGTCATGGTCGTTCCCGCTTCCACCGGCACCATGCGCGAAATGGCCCGCAGGGTAGTGCTCTTGCCGGCGCCGTTGGCGCCGATGATGGTAACGATCTCGCCGGCATCGATGGTAAAGCTGATCCCGTGCAGGGCCTTGATGTTTCCGTATGAGACCCGGAGGTTTTCCACATTGAGCAGCATCAGAATTCCACCTCCTGTTCGCCGATGTAGGCTTCGATCACTTTAGGATGGTTCTGAACCTCGTTGGGCGTTCCTTCGACCAGAACCTGCCCGAACACCAGGGCCTGGACGTGCTGACAGAGTTCATGGACCACTTTCAATCGGTGCTCGATGAGAAAAATGGCCAGGTTGAAGCGTTCGTGGGCCTGGCGGACCACCTCGATCATGGCCATCATCTCGTCCGGCGTCATGCCCACCGTGGGCTCGTCCAGCAAAAGCACTTTGGGCTGGATCACCATGGCCCGGGCCATCTCCACCCGGCGCTGGGCGCCGTACGGCAGGTTGACCACCAACTGGTCGGCGAACTGGTCCACGGCGAACATCTTCAGGACCTCCATGGCCAGGTCGGTGGCCTCGCGCTCTTCGCGGCGGCGTTTGGGGGTGTCCAGAAAGGCTCCCATAAGGCCGTAGGAAAGCTTGGAATAACGGGCCATCTTGATGTGGTCCAAAACCGTCATGTGGCGCCAGAGCTTCATCTCCTGAAACGTCCGGGCCAGCCCCATGGCGGCGGTCTCGTTGGGCTTTTTGCCAACCAGTTCCTCGCCGTCGAAAAGAACCGACCCCCGCGTGGGCCGGTGAATGCCGGTGATCAGATTAAAGATGGTGGTCTTGCCGGCGCCGTTGGGGCCGATCAGACCGGTGATCTGTCCGGGGTCCAGGCTGAGGTTGTATTCGGAGACAGCCTGGAGGCCGCCGAAATTATGGCTCATGTCGGTTACGTGCAGCAGCGGCATATCAATCCACCTCCTTGGGCCCGAACACCTGCCGGACGTCGAACTCTTTAAAGGCGATCAGTCCGGTGGGGCGATAAATCATCACGAGAATCAAAAGCAGTGGAATAACGATCCACTTGAGAATCTCCAGGGGCCGCAGGGCCTCTCCCAAAAGGCTGATGGACACGGCCCCCACAATGGAGCCGTAGACCGAGTTCAGACCGCCGAAGTAAACCATGGCCAACACCTCGGCCAGTTTCTGGACGCTGAACATGGCCGGGTTGATGTAGCGCAGCACATGGGCCAAAAGGCCGCCGGCCACCCCGGCCCAGAAGGCGCCGAAGAGAAAGGCCGACATCTTGGTCTTGCGGGTGTTCACGGTCATGGCCTCGGCCGCGGTTTCGTCGTCTCGTACCGCATTGAGGGCCTTGCCCATGGTGGAGGTGACGAAGTTGTTGATTGTCCAGACCCCGAAAGCCACGGTGATAAAAATCACCGGCAGGGTGGCCCAGTCCGGCTGGCCGGCGATGCCTCGCGAACCGCCCAGCGCCTGCACGTTTTCGAAAAAGCTCTTGACGATGAAAAGAAACGCCAGGCTGATGATGGCCAGGTAGTCTCCCCGGGTTTTAAACGACGGGATGGCGACGATCAGGGCGGCCAGCGAGGCCATCAAACCGCCGAAGATCAATGCCAGCGGAAAGGATAAATAGGCCGCGGAAAAGGTGAAGACCGCCTCCCCCAGCACCTTGTCGCTGGTGAACAGCCCCACGGTGAACAGGCTGGACATGTAGGCCCCGACAGCCATGAAGCCGGGATGGGAGCAGGAAAATTCTCCCATGTATCCGTTGATGATGTTGAGGCTCAGGGTGAACAATACGGCGATCAGGGTCAGCTTGAGGGTAATCAGCCGATAGTCGCTTACGCCGGCCCAGATGTGCAGCACGGCGTACATCAGCCCCAACTGAACCAGGGCCGTGACGATCAGCGGGAAGCCTTGCAGGACGCGCGCCAGGGTGTTGGCCGGTTTGGCCACCGCCCGGGCGACCAGCGCCAACGGAATCAGGTAAATGGCAAACAGGTAGACCAATGCCGTGGGAATATGTACCAGCGTGGCCCAGTTGAAGGCATCTCCCTTGATCGCCAGGTTGACCAGCCCGGCAAGCACCTTGAAGATGGTGAGCAGACCGAAAAGCACCGGCATTTTGGGCAGCCCCAGAATCGACGTCAGACCCTCGCCGACGAACAGTTCCCAGAAGGCGCAGGCCAAAAAGCCAATCAGATATGCCAGCAACGGCACCGGTTTGAAAAACAGGCCCAGGCGGTATCTCAGGCCGTTTTGTTGCGGTGCGAGTGTTTCTTCCATGGATTATGCGTTCCTTGTCAGCAATTTTAGCTTTTAGCTCATAGCTGATAGTCTTTAGCAATCCGCTATGAGCTATCTACTATCGGCTCTTAAAGTCTCAATTTCGCACTGTACGCCTGCCCGAACAAACCGTGGGGCCTGAAAATCAGAATCACCAGCACGATGGAATAGGCAATCAGATCGCGCAGATTGGAGCCGATGTTCAGGGAGAACAACCGGTTCGTGATCATGATGGCCGGCACGGTCATGATTTCGATGAATCCCAGCATGAAACCGGCGATGCAGGCCCCCATGATGGAGCCGCGCCCCCCGAGAATGGCCGCCACGAACGCCTTCCAGCCGAAACTGACCCCCATGTACGGGTCCAGCACCGGATAGGCCAGACCGAACAGGATGCCGGCCGCAGCAGCCAGCGCCGATCCAATGGCAAAGGTCATGGCGGCAATGGTGTTCATGGGCACCCCCACCAGCGGGACCACCACGTAGTCGTAGGCCATGGCCCGCATGGCCATACCCCACTTGGTGCGGGTGATCAACTGATGCAGGGCCAGCATCAGCCCGATGGATACCAGTACGATCATGATCTTCTTGTTGGTGACGTATACGCCGCCGACGTTGTAAGTGACCGATTCGATCAACTGGGGAAATTTGAGGCGCTGTCCGCCAAGGAACAGGATATTGCCGGTTTCCAGAATGATGCCGATCATCAGGCCGGTGATGGCGGCCGAGGCCCGCGGCGCCTCCCTTAGCGGCCGGTAGCCGACCCGCTCGACGATGATCCCCACAAAGGCGGTCAGAAACATGGAGATCAAAATGGTCAGCACCAGCAGCAGCCAGCCGGGAAGCACGGCAGCCGCACCGCTGCCGAACAGGGAGAGCAGCCCCAGCGACACGCCCAACCCGATATAGGCGCCCACCATGAAGATATCCCCGTGGGCGAAATTGAACAGCATCAGGATGCTGTACACCATGGAGTAACCCAACGCGATCAGGGCGTAAAAACTGCCCCACTGCAGCGCGTTGATCAGGTTCTGCATGAGAAAATTAAAGGTCATGGACAACGGCTCCCGTTAATAAGGAAAGGGTACAGGCAAGCCTGTCCCCTTTCCCCTGTCACACGATTATGTCAGTTCGCTTATTCGACTTACCCCTATTTCGGGCAAACAGACTTATGAAAAGCGAACTGCCCATCCTGGTTGATCTGGACCACAACGGCGCATTTTTTGGGGTCGCCGTCCGGGGTGAAGGTCATGCCGCCGGTGATGCCGGGAAAATTCTTGATGGCAGCCAGGGCATCCTTGACCTTGGTGCGATCGGCCTTGACGTCGCCGGAAAGACCGCCGGTGTCTTTGATGGCCTGAATCATCAGCCCCAAAGAGTCCCAGGTCAGGGCGGCCACGTCGTCGGGGGTCTTGCCGTAGGCGGCGGTGTATTCGTCGATGAAGGCCTTGGTTTCGCCCTTGGCGCCGGCTGCGGCGTAATGGGTGGAGAAGTAGTAGCCCTTGCAGTCATCGCCGCACAGCCCCATCAGGTCGCCGCTGCCCCAGGAATCGGAGCCGAGGATCGGCTTGTTCCAGCCCATCTCCTTGGCGGCCCGCACAATCAGGGGAACTTCACTGTAATACTGGGGGGTGAACAGCACATCGGCGCCGGACATCATGATATTGGTCATCTGGGCAGAGAAATCCTTGTCGCCGGTGGTGAAGCTTTCGAAAGCCACCACGGAGCCTGGGCCGTGGATCTTCTCGAAGGCTTCTTTGAAGAACTCGGCCAGTCCCTTGGGATAGTCGGCGGCGATGTCATACAGCACGGCGGCTTTCTTGGCACCCAACTCATCGGTAGCAAAGTTGGCGGCCACCGGACCCTGGAACGGATCCAGAAAACAGCCGCGGAAAACATAGGGCCTGTCCAAAGTGGTGTTGGGGTTGGTGGACCAGGGGCTGATCATGGGGGTGGCGAAGTTGTTGGCCACCTCGCCGGCCGGCACGGCCTGGCTGGAAGACTGCGGGCCGATGATGCCCAGAACGCCCTCGTCGGTGATCAGTTTGGTGCTGACCTTGACCGCCGATTCGGCCTTGTATTCGTTGTCGTCATAAAAGAATTTCAGGGCATAAGATTTGCCGCCGACGGTGACAGAGGGATTTTTTTTCAGGTACATCTCGGCGGCGTTCTTGGACGAGGCTCCCACATCGGGGTTGTCGCCCGTCAGCGGGATGTTGAACCCGATCTTGATGGTATCCGCGGCATCGGCATCTGCTGCCGTAAACGCGAAAACCATGAACACAGATAGAAAAAACACCAAACCAACTGAAAATTTACGCATATCGCTCCTCCTTTAACTGCCGATTGGGTGGGTGGGTCAGGGGAAAAGCCCCCGAAGTGGTTGGCCTGCCTCAATATCATGTCAACCGCCGTTTTTCAACGCCATTTTCCTTTCCGCTTTTCATTCGCAATCTGTTATGGCCCTTGCTCGGGAAGTTATCAGCAAACCACATGCCAGAGGACGGGCAGGCTTTCAAGGGGCTTGATTTTCTATGTCCGGTGGCTTCCGGAATCCGTTGGCCACCGGATCAAGAGGCATAGAATATGACATTTATGAAAGCTTTTCTAGAGGAAAATACCATTTTTGTCATAGATTCAATACCAATCCGTACGCATCTTCCAGTTGAAGATTTTTATTCGAATAGTTGCTCAACCTGGCGGGCTCTTTTTCTGGGTGAAATTGAATTTAAAATAATTGGAACGATCATGGCCTACGGACGAAAGGCAAGGACGACGGCTTCGCTTGGTATATGGAATTGTAAGAACATTCTCTCGATATCTCTTTCAAATATCGGTAAACGTGCGCTTCGCAAGCTCCTATGGTGTCTCCCTTACAATCTGATTTTCGAGGTTTATCCGGAGAGCATACGAATCTTGGTTTTATCCCGCCGGAGACCTCTTTTTGTAAAATATGACATTTTTTTTAATATCGGATTCTCATGGGTACCTGTAGGTCTTATTAATCATGTACTTTTTCCAGGGAGATTACAGAATCCAGTCTATCACAAAATTTCACAGTGCTTCTATAGTTTAGATTAATCGACCTTATCTGCAGTTGTAGTTATCTTGTGATAAATTGGGTATATTGAACGCCCGGATTGATAGGTGCGCGGCGGTTTTTCACGCATCCTTGTCCAGCCCGATGTTATGTTTTACTTGCTGATGTTTGATTTAATTTGGGCAACGATTAAATTAGCTTCTTCCTCTGTATAACCAGTATTAATTTTTATCTCTCCTGAATCTATTTTTTCCATTATTCTTGGAGCCATTATCAATTCACTATTTATGATAATTGCGACTCTTCTACCTATATTTTCACTTGTAAATTGGCTTAGTTTTCTTTTGCCATTTCCGTTAAAAACAATATTTATGTATATCTGCGGGTAGATCATTGATGCACCGGAGTTTTTTGCCGCTGATTCGATAAACCATGGCGGTTTTTCTCTATCCACGATTACGTTTGCATCAGAAATATCAGTTTCGTTTAAAATATCTTTTTGCTCAACAAACAATTTTCCAAGATTGCGGTCTGTTAGGACGTATGTACTATCTGATTCATTTTTATGAACCAATTTGAAAGAGATAACATTCTCTTGTGAAAATAAATTTGTTTGAAATAAAAATAATAAAACTAATGTAATCAGAAAATTTTTCATTATAATCTTTGCGAACGTATTGCTCTCCGGCGCGAGGAACGAACGTCGGGAGCAGCAGCTGGTTCAGTGCTTTATTCATTTACCCGCTTGCCTATAATAGATAGACTATATTCTTTACCATCCATTTCAGCTACATTCGGGAGTTTACCCCATTCTTCAAACCCAAATGACCTAAAAAGCTTTATACTTGGGATATTGTGCGAAAAGATAAAACAAACCACGGTTTTTATACGTAGCTGCTTTGTTAATCGCAAGGATTCTGCCAAGAGTGACCGGCCTAACCCTTTTCCTCTGTATTCTGTGGATATATAAATACTAATTTCAGCAGTATGGTTATAAGCGGTTCGGCCATAAAATGACTGAAAACTCACCCAACCAACTACTTTGTCGTTATCTTCATGAACCAATAATGGTCTATTTTGAGGGTCATGCTGCCTGAACCATTCAAGCCTGGATTCCACAGACACTTCCGTTGTATCTGCTGTGGATAGTCTTGTTGATATGGTTGAATTGTATATAGAAACGATGTCTTTTAAATCATTTTCTGTGGCAATTCTCATATTCTTATCACCGAACGGCGTTGCTCACCAGTGAGTGCTACCTTTGGCCCTCATCTGGTGAAGCATTTGGTTAGGATTTAATTTTGTTTAAGAAGGTCAACAATTTCTGTATGATGTTGCTTATCGGCCCACATTTGAGCTGTCATACCTTTACTATCTTTTATAGTGGAATCTGCTCCGAACCTTAGCAAAAGCTTGACAACTTCCTGATGGCCCTCTGCCGCAGCTGCAATTAATGCAGTTGCACTTGAATCATCCTTTGGGATTACGTTTGGATCTGCTCCGTGCCTTAGCAAATTATCAACGATTCCCACAAGGCCGTATTTAGATGAAAACATAAGAGGCGTTCTTCCGTGATTATTTGCGATATTTGGATCAGCTCCAGCATTTAATAGTAGCTCAACAGTTGATGCTTTATCCTCAGCGGATGCAATCATAAGTGGTGTCCAACCATTATGCCTTGATCTCAAATTTATGTTTGCTCCCTTTTCGATCAAAACCACCACAACTGAATCAAAACCTTTATAAGCAGCTTCATATAACGCTGGTTCACTATTGTTTCCTGATGAATCGATATCAACTCCACCATGAACTAATATTTCAACTATTTTCAAATTATTCTTCCAAACAGCTGGAATCAGCGCAGTCATCCCTGCATTGTTTTTAATGTTAACGTCTGCACCATTGTTAACCAAAAACTCAACCATCTTAGGATCGTTGCATTCAACAGCAAGCATGAGTGGGGTAGATCCATATGATTTATTTTGAACATTTACATTGGCACCATTTGAAATCAACAACATCGCAACATCCCGATGGCATTTCCATGTTGCACCTGTCAGAGGAGTACCTCCATACTTCGTTGGCAGGTTTACGTCTGCACCGGCATCCAATAACTTTTTCACTGTATCGAAGTTTCCTTGCCTTGCAGCTGCATTAATTGCAGTTTCGTCCCAGCTTCCTCCCTTCATATTCACATCAGCGCCATTTTTTAATAATTCTTGTACAAGGGCAACATTGCCATCGTAAGATGCTTGTATCAGTGGCGGGTTAGAAGCGCATCCGAAAAAGGAAATTACTGTAATAGCCGCGGTAAATAAAGACACTATTATACGAATCATGGGCAGTCCCTTTCCGTTGCCTTTATGTCCTAACTATGTTACTCACCGCAATACGGTGAGCAGCCGGTTTGGATATTTTAGGCATTTCCAAAAAATGTCACTTTTTTCAAAAATCCATACAAACCTATCATATCTACTTGAATAATCAATGTTTTTTCTATTAAATCCCACAAGATCAGATTATTGCAAATTGCGAAAAGTGCCGGGTTAGCGCCCAAATCGGGTTGCTCACCGTATTTTACGATGAGCGTTGCAACACTAAAAGGAGGTGAATATGATTCAGGATTTCAAAATGTATTTATCCACACAGAAGGTGATCCACCAAAAAAAATCACTATTACGTGAAGTGAGTCCAACAGACTTGGTCAAATTCCAGATAGATTAGGAGTATCCCTCGAAAATTGAGGATGTCAAAACCTGTGCTTACATACCAAATATCCTTTTCCAATTCCCCTTACAGATTATTGAATATTTACGCCGCACCCGGATATAATGGTGTTCATCGGGCTTAGCCCGCCATTCCAACCCATAATTTTACAGGAGGCCCACCATGAAACTGTCAAAAGCAGCATCCATTTGGATCGATTACCACAAGAACCATTCGAAAAAAAAAATACGCTACGATCCTACCAAGCCGTCATTGAGCCATTTTGCCAAGCGTTTGGTGAAAGGGAGATCTGTCAGGTTGCGCCAGATGAGATTCTATCTTTCTTGAACCGTCTCACCGAAGGCAATAAAGCCTATACCAAACAGGTCCGGTACTCCCAGCTATCTTGTTTTTTTAACTTCGTGCGGAACAATATCGATTCCGAATCAGTAAATCCATGTGACACGCCCATGATCCGGAAAATCTACCGCCAAAAAGTGACATTGCGGTGGGAAATCATCGAAAAGGAAATTATTGACGAGGTTATATTTCGAACAGAAAAAATTCGCAACCGTTTAATGCTCGAATTAATGGCGCGCGGCGGGATGCGGGTTGGAGAGGTATTGAAACTGCGTTTGAAAGACATTCAGGATCAGAAATTGATCCTCCAAGCACCAAAAAGCGGGAAGGAATGGGAAATTGTCTTCATCCCCCAGAAAGTAGCTGAACGACTCCGTGATTATGCACATCAAGTATGCAAAAAATCTGAAGATCGCATATTTCCTGTTTCGTACGAAACGGCACGGATGATCGTATCGAAAGCAGGGAAACTGGTAGGCATCCACCTTCGTCCCCATGACTTACGACGACATTCGGCAACCTTTGCATCCCGTTCTGGGGTGCCCATCGAAATAGTCAGCAAGGTGATTCTTCGCCATTCGAATCTTTCTACCACCCAGAGGTATCTGGGAACAATAAACGATGTGGAGGCAATCAGGTGGATTAATAACCTTTATGGTTAAAAACCATGAGGCGACTACAGGAGGCCAGGATGGTGACTGCGGCGAAGCGGTTTCGTCCATCTTATTAAGTATTCATCTCCATCTATACGCAAATAATGTTTTCTTGACATTTTACGAAAAACCGTGGGACATGTCTCTTGCTTCCGCTCTTCTTTCAATTTATGCGCTACGTGCTCGTCATTTATTTCCTTTTATTCTTAATATACTGAATCGAGATCGTTCAAGTCGGCGGCAGGAGAGCATGCATGCTGGTTTATCCGCTGATTTTTCAATCCTATTCGCTATCCGGTTTCCCCATGGAAAGGCCTCTCAAACTATGCCTATCCGGCTCCTTACAGAAAAAATCCTATCTGTAAGGAGCGGTCATTTATTCATGAATCATTTTAAACAATTCAATTGACGAAGATGCAAACCTCATCTGCAAAATGGTTTAGCCATGGGTCGAGGTGCATTAAAAGGAGAAGGCTATGGTTATCATAACAGAAAATTTTTTTCCGCCATCAAGTGCAAAGGAATTGGGCAAAGTCTTTTTGGAGTTACCACCTCTCCCGGATTATATAACCATGCGTGGGCCCTATATTCTTAGCGATACGAATAAAGGTATTCGCAGCATTCTGATTTACGAATGTGAAAAATCTAAATTCGCGGACGCACTACAGGTTGTCGCAGATCGTGTGACCAATTATTTTGAGGCGGTGCCAGGCTATACGTATGCCGTAAACGCTTGGTTTGAGGCATCGGAAGCGCTCAAGATGATTGGATTAGCGTAAAAATATGATTCAAAGACAGCATGTAAGAAGCTGCTTTGAATTGTATCAAAACGTAATGGATGGGCGTCTCCTGAAATACCATTTAAAATGCCCCTGAAGGTCGAATCTGGCTTCCAGGGGCAAATCTCAATGCCTATATATCACAGCCACATCACTTGAATCCGAAATCGATTTCGCTGCCGGAACAAAGGACCTTATCTCGTAGCCGGCCCGATTACAGAGACATCGATTAAGCGTATTTCCGAAACGCCGAATTGCATCCTCGAAAGCGGATTTAAAAGCACTAACGCCGCATGGCGTCGTTGGCCATCTGTTTGAGGATGGAAAGCACATTGCCGCCGCGCTCCCGGGCGATACGATGGGCATCGTCCACCAGTTCGCGGGCGTGGCGCTGCAAGACGGCAGGCTCCGGCAGCGGTTGCCCGGCCTTTTCATAGCGCCAGGCCAGCAGCCGCAGGGCCAGTTTGACCTGTTGTTCTTTAATGAATCCCATATGTTGACTGTTAAGCTATTAAGCTTTCATCTTCGGCCTTTGAGCTTTCAGCTATGAGCTATCAGCTCCTTTTGCACAACCCGATCAGAAAGGCCTCCAGCAGCAGCCGTGGGTCCTGTCCGGTGGATTTCATGGCCAGATCCGTTTGGCTCAAGTTTCCCATAGCCGCGGTCAATTCCTCAAGGGAAAAATTGTCCGCATTTTTCAAGGTCTGAAAAACGGGAAAGGGGCTTTTCGGATTGCGGGCCAGCACCAGATCGCTGGACGGCTTTTGTTTGCGTTTGGCCGGCTTGCCGCCGGGATCGGCCAGCGCGTCCCAGTTTTCCATAAGCGCGAAAAAAGATTCGTCGGCGGCCTGAACATCCCCGAAAAAGCCGCTTTTAAACTGGGGAAAGGACATCTGTGCCGACCAGCGGCGATTACGGTCTTTGAGGATGAAGTCCTTGGCCAGCAGCAGGCGGCGCACCTGGTTGGCCACGGCGGCCAGCAGTTGCAGCGGGTGCATGCCGTCATCCAGCAGGCTCTGCATGAGAAAAAGGGCGCCGGGCAGATTACGGTCCGCCACCGCGTTGGTAAACTCGAAGATGGGGTCCTTGCGCGTTCGCTGCAAAACGGACGTCACATCGGCATCCCGGATCGTTTTATGGTCGCCCACAAAATTGATCAACTTCTCCAGGTTGCCGGCCAGGGTGGGAAGATCGAAGCCGGTCCATTCGATCAGCCTTCGGCGGGCATCCGCAGCCATGGTTTTGCCCGCCGTTGCCAGCGCTTCGTCCACTGCGGCCTGCATCACCGCCTCGCGGGCCATGCGGTCGGTCCGGGTCTCGCCCTTGGGCACACTGCAATTCACCGCCAGGCCGTCCTGCTCAATCGCTTTGAAAAGGGCTTTGCGGCGGTCAATCACGTCCGCTGTAATCAGCAACCGATGCCCCTGGGGAAAGCCCTTTTCCATGGCCGCCTGAAGCAGGTCGGCGTCGTCGCGCTTTTCGGGAACGGCCAGCTTTTTGTCCCGGCAGTAGTCCAGCAGTTGATCGAACCACGCCGGCG
The DNA here is from genome assembly GCF_963668215.1 of uncultured Desulfosarcina sp. NCBI lineage: Bacteria > Pseudomonadati > Thermodesulfobacteriota > Desulfobacteria > Desulfobacterales > Desulfosarcinaceae > Desulfosarcina > uncultured Desulfosarcina sp. The sequence continues at coordinate 5,978,023 of NZ_OY764190.1, forward strand.
CGCCGCCGTCCACATCCTCGACGATCTTCCGCCTCTGGGTCGGGGTGCCCAAGTCCTCGAAATCCAGGCCGTCCAGCGCCATGAGATTGAGAAAAGGCCGCGCGGCTTTCTTCACGTTCCCGACCTCGCCGGCCTGAATCATCTTTTCGCGCAATCCCTGTTTGGCATTGGCCGAGTAAAACAGGCGGGCGTCGCGCAGCACCACCAGCTTGGCACTGGAAAGCAGGGCGTAGGTGTTCAGGCTGGCCAGCATGCTGCCCATGGAGTCCTCCCCGCCATCGAAAACCTCGACGCCCGTGGCCCGGTCCGATGGTGGCACCAATTTCTCCATCGCCGCCTCGCAGGCCTTTTTGCACAGCAATTCCTCACCGTAAATCAAGGTGACCAAAGGCCAGTCCTCGGTGCGGGTCCTGTCGGCGTACTCGGCAACTTCGTTGTAGGCGACTATGGGCATAGGTTAGCTCATAGGTGGTAGGTGATAGCTCATAGCTTATAGCTCATAGGTCTTAGCTGATAGGATGCATCGAATTATGCCGTTGTACCGACATCCCTCAACACTATGATCTATCCGCTATCCGCTATGAGCTAACCGCTACTCCGGCATTTTCCCAAGAATTACATGCCCGATAAAAATGGCAATACCTACGCTAATGGCGCTGTCAGCCACGTTGAAGGCCGGCCAGTGATAGGCGCCAATGTAAAAATCCAGGAAATCGACCACCACGCCGAACCGCAGCCGGTCGATGATGTTGCCCGCCGCCCCGCCGAAAATCATGGCCAGCGCCACGGCCAAAAAGGGATAATTCCGGGGGGTACTGCGGTAGAAATAGACAATCAATCCCATGGCAATGGTCGCTACGCCGAGAAACAGCAGGTTGCGAAGCCCCGGGCTGCCGGTGGCCATGAACCCGAAGGCGCCGCCAGGGTTGTGGATGTGGGTCAGGTTGAAAAAACCGGGAATCATCGCAATGCTGTGATGCAGGGATAGGTTGGCTTGCACCAGCCATTTGGTGAGCTGGTCCAGCACCACTACCAGGCCGGCAATCCCGGCAAAGGGCCCGGCGCCCAGCGAGGGCACACGTCCTTTTGGGTTGGCTTTCTGCCGGGGATTGTCGGATTCGGCGGTTTCGGGGCGGTCGGCTTTCATGGCAATGCGATCAATCGGCTGCCGCCGGTACGTCCATCCGGGCCAGGGCACCGGCGCAGCGGTTGCAGATGGTGGGATGACCGTCGACGGTTCCCACACTGTCGTCATAGACCCAGCAGCGCTGGCATTTTTCGCCGCCGGCTGGTTCCACCTTCACCCACACGCCTTCAGTCTCCTGGCCGGCATAGGCGCCGGGAATCTCCCCTTGGGTCATGGCCGCCCGCGATACGATCAAAATGGCGCGCAGATCCTCTTTAAAATCCGCCATGACACCGGCCAGTTCGTCGGACAGCCCCACGGTCACCGCCGAATCCAGCGAATGGCCGATGACTTTGTCGGCCCGCGCCTTTTCCAGGGCCCGGGTCACCTCGGCGCGCACCCGGATCAGCGTTTCCCATTTGTTGGCCAAGGCTTCGTCTTTCAGTGCCGGGTCCGGATCGGGGAAGACTGCCAGGTGGATGCTTTCGGCCTTGTCCTTCACCGCCGGCATGTGCTTCCAGATCTCTTCGGCCGTGAACGGCATGATGGGAGCCATGATGCGGGCCATGGCATCCAGGATCCGGTACATGGCGGTCTGGGCGCTGCGCCGCTCTTCGGAAGCCGGCGGACTGGTGTAGAGCCGGTCCTTGAGAATATCCAGATAAAACGAAGACAGATCGACGGTGCAGTAATTGTACAATCGATGGTAGATCACATGGAACTCGTAAGTATCGTAGGCTTTCAGGGCCCGCTCCACCAGCAATTGAAGCTTGTGCAGGGCGAAGCGGTCGATCTCCAGCATCTTTTCCGGGGCGACGCTGTCGGTCTCCGGAGAGAAGTCGTTAAGGTTGCCCAGCAAAAACCGGCTGGTGTTGCGGATGCGGCGATAGGCATCGCTGAGCTGCTTGAGAATACTGTCGGAAATTCTCACATCGTCCCGGTAGTCCGACGCCGACACCCACATGCGCAAAATTTCGGCACCATACTTGTCGATCACCGTTTTAGGGGCCACCACATTGCCCAGGGACTTGGACATCTTCTTGCCGTCGGCATCCACCACGAAGCCGTGGGTCAGCACGCTACGGTAAGGCGCCTGCCCCCGCAAGCCCACCGCCGTGAGCAGGGCGCTGTGGAACCAGCCCCGGTGCTGGTCGCTGCCCTCCAGGTAGAGGTCTGCCGGCCAATGCAGGTAGTCCCGGTCTTCCAGGACGGCCGCGTGGCTGACCCCCGAATCGAACCAGACATCCAGGATGTCCGTCTCCTTGGTGAAAGAAGCGCTGCCGCAATTGCTGCACACGGCTCCTTCGGGAAGCAGTTCGGCGGCCTCTTTTTCAAACCACACGTCGGCCCCATGGGCGGCGAATTCTTCATAAACGCGGTTCATGGTGGCCTCGTCCATGTGGACGGTATCGCACTTTTCACAGATGAACACCGTGATCGGCACCCCCCAGGCCCGCTGTCGGGATACGCACCAGTCCGGCCGGTTTTCGATCATGCCGTAAATGCGCTCACGCCCCCAGTGGGGAATCCACTGGACCCGGTCGATTTCTTCCAGGGATTTTTTTCGCAGCCCGGTCTTCTCCATGGAGATGAACCACTGGGGCGTGGCCCGGAAGATCACCGGTTTTTTGCAGCGCCAGCAGTGGGGATAGCTGTGGCCGATCTCCTCTTTGGCCAGCAGAACCCCTTTTTCTTCCAGGAGACGGTTGATATTCTCGTTGGCCTTGAAAACGAACTGCCCGGCAAACTGCCCCACCTCCTCGGTAAAAACGCCGTTGTCGTCCACCGGGGAATAGGCGTCCAGCCCGTACTGCAGGCCGACGTCGTAGTCTTCGCGGCCGTGGCCGGGTGCGGTATGAACGCAGCCGGTGCCCGCCTCCAGGGTCACGTGATCGCCCAGGATAATCAGCGAATCGCGGTCATAGAAGGGGTGGCGGCATCGCTTGTTTTCCAGGTCGCGGGCCGAAAGGTCGGCGATGATGCGGTAATCGGCAATGCCGAAGGTCTGCATGCAGCCGTCCACCAGTTCCCGGGCCAGGATGAGCACCTGCCCGTCGCCGGTCTCGACGGCCGCGTATTCGAAATCGGGGTGCAGGGCGATGGCCAGGTTGGCCGGCAATGTCCACGGGGTGGTGGTCCAGATCACCACCGATACCGCCTTTCCGGCCAGAGGGGCGGCGATATCCGCCGGATCGTCTTTCAGGGCGAACTTGACGTAGACCGAAGGCGAGGTTTCGTCATGGTATTCGATTTCGGCTTCGGCCAGGGCGGTTTTGCAGGAGCAGCACCAGTGAATGGGCTTTTTGCTGAGAAACAGGCTCCCATTCAGGGCGAATTTGCAGCACTCCCTGGCGATGGTCGCTTCATAGCGGTAGTTCATCGTCAGATAGGGGTTGTCCCATTCGCCCATCACGCCCAGGCGCTTGAACTCGTCACGCTGAATATCGATGAATTTTTCCGCGTAGGCCCGGCATTTGCGCCGCACCTGGGCCTGGGTCATCTCCTTTTTCCTGCTGCCCAGCTCCTTGTCCACATTGTGCTCGATGGGCAGGCCATGGCAGTCCCATCCCGGCACGTAGGCGGCATCGAAACCGGCCATCTGCCGGGAACGAACGATGATGTCCTTGAGGATCTTGTTCATCGCCGTACCGATATGGATATGGCCGTTGGCATAGGGCGGGCCGTCGTGCAGCGTAAATGCGGGCTTGCCTTCGGATGCCTGGCGGATCTGAGTATACAGTCCCATGGCATCCCATTGGTTGAGCTGCTCGGGTTCCCGGCCGGCCAAATTGGCCTTCATCGGAAAACCGGTTTTGGGGAGATTCAAGGTCTTCTTGTAATCCATCGATGCCTCCGTAGCGGAATTTTCATGATAAACAGAGATTTCTACTTTGAAAGCCGGTTCATGTCAAGGCATAGAAATTGATATTGTCGCTTGAAAACCGGTGCTTTTTGGTTCAGTATGAAGTTTTTCGTCATTGGATCGCTCAACAAAACCGCGGGCCTGCAATGAACCCTGAACGACTGATCCGGCAGATCGAATTTATCCGCGAAGTGGACAAGCTCAAGACCATCCGCCGCCAGACCCTGCTCACCGATGGAAGCCGCCTGGAAAACGATGCAGAGCATTCCTGGCACCTGGCCCTCATGGCCTTGGTGTTGGGAGAATATGCCGGCAGCAGCGAAATCGACCTTCTCCATGTGATCCGGATGGTACTGATCCACGACCTTGTGGAGATCGACGCCGGCGACACCTATTGCTACGATAAAGCCGGATACGCAGACAAGCTGCAAAGGGAAACCGCCGTGGCCGAACGCATCTTCAGCCTGCTGCCGGCGGATCAGGCTGCCGAAATCCGCTCCCTTTGGGACGAATTCGAGGCTTCGAAAACGCCCGAAGCCCGTTTCGCCAACGCTTTGGACCGTCTCCAGCCGCTGATGCACAATGTGGCCACCCGGGGGCACATGTGGAAACAACACGGCATCGTCCAATCCCAGGTGGTCGACCGCAACCGCAAAATTGCCGATGGCGCACCGGATTTATGGACCTTTGCCCGCAAGCTGATCGAACAGGCCGTAAATGACGGCCACCTGGCTCCTTGAGCCGCCCTTAAAGGAGAAAAGATGCCTACCCCTTCCCTCCAGAAAGTACTCATCATCGGATCCGGTCCGGTCAGAATCGGACAGACAGGCGCTTTTGACGACGCGGCCTGTCGGGCCTGCCATATTTTCAAAGAAGCCGGAATCGAAACGGTGATGGTGCACTGCGACCCGTCGGCCCTGTCCACGGACATGGAAACCGCCGACCGCACCTACATGATTCCGTTGACCCCGGCGTCTCTCGAAGAGGTCCTTTTACGGGAACGGCCCGACGGCCTGCTCCCCTCGGTTGGTGGTCCAACGGCCATGGGCCTGACCAAGGCATTGGTCGACGCCGGCCTGCTGGCGGAAAAAGGCATCCGCCTGCTGGGGACAACGCCGGAAACCCTGGCGATGATGGGCGACCCTTCGGCGATCTTCGAATGCGCCGACCAACTCGGCCTGCCCACCCCGAACGGCCGCGCCGTGAGCCGCATCGCCGCGGCGGCAGCGGCGGCCGAAGCCATCGGATACCCGGTATTCGTTCGCGTCGCTCCCCTTGCCGACCGGCTGCGTCAGGGCATCGTCTACAATGTCGAAGAACTGCGGCTGCTGATATCCGCCGGCCGCCTGCCCTCCGAAGAAATCGATCCGCTGCGCATCGAGGAAGTGCTTTCCGGCCACCGGGAAGTGGAAGTAGAACTCTTGCGGGACGCGAGCAATCGCGTGCAGCCGCTTGCCATGGCCGAAAACGTGGACCCCGTAGGCATTCACAGCGGCGATTCAATGGCCGCCATTCCGCCGTTGACCCTCGACGAGGCCGCCCGCCAACAGATCTTCGATACGGCCTGTAAGGTGGCCGAACGCGTAGGCGCCGCCGGAATCGTGCAGGTGAAGTTCGCCGTCGCTCCGGGCGGCAGCCCGGTACGCGTGCTGTCCGTGAATCCCTGGTTTTCCCGGACAAGCGCCTTTTGCGCCAGGTCCTTCGGGGTCGATCTGGCTGCGGTCCACGCCCGGTTGTGCCTGGGCGCCCCCCTTAGTGATGCAATGGAAGACGATGCAATGGAAAAAGAACGCCCGGGAATCGCGACCATCATGGATCAAGAAACCGTGGCCGTTCGCCTGCCGCGCTGGGAATTCGAACGTTTCGGGGGCGAAAACGATGCCCTGAGCGCCCGCATGAAGTCCACGGGCGAGGTCATGGGGATAGGAAGCAATCTGCTGGAGGCTTTACTGAAGGCCGAACGCTGCCGAGTGCCGCAGCATCCTCTTTTGGGAATGCGGCCGGAATGGACCTCGATCCCCCTCGACGACCTGATGAAGCGACTGGTTCCGCCCTCACCGGATCGCCTGGCTATCCTGCACGAGGCTCTGAAAAAAGGGGCCCAACCCCGGGATCTCAGTGCGGCCACCGGCATTGACGTCCAATGGATCCGCGAACTGGCCCGTCTGGCGGACCTTGAGGCCCAGCTGTCTTGCTCCGATGCCCCTTCCCCGGCACCGGAACTGCTGGGCAAGGCCGTCGAAGCCGGAGTGAACGAAGCCGGCCTGGCCCGTCTGCTGAACATTTCCGATGAGGCGGCCGCCGGCGCCATCGAAGCGGCCGGAATTCGGATCATGCCCCGGGCCGCCGATCCGCAGGGGCAATCCCGGATATGGTTCACCGCATCGGCCGATAAAAAAGCTCCCCACAGCCCCCTGGGCAAAAGCGTTCTCATCGCTGGTCCGGGCGCCGGCCGCATCGGGCACGGCATCGAGCTGGACCACTGCTGCGCCCACGCTGCCCGACGCCTTAGCAAAGTCGGCCGCCGGTCCATCCTGGTCAACAGCAACCCGGCCGCGGCAGGCGGGGTGGACGATGCCGACCGCACCTACGTGGCGCCCCTGACGGCCGCCGATCTCAAGGCGGTCTGCAGCCATGAAAAGCCCGACGGGATCATTCTCCAGTTCGGCGGCTACGCGGCCATGGACCTGGCGGAGGATCTGGAATCCGCCGGATTCACGATACTGGGTACCGCCCCTGCGCAGGTGGCGCTGTCCCAGGATCGCCTGCGCCTTTCGGGTCTGCTCACCGAAATGGGCATCCCCCACCCCGCCATCGGCAGGGCCGCCAGCCCCGAAGCGGCCATGGATCTTGCCGAGTCCATCGGCTATCCCCTGGTGGTCAGCGTCCCGGCAGACCGCCATCGCAACCGGTACGCCGTTATCATGGATGCCGACATGCTGGAACAGGACCTGATGGGAACGACCCTGTCGGAAGATGCCCCCATGCTGATCGAGCAGTTTTTGGAATACGCCATCGAGTTGGAGGCCGACGCCCTGTGCGACGGGAAATCGATCTACGTGCCGGCCGTCATGGAGCATATCGAACTGGCCGGTGTGCATTCGGGGGACTCTTCCATGGTAACGCCGCCCTACAGCACGCCGCCGCGCCACATTGAGACCATCAACGCCTACATCCGCAAAGTCGCCCTGAAACTCGATGTCAAAGGGCTGCTCAATACCCGTTTTGCCGTTTACAACGACACGGTCTATCTTCTGGCGGCCCGTCCCTGGGCCTGCCGGACCCTGCCGATGATTTCCAAGATCTGCGATGTGCCCATGGCCCGGCGGGCGGTGGACATCATGCTGGGCATGGCTCTGGACGAAATGGACCTGCCCCGGCGCCTGCTGCCCTACTACGCCATCCGTTCGTCGGTTTTCCCCTACGACATCTTCCCCCAGGCCGATCCCCTCTTGGGGCCGCAGATGCGCTCCACCGGCCAGGTGATGACGCTGGCCGAGGTTTTCGGCATGGTCTATTTCACTTCCCAGCAAGCCGCCGGTCCCTGCCTGCCCGGCCGGGGAAATATTCTGGTCACGGTCACCGACGAAGACAAGCCCAGCATCCTCGAACCCACCCGGCTGTTCAATGAAATGGGATTTGGTATTCTGGCTACCCGCGGCACCCACGCTTTTCTCAGGAAAAACGGAATCCCTTCCCGTCTGGTGAAAAAGATCGGTTTTGGCCGGCCCGACCTGGTGGACGCCATCAAAAGCGGCGAAGTCGCCCTGGTGGTCAACACCCCCAGCGGACATCGAAGCCAGTTGGACGATGCTTTGATCCGCAAGACCGCCATCCGCTACAACATCCCCAATATTACGACTCCGGCGGGCGCCATGGCCGCGGCCAAAGGCATCGCGGCCCACAAGCAGGGGCTGGAAATGCTGTGCACACTGCAGTCCTATGCCAGGACGCTGAGATAGTTCCGAGTTTGCTGTAAAGAAAAAATCACCGACCAACCGTCTATCGGGTGGTTTGATAAAGCGCCCTCGAAATGGGTTGAACTCCAGAGCCATGAACGTCGAACATCGAACGTCCAACTTCGAACTTCGAATAAGGAATGACGTCGTTTTAGATATTTTTTAGAACTTGCTTTACAAACGGCACCAAAGGATTAGGAATTTTTTTGTTGGACAACGAAGCGATCTTTTCATTCGACGTTGGACGTTCGATGTTCACTGTTCGACGTTCAAGAAACATTTGCCGATTGAGCCTCTATCCTAACCGTTTCGGTTCGCTAACCTCTTTCGGACAAGGTTTTTAGCAGTCATCGTCCCTCCTACCTCGTCCCTCTTCCTTCAACGCTGTCAACATCACCGCCCGGCGCTGCAAATTCAGGATCGGCAGCTGGTAGTGATGCACATGGATGGAAAAGGATCGACCGCCCAGGCGAATCGTGCTTCCGTCCTCGGCGGCTTCGAGGGGATGATCGGTTTGGGGGCCTTTGAGAGCTAAAAGGCTGCCACCGGGAGCCAGAAAATCCGCTGTCCGCTCGGCGAAGGTTTCCAGCGAAGAAAAGGCCCGGCAGACCACCATGTCGAAGGCCCCGCGATACCGGGGCGATTCGCCGAGCGCTTCCAGCCGGCCGTGAACCGCTTCGATTCCCTCCAGACCGACGGTTCGGATGGCGTGTTTGAGAAAAGAGACTTTTTTGCGGACGCTGTCCACCAGCGTGATGGAAAGATCCGGGCGCAGGATCTTCAGCGGGATTCCGGGAAATCCGCCGCCGGAACCGGCATCCAGAATGCGGGCCGCGTCGCCGATCCAGCAGGCCGCGGCCAGGGAATCTACGTAGTGCTTGACGGCCACCTCCACTGGATCGGTAATGGCCGTCAAATTGGTGGTCCGGTTCCATTCCAGCAGCAGCCGGGCATGCGCGCCCATGGCCCGGGCCCGGTCACCGGTCACCTCGATCGCCAGTGCCGCAGCGCCCTCGATCACGGTGCGCTGCCATTGGTCGGAATCGATTTTCATTAAAAGCTCCTTGATATCCCGATTCTCCGTGCAACCTGCATCCACTCGATAATCCATGATGGTGCATTTGCTGTTACTTTCGTTCGATTGGTAGAAGATTGTTCTCACCTTGTCAACGCCATCTGCCCTGCAAGCGAACCGGGGCAACGATATCTCCTTGCCAAAATTAGCAATTTTGTGTAGAAGCCGTTAGGATCTGACGGATAGAACGGTAAGATTGAATCAACGTGCTCTCACGATAACCGGAATACGAAATGACGAAATCTATCCACAAAGATTCACCTTTCACACCCATGGACACCGAAATCGTCCAGAGGCGGTATTGTGCTCTTTTCGAACGGCATCCCGAAGCCGTCGTCGTCACCACCCAGGCAGGCCAAATCATAGATTTCAATGCTGCGGCCTTGGATTTTTTCGATGTTTCCAGAGACGAACTCCAGCAGGCCGACATTACTTCCTTCTACGCCAATCAGTCGGACCGGGAGCGGTTGATCCGGCAGGCCGATGAAACCGGCCTGGTGCACGACGCCCCCGTTATTTTTCTCGACGCCGGCAACCGGCTGAAGCACACCATGGTCACCGCCATGCGCCTGGATGACCCCGAGGGCCGGACGTACGGCTACCAGAGCGTCATTCGCGATGTCACCCGGCAGCGCCTGGCGGAAAAAAAGCTCCAGGACCAGAAAAACTATGCCGACCAACTGATCGATATCGCCCCGGAAGCCATTGCGATCGTCGATCTGGATGACCGGGTCATCCGCGTCAATGAAGAGTTCTGCCACCTTTTTCTGTACTCCCAGGAGGATTGCATTGGCCGGGAGATGAATACATTGATCCTCCCGGAAGAGCTGAAAGCGGAAAGCCTGGCCCTGGCGGCTCGCGCAGCCAGCGGCGAACGCTTCGAAGTGGAAAGCCGGAGAAAACGAAAAGACGGCAGCCTGGTGGATGTTTCCGTTCTGGCCAAACCCATCGTTACGGAAGACGGAGAACCGGCTGTCTATGTGATTTACCGGGACATTACCGAGCGCATCACGTCTCAGCAGGCCCTGGCAAAAAGCGAAGAACGCCACCGGACCGTTCTGGAGGCGGCGCCGGACCCGGTCATCGTCAGGGATATGTCCGGAAGGGTGATCTACCTGAACCCCGCATTCACGCGTGTCTTCGGATGGACCCTGGAAGAATACCGCAACCGTACCATCAACTTCGTTCCCGAGGAAAACCAGTCCGAAACCGATGACTTCATGTCCCAGGTTAAAAAAGGGGTTTCTTTTTCGGGCGTGGAGACGCGGCGCTATACCAAATCCGGTGAAGCGGTGGATGTTTCCATCAGCGGGGCCGTGTTCCTGGATGCCCGGGGCCGGCCCGAAGGGTTCGTCAATACCCTCCAGGACATCACCGAGCGCCGCAAAAAGGATGAAGAACTCAAGTATGTCGCCTACCACGACACGCTCACCGGCCTGCCCAACCGCAAATCGTTTTACATGTGCCTCGACGACCTGCTCCAGCACTCCGGCCGCCGGAACTCGGATCGTTCCTGGGCCCTGATGTTTCTGGACCTGGACAAGTTCAAGCAGGTCAACGACGCTTTAGGACACGACACCGGGGACCAGCTGTTGAAAAGCGTGGCCGGACGCCTGAAAGGTTGCCTGCGGGAAACGGACCATCTGTTCCGCCTGGGAGGAGACGAATTCACCGTGATTCTCACCCACCTCGGCAGGGATATCGACGTGGCCCGGGTCGCCCGCAAAATCCTGAAATCCGTCACCCGCCCCTTTTTCATCGGCGGTCAGGAAATTTTTTCCGCCACCAGCATCGGCATCAGCGTCTTTCCCAACGACGGCTGGGATGTGGAAGGCCTAGTGAAAAATGCGGATATTGCCATGTACGCGGCCAAAGAGCAAGGCGGCGGCGACTACCGGTTCTTTACCGAGGAGATGAACCGCAAGGCGCTGTACCGCATGAAGATGGAAAGCAGCCTGCGCAAGGCCCTGGACCGCAACGAAATGCTGCTCTACTATCAGCCGCTGGTCAACGAAGCCAACCGCATCGTGGGCATGGAAGCCTTGCTGCGCTGGAATCATCCGGAAATGGGGCTGATCCTGCCCAACGATTTCATCCGCATCACCGAAGAGACGGGCATCATCGTTCCGCTGGGACGATGGGTGCTGCAAACGGCCTGCACTCAGCTCAAACGCTGGCACGACATGGGGCACAACGATCTTTTCGTCGCCGTCAACATTTCCGCCAGGCAGCTCCAGGAGCCCGATTTCGTCAAAACGGTGCTGGACATGCTCGATGAAAGCAAGCTGTCTCCCGAGTGGCTGAAGCTGGAGGTCACCGAGAGCAGCGTGATCCGGAACCCGGAAGTGTGCATTGCCAAGATGAAGGCCCTGCGCGCCAAGGGCGTATCGTTCTCCATCGACGATTTCGGTACCGGCTACTCCTCATTGAGCTACCTGAAACGCTTTCCCATCGATACCCTGAAAATCGACCGCTCTTTCATCTGCGATGCCATCAACAATGAAGGGGATCGGGAAATCATCAAAACCATTATCGACATGGCCCGCAACCTGAACATCGAGGCCGTGGCCGAAGGCGTCGAAACCCAGGAGCAGATGGATTTTCTGACCGGCTATGGCTGCAACAACATGCAGGGGTTTCTGTTCGCCCGCCCCGTACCGGTGGAAGCCTTCAAAGCGCTTCTGGATAAACAGAACGGCGGCTCTGTTTCCAGATAGGGAGCATCGCATGCGTTTTCGTCCCTGCATCGACCTTCACGACGGCGTAGTCAAACAGATTGTGGGTGCCACGTTGTCCGACGCGTCGGACGACGGTCCGACGACCAACTTTCAAGCCCAAAAACCCGCCGCATGGTTCGCCGACCTCTATCGCCGGGACGGACTTACCGGTGGACACGTCATCCAGTTGGGTCCGGGCAACGCCGAGGCGGCCCGTTCGGCCCTTTCCCAATGGCCGGGAGGGCTTCAGGTGGGCGGAGGAATCAACGCCGACAATGCAGCCGGATGGCTGGATGCCGGCGCCAGCCATGTCATCGTCACCTCCTGGGTGTTTCACGACGGCAGAATCGATATGAACCGCCTGAAGCAGTTGGTCCAACGCATCGGAAAGCCGCGCCTGGTATTGGATTTAAGCTGCCGCCGGCGGGGCGACGAATACCTGGTGGCCACCGACCGCTGGCAGACCTTTACAAAAGAGGCCGTCACCCATCCTTTCATGGACCGCCTCGCCGCTTACTGCGATGAATTTCTCATTCATGCCGTGGATGTGGAAGGCCGCTGCGCCGGCATCGAAACCGAGCTGGTCGAGTACCTGGGCCGCTGGCAGGGGTTGCCGATCACCTATGCCGGTGGCATCTCCAGCCAACAGGACGTCGATCAAATCGAATCTTTAGGCAACGGCAAAATCGATTTTACTGTGGGCAGCGCTCTGGATATTTTTGGCGGCAACGGACTGCGCTATGCGGACCTGGCCCGCCGGTACAAAGGGGATCAAACCGTTCTGCGGTGAGAAGTCTGCTTGGCAAACGGGACGGGTACGTCTAGAAAAGAGAGCCGATGTCGAATTGCGCCGAGATCTCTTCCTCTTCATCCCTTTCTGAATCGAGGTGAGGGTCCACCTCCAATGAATCGTCATCCTCCAGCTCATCGATGAGCTGTTGAATCATCTCCGGTTCGATGGTCTCTTCGGTTTGTGTGCCAACAACGAATTCATCGGCCGGTGCGATGTGAAGACGCTGCGGCGGTGCCGGGGGCTTGAGTTGGAAGGGCGCTTCAAGGGTGGTCATATCCGACTCGTTGCCGTCAATGTCCACGGCCGTAATTCCGAACATCACCGGCTCTTCGGACAGGTTTACGCACTCGGGGATGGGGATCTCATTGACCTTGCCGACCACTATGGCTTCGCAATCGTAGCTAACCGTTGTTCCTTTGGCCCAGTACAGTTTGTAGCCAACAATGTCTTCCGTTTCCGAGGCCGCCCAGTATAACTTGCATTTCCGTAGCCTTGCCATCTCGCCGCTCCTCTGCATCAGCAGGTTCCGTTTTTTGCCGCCGGAGATCAAATGCGGACCGGTGTGTTTTATCGGGTATCGGATGGGTTTGCCCAGATGTAGTATGCAATCCTGGTCTTGTCAACCATATACAGTATGAAGTGGTGAACGCACCCATAATCATCGATTCTCGATCAGGTGCAATTTGATCAGCTTTTTTACCGCCTTCTCCTTTTCAATTTTTTCGTATGAATCTTCACAGCTGAATATATACCTGGAATCATAGGACCGTATGAAGATAATAAGGCTTTTCACTTTTTCAAAATCTTCCATTTTCAATGATGATCCGTATGTTGAATATATTGGCGATTTTCGCATACCTCCTAAATAATACATCTTGTGCAGATCCAACCGGCTGCCATCGTCGGCTCCCACCACTTCAATATTCTTTCCAATCAGTGAACCTTCAGTGGCATTGTACAGTTCTCTTTCAACTCGAAAATGATAGACCGTCCGGTTGAATGGGGGATAATTTTTTTCGGTTTGTTTTTTATCGGCTTCCGAATCATTATAAGGAGGCTCGTAGTATGGTGGATGATTCTTTCCGGAAAATATACTTCCTTCAGGAAGGATGCTGACTGTTTCATGGCTTACAAAAGGATCGGATTTTTGAACTACAAGAATAAGCTCTGATGATATTACGACCATTTCCAAGGGAATATTGTCATAGTGCGTTTGTGTCATATGAGCTTTCCTTGTAGGGAATAAAAATAGGAATATGCATATCCCTATTATTTTTAAGATCTGCACAATCGAATGGTTATATTTCATGTACGTTAGAAGGAGGTTCAATATTCATAAATATATATCTGTATCTACTTTTGTTATGATTTTGAAGTAGTTTTTAACGCCTCTTTTCAGCGGGCGCGTGATTTTTGCGCGCCGCTACAAAAGATTCGTTATGCCTTTGTCGCCAATTGCTCGTAACCAATTAGCACGGACGGACTAAAAGATTCAAACTGCCAAAGCGGAATTAAAGCCGGGGCGTGTCCTGAAGCTCAATCAGGACCCGATCCAGTTGCCAGTGACCGTCGTGGTTTTGCAGCAGGGTCCGGCTTTTTTCGGAAAAGAACACCTGGAGGTCCAGGCCGTTTGGCAATTCGCTCAGGTAAACGATCAGGGGGCTAAAGGTACAGCGGTTCCCGGAATAAAAGGCAATCGGCCGGCGCAAAAGATTCTCCAGCGCCAGGCGCACACGAAGCGGGCTGACATCGGCCCCGTAGTACCGGGCAATATCCGCCGGTCGAATCCGCAGGCTCAGCCGGTCGCCTTCCAGCCGGTGGGCAAGGGCTTGAGCGAACGCGACCGTTCGGAGCATCATTGCCCGGTCAACCCGGTGGATGGACCGCTCTAGGAATGTCGCTTGTCTCAATTTCATAATCTTGATTTAATCGAGAATCATCAGGTCGTCAACTAAAGCCAAAGGCAAAATGGAATCATCATACGAACAGCCGATAAAGGCGATCAAAATAGCCGTTGTAAACGCATACGGGATCTTGATGCAGGAGCTGGTGTCGAAATCCCGCAAGCGGGCGGTTTCCATTGCCCGGCAAGTCGCCATGTATATCGCCAGATCCGAAACGCCGCTGTCGCTGTCAAAAATAGCCAGGGCGTTTCACCGTCACCCCTCTATGGTTTTGAACGCGGTAAAAGCAGTGGGCCAAGACCGTATCTTGCTCCAGCAGGCCGAGCACTGCATCCGGATGCTGATCAAAAATGAAGTCCTGGAAGGACCGGCCCCGGCGCCCGACGAATCGGATTAGACTCCATATCGTTTTTTTCTTTCGAATATTAGCCTACCTCGGCCAGGGAGGTGGCGTGTGCTGCCGGGCCTGGTAGCAATTATGCTGACGCATTCGTTCGTATCAGGGGTAACCTCAACATTCACGCAACCAGGGGCCATTTGAGATCATGCAACCTTCAAATCCAAGTTCTCACGTTTTTTGCATGCTCCCAACAGATTGATAAAGTTGTTCAGGGTCGGGTTCCCACGAGGCCCAATCATGCGGCGAATGCTCTTTTCGTCCTGGGCCAGTTCACGAGCAATGGAAGGCAATGCCTCGGTTGCGTTAAGATAGTCTCTGAGTAAGGTTTTCCCTGTGCTGATATCACCATCGAGAAAGGCGTTTGTCGCCTCGATGATAAGTTCCTTGCGGTATTCTGGATCTTCTTTAACCCGCAATTGCACGGTTTCTTTAAATTTGCGTGTCAGTGCCATGATAATCTCTACTTTCTGGCCTTGTGATCGACCCACCGGGCCTGGGCTGTCTTAATATCTTTGGACTGTCGATTCTTGCTGCCGCCGGTCAGCAGAAGAATAATCTTTTTGCCGTCATAAGCGAAATATACGCGGTAACCGGGGCCAAAATTGATTTTGTATTCGTATACTCCGCCTCCCACACTTTTAACGTTCGACGTGTTGCCGTTCTCAAGCCGAGCGATCGCTGTTGTGACCTTGGCGGCCGCCTTGGCGTCTAAGCTGAAAAACCATTCACGAAATAGGTTCTGATCAGCGTCATTGGTATATTCAATGATTTCGTATGCCATAAATATAAGTAACCTTTATGTTACCATTTGTCAATCTCAACATTCACACCACCAGCCGCCAATTAAGCGTAAAGCCTCTCTTCTATGGGGAGCCGGGCTTCCATATCTAACTCAAAGCGCCCGTAGGGATTATCGATCGTTGCCCGGTCGACCCGGTGGATCGTTTGTTCCAGAAATTTTGCCTGCTTTAAAATCATTCTTTCGATTTAAGTAAGATTGCCCCGGAGCGCAATTGAAATCATCCGGTCCCGAAGCGTTACCGGGAAAACCGCTGCCCTCGCCGACCGACGTTTCCTACAGGGCCTGAAGCATCAAAGCTTAGTCAACTACACCGGCTATATGAATCGGGCGGTTGCCGCATGGGGCGATCGAAACATCAAAACGATATCGGAAGGCGATATTGAAGACTTCCTGTTCGATGACCACTTGAACAAGGACGGGGAATCGATTGCCTCGAAAACACGACATGAGCTTAAATCTGTATTGTCACAGTTTTTCAAGTGGGTATGCCGGCGTGAGCGGTTGAGAATGCCGGAGCTTCCAGAACTATCGTTTGAGTCGGAACTTAGATCTGCTTAACTTGGGCAGCATAATCATTATAAAACGAACCAAAGAGCGATCCTTAAAGCGGAGTAAGGCGATCAAGTTGGAGCCAGACGATATCCGATTTTTGCGGACTTTCCCCCCTGCCCTGCCGGATCTGTACTTCTTCCGACACCGTGAAGGGACACCGGGCATTAAAGCCGGTGAACGGTTTGGGTTGTCCTATTTCAACAAATGGTGGAAACGTGCCGGCGAGAAATTGGGTATTGAGGGTGTGACGCTGTACCCTGGCACTAAACATACCACCATGACCGCTGTCAATGAGTTGCTGTCGGCAAAGACAGTCCAGCGAGGTGGATCAGAACACGCCACTGGCTCGATGCATGATCGGTACTTGGTTCACAATCAACACGACAAGGAGAAGTTTAGGCACGCGTACAACCAGTTGAAAGGCGGACCACCGCCGGACCACGCAAGAAAGGGTGAAAATTTAGCTAAGTGACTTGAATTAAAATAAAATGTTGGAGGCGGCAACCAGATTCGAACTGGTGAATGGAGGTTTTGCAGACCTCTGCCTTACCACTTGGCTATGCCGCCCCTTTAAAAAAAAATGGAGCGGGAAACGGGATTTGAACCCGCGACTTCGACCTTGGCAAGGTCGCACTCTACCACTGAGTTATTCCCGCTCAGTTGAAGTGGTGTATTTATAAATATTCGGGCTGGATGTCAACAGAAAATTTAACCACGCAGCAACTTTCTGAAGCGCAGAAAGTAGTCCGTCCCCGACCAGAGAGTAAATATCAGCGCCCCCCAGAGAAAGAACATCCCGATGGCCTGAAAGTCGAATCCCAGGGCCGGATAATGAAACATCAAGGGGATGATCGCCGCGATCTGGAACCCGGTTTTGTACTTTCCCAGGCTGGATGCGGAAACGTCCATCTTGTTCTGGGCAATGATATTGCGCAGCCCGGTAACGGCCAGTTCACGGCCGATGATGATACAGGCGATCCAGGCCGGCATCCATCCCAGGGCGGTCAGCATGATCAACGAGCAGGAAACCAGCAGTTTGTCCGCCACGGGGTCCATCACCTTCCCCAGGTTGGAAACCAGCCCGTAGCGCCGCGCCAGATAACCGTCGAAATAATCGGTGATGGCTGCGGCACTGAAAATCAGGCCGGCGATAAATGCCGTAAACCGGTTGGGCATCATCAGCAGCACCACGATAACCGGGACCGCAACAATCCTGAAAAGCGTCAGCGTATTGGGATGGGTGAGAAGTGAATTGATGGGCGTTTTCTTCATTTGCCGTCGCCTGTCCGTTGGATGAGCGCCTGCCTGTCGGGCGCCGGCCCGTTATTTCCGGTGGGCCGGCACCCGGGCAATCGCCAGAATCTATTTTTTGGTCTTCTC
This sequence comes from uncultured Desulfosarcina sp., assembly GCF_963668215.1. Classification (NCBI taxonomy): domain Bacteria; kingdom Pseudomonadati; phylum Thermodesulfobacteriota; class Desulfobacteria; order Desulfobacterales; family Desulfosarcinaceae; genus Desulfosarcina; species uncultured Desulfosarcina sp. Next base: position 5,995,594 of record NZ_OY764190.1, read on the forward strand.
CCAGTCGGCCATAAAGGCCTTGATCCCCTTGTCGGTCAGGGGGTGGGCGGCCAGCTTGCTCAGCACGTTGAAGGGAATGGTGGCGATGTCGGCCCCTGCCAGGGCCGAATCCAGCACATGCAGCGGATTGCGGATGCTGGCCACGATGATCTCCGTTTCAAAGGCGTAGTTGGCAAAAATCTCGGCAATCTGCTCGACGAGCAGCATGCCGTCGCTGGAAAGATCGTCCAACCGACCCACGAAGGGACTGACATAGGATGCACCGGCCTTGGCCGCCATCAGGGCCTGGAGAGGGGAGAAGATCAGGGTCACGTTTGTCTTGATGTTCTCTTCCGCCAGTTGGCGGGTGGCCTTGAGTCCATCCACGGTCATGGGAATCTTGATAACCACGTTGGGGTGAATCTTGGCCAGTTCCCGCGCCTCTTTGACCATGCCCTCCGCCTCCAGGCTGATCACTTCGGCACTGATGGGGCCGTCCACGATTTCGCAAATCTCTTGGATCACTTCCTCGAAAACACGGCCCTCTTTGGCGATCAGCGACGGATTGGTGGTCACCCCGTCCGCCATCCCCATGGCGTTGGCTTCCCTGATTTCGTCCACGTTGGCCGTATCGATAAAAAATTTCATGAATGCCGTTCCTTCCTAGTTGATTCTTAAAACACGATTGAAGTTGATACGATGGATTTTTGTTATCTGTTCACTGTTCACCGTTCACTGTTCACCGTTCACTGCTCACTGATCTCTGTTCACTGTTCACCGATCACGGCTCACTGGCCCCCGTTCTCTTCCAGAAACCGGTCCCGGCAAGCTTCCGAACAGAAGATGTATTCCTGTCCCTTGTGGCGCAACGCCACCCCTTCTCCTCTTGGAAAATAGACGCCACACACCGGATCCTTGACCATCACATCGTCGATTTTCGGGTTGTGTGGCGCATTTTGCCCGGGGACCTGAAGATTGCGCAGCACCCAGGATTTAACGGCCCGGTACGTCAGGTAAACGATGACGATCAGCAGCAGCACTCTCACGGCGTCCCGCCTTGTGGCAACTCCGGCTGGCTGCGCATGGGAACGACCTGCTGGTCTTGTGCATCGAGCTGCTTCAACAGATCGGCAGCGCTCTTTCCCAACACGGGGTGAATAATCGCCGGGTTTATATCACAGATGGGCTGCAGGACAAAGACCCTTTTGTGCATACGCGGATGGGGGATTTCCAGGTCCGCGGTCCGGATCACCTGCTCGTCGTATAGCAGAATATCCAGGTCCAGGGTGCGCGGCCCGAAGCGGATGCCGTTGCTCTTGCGCCCCATTTGAGACTGGATGGTCTGCAGCTTCTTCAGAAGATCGGACGGCTCCAGGTGGGTAGCGATCTTGACGGCAGCGTTGACGAACCAGTCCTGGTCCGTGTAGTCCACCGGCGAGGTACGGTAAAAACGCGAACCGGCCAAAAGTTCGCATTGGCCCCCGGCGACCAGTGCCGAGATGCCCTTTAGACAGTTGTCCAGTTTATCACCCAGGTTGGAGCCCACGGAGAGGTAGACCGTATGCCGCTTCCCTACCCCTGCCATGCTTCCTCCCAGAGTTCGCCGCGATAAATCACCCGGGCATCGCCTTCGAGAAATACATCCGCGAAGCCTTCGTCCCGGCGGGTAAAATGCACAGTCAGCCGTCCCCCGCTACGGGTCGTCAGGGCAACCGGCGATGCCAGTTCCCGCTCCTTCGCCAGAATCAATGCGGCGGCCACATTGCCCGTGCCGCAGGCCAGGGTTTCGTCTTCGACGCCTCGCTCGTAGGTGCGGATGAAAATCTCCCCGGCAGGATTCCGTTCAACGAAATTGGCGTTGGTACCGTCCGGTGCAAAATCCGGGTGGAATCGAATGGCCCGACCGTCCGACGCGACATCCACGGCTTCGATGTCATCGACCATCACGACCGCGTGGGGCACACCGGTATTGACGCTGCTCACCGCCAGTGATCGGCCGTCCAGTTCCAGCCGGTACCCGAGCCTGAAATCCTTGGGGTCGGTCATACGGATGCGCACGCCTGCATCGCCCACTTCAGCCTCGATCACCCCGGCCAACGTCTCAAAGGCCATCTTGCGGCTGGCGATGCCATTGAGAAAGGCAAAGCGGGCTGCACAGCGGGCGCCGTTGCCGCACATGTCCGGCAGGCTGCCGTCGGAATTGAAAAAACGCCATTTGAAATCGACGTTTTCGGAAGGCTCGACCAGAATCATCCCGTCGGCGCCCACCGACATCTTGCGGCGGCAGGCGCCCACAACCAGTTCCTCCAGCCGCGCTTCGGGCACCACGGACGTGCGATTGTCGATAAGGATGAAATCGTTGCCGCTGCCGCTCATTTTGAAAAAGGGAATGGCTGTCATGGCGTCTCCTTATCCGACGATTGGCCCGCAGGGGGGTATTCGAATCGAACCGTGTTGGAGTCGGCGACCGCCTGGCCCGGGATCTTCAGGCGCACCTTGAACGCATACCCATAGCCCGGATCCAGGGTTTCGACGCTGGAAAAACGATTGCCGTCCGTCTGCACGAAGGGGTGGGTGGAGATTTTTTCGAACACCAGCGGGCAGTCTTCGCAGGCCCCTTCGGAAAGATCCCGACGGGAGCGGTAGATCGTAAAGGTCGCCTGGCGGGCCTGCTTGCTCGAAAGGTCAGCGGCCATTTCCCACTTCAGCTGCACCGAGGCATCGTCCAGGCGGTAGGTCAGCGCCACCGCCGGGGTTGCTGCCGCCTTGGGGGGTATTGGCGGGCCTTTGACGCCGCAGGCGGCAAGGGAAAAAACAGCCAGAAAAAGCGCGGCGACAATGCAATTTATCGATATCGAGTTTCGCATGACGGAAAGCAAACCAACAAATAAACAAGCACCAGATCTCAAATAAATTTCAAATCACAAGTTCCAAATCCCAAACAGGCTCCCAATTCGCCAGTTGGAAACTTGGAGAATTGGAATTTTATGTTTCTTCTCCGGCCAGCCTCCTGCGGGCCTCGTCAATGGCGGCCGCCACATTGCTGGTGGCCGTGCCCCCCAGGCTTTGCCGCCGATCGATCATGTGCTCCAGGGTCAGGTGGTCGTAAAGATCCTTCTGGATCAGCGAGGAAAAACCCTTGAGTTCGTCCAGCGTCAACTCGTGCAGTTCCTTGCCTTTATCCAGGGCATAGGCCACGGCCTTGCCCACACAGTCGTGGGCCTTTCTGAAAGGCATGCCCCGGCCCACCAGGTAATCGGCCATGTCCGTGGCGTTGAGGAACCCCACAGACGCGGCCCGGCGCATAGTCTCCCGGTTGACGGTAATGCGGGGGATCATATCGACATTGATGGCAAGGCAGGCCGTCAGGGTGTCCACGGCGTCGAACAGCGGCTCCTTGTCTTCCTGCATATCCCGGTTGTACGCCATGGGCAGGCCTTTCATGAGGGTCAGCAGGGCCACGAGGGAGCCGATCACCCGCCCGGTCTTGCCGCGCACGATCTCGGGAATATCCGGATTCTTCTTCTGGGGCATGATGCTGCTGCCCGTGGCAAAGGCGTCGGGCAGGGTGATAAAGGCGAATTCAGTCGTCGACCACAACACCAGCTCTTCGGAAAGACGGCTGAGATGGACCATGCAGATGCTGGCTGCCGACAGAAATTCCATGGCAAAATCCCGGTCCGCCACAGCATCCATGCTGTTGGTGCTGACCGCCGGAAAATCCAGCAGCTCGGCCACGCAGGCCCGGTCGATGGGATAGGTGGTTCCGGCCAGGGCCGCGGCGCCCAGGGGCATCACGTCGATGCGGCCCAGGCAGTCGACCATCCGGGCCTGGTCCCGGGTGAACATCTCGTAGTAGGCCAGCAGGTGGTGGGCCAGCAGCACCGGCTGGGCCCGCTGGGTATGGGTATAGCCGGGCATGATCACATCCGGGTGGGCAGCGGCCAGCTCCACCAGCGCCTTTCTCAGGGCGCGCAACAGCCCGATGGTGCGCCTGGCCTCGTCGCGCAGGTACATGCGCACATCCAGGGCGATCTGGTCGTTGCGGCTGCGGGCGGTATGCAGCTTCTGGGCAACCTTTCCGGCCACCTGCAGCAGGCGGGCTTCGATGTGCATGTGGATGTCTTCCAGGCTGTCGTCGAACACGAATTTTCCATGATCCAGCTCGCGTTTGACGGTGCCCAGCCCCTCCACCAGTTGAGCGGCCTCTTCGCCGGTGATTACGCCGACTTTGGCCAGCATCTTGCTGTGGGCGATGCTGCCGGCAATGTCGTAGGGATAGAGCCGCCGGTCATAAGCGTGGGAGGCGGTAAAGGCCTCCACACGTTTGTCCGTTTTTTCGGCAAAACGCCCGTCCCAGGGTTTCTCAGCCATTATTCCTGCCTGCCTCGTTGCGCTGCATCAGTTTACGAATCCGAAGCCGCAAGG